>NZ_FXTO01000006.1 GCF_900182725.1 Thalassovita litoralis
GGCGGCGGGTCGCCACCCGATATGACCGCTGCCCCGAAGTCTTCCTCTCGGCCATCGCTCTCGCCGCAACAGTCATGTTTTGGTTATGAGTCCTGAGCCTAAGCGCCGGGGCATCTGCCATGCTGGGCTTGTCGCGCATTCGGTTGAATGCGTTTGAAACAGGTGGCATGAAACCAACGGCCATTTTGACCTGTATCTTGGTCGGTGCGGGGCTGTTGTCGAACATGGTGCTTGATTCGCCATTCGGGGCACCGATGTTCCCGGTTTTCGGGATGATTTTCTTTATTTCCGTGGTGGCGACACGGAATTTTATGCGCGGTGTTTTGCTGACGGTATATCGAAACGCAAAGAACCGGACTCGTGTGATTATTTATGGTGCGGGTCAAACAGGGCAACAGTTGGCGGCGGCCTTGCGGACGGATAACGCCGTGGTTTTGGTGGCCTTTGTCGATGACAACCCCCGTCTGCAAAGCCTGACCGTTTCGGGGGCCCCCGTTTATGCCTCCAGCCGTATGAAAGACCTGATTGCGAATAAATCCGTGGATCGGGTGGTGCTGGCCATGCCATCCTCAACCCCGGCAGTGCAGGCGCGAATTGCCATGCGTCTGCGGGAAATGGGATGCGAGGTTCACGCGCTGCCATCCTTCGCTGAACTGATCCAGCAGAAAGACCTGAACAAGCGCAGCTCGCCTGTTTCGCTGGATGATTTGCTGGGCCGCAACAAGCTGGAAAATGAACTGCCGGAAGTGGCGGAAAGCTATCACAATCGCTGCATTCTGATCACCGGGGCAGGGGGGGCCATCGGGTCCGAACTGTGCCGTCAGTTGGTGGCCTGTAAACCCGCGCGGCTGGTGTTGTTCGATCACAGCGAACTGGCGCTGTATAACATCGAAAAAGAACTGCAAGATTTGGATGTCACACAGGGGATTGAACTGATTTCAATCTTGGGGTCGGTGTGTGATCCGGTGCTTTGTGCGAAAGTCCTGCATGATCACAAGGTCGAGGTCGTCCTTCATGCTGCGGCGTATAAACACGTTCCAATGGTCGAAAAGAACGAAATCGCGGGTCTGAACAACAATGTTCTAGGGACAAAGACGCTTGCCGATGCGGCGTTAAAGGCCAAGGTCAGCCGGTTTATTCTGGTGTCGTCCGACAAGGCTGTGCGCCCCACTAATGTGATGGGCGCGTCGAAACGGCTGGCAGAACTGGTGGTGCAGGATTTAGCCACCCGCGCGGACAAAACCCGCTTTGCGATGGTGCGGTTCGGCAATGTGCTGGGATCGTCCGGGTCTGTGATCCCGCTGTTCGAGGAGCAGATCGCCCGTGGTGGCCCCGTGACGCTGACGCACCATGATGTCGCCCGCTATTTCATGACGATTTCCGAAGCGGCGCGTCTGGTGCTGTTGGCTGGATCGTATTCCCGTGGCGGGGATTTGTTCGTGCTGAATATGGGCGAATTGGTCCCGATCAAGAAACTGGCGCGCCAGATGATCGAAGGTGCCGGGTATTCGGTGCTGGATAAAAACAACCCCGATGGCGACATCGAAATCGTGGTGACGGGGCTGCGCCCTGGCGAAAAGCTGATCGAGGAATTGCTGATTTCCCCGGACATGCTGACCACGCCACACCCCAAGATCATGCGGGCGCAGGAAACCTATCTGTCGGAACTGGAAATGGCCAATGCGATAAAGGACTTGCGCATTGCTGTCGAAGGATCAGATGAAGAAGCCGCCCGCGCTGTCATCGCCCGCTGGGTGGAAAAGACCCGCGAACCATCGCGCGAACCGCTGCAAATCGGCTGATCTGCGGCGTCTGACTATTTTAACCGTTACAAAATATGGGGCGGGCGCGTGACAACGCCCGCAAGGTTTCGTATATAATCTCAAACGACATAAAGGGTGGGGCTGCATGTCCGGGACCGAGCAAACCGCGCAAGAATACGGCGCGGATTCTATTAAAGTTCTCAAAGGCTTGGAGGCTGTGCGCAAACGGCCCGGCATGTATATCGGGGATACCGATGACGGGTCCGGCCTGCATCACATGGTTTACGAGGTCGTGGATAACGGCATTGACGAGGCGTTGGCGGGTCATGCGGACCATGTGCGCGTTGTCATCCATGCCGATTCCAGCGTGTCGGTGCGCGATAATGGGCGCGGCATCCCCGTGGATATCCACGAGGAAGAAGGCGTTTCCGCCGCCGAAGTGATCATGACCCAGCTTCATGCGGGCGGGAAATTCGACAGCAATTCCTATAAGGTGTCGGGCGGTTTGCATGGTGTGGGCGTGTCGGTGGTGAACGCCCTGTCCGAATGGCTGGAACTTCGCGTTTGGCGCAATGGCAAGGAACATTACGCCAAGTTCGTGCGCGGCGAAACGGCGGAACATTTGCGCGTTGTCGGCGATGCCGAAGGCGAAAAAGGAACCGAGGTGCGGTTTCTGGCTTCGGCCAAGACGACAGACCCGGAAGGCACCTTCTCGAATCTGGAATATTCGTTTGAAACGCTGGAAAAGCGCTTGCGCGAACTGGCGTTCCTGAATTCGGGCGTTCGGATCATTCTGGAAGATTTGCGCCCGGCTGAACCGCTGCGTTCGGAACTGTTCTACGAAGGTGGCGTAAAGGAGTTCGTCAAATATCTGGACCGTTCCAAACATCCGCTGATGGCAACCCCGATTTTCGTAGAGGGCGAAAAGGATGGCATCGGCGTCGAAGTGGCGATGTGGTGGAACGACAGCTACCACGAAACGGTGCTGCCCTTTACCAACAACATTCCGCAGCGCGATGGCGGCACCCATCTGGCGGGCTTCCGTGGGGCGCTGACCCGCACCCTGACGCGCTATGCCACTGAATCCGGGATCGCGAAAAAGGAAAAGGTGAACTTCACCGGCGATGACGCGCGCGAGGGGCTGACCTGTGTGCTGTCCGTCAAAGTGCCTGACCCGAAATTCAGTTCGCAGACCAAGGACAAGCTGGTTTCGTCCGAGGTGCGCCCGGCCGTTGAAAACCTTGTCGGTGAAAAGCTGGCCGAGTGGTTCGAGGAGAACCCGAGCGACGCCAAGATGATCGTCGGCAAGATCGTCGAGGCGGCACTGGCCCGCGAAGCCGCCCGTAAGGCCCGCGAATTGACCCGCCGTAAAACTGCGATGGATGTGAATTTCCTTGCTGGCAAGCTCAAGGATTGTTCCGAAAAAGACCCGTCCAAGACCGAAGTCTTCCTTGTCGAGGGTGACTCGGCTGGTGGATCGGCACAGACGGGCCGGGATCGACGCACGCAGGCCATCCTGCCGCTGCGTGGGAAAATCCTGAACGTGGAACGGGCGCGGTTTGACCGGATGCTGGGATCGCAGGAAATCGGCAACCTTGTCATGGCACTGGGAACCGGCATTGGCCGGGACGAATTTAACATCGGCAAGCTGCGGTATCATAAGATCGTCATCATGACGGATGCTGACGTGGACGGCGCGCATATCCGCACCCTGCTGTTGACCTTCTTCTATCGCCAGATGCCTGAGCTGATCGAAGGCGGTTATCTGTATATCGCGCAACCGCCCCTGTATAAGGTCAGCCGCGGCAAGTCCGAGGTGTATCTGAAAGATCAGGCTGCGCTGGACGATTACCTGATTGAACAGGGAACGACGGATACGGTGCTGCGGCTTGGTTCTGGCATGGAAATGGCCGGGGCGGACCTGAAGCGCGTGGTCGAAGAAGCCCGCAGCCTGAAACGTGTGCTGGATGCCTTCCCCACCCATTACCCGCGTCACATTCTGGAACAGGCCGCGATTGCCGGGGCGTTTGTGCCGGGGGCCGTGGATGCCAATCTGCAAGGCGTGGCCGATACCGTGGCCAAACGGCTGGACCTGATCGCGCTGGAATACGAACGCGGCTGGACCGGGCGGATCACACAGGATCACGGTATCCGCTTGGCCCGTATCTTGCGCGGGGTCGAGGAAGTGCGCACGCTGGACGGGCCGATGCTACGGTCCGGCGAGGCGCGCAAAACCGGCAGCTTCACCGAAAGCCTGCAAGAGGTCTATGACACCCCCGCTACGCTGGTGCGCAAGGATCGAAGCCAGTTGATCATGGGGCCGCTGGACCTGCTGGACGCTATCCTGCGCGAAGGCGAAAAGGGTCTGGCCCTGCAACGCTACAAAGGGCTGGGGGAAATGAACCCCGATCAGTTGTGGGAAACCACGCTGGATCCCGAAGCGCGGACGCTGCTGCAAGTGCGGATTGACGATGTTTTGGAAGCCGACGACATCTTTACCAAGCTTATGGGCGATGTGGTGGAGCCACGCCGCGAGTTCATTCAGCAAAACGCGCTAAGCGTCGAAAATCTGGATTTCTAAATAAAAAACAGGGCCTTTCGTGGCCCTGTTTTTTTATTCCGTAGGTTTGCCAGAACAATCAGAACAGATGGAACCTTGGGTCGCTTGCGAAAAGCTGGGTCGAATAGGATTGTTCGGCCCCGAAATCATGCGGCACCTGTTCGGCGGTTCTGCGGCCTGAATTGGAAAGCGATTTGAAAAAATCGAACCCATAAACAGAAATCGTTTCAAACGGCAGGCTGTGCATCAGTTCCAAAACCATCATCCCGGTTGAAGGGGGACCGCCCAGTTTTTGCGACAGGCAATCCATTGGGGCGGGCGGGTTCAGGAAAAAACCGTTGCGGCGGGCATAGTCATAAGGCAGGCGTTTCCGCTTCCGGGTCATCCACAAAAGCCGATCAGGGGACAGTTGCGCCAGACGGTCTGATTTCAATGGGATCGAAGTCGCCAGCCAATCGGTGCGGGTGCCGTGGCTGTGTGGCGCGGGTTGCGGTGCGCTGTTCATCCGCAGCACGATGTCATGGGCATCAATATCAGCCCCCAGCGCCTTTTCACCCAAGGAACGGGCATTGCCAACCACGGCAATCCGCTGTCCTGCGGCAGCTTGTTTCAGGTCCGCCAGCGTATCAGACCACGCTTGCAGGCCTGTTTCGTCGCGGCGCAGACGTGCATGGAGGAACCGCAGGCGATCACCCAACCCAGATTTGCCGAACGACGTGGAAAGGGGACGGGCCGTTGTGCCGGGGGAAACTAACGTGTGGTGGGTGGTATCACTCATGTGCGGCGCTGCTGTGCTGGTCACGATGACTGCTCAGCTAACAGGCGAAACTGAACCCAACCTGAAGCCGCTGAAGGTTAGCGGTTTATATTGTCCGCTTGGGGTATACGAAGTTCGATGCGCGCGCCGTTCAGGGTTTTACCCTTGGTGATGGTCACGGTGATTCCGTTGCGTTCTGCTGCGGCGCGGACAATCGACAGGCCCAGCCCGGTTCCTTGATGCCGACCAGAACGAAAGAAACGCTGAAACACTTGTTGGTGGCGGTCCACGGGAATGCCGGGGCCGTTATCCTCGACGGCGATCAGTCCGGTGGTGCCTTCGCTGCTTAGCTCCAGTCGTACATGGGCGGGGCGGCCCCCGTGCAGCGCCGCGTTTTCCAGAAGGTTACGCAAAATCAGGCGCAAATCTTCGGGGGACATTGTGATGTTCAGGGGGGTAATGCTGTGCAGATCAGCGGCGGCGACCAGATCGCCCTGGGACTGGGTTAAATCTTGTATGGCTTGACGGGCCAGGGGTTCAGGATCAAAGGTGGACTGGCTGGCCATTGGCCTGTCGGCGCGGGCCTGTGCCAACAGGCTGGCGCTGAGCGCGGTTGCCTTGTCCACACCTTCGATCAGGTTGCGCAGACGTTGGCGGTTTTCCGCGTTCAGGTCATCGGTGTCGAAGGTCTGGCACTGGGCTTTGATGATCGTCAGGGGGGTGCGCAATTCATGCGCGGCGTCGTCAATAAATTTCCGTTCCCGTTCCATAAAACGCGTGACACGGGAAAACAGCCCATTCAGGGCGCTGACGATAGGTTTCAGTTCACTGGGCTGGTGATCAACATCCAATGCGTCCAACCGCTGCGGATCGCGCCGGATCAACAGGTCCGATAAGGTTTGCAATGGTCGCAGCCCGTTTCGTACCAGTACCAGTACGCCAAATAGCAGCACCCCCAGCGCCAGCAGCATCGGCAGAGAGGTCGAAAGGATCAGGCTGCCCAGCAGCTCATCGCGTTCTTCGTTGAACTGCCCGGCGATGATCAGGTGTCCGGCGGCGCTATGGTTTTGCATCATGGTCCAGCCATTCCACTGAAAGGGACCATCCTGCTCGGATACGGGGAGCGTCAGTTTCGGATGCGACGCATAAATCAAGGAACCGTCTGGCCCTAGCACCAGCAGATAAAATTCGTCTTCGTCCTCTAGGTCTTCCAAGGGGATATTAGACGGATAATTCGTATCAATCCGCGTTTGGAAAACCCGTGCTGTGGCATGGTTCAGGTTCAGCAGATTCGCGCTCACGGCTTCGTCAATCTCGACAAAGGCGTGAACGGCGGCCAAGGCCATCGCGCTAAGCCACGACAGAACGATCACCGGGATCAGGCGGCGCTGAATACGGCTGCGAATGCTGTTTCGTGTGTCAGGTCGGTTTTTCGATGACATAGCCCATGCCCCGGATGGTGCGGATCAGATCTTTGCCCAGTTTGCGGCGTATTTGGGAAACGTAAACCTCGATCGTGTTGCTTTCGGCACCTTCGTCCCAACCATACAGGGATTCGGCCAGTTCGGATTTGGATACGATATGGCCGCGCCGTTCGATCAGAAGCAATAGCAAGCGATAGGCCTGCATCGGCAAATCCACCCGCTGTCCCCCCAGCAGAACGGCATGGTCCTGCGGGTGGATGGTGATATTGCCGTGGGTCAGTTCCGGGGTGCTGCGCCCGCTGGCGCGGCGTAGTTGCACCCGGCACCGGGCCAGCAATTCATCCATGTCAAAGGGCTTGGTCACGTAATCATCCGCCCCCAAATCCAGCCCCTCGACCCGGTTTTCCGTGGTTTCGCGGGCGGTCAGGATGATCACGGGTACGGGAATGTCCTGCTGCCGAACCCAGCGCAGCAGGGACAGGCCATCGCGATCAGGCAGGCCAAGGTCCAGTACGATCAGTTGGAATTGTCCATTGCGCAGGGCTTCTTCGGCGGTGTCGGCATCGGCAGCCCAATCCACATGGTAGCCCGCCCGCGTCATAGACACGCGGATTGCGTCTGCGATCAATGGTTCGTCTTCGACCAGCAGGATCCGAATAGGCATATTCCTTTGTCGTGGCCCTTTGGGCGGTGTTTTCCCATGAAAAGGCGTAGCAATCGCGGGCATCGGCAACAAGCCCTTGGTGAAAACTCCGTGATACCTTAGTGTTTTGATAAAGAAATATTGCCTTTCCAGCCTGTCTGCGGTAGACGCAGGCGAACGCCAGACCGCCCAGTATGGGGATCCAGCCGGAAATCTTGTGAAATCAGGTGCTGCTGGCGATGAGAGTCCTTCTGACTGCATTAACGATCTGTCTGTGTTCTGGCACAGCCCATGCCGAGGGCGGCTTGGACATCGAATTGAACGCCGCCAGCCCGCAAGCCGGGGTCTGCACGCTAAGCTTTCTGGTGAAAAACAGCCATTCCAGCCCGATCGAGCAGGCCGTGTACGAGGCGGTTTTCTTTGATGCTGCCGGACAGGTAGAGCGCCTGACGTTGTTTGATTTCGGGGAATTGCCGATGGGACGGCCACGTGTGCGGCAATTTGCGGTGCCTGATCTGAACTGTGCCGATCTGGGGCAAATCTTGTTGAACGGGGCCAATACCTGCCGCGTGGCGGGGGCGGATTCGTCGGTTTGCGCGCAAGGGCTGACCACCCACAGCCGGGTGACGATTGGGTTGCAGGGGTAAGGTGCGGATATGAGCGGTTATCTGGAAAAGCTGATCGAGGCGGCCCAGTTGGGCGGGCCTGTGGTCATGATACTTGTGGCGATGTCCGTGGTGACGCTGACAGTGGTGCTGTTCAAGCTGTGGCAGTTCCATGCGGTCGGGGTGGGGCGGCACAAAATCCTGTCGCGTGCGGTTGCTGAATGGGATGCGGGACAACAGCACGATGCGCGACAGATGTTGATGCGTTCGCGCAGCTATCTGGCGCCATTGGTCGGGCGGGCTTTTGATGCGCCGAACGGGGCGGACAACCGCCTGCGAGCAGAGGCAGAGGCGCAATTCAGCGCATTAGAACGCGGGTTCCGCCTTCTGGATACCGTGGCGCAGATCGCGCCGCTGCTGGGGCTGTTCGGAACGGTTTTGGGCATGATCGAGGCGTTTCAGGCGTTGCAACAGGCCGGGGCGCAGGTGGACCCGTCAATTCTGGCCGGTGGGATTTGGGTGGCGTTGCTGACAACGGCGGTGGGTCTGATCGTGGCCATGCCTGCCTCGGCCTTGCTCAGTTGGTTCGAGGGGCGGATCGAGGCGGATCGCGTGCTGGCCGATCATGCTCTGATGACGGTTCTGGTGCCGCAAACGGCGGCGGCTGGGGTCAGCCATGCTGAAGCGGCGTAAACCCCGGCGCAGATTGTCGATGGCGCCGCTGATCGACATTATTTTCCTGCTGCTGCTGTTCTTCATGCTGAGTTCCACGTTTTCGCGGTTTGCGCAGGTCGAACTGACAGCGGCAGGCGCGGGGAAGGTGCCCGATGATGCGGCAAAACCGCTGTTTATTCAGCTATCCCCGGCAACGCTGAGCCTGAATGGCCGGGATATGGCGCTGGCGGATTTGCAGCCTACCTTGCAGGAGCAGGACAAGCCCCGGCTGCTGGTCAGCCTGAAGGGGGACGTTGATACACAGCGATTGACGGATCTTCTGGTGGTGCTGCGCGGCGTGTCGGGGGCGTCCGTGACAGTGCTGGAGGGCGCGGGATGAAGCGGTCGTCCAAACGCGAACCCACGATTGCACTGATCAACGTGGTGTTCCTGATGCTGGTGTTTTTCATGGTGGCTGGCACGCTGTTGCAGCCGATGGACAAGACGTTGACCTTGGTGCGCACGGATCAGCTTGAAGGATTAGCCCCGCCCAAGGCGCTGGTGATCCATCCCGACGGGCGGCTGACCCATGCGGGGGAACCGCTGCCGGATGCGGCGGCGTTTTTGGCGTTGTTGCCCGAGGACGAGCGGCAAATCGTGCGGATCGTGCCGGACCGGGCCTTGGCCGCGCAAAAGATGGTGCAGATCGCCACCGCCCTGCGGGTGGCAGGGGCGGAAAAGGTAATGATCGTCACCGAAAGGGGGCTGGAATGATTGTGGCAACCAAGCGGGCGAAATTGGCGGCGCTGACGGTGGCGCTGACGGTTCACGGAGCCTTGGCGATGCAGCTTGCGCCGAAACCGGCGGTGTTGGCCGAAGCCAGCGATGGCGCGGCAGAGGCGCGGATTGGCGGGTCGTTCGAGGATATGGCCGTGGGGACATTGGCCTCGCGGGTGGCCACGGATGTTGTGTCGCCGATGCCTGTTGCCGCGCAAACCCCCTTGGTTATGGAGCCTGTTGCGCCTGCGGCTCTGGCGGCCATTCCCGCGCCTATGGCTGCAAAACCGCAGCGCCCCGTGCAGGCCAAGCCAGTGAAGCCAGTAGAAGTGGCACACCCGCCCAAAGTACAACAGGCCACCAAGGAAACCCCGCGCCCCAAGCCACGCGCGGAACCGTTGGTGAAGCCCACCAGTACCGTGACGGCTAAGGCGGGGAATGCCAAGGTGAATGCCCGTGCCGGATCGGCCACCGGCACAAAGGACGCCAAGGCCAAGCGGCAGGGTGTGACCAAGGCCAAGGGCACCGAAAGCGGCAATGCCGCCGTCAGCAATTACCCCGGCGTGGTCATGCGGCGCATTGCCCGCGTGCCGCGCCCGCGCGTGCGTAGCCCCGGCGCGGCGGTTGTGGTGTTCGCCGTGGCGCAAAGCGGGCAATTGTCCAGCGTTTCGCTGGGCCGCAGTTCCGGGTCGTCGCATCTGGATCAGGCGGCGTTGCGATTGGTGCGGCAGGCCGCCCCGTTCCCGGCCCCGCCCAAGGGGGCGCAGCGACGTTTTTCCATCCGGATCGAGGGGCGCTGAGCTAAAACAAACCATAGCCGATAGAAATATAGTCCTGACATAGTATAACCTGCCTATATGGCGGCGCTGTGGCGGGGCAGGATGGACACCAGAAAGCTTAGGTATTTCGCGACAATCGTCGAAGAGGGATCGTTTTCCCGCGCGGCCACCCGCCTGAACGTGGCGCAACCGGCCTTGTCGCTGCATGTGAAAACGCTGGAACAGCAATTGGGAACCCCGTTGCTGATCCGCGAAGCGCACGGTGTCCGTCCGACCGAAGCAGGGGCGTTGCTGGCCCAACGTGCGTGCGCGGTGCTGGCCGAGTTGGAGCGTACCGAGGATGAAATTCGTAGTTTCGGCA
Source organism: Thalassovita litoralis (assembly GCF_900182725.1). Classification (GTDB taxonomy): domain Bacteria; phylum Pseudomonadota; class Alphaproteobacteria; order Rhodobacterales; family Rhodobacteraceae; genus Thalassobius; species Thalassobius litoralis. Next base: position 10,324 of record NZ_FXTO01000006.1, read on the forward strand.
AGATGCCCTCGGGGACGGTGCGGATCGGCTTGCCGGGGACGATCAGCGGCATTCTGGCGGTGCCGCTGATTGCCCGGACGCGGGAACGGTATCCTCGGATCAAGATCATCATCGCCGAAGCCATGAGCGGCTTTGTCCGTGATTGGCTGACCGAAGGGCGGGTCGATCTGGCGGTGCTGTATACCGAACTGCGCGAGGCGGGGATTCATTCGGAAACCTTGCTAAAGGAAGAACTGGTTTTGCTGTTGCCACCGGACAGCCCCGATCAGCCGCCCCGCGCGATCGAGGGGCTGGGCGATGTGCCGCTGATTCTGCCCAGCGGGGCGCATGGGCTGCGCAAGATGGTGGACGGGTACATGCGTGACAGCGGGGTGCGCGTTGATCCGGTGATCGAGGTGGATTCCTATACCAATATCAAGAAACTGGTTGCTGCGGGATATGGGTGTTCGGTGTTGCCGTTTCATACGGTTGCGGCGGATGCCGAGGTGGGAACGCTGGCGGTGCAGCCTTTTGCTGGACCGAAACTGTGGCGCAGCGCCTATCTGGCCTATTCGTTGGCGCATCCGCTTTCCAGTGCTGCGGGGGCGGTCAGCGCACTGCTGAAAGAGGTGGTCGGCGAATTGATCGACACCGGCATCTGGGCTGGCGCTGAATGGATGGGCGCAGAACGCGAACCGTAGGGAAAAGTGCCTGAACCCCTCGTCATAGGGTGTGGAGTGTGGCACCCTGACCAAAATCGGTGGAGTGCGAAACATGACAGAACTGGCGCAGATCATTGATCAGGGGCGGGGGGTGATCCCTGCCGATCTGGTGCTGAAAAACGGGCGGGTTCTGGACCTGATCACAGGCGAATTGCTGACAGGCGATGTAGCGATTTGCGGCGGCACGATCGTAGGCACCTGCGGCCGCTATAGCGGCCAGCAAGAGATTGATGTGTCAGGCATGATCCTTGTCCCCGGTTTTATTGACACGCATCTGCATATTGAAAGCTCGCTTGTCACGCCGTTTGAGTTTGACCGCTGCGTGCTGCCGCGCGGTGTGACCACGGCCATTTGCGACCCGCACGAGATTGCCAATGTGATCGGGTTGGACGGTATCCGCTATTTTCAGCGGGCCAGCGAATACACGCTGATGGATATTCGGGTGCAACTGTCATCCTGTGTGCCGTCCACCGATATGGAAACCGCCGGGGCGCGGATTGATGCGGATGATTTGAAGCAGGTGATGGGGCATTCGTCTGCTATCGGTTTGGCCGAGTTCATGAATTTCCCCGGTGTGCTGTTCAAAGACCCCGGTGTGATGGAAAAGCTGGCGCTGTTCCGGGGGCAGCACATTGACGGCCATTGCCCGCTTTTGTCCGGCAACGATCTGAATGCCTATATCGCGGCGGGTATTCGTACCGAACACGAGGCCACAAGCGCCGAGGAGGCACTGGAAAAGCTGCGCAAGGGGATGCGGGTGCTGATCCGTGAAGGATCGGTGTCCAAAGATCTGCACGCGCTGGCCCCGATCATCACGGAACGCAATTCACCCTATATTTGTCTGTGTACCGATGACCGGAACCCGCTGGACATCGCGGAATATGGTCATCTGGATTACATGATCCGCACGGCTATCGCGCTGGGGGCGGACCCGCTGGCGGTGTATCGCGCGGCCAGCCTGTCGGCGGCCGAGGCATTTGGGCTGAAAGATCGCGGTTTGATCGCACCGGGCAAGCGGGCGGATATTGTGGCGCTGACCAGTCTGGAACATTGCGATGCGCAACTGGTGCTGTGCAATGGCGTAGAAGTGACCGATGCGGCCTTTGCCGCGCGGGATACGATCCCGCCGGTGGGGCGGCATTCGGTGAAGGCGCCGATTGTGACAGCGGATCATTTTCGCACGGCAGGAAACCGCGAAGATACCGACGTGATTGGCATTATCGAAGGTAAGATCATCACCGAACATCTGCACGAAACCATTGCCATCGTGGACGGCGACAAATGCCCCGATCCGGCCCGCGACCTGATGAAAATCGCGGTAATCGAACGGCACGGCAAAAATGGGAATATCGCCACGGGGTTCGTGCGCGGGTTCGGATTGCAGCACGGGGCGATTGCCGGAACCGTGTGCCACGATCATCACAATATCGCGGTGGTCGGTGCGGATTACGACGATATGGCGCTGGCCGCCAATCGGCTGGGCCAGATCGAAGGCGGGTTTGTCGTGGCCCGTGATGGGAAAATACTGGCCGAGCTGGCGCTGCCTGTGGCCGGATTGATGAGCCTTGACCCGTTTGAAACTGTCCGCGACCATCTGGTAGAGTTGCGCCATGCCGCCCGCAGTCTGGGCGTGGTGTTGGAAGAACCGTTTTTGCAACTGGCCTTTCTGGCATTGCCGGTGATTCCGGCGTTGAAAATCACGGATCGCGGATTGGTTGACGTGAACAAGTTCCAGATCATCCCATGACCCTGCGTCATACGCTTTTTCTGCACAGCAAAACCGATTTCCACTGATTGACGGGTTTCCGGCAAGGAATTAGTTTGCATGCGAAGGAGGAGTGCGCGCCGTTATTGGTGGCTGTATCCTCTTGCCCGATGGACAAAGGAAACAAGCGATATGGCTGACGTCACCAAGGTGAATGATCTGATTTCGATTGAACGCAGCGGGGATATTGCCCTGATCTGCATCGACAACCCCCCGGTAAATGCAACGGGGCAGGTCGTGCGGCAGGGTTTGCTGGATGCGGTCGAACAATTGAAAGCCGATGATACAGCAAAGGTGATCGCAATCTACGCCGCTGGCCGGACCTTTGTGGCCGGTGCCGATATCCGCGAATTTGGCAAGCCCTCGCAGCCGCCTTCGTTGCCGGATGTGTATAACATCATCGAAGACTGCCAGACCCCGATTATCGCCATTATGCACGGTACGGCGCTGGGGGGCGGTCTGGAATTGGGCCTGGCAACCCATGCGCGGATCGGGATCGAAGGGCTGCGAGTCGGTCTGCCCGAAGTCAACCTTGGCCTGCTGCCCGGTGCCGGTGGCACCCAGCGCGTGCCGCGTTTGGCTGGCATTCCGATGGCGTTGGATATGTCCCTGTCGGGCCGTATGGTCAGCGCAAAAGAGGCGCTGGACAAAGGTCTGCTGGATCGTCTGGTTGCGGGGGAGCCGCGTGATGTGGCGCTGGTCGCTGCGCAGGACGTGCTGGATGGTAAACTGACCACCCGCCACACCTGTGATCTGGATACGCCCCGCGATGATAAGGCGCTGGACGATACCGCCGCGATGCTGAAGGTCAAACAGGCCCATCTGTTTGCCCCGCACAAGATTGTTGAGGCCGTGCGCGCATCTTATCTGCCCCGCACCGAAGGGCTGAAGATCGAACGTCAGGGGTTCTTGGATTGTATGCAAACCCCGCAGCGTTCGGGCTTGATCCACGCGTTTTTTGGTGAACGGGCCGTGTCGAACATTCCCGAAGCCAAGGGCGACACCCGCCCGCTGGCAAAAATCGGCGTGATCGGTGGCGGCACGATGGGATCGGGGATTGCAACCTCGTGTCTGATGGCGGGGCTGTCCGTGCGCTTGATCGAAGTGGCGCAGGACGGGCTGGACCGTGGCGTTGCCACCATCACCAAGAATCTGGAAGGCGCTGTATCGCGCGGTAAGATGAGCGCGGCAAAGAAAGACGCGGCGCTAGCCAATCTGTCCCCCTCGCTGGGGTTGGATGATCTGGCAGACGTGGATTTGGTGATCGAAGCCGTGTTTGAAAACATGGATGTCAAAAAGGACATCTTCGGCAAACTGAACACCATCTGCAAACCGGGGGCGATCCTTGCCTCGAACACGTCCTATCTGGATGTGAATGAAATCGCCGCCTGCACCGATCGTCCGCAGGATGTGCTGGGCCTGCACTTTTTCAGCCCGGCGCATGTGATGCGTTTGCTGGAAATCGTACAGGGCGCCAAAACTGCGCCCGATGTGTTGGCGACCGGGTTCGCGCTGGCCAAGACGCTGAAAAAGGTCGGCGTTCTGGCGCAGGTCTGCGATGGGTTTATCGGCAACCGCATTCTGTCGCATTACGCCAAAACCGCGGCCTATCTGGTTCTGGACGGTGCCAGCCCGCAACATGTGGATAACGCGCTGGAAGGGTTCGGGTTCGCTATGGGGCCGCACAAGGTCAGCGATCTGGCGGGCATGGATATCGGGTGGGCCAACCGCAAGCGTCTGGCCGCAACCCGCGACCCCGCCGAACGCTATGGCGGTGACGTGGCTGACCGTATTTGTGAACAGGGCTGGTATGGCCGCAAAACCGGGCAGGGCTATTACATTTATGGTCAGGGCGCCCCGGTGCCGAACCCCGAGGTGGCAACCATCATTGACGGCGTCCGCGCTGACAAAGGGATCACGCCGCAGGATTTCACCGATCAGGACATCGTGGACCGTTACATGACCGCCATGATCGCTGAGGCGACCCGCGTTGTCGAAGACGGCACTGCCAAACGTCCGCTGGACGTGGATATGGTGTTCGTGTTCGGCTATGGTTTCCCGCGTCATCGCGGTGGCCCGCTGCATTATGCCGATACGATCGGGGCCGCCGAACTGGTGCGCCGCATCAAAGAATACGCCAAAGAAGACGCCCATTACTGGCAGGTGCCTGCCTTGCTGGAAAAAATGGCCGCCGAAGGCACCAAATTTGCTGATCTGAACAAGTAAGAAAGGGACCGGATATGGACCTGAGCTATTCTGCCGAGGACATCGCATTCCGCGATGAAGTCCGCGCCTATCTGGCGGACAACCTGCCCAAGCACATTTCTGACGCCGTGCGCGAAGGCGGCGAAATGGGCAAGGCAATGATAGAAGAATGGCACGCCATTCTGAACCGCAAGGGCTGGCTGGCAACCATCTGGCCCAAGGAATTTGGCGGCCCTGGCTGGACCCCGGTGCAGCGTCATATCTTCGAGGAAGAATGCTGCCGTGCCTATTCGCCGCGCATCCTGCCCTTTGGTATTTCGATGCTGGGGCCGGTGTTGCAAAAATTCGGCACCAAGGAACAGCAGGACCATTACCTGCCGCGTATTCTGGACGGTACTGACTGGTGGTGTCAGGGCTATTCCGAACCGGGTGCCGGATCGGACCTTGCCAGCCTGAAAACCCGCGCCGTGCGCGAAGGCGACGAATGGGTGATCAACGGTCAGAAAACCTGGACCACGCTGGGCCAGCACGCTGACTGGATTTTCTGCCTGTGCCGCACCGACCCCGATGCAAAGCAACAGCAGGGTATCAGCTTTATTCTGGTGGACATGAAAACCCCCGGCATCGAAGTGCGCCCGATCAAGCTGATCGAAGGCGGTCACGAGGTAAACGAGGTGTTCTTTACCGATGTGCGTGTGCCGTATGGCAACCTTGTCGGCGAAGAAAACAAGGGCTGGACCATCGCCAAGTACCTGCTGACGCACGAACGCACCGGCATTGCCGGGGTGGGATTCTCGATGCAGGCCTTGGAAGAGGTGAAGGCGCTGGCCCGCAAAACGCTGCGCAATGGCAAGCCGCTGATCGAAGACCCGCTGTTCGCCGCGCGTATCGCGCAGGTGGAAATTGATCTGGAAGCGATGAAAATCACCAACCTGCGGATGCTGTTCAAGGCGCAAAGCCAGGGCGCACCGGGGCCGGAAACCTCGATCCTGAAGATCAAAGGTACGGTGATCCATCAGGAACTGAAGGATCTGGCCCGCCGCGCGCTTGGCCCGGCAGCGGCACCGTTCCCCGGTCATGTGACCGATGGCAACCTGATGTTCGGCCCCGCCGCCACCGCCCATAACGCGGCGCGGTATTTCAACAACCGCAAAACCTCGATTTTCGGTGGATCGAACGAGATCCAGCGGAACATCCTGACCAAGACCATGCTGGAGCTGTGACCGATGGATTTCAATCTGACCGAAGACCGCCAGATGCTGGCGGACACGCTGAACCGTTTCCTGACCGAACAGTACCCCGTCGAACACCGCAATAAGGTGGCCTATGACGCGCCCTATCACGACCCGTCGAAATGGGACGCGCTGGTGGAACTGGGCACCCTGTTCGCGTTGGCCCCGGAAGAGGCCGGTGGCATGGGCGGCGCAGGTTTTGACATCGCCGTCGTGTTCGAGGCACTGGGCCGTCAGATCACGCCGGAACCCGTTCTGGGCGCGTTGATGGCCAGCCGTTTGCTGGCGGCTGCGGGTGCGGATCAAGAGGCGCTGTTGTCCGGTGCGTCGAAATACGCCGTCGCCTTTACCGAACTGGATGCAGCTTATGAGCTGGACCAGATTGCCGCGCAGGCCACTGCCAAGGGCGATGCCTATGCCCTGTCGGGTCGCAAAAGCACCGTTTACGGCGGGCAGGTTGCGGATGTGTTCCTTGTTGCTGCGAAACTGAACGGCAAGCTGGCCGTGTTCCAAGTGAACGCAGCAGATGCCAATGTGACCGGCTACGGCATGATGGACGGTGCGGGCGCGGCTGAATTGCTGCTGGACGACACCCCTGCCACCCTGCTGATCGAAGACGGCGCAGCCGCGATGGAAGACGCGATTAACGCCGGGATCGTCGCCCTGTGCGCCGAAGCCGTTGGCGCGATGGACGTGACCCATGCGATTACCGTGGATTACCTGAAACAGCGTAAACAGTTCGGGATCACCATTGGTAAGTTCCAAGTGCTGCAACACCGCGCCGTGGACATGCTGACGGAAATCGAACAGTCCCGGTCCATCGTGATCAAGGCTGCGGCTGAACTGGGCGGGCCGGATGCGTCGCGCTATGCGTCGATGGCGAAAAACCTGATTGGCCGCTCCGCCCGCCTGATCGCCGAAGAGGCGATTCAGATGCACGGCGGTATTGCGATGACTTGGGAATACCCGGTGTCGCATTACGGCAAACGTCTGGTGATGCTGGACGCGCAATTGGGCGATACCGATTACCACCTGAGCCGCGTGATGGCGGGCAACGCAGCCGCCTGATCCCTGCGATTGGACTGACAAATGAAAACCCCCGGCAGGCTGTCCTGCCGGGGGTTCTTTGTGTGCTGCCTTCGCGTTTGAGGGCAGGGCGGCGGTTAGCCGACTTTCACGATTTGTTTGCCGAAATTCCCGCCCTTCAGCATATTCATGAAGGTGCGCGGTGCATTTTCCAGACCTTCGGCAATGTCTTCGACATATTTGATGTCACCCTTGCCCACGCGCGGCCCGGCATCCATCAGGAATTCGGGGAAGCGTTCAAAATGGTCCGAGATGATAAAGCCGTGAACATGCAGACGGTTCACAAGGATGGTCCGCCACATTTTCGGCAGGTTGTCCTTGGCCCCGGTCATGTTGCCGCCCAATGCGCCCGCGTTATACCATGCAATCATGCCACAGACCGGGATGCGTCCGCCAACATTCATCAGCGGCAGCACGGCCTCCAGAACCTTGCCCGCGACGTTTTCAAAATAGATGTCGACGCCGTTGGGGCATTGTTCGGCCAGCGCGGCGCGCAGGGCCTTGGCGTCCTCGTAGGCGCGGTGGTCAAGGCATTCGTCGAAGCCAAAGGTTTCCTTGGCCAGTTTGCATTTATCCGCCCCACCGGCAATGCCGACAACGCGCAGACCCAGCAGTTTGGCCATCTGCCCCACCATCGACCCGACCGGGCCGGTTGCCGCAGCAACCACCAGCGTTTCACCCGCTTTGGGTTTGCCGTATTCCATCAGGCCGAACCAGCCGGTAAAGCCCGGCATCCCCAGAACGCCAAGCGCGGTGGTGGTGGACCCGTGCGATGGGTCCAGCTTGCGCAGTTCGCGCCCGTTCAGGCAGCCGTGCGTCGCCCAGCCCAACATGCCGAACACATGATCCCCAACGGCGAATTTCGGGTGGTTGGACGCGATCACCTCGCCCACGGCACCACCTTCCATTGTGTGATCAAGCTCTACCGGCTTGGCATAGGATTTGGCGTCATCCATACGGCCCCGCATGTAGGGGTCCAGCGACATATCTGTGACGCGAACCAGAACCTCGCCTTCGCCGGGAACCGGCATCGGGGCGTCTTCGTAGCGGAAATCCGCGTCGACGGGTTCGCCGTCCGGACGGCGCGCCAATACGATACGTTTCATTGTTTCACCCATTTCTTCCTCCCATTCTGTGCAGTTTGCAAATAGCTAGTGTGTTTGCGTGATACGGACAGGGCGGGGCGAACCCCGCCGCAGCGTCATTTGATCCGAGTTTCACCACGAACGCGGAACACCCCGGTCCCCGAGGCGATGCGCGTCCCCAATTCATCGGTCACAAGCGCAGAGGCGAAAAAGGTTTTCGCCCCGCCACCAGTGCGCCGCGCCTCGCAGATCAGATGTTGGCCCTTGGCCTGTCCTTCGTAATTTACGTTCATGGACAGGGTCATCGCCAGCCGCTTGTTATCGCGGTCGCCAGTGTAGCAGCCGCAGAACCCCATAGCCGTATCCAGAAGCATGGCATAAACCCCGCCATGCGGAATGCCGTAGCGGTTCATCAGATGCGGGAGCATCGGTAGTTCAACTCGCGTGTAGTCTGGTTTCCAGTCGGTCACTTCAAACCCCATATGCGCCTGAAGCGCATAAGGGTCTTCGACCAGCGCGGGGTCGATTTTGCTGTCTGTCATATCCTGCCTTTCAGATCAGACGGTGCGGGCCGCATCCAGCCCGTGTTGGGCAAAGTTGGGAACATAGCCCCCCAGCGCCTTGGCCCGTTCCGGGTTCGAGGCGTTGCCATCCAATGCGCGTTTGTAAACGCCCTGAATGATGCCCGCCATGCGGAAGAAGGTAAACGCCAGATAGAACCCGAACCCGTCGATGCCGCCCAGATTGCGACGGGCGCAATAGGCATCAATGAATTCCTGATCGCTCATCAAACCTTGGGCGTCGCGGTCCACGCCAGCCAATCCGCGCCCTTCCTGACCCGGAGGCATCATCCATTGCATGATGACTGCGGCCAGATCGGCATAGGGATGGCCGGTGGTGGACAGTTCCCAATCCAGAACGGCGGCGACTTTGGGCTTGTCCTTGTGGAACAGCATGTTGTCGATGCGGTAATCGCCATGCACCAGCGTGCGCTGGCCATCCTCGGCGGGGATGTTGGCATCCAGCCAAGTAATCAGTTCCTCCATCGCCGGGATGTGATCGGTTTCCGACGCCCGGTATTGTTTGGTCCAGCGGTCGATCTGGCGGCGGTAATAATTACCTTCGGGGCCATAATCAGACAGGCCCGTAGCGTTCAGATCAATATTGTGGATCGCGGCCAGAACCCGGTTCATTTCGTCCTGAATGGGGCGGCGGTCATCGCGGGACAATTCGTTCAGGCGGGGGTCGTCAAAATGGCGTCCCTTCACCTCGTCCATGACATAGAAGGCGGACCCGATGACCGCGTCATCCTCGCACAGTAGATACATTTTGGCGACGGGGACATCGCTGCCTTGCAGGGCGCTTTGGACGCGGAATTCGCGGTCAACGGCATGGGCCGATTTCAGCAACACCCCCGGCGGTTTGCGGCGCAGCACATAGTTGCGGGTGGGGGTGATCAGCCGGAACGTGGGATTGGATTGCCCCACGTTGAATTTTTCGGCGCTCAGTGGGCCAGCGAAACCGTTCAGATGGGCGCTTAGATAGGCTGAAACGGCATCGGTATCCAGTTTGGTCGGGTCGGCTTTGGTCATGTCCATCCTCAACTATAAGTCAGCAGGGGGTCGGCATTGGCTGCCGTGATATGCGGGGTTTCGTTAAAGCCGTGCAGGTAAAAATTGCTGTCAGAAAAAACGAAACGGTTCACGGCGCAATTCTTCATTTGCAATTGCAGTTTGATCTGATGTTCCGAAGGCGTTTGCAGCGTTGCGGCAATCATCTGCCCGATGGCCCCGCCCGAGCTGACGGCCACGATGGTCTGGGCCTTGCTGTCCAGTATCGCCTGACGGGCGGCTTCGACGCGACCGCTGAATTGCGCCCATGTTTCGGGCGGGTTTTCGATTTCATCCCGCTGCCACGCCAGCACGGTATCACGTAGGGTACGGAAATGGGATTTGCGTTCTGAATGCATGTTTTCGGGGGCAGGGCGGCCCCGGTAATGTGCATCCAGCAGGTTCTTGAAATCAAACTCGTTCAGGCCGGGCAGAATTTCGGCCTGTTCGGGGTCGCGGCCCATGCCCTTCAGGATGCCTTCCAGTGTTTCGCGGTGGCGGCGCTGCGCACCGATGAACAGGGCATCAGGGGTCACGCCCTGCACGGCCAACGCCTGCCCAAGGGCAAAGGATTGTTCGTGGCCAAGGTCAGACAGCACATCGTAATTCGCTGCGCCAAAGGATGCCTGGGCGTGGCGGATCAGGTAAAGTTCGGGCATATATCGGGGCCTTGTGATTGGGGATGGGGCCGCATGTTGCATACGGCCCCGTCTGGTGTGTTACAGCACTTCGAACAAGCCAGCGGCACCCATGCCACCGCCCACGCACATGGTGCAGACAACGTATTTGGCGCCGCGGCGTTTGCCTTCGATCAGGGCGTGGCCCACCATACGCGCGCCCGACATGCCATAGGGGTGGCCAACGGAAATTGCGCCGCCGTTCACGTTCAGCAATTCACCGGGAATGCCCAGAACGCGCTGCGATTGCAGCACTTGGCTGGCGAATGCTTCGTTCAGTTCCCACAGGCCGATGTCGTCGATTTTCAGCCCGTGCGCTTCCAGCAGTTTCGGCACGGCATAGATTGGGCCGATGCCCATTTCATCGGGTTCACAACCTGCGGCCATCACACCAACGTAGCGCCCCAGCGGTTGCAGGCCGCGCTTTTCGGCCTCTTTCGCTTCCATGATCACGGCGGCAGATGCGCCATCCGACAATTGCGAGGCGTTACCGGCGGTGATGAATTTGCCTTCGGCCACTTTCTGACCGTCCTTGAACACCGGGGCCAGCGATTGCAAGCTTTCCAGCGTGGTGCTGGGGCGGTTGCCTTCGTCTTTGGACAGGGTGACTTCTTTGAAGGACACCTCTTTGGTTTCCTTGTCCATCACGCCCATCGTGGTGGTCAGCGGCACGATTTCATCATCGAACTTGCCCGCGTCTTGTGCGGCTGCGGTGCGCTGCTGCGATTGCAGGGCATAGGCGTCCTGATCTTCGCGCGACACGCCATAGCGTTCCGCCACGATTTCAGCGGTTTCCAGCATCGACATGTACAGATCGGGCTTGTTTTCCTTGATCCAGGCATCGGCCAGCCAGTCGGTGCGCATTTTCTGGTTTTGCACAAGGCTGATGGATTCCACACCGCCGCCAATGCAAATATCCATGCCGTCATGGATCACCTGCTTGGCTGCCGTGGCAATCGCCATCATGCCCGATGCACATTGACGGTCCATCGACATCCCGGCGATAGAAACGGGCAGGCCCGCGCGGATCACGGCCTGACGGCCAATGTTGCCCCCGGTCGAACCCTGCTGCATGGCCGAACCCACGATGCAATCGCTGATTTCGTGGCCTTCCAGACCGGCGCGGGATACGGCGTTTTTCACGGCATGGCCGATCAGCGTTTGTGCCGAGGTGTTGTTGAACGCGCCGCGAAAGGCTTTGCCGATCGGGGTGCGGGCGGTGGATACGATTACTGCGTCACGCATGGGTTATTCCTTTTCTTCCAAAGAGATACCGCGCAATTCGGCGGCCATTTTGATGTATTTGTTGGTTTGATCGAACGCGCCGCCCATCAGGGTTTGACCGTCTTCGCTGCGGATCGTGTCCATGTTCGCCAACACGCCTTCGGGGGTCAGATCATCGCCTTGCAGCGCCACGCCACGGGTTTCGTAGATCCGGGTTTCCGCAAAGCAGCCGCCACCGGCACCCAGAACCATGCGGCTGGGGGCATCTTCGCTGACCAGCGCCAACAGGCCCGGCGTGATGGTTTCGGGCTTCAGCAAATCCTTCACGGCGGCGGGGAACAGTTCCTCGGTCATGCGGGTGGTTGCGGTGGGGGCCAACAGGTTGGTGCGCACGTTTTTGCGGCTGCCTTCGTGGTGCAGCACATTCATCAGACCCAGCATCGCCGCCTTGGCCGCGCCATAGTTGGACTGACCGAAGTTGCCATACAGCCCCGAGGACGAGGTGGTCAGAACGATCCGCCCGTATTCCCGTTCCAGCATGTGACGCCACAGGGCATGGGTGCAGTTCACAGTCCCCATCAGGTGAACATCGACGACCATCTTGAAATCGTCCAGCGTCATCTTGGCAAAGGTCTTATCGCGCAGGATGCCCGCGTTGTTCACCAGAATATCGACATGGCCGAATTCGGCAATGGCCTCGTCCACCATCGCCTGTACCTGTTCGGCATTGGCCACGTTGGCCCCGTTGGCGATGGCCTTGCCACCTGCTGCGCGGATTTCTTCGACCACGGCGCGGGCCGCATCGGAACCCGATCCGCTGCCATCGGTCGCGGCACCCAAATCGTTCACGACAACCTTGGCCCCACGCGCGGCCAAACCCAGCGCGTGACTGCGGCCCAGGCCCGCACCGGCCCCGGTTACGATGGCCACGCGGCCATCAAAACGTACTTCGCTCATTTATTCTCTCCCATATAACGACGGCCCAGCCATTGTGCGACCAGCGCGGGTTTTTCCTGTCCTTCGATTTCCACGGTAACGGTGACAAGGGTCTGGAACTCGCCGGGGCGAACCTCTTTCACCTCGTCCAGAACGAACCGGCCCCGCACTTTGGAGTTCACCTTGACCGGCGATACAAAGCGCACTTTCTCGAACCCATAGTTCACGCCCATCGTCACGCCTTGGATCGAGGGCATCTGATAGGCCATCGTCGACAGCAAAGAGAGCGTCAGGAACCCGTGCGCGATAGTGGTGCCAAAAGGCGATTTGGCAGCGGCTTCGGGATCTACATGAATGAACTGGTGATCATCGGTGCAATCCGCGAACTGGTTGATCTGGTCCTGAGTGACGGTGATCCACTTGGACACGCCCATTTCTTTGCCTTGCAAGGCCTGAAATTCGGCCAGCGGCAGGTTTTTTCCGGATGGCAGGGTCATTGTTATAGCTCCTCGTTAAACAGGCTGCCGGGGGCGTTGGACTGCATCCCTCCGGACAGGGGTAAAATCGCGCCGGACAGATATGCCCCGCCGCGACCGCACAGGTATTGCAGCGCACCCGCAATATCCTCGGGGCGGCCAACGCGGCCCAAGGGGACACCTTCGGCGGATTTTTTCTGTCCTTCTTCGGTGCCAATGGCAAAGGCAGTCATCTTCGATACGAACGGGCCGGGGGCGATGGCGTTCACAGTGATGCCTTGGTGGGCCAGATCGTTGGACAGCACGCGGGTCATGTGATGCACCGCGCCTTTGGACACGGCATAGGAATAGGTGCGCGTACCCTTGGGGATGTCCCCCATGACCGAGCCAACATTGACCACGCGGGCCGGATCGTCGGCGGTGCTGGCGGCTTTTAGCAGCGGCAGCAGGCTTTGCGTCAGGTGGAACATGCCGGTGACGTTCAGACGCAGCAGTTTATCCCATGCTTCATAGGGGTGTTCCCCGATGGGGGCGCCCCATGTGCGGCCTGCGTTGTTCATCAAGATGTGCAGCTTGTCGGTGCGTTTGTTCACCTCGGATACCAGTGCGGCAATGCCTTCTTCGGTGGCGACATCCCCGCCGAAGCCTTCGGCACTGCCGGGGTATCCCTTGGCGTTCAGTTCCGCGGCGACCGCTTCGCAGGCATCGGCCTTGCGGCTGGCGATCAGAACGCGGGCACCAGCGGCGACCAACCCTTCGGCGGCCATATGTCCAATACCGGACGAGCCACCCGTTACCAAAGCGACCTTGCCGCTGAGATCAAAAAGATCAGACGGTTTCATGTTCCCTCCCTCAGAAACCACGGGCTGCGGCGATCAATGCGGCATGATAGCCGTAGTCGCCCAACCATTCTGCGCCAACACGGGCGCGTTTCATGTAAAAGCCGATGTCGAATTCATCGGTCATGCCAATGCCGCCGTGCATCTGGACGCCTTCGCTGACGGCCAGTTTTGCGGTTGCCGTGGCGCGTGCCTTGGCCAGCGACACAGCCAGCGCTGCATCATCCGGGGCCGCGTCCAAAACGCGACCGGCGTTGATGATGGCGCTGGTGGTGACTTCGATTTCGCTCCACAGATGAGCGGCGCGGTGTTGTAGCGCCTGAAAGCTGCCGATGGTGCGGTCGAATTGTTTGCGTTCTTTCAGATAGGCAACGGTCATCCCGTATGCCCCACCGGCAACCCCGGTCAGTTCAGCGGCCAAAGCGGCCTGTCCTGCCTGAATTCCGTGACGCAACGTTACAAGCCCGTTGTCCAACTCGCCCACGATGTCCTCGCCCGTGGCGGCGACATTTTCCAGTGTGATCCGAGCATGATCGCGCGAATCAACGGTGGGTTTCGAATCGCGGGAAATGCCCGCGCGGGCGGCATCAATGTCGAACAAGGTCAGCCCGGCCGCATCGCCAGTGGTGCCCGCTGTGCGGGCCAGAACCAGCAAACGATCCGCGCTGGCCCCATCCGCGACAAAGGTTTTCACGCCGGACAGACGATAGGCATTGCCCGATTTTTCCGCGCGCAGCGCCGTGCGGGCGGGGTTGTGTTTGGCCCCTTCATCCACGGCAATGGCATAGGTCACGCCGCCTTCGGCAATTTGCGTCAATGCCTGTTTCGCGCGGTCGCTGGCACAATTCCGCAATGCGGTTGCGGCCATCACAGCGGTGGAAATAAACGGGCTGGCAGACAGCACATTGCCCATTTCCTCGGACAGGATACCGGCGGCGCGGTGGCCCATATCGGCCCCACCCTGATCTTCGGGGATCAGCACCCCGGCCCATCCCATCTGTGCCATTTCGCGCCACAATCCGGCGTCATAGGCGCGGCCCTGATCACGGTTTTCGCGCAGCGCCTTTACCGGCGACGCATCGGCCAGAAACCCGCGTGCGGCATCCCGCAACAGGGTTTCGTCTTCGGTTTCAAGAAGACTGGTCATTGGAAAAATCCTTATTTCGAGGGCAGTTCGAGGACGCGTTTCGAGATGATGTCCAACATCACCTCGGTCGTGCCGCCTTCGATCGAGTTCGCCTTGGTGCGCAGCCATTCCGGTGCAAGGGTGCCGTGCGGGCCATCCCATTCCACCCCTTCGCTGCCGGTCGCGGACATTAGCAGCTCATAGCGGCGCTTGTTCAGTTCGGTGCCGTAATATTTCAACATGGCGCTGGCATTGCCCACGCCGCGCCCCGACTGGGCCTGATCCTTGTAACGCTCCATCGTCATGCCAAAGGCCAGACTGTCGATTTCCAGTCCCATTGCCTCGGTGCGGATCACCGGATCGTCCAGAACGCCATCGTCCAATGACCCAAGGAACGTTCCCAAAGAACGCCCGCCCAGCAGCCCGCGTGCGCCGCCGCCGATCATTTCGCGTTCATGAGTCAGCAGATGTTTTGCGACGTCCCAGCCACGGTTTTGTTCGCCGACGATGCTGGAAATGCCTTCGCCATAGGATTTCGGGACTTTCACGTTGTCGAAAAAAGTCTCGCAGAATGGGGACTTACCGGAAATAAGGCGGATGGGTTTGGTGGTGACGCCGGGCGCGTTCATGTCGATCAGCATAAAGCTGATGCCCTTGTGTTTCGGGGCGTCGCGGTCGGTGCGGACCAGTGCGAAAATCCAATCGGCCTTGTCCGCGTAAGAGGTCCAGATTTTTTGCCCGTTCACCAGCCAGTGATCGCCCATATCCTCGGCTTTGGTTTGCACATTGGCCAAATCGCTGCCCGCGCCGGGTTCGGAATAGCCCTGACACCAACGGATTTCCCCGCGCGTGATCGGGGGCAGGAAATGCGATTTTTGCTCGTGTGTGCCAAATTCCAACAGGGCCGGGCCAAGCATCCACAGGCCGAAACTTTCCAGTGGGGTCGGGGCTTGCAGGCGGGCCATTTCTTCGCGGAAAATCTTTTCCTTAGCGCGGGTCAGACCGCCACCGCCGTATTCCGTGGGCCAGCGGGGGGCTGTCAGCCCCTTGGAGATTGCATTCTCCATCCAGACTTTTTGATCATCGCGTTTGAAAACCCAGGATTTACCACCCCACACGATTGAATCTTCATCAAGCCTTGCACCGCGCAGCGTGTCAGGGCAGCTTTGCATAATCCAATCCGCGATCTCGGATCGGTAGCTGGCCAGTTCGGCCATTGCGTCAGTCATAACACCCCTCCCTCTGGTGTATGTTTTGCAGTGCAGAATAGAATTTCACAAAATGATTGACAAGCGGGCAGTGCGTGCTTTTGATCAGGGACGAAAAGACGACCCGGTATTCGGGTTTCTTTTGTAACGGGAGGAATATGATGAAACTTGTGAAATCTGCTGCTTTGGCGGCTGCAATGGCATTTGCTTCGATGTCGGGTGCGTCGGCTGATACGTTGAAAATCGCCTTTATCGACCCGCTTTCGGGTCCGTTTGGGCCGTCGGGGCAGTCTGGCTTGAATGAATGGACGTATGCAGCAGCGCAGGTGAACGCAAAGGGCGGGATTCAGGGCAAGCAGGTCGAAGTCATCGGGTTGGACAACAAGGTGAACCCGAAAGAATCACTGATTCAGTTCCAGAAAGCGATTGACCAAGGTGTGCGTTTCATCGCGCAGGGGAATGGTTCGTCGGTCGCGTCCGCACTGGTTGATGCTGTTGAAAAACACAACAAGCGTAATCCCGGTGACGAGGTTCTGTATCTGAACTATGCGGCTGTTGATCCGGTCTTTACCAATGATCGTTGTAGCTTCTGGCATTTCCGCTTTGATGCGGATGCAGACATGAAAATGGAAGCTGTGACCGACTGGATCAAAGGTCAGGAGCAGATCAAGAAAGTCTACATCATCGGTCAGGACTATTCGTTCGGTAAGGCCGTGGCGGCTGCTGCTGTGAAAAATCTGACGGCAAAGCGCCCCGATATCGAAATCGTTGGCAACGAACTGCACCCGCTGGGCAAGGTGAAAGACTTCACCCCCTATGTCCAGAAAATCATCAGCTCGGGCGCGGATGCGATCATCACCGGCAACTGGGGCGCCGACATGGTGCTGCTGATCAAATCGGCGATGGATTCGGGCTTCAAGGGTGAAATCCTGACCTACTATGGCGGTTCCAAAGGCGCCGCCGTGGCAATGGGTGAGTCCGCAACCGGCCACGTTAAGGCCATCGTGGAACACAACACCAACCTGCCGATGTCGGACGCGCACGCCGCCTATGTGGATGGCTACGAAGCGGAATATTCCGAGGATGATTACTATTATCACCGGATTTCCAACGCGATGAAGATGCTGGCGATGGCTGCCGATAAAGCAGGCAGCACCGAGCCGAAAGCCATTGCATTCGCATTGGAAGGCATGACCTGGGAAGGCCCGACCGGGACCATCACCATGCGCGCTGACAACCACCAGATCCTTCAGCCGATGTTCATGTCCACCTTCTCGAAGGACGGCGTGACCCGTGGCGTGGAAGATTTGCCGCTGGGTTGGACCTCGGGGGCAAATGATCGGATCGAGGGTGAAGCCACCAAGACCGAAACCACCTGTAAGATGAAGCGCCCGTCCTGATCCGACGCGCCGCTTAGTATTCTGACGAAGGGTGCCGTCCTTCGGGATGGCACCCGTTTTACAAGAGGTTTCTATGGAAACGATCGTATTTTCACTCCTGAACGGGGTGATTTACGGCCTCCTGTTGTTTATGCTGTCCAGCGGTCTGACGCTGATTTTCAGCATGATGGGCGTGCTGAACTTTGCACATGCAAGTTTTTACATGCTGGGGGCCTATTTCGCTTACACGATATCCGAGGCAAGCAGTTTCTGGATTGCGCTGATCTTTGCGCCGATCCTTGTGGGGCTGATCGGGGCTGCTGTTGAACGCTGGGGGCTGCGGACCGTTCACGTGAACGGGCATGTCGCGGAACTGTTGTTCACCTTTGGTCTGGCCTATCTGATTGACGAGGTGGTGAAAATCATCTGGGGCCGCAATGCCGTGGATTACCGTGTGCCGGAATTGCTGGATTTCCCGCTGTTTGAATTGTTCGGGGCGCAATATCCCGCATACCGGATTTTCACGCTGTTTGTGGCGCTGGCGATGTTGGCCGGGCTGTGGTTCATCCTGAACCGGACCCGCGCGGGCCTGATCATTCAGGCGGCGCTGACCCATCCGCATATGGTGGGGCATCTGGGCCATAACGTGCCGCGCATTTTCATGACCGTGTTCGGTGTGGGCTGTGCGCTGGCCGGTTTGGCAGGCGTGATTGGCGGCAACTATCTGGTGACGGACCCGGCGATGGCCGTTCAGATGGGACCGATCGTTTTCGTTGTGGTCGTTGTTGGTGGGCTTGGCAGCCTGATGGGCGCGTTCCTTGCTGCGATGCTGCTGGGTCTGTTGCAAACCTTTGCCGTGGCGATTGATACCCGTTTTGCAGACATCTTCGGGTTTCTGGGGCTGTCCGAAACAAGCGAGGTTGGGGCGATTTCCATTGCATCCTTGGCGCCTATGCTGCCGTTCCTACTGTTGGTGATCATTCTTATGGTGCGCCCGCGTGGCCTGATGGGGGACCGTGAGCTATGAGCGATCAAACTGTTCAAAACTTCGAGTCTCTGGCCCCTTCGGCTGGTCAGAAGTTTACCCAGCGCGTTCTGCCCTTGGCGGTTTTTGCACTGATTATCCTGATCATCCCAATGTTCAACCCGTCCAATCTGATGCTGACGTTGTTGAACGTGATGGGGATCAATATCGTTTTCGCGCTCAGCTATAACATGCTGCTGGGGCGTGGGGGGCTGCTGTCCTTTGGCCATGCGGTATATTTCGGGCTGGGTGGCTATGCGGCGGTTCACGCCATGCGAGCGATTGAAAACGCGTCCTATGGGGATGGCGGTTTCTGGGCCAGCTATCCGGTGTTCTTCCTGCCGGTGATCGGGTTTGGCGTGGGTGCGCTGGCGGGGGCCATCATTGGTTGGCCGTCGTGTCGCCGGGCTGGCACACCGTTTGCCATGATTTCGCTGGGTGTGGCGGAACTGATTGCGGCCGCCGGGTTTATGTTCGGCTCCATCTTTGGTGGCGAAGAAGGCATTTCGGGCGACCGGATGAACGGGCCGGAATTGTTTGGCCTGTCGCTGGGACCGATCAACGAGGTGTATTGGTTCATCGCTTTCTGGACCATTCTGGGGACTGTAGGCATTTATGCCTTTACCCGCACGCCGTTGGGCAAAATGTCCGAAGCCACGCGCGATAACCCGGAACGAGTTGAATTTGTGGGCTATGACCCGCAGCGCGTGCGCTATCTGGTGTTCATCTTCGCGGGTGGGTTTGCTGGTCTGGCTGGTGGTATGGCCGCCGTCCAGTACGAGATTTTCACCCCCGAAGCCGTGTCATTGGCCCCGTCGGGTATGGTGCTGCTGATGGCCTATATCGGTGGTATTCGCTACTTTGCCGGTCCCATTCTTGGCGCTGTGGTGCTGACATATATGCAATCCATGTTGTCGGATTATTCCGAAGCGTGGCTGCTGTATCTGGGCATCTTGTTCATGGCGATTGTGATGTTCGCGCCGGGTGGTCTGGCCGGGATCGTGGCAGGGCTGTTCAACGGCTTGCGTGCGGATGACCGCAGCGAACGAGTCAGCAAATGGGCGATTATGGTTGTTGGCTGTGTGCTGGCCTTTGTCGGGCTGGTGGCGCTGGTCGAAGTCGCAATTCGCTGGTCCAATGGCTATGGCGAGGTGTTTGAACCCTTCGGGATGCATCTGCCGACGGCTTCTGTTCTGACTTGGGTGTTGATCGTACTGCCGTTGGCGGCGGGCTTTGCCATCCTGCGCTTCGGCGCAACACGCAACAAGGAGGGGCAGGCATGACCGTTGCAGCACTTTCTATCACTGATCTGAAGAAGAACTTCGGTCCGGCTGAAATCATCCGGGGCGTGAATCTGGAGATCGAAAAAGGTGAACGCCACGCGATTATCGGGCCGAATGGGGCCGGGAAATCGACCTTGTTCAACCTGATTTCGGGCGGGTATCATCCCAGCTCGGGCAGTATCAAGCTGAACGGGGCTGAAATCGGCGGGACCAAACCATTCCAGATCAACCGAATGGGCCTGTCGCGCAGCTTTCAGGTGTCCAATATTTTCGCCAACATGTCCGTCCGGGAAAATGTACGCTGTGGCGTGCTGTATTCTATGGGCTATGGCTATAGCTTTTGGCGAAATGTCGGGAACCTGAAAGAGGTGCAGCGCAAGACCGCGGAAATCCTTGAACGGGTTGATTTGCTGGATAAGGCAAACCTGCCCGCCGCGCTGTTGCCCTATGCCGATCAGCGGACGCTGGAAATTGCGATCACGATTGCTGGCGGGGCCGAGGTGATCCTGTTGGATGAACCGACTGCGGGCATGTCGCATTCGGAAACCGACCGGGCCGTTGCGCTGATCAAACAAGCGACCGAGGGCAAAACCCTGCTGATCGTGGAACATGATATGGGCGTGGTGTTCAACATGGCCGATCGGATCAGCGTGTTGGTCTATGGCGAAATCATCGCCACTGGCAAACCGTCAGAAATCCGGGGCGATCCGAAGGTCCGCGAGGCCTATCTGGGTGACGAAGCCGATGCGCTGGAAGGAGATGCGGCATGACGCAACCAATGCTGAAAGTCACCGATCTGCACGCGTATTACGGCAAATCGCACGTGCTGCGCGGCGTGAATATGGAAATCATGCCGGGCGAAGTGATTGCATTGCTGGGGCGGAACGGCGTGGGCCGTTCCACCACCGCCAAGGCCATCATGGGAGAGGTCGCCCCCAAAGGTGAAGTTACCTTTAAGGGACAGCCGATTTCCGGGTTGGAAAGCCATAAGATTGCGCATCTTGGGTTGGGTTATGTGCCGGAAAGCCGGGATATTTTTC
This sequence comes from Thalassovita litoralis, assembly GCF_900182725.1. Classification (GTDB taxonomy): domain Bacteria; phylum Pseudomonadota; class Alphaproteobacteria; order Rhodobacterales; family Rhodobacteraceae; genus Thalassobius; species Thalassobius litoralis. The sequence continues at coordinate 31,220 of NZ_FXTO01000006.1, forward strand.
CGACGATGACAGTGCGGGAAAACCTGATCTTGGGGATCAAGAACATGAAGAAACCGGGTAAATACTCGGTCGACGACATGTTGGACATGTTCACCAACCTGCGGGCGCGGGCGGATAATCCGGCGGGCGTTTTGTCTGGCGGGGAAAAGCAGATGCTAACCATGTGCCGGACGCTGATGGGCGATCCGGAACTGGTGATCATCGACGAACCAACCGAAGGTCTGGCCCCCAAAATTGTGCATCAGATCGGGGATATGATTGCGGAAATCGCCAAGACTGGCGTGGCAATTCTGCTGGTCGAACAAAAGCTGAGCATCGCCCTGCGGATTGCTAACCGGGTTTATGTGATGGGACATGGCGAAATCGTCTGGTCCGGCACGCCCGAAGAATTCCGCGACCGCGACGATGTTCGCAAGGAGTGGCTGGAAGTCTGAGCATTCCCTTTGGAGCGAGGGGAAAAAGGAAACGCCCGGCGGATCATGATCCTGCCGGGCGTTTCTGATTTATAAGTCTGGGTTGGTCAGCGCAGATCGGGCAGTTTGTAATCCGCGAATTGCTGGCGCAAAGTCAGCTTCGAGGTTTTGCCGGTGGCCGTCAGCGGCAGCGCATCGACCCAGATCAGATCATCGGGCAATTGCCATTTGGCGAAATGTTCCGACATGTGCTGATGAATATCCTCTAGCGAGGGGCGATCTTCGCCCGCAGCGACGGCGATCAGCACCGGGCGTTCATCCCATTTGGGGTGGGGCATGGCGATGGCGGCGCAATTGGCAATTGCCGGGTGCGCCATGACAACGTTTTCCAGATCAATCGAGGAAATCCATTCCCCGCCCGACTTGATCAGATCCTTGGCGCGGTCCTGAATCGACAGGATGCCATCGGTGTCGATGCTGGCCATATCCCCGGTGCCAAACCAACCATCGGCATCAACGGCTTTTTCGCTGGCTTCGGGGTTGTTGAAATACCCGGCCACGACAGTGTTACCGCGCACATAAAGTTCGCCAATGGCCTTACCGTCATGCGGTTGGCGGTTGCCGTGATCGTCCACGATTTTCAGTTCGACCCCAAAGACGCGGCGGCCTTGCAGGGCTTTTTTGTCGATCATCTGCTCAAAGGGCAGGGCCTCGATCCATTTGGGCATGACGCCGTGGGTGCCGATGGGGCTCATTTCCGTCATGCCCCAAGCGTGGCCAACGGAAACATCCATATTTTCAAAGGCTTCGATCATCGAGCGCGGTGCAGCAGACCCGCCGACGACAACATCGCTGAACCCATTCGGCTTGCGGCCCTGCTTTTTGATTTCCGCCATCAGGCCCATCCAGACGGTAGGGACGCCCCACGCGGAATCAACCTGTTCATCATCCATCAGTTTGAACAGGCTGGCCCCGTCCAGATGTTGTCCGGGCATGACCATCGACAGCCCCAAAAGCGGCGCGGAATAGGGCAGCCCCCATGCGTTGACATGGAACAGGGGAACAACGGGCAGGACTTTGCCCTCTTTCGGGATGGCGGTGCCAACGGTGCTGGCGACGATTAGCGCGTGCAACACGGTGGAACGATGAGTGTACAGCGCGCCCTTGGGATTGCCCGTGGTGCCAGAGGTATAGCACAGGCCCGATGCGGTATTTTCATCGAATTCCGGCCAGTCGAACGTATCGTCCATACCGATCAGCAATTCTTCGTAGCACAGCGCGTTCAGGCTGTTTTCTGGCATATGGGCGCGATCCGTCATCACCACATAAACCAGATTGGCAGGCAGGTGTTCTTTTACCGCTTCCAAAATCGGAACAAAGGTGGTGTCCACGAAGATCATTTTATCGGCGGCGTGATTGACGATATAAATCAACTGTTCTGCGGACAGGCGCGGGTTGATCGTGTGACACACGGCCCCGATGCCGGAAATCGCGTAATACAGTTCAAAATGGCGATAGCCGTTCCATGCCAAAGTTGCCACGCGGTCGCCTAGGTGTACGCCGTGACCTTGCAGGGCATGGGCCAACTGGCTGACGCGGGGCAGGGTTTCGGCATAAGTCTGGCGATGAATGTCGCCTTCGGTCCGGGCGGAAACGATTTCCGCCTTTGGGTTGGCTTCGGCCGCGAAGGTAAGAATATCACTGATCAGCAGCGGACGCTGCATCATCATGCCAAGCATGAGGTCCTCCCGTTTTAGATGTAATCTCCCTGTGCGCAGACTAGCCCGAAGGTGGGGACAGGGGAAAGTGAAATTACATTCCGCAAGGCGATTTTATGCGATCGGCGCCCAAAGCCTGTGCGAATTCTTTTTCGCTAAATTTCAATGGGTTGAGGCAATGAAATGCCGTACCGTTATTTGACGGCAATCCGGCGGGATGGTTGCTGAATCGCGGGAAGCTGCGTAAGCTGACTACGGCGAAAGGGGCAGGAGGAGCGGCCCCGGAACAGGACGGAGGGGTTCCAATGAAAGCTATTGTCAGCCACGCATTCGCACCGCTGGATGAATTGAAATACGAAGATGTCACTGATCCGGTGGCAACCGGGCGTCAGGTGGTCATCAAGGTCGAAGCCGCCGGGGTGAATTACCCGGACGGATTGCTGGTTCAGGGGTTGTATCAAAGCAAACCACCGCACCCGTTTACACCGGGCATGGAAGTGGCCGGAACCGTCGAAAGCGTTGGTCCCGATGTGACACGGCTGAAGGTTGGCGAACGCGTGGCGACGGTTTGTACCTTGGGCGGCTATGCCGAAAAGGTACTGGAAGATGAAAGCCGCGTATTCCCCATCGGGGAAATGGATGGCGGCGATGCCTGCGCGTTGCTGGTGGCTTATGGCACGTCGCATCACGCGCTGAAACAGCGCGCGGCCTTGAAAGCGGGCGAAACCCTGTGTGTTTTGGGGGCCGCAGGGGCCACCGGGATCGCAGCGGTGCAAATTGGCAAGGTGATGGGCGCGCGGGTGATCGCGGTCTGTTCCACCGAAGAAAAACGCAAATTGGCGCTGGAAGGCGGTGCCGACGAGGCGATTGGCTATGACAACCTGAAGGACGATCTGAAGGCGCTGACCGACGGGAAGGGCGTTGATGTCGTTTATGATGTGGTGGGCGGGGAAGCCTTCAATGCCTGTTCACGGTCGATGGCGCGGAATGGGCGGCTGTTGATCATCGGATTTGCCAGCGGTGAAATTCCGAAATTCCCGGTCAACCTGTCACTGGTCAAGGAATATGCCGTGGTGGGTGTGTTCTGGGGGAATTTCACCCGGTTCGAGCCTGAAGTTTACGCCGACAACATGAAAGAGCTGATCGGCTGGTACGCTGCGGGCAAAGTCAAACCGTTGATCGAAGGGCGGTATCCTCTGGCAGACGCGGCAGAGGTTTTGAAACGTGTTCTGGGCCGCGGGGCAACGGGTAAGTTGGTACTGGTTCCCTGACAAAATTGACCCGGAATTTTGAAAAATTCCGGGTCGTTTCAATTTCGGGAGGCTTTAACCGCTGACTCGCGCGATGGTGTTGCGCATCTGGACGAGTTTGGGGCCAAGTTCATTTTCCAGCCGTTCACGCGGCAGCATGTATCCGGGACCACCCAGATTGAAGGCCAGCTCGGGGTGTCCCCGTGCATCGAACGGTAAGGCACCGAAACGGCATGTACGTCGGTTTGCCACTTCCCGATGCTGACATAAAAGCCGCGTTCCTTGATTTGGGCGGCCGCGTCTTCGATGCCGTCGCGCAGTTCGGGCCAATCTGCGGGATCGGTGCGTTCTTCGACCCGCTGCATGATCTGGGCGCGTTCGTGTTCGTCGGTTCCGGCGATATAGGCGCGGCCCATCGCAGAACGGGCCAGCGAAATTCGTGATCCCACGTTCAGTTGCAGTGAAATCATCCCGGCTGACGCGCGGGCGGCAGCGATATAGGTCATTTTCATGTCGTCGCGCCCGCCCAATGCGACAAGCACACCATCGCCGCATTCGTCGGCCACCCGCTGCATATGGGGTTGGACGGTTTCACGGATACGTAGCCCGCCCAAGCAGGCATAGCCCAGCCCCAGAACCGGCACGCCCATGCGATACCGCCCGGTGCCGTCGTCATAGACCAGATAGCCCAGTTTCAGCAGGGTATAGGTCAGTCGAGAAACGGTCGAGTTTGGCAGGCCCGTGCGTTCCGCCAGTTCACGATTGCCCAGACCGCTGGCATCATCCGGTTTGAACGCGCGCAGAATTTCCAGCCCGCGATGCAGCGCGGTGACAAATTGGCGGTCGCCTTCGTGTTCTTTTTCGATCAGCTCGGCAGTGGACTCGGTTGTTCTTTTTCTCACTCTGGTCTCCCTGGTCCCCTCCTTGCTGTCCTTGATCCGGGGCGCGAGGGTTGTGCGCAACTACTTTATTGGCTTTATGCGGGTCAAGTTGCGTAAAAGTCTCATTCACTGGCTCAGTGTTTGGGCGTTTGCCTTGGCATTCTCTTGCTCTTGTAATTCGCGCCACAAAACTTTGCCGGACCCGGATTTGGGCAGGCTATCCACGAAATCCACGGTGCGGGGGCATTTGTAGGCGGCCATTTCGTCTTTGCACCAACTTATGATGTTTTCGGCATCCGGGGTTGCACCGGATCGCGGAACGATTACGGCTTTCACGCTTTCGCCCCGGCGCGGGTCCGAGGTGGAGATGATACAGACCTCGGCAATGTCGGGATGTTTGTGCATCAGGGATTCAACCTCGGCGGGCCAGATTTTGAAGCCGCTGGCGTTGATCATCCGCTTCACGCGGTCGACCATGAAGAAATAGCCGTCTTCGTCGTAATACCCCAGATCGCCGGTGCGCAAGAAGGTCTTGCCGTCATGCTGAATCAGCGCCTCTTGCGTGGCTTGATCGTTGTTCCAGTAGCCTTTGAACACTTGCGGCCCGGACATCAGGATTTCGCCGGTTTCGTTGGGGCCAAGTTCGCGGTCGTCTGCCGGGTCCACCACGCGGCAATCCACGTCAAACACCGGAATGCCCAGACATTGACGTTTCGGCGCATCGGTCGGGTTGATATGGGTGGCGGCCATCGTTTCGGACATGCCGTAGCCTTCGATATAATCCAGTCCGGTCATGTCTTTTAGCTTCTTGGCAATGGCGGCTGGCATGGCAGCCCCGCCGCCGCCGATAGCTTCTAGGCTGGACAGGTCGTAGCTGTTGATATCCGGGTCATTGACCAGATCAATCGCCATCGTGGAAATTGACCGCCAGCGGGTCACGCGATACCGCCGGATCAGTTCGGCAGCGGCGGCCCGGTTCCAGCGGGTCATCAGCACCAAGGTGCCGCCAGAATAGATGGGCGCATTCATGGCGGCCTGCATTCCGGTGACATGGAACAGGGGCAACACGGTCAGGCTGATGTCGCGGCCTTCCATCGGGTTCCAGACCAGCCCGCCAACGCATGTGACCTGTACAGTACGATGGGTGTGGACGCAGCCCTTGGGGGCGCCAGTGGTCCCCGAGGAATAAGGGATCACGGCCAGATCGTCGGGTGTGGCTTGCGGTGCATCAGGTGCGATATTTTCGGCCACCGCATCCGCCCAGCGGACAACGCCGGGGCCTTGGATGTCAGCGGGGTCCAGTTGCCCCAGCGGGTCGGGCAATGGGATGTCACAGGCCGGATCGGCCAGTTCGCCGTAATGGGCGGCGATGATGGTTTTCAGGTGGCCTTCTTCGACAACAGGGGTGGCGAAGGGCAGAAGTTCCTGCCCCGCCAGCATAACATCCGCGCCCGCGTCTTTGGCGTAATGGATCAGTTCCGCGTGTCGACTCATGGGGTTGACGGGGATCACGGCAGCGTCCGCCCGCAGGATGGCATAGTATCCGATGATGAATTGCGGGCTGTTCTGCATGTACAGAAGTACCCGATCCCCGCGTTTCACGCCTGCACGTTTTTGCAGATACCCGGCCAGCGCCTGCACCTGCGCGTTCAGGTCCGCATAGGTCAGGGTATGGCCGTGATAGATGATCGCGGCCTTGTCCGGGGTGCGGGCGGCGGTGTTGATCAGGTTTTGGGCCAGCGTTTGTTCGGGCAGGTCGAAATGATGCGGAACGCCTTTGGGCCAGACTTTGAGGTGACGGTCAAACATGGGGACTCTTGCGGATTGGGGTCAGACTTTCATACCGGGCATGTTCAGTGACGCGGTATTGCCACCATCGACAGGCAAGGCCTGTCCGGTGACGAAACTGGCATCGTCGCTGGCCAAAAAGGCGATCACGGCGGCGACTTCTTCGGGGCGGCCATAACGGCGCAGTTCGGCGCGGCTGCCCAGCTTTTCCTCTTTGCCCTTGGAACGGGCGTAATCGAAAATTGGTTTGGTCATGCCGGTTTCGATCAGGCCGGGGCAGATGGCGTTGACGCGGATATTATGCGCCCCCAGATCGCAGGCGGTGGTTTGCGTCAGGTTGATCACCCCGGCCTTGGAGGCGGAATAGATATTCCCCCCCGCACCGGACCGAACCCCAGCAACCGAGGCCGTGTTCACGATGGCTCCGCCGCCCTGTGCAATCATCGCGGGCGCACCATGTTTGATGAAATACATCATCGCCCACAGGTTCACGCCGAACACGCGTTGCAACTGGCTGGTGTCAATGTCGGTGATCGGGGCGTGGGAACAGACAACGCCCGCGTTGTTACAGATCACGTCCAGCCGCCCGTAATGGCCCAATACCTGCGTGATGCAGTTCTGCACCGCATGTTCATCCGATACATCGCAGGTGATGCTGATGTGATCGCCGTCACCCGACGGTAGCGTACAGTTTTGTATGTCCACCAAGGCCACAGACGCGCCTTCGGCAGCAAGGCGTTCTGCTGTTGCCTTGCCGATGCCGCTGGATGCGCCGGTGACGATGGCGATTTTTCCGCCAAATCTCACCGATATATTCCTCCCAATTTCGGGTAGGTTTGCACAAAGCGCAGGGCGGATCAATATAGTGAAATAATTTTCCGCAAAGCGGGACGCGGTCTATTTCGGCAGGAAACTTCCCTTTTGTTCCGAGATGTAGGCGCGGACGGTTTCAATGACGGGGGTGATTTCCAGATCCTCGCGGTGCAGCAAAAACCACTGCCGGACAATGGGCAGATCGGGGCGTTTCAGCATGACCAACCGACCCGAGCGCAGTTCTTCGGTGACGGTATGGGCGGAAATCATGGCAATTCCCAACCCTGCCATCACCGCCTGTTTGATGGTCTCGTTCGATCCCATTTCTATGATCCGATACGGCGTGCCGTTGCCGATCCGGTCCAGATAGCGGGTCATCAGGATGCGGGTGCCCGATCCCTGTTCACGCGCGATGAAGGTTTCGTTCAACAACGCATCGGCGGGAATGTCATCCAGTTGCGCCAGTAAATGATCGGGTTTTGCGATAATGACATGGGGGTGATCGCCAATGGATTCCGCTTGCACTGCGGGGCTGCGCGGGGGGCGGCCCATGATAGCCAGTTCGATGGACCGCTGTTGCAAGGCGTTGATCGTCATGTCGCGGTTGCCGACTTTTAGGATCACGTCAATGTCCGGGTATTCATCGCGCAGGCGGGCCACCAGACTGGGGGCGAAATATTTGCCGGTGGATACCACACCCAGCACGACAACACCGGACAGCCCGGCCTTGAGCGCGCGCAATTTTTCGATGCAGCTATCCAGCGCGGTGTCCACAGTGCGCTCTGCCTGTAGCACGGCGCGGCCTTCGGCGGTCAGGGATGACCGCCCGGACGGGTGCCGTTCGATCAGTACACAGCCCAGATTTGATTCGAGCGTTTTCAGTTGCGTATGCACCGCCGGGGGTGTCAGGCCCAAAATATCGGCCGCTGCGGTGATAGAGCCATTTTCTGCCACTGCCCGTAAAGCACGTAACTGTTTGATTGTAATTGCTTCTTTGATTGGCATTAAATTTTCCTTAATGCTCTGCCGGATTTATTAAATTCAACTATGCGGCCAGACGTGAAATAGCAAGGACATCGTGTTGCAACCGATAAAAACCGGAATTGAAAAATGACCAGCCAAACCAATGTCATCTCGAATGACCTGATACCAAATGATTTGTTTCCCGTGATTGATGCGCTGTGCGCCGTGTCCATCGACGTGGCCCGTGTGATCGCCAAGGGGCCGTTGGGCCAATCGCTGGCCCATCAGGTCGGGGAAAACAGCGACGGGGACGGCCAAAAGGCATTGGATGTGCTGGCGGATGAAATGTTCGCAAAGGCGCTGAAGTCGACCGAAGTACGCTGGTATGCCTCGGAAGAGCAGGAAGACGCCGTGCTGCTGAACGCGGCGGGCAAATATGCGCTGGCGATTGATCCGTTGGATGGGTCATCGAATATTGATGTGAACGTGTCGATCGGAACGATCTTTTCGATCTACGAAACCAAGGACGGGGCCGAGGAAAGTTTCCTGCGCCCGGCAAAGGAACAGATCGCGGGCGGTTATATCGTCTATGGTCCGGCGACGGCGCTGGTGGTGACATTCGGCAACGGGACGATGCAGTTCGTTCTGAACCCCGAAAGCGGCAAATTTGAGCTGGCTGAAAAGGCAATGACGATCCCGCAGACCTCGAAAGAGTTCGCGATCAACGCCTCGAATTATCGCCACTGGACCAAGCCGGTGCGCGCCTACATTGACGATTGTCTGGCCGGGGTCGAAGGCCCCCGCGAGGTGAATTTCAACATGCGCTGGGTGGGGTCACTGGTGGCCGAAACCCACCGTATCCTGACCCGTGGCGGTATCTTTCTGTACCCCAGCGACGGGCGGAAAGGATACGAGAAGGGCCGCCTGCGCATGGTCTACGAATGTGCCCCGATCGCCTTTGTGATCGAACAGGCACAGGGCCGCGCCACCGATGGCAGCGACCCGATCCTGAACCAAGCCGCTGAAACCCTGCACGGGCGTTGCCCGCTGGTGTTCGGCAGCGCCGAGAAAGTGGACCGCGTCGCGGCCTACCATGATCTTCCCGAAGAGGAAGTCTCGGCTCTGTTCGGACAAAGGGGGCTGTTCCGCGGCTGATCCACTTGCCTTTGGGAGGAGGCTGGGATGAGCAAGAAGCACCCGATTATTTCCGTCACCGGGTCATCCGGTGCCGGAACCACAACGGTCAAATCGACCTTCGACCAGATTTTCCGCCGCGAAGGCATCAAGGCGGTTTCTATCGAAGGCGATGCGTTCCACCGCTACAACCGCGCCGACATGAAAACCGAACTGGCGGCGCGGAAAGCGGCAGGGGACGAAACATTCAGCCATTTTTCCTTTGACGCCAATGTTCTGGACGAGCTGGAAAACGTGTTCCGCAGCTATGGCGCAACCGGCACCGGCAAAACCCGCCATTATGTGCATGACGACGAAGAAGCCGCGACATGGGGCGTGGCACCGGGAGAGTTCACCGATTGGCACGAACTGGAAACCGGATCGGACCTGCTGTTCTATGAAGGGCTGCATGGCGCGGTGGTCAGCGACGGAATTAACGTCGCTCGTCATGCCGACCTGAAAATTGGTGTGGTGCCTGTGATCAATCTGGAATGGACCCAGAAAATCCACCGGGACAAGGCCAGCCGGGGATATTCGACCGAGGCCGTGACCGATACCATTCTGCGCCGTATGCACGCCTATGTGCATTGTATTTGCCCGCAATTCGTTGAAACGGACGTGAATTTCCAGCGGGTGCCGGTGGTGGATACCTCGAATCCGTTCTGTGCGCGGTGGATTCCAACAGCGGATGAATCGCTGGTGGTGATCCGGTTCAAGAACCCGCGCGGGATCGACTTTCCCTATCTGACCTCGATGATCCAGGGCAGTTGGATGAGCCGCGCAAATTCCATCGTGATCCCCGGCGGTAAACTGGATTTGGCGATGCAGTTGATTTTCACGCCGATGGTTCACCGTCTGGTGGCTGAATCGCGCAAAGCCTGAAGGAGGGTAAGATGAACACGCAAGTTAAGCTGGCCCCCACGACCGAGGATTTGATGGCCAACGCGATCCGTGCGCTGACAATGGATGCAGTGCAGGCGGCGAACTCGGGGCATCCGGGCGCACCGATGGGTATGGCCGATGTGGCGGCGGTTCTGTTCAACCGTTTCATGAAGGTGGACCCACGGGATGACCGCTGGCCCGACCGGGATCGGTTCGTGATGAGCGCGGGGCATGGATCTATGCTGGTGTACGCGATCAATCACCTGCTGGGCTATGACGACATGGGGATGGATCAGATCCGTGCGTTCCGCCAGATGGGCAGCCGCACGGCGGGCCACCCGGAATTTGGCCATGCCAAGGGGATTGAAACCACAACCGGCCCATTGGGGCAGGGGATTACCACGGCTGTCGGCATGGCGCTGGCTGAACGGATGGCTCATGCGCGGTTCGGTGATGCGCTGGTGGATCACTATACCTATGTGATTGCCGGGGATGGTTGCCTGATGGAGGGAATTTCCCACGAGGCGATTGATTTTGCCGGTCACATGGGGCTGGGGCGGCTGATCGTGCTGTGGGATGACAACAACATCACGATTGACGGTGCGGCGGATTTGTCGACCTCGACCGATCAGCGGGCGCGGTTTGCGGCAAGTGGCTGGCATGTGCAGGCCGTGGATGGCCACGATAAAGAGGCGGTGGCCGATGCGATTGCCGCAGCGCAAGAGGATGCGCGGCCCAGCCTGATCGCGTGCAAGACGATCATCGGCTATGGCGCCCCCAACAAACAAGGCACCAGCGCAACGCATGGCGCACCGTTGGGCGAGGCGGAAATCGTGGCGGCGCGGGCGGCTTTGGGCTGGAACTATGCCGCGTTTGAAATTCCACAGGAAATTTACGACGCTTGGCACGCTGTTGCCAAACGCGGTCAGGCGGCGCGTGATGCGTGGCACAGCCGCCTGACAGGTCATTCAAATCGTGCCGCGTTTCAGGCCGCGCAGGCCGCCCCGGATGCGGTGGCGCTGCGGGGGGCAATGGCCGATTACCGCGCGGGGCTTGTCCGCGAACGGCCCAAGGTGGCGACGCGCAAGGCCAGCGAAATGGCGTTGGGCGTGGTGAATGCGACCCTGCCGAACACGGTGGGCGGCAGCGCGGACCTGACCGGATCGAACAACACCCGGACCACGGGTATGCTGGCTGTGCATCGGGATTATTATGCCGGGGATTACATTCACTACGGTATCCGCGAACACGGCATGGCGGCGGTGATGAACGGGATGTCGCTGCATGGCGGGTTCCGGCCCTATGGTGGGACGTTTCTGGCCTTTGCCGATTATTGCCGCCCGGCGATCCGGTTGTCGGCGCTGATGCGGCAACCCGTGGTCTATGTCATGACGCATGACAGCATCGGGCTGGGCGAAGACGGGCCGACCCACCAGCCGGTCGAGCAGATTGCCAGCTTGCGGGCGATGCCGAACCTGTTGGTGTTCCGCCCGGCCGATGCGGTGGAAACGGCTGAATGCTGGGAAATCGCGATGCTGGAGCGGGAAACCCCCAGCGTTCTGTGCCTGTCGCGGCAGGGCTTGCCGACGGTGCGCGACGATGCGGCGGAAAACCGGACTGCACAGGGGGCGTATCTGCTGCGCAATCCGGGGGGCGCGCGGGATGTGACGCTGATCGCCACGGGGTCCGAGGTGGAAATCGCGCTGGCGGCGGCGGATGCGTTGCAGGCCGAAGGGCGGCGCGTGGCCGTGGTGTCCGCCCCCTGTTTCGAGCTGTTCGCGGCACAGGACGCCGGGTATCGCCGTGCGGTTCTGGGTGATGGCCCTCGTGTGGGCGTGGAAGCCGCGGTGCGGCAAGGCTGGTGTGGGTTGTTGCGGCCCGAGGACGGTTTCGTAGGGATGACGGGCTTTGGTGCGTCAGCCCCGGCGGGGCAACTGTACGAACACTTCGGGATAACGCCCGATGCGGTGGCAAACGCCGCGCGTGACCTGATGACCTGAGGAGAGAGCGATGACCATCCGAGTTGGGATCAACGGCCTTGGCCGAATAGGGAAGTGTACCCTGAAGCACATTTTCGAAGCGAGCCGCAACGATATCGAAGTGGTGGCGATGAATGCCACTGGCCCAATCGAAACCAACGCGCATCTGCTGCGGTATGACAGTGTACATGGCCGACATCCGGGTACGATTACGGTGGCGGGCAACACGCTGGACATGGGGCGCGGGCCGATCCGGGTGATGTCCACCTATGATCCCGAGGAACTGGATTGGAACGGGGTGGACGTGGTTCTGGAATGTTCGGGGCAGTTCAATTCCAAGGACGCCAGCGCGGTGCATCTGCGGCGGGGTGCGAAAAAGGTGCTGATTTCCGCCCCGGCCAAGGGCGTTGACCGGACGGTGGTGTTCGGGGTGAACCATACCGCATTGCGGGCCGATGATCTGGTGGTGTCGAACGGGTCGTGTACCACGAACTGTCTGGCCCCGATGGCGCGGGTGCTGCATGACGCGGTGGGGATCGAAAGCGGCATCATGACGACGATCCACAGCTATACCGGTGATCAGCCTACGCTGGACCGGCGGCACAAGGATTTGTACCGCGCCCGCGCCGCAGCGATGAGCATGATCCCCACTTCGACCGGGGCGGCCAAGGCGATTGGCGAGGTGCTGCCGGAGCTGAAGGGCAGGCTGGACGGATCGGCCATTCGGGTGCCGACGCCCAACGTGTCGGCGGTGGACCTGACCTTCTTGTCGGGGCGGGATGTGACGGCTGCGGATATCAATGCGGTGATGCAGGACGCAGCCAGCGGCGCGATGAAGGGCATCGTCAGCTTTGAAACCGAACCCAAGGTCAGCGTCGATTACAACCACGACAGCCATTCGTGCAATTTCGCCAGCGATCAGACGCGGGTGATGGGGACGCGCATGGTGCGGGTGCTGGCTTGGTACGACAACGAATGGGGGTTTTCCTGCCGGATGGCGGATAATGCCGCCCTGATGGGGGAATTGGCCTGATGTGGTGGCAGCCTGCCGAACCCTTGTCCATTTGGGTGGGGATGGTCGTTGACAGTGGCACGGATGAGCCGCGCAAGGTATGGCAGGCGCATGACATGCCGATGGGCATGATATGCAACATCTTATCTTGGCGTCCGGTGACGGGCGCGACGGCCTGAAAGGGGAAAACGATGGCTTTGATTACTCTTCGTCAATTGCTGGATCACGCGGCGGAATATGGCTACGGCGTGCCCGCGTTCAACATCAACAACATGGAACAGGGTCTGGCGATCATGGAAGCGGCGAAAGCCGTGGACGCGCCGGTGATCCTGCAAGCCTCGCGCGGGGCGCGGAAATACGCGGGCGATATCATGCTGCGCCATATGGTGCAGGCATTGGCGGAAATGTATCCCGATATTCCGGTCTGTATGCATCAGGATCACGGCAATAACGAGGCCACCTGCCTGACCGCGATCCGCCACGGGTTCACCAGCGTGATGATGGACGGCAGCCTTGAGGCGGACATGAAAACGCCTGCGTCCTATGAATACAACGTGGACATCACCAAGCGCGTGACCGATGCGGCGCATTGGGTCGGCGCAAGTGTCGAGGGCGAACTGGGCGTTTTGGGGTCGCTGGAAACCGGCGAGGCCGCAGCCGAGGACGGATCGGGTGCCGAAGGCAAGCTGAGCCACGACCAATTGCTGACCGATCCCGATCAGGCGGTGGAATTCGTGAAGGCCACGAAATGCGACGCGCTGGCGATTGCCTGCGGTACGTCCCACGGCGCGTATAAATTCAGCCGCAAGCCCGATGGCGACATCCTTTCGATGGCCACGATCGAAGCAATCAACAACAAACTGCCGGGGATTCATCTGGTGATGCACGGCAGCAGCTCGGTTCCGCAGGAATTGCAGGACCTGATCAACGCATACGGCGGCGAAATGCCCCAAACCTATGGCGTGCCGGTCGAAGAGATCGAGCGCGGCATCAAACATGGCGTGCGCAAGGTGAATATCGACACCGATTGCCGCATGGCCATGACCGGCCAGTTCCGCAAGGTGGCCACCCAAAGCCCCCAGGAATTCGACCCGCGCAAGTTCCTGGTTCCCGCAATGAAGGAAATGGAAGACCTGTGCCGCGACCGTTTTGAACGGTTCGGGACCGCCGGCAATGCCAGCAAGATCAAGGTCATTTCCATGGATGAGATGGCTGCCCGCTATGAAAGCGGGTCGCTTGACCCCTAAGAGCGGCCCGAAAGGGGCCGCCAACCCAGCAGGAGAACGACTATGGACCAGTCAAATCGCTATGCCCGTCTTGACCTGAAAGAGGCAGACCTGATTGCCGGGGGCCGCCATGTGCTGGTCGCCTATATCATGAAGCCCAAGGCGGGGCATGGATACCCGGAAACGGCGGCCCACTTTGCGGCCGAAAGCTCGACCGGAACGAATGTGGACGTGTCCACGACCGATGATTTCACCCGTGGCGTTGACGCGCTGGTGTATGACATCGACCCGGAGCAAGAGCTGATGAAAATCGCGTATCCGGTCGATCTGTTCGACCGGAACATTACCGACGGACGGGCGATGATATGTTCGTTCCTGACGCTGGCGATTGGCAACAATCAGGGCATGGGGGACGTGGAATATGCCAAGATGCACGATTTCTATGTTCCGCCGGATTATCTGCGCCTGTTCGATGGGCCTTCGACCACGATTGCCGATATGTGGCGCGTGCTGGGCCGCCCGCATGTGGATGGCGGGTTCGTCGTGGGCACGATCATCAAGCCGAAACTGGGCCTGCGCCCGCAGCCTTTTGCCGATGCGTGTTACGATTTCTGGCTGGGCGGGGATTTCATCAAGAATGACGAACCCCAAGGCAATCAGATTTTTGCCCCGATGAAGGACACGATGCGGCTGGTGGCTGACGCGATGAAACGCGCGCAGGACAAGACCGGGCAGGCCAAGCTGTTCAGCGCCAACATCACCGCAGACGACCCGTTTGAAATGATTGCGCGCGGGGAATTCATTCTGGAAACCTTTGGCGAAAATGCCGACCATGTGGCGTTTCTGGTCGATGGCTATGTGACCGGCCCGGCGGCGATCACCACGGCGCGGCGGCGGTTCCCGCGTCAATACCTGCACTACCATCGCGCCGGGCATGGTGCCGTGACCAGCCCGCAGGCCAAACGCGGCTATACCGCCTTTGTGCTGTCGAAAATGGCGCGGATGCAGGGAGCCAGCGGAATCCATGTGGGGACGATGGGCTTTGGCAAGATGGAGGGCGAAGCCTCGGATCGGGCGATTGCCTATATGATCACCGAGGATTCTGCGGATGGGCCGTATTTCCATCAGGACTGGGCGGGCATGGCACCGACCACGCCGATCATTTCGGGCGGGATGAACGCGCTGCGGATGCCCGGTTTCTTTGAAAACCTTGGCCATTCCAATCTGGTGATGACCGCAGGCGGTGGCAGTTTCGGCCATATCGACGGGGCGGCGGCGGGCGCGATCAGCCTGCGGCAGGCCGAACAATGCTGGAAAGAAGGTGCCGATCCGCTGGAGTTCGCCAAAGATCACAAGGAATTCGCGCGGGCGTTTGAATCTTTCCCGAAAGATGCAGACAAATTGTTCCCGAACTGGCGGCAGGCTCTTCGCATCAACTCGGCCGCGTAATATAGGGATAGGCGGGGCCTGTTCCCCGCCTGACCGCTCAACCAAGGGGATATCCATGTCTTTTGACCGTTCCATCAAGATCGCTCCGTCGATCCTGTCCGCTGATTTCGCCAATTTCGGGCAGGAAATTCAGGCCATCGAAGCGCAGGGCGCCGATTGGGTTCATGTGGACGTGATGGATGGGCATTTCGTGCCGAACCTGACCTTCGGCCCGCCCGCAGTCAAAGCGTTCCGCCCGCATGTGAAAACCTTCATGGATGTTCACCTGATGATTGCGCCGGTTGATCCCTATATCGACGCCTATGCCGAGGCCGGTGCAGATATGATCACCGCCCATTGGGAGGCCGGACCCCACCCGCACCGCACCTTGCAGGCGATCAAGGCAACCGGGAAAATGGCAGGGATTTCATTGAACCCCGGTACGCCCGCGAGTGTCATCTCCGAGGTGCTGGATTTGGTCGATATGGTGCTGGTGATGAGCGTGAACCCCGGTTTCGGTGGGCAGAAATTCATCCCCTCTTCGGTCGAAAAGGTGCGTCAGGTGCGCCAGATGATCGGGGACCGCGAGATCATGATTCAGGTCGACGGTGGCGTTGATCCTGTCACGGTTGGTCCTTTGGTTGCGGCTGGGGCGGATTGCTTCGTTGCGGGGTCTGCGGTGTTCAAAGGCGGATCGGTGTCAAACCCCGACGTCTATGGCGACAACATCCGCGCCATTCGTGCGGCTGCCGAAGCGGCGCAGTAAACGTTTCTATAGTGGGAAGAAAACACCCCGCCCAATGGCGGGGCATGGGGAAGGTGCGTCATGGGACTTGTGGTTTTCGATCTGGATGGAACGCTGATCGACAGTGCGCCGGATATTCAGGCAGCGGCAAACAGGATGCTGGACGAACAGGGCATTGACCCGCTGGACCTGCCGACGATCATCAGCTTCATCGGGAATGGCCTGCCAAAACTGGTGGAACGGGTGATGCAGCGCGTGGGGCTGGACATGGCCCGGCACACGGAACTGACCGCGATCACGCTGGCGCATTACAACGCCGCTACCACCGAACTGACCCGCCCCTATTCGGGGGTCGAGGCGGCATTACAGGATTTGCAGGCGGCGGGGCATGTGTTGGCCCTGTGTACCAATAAACCCGAAGCCCCCGCCCGCGCTATCCTGCGCGACTTACGGATTGAACAGTATTTCAATGCGGTCGTCGGGGGCGATACGCTGGATGTGAAAAAACCTGACCCGGAACCCTTGCTGTATATCCTTCGGCATTTGGGGGCTGCGCAGGCGATCTATGTTGGTGACAGCGAAGTAGATGCCGAAACCGCGCAGCGTGCAGACGTGAGGTTTGCGCTGTTCACCGAAGGCTATCGTAAAACCCCCGTCGATATGATCCCGCATCAGGACAGGTTCAGCGACTTTGCTGCCTTGCCGGGGATTGTTGCTGCGGGGTTCAAGGAGGGGTGACATGACACTGAAAGCCTTGATCTTCGACGTCGATGGAACCCTTGCCGAAACCGAGGAGGCCCACCGTGCAGCGTTTAACGCGACCTTTCAGGCATGGGGGCTGGACTGGGAGTGGAGCCGCGACGATTACGCCGAGCTGCTGAAAACCACCGGCGGCAAGGAACGGATGAAGCGGTTTCAGCTGGATTTGCCCGCCGCGGCGCGGCGCTTGAACGACGATGACATCGCTGCACTGCACAGGGATAAGACCCGTGCCTATGCGGATATTCTGGCGCGTGGGGAACTGACATTGCGACCCGGCGTCGCCGCGCTGGTCGAGCGGGCCAAGGCGGCGGGGGTGCGGGTGGCCGTGGCGACGACGACCAATACCCCAAATGTCGAGGCGTTGACGCAATGCTGCTGGGGACGCCCCGCCACCGATGTGTTCGAGGTGATCGCGGCAGGCGATATGGTGCGGGCCAAGAAACCCGCGCCAGACGTGTTCAATCTGGCGCTGGAGCGGTTGGGCCTGCCCGCCAGCGATTGTTTGGCGTTCGAGGACAGCCGTAATGGCGTGCTATCGGCGCGGGGGGCCGGGTTGAATGTGCTGGTAACGCCGTCTGCCTATACCGCAGGGGATGACTTTGGCGGGGCCGCGTGGACCGTTCCCGACCTGACGTTGGATAATCTGCCGGTTTTCTTGGCGCGGGCGGTGGGGGCGATGGTCTGACCCCTTTTGGCACCTGCGCCGGGGGATGGCGCGGATATTGAGTATTTTGGGCAAGATGAAAACAGAAGGGCGCGCCTTATCATGAGCAGCGCCGCGTTACGGTTAATGCGCTTCCTGTTGCTCTTTCTTGGTAAAAATATCCATTGCGCAACCGATCTGCGGGCGCACCGCTGATTGGGGGGCGTCAGGCGTTAATGTGCGACGCCGGACAGGCGGGACAACAGCACTGCTACGTTCTTGACCTTAAATTTCCGCAGCAGTCGCGCGCGCACATCCTCGATCGTCCGGGGGGACAGGTCCAGCACTTTGGCGATTTCCTTGCTGGTATAGCCGCGCGACAGCCACATCAGAACCTCGCGTTCGCGGGGGGTCAGGGTGGGGCCGGTGGTGTCGGTGTCGATCAGCGCAAAGCTAAGGATGATGCGGGCCAGCGGGTCTTCGGGGGTCAGGGTGCGGGCGCGGAAACGGCACCAGAATTGGTGGCCGTCGCGGTGGCGCATGATCCGTTCATCGGAATAGGGTAGCGATTGGCGCAGCGGTTCCAGCCCGATGTCGCGGATCTGGTGGAATTCCTGATCTGTGCCATACAGAAGGCGGAAACTTTGGCCCACAAGATCGCTTTTTTCGAATCCGAACATCCGCGCGAATGTATCGTTACAGGCGCGGATAATGCGGTTTTCGGTCAGGGCTATGCCCATTGGGGCTTGGTCAAAGGCCAGAGTCTCAAGATCGTGCATGTATCACCGTGTTCATACGGTATTGGCACCGTATGGCGCACAGAAGCATAGTTTTTGTGACAATTGCAAGACTCGAGGACACCTGACCCTATGGCCGCGCCCAAATCGCTTGAACAGCGCCTGAGTGACGAGATCGACGCCCGCCGCGAGGATTTGATCCAGTTGACGGGGGATCTGATCCGCATCCCGACGCTGAACCCTCCGGGGGAAAATTACCGCGAGATTTGCGAATTTCTGCGCACGCGGCTGGCCGGGGCCGGGTTCGAGATTGAAATGGTTCGGGCCTATGGCACGCCGGGCGACAGCGAAAAATACCCCCGGTGGAATGTGATTGCGCGGCGCGAGGGCAAGCACGCGGGCGAATGCGTCCATTTTAACAGCCACATTGATGTGGTCGATGTGGGCAAGGGTTGGACGGTCGATCCCTTTGGTGGGGAATTGAAGGACGGCAAAGTCTACGGGCGCGGGGCCTGTGACATGAAAGGCGGACTGGCGGCATCCATCGTGGCGGCCGAGGCATTTATCGCGGTTTGCCCGGATTTCGCGGGTGCCATTGAAATCAGCGGCACGGCAGACGAAGAATCCGGTGGCTTTGGCGGCGTGGCCTATCTGGCGGAAAAGGGGTTTTTCGCACCGGAACGCGTACAGCATGTGATTATCCCCGAACCGCTGAATAAAGATCGGATTTGTCTGGGGCATCGGGGGGTCTGGTGGGCGGAAATCGAAACCTATGGCGAAATTGCCCACGGGTCGATGCCGTTCCTTGGGGATTGTGCCGTGCGCCATATGGGGGCCGTGCTGGAGGAGATGGAGGACAGCCTGTTCCCCGCACTTGCGCTTAAACGCACGGATATGCCCGTGGTGCCGGAAGGGGCCAAGCAATCGACGTTGAACATCAATTCGATCCACGGCGGGCAGGCCGAAGGCGATGCTGATTTCACGGGGCTGCCTAGCCCCTGTGTGCCTGATAGCTGCCGGATGATTATCGACCGGCGGTTTCTGATCGAGGAAAACATTGACGACGTTCAGGCCGAAGTGATGGAGGTGCTGAACAAGGTTGCCGGGCGGCGCGACAAATTCCGCTATGACGTGACCGAGTTGCACCGGGTACTGCCGACGATGACGGAAAAATCCGCGCCCATCGTGCAGACCGTGGCCCGCGCAATCGCAGAAACGATGGGTAAGGACGCGCAATATGTGGTCAGCCCCGGCACCTATGACCAGAAACATATCGACCGGATCGGCAAGCTGAAGAATTGCATCGCTTACGGTCCGGGGATTTTGGATTTGGCGCATAAACCTGATGAATATGTCGGCGTGGATGATATGCTCGATTCTGCAAAGGTGATGGGCCGTGCGCTGATCGAGCTTTTGGCAAGCCCGAAGAAGGCGGCCTGAAAAAGGGAGTAAGAGGATGATTTTCAACAGTTTCAAGACTGGTGTCGTTAGCGCCCTGGCGCTGGCGGCCAGTATGGGAATGGCGCAGGCCAAAAGCGATATCGTGGTTGCCATGCAGCTGGAGCCGCCGCATCTGGACCCGACCAGCGCGGCCGCGGGGGCGATTGATTCCGTTCTGTATTCGAACGTATTCGAAGGGCTGACGCGATTTGCCTCGGACGGGGCGGTGATCCCCGGACTGGCGGAAAGCTGGGACATTTCCGAAGACGGCAAGACCTATACGTTCCATTTGCGGAACGGTGTGAAATTCCATGACGGCACCGCGATGGACGCCGAGGATGTGAAGTTCAGCCTGGATCGCGCGCGCGCCGAAGACAGCGCGAATGCCCAAAAGGCGCTGTTCAAAGGGATCGAGGCAGTCGAGGTCGTGGACCCCGCCACGGTGAAAGTCACGCTGAGCGCCCCGAACGGAAGCTTCCTGTTCAACATGGCGTGGGGCGATGCGGTGATCGTGGCCCCGGAATCGATTGAAAACATCAAGACGAAGCCAGTTGGCACCGGGGCGTTCCAATTCAGCAATTGGGTTCAGGGCGATAAAATCGACCTGACGAAAAATGCCGATTACTGGGGAACGCCCGCAAAGCTGGATAAGGTGACGTTCAAGTTCATCAGCGACCCGACCGCCGCATTTGCCGCTGTGATGGCGCAGGATGTGGATGCGTTCGCGGGCTTCCCGGCACCGGAAAACCTGCCGCAATTCGAGGCAGACCCGCGTTTTCAGGTTCTTGTCGGTTCGACCGAGGGCGAAACCATTCTGGCGATGAACAACAAACAGCCGCCGTTTGATAATGTGAAGGTCCGCGAAGCTGTAGCCCATGCGATTGACCGTCAGGCGATCATTGATGGGGCGATGTTTGGCTATGGTACGCCGATCGGCACCCATTTCGCGCCGCATAACCCAGATTACGAAGACCTGACCGGGCTGAGCGGGTATGATCCTGAACTGTCCAAAAAACTGCTGGCCGAAGCCGGGTTTGCGGATGGGTTCAAAACCACGCTGAAATTGCCGCCGCCATCCTATGCCCGGCGCGGCGGGGAAATCATTGCAGCGCAATTGCGGGCTGTTGGGATCGAAACCGAAATCAGCAATCTGGAATGGGCGCAGTGGTTGGAGCAGGCATTCCGTGGCAAGGATTTCGGTCTGACCATCGTCAGCCACACCGAACCCTTTGACATCGGGATTTACGCGCGGCCTGACTATTATTTCCAGTACGACAATCCGACCTTCCAAAAGCTGATGGATGACCTGAACGCCACCACCGATCCGGCGCAGCGGTCCGCCATGCTGAAGCAAGCGCAGGAAATCATCGCCAAGGATTACGTCAACGGTTACCTGTTTGAACTGGCTTATCCGACTGTGGCGAACGCGAAAATTCGCGGGCTGTGGAAAGATGCACCGACACAGGCCGCTGATATGACGGCGGTTTACTGGGATCAGTGATCTGAACACTTGAACACTGGCGTTCGCGCGTGTGATACGCGCGGGCGCTTTCGGCAGATGATCAATCTGCCAACGGACTAAGAAGGCCCATGCCTTCGGACTTGGGTGACGGGCTGAATGCTGCGCTATTTCCTGAAACGTTTATTGTCGCTGGGGCTAAGCCTTGTGGTGGCCTCGGTCGTGATTTTTTTGGCGTTAGAGGTCGTGCCGGGTGATCCGGCGGCCTATATGCTGGGGATCAACGCGCAGCCCGATACGCTGGCCGCGTTGCGGGATGAACTGGGCCTGAATGGCAGCGTCTGGGCGCGTTATCTGGGCTGGGTCGGCGGGATGCTGACCGGGGATTTCGGCACATCCTATACCTACAGAACGCCGGTGGCGGAAATGATCGGGGAACGATTGTGGATTTCGCTGCCATTGGCGCTGTATGCGCTGACGCTAAGCACGCTGATCGCCTTTCCTGCCGGTATCTGGGCCGCGTCCAAGCGCGGGTCCGTGGTGGATGTGGCGGTGATGGGCGTGACGCAATTGGGCGTGGCGATCCCGAATTTCTGGTTTGCGATGCTGATGGTGTTGGTCTTTGCCATCAACCTGCGCTGGTTCAGCGCGGGGGGCTTTGTGGGTTGGGATGCCGGGTTTTGGCTGGCGATGAAGTCGCTGACCCTGCCCGCGGTGGCACTGGCCCTGCCGCAGGCCAGCATTCTGGCGCGGGTGATGCGGTCCAGCCTGTTGGATACCCTGTCCGAGGATTTCATCAGAACCGCGCGGGCCAAGGGGCTGACCAAGCGACAGGCCTTGTGGCGGCACGCGCTGCGCAATGCGCTGATCCCGGTGCTGACGATCATCGGGTTGCAATTTTCATTCCTGCTGGCCGGGGCGATCATCATTGAAAACGTGTTCTTCCTGCCCGGTCTGGGGCGGCTGGTGTTCCAATCCATCAGCGCCCGTGATCTGATCGTGGTGGAAAGCGTGGTGATGTTGCTGGTTTTGGCGGTGATCGTGGTGAATTTCGCGGTGGACATGGCCTATGCGGCGGTCGACCCACGGCTAAGGGGGCGGCGATGACAGGCGGAAATCGCAACCTGTGGATTGGCGCGGTGCTGACGGCGATTTTCGCCGGGGCGGCGGTCATCAGTTTTCTGTGGGTGCCGTATGATGTGACGGCGCTGGATATTGCCAACAAGATCAAATCGCCCAGTCTGGCGCATCCGCTGGGGACCGATCATTTTGGCCGCGATATTCTGAGCATGATCATGGTGGGGGCGCGGACCTCGATCGCGGTGGCTTTGGTGGCTGTGGGGATCGGTATGGGGATCGGCGTGCCACTGGGGCTGGCGGCGGCGGCGAAAAAGGGATCGTTGCTGGATGAATTGATCATGCGCGGGAACGATCTGGTTTTCGCCTTTCCGTCGCTGCTGATCGCCATCATGATCACGGCGGTATTCGGGGCATCGGCGTTAAATGCGATTATCGCGATTGGGGTGTTCAACATCCCGGTGTTTGCGCGATTGACGCGGTCAGGGGCGCTTAGCCTGTGGACGCGGGATTATGTCATGGCGGCGCGGGTGTCCGGCAAGGGCGCGGCGCGGATTTCGATGGAACATATCCTGCCCAACGTGCTGAACCTGTTGATCGTGCAGGGTACCATTCAGTTCAGTCTGGGTATTCTGGCCGAAGCGGGGCTAAGCTATGTCGGGCTTGGCGCGCAGCCGCCGATCCCAAGCTGGGGGCGGATGCTGGCGGACAGCCAGACGATGATTTCCTTTGCCCCGCATATGGCGCTGTTCCCCGGTTTGGCGATCCTGCTGACGGTTCTGGGGCTGAACCTGATGGGGGATGGTCTGCGCGATCTGCTGGACCCAAAACTGCGGAGGGCGCGGGCATGAGCCTGTTGGTTATCGAAGGGCTGGACCTGTCGATCCACGGCACCCCGATCCTGAAGGGTGTGTCCTTGTCCGTCAGTGCCGGGCAGATCGTGGGCGTGATTGGCGAAAGCGGGTCGGGCAAATCAATGACGGCATTCGCCGCGATGCAATTGCTGCCATATGGTGCAGAATGTTCGGGCCGGATTGATCTGGGCGGACGCGAGGTACTGACGCTGAGCGAAGCAACGCTGTGCCAGATGCGGGGCCGCGATGTGGGCATGGTGTTTCAGGAACCCATGACAGCCCTGAACCCGATCAAGACGATTGGCGATCAGGTTGCCGAAACGATCCTGATCCACGAACGCGTCAGCCGGGCCGAGGCGATGAAACGTGCCGCAGAAGCCCTGCGCCGGGCGGAACTGCCTCAAGAAAAATTCCCTCTGTCCCGTTATCCGCACGAGTTGAGCGGCGGGCAGCGTCAGCGGGTGGTGATCGCGATGGCCATTGCCTTGCGGCCCAAGCTGCTGATTGCGGACGAACCGACAACGGCGCTGGATGTGACGACACAGGCGCAAATCCTGACCCTGTTGAAAAAGCTGGTGCAAGAAGAAGGCATGGGCCTGCTGCTGATTTCGCACGATCTGGCGGTGGTGGCGGATATGGCCGATGAGATTGTGATCATGCGTCAGGGCGAGGTGGTGGAAAACGGCCCCGCGCAGTGGTTGCTGCGCAATATGCAACATCCTTATTCCAAAGCGTTGTTGGCTGCCTCAACCCATCAGCCAGACCGTGCCGCCGAAGAACTGGACGACGTGCTGCTGGATGTGTGCGATGTGGTGCGCGAATACACGATCCACCGCAAAGGTATCTGGGGCGGAACCGATACGTTCCGGGCGGTCAAAGGCGTGTCCTTTCAGTTGCGCAAGGGCGAAAGTCTGGGGCTGGTTGGGGAATCCGGCTGTGGAAAATCCACCCTGACCCGCGCCATTCTGGGGCTGGAGGATGTGCAGGGCGGTGAAATCCACGCCTTCGGGCAGCCCGTGGGGCGGGATTTTCCCAGCGCCTTGCGATCCGGCATTCAGGTGGTGTTCCAAGACCCCTATTCCAGCTTCAACCCGCGCTGGAAAGTGACGCGATTGGTGGCGGAACCGTTTCACCTGATGGCGCAGCGGCCAGATGATTGGCGTGATCGCGTGGCGCAGGTGTTGGAAGATGTCGGCATCGGGGCCGACGCGATGGATCGCTATATCCATGAATTCAGCGGTGGGCAGCGGCAGCGGATTGCGATTGCCCGTGCCCTGATCCTGCGGCCTGAAATCGTTATTCTGGACGAGGCGGTTTCGGCGCTGGACGTTAGCATCCGGGCGCAAATTCTGGATTTGCTGGCGGCGCTGCAACAGGATTACGGCCTGTCCTATCTGTTCATCAGCCATGATCTGAGCGTGGTGCGGTCGATCACCGACCGGGTGTTGGTGATGAAATCCGGCGAAATCGTAGAGCAGGGCCAGACCGATCAGGTCTTTGACGATCCGCAACACGAGTACACAAAGCAATTGATTGCCGCAGCGCCAGTGTTGCCTGCGGATGTGGCCTGAGGGCCGAAGCAAGGAGAGAAGAATGAGCGAGCTGGGCCTGTGGTTCGATCCGTCAAAATGTTTGATCAACGGGGAATGGGTAGCCCCGGCGGGCGGTGCCACCTTGCCGTTGGAAAACCCATCGACTGGTGAACGGATCGGGGAAATCGCGCGCGGCGGCCCCGAGGATGTCGAGGCGGCATTGGCCGCCGCCCGCGCGGCCTATGAAGGGCCGTGGGGCAAGGTCACAGCGGCAGAGCGTGGGCGCATCCTGTTGAAGCTGCGCGATCTGGTGCTGGCGCGGGTGGATGATCTGGCGCGGATCGAAGCAATGGACGTGGGCAAGCCGCTGAAACAGGCGCGGGCCGATGCTGTGGCGCTGGCGCGGTATTGCGAATTCTATGGCGGTGCGGCGGACAAGCTGCATGGCGAAACCATCCCCTATCTGGATGGCTATACGGTTTATACCCTGCGGGAACCGCATGGGGTGACGGGGCATATCGTGCCGTGGAATTACCCGATGCAGATCATTGGCCGGTCTGTCGGGGCGGCGTTGGCCACGGGCAATGCCTGTGTGCTGAAGCCCGCCGAAGACGCCTGCCTGACCGCGCTGGCCTTTGCCGATATGGCAAAAGAGGCCGGTCTGCCCGATGGAGCGCTGAACGTGGTGCCCGGACTGGGGTCCGAGGCCGGGGCGGCGCTGTGTTCGTCGCCGAATGTGGATCATATCAGCTTTACCGGGTCGGTTGCGACGGGCGTGCATGTGCAGATGGCTGCGGCGCATCATGTGATCCCGGTCACGCTGGAACTGGGGGGCAAGTCGCCGCAGGTTGTGTTCGGCGATGCCGATCTGGATGCTGCGCTGCCGTTTCTGGTGAATGCCGGGATTCAGAATGCGGGGCAAACCTGTTCGGCGTCTTCGCGTATTCTGGTGCATCGGTCAGTGCATGACGAGGTGTTGGCGCGGATGGCGGAACGCTATGGTGCGTTGCGGGTGGGACCAGCGATGGCCGATCTGGACGTTGGACCGCTGATTTCGCGTAAACAACATGGGTTGGTCAGCGGGTTCCTGTCACAAGGCGCCGATCTGGAAACCGCAGCCCAAGGGCTGTTGCAGGATGCACCGGCGGGTGGCAACTATGTGCAACCCACCCTGTTTGCCGGGGTGAAGCCCGATCATGCGCTGGCGCGGGATGAAATTTTTGGCCCGGTGCAGGTGGTTATTCCCTTCGACGATGAAGAAGAGGCCGTGGCGATTGCCAACGGCACTGATTACGGGCTGGTCGCGTCTGTCTGGACGCGGGACGGGGCGCGGCAAATGCGTATGGCGAAAAAGGTGCGGGCCGGTCAGGTCTTTATCAACAATTACGGTGCGGGGGGCGGTGTGGAATTGCCCTTTGGCGGGCGGGGCAAATCCGGCCACGGGCGCGAAAAAGGGTTCGAAGCCATGTATGGCTTTACCACGCTGAAAACCGTGGCGGCGTTTCATGGCTGACGCGTGCCTGTCTGCTCAGGTGGAACGGATCGCGCGGGCTGTTCGCGCGTTTCTGGAACCGCGTTGGGTGGAATGGCACCAGCGCGAGGGCGACCCCGCCCCGCGCACGATCAGCCAAGGCACCTGTGGCCGGTCCAGCCTGTTTTTGCGCGATGTGCTGCGGGCCGAAGGGCTGATGGCGGAATTCGTGGCAGGCACACCGGGCCAACCGGGCGCTGCGGATCAGGGATTCCGGTGTGGTGGCGAATGGTGCGGCCATGCGTGGGTGGAATGTGGCGATTGGATTGTGGATGTCACTGCCGATCAATTCGGCGATGATCCGGTGATCGTGACATTCATCGGGGACCGGCGCTACCGTCCCGGCGTGGATGGCAGCGAACCGCAATATCTGGAGCGCCGCGCAAGGGTGGCGCGGGATTTGATGGCGAATGGAAGGCCCAAATGAAAGAGGGAGTGGAACATGCGACTTGAGGGGAAACGGGCGATTGTGACGGGCGGCGCCAGCGGGTTTGGCGCGGGGATCGTGCGCAAATTCGCAGCCGAAGGCGCAACGGTCATGGTGGCTGATCTGAACGGCGATCTTGCCGCACAGGTGGCCGCCGAAGTGGGCGGCGTGGCGCAGGTGGTGGACGTGTCCAGCGCGGCCAGCGTGACCGCAATGGCCGAAGCCGTCAGCAGCCAGTGGGGCGGTGTGGACATCATCGTGAATAACGCAGGCGTGACCCATTTGCCGAAACCGATGGAAACGGTCACGGACGAAGAGTTCGACCGCGTGTTCAACGTGAATTGCAAATCGGTTTACCTGATGGCACGGACCTTCAATCCGATGATGATTGCCGCCGGAAAAGGGGCGGTGTTGAACGTGGCCTCGACCGCGGGGCTAAGCCCGCGTCCGAACCTGAATTGGTACAACGCCTCTAAGGGCTGGATGATTACGGCGACGAAAACGATGGCGGTGGAACTGGCCCCCAAAGGTATCCGCGTGAATGCGCTGTGTCCGGTGGCAGGCGAAACGCCCCTGTTGGCGTCTTTCATGGGCGAAGACACCCCGGAAATGCGGGCGAAGTTCCTGTCCACCATTCCGATTGGCCGTTTTTCCACCCCCGAGGACATGGGTAACGCCGCCTGTTTCCTGTGCAGCGACGAGGCCGGGATGGTCACGGGCGTGGCGATGGAAGTGGACGGCGGTCGCTGTATCTGAGCCGGTCCAATGGACGCGGAAATCATTGCCATCGTCGGCATCGGCTTTGTGTTGGGCGGCATTCTGAAAGGCGCCACTGGCGTTGGGGCACCGCTGATCGCGGTGCCTTTGCTGGCGGCTTATGTGGATGTCCGGTTTGCCATCGTGATCTTTTCGATCCCTAATCTGGTGCCGAATATCTGGCAGGTCTGGGCCTATCGGAAAACCCTGCTGCCCGCGAAATTCATTGCGGGTTTCGTGCTCTCGGGCATGTTGGGCGGGGCTTTGGGAACCTGGGTTCTGGCCAATGTGCATACCGACGCGCTGGTGTTCGGGGTGGTGGCGTTGGTGTTCCTGTATATCGGTTTGCGCCTGTCGCGCCCGCATTGGGTGCTGCCTTATGATCGCGCGGTGGTGCTGGCCCCGCTGACCGGGTTCACGGCCGGGGTGTTGCAGACAGCGGCGGGATTATCCGCGCCGGTGTCGATCACATTTCTGAACGCGATGCGGTTAAGGCGGGAAACCTTCATGCCCACGGCCTCGGCGTTTTTTGTGGGGCTGGGGCTGGTACAGGTGCCGTTGCTGGTGGCCTATGGCATGCTGGACGGGCCACATGCGGCGCTGTCTGCATCGGCCCTGATCCCGTTGGTGGCAGGGATGCCGATTGGCGCGTGGCTGGGGCGGAGGCTGTCGCAAGCGGCGTTCGACAAGATCATTCTGGGCGTGCTGACGGTGCTGGCGCTGCGGCTGATCTGGGGCGCTGTCACCTGATCCTGTGCAGCAGGGGGCGCTGCCCCCTCGATTGAAAATCTTTGATTTCCAATCTTCACCCCCGGGATATTTTTGCCAAGAAAGAACAGGCGTTTGCGTGGTTTTTGGCTGGGGTTTTGGGCGTAAAAGGTACGGGTTTGTACTGATTGACAGCTTGTCGGCGTGATCTCTAGCATTAGGGCAGATGATTGAACACATCTGTAAGGATCAGGGAGGATCACCGTGAAACGTACTGTTCTGACCGGGCTGGTTTCTGCGCTGGCGCTGGTGGCCAGCGGGGCCGTGGCCGAAATTAAGATCGCCCATGTGTATGGCAAAACCGGCCCGCTGGAGGCCTATGCGAAACAGTCGCATGACGGGCTGATGATGGGGCTGGAATATGCCACTGGCGGCACGATGGAGATCGACGGCGAAAAAATCGTCGTGATCGAGAAAGACACTCAGATGAAGCCGGACAACGGTAAGGCGTTGCTGGCCGAAGCTTATGGCGATGACGAGGTGGATATTGCCGTCGGGCCAGTGAGTTCGGGTGTGGCGCTGGCGATGCTGCCGGTGGCCGAAGAATATGAAAAAATTCTGATTGTCGAACCTGCGGTGGCGGATTCGATTACCGGATCAAACTGGAACCGCTATATTTTCCGCACCGGGCGTAACAGTTCGCAGGATGCGGTGGCAAATGCGATTGCACTGGCTGGACCGGATGTGAAAATCGCCACGCTGGCGCAGGATTATGCCTTTGGTCGTGATGGTGTGGCGGCCTTTAAGGAAGCGTTGGAAGGCACCGGCACCGAGGTTGTGACCGAAGAATATGTGCCGACCGACACGACCGATTTCACCGCGGCGGCTGAGCGGATTTTCAACGCGATGAAAGATGTGGACGGCAAGAAAAAGCTGTTCGTGATCTGGGCCGGTGGCGGCAATCCGATGAGCAAGATTCAGTCGATGGACCCGTCGCGGTTTGGTATTGAAATGGCAACCGGCGGCAACATTCTGGCGGCGCTGTCGTCCTATAAGCAATTCCCCGGAATGGAAGGCGCGACCTACTATTTCTATGAAAACCCGAAGAATGAAATCAACGACTGGCTGGTAAAAACGCACCAGGAACGCTTTGGCACGCCACCGGATTTCTTTACCGCGGGGGGTATGGCTGCGGGGCTGGCCGTTGTCGAGGCGATCAAGAAAGCAGGCGGCACCGATACTGACGATCTGATTGCCGCGATGGAAGGCATGGAATGGGATACGCCCAAGGGCAAGATGATGTTCCGGGCGGAAGACCATCAGGCGCTGCAATCCATGTATCACTTCAAGATCAAGGTCGAGGACGGTGTTGATTGGGCCATTCCCGAACTGGTCCGTGAACTGAAGATCGAGGATTTGCCGATCCCGATCCGCAACGGCAAATGATGTAAGAGATTGCGCACCGGGGGCGGCCAGCGGCGCTGCCCCCGGTGTTATGTTTCTGCGGGGATGTATCCCCGGCAAGACGAACTTCCTTTAGGATTGATGTTATGAGCAGGGTGATACTGCAAACCCACGATCTGACCGTGCGCTTTGGCGGGCATGTGGCGGTGGACCATGTAAGCTGTGCCTTTCGGACCGGAGAGCTGACCGCGATTGTGGGGCCGAACGGGGCGGGTAAAACGACCTATTTCAACCTGATTTCGGGGCAAATCCCGTCCTCGGAAGGGCGGGTCGAACTGAATGGGCGGGACATCACGCGGGCTTCTGTTTCGGATCGCTGTGCGCGGGGGATTGGGCGGGCGTTCCAGTTAACCAATCTGTTCCCTGATCTGAGCGTGCTGGAAAACGTGCGGCTGGTCATTCAATCCAAGGCGAAGATGGGATTCAGCCTGTTTTCGATGGCGGATTCCCATCGGGACGTGACGGACCGTGCCAAGGCCGTGTTGGAAAAGGTAAAGCTGTTTGATCTGCGCGATCAGGTGGTTTCTGCGTTAAGCCACGGCAATCAGCGCAAGCTGGAAGTGGCGATGCTGATCGCCTTGGACCCGGCGGTTTACATGTTCGATGAACCCACCGCAGGGATGAGCGTGGACGAAGCCCCGGTGGTGCTGGATCTGATTGCGGAACTAAAGGCCGAAAAGGACCGCACGATCCTGTTGGTGGAACATAAGATGGACGTGATCCGCACCTTGGCGGACCGGATCATCGTATTGCACAACGGTATGCTGGCGGCGGATGGCGATCCGGTGACGGTCATGGCCAGCGATGTGGTGCAAGAGGCCTATATGGGGAAGGAACTGGAAGATGTCTGATCCGATCCTGAAACTGGAAGGTGTCTATACCGACATCGCGCAATACCACATTCTGCAAGGGGTGGATCTGGAGGTTCCGCGCGGCGCGGTGACGATGCTGCTGGGGCGCAATGGGGTGGGCAAAACCACAACGCTGCGCACGATCATGGGGCATTGGCGGGCCAAGGCCGGGCGGGTTTTGCTGGACGGTCAGGATATTGCAGCCCTGCCAACCCCCGCGATTGCACGGTTGGGCGTTGGGTTCGTTCCTGAAAATATGGGGATTTTCAGCGATCTGACGGTCGAAGAAAACATGGTGCTGGCCGCGGTGTCCGGCCCGATTGATCCGGCGCGGCTGGAGTGGATATTTTCCGCCTTTCCGCCGTTGAAAACCTTTTGGAAAGGTCACGCCGGAAACCTGTCCGGCGGGCAAAAACAAATGCTGTCCATCGCGCGGGCGATGGTCGAGGAACGGCGCCTGTACCTGATTGACGAACCGACCAAAGGGTTGGCCCCGGCAATTATCAGCACGATGGCGCGGGCGCTGCGCGAGTTGAAGCAGCAGGGCGCCAGTATCTTGCTGGTCGAACAGAATTTCAGCGTGGCCAAGGCGCTGGGGGATCGGTGCGCGGTCATGGATGATGGCCGCGTGGTCTGGAGCGGTGACATGGCGGAACTGGCGCATGATGCCGGTTTGCAAGAACGCCTGATGGGCCTGAGTATGGAGGCGCATCAATGAGCGCGCAGCTTGTTTTCTGGGCTGGGGAAAAATTCCGGTACGGAATTTTGAACGGAAAATTTGCAATTTTCCGGGCCTCCGGCGGGAGTATTTTTTGCAAGATGAAAGGGGTGGGCGCATGAGTGCGGCACCGAAACACGCGCCTACGATGGCAAAAGCCAGTGTGATGGAGCGGCTGGGGCCGTGGTTGCCGATGCTGCTGGTGCCGGTGATCATGGTGCTGGGTCTGTTGGCGATCCCGTCCACGTCGTCCTGGCTGACGCTGACCGTCAGCGGGTTGGCGATGGGAATGATGATTTTTATCATGGCCAGCGGCATGACCCTGGTTTTCGGCCTGATGGATGTGATCAATTTCGGGCATGGGGTGTTTATCTCGGTCGGGGCTTTTGTCGGCGTGTCGGTCTTGCTGGTGTTAAGCGGCATGACGGGTGCCCCCAGTCTGATGTTGAACCTGTTGGCGATCTTGTTGGCAATCATCGCGGCGGCGATTGCGACCGGGGCTTTGGGTTGGGCATTTGAACGCGTGATCGTAAAGCCGGTGTATGGCGCGCATCTGAAGCAAATCTTGGTGACGATGGGCGGCCTGATCGTGGTCGAACAGTTGATTGTCGTCCTGTGGGGACCAGAAGAGATTTACATCCTGCGGCCTGAATCGCTTCAGGGGGCGGTGACATTCGCCGGTGCGGCGTTGGAAAAATACCGTTTGGTTGCTGTGGCTGTGGGTTTGGCGCTGTTTCTGGGGATGCGCTATGTGCTGCGGTCTACCAAAATCGGGTTGATTGTCCGGGCCGGGGTGGAAAACGGCGAGATGGTCGAGGCCTTGGGCTATCGGCTGAGGTTGGTGTTCGTGGGTGTTTTTGTGGCTGGTTCGGCGCTGGCCGGGCTGGGCGGCGTGATGTGGGGGCTGTATCAGGAGGTCATCACCGCCCACATGGGCCAGCAGATGATGATCCTGATTTTCATCGTGGTGATTATTGGCGGTTTGGGCAGTGTCGAGGGCTGTTTTATTGGCGCGCTGCTGGTGGGGCTTTTGCAAAATTACATTGCCTTTATCGAACCCAAGGCCGCGCTGATTTCAAATATCGCGTTGATGGTGGCCATTCTGATGTGGCGTCCGCAGGGCATGATCCCGGTTGTGAAGGCGAAATAAGATGATCGTGAAACTTCTGTCCGGGGATATGCCCCGCTCGAAATTGCTGAGCGCCATCTTGTTGGCGATCCTGATCTGTCTGGCTTTCGCGCCGTTCATTTTTCCCGGCGTCCGGTCGCTGGATACGGCAGCGCGGATTTGCGTGTTTATCCTGTTGGTGGCGTCATATGACCTGATGCTGGGCTATGGCGGGATTGTCAGTTTTGCCCATACGATGTTTTTCGGAATGGGGGCTTACGGTGTCGCGCTGGCCTGTACCTATATGGAGCGTGGTTTTGGCGCCTTGATTGTTGGGGCTGGTGCCGGGGCGCTGCTGGCGGCGGTTGTGGCCTTTTTGATCGGTCTGTTCAGCCTGCGTGTCAGGGCCATTTTTTTCGCAATGATTACGCTGGCGGTGGCCAGTGCCGTGGCGGTGCTGGTCAGTCAGCTTTCGGGGCTGACCGGGGGCGAAGATGGGCTGAACTACAAAATTCCGCGCGAACTGACCCCGGCGTTTAAATTCGGGTCCGAGTTTTTGGGGGTGAAGCTGAATGGCAAGCTGCTGAATTACTATGTCGTGTTCTTTGGGGCGTTCCTGCTGTTCCTGCTGTTGTTGCGGATTGTGAATTCGCCCTTTGGCCGGGTGCTGCAAGCGATCCGTGAAAATGATTTCCGGGCCGAGGCGGTGGGCTATCGCGTCATCAATTACCGCACGGCGGCGACCTGTATTTCGGCGGCTGTGGCAGCTTTGGCCGGGGCGCTGTATGCAATCTGGCTGCGCTATGTCGGGCCGGATACTGCACTGAGCTTTGAAATCATGGTCGATATTCTGCTGATGGTGGTGATCGGCGGTATGGGAACGATGTATGGTGCGGTGATCGGTGCGGTGTTGTTCGTGGTGGCGCAAAACTATCTGCAAGAGCTGATGAGCGTGGCCTCTGCTGCGGTCGAGGGCATCCCGTTGCTGCCCGATTTGCTGAGTGCTGACCGTTGGCTGTTGTGGCTGGGATTGCTGTTTGTGCTAAGCGTTTATTTCTTCCCCTCGGGTGTTGTGGGGCGGTTGCGGCAGGGCAAATAATCACATGGCCTGACGCGGGCGCAGTTGGCCGCGAAAAGCAAGGGGGTGCGCCTGTGTTCAGGGTTGCACCCCCTTTGGTTTTGGGGAAAGCTGAGGGGCTTTCGTGGGAGGAGTGGGAATATGCGCGCTGGTCTGGTGCTGCTGTGTGCGGCCTATGTGCTGAGCCAATTTTACAGGTCGTTTCTGGCGGTTCTGACCTCGGTTCTGGAACGGGATGTCGGGGCGTCGCCCGAGGATTTGGCGAATGCGTCGGGGTTCTGGTTTCTGGCCTTTGCGTTGATGCAAATCCCGGTGGGCGCGGCGCTGGACCGGGTGGGGCCGCGGCGGACGGCGGCGGTGTTGTTGCTGATCGGCGGCGCTGGCGGGGCCGCATTGTTTGCGATGGCAACCAGCCCCACACATATTCTGGCGGCGATGGCGCTGATTGGCGTGGGCTGTTCGCCGGTGCTGATGGCCAGTTATTACATTTTCGCACGGGTTTTCCCGGCGCGGGTATTTGCCACCCTTGCGGCGGTGTTGCTGGGGGTTGGCAGCGCGGGGAACCTGCTGGGGGCCTTGCCGATGGCGATGGCCGCAGAAGCATTCGGCTGGCGGGAAACGCTATTCGGGCTGGCTGCCGTGTCGGCCTTGGTGGCTTTTGGGATATTTGTGACCGTGCAAGACCCGGAACGGGTAGAGCATGACGAAAAAGGCAGCGTTCTGGACCTGCTGAAAATGCCCGCGCTGTGGCTGATTTTTCCGTTGACCTTTGTGCAATATGCCCCGGCGGGGGGGCTGCGGGGGCTGTGGATCGGGCCGTACATGACCGATGTGTTCGGGTTCGACGCGGCGCAGGTTGGCAATGTGACCCTGATCATGGGTATTGCGATGATCCTTGGGACGTTTGCCTATGGGCCGCTGGACCGGATGCTGGGAACCCGGAAATGGGTGATTTTTGTCGGGAACGTGCTGGGGGCTGTGGCCTTGGCGGCGCTGTGGGTTTTGCCTGCGGGGAACCCGTGGGTGGCAGTGGGGCTGTTTGCGGCAATCGGGTTCTTTGGCGCGGCCTATCCGATGATCATGGCGCATGGCCGCAGTTTCGTGCCGCCGCATCTGGTGGGGCGCGGTGTCACACTGATGAACCTTTTCTCGATCGGGGGCGTTGGGGTGTTTCAAATGATCACCGGACGCGTCCATCGGGCTGTCAGTGCGCAGGGTGGTGGGGCAGAAGCCCCCTATGATGCGCTGTTCGGGGTGTTTTGCGTGGCATTGGTGCTGGGGTTGGTGCTGTACCTGTTTTGTCAGGATCGAACCGACTAAGCGAAACCCCTTTAAACCTGCGCTTTCGTGCTGTATGCAGCGCGCGTCCTAACGAAAGGAGTCGCTCGAAATGGGCTATAAGGTCGTTGTTGTCGGCGCCACGGGTAACGTGGGCCGTGAAATGCTGAATATCCTGGCGGAACGTCAGTTCCCGGTGGATGAAATTGCCGCTTTGGCCAGCCGGAAATCGCTGGGCACCGAGGTGAGCTTTGGCGACAAGACCGTGACGACTAAGGACTTGGACACCTTTGATTTCGCGGGCTGGGACATGGCGCTGTTTGCTGTCGGGTCCGAGGCGACCAAGGTTTATGCGCCCAAAGCCGCTGCCGCCGGTTGCGTGGTCATCGACAACTCGTCGCTGTACCGCTACGATCCGGAAATCCCGCTGATCGTCCCCGAGGTGAACCCGCAGGCGATCCACGGCTATGCGAAGAAAAACATCATCGCAAACCCCAACTGTTCGACCGCGCAAATGGTTGTGGCGCTGAAGCCGCTGCATGACCGCGCCAAGATCAAGCGCGTTGTGGTCAGCACCTATCAATCCGTGTCCGGTGCTGGCAAAGAAGGTATTGATGAACTTTGGGATCAGACCAAGGGCATGTATGTCCCCGGTCAGGAAGTCGCCCCAAAGAAATTCACCAAGCAGATTGCGTTTAACGTGATCCCGCATATCGACGTTTTCATGGAAGACGGTTCCACCAAGGAAGAGTGGAAGATGGTTGCCGAAACCAAAAAGATCGTCGACCCGTCGATCAAGGTCACGGCCACCTGTGTGCGTGTGCCGGTGTTCGTGGGCCATTCCGAAGCGATCAATCTGGAATTTGAAGACTTCCTTGACGAAGACGAAGCACGCGACATCCTGCGTGAAGCACCCGGCGTCATGGTGATCGACAAGCGCGAAAACGGTGGTTACGTCACGCCTGCTGAATGTGTGGGCGATTTTGCGACCTTCATCAGCCGTATCCGTCAGGATTCGACCATTGAAAACGGTCTGAACCTGTGGTGCGTGTCGGACAACCTGCGCAAAGGCGCGGCGTTGAACGCGGTTCAGATTGCTGAATTGTTGGGGCGCGAAGTTCTGAAAAAGGGCTGATTTCAGCCAAAGACGGAAAACGAAAGGGCGCCGCTGGGGCGCCCTTTTTGGTGTGAATGGTAGGGCAAAACCTGCCCCGACCTTAGATCACTTTGAACGTGCCTTCGCTGGGCAGGTATTGTTCCAGCGTGCCTTCTTCGATGTCATTCCACAGGCCATGAACCGACAGGCTGCCTTCCTTTACTGCGTCCTGCACAAACGGGAAGGTCATCAGGTTTTCCAACGAGGTCAGGACCGCTTGCTTTTCCAAGGCGCGTTTGCGTTCGGCTTCGTCGGGGATATCTTTGACCTTCTCGAAACCGGGGCGCAGGATGTCCATCCAGCGGCCCACGAAGGACGATTTTTCCTCTAGTTCGGGGGCGTGTCCGGTACACATGTCATGGCAGCCCGCAACGCCGCCGCAGGACGAATGCCCCATGACCACCAGATGCGATACCTTCAGCGCGGTTACGGCATATTCCACCGCAGCCGATGTGCCGTGCTGGTTGCCATCGGGTTCATAGGGCGGAACAAGGTTGGCAATGTTGCGGTGAATGAAAAATTCACCCTGATCTGCGCCGAAGATCGAGGTCACATGAACCCGCGAGTCGCAGCAGGAAATCACCATGGCACGGGGGCGCTGCCCTTCGGTTGCCAGACGGCGATACCAGCTTTGGTTTTCTGCATATGTCGTGGCTTTCCAGCCATGATAGCGTTGAACCAGATAGGTGGGCAGGGGCTTGGCATTCTGCATGTCGTCATCCTTGCGTCTTCTTGTTGTCTGACCGGGGGGAATACCTCGGATTTAAATGGTTTTCGAGGGAAAACAATTGTGCGTTTCAACCTTTTGAGAACCTTATGTGGCGCATGGTCCGGTCATGGCCGTGGGGGCCTGACTATGGGGTGAGACTTTGAAAGACATAACCGTGTTAAGTCCGGATGAAGCGGTGCGCTTGGATGCCGGGCAATTAAACGATCTTTATCTGGATTTGGGCGATGCCGGGGCCAGTGACGTTTTGTGCCGCGCGATGGAGGAATTGACCCAGCGCCTGACCGAAGCAGACAGACAATATCGTAGTGCCGAATTTCGTGATCTGCGTAAAACTGTGCGGTCCCTTGTGGGGATTTCGGATCAGGTTGGAATGCGCAAGCTGGCGCAGGTGGCTATTCATGTCGTGGACTGTGTGGATCGTGGCGATCCAGTGGCTTTGGCGGCGACCTTGGGCAGATTGATGCGGCTGGGCGAACAATCCCTAAGCGCCGCGTGGGATTTGCAGGGGTTGACGTTGTAGCCAAGACAGCCCCCCTTGCAGGTGCCGCAGAAGGGCGTAGGCTGGGGCCAAATCGACCGATGGGGCCTTTGATGACTTTGACTTTTGCCACGGCGTCTGACGATGCCATTCCTGTTCATGTATTAGAAACTGACGCCGTGACAGGGTGGGTTGCTGCGCAATCTGCCACTGTTCAGGCGTGGGTGTCTGCGAATGGGTTCAAGGGGGGCTTGGGTAAAACGCTGCTGATTCCCGGTGCCGATGGTGCGCCTGTGGCGGCGCTGGCGGGGTACGGCACGGCGGCGCAACGCAAACGGGGGCGGTTCCATTTGGCCTCGGTCGCGGCGTCATTGCCCGAAGGGGTGTACCGGATTGCCAGCGGCCTGCCCGCTGAACATGCCGAGGAAGAGGCATTGGGCTGGCTGTTGGCGGGCTATGCGTTCAATCGCTATCACACGCAGACCGGGGCCAAAGCGCGGCTGGTCGCGCCCGAAGGTGTGGATGCCCAGCGGTTGCAGGTGATCGCGGCGGGCGAATGCCTGACCCGTGATCTGATCAACACCCCGGCCAGCGATATGGGGCCGGATGCGTTGGAACAGGCGGCGCATGATCTGGCGGCACAGCATGGGGCGGCTGTAACGGTTATCGCGGGGGCTGATCTTCTGACGCAGAATTTCCCGATGATTCATGCCGTGGGGCGTGCTGCCGAACAGGCGCCGCGTTTGATTGACATGACATGGGGCGAAAGCGGTCCCGCGCTGGTGCTGGTGGGCAAGGGCGTGTGTTTCGATACCGGCGGTCTGAACCTGAAACCGGGCGGTTCGATGGCCTTGATGAAAAAGGACATGGGCGGTGCCGCGACGGTGCTGGGACTGGCCCATATGATCATGGGGCTGGGTCTGAAACTGCGCCTGCGGGTGCTGATCCCAGCGGTGGAAAATAGCGTGGCGGGCAACAGTTTCCGCCCCGGCGACATCCTGACCAGCCGCAAGGGGCTGACGGTTGAGATCAACAACACCGATGCCGAAGGGCGGCTGGTGCTGGCCGATGCCTTGGCGCTGGGGGCCGAAGGGAAACCGGACCTGATGCTATCCATGGCCACGTTGACCGGCGCGGCGCGGGTGGCTGTGGGGCCGGACCTGTCGCCGTTTTTCACCGATGACGAAGCGATTGCCACCTCGCTGGCGCTGGCTGCGGCGCGGGTGGCTGATCCGGTGTGGCGCTTGCCGTTCTGGGACCCTTACGAGGCCGAGCTGGAACCCGGTATCGCCGATCTGGACAATGCGCCCAAGGGCGGGTTTGCGGGATCAATCACGGCGGCGCTGTTTTTGCGCCGTTTCGCAGGCGATGCCTGCCGCTATACGCATTTCGATATTTACGGCTGGTCCCCCGCCAGCAAACCGGCCCGGCCCAAGGGCGGGGTGGGGATGGGCGCCCGCGCGTTGCTAGAGGCGCTGCCAGACCTGTTGGAGCTTTAATTATGGACCGTCGCCTGACCCCTGCCAATGCCCGCGTCGCCGCCGCGCATCTGCGGGGCAAGGTGGACGCGCCGCGCTATGTGCATGGCACCGAAAAAATGGTGGCGGTGCCGCTGGCTGATCTGTTGTCCGCCCCGCATGGGCGGCGTGAGCGGCAGTTATTGCTGGGCGAACGCGTCACCATGTACGAAGAACGCGCCGGATGGGCCTTTGTGCAGGCCGAAAAGGATGGCTACGTCGGTTATCTACAATTCGACCAGCTAGAGGAACGACGCCCCGCAACGCATTGGATTATCGCGCGGGCCTCGCATCTGTATCCAGAGCCGGATTTCAAAAGCCACGAAAGCATGAGCCTGAGCATGGGGTCGCAATTTCGGGTGATCGGGGAAACGCGGGGGTTTTGGGAAACCCCGCTGGGCTATATCCCCAAGCCGCACCTTGCCCCGCTGGACAAGCTGGCCCGCGACCCGATCGAGGTCGCAGAGCGCTATCTGGGCGTGCCGTATCTGTGGGGGGGCAATTCCATCTGGGGGATTGATTGTTCCGGTCTGGTGCAGGCCGCCTGTTATGGCTGCGGCATTCCCTGTCCGGGGGACAGCGATATGCAAGAGGCGGGATTGGGCCGGGCGCTGACCGATGACGCGAAATTGCGCCGGGGGGATTTGCTGTTCTGGAAAGGGCATGTTGCGCTGGTGGCGGGGCGGGGCCAGATTTTACATGCGAACGCCTATAATATGGCCGTCGCCTACGAGGATCAGGATGCTGCGATTGAGCGGATCGCGGCGCAGAATGGCGGCCCGGTGACGGCCCGCCGCAGATTGCCCCTCGTCAGGAAACCGGAATGAGCGATCCATTTTTCCACCCTGTTTCGGGTTTTGAACTGCCGCGTTTTGCGGGGATACCGACCTTCATGCGGCTTCCATTCGTGCCGCCGGGGCATGAACGGTTCAGCGATGTGCAGGTGGGGCTGATTGGCGTGCCGTGGGATAGCGGCACGACGAACCGGCCGGGGCCGCGACATGGCCCGCGGCAGATGCGGGACGCGTCCACCATGATCCGGGCGCAGCATCCGGTTTCCGGGATACGCCCGTTTGAACAGGCGGCCTGCGCCGATCTGGGGGATGTGGCGATCAACCCGGCTGATATTCAGGACAGCATGGCGCGGATCACGGCCTTTTACAGTGCGGCAATGGCGGCGGGAATCCGGCCCCTGACGGTGGGGGGCGATCATCTGACATCGCTGCCAGTGTTACGGGCGCTGGCCGCAAACGGCCCGCTGGGAATGATCCATTTCGACAGTCACACGGATCTGTATCATTCCTATTTCAACGGCCAGATGTACACCCACGGCACCCCGTTCCGCCGCGCCGTGGAAGAGGGGCTTTTGGACCCCAAGCGCGTGATTCAAATCGGCATTCGCTGCTCGCAATACGATAGCGAGGATTTGGATTTCGCCCGTGCCAACGGCATTCGTATCGTCTCAATCGAAGAATTCCACGCCCGCGGCCCCGAGGATGTGATGGCCGAAGCACGGCAGATCGTGGGGCAGCGGGACACTTATGTTTCTTATGACATCGACTTTGTCGACCCGGCCTTTGCCCCCGGCACCGGAACGCCCGAAGTGGGCGGCCCGAATGCCTATCAGGCGTTACAGGTGGTGCGCGGGCTAAGCGGTGTGCGGATCGCGGGTGCTGACGTGGTCGAGGTGTCGCCCCCCTTCGATCCCAGTGGCGGCACCGCCTATCTGGCTGTTACGGTGATGTTTGAATTGTTGTGCCAGATGGTGTGACCCCGCGCCGCAAAGGCGCGGCGGATGGTTTAGAACGGCAACCCCTGTTTCAGCTTTGCCAGCGCCACCAAGGCCCGGTCGCGTGATGCTTCGATCTGATCGGGGTCCAGTCCGGCGATTTCCTGTTCCAGCCCAGCCACCAAATCCTCGACCAATTCGGGGGTCAGGCGGGGATGCCCCAGATCCTGCCAGCGGCTTTCCTGTGTCGGGCCCAGATGATCCAGATAATGCCGATACCCGCCCGGCCCACCGCCCAGATGATAAATCAAATGTGGCCCCATCAGACCCCAGCGCATCCCCGGACCATAGGCAATTGCGCGGTCGACATCGGCAACACTGGCAATCCCTTCGGCCACGATATTCACCGCTTCGCGATACAGGGCTGATGTCAGGCGGTTCGCCAGATGGCCGGGCCGTTCCTTTTGCACCCGGATCGTGACCCGGTCCAAAGAGGCATAAAATGCCTCGGCGCGGGACAGGGTATCCGGGGCCGTGCGGTTCCCCGCGACCAGTTCCACCAAAGGCACCAGATGCGGCGGGTTCATCGGATGGGCCACCAGAATGCGGCCCGGATGCTGCGCCTGTGCCTGTATATCCGTGGCCATCAGGGAAGACGTTGAAGAGGCGATTAAGACATCGGCTTCCAATGCGGCCTCTGCCTGCGCGACGATCTGTTGCTTCGGGCCAATCCGGTCGGGGCCACATTCCTGCACGAACGTGGCGCCGTGACAGGCGGCGCCGATGTCGTTGAACACGGCCAACTGGTCAAGTGGCGGGGTGTCGGGCAGGTCCGAAACCAGTTCAGACAGATGCGGCCAGGCGCGGATGATGAAGTCACGGCAATAATCTGCGGCCTGCGGATTGGGGTCTGCGATCCGCACGCGATGGCCATAAGCCAGAAACAGTGCTGACCAGCTTGCGCCGATCAGCCCGCCGCCCAGAGCGGCAATGGTGTGGGGGTGTGTCATCTATTGATCCGGTTGGTTTCGGGTTGATGTACCCTTTCCCATCACGCCCCGACACACAAGCCACCAGCGGACAGGGCAAAACCCAATTGGCTTCTTTCTGATCAGAAATACTCAAACCCACAGGACGGATAAGCGTTCCGTCAAAGATCTGCGCGACGGGTTTTGCCGGATCGCAGTGCTACATAGGAATGCAGAGAGCGTCTTGCCCTGATCCTGAAGGTGCAGGTTCAAGAAGGGGCGCGTTCAGGGCCGCAGGTTTTGTGAACGCTGCCCGATCCAATTTTGTGACTAAATATTGTGCAGATTGTTCAAAGGTTGGGCAATTTTATGCGGCGTTCTTTTGCAGGCTACAAAGACAGAACCGGCACTGATGTGAGGCTTTACTTGTCCTTGGACGGGTGGTCGAAGCAGATATGACTGACACGCTGTCCATTATCATCGTTGAACCAGATCGGGATCGTGCGCTGCCCATCGTCGACAGCCTGCGCGCGGCGGGGTCTTTTGACATCCATGTGATTTCGGACCCTACCTGGCTGGCGCGCCAGATCGAAGAACGCAGGCCGGATGTGGTGCTTATTGATCTGGCAAATCCGTCGCGCGACATTCTAGAGGAACTGGCGGTGGCCTCTGGCCCATTAGAACGTCCCGTGGCGATGTTTGTGGATAGTTCGGACGAAGGATTATCGGCTGCCGCCATTGAGGCGGGCGTTTCGGCCTATGTGGTGGATGGAATGCAGCCATCCCGCGTTAAACCTGTGCTGGATGCGGCTATTGCCCGGTTTCGTATGTTCCAGCGTATGCGCACGGAGCTGGCCGAAACCAAGCGCGCCCTAGAGGAACGGAAGGTGATCGACCGAGCCAAGGGCATGATCATGAAGGCGCGGGGCGTGGACGAGGGCGAGGCCTATGTCATCCTGCGCAAGGCGGCGATGAATCAAAACAAGCGGGTCGCTGATGTGGCGGCGGCGCTGGTTCTGTCGGCGGGGCTTCTGGGATGAGGCAGACGCAGATTTCTGTAGGGTTCATTCCATTGGTGGATGCCGCGCCGCTGGTGGTCGCGCACGAGATGGGCTTTGCCGCAGAAGAAGGGATTGCGCTGGATCTCAGGCGTGCGCCATCGTGGTCGTCCATTCGGGATATGCTGTCTTTTGGTCAGGTGGATGCTGCGCATATGCTGGCCCCTATGCCGGTTGCTACGGCGCTGGGGCTTGGCGGGGGGATGACGCCCGTGGTGGCAGGGTCTGTTCTGTCGGTCAACGGGACGGTGATCGGGGTGAATACACAGATTGCGGCGCGATTGCGCTCGGCTGGGCATAATTTCGCGTTTGATGATGCGTATTCGGCGGGGGCGGCCCTGATTGCGGCCACGCCTGACGGGCTGCGCATTGGGGTTCCCTTTCCGTTTTCGATGCAGCGCGCGCTGGTGGAATATTGGCTGGGGACCATTGGACATGCTGTACGCGAGAAGGTGACGATCCATACGGTTCCGCCGCCCCTGATGGTGGATGCGATCGAAGCCGGGGAAATTGATGCGTTTTGTGTGGGGGAACCCTGGGGGTCGATGGCGGTTGAAAAGGGGGTCGCCACATTGTTGTTGCCCGGTGCTGCCATTTGGAAATTCGCGCCAGAGAAGATTTTAGCGGTACGCAGCACATGGGCGGAAACCGAAAGCGTTCTGCTGGGGCGGCTGATCCGGGCTGTCTGGCGGGCGGGGCGGTGGCTGGCGGAACCTGCATCGCAAAGTCTGGCGGCAGAGCTGCTATCGCGTCAGCGCTATCTTGATCTGTCGCCCGAGATTATTGAACGCGCATTGACCGGGCGTCTGGTGATTTCCTCGCGCGGGGAAGAACGGCAGGTGCCGCAGTTTTTGGAATTCTTCGATGGGGTGGCCACTTTTCCGTGGCGGTCGCAGGGGGAATGGATCGGGCGGCATCTTGCGCAGCAGCATCAGTTGGACGTGACCGCATCCGCCACGGCAGGGGGGGCTGTCTTTCGGACCGATCTGTATCGGGCAGCCTTGGGCCGGACCAGTGCGATCCTTCCGGTGGAATCGAGCAAACCCGAAGGCGGAATGCCCGAGGTTTCTTCGGTGCCGGGGATGACGGGGCATGTCAGTCTGAAGCCGGATACGTTTTTTGACGGCACTGTTTTTGAACCGATCCAAGATAATCGCTGAAATTTCGGGCAAAATTGCGCTGCGGTGCAGAAAGTTATTCGGCCTGATCTGCCCCCAGTTGATCCACCCCTGATTCTGCCACACAAAAAATAGAACTGGTGGCAATGGCGCCGTCAGACAAGATATTTTCCCAATGTTTGGGAAACCAGGGCAAAGCCGCTCGACCGATCACCTGTCTTTTCATGGTGATACGTGTCGGCGGCTTTTTTGTTTTTCCGCTCCGATGGAAACGGGGCGCAATCAAAGGGACAGACAGATGAAGACTCTCCTCCTCGGCCTTGCCGCCTCCTCGGCTCTTATGTCTGGTGCTTGGGCGGATATGCTGGACTTGGAAAAGGACGAACTGACCTTTGGGTTTATCAAGCTGACGGATATGGCCCCGCTTGCGATTGCTTACGAACAGGGCTTTTTCGATGACGAAGGGCTGTTTGTAACGCTTGAAGCGCAAGCCAACTGGAAAGTGCTGATCGACGGCGTGATTGATGGCACACTGGACGGGGCGCATATGCTGGCGGGGCAACCGCTGGCCGCGACGATTGGTTTCGGGACCAAGGCCCATATCATCACACCGTTTTCGATGGACCTGAACGGTAATGGGATCACGGTATCCAACGCGGTCTGGCAAGAGATGAAGCCAAACATCCCGGTTGGCGATGATGGGAAGCCGGTTCATCCGATCTCGGCCAAGGCGCTTGTTCCGGTGGTGGATAAATACAAAGCCGAAGGCAAGCCGTTCAATATGGGTATGGTCTTTCCGGTGTCGACCCATAATTACGAACTGCGGTATTGGCTGGCGGCGGGTGGGTTGCATCCGGGCTATTATTCGCCAGACAACATTACCGGGCAAATTGGCGCAGATGTGTTCCTGTCCGTTACCCCGCCCCCGCAAATGCCATCTACCCTAGAGGCGGGTACGATCTATGGCTACAGCGTGGGCGAGCCGTGGAACCAGCAGGCCGTATTCAAGGGGATCGGCGTGCCGGTCGTGACGGATTACG
This sequence comes from Thalassovita litoralis, assembly GCF_900182725.1. Taxonomy (GTDB): domain Bacteria; phylum Pseudomonadota; class Alphaproteobacteria; order Rhodobacterales; family Rhodobacteraceae; genus Thalassobius; species Thalassobius litoralis. The sequence goes on from NZ_FXTO01000006.1 coordinate 75,708, forward strand.
AACTGTGGAAAAACAACCCAGAAAAAGTGTTCGGCATCACGGCGGAATTCGCCGAAAAATACCCGAACACCACCAAGGCCGTCGTCAAAGCCCTGATCCGCGCTGCGATGTGGCTGGATGAAAATGACAATGCCAATCGGCCGGAAGCCGTGAAAATCCTGTCTCGCCCTGATTATGTGGGGGCTGATTACGACGTTATCGCAAATTCCATGACCGGCACGTTCGAGTATGAAAAAGGGGATAAGCGAGATGTTCCCGATTTTAACGTGTTCTTCCGGTATAATGCGACCTACCCGTTTTATTCGGATGCAGTGTGGTATCTGACGCAGATGCGCAGATGGGGGCAAATCCCCGAGGCCAAGCCGGACGCGTGGTATGACGCGGTTGCGAAATCCGTTTACAAGCCGGAAATCTATCTGGAGGCCGCGCGGCTTCTGGTCGAGGAAGGTCTTGCTAAAGAGGAAGATTTTCCTTGGACGTCAGATGGTTACAAAATTCCAACGCCCGCTGGGGATGTGATTGATGGCATTGCGTATGACGGCAAGACCCCGAATGCCTATCTGGACAGCCTGCCCATCGGACTGAAAGGCGATCAAGCCGTCCAAGGCATAGAGGTGAAAGGGTAACTGCCCCTTCGCTTGCGGGCGCAGCCGCACCGGAGGCGCCCATTTCCCCCTTTTCGTTCAATCCCGCAAGGATGCCGTAATGACTGCTATCGACCCCCAAGCGCTGGATGCCAAGACCCAAGCGGTTCGTCGCGCGAAACTTTTCATATTGATCAACAAAGCTGACACATGGTTTCGGGCCTTTGGCCTTTCATGGATAACACCTGTCCTCAGGGCGCTGGCCGGGGACGATCCGCAGGCACAGGTCAAAGAAATCTGGAAATTGCTTGGGGTGCCGGTTCTGGCGATTGTCGGGTTTCTGGCGCTGTGGGGGACATTGGCCCCGAAAGTACAGACATCGCTTGGGGCGATCCCCGGCCCGGTGGCCGTTTGGCAGGAGGCGGTCAACCTTCATCAGGATGCCAGCGACAAAGCCGAACAGAAGGCAAAATTCGTAGAGCGCGTCGAGGCGCGTAACGCAAGATACATCGCCGCAGGGCAACCCGAAAAGGTGAAGGACATCCCCTATACCGGGTCGCCATCCTACTATGAACAGATATGGACCTCGATCAAAACGGTGTTCTTTGGCTTTCTGATCGGGTCTGCCATTGCCATTCCGCTGGGTATTTTTGCCGGTTTGTCGCCCTATGCGAACGCTGCGATCAATCCGCTGGTCCAGATATTCAAGCCCGTTTCGCCGCTGGCGTGGTTGCCAATCGTAACGATGGTGGTTTCGGCGCTTTACACTACGAATGACGGGTTCTTTGATAAATCTTTTTTGGTTTCAGCCATCACAGTTACGCTGTGTTCGCTGTGGCCGACGCTGATCAACACCTCCCTTGGGGTGGCTTCGATCGACAAGGATCTTGTTTCGGTGTCCCGTGTGCTGAAAATGGGCATCTGGCAAAAGATTACCAAACTGGTTTTGCCTTCGGCTTTGCCGCTGATTTTCACGGGGCTGCGCCTGTCCTTGGGGGTGGGCTGGATGGTGCTGATCGCCGCCGAAATGCTGGCGCAAAACCCTGGGCTTGGCAAATTCGTCTGGGATGAATTTCAGAACGGGTCTTCGCAGTCGCTTGCGAAAATCATTGTTGCGGTACTGACCATCGGACTGATCGGGTTCTTGCTGGATCGCGTGATGTATGCCCTGCAATCCGTTTTCACCTTCTCCAAAAGCCGGTGATCGAGATGGGTATTCTTAGCTTCAAAAACGTGTCGAAAGGCTTTGGCGACGGGGAGCATCGGGCCGAGGTTCTGAAGAACATCAGTCTTGAAGTCGCAGAGGGCGAGTTTCTTGTGCTGCTTGGCTTTTCGGGGACGGGGAAGACAACGCTTATCAATCTGATGGCGGGTCTGGAAAAGCCGTCGGAGGGGATCGTGACATTCAAGGAAGAGGAAATCACCGGCCCCGGCCCCGAGCGTGGTGTGATCTTTCAGAACTATTCGCTGATGCCTTGGCTGACGGTGGATCAAAATGTGGGGCTGGCCGTCGAGACAATTTTCCCCCGGCTTTCAAAAGCTGCAAAACAGGAAAAGATTGATCGCTACGTCAGAATGGTTGGATTGAGCCATGCCAGAATGCGCCGCCCGGCAGAGCTGTCGGGGGGAATGCGGCAGCGGGTGAATGTTGCCCGTGCCTTGGCGATGAATCCCGAGGTTTTGCTGTTGGATGAACCTCTTTCCGCCTTGGATGCACTGACCCGTGCCAATTTGGCCGATGAGATCGAACATATCTGGGAGGCCGACAAGAAAACCTGTGTGCTGATCACCAATGATGTGGACGAGGCGATTTTGCTGGCGGACCGGATTATTGCGCTGAACCCGGACGGAACGCTGGGACAGGAATTCAAGGTCAGCATCCCGCGCCCACGGGATCGTGGTGCGATGAACCATAACGAGATGTTCCACGCGCTGCGGGCGCAGGTCACGAATTACCTGATGGATGTGGGGATCAAGGCAAAGGCCGAAGGCAGCAAGCGGTTGCCGAACGTAACGGCGATCCATAATCAAATCGTTCCAGCCGCCGTTGAACGGGCGCAGGAAGGTCTGATTGATCAGAAGTTCCTGACCTTCGAGGGGCTGCATAAAATCTATCCTACCCCAAAAGGCCCGCTGACCGTGGTCGAGGATTTCAGCCTGAAGCTGAACCGTGGGGAATTCATTTCCCTGATCGGGCATTCTGGCTGTGGGAAGTCCACAGTTCTGACCATGGCGGCTGGCCTGAATGACATTTCCAAGGGTGTCATAAAGCTGGACGGATACGAGGTGCGCGGCGCTGATCCCGAACGTGCCGTGGTCTTTCAGTCCCCGAACCTGTTCCCGTGGCTGACTGCCAAGGAAAACGTCGCCATCGGTGTGGACAAGGTTTATCCCGGCGCGTCGCTGTCCGAACGTCAGGATGTCATCGAATATTACCTTGAAAAAGTGGGGCTTGCCGATGCGATGGATAAGCCCGCCGTGGACATGTCCAACGGCATGAAACAACGGGTTGGTATTGCCCGCGCCTTTGCCCTGTCGCCGAAGCTTCTGCTGTTGGATGAACCATTCGGCATGTTGGACAGCCTGACCCGATGGGAATTGCAAGAGGTGCTGATGGAGGTCTGGGAACGCACGAAAGTGACAGCAATCTGCGTGACCCATGACGTAGACGAGGCGATCCTTCTGGCGGATCGCGTCGTGATGATGACCAACGGACCGCAGGCGACAATCGGTCATATCACCAACGTAGACCTGCCCCGCCCGCGCACCCGCAAGGCGCTTCTGGAACACCCTGATTACTATGCCTATCGCCAGGAAGTTCTGGATTTCCTTGAAGAGTATGAACACGGCGCAAAACCGAAGGCCAAAACCGCCCCAAAGGCGATTGCAGCGGAGTAACCCAATGACGCAGAAACTTGTGATTATCGGTGCAGGTATGGCCTCGGGCCGTATGCTGGAACATCTTTTCGACGCGGCACCAGATGCCTATGATGTAACGCTGTTCAACGAAGAACCGCGCGGCAATTATAACCGCATTATGCTGTCGCCGGTCTTGTCAGGGGAAAAAACCTTTGCCGAGATCGTGACTCATGACGCGGGATGGTATGCGCAGCACAATGTCACCTGCCGCTTTGGTGAACCTGTCATTGCCATTGATCGCAGCGCCAAAGTGGTCATGGGGGCCAACGGTCCGGTGTCTTATGACAAGCTGGTTTTCGGTACGGGATCGTCGCCGTTCATCATCCCCCTTCCCGGCCATGATCTTGAGGGGGTGATTGCCTATCGCGATCTGGAAGATACCGAACGGATGATGGCGATGTGCGCGGGTAATCGCGTGGTGATTATTGGCGGTGGGCTGTTGGGGCTAGAAGCCGCCGCCGGTATGGCCGCGCGCGGCGCAGATGTTACCGTGGTGCATATCATGGGACACCTGATGGAGCGCCAACTGGATGAAGCCGCCGGGTATCTGTTGAAAAAATCGCTGGAAGAAAAAGGCATTACCGTCTGCCTTGGGGCGAATTCAAAGGAAATCCTTGGGAAGAACGGACAGGTCAAGGCCCTGCTGCTGGATGACGGCACTGAACTGCCCTGTGATCTGTTGGTCATGGCGGTGGGCATCCGCCCGAATGTGAAACTGGCGCAGGAAGCGGGGCTGATTGTTGGGCGCGGCATTCATGTGGATGATCAATTGGTCACGTCGGACACTGATGTATTGGCCGTTGGCGAATGCGTGGAACATGGCGGTGCCGTCTTCGGTCTTGTCGCCCCACTTTACGATCAGGCGAAAGTTGCGGCCCAGACGTTGCTGGGACAAGAGGCGGCCTTTGTTCAGAAAAGCATTTCGACCAAGCTGAAAGTCACAGGCTGCGATCTGTTCAGTGCGGGTGATTTTGCTTCGGGCGAGGGGCGCGAGGATGTCGTTTTCCGCGATCCGGCGCGGGGCATCTATAAGCGCCTTGTGATCCAGGAAAACAAACTGATCGGCGCGGTGATGTACGGCGATACCGCAGACGGCAATTGGTTTTTCAGTCTGATCAAGGATGGTGCCGATATTACTGACATGCGGGAGACTTTGATTTTTGGTCCCGCATATCAGGGGGGCGCTACCGTGGACCCTTTGTCGGCCGTTGCAGCCTTGCCGCTTGATGCGGAAATCTGCGGCTGCAACGGCATATGCAAAGGTACGATCGTCGACGCGATTGCAGGTGGCGCGACAGATTTGGCGGCAGTCCGGGCAATGACAAAAGCATCGGCGTCCTGCGGCACCTGTACGGGGTTGGTCGAACAGGTGATGCAGGTCACGCTTGGCGATGGTTTTCAAATTCCTGCCGCTGCGTCTGTTTGCGGTTGCACCGATCTGACGCACGAGGATGTGCGCCGTCTGATCAAGGCCAAGGAACTGAAATCCCAGCCTGCGGTTTGGCAGGAATTGGGGTGGAACACACCGAACGGCTGTCACATCTGTCGTCCCGCTGTGAACTTCTATCTTCTGGCTGACTGGCCTTTGGATTACCGCGATGATCCGCAAAGCCGCTTCGTGAACGAACGCAAGCACGCCAATATCCAGAAAGATGGCACTTTTAGCGTGGTGCCGCGCATGTGGGGCGGGATCACAAATGCGCAAGAGCTGCGGGCGATTGCAGATGCAGCCGAAAAATACAATGTCCCCACCGTCAAAGTGACAGGCGGCCAGCGGATTGATCTGTTGGGGGTGAAATCCGAGGATTTGCCGCATATCTGGGCTGATCTGAATGCGGCGGGGCTGGTGTCTGGTCATGCGTATTCCAAAGGTCTGCGCACGGTGAAAACCTGTGTTGGCAGCGATCACTGCCGGTTCGGAACGCAGGACAGCACCGGGCTGGGGATCAAGCTGGAAAAGGCGCTGTGGGGATCGTGGACACCGCACAAGGTCAAACTGGCGGTTTCCGGCTGTCCGCGCAATTGTGCGGAAGCCACCTGCAAAGACGTTGGTATCGTTTGCGTCGACAGCGGCTACAAGGTCGGCGTCGCCGGTGCTGCGGGTATGGATTTGAAAGAGACACTGCCGCTTGCGGATGTGCCGTCAGAGCAAGAGGCTATGGACCTCTCGATCGCCTTTATCCAGCTTTATCGAGAGAACGCCAAATACCTTGATCGTCCCTATAAATGGGTTGCCAAAGTCGGCCTGGATTGGGTCAGGGAACGCGTTGTCGACGATCTGGATAACCGTCGCGCGCTTGTCGAACGCTTTGAGGTTTCGCAGTCCATCTATCGCAAAGATCCGTGGGCCGAACATGCAACGCAAAAGGCGCAGGGCTATGCGCCGCTTGCCGATCTTACTTTGGAGGCCGCAGAATGAACTGGATCGACATCGGACATATTGATGATATCCCCTTGCGTGGGGCGCGATTGGTGAAAACGCCTGTGGGCTGCATCGCGGTTTTCCGCACGGCGGATGCAGAAGTGTTTGCGGCTTCGGATATGTGTCCTCACAAGGCAGGGCCGCTTTCGGATGGCATCGTGCATGGGCAAAAGGTGACATGTCCGCTGCATAACTGGGTGTTTGATTTGAACACCGGGCAGGCGCTGGGCGGGGATCAGGGGCAAATTACCACCTATCCGGTGCGTCTGGATGGGGGGCGTATCCTGCTGGACGGGACCACCGTTGTGCGCAGGAGTGCCGCCTGATGACCGCCAGCCGCACAGATGAAATTCGTTCAACCTGTCCATATTGCGGTGTTGGTTGCGGTGTATTGCTGCGTCCCGATGCGCACGGCGGGCTGTCTGTGCGTGGCGATCCAGACCATCCTGCCAATCACGCGCGGCTGTGTTCCAAGGGGCTGGCGCTTGCCGAAACTGTGGGGCTGTCACATCGTTTGACCGCGCCGCAGATAGAGAAGCAAAGCAGTACTTGGGACGAAGCGCTTTCGCTGGTGGCGCGACGGTTTTCGGAAACCATTGCAGAACACGGTCCCGATAGCGTCGCCTTTTATGTCTCGGGGCAGTTGTTGACCGAAGACTATTACATCGCCAACAAGCTGATGAAGGGGTTTATTGGTTCCGCCAATATCGACACCAATTCGCGCCTATGTATGGCATCGACGGTTGCGGGGCATAAGCGGGCTTTTGGCACTGATACGGTTCCGCAAACCTACGAGGATCTGGAAGAAGCCGATCTGGTTGTTCTGGTCGGGTCTAATCTGGCGTGGTGCCATCCGGTGCTTTACCAGCGCCTGATCCATGCCCGCAAAAGGCGGGGGACTAAACTGGTTGTGATCGACCCGCGCCGTACTGCCACCTGTGACGATGCCGATTTGCATCTGGCCATTGCGCCGGGGGCTGACGTGCCGCTGTTCAACCGCTTGCTGGCGGTGCTGCATGACCGTGGGTTGGCCGACAAGGCATTTTTGCGCAATACCCAAGGGTACGAGGATGCACTGGCGGCTGCACGTCAGGACGATCCGGCTGTAACAGGATTGTCAGAACTGCAAATCGCACAGTTTTGCGATTTGTGGGCCAGCACCGAAAAGGTCGTCACTGTGTTTTCCCAAGGCGTGAACCAGTCGACTTCGGGCGCTGACAAGGTGAACGCAATTCTGAACTGCCACCTTGCCACGGGCCGCATTGGGAAACGGGGATGCGGGCCTTTGTCTGTGACAGGACAACCCAATGCGATGGGCGGGCGCGAAGTGGGTGGGTTGGCGAATATGCTTGCTTGTCACATGGACATTGAAAACCCCCGTCACCGCAGGGCTGTTGGCGACTTCTGGTCTGCACCAACCATGCCAGCACATGCCGGTCTGAAGGCGGTCGACATGTTCCGCGCAGTGGGGCAAGGGCAGATCAAGGCGCTATGGATCATTCATACCAATCCCGCCGTTAGTATGCCGGATGCGGCTTCTGTGCGTGCTGCGATTGCGTCTTGTCCGTTCACGGTGGTTTCGGACATTACAGATGCAACGGATACCGCGCGTCTGGCGGATGTTCTTTTGCCAGCATCCGCATGGGGCGAAAAAGAGGGCACAGTCACCAATTCTGACCGCACGATCAGCCGTCAGCGCGCCGCGCTGCCTGCCCCCGAAGGGACGCGTCCGGATTGGGCCATTCTGGCCGAGGTGGGCCGTCGTATGGGGTGGGAAACGGAATTCGACTATGGGTCCGCAGCCGAGATTTTCCGCGAGTATGCAGCCCTGTCCGGGATCGCAGGAGAGTTCGGGCTGGATTTTGATATTTCAGGGCTAAGTGGCCTGTCTGACCTTGATTATGCCGATCTTGCGCCGACGCGGTGGCCAGTGTGCCGCGCCAAACAAGGCGGGCGGTTCTTTTCTGATGGGCGGTTTTTCCATACCGACCACAAGGCGCGATTTGTGCCTGTCAGCTATCGCAGGCCTGCCGCGAAAACCGGGCCGCGGTATCCTTTTCGGCTAAATACGGGGCGTGTGCGGGATCAGTGGCACACGATGACCCGGACAGGGCTAAGTCCCCGTTTATCCGCCCATCTAGCGGAGCCATTCATTGAAATTCACCCACATGATGCTGACAGGCTGAACATCGGGCCTGCGGGGTTGGTGCGGGTCGAAAGCCCGATTGGGCAGGCGATTTTGCGCGCGCGCATTACGGACACAGTGCAATGTGGACAGGTTTTTGCCCCGATGCATTGGACCGGAGAAACAGCGCCAGCGGCACGGATTGACGATCTGATTGCCCCGGCCTGTGATCCTGTTTCCGGGCAACCCGAAAGTAAGGCAAGTGTTGTCCGGCTAGAGCCATTCGCGGCCAAATGGTATGGCTTTGCCGTATCTGCTGACCCGATGCAGCCTTCTTGTGACTATTGGGCGCGTGTCCCATCGCGTATGGGGTTTCGGGCGGAACTGGCCGGGACGTCAGACATCGCGGATTGGGAGGCAGAGGCGCTTCGCCTGTTTGGCCTGAAAGATGCTTCGGTTTCCTCGATCATTGACCCGGCCCGAGGTATTGCGCGGATTGCACTGTTCAAGGGCGGCAGATTGCAGGCCGCGCTTTTCGTTGCCGCCACCCCGGTTGCCGTTGCGCGTGATTATCTTGCGACTTTGCCTGAATATGCGGGGTCTGATGTCCTGTCGGGGCGCGTCCCTGTCGATGTTCCCGATCCGGGGCCGAATTTGTGTGCGTGTTTTGGGGTGGGGGTGAACACGATTGTGGACGCGATACAGACGCAGCATCTTTATTCGGTCGATGCTATCGGTGCCGCTCTTTTGGCAGGAACCAATTGCGGTTCGTGCCGTCCCGAAATCGCGGCGCTGATCCAGATGCGCCGCCCGCAGGAAGCTGCGGAATAGTCCGGTTTGCAAGACGGCAACGCAAAACCCAAGGACGGTTTCAGGATCACAGATCAGCGCATTGATACGAAAGCCCGGCTGTATTGAAAAAGAAAAACCCCGGCCACATGGGCCGGGGTTTCCTGTTTCAGAAGGTTAGCAGATTATTCTGCGTCGCCTTCTTTTTCTTCTTTTTGGGCTTCTTCGCCGGTTTCCTGATCGACGACTTTCATCGACAGGCGGACCTTACCGCGATCATCAAAGCCCAGCAGCTTGACCCATACTTCCTGACCTTCTTTCAGAACGTCCGAGGGGTGGTTCAGGCGGCGGTTTTCGATCTGGCTGACGTGGACCAGCCCATCGCGCTTGCCGAAGAAGTTCACGAAGGCGCCGAAATCGACGATCTTCACGACCTTGCCTTTGTAGATCCCGCCTTCTTCCGGCTCGGCCACGATCGAATAGATCATGTCATAGGCCTTCTTGATGGCTTCGCCGTTCGGGCTGGCGATCTTGATCACGCCGTCGTCGTTGATGTCGACCTTGGCGCCCGACACTTCGACGATTTCGCGGATGACCTTACCGCCCGAACCGATCACTTCGCGGATCTTGTCGGTCGGGATTTGCATGGTTTCGATGCGCGGTGCATGGACGCTGAAATCACCGGCACCGGCCAGCGCTTTGTTCATCTCGCCCAGAATGTGCATCCGGCCATCTTTGGCTTGGGCCAGCGCCTTTTCCATGATTTCCGGGGTGATGCCAGCAACCTTGATGTCCATTTGCAGCGAGGTGATACCGTTTTCGGTCCCTGCCACTTTGAAATCCATGTCGCCCAGGTGGTCTTCGTCACCCAGAATGTCGGTCAGAACGGCATAGGAACCGTCGTCTTCCAGCACCAGACCCATTGCCACACCGGCAACGGCGGCTTTCAACGGAACGCCTGCGTCCATCATGGACAGCGACCCGCCACAGACCGATGCCATAGAGGACGAACCATTCGATTCGGTGATCTCGGACACGATGCGGATGGTATAGGGGAAATCGGTGGCGGCGGGCAGCACGGCCTGAAGCGCGCGCCATGCCAGCTTACCGTGGCCGATTTCACGGCGGCCGGGCGACCCCACGCGGCCTACTTCACCCACCGAGTAGGGCGGGAAGTTGTAGTGCAGCATGAAGTTGGATTTGAAGTTCCCGTGCAGCGCGTCGATGAACTGTTCGTCATCGCCGGTGCCCAGCGTGGTCACAACCAGACCCTGAGTTTCGCCACGGGTGAACAGCGCCGAGCCGTGAGTCCGCGGCAGCAGGCCGGTTTCCGCAACGATCGGGCGTACCTGATCCAGTGCGCGACCGTCGATCCGCTTGCCTTCTTTCACGACCGAGCCACGCAGCACGACCGATTCCAGCTTCTTGATTGCCGAACCCAGATTCGCGTCTTCAAGCTGCTCTTCGCTCAGGCCAGCCTTGATGCCTTCTTTGGCGGCGGCAACAGCGGCGACGCGTTCCTGCTTGTTGGTGATGGCATAGGCGGCGCGCATTTTGTCTTCGCCTGCGGCCTTCACAACCTCGAACAGGTCGCTGTAATTCGGCGGGGTGAAATCGAACGGCTCTTTCGCGGCGTCTTCGGCCAGCGAAATGATCAGGTCGATAACCGGCTGAATCTGCTCGTGTGCAAAGGTCACAGCGCCCAGCATTTCGGCCTCGGTCAGCTCGTAAGCTTCGGATTCCACCATCATCACGGCGTCTTTGGTCCCGGCAACCACCAGATCCAGACGCTGTTCAGGATTGTTGCGCAGGTCTTGCATGTCATCGACCGACGGGTTCAGCACATACTGGCCGTCGACGAAACCAACGCGTGCGCCAGCAATCGGACCCATGAACGGTGCGCCCGAAATGGTCAGCGCAGCCGAGGCAGCGATCATTGCCACGATATCGGGGTCGTTCACCAGATCGTGCGACAGCACGGTACACATCACCAGCACTTCGTTTTTGAAGCCGGGGACGAACAGCGGGCGGATCGGGCGGTCGATCAGGCGCGCGGTCAGCGTTTCTTTTTCGGTCGGGCGCGCTTCGCGCTTGAAGAAGCCGCCGGGAACTTTGCCAGCAGCATAGTATTTTTCCTGATAGTGAACCGTCAGCGGAAAGAAATCCTGACCGGGTTTCGGTTCCTTGGCAAAGGTCACGTTTGCCATGACGCTGGTTTCGCCCAGCGTGGCAATCACGGTGCCGTCTGCCTGACGGGCAATCTTGCCCGTTTCCAGTGTCAGCGTTTCATCGCCCCACTGCATCGTTTTGGTCGTTACGTTAAACATCTAGCGTATCCTTATGGAAGCACTCCCGGCCCTCCGGGTCTTCCGTTTGCGTGGCGGCCCCATTGCCGCCGACCCCTCTATCATTGCTTCACGACGCCGGGGTCTGGGCGTCACGTTCCAGATGTGTGCGCCATACCGTAGTTTTGCAAGTTTTGGAAGCGGGGAATAGAAAGGCCGTCTCTGCACCGCGCACCATGCTGTTGGCATGAAAACAAAGACGCAGCGGGAACCCCACTGCGTCTTTGTGCGCTCGTTTACCCAATTTTCCGGCTCAGAACACGCCGAGGGTTACACCATTTCCTCAAGCTCTTCGTCTTCCGGCATCGGGTCTTCTGCGCCGAATTCTTCTTCATCACTGTCCGGACCTGTACTTAGGGTCGCCAACAAATCCAGACTGCCGTCTTCGGCCATGCTGGCACCATCCAGCGCGCCGTTTTCGACGGCATCATCATAGGCGGCCAGTAATTCTTCGGCATTTTGAAAGCCCCCATCGAGCGCATCTATGCGGAACAGTTCGGTGGGAACCTCGACGGTGCTGCCATCCGGGGCGGTTTCTTCGTTCAGATCGTAGAAGATAACCGATTCGACCTCGGTAATATTGTAATCGGGGTCATCTGCGAACTGGCTTTCATAAAAGTTCACATAGTTTTCAAAGGTGCCTTCTTCGCCTTCGGGCAGGTTGTCTTCGAAAATGTAAACCCCGTTTGAAATCATCCCGTTATCCGCAATGTCGACACCAAAACCAACCTTTTCAAAGGTCGGTTCGTCATCGTCCTCTTCTTCCTCGGATACGGCCTTGATCGAGCCTTCTTCGGTTGTGGTTGACGTGGCGCGGATGCCAAAGACATCGACATCGTCCAGACTGTCGATATCCAACTGAACGGTCATCTGATCCCCGGCGGTGACATAGGTTTCTTTGTCTTCACCTTCTGGGCCAAGGCCCGGATCGCTTAGCTTGACCGCCTCATCCCATTGTACATCCTGAACACCATTCATGTTCAGTGGCCCCTTCAGACCTTCACTATCGCCAGAAAAATCATCGTCGCCAAAATAGATGGCGTTCACATCCATTGCGCCTTCGCTGACGGAAATGTCAGCCAGAAACTGACCGGGATTTTCCGGGTCTTCGTAAACGGTGACCGTATAGGACAGTCCTTCCATAGCGTACGAAAATGTCTTTGAAAGATCGGGCATCTGATTAATCTCCGGCTAAGGCTGTGTGCGTGGTGGATGGTCCTTATGTAAGCTGGGGCGCTCACCTTTGGTTCGCTGTGGAACACATTTGCGCCATAATTTAACCGCATTTGCGCCGTGGTCCCGAGTCGAATCTTTGAAAATCAAGGGAAACAAATTGTTTCCAGAGGGGAGTGATTGGATTTTTAATCAACCCAAGGATGCCACTGCGAAGCTGAGAGCCTTCGGCTTCTCCAGATGCAGACGCCTGCCCAAGTATACCCTTCCTTTGAAACCCACCCCTTTACCACAACGAAAAACGCCCGCTCTTGCAAGCGGGCGTTCCAAATTCCAAACCGGATCGGCTTAGCGGCGCAGGCCCAGACGTTCGATCAGCGACGCATAGCGTGCTTCGTCTTTGGCTTTCAGGTAGTCTAGCAGTTTACGACGCTGAGCAACCAGTTTCAGCAGGCCACGGCGGCCGTGGTTGTCTTTGGTGTGCGTTTTGAAGTGTTCGGTCAGCGTAGCGATACGCGACGACAGGATAGCAACCTGAACTTCGGGCGAACCAGTGTCGCCTTCTTTGGTTGCGAATTCTTTGATAACGCGGTTCTTTTCTTCAACGGTGATCGACATCGGGGTCTCCTGTAAGGTTAAGGGTTGGGGCGCAAGCCGGGATGTCGTCCAGCAAGGTCCGTGGAGTACCCGCCACGGGATTCCCATGACGGATGCGCGCGTATACGGGGATTCCCCTTAAAAGAAAAGCAAAATCCTATCCCGGCAGGCCGCCCGAGCGTGCGATCAGGGCAATGTCCGTCAGGCTAAGCCCGCTTGTTCCGTTCAATGTGGCCACCTGAACCCCGTCCACCAGCAGGGCCAGCGTGTCTGACCCATCGTCAGACGGGATCAGGTCCATTTCCGGCAGGGTGCCGGTGCTATCGTCATAGACCACGGCCAATTGATCCGAGGCAGCATCGAAGTCCTGTATCGTCAGCGGGTTATCCACCCAATCCCCGATCAGGATCATGTCTGACCCGTCGCCGCTGTGGATGTAATCACCGGCCCCTCCAGTGATGGTATCATCACCGTCGCCACCATTCAGGAAATCGCTGTCTGTGTCGTCATCGCCGCGCAGCACGTCATCCCCCGCGCCACCGAACAGGGTATCCGACCCCGCGCCACCGATCAGGGTGTCGTCATCTACATCGCCGTGCAGGGCGTCATTGCCATCGCCGCCTTCCAGCAGGTCGTTGCCCGCGCTGCCAACAAGGCTGTCATCACCATCGCCGCCTTCCAGTTGGTCATTGCCGTTATGACCGAAAAGCTGGTCGTTGCCGGCATCGCCCAGCATGAAATCGGCCCCGTCATCGCCATGCAGGGTGTCGTTGCCCGTATCGCCATGCAGGGTGTCATCCCCGTCACCGCCATAAATATCGTCGTCATTCGCGCCGCCGGATACGGTATCGTCGCCGCCATAGCCGTTCAGTTGATCGTTGCCATCGCCGCCGTCCAGCAGATCGGTTTCACCCCCACCTGCAAGGATGTCGTTGCCTGTCAGCAAATCTTCGGCACCAATGGTATCGTCGTCGGTTGCATCGGTTTCGGTACTGTCCAGTTCCGCGTCATCATCGTCCGCGATGCCGGTGCCGATGAAGGCGGCGCCAACGGCCATTACACCCAATAAGCCTGCAATAAGTAACATGTTTTCACCCACGGATTTCCCCGCAGGCATTACCGCATAGCGCGCCCGAGTCGGTCAAAACCTATTGGGGGGTGTGGTTAACACCGCTTTGCCCGCCGGTGGCGCGTTGGAATTCTTCGGACAGGACAACCATCCAGTCCCCGATGATCGGCAGAAATTCAAACTGGGACAGCCACCAGGTAATCACAGACACCAGCAAGGACGCCCCCAGAACCGACCCCAGACCAAAGGCCAGCCCGCGCGCGAACTGGAACCCGATGGACCGCATGGTTGAATTCTGGACGCGTATGAATTTGTGACCATTGAGTTTTTCCAGCTCTTTGGTCAGGCGGCGCAGGGCTTCGATTTCTTCGGTTTTGGATGTGTCGGGCTGTTCGGTCATGGGGTGTCCTGTGCGGGTGCCGGAATGTCCCAGATTTGCGGCTGTTGTGTATAAGCAATGTAAAGTGGGTGCCGTGGGTGGCCGTCTTTGGTCAGGCCCAGATGGTAAAGCGGCTGCCCGCTTTGCGCCAGAACCTGTGCCACCTGTGGGCCGCGATCCAGATAGGCACCATGCGTCCCCCAGCCTGCCACGATCCGATCCGCCCAAGCGCACCCTGCCAGAATCGCAGCATCGTTGCCGGGGCCAATCGGGTCGGTGGCGGCTCGCATCCGGCGCGGATCGGTTTCGCGCCATGCAAAGATATTGGTCACGCGGAACGCCCCATAGCCCAGCACCCGCGCCCGTCTTTCGCAGCGTTCCACGGTGGGATCGTTCTGGATTTCAGTCGCGGTTGATGGATTCAGCATCACGAACATCACGCGCGGCCCGGCGGCATCCCATTCCCGCGTCAGGGAATAGCGGTAGCGTTCGCAATCGGAATAAACGGCACAGGACAGGGCGTCGCCCTTTTGAAACTCACGCGTGATCATGTGCCGTTCTTGCCCGTACCGCGACCGGGCTGCAAGCCATCAGTCCAGATTGAACACCCGGTTCGGGTGCAGTTCTGCCCCTTGCAGAATGCCCACAGCGATTGGTTTCCCCTGATAAGATGCCCAGCATTCTTCGCCGAACTCTATGTCATGGGCGATGACCATGCCGGGGTTGCCATTCCGCAGTCGTGCGGCCCCGGCATCGGTGGCCTTGACCTCGGGCAGATCGGCCAACCCTTCTTCGACGGGGCGCAGAAGATCGTCCAGTTCGGGGGTGCGGGCCATGTCGTTGATCTGGTCCACGGAAACGCCATCTTCGTCTGCATCGAACGGGCCGGACCAGACCCGGCGCAGCCATTCGACATGGCCATGACATCCCAGCGCCTGACCCAGATCGCGGGCGATGGATCGGACATAGCCACCTTTGCCACAGACCATTTCCAGCACCACATGATCGGCGTCGGGACGGTCTTCCATCACCAGTTCATCCACCCAAAGCGGGCGGGCGGCCAGTTCAAAATCTTCATCCGCGCGGGCCAGCTTATAGGCACGTTGGCCGTCGATTTTCACGGCGGAAAATTTCGGCGGCACCTGCATGATGTCGCCCAGAAATCCATTCAACGCCTCTTTGATCGCATCGTCCGAGGGACGCAGATCGGATTGCGCGATCACTTCGCCTTCGGCGTCGTCGGTATTGGTGGCCTGCCCCAGCCGTACCGAGAAGCGATAGCATTTCAGTGCGTCGGTGATGAATGGCACGGTTTTGGTGGCTTCACCCAAGGCAACGGCCAATACGCCGGTGGCATCGGGGTCCAGCGTTCCGGCATGGCCTGCCTTGTTGGCGTTGAATGCCCATTTCACCTTGTTCACAACGGCGGTCGAGGTCATGCCAGCGGGTTTATCCACCACCAGCCAGCCGGAAATATCGCGTCCCTTGCGTTTGCGTGCCATGATCCCTGAAACCCGTTGTTGCTGCCAAGGTGCGGCACCTAACGGATGACCCGCGTCCTGTCAATTTGTGCTTATTGCACGGGGGATACCACGCCCACGATTGGTCCCAGCCAGAACCCGGCATCGTCCCTGTCGATTTGCGGGGCATACAGCCGGGATACCTTGCCATCGAAATACAGCGCTTGTGGCAGGTCCAGCGTATCGCGGAACAAGCTGCCGAATTCATAAAATGTGACCGGATTTTCAGAAATGGCAAAGACCACCCGCTGACCATCGGCGGAACTGCCCACCCCGTTGCGGATATAGCGGGATGTGCTGTCCGGCAGGAAACGCGGATGCAAAGCCCCGTCAATCACCAGCATCGGCCCGGATTGAGTGGCATCGCGGCAGGCGGGTTTTTCGTTGATATAACGCAAGGTTTCGATCACATCGGCGCGGCCCTGACGGATACAGAACACACCGTTCGGCAGCAGCCCGAAATTGCCCGGCCCGGCATTGGGAACCACGCGCATTTCCTGTTGGCCGTCTTCGATATACAGGCCAACGGGTGCGCGATCCTGATGGTACATGCCCGCATTCATCGCCATGTCTAAACGCTGGCCTTTTGCGTCCAACAGTTCAGCGACAGCAGAAAATTGCCCCAGTACGGTTCCCTGATCGTCACGCAGAAACAGCCGGATGGTTTCGCGGCTGGCGTCGACCTGACATATGGTGAAGCGGTTTTCGTCAACTGTCAGGCTGCGGCAGTCAACGGCGTGGGCCAGCGTGGGAAGCCACGCGGCAAGGGCCAGAACCAGACCGAAAAGGCTGGTTCCGGGGCGGGTCATTCCTCTTCCCCGTCGTCCTTGTCGATGTCGCGGCGGACCTGATCTTGCGACAGCAGGCGGCGGGTTTCGTCCATCCGGTCGAATGTATCGTCCAGCCGGAAGCGCAGTTCGGGCGCGTGTTTCAGGCCGCATTTGCGCCCGATCATCCGGCGCAATTCGCCGTGGTGGCGGGCCAGCAGCTTGATCGCCTCGTCCTTTTGATCGCCGCCCAACGGCAGCACAAACACCGTGGCCACGCGCAGATCGGCGCTTAACCGGACCTCGCCCACAGTGATGGACATACGATTCAGGTCCGGATCGTGGATATCCCCACGCATCAGGATTTCGGACATTGTCCGGCGAATTTGTTCCCCAACCCGTAGCTGACGCATACCGGGGCCGGAACCGAAAGAGCTGTTTCCCTTGGCCATGTTCCGCATCTACGCTTTCGCAAGGGCTTTGCCAAGCCGGGTTCAAGCCGCTATGAGAGCGCAACCGCCGAAAGACTGGAGTTTTGACCGATGACCAACCTGCCCGGACTTGTCGTAACTGGGGCCTCGGGCCGTATGGGCCAGATGCTGATGCGTACCATTCAGGACAGCGACAAGTGCAGGCTTGTGGGCGCGGTCGAACGCAAGGGCCACGATTGGGTGGGCCGCGATGTGGGCGAATGTATGGGCGGCGCACCGATGGGTGTGATCGTATCGGACGATCCGCTGGAAACCTTTGCCCATGCGCAGGGGGTGATTGATTTCACCGCACCCGCCGCCACGGTGGAATTCGCCGCGATTGCCGCGCAGGCGCGGGTTGTGCATGTGATCGGCACCACTGGCATGTCTGCGGACGATCTGGGCAAAATCAACGCGGCTGCCCGTCATGCTGTGGTGGTGCGGGCCGGGAACATGTCCCTGGGGGTGAACCTGCTGGTGCAACTGACGAAAAAGGTTGCCGCCGCGCTGGACGAAGATTTCGACATCGAAGTGATCGAAGCGCATCACAACAAAAAGGTGGACGCGCCATCGGGAACCGCCCTGATGCTGGGCGAAGCCGCCGCCGAAGGGCGGGGCGTGTCACTGGAAAACGTATCGGACCGGGGCCGCGACGGGATCACCGGGGCGCGGGAACGCGGCCATATCGGTTTTACGGCAATCCGGGGTGGGGACATCGTGGGGGAACACGATGTTTTATTCGCCGCAGCCGGGGAACGGGTGATTCTGCGCCACGTTGCTACGGATCGCGCGGTTTTCGCCCGTGGCGCATTGAAGGCGGCGCTATGGGGGCTGGGGCAAAAACCCGGCGAATACGACATGATGGATGTGCTGGGGCTGTAAGCCCCGCGCAGCCAGATAACCCGCCTATGTCGCGGGATTAGAAATCGACCGCGATGCCCTTTTTTTCCCAATCGCCATAGCGAACGGGTTCGGGGCCGTCGCGGCCACCCAGTTCCTTGGGCATGGCCTTGGCGTCGGCTTCCGCTTTTTTCCGGCGTTCTTCGGCCTCGGCCAATGCGCGGATCGCGGCGGGGGGCAGGTCTTTTTGCGGGTCTTTTTCCGGCTCGCTCATGGCGTGTCTTCCTCTTGCGGCTGCCTGTTGATATACGCCTCGGCAGCCCATTCGCAAGGATTGCCGTATTTTGCCGAAACCAGCCCGCCCCGTTCCCACCCCGCGCCAGACTGCGCTGACCCTGTTGAATCAGGTGTTGGTCGATGGGCGGCTGATTTCGGAACAGGCGGCACAGGGGGCATTGACGCGGCTGGACCCGGCAGATCGGGCGCGGGCGCAACGCTTGGCGCTGGATACGCTGCGAGGGATGGAACGCGCGGATAAACTGCTGGCGCGGCATCTGAAAAAGAACCCGCCGCTGGCGGTGCGCAACATCCTGCGGCTGGCGGTGATGGAACTGGCCACGGGCGGCGACGCGCATGGGGTGGTGAACGAAGCGGTGAACCTGACCGCTGCCAATAAACGTACCCAGACGATGAAAGGCATGGTCAACGCCGTGCTGCGCAAGGTTGCGGAAACCGCCGCGCAGGATTGGGCCAAGCAACGCGCCCCGCGGTTGCCGCGTTGGCTGCGTGATCCCTTGGTCGATGGTTATGGTCCCGAAGAAGTGGCCCGGATGGAGCAAGCCCATTTCGTGGGGGCGCCGCTGGACATCACGGCCAAATCCGATCCGCAGGCGGTGTGTGATGCGCTTGGTGGGGAATTGCTGCCGACTGGCACCATTCGTTTGCAGGATGCCGGGCAGGTGTCTGCCCTGCCGGGGTTTGATGCGGGCGATTGGTGGGTACAGGATGCCGCCGCTGCGCTGCCAGCCCGTGTGCTGAACGTGCAGCCGGGCGAAACCGTGCTGGATATGTGCGCGGCACCGGGCGGCAAAACGATGCAACTGTCGGCGGCGGGGGCGGATGTAACTGCGCTGGATATTTCCGAAAACCGCATGGCACGGGTGCAGGAAAATCTGACGCGCACCGGCCTGTCCGCGCGGTTGGTTACGGGCGACGCGCTGGACCATCAGGGGCAATATGATGCGATCCTGCTGGATGCGCCCTGTTCGGCCACGGGCACGATTCGCCGCCATCCCGATTTGCCCCACGCCAAAGACGGGGCAGAGTTCGGGGCGCTGATTGAATTGCAGGCGCAAATGCTGGCCCATGCGCTAAGCTTGCTGAAACCCGGCGGGCGGCTGGTTTATGCCACCTGTTCCCTGTTGCCCGACGAAGGCGAATGTCAGGTCGAGGATGCGCTGGAACTGTATCCCGATCTGCAAATTGACCGCACCGCGCTGGACATGCCGGGGGTAGACCCCGCATGGCAGACCGAAGAAGGCGGGCTGCGCCTGTTGCCGTCGTTCTGGCGGAAACAGGGCGGGATGGATGGATTCTATATGGCTTGTTTGCGAAAGCCCTGAGCAGAATTCGCCCAATCGCGTCTGGTATTGGCATTCGTCGGTGACAGACGGCCCGCCACAGGGTAATCTGCCCACAACCCGCCGTCAGAGCGCGAGAGGCAGAGCCAGATGTTCAACCCAGATCGGACAGCAGCGCCCCTGACGCGCTGGATGCACCGCTTTCATGCGCGGCTAAGCGGCTTCGCGCATCCAGCCAAAGGGTTCGTGAGCCAACCCGAACCCCGGACCATCGGCAGCTTTGCGCGGGGGCGGCAATTGGTGGCCGGGAATTTCCTGTTCGCCGGGCATTTGGTGGAAGCGCCGAAAACCCTGATTTGGGATATCGCCCCGCCCGATCACGGCTTTGAGGAGGAAACACAGGGCTTTGGCTGGCTGGACGATCTGGCCGCCGTCGCGGACCCGACCACCCGCGAACGGGCGCAGGCGTGGCTTTGGGGGTGGATTGAACGCTATGGCGCAGGGCGCGGACCGGGCTGGACGCCGGACCTGACGGGCCGCCGGATCATTCGCTGGATTCATCATGCGCTGTTCGTGTTGCGGGGGGTGGACAAGGAACAGTCTGACGCATTCTATCGGTCGCTGGCCCGGCAGACGATTTTCCTGTCGCGGCGCTGGCAATCCTCGTCCCCCGGTTTGCCCCGGTTCGAGGCTTTGACAGGGCTGTTGTATGCCGGGCTGTCATTAGAAGGCATGGCAAAATATGTAGCCCCAGCGGTCAAGGCATTGGCGCGGGATTGTCGGTCGCAGGTGGATGCGCAGGGCGGTATTCCCACCCGCAACCCCGAAGAATTGCTAGAGGTCTTTACCCTGCTGACATGGGCCGCTGCCGCGCTGCAAGAAGCCGGGCAGGCGGTTCACCCGGATCATCAGGCCGCGATTGAACGCATTGCCCCGACGCTGCGCACCCTGCGCCACGCTGACGGTGGGCTGGCGCGGTTCCACGGTGGTGGGCGCGGGGCCGAAGGGCGGCTGGATACTGCGCTGGCCGCATCCGGGATCAAGGGGCGCGCGGCGGATGGGTTGGCGATGGGCTATGCCCGGCTGTCGGCGGGGCGTACCAGTGTTGTCGTAGATGCCAGCCCGCCGCCTGCGGGCAAGGCCTCGTATAATGCTCATGCCTCGACCCTTGCGTTTGAACTGACCTCGGGGCGCAGGCCGGTGGTGGTGAATTGCGGATCTGGTGCGATTTTCGGGGCGAAATGGCGGCGGGCCGGGCGGGCCACGCCATCGCATTCGACGCTGTGTCTGGATGGGTATTCCAGTTCCCGGCTGGGCGGGCGCGGCAAGGCCGAATTGCTGACGGACATCCCCAAAAACGTCCCGATCGAGGTGTCTCAGGCCCCGGATGGGATGCGGTTTGAAGGCGGGCATGATGGGTATGCCAAATCTTATGGGTTGACCCATGCCCGCACGCTGGAACTGACGTTTGACGGGCGCGGTATGGCGGGCGAGGAATTGCTGATCGCGCTGGACGAGGCCGCCAAGCGCCGCTTCGATAAAGTGCCGCAAACGGTTGCGCTGGAAGGTATCCCCTATCACATCCGGTTCCACCTGCACCCCGAGGTGGACGCGACCGTGGATATGGGCGGGGCGTCTGTGTCGCTGGCGCTGAAAAGCGGGGAATTGTGGTTGTTCCGCCACGAAGGTACGGCGCAAATGACGCTGGAACCTTCGGTTTATTTGGAAAAAGGCCGTTTACGGCCCCGTGCGACCAAACAAATCGTTTTATCTGGCCGCGCGATGGACTATGCGACGCGCATCCGGTGGTCATTGGCCAAGGCGCAGGATACCCCGATCAGTATCCGCGATCTGAACCGCGATGAACCGGACCTGACCTGATACAGAGACAAAGAGCTGCCCCATGACCGACCTCTACCCCGTGCGCCGCGCGCTGATTTCCGTTTCCGATAAAACCGGCCTGATTGATCTGGGCAAGGCGCTGGCCGCGCGTGGTGTGGAATTGCTGTCCACCGGCGGATCGGCCAAGGCGCTGCGCGATGCCGGGCTGGATGTGCGCGATGTGGCGGATGTGACCGGCTTTCCTGAAATGATGGACGGCCGCGTGAAGACCCTGCACCCCAAAGTGCATGGCGGCCTGTTGGCGCTGCGCGACAATGACAGCCACGTTGCCGCGATGAACGAACATGAAATCGGCGGGATCGACCTGCTGGTGGTGAACCTGTACCCGTTCGAGGCCGCGCTGGCCCGTGGTGCCGATTATGACGAAATGATCGAAAACATCGACATCGGTGGCCCTGCCATGATCCGCGCCGCCGCGAAAAACCACGGGTTCGTGACAACCGTTGTGGATGTCGAAGATTACGATGCCCTGCTGGCCGAACTGGACGCGAACAACGGCCAGACCTCGTATGCCTTCCGTCAGAAAATGGCGCAGATCGCTTATGCCCGCACCGGGGCGTATGATGCGGCTGTTTCGACATGGATGGCCGGGGCCATTGGTCAGGACACCCCGCGCCGCCGCGTGTTCGCCGGGGAACTGGCGCAAACCCTGCGCTATGGTGAAAACCCGCACCAGTCGGCAGCGTTCTACAAGGATGGCAGCGCCCGCGCCGGTGTGGCAACTGCGCAGCAACATCAGGGCAAGGAACTGTCCTATAACAACATCAACGACACCGACGCGGCGTTTGAGCTGGTGGCGGAATTCGGCACCGATGCGCCTGCCTGTGCGATCATCAAACACGCCAACCCTTGCGGTGTGGCCTCGGGCGCGACGATGAAAGAGGCCTATAACCGCGCGTTTGACTGCGATCGCACGTCGGCCTTTGGTGGGATCATCGCGCTGAATCAGACGTTGGATGGCGAAACTGCCGAGGAAATCAGCAAGATTTTCACCGAGGTTGTCATTGCCCCCGATGCAACCGACGAAGCCAAGGCGGTTTTCGCGGCAAAGAAAAACCTGCGCCTGCTGACCACCGGCGCGTTGCCCGATCCGAAGTCGGCCATCACCACCTTCCGCCAAGTGGCGGGTGGGTTCCTTGTGCAGGGCAAGGATAACGGCGCGATCACGCTGGACGATCTGAAGGTCGTGACCGAACGCCAGCCCACGGAACAAGAACTGCGTGATCTGCTGTTCGCGTGGAAAGTGGCCAAGCACGTTAAATCCAACGCGATTATCTATGTCAAAGACGGGGCAACCGTTGGTGTGGGCGCGGGCCAGATGAGCCGCGTGGACAGCACCCGCATCGCCGCCCGCAAAGCGCAGGACATGGCCGAGGTGATGGGGTTGTCTGAGCCGCTGACCAAAGGATCGGTTGTGGCGTCCGATGCGTTTTTCCCCTTTGCTGACGGTCTGATCACGGCTGCTGAAGCTGGCGCAACCGCGATCATCCAGCCGGGCGGGTCCATGCGCGACCAAGAGGTGATCGACGCCGCCAATGAACGCGGTCTGGCGATGGTCTTTAGTGGTATGCGGCACTTCCGCCACTAAGGGCGTCGGGTCATCCCCCTGAATTACGGACATTTCACACTACGCGAATCCGGCAAGTTCATGTAAACTTGCCGGATCAATAATTCCGAGGCACGGCAAACGCGCCCGGTCAGAGGCAGAATAGGATAGGCAAATGAGGCTGGTTTTCTGGGCAGGCTTCTGGACGTTCTTGTTGGATCAAGCCAGCAAATATCTTGTCGTCCATATATTGAATCTGCGGACCGTTGGGGAAATGGATGTTATCCCGCCTTTTCTGAATCTGCGGATGGCGTGGAATACCGGGGTAAATTTCGGTCTTTTGTCTGGCTATGGCGATCTGACGCGCTGGTTCCTGATTATTTTGGCGCTGGTAATTTCCGCTGCGGTGCTGTGGTGGGTGTATCGTGATACGCCCAATCGTTTGGGATTGTTGTCCGCCGGAGTATTGATTGGCGGTGCCTTGGGGAACGTGGTTGATCGGCTGCTTTATGGGGCGGTGGCGGATTTTCTGAATATGTCCTGCTGCGGTTTCGACAATCCCTATGCGTTCAATGTGGCGGATATTACGATCTTTGTCGGCGCTTTCGGGCTGATCCTTTGGGGCGGAAAGCAAAAGCACCCGTGACGCGGGCGTTCTGATGGGCTAATGCTGGGGCGGAACGGACTGGAGGGTGGCGATGCGGATGTCGCGCGCAGTATTCTTGTTGGCTTTTGTAGGTCTTGCAGCTTGTGGCGGGGATGCCCGTTTGCGGGATTTGCGGTCATTCACGGGCGGGCCTGACGAATTTTCGGTCATTCCGGGTAAAGAACTGCAATCGCCCAAGGATTATGCCAGCCTGCCCACCCCGACCCCCGGTGGCAGCAATCTGACTGACCCCAACCCGCGGGCCGATGCGGTGAAGGCGTTGGGCGGTAAGCCCGGTGCGCTGGTTCCCGGCGGCGTTCCCACGTCCGAGGTGGGGCTGGTCAACTATGTCAGCCGCAATGGCGTGGCTCCGGCGATCCGGCAGGAATTGGCCACCGAAGACGAACAATTCCGCAAGCGTCAGTCGCGGTTCACCAAGATTCGGATCACCCGGATCGACCGCTATAACCAAGCGTATCGCAAGCAACGCCTGAACGCCTATAAGGAAGCGGCGCGCTGGCGGGCTGCTGGGGCGAATGTACCATCGGCCCCACCTGAAGATCACTAACATCGTGTGACGCTTCACAACCGCGTCACCCTGCTTGCAGTCGCAGGCTCAGGGCGTATCTTGCTGGAAAAATAACAGGAGATTGCCCAATGATCCGCCTTGCCCTTGCCGTATTGGCAAGCATGGTCATGACTGCGCCGCTGCGTGCGGCGGAAAAGGTCAGCGATTTTACTTTGGATAATGGAATGCAGGTGGTGGTGATCGAAGATCACCGCGCCCCGATCGTTGTTCACATGGTCTGGTATCGGGCCGGATCGGCAGACGAACCACCGGGACAATCCGGCGTGGCGCATTTTCTGGAACATCTGCTGTTCAAAGGCACCGACACGCTGGCCCCCGGCGAATTTTCAGCCACCGTAGCCAAAAACGGCGGCACCGATAACGCGTTTACCAGCTACGATTACACGGCCTATTATCAGCGGGTCGCGGCGGATCGTTTGCCGCTGATGATGCAAATGGAATCGGACCGCATGAAAAACCTGCGCCTGTCCGAGGATGACATCAAGACCGAGCGGGCCGTGATTTTGGAAGAACGCAACATGCGGGTGGATAATAACCCCGCCGCATTGTTCCGTGAACAAAAGGACGCCGCACAATATCTGAACCACCGCTATGGCGTGCCAGTGATCGGCTGGCGGCACGAGATGGAAGAGTTGAGCCTGGAGGACGCGCTGTCCTATTACGGCACCTATTATTCGCCGAATAATGCGATTTTGGTCGTGGCGGGCGATGTGCAGCCCGATCAGGTTTTGGCGCTGGCTAAGCAATATTATGGCGTGATCCCGGCCAACCCGGACCTGCCGAAAGAACGCTATCGCAGCGCGGAACCGCCGCAAACCGCCGAGCGCCGTTTGGTTTTCCGCGATGCCCGCGTGGCGCAGCCCTATGTCAGCCGGTCTTATCTGGCGCCTGAACGGGACCATAACGCCCAGAAACAGGCCGCTGCCTTGACCATCCTATCCGAGGTGCTGGGGGGATCGACGACCTCGATTCTGGCGGAAAAGCTGCAATATGACAGCAAAACCGCGATTTACACGGCGGCGTATTACGGGGCGACGTCGCTGGACGATACCACCTTTGATCTGATCGTGGTGCCTGCGCCGGGGGTGACATTGCAACAGGCCGAGGATGCGCTGGACGATGTGCTGGCCGGGTTGTTGGAAAATGGTGTGGATCAGGATCGGCTGGACCGGGTGAAAATGCAGGTGCGGGCGTCCGAAATCTATGCGCTGGACAACACCGAAGGGCTGGCAAACCGCTATGGCCGGGCGCTGACGCAGGGATTGACCCTTCAGGATGTGCAGGACTGGCCCAAGGTGCTGCAAGAGGTGACGGCGGATGACGTGCTGGCCGCAGCCCGCACCGTTCTGGACCGCCGTCAATCCGTGACGGGCTGGCTACAAGCCGAGGAGGTGGGCCAATGAAAATGATGCGTTTTATTTTGCCGCTGGTCCTGCTGGTTGCGGCGCTGCCCGCCCGCGCCGAGGTGAATATCCAAGAGGTGACATCGCCCGGTGGGATCAAGGCGTGGCTGGTGGAAGATCACGAAATCCCCTTTACCGCGCTTGAATTGCGGTTCAAGGGCGGCGCGGTGCTGGACCTGCCCGGCAAGAAAGGGGCAACCAATCTGATGGTTGGCCTGCTAGAGGAAGGTGCAGGGGATCTGGATTCCCGCGCCTTTGCCCGCGCGACCGAAGAATTGGCGGCTGGGTTTTCCTATGACCTGTCGGACGATGTGGTGTCTGTGTCCGCCCGGTTCCTGACCGAAAACCGCGATCAGGCGGTTGGCCTGTTGCGGGACAGCCTGATCAATCCGCGCTTTGACCCTGATGCGATTGACCGGGTACGCCAACAGGTGCTGTCTGGCATCCTGTCCGATGAAAAGAACCCGCGCGATATTGCCTCGAAACAGTTTCGCAAGCTGGTTTATGGCGACCACCCCTATGCGCAGGACCAAAGCGGGACGGTGGACAGCGTTTCGGCGCTGACGCGGGATGATTTGGTGATGGCGCATCGTAATGCGCTGACCCGCGACCGGCTGTATGTGTCGGCGGTGGGGGATATTACACCCGGTGAATTGTCGGCACTGCTGGATCGGTTGCTGGCCGATCTGCCAAAGGCGGGGCCGGAACTGCCCGGTGTGGCAGCGTTGCATTTCCCCGGCGGTGTGCATGTCACCGATTTTGCCACGCCGCAATCCATCGCGCTGTTTGCCCAGCCCGGAATTGACCGCGAAGACCCGGATTTTTTCGCGGCTTATATTCTGGACCTGATTTTGGGTGGTGGATCGTTTGAAAGTCGTCTGATGCAGGAAGTGCGCGAAAAGCGCGGGCTGACGTATGGTGTCTATACCTATCTGGTGGACAAGGAAGGCGCGAAGCTGTGGATGGGGTCCGTGGCGTCCGGGAATGAACGGATCGCGCAGGCGGTGCAGGTGATCCGCGATGAATGGCAGAAAATGCTGGATCATGGCGTGACGCAACAGGAACTGGACGACGCCAAGACCTATTTGACCGGGGCCTATCCGCTGCGGTTTGATGGCAATGCGACGATTGCCAATATCATGGTGGGGATGCAGGCGGACGGGATGCCGATTGATTACATTGCCACCCGCAATGATCAGGTGAATGCCGTGACGCTGGACGATGTGCAGCGCGTGGCGAAGCGCCTGTTGGACCCGGCGAAGCTGACCTTTGTCGTGGTGGGGCAACCCGAAGGATTGCCCGCGAACTAAGCTAAGAAATCTGTCGCTGCGCCCGCTGAACTAAGCTAAAGCGGGCGCATGACACAAAACGCCCCTTTTGAAATCTTCCTTGTTGCCACCCCCGGATTGGAGGCTCCGCTTTGCGCCGAAGCGCAAGAGGCGGGATTTTCCGATGCGCAGGTGATCCCCGGCGGGGTGGTGATGCGCGGGGGCTGGCCGCAGGTCTGGCGTGCCAATCTGGTGCTGCGCGGGGCGACGCGGATTTTGGCGCGGATCGGAGAATTTCGGGCCTTTCATCTGGCGCAACTGGACAAGCGGGCGACGAAATTCGACTGGGCGGCGGTGCTGCGCAAGGACGTGCCAGTGCGGGTCGAGGTGACGTGCAAACGATCCAAGATCTATCACGCGGGCGCGGCCACACAGCGGATCGAAGGCGCGTTAAAGGCCGCAGGCATTCCACTTGCCGAAGATGCCGCGCTGGTGATCAAAACCCGGATTGACGATAATCTGGTCACGTTCAGCGTGGATACCTCGGGGCAGTCGCTACACAAGCGCGGGCATAAGGAAGCGGTGAACAAGGCGCCGATGCGCGAAACCATGGCGGCAATGTTCCTGCGCGAATGCGGATTTACCGGGGATGAACCCGTGTTGGACCCGATGTGTGGGTCCGGCACGTTTGTGATCGAAGCGGCGGAAATCGCGGCGGGGCTGTATCCGGGGCGCACGCGGTCTTTTGCCTTTGAACAACTGGCCAGCTTCGATGCGCAGGTCTGGGCCGATATGAAGGCCAAAGCGCAGGCGCGGGTGCCGGGGGTGTTGTTTCACGGATCAGACCGCGATGCCGGGGCGGTGCGGATGAGCCAGGCCAACGCAGACCGCGCCGGGGTGGCCGATTGGACCCGGTTCCAGATGGCCCCGATCAGCGACATTACCCCGCCTGATGGCCCTGCCGGGCTGATCATGGTGAACCCGCCATATGGGGCGCGGATCGGGAATAAGAAGCCGCTGTTCGGGCTGTACGGGTCGCTGGGAACTGTTCTGAAAGAGCGGTTCAAGGGTTGGCGTGTGGGCATTGTGACCTCGGATAGCGGGCTGGCAAAGGCCACGGCGTTGCCATTCTTGCCCCCCAGCCAACCGATTGCGCATGGTGGCCTGAAGGTGCGGTTGTTCCAGACGAAACCATTATAAGGCGGTGTCGAAACAAGGCGCGATCCGCAAAATAATCCGTTGATAGTTACAAATGTAACAAATATCCCGATCCTCGACAGTATCAAACCCCGGAGGAGGGACATATGAAAATCGAACAGATTCACCACGTCGCCTATCGTTGCAAAGACGCCAAGGAAACCGTCGAATGGTATCGCGATATGCTGAACATGGATTTCGTTCTGGCAATTGCCGAGGATCACGTTCCGTCAACCCATGAACCCGATCCCTATATGCACATCTTCATGGATGCGGGGAACGGCAACGTGCTGGCGTTCTTTGAACTGCCAACCAAGCCGGAAATGGGGCGTGATGAAAACACCCCTGTCTGGGTGCAGCACATCGCGTTCAAGGTCAAAGACCGTGATGAGCTGATCGCGTTCAAAGAGCATCTGGAGGCTAAGGGCGTCGAGGTGCTGGGCGTGACCGATCATTCCATTTTCCATTCGATCTATTTCTTTGATCCGAACGGCCACCGGGTTGAACTGGCCTGCCCGGATCCCAAAGAAGACGAAATGCTGAAACGTCTGGATTCGGTCAAATGGGACATGCTGGAAGAATGGTCGAAAACCAAGAAAGCCCCCAAGCATGCCGAATGGATGCATGCCAAGGAACTGTCTGACGTGTGATCCGGGGTTAACCCTCGCCGTAGGGCACCCAGATGGTTTTAATCTCAGTCGCGGCTTGAAGAAAGTCGCGGCTGTTGTCTGTGGTCCAGTCACGGGCCATGCCGTTGTTCGCCCAAGTCCGTTTCAGGTTCCCGGCGCTGGCCTGTTCGATGCTGGCTGACAGGTCCGAGGACGAGAAAGACCAAACCGCATCTATATCCATGTGGCTGGCCAAGGTGGGGGCCAGATCCGCGTGCGGGCCGGTCAGGATGTTCACCACGCCCCCCGGCACGTCCGATGTGTCCAACACCTGATAGAAATCGGTGGCCGACAGTGGGAATGCCTGACTGGCTGCCAGCACCACGCGGTTGCCCATCGCAATGGCCGGGGCCATGACGGACACCAATCCAAGCAACGGCGATTCATCCGGGCACAGCGCCCCAATCACGCCCACGGGTTCGTTCATCGCCATTGCTACGCCCCGGATTGGCACGGATTTCACTGCCCCATCGTATTTATCGGCCCATGCGGCGGCGCTGAACAGGCGGCTGATAGCGGTGTCCACCTCTTTCCGGCCCTGTTTCCCGCCCATCATTGCGTCAATGCGCGCGGCAAACTCATCGGCGCGGGCCGACAGGTTTTCCCCGATGTAATACAGGATTTGCGCCCGCATATGCGCGGTGGATTTGGCCCAGCCGGACGCCCCGCGCGCAGCTTCGACCGCGTTGCGGATGTCCTTGCGGCTGGCAATCGGGACGTGCCCCAGCAATTTGCCCGTCTTTCCATAGACAGGTTGCGAATACCCGCCATCGGGCCGCGCCTGTTTGCCGCCGATATACAGTTTGGGGGTGCGATCCAGTCCTTCGCCGGTTCCGTCCCCTTCATAGGGCAGGACCGGGGGCAGCGGTTTGGACTTGCCCACAGGACGGGTATAGGCACGCAGCCCTTCCCAGCCCCCTTCGCGCCCGAAGCCGCTTTCGCGGATGCCACCGAACCCGGCGGCGGCGTCGAACAGGTTGGTGGCGTTCACCCAAACCACCCCGGCGGCCAGCTTCGGCGCAATATCCAGCGCAAGGTTCACGTTTTCCGTCCACACCGTCGCGGCCAATCCGTAGCGGGTGTTATTGGCGATCTGCACCGCATCGGCCGGGGTGCGGAACGTGGTGGACACCAGAACCGGGCCAAAGATTTCTTCCTGCATCAGGCGATGGGACGGTTCCAGTCCGGTGATCAGCGTGGGCGGATAGAAACAGCCCTGCGCGGGCATTTGCGCATTTACGCGAAACGTTTCGCCGTCGGTGTTGCCATCCACCATGTCGGTGATCGTTTGCAATTGCACGGGGTCCACGATGGCGCCCACGTCAATACATTTGTCCAGCGGGTCGCCCATGCGCAGGTTGCCCATACGGGTGCGCAGCTTGGCATGGAACCGATCCGCGATGCCCTCTTGGACCAGCAGGCGCGACCCGGCGCAGCAAACCTGCCCCTGATTGAACCAGATGGCATCCACCAGCCCTTCGACTGCGGAATCCAGATCGGCGTCATCAAACACGATATAGGGAGATTTACCGCCCAGTTCCAAGGTCAGGGATTTGCCGCTGCCTGCGGTGGCGATGCGGATCTTGCGGCCCACTTGGGTAGAGCCGGTAAAGGCGATCTTGTCGATACCGGGATGGCGCACGATAATGTCGCCCACGTTCCCATCGCCGGTGACGATATTCACCACCCCGCGCGGCAGCCCGGCCTGTCGGCAAATGTCAGCAAACAGCAGCGCGGTCAGCGAGGTATATTCAGCAGGTTTCAGCACCACGGTATTCCCCATCGCCAACGCGGGGGCCACTTTCCACGCCAGCATCAGCAGCGGGAAATTCCACGGAATGATCTGCCCGCATACGCCAAGGGGCGCATGATCTGGCAGTTCCGTATCCATCAGTTGCGCCATGCCCGCGTGGTAATAAAAATGCCGCTGCGCCAGCGGCACATCAATGTCGCGCGATTCCCGGATGGGTTTGCCATTGTCCAGCGTTTCCAGCACGGCGAACAGGCGAGCG
Organism: Thalassovita litoralis; assembly: GCF_900182725.1. Lineage (GTDB taxonomy): Bacteria > Pseudomonadota > Alphaproteobacteria > Rhodobacterales > Rhodobacteraceae > Thalassobius > Thalassobius litoralis. The sequence goes on from NZ_FXTO01000006.1 coordinate 106,518, forward strand.
TGTTTCTGCAACAGCCGCGCCAGCGCATACAGATGCCGCGCCCGTCCATGCCCGCCCAGCTTTTCCCATTTCGGCTGGGCCTTGCGCGCGGCGGTTACGGCGGCATCTACATCGGATTGTGTGGCCTGTGTCAGCGTTGCCAGCGTTTCGCCTGTGGCTGGGTTCCTCGACACGAACCCATCCCCCGGTTCGGTAAATGCCCCATCAATGAAATGGCCAAAACGGTCGCCCTGATCCACCAGCCATGCCAATGCCTCGGCGGCGGTTTCGGGGGCTGGGCCATAATCCATGCTGTCGAATATCTCTTTTACGGTCATTTCATCTTGCCCCAAATACTCAAATTCCAGACCTGGCCACAGGCGGCCTAGCCCACGGGATGACGATAGGCGGCAGAATAGGCGCCGGTGACATGGTGTTCCAACTGGCGTTCGATATCTCCCAGCAGGGACGATGCGCCAAAGCGGAACAGGTCAGGGTGCAGCCAGCGATTGCCCAGTTCTTCCTTGATCAGGGACAGATACACCAGCGCGTCCTTGGCCTTGGAAATGCCCCCGGCGGGTTTATAGCCCACGCGGATGCCGGTCCTGTCGTAATAATCCCGAATGGCGCGGATCATCACCAAGGACACGGGCAGGGTGGCGTTCACGCTTTCCTTGCCGGTGCTGGTTTTGATGAAATCCGCCCCTGCCATCATGCAGACAAGGCTGGCGCGGGCCACGTTGCGCAGGCTGCCCAATTCACCCGTGGCAAGGATCGCCTTTACATGGGCATCGCCACAGGCTGCGCGAAAGGTTTTCATTTCATCATATAGCGCCTGCCAGTTGCCGGTCAGTACATGGCGGCGGGAAATCACGATGTCGATCTCATCCGCGCCAGCCTGCACGCTTTGTTCAATCTCGGCCACGCGCAGGTTAAAGGGCGACAGCCCCGCCGGAAACCCGGTGGATACGGCAGCAACAGGAATGCCCGATCCGGCCAGCGCATCCACGGCGGGGGCAATCATGTCGTGATAGACGCAAACCGCCCCCACGGTTAGGCCCTGCATCCCCAGTGCATCCAGAATATCGGCGCGGACGGGTTGGCGGGCCTTGGCGCACAGGCGTTGTACGCGGCCAGCGGTGTCATCCCCGGCCAGCGTGGTCAGGTCGATGCAGGAAATCGCCCGACACAGCCATGCGGCCTGATAGTCCTTTTTCACGCTGCGCCGTCCCGGCAGGGTGGCGGCGCGGCGTTCGATGGCGGATGTGTTGGCCTGCGCGGCGCGGACCCAATCCAGATCCAGCGCCATGCCCGGATTGCGGGGGTCTGTGACCTGCGGCAGATGCGTTTGAATGACGTGGGTATCGGTTTGCACCGGCTTGGTTCCTCTCGCGGTTCCGGGGCAGGGTCGCACGGGGCCGGGGGCTTGGCAAGCGCGGGCGTGGGGTCAGGTCAGCGCGGCATGCAGGGCAATCATGCCTTGTGGGCTGGGGTCGTCGTGACAGGTTGTGGGAACGCCTTGGGCGGTCAGCCCTGCGGCATAGGACGTGGCCAGTTCCGTTGGACCGATCACCGCCACCTGTTGACCCAGCCACCATGCGCGGGCAGCCCCCAGTTCGGCCCCGATCAGGTGGCCTGTCATGGCCTGAGGATCGGTTTCAGCCTGCGCCAGATGCGCGGCCAGACGTTCGGGGCGGGACAGGGTTTCGGCGGTGGCCTGTGGATGCGCCTGTGCAGGAACGTGCAATGCGGTCATCAGCCGGGGGGTCATAAAGGGCTGGAAACCAACCAGCTCACCCGCGCTGATCAGGCACCAATAGCTGTGGGTTGCGGTCAGAAGCAGCGCCACACCATCCCAATTGGGGTGATCCTGCTGAAACCCCACCAGTTGCAGGCGCAGGGGGGCAGGCAGGCGGGATTTTCCATCCGTTAGATCGGTAAACCCGGCATCGGGCAGAAGTTTGGCAGGTAGCTTCGCCGCTTCACGCGTGGGGGCAACAATCAAAACATCCGCTTCGCCCAGCTGTGCAAGGATGGCTTCGGTGTTCAGGCCGTTGGCCGTGGATACGGCCCGCCCGTCGCGGAAGCCCCAGCCCCGGACGCCTGTGTGATCTTCGATAATACCAATCCAGTCGCTCATGCCCCGCAGATAGGTTCTGCGGGGCATGGCGTCAATCATTGTGCGGCAACGGGATGTGGCCGGGTCAGTTTCACCACCGCATCATATTGCGCCAGAAACACCTCGCCGCTCAGCTCATCCAGGAAATGACTGCGCTTCAGGCGGTCCATGACCGGGCCTTTGACCTCGGTCAGGTGCAGTTTGATGTCCAGATCAATCAGGCGGTGGTTGATGGCTTCCAGACTTTCCAGCGCGGACATGTCGATTTCATTTACCGCCGAACACATCAGCACCACATGCCGGATCGGTTCGTCACAGGCGATGCGGTTATAGATGTAGTCCTCCAGAAAACGGGCGTTGGCGAAATACAGGCTTTCATCAATGCGCAGGGTTACGATCTCCGGGTGGGTTTCCACGTCATGCCGCAGGATGTTGCGGAAATGTTGGGTGCCGGGAACCAGCCCTACCTCGGCCACATGCGGGCGCGATGTTTTGTACAGGAACAGCCCGATCGACAGGATCACCCCGGCCGACACGCCCATTTCCACGCCAAAGCCCAGCGTCAGGAAAATCGTGGCGGCCACGGCGGCGAAATCCACTTTCGAGTAATTCCATGTTTTCGACAGGATCGAAAAATCCACCAGCGACAGAACGGCCACGATGATCGTGGCAGCCAGCGTGGCCTTGGGTAAGAAGAACAGCAGAGGTGTCAGCAGCAGCGCGGCCAGCAGGATGCCCACGGCGGTAAAGGCCCCGGCGGCGGGCGTTTCAGCCCCGGCGTCGAAATTCACCACGGACCGGGCGAAACCGCCGGTCACGGGATAGCCCCCTGAAATGGCAGAGGCGATGTTGGACGCCCCCAGCCCCACAAGTTCCTGATCGGGGACGATACGCTGGCGCTTCTTGGCGGCCAGTGTTTGGGCCACCGATACGGATTCCACAAAGCCGATGATCGAAATCAGGATGGCCGACACCAGAAGCGAGGACCACAAATCAGCGTCAAAGGATGGCATGGTCAGCGGCGGCAGGCCCATCGGTACATCGCCCACGATTTTCACGCCTTTGTCATGCAGGCCAAAGGCCCAAGTGACCAATGTGGTGGCAACCACCGCACCGACAGGCCCGGCCTTTGCCAGAATGTCGGCCAGCCGGGGTTTCAGCCCCATTCCCAGCAGCAGCGGTTTTAGCCCCTTGCGAACCCAAAACAGAAAACCCGTGGTGGTCAGACCGATGAACAGGGTAATCGGGTTGGTCAGGTGTTGGTTTTCAAACAGCGAAATCACCAGTTGGACCAGATTATGCCCCTCGGCCTGAATGCCGAACAGATGCTTTAGCTGCGATGTGGCAATCAATACGCCCGACGCGGTGATGAACCCGGCAATCACCGGATGCGACAGGAAATTTGCCAGAAAGCCCAGACGGAATATGCCCATCACCAGCAGGAACAGGCCCGAGATAAAGGCCAGCGTGATTGCCGCAATGGCATATTCCGCGGTGCCTTGCAGGGCCAGATTGCCCACGGCGGCGGCGGTCATCAGCGACACAACAGCCACCGGCCCCACCGCCAGCGCGCGTGATGTGCCAAACACGGCATAGGCCACCAGCGGCAGGATCGAGGCATAAAGCCCCATTTCCGCAGGCAGCCCCGCCAGCAACGCATAGGCCAGCGATTGCGGGATCAGCATGATGGTCACAATGATCGCGGCCACAAGATCGCTGGTCAGGGTGTCCTTGTCATAGGTTTTCGACCATTCCAGAATAGGCAGGTATCGTTCCATAGATTTACGGGTCAGTTGGGGCAAACGCATCAGCCTTTGGTCCTTGACTTGGGAGGGCTTGGGAGGGGGCGTGAAAGAGGTCGGGCGGGGTTGCCCCCGCCCTGTGTGATATGGGCCGCAGTTTAGCGCGCCGAGACTTTTTCAGGTTTCGCCAGCCATTCTTTGCCACGCAGCATTGCCTTCCAATAGACCGGAGGCAGGATTTGCTCTTTCAAAATCCACGCGGCGCGGGTGGGTTTGGTGCCGTCCAGAATCCATTTCGGGAACGAGGGCAGCAATGCCCCGCCATACCCAAATTCCGCCAGCACGATTTTGCCGCGCTCCACCGTCAGCGGGCAAGACCCATAGCCGTTGTAAACTGCGGTGGGCGACTTGCCGAGGATGTCATCCACCAGATTTTCAGCCACGATAGGGGCCTGCATCCGGGCGGCGGCGGCGGTTTTGGCGTTGGGGGCGTTCATGACGTCGCCCAGCGACCAGATGTTATCGTATTCCTTGTGGCGCAGGGTGGATTGATCCACGTCCACCCAGCCCGCAGCATCGGCCAGCGGCGAGACGCGGATGAAATCGGGTGCGGTTTGCGGCGGGCAGACATGCATCATGTCAAACTCTACCTCGACCCGTTCAACGGGGGTGTCGGGTTTGGCTACGTCGAACCATGCCTTTTTCGCGGCCCCATCCACCGCCACCAGATTGTGAAAGAAGTTCAGTTTGGCGTTGTATTTCTTGATGTACTGCTCCAGCGCGGGCACGTAATCCTTGACCCCGAACAGCACACCACCGGCGTTCATGAAATTCACGTCGATATTGTTCAACGTGCCGTTTTTGAACCAGTGGTCGCTGGACAGATACATCGCCTTTTGGGGCGCACCTGCGCATTTGATCGGCATGGGGGGCTGGGTGAACAGGGCGCGGCCCTGTTTCATGCCTTTGACCAGATCCCATGTATAGGGTGCCAGATCGTAGCGATAGTTCGAGGTCACGCCGTTTTTCCCCAGCGTTTCCACCAGACCTTCGACCTTGTTCCAGTCCAGTTTCAGGCCGGGGCAGACAACCAGACGGTCATATTTCACCACGCGGCAGCCATCCAGAACCACGGCATTGTCCTGCGGTTCAAAGGCGGCCACGGCGGATTTGATCCAATGGACGCCCTGCGGGATCAGGCTGCCCATGGTTTTTGCGGTGGTCTGCGCATCAAATACGCCTGCGCCAACCATCGTCCAGCCGGGTTGATAGTAATGGATGTCGGCGGGATCCAGAATGGCGATATCCAGATCGGATTTACGGGCTTTCAGGCTGGCTGCCACAGCGATCCCGGCGGCACCACCGCCCACGATCACCACATCGAATTTTGCATCCCCGGTATCGGTTGGGGTTTTGCCGCCGTTCACGATCCGGCGGACAACGCCTGCCATGTCATAGCCAGCCGCCTTGGTGGCGGCCAGAATGTCGGCAGCGGGTTTATCCTTGGCCACAGCCAGCGACCAAAGTGTCGTCGACCGGGTGCCGGTCCGGCAATAGGCCAGTGTCGGGCCGGGCAATTCCATCATGGCCTTGCCGAAATCGGCGGCGTCGCTGTCTTGTACCTTGCCCGATACGATGGGCAGATAGCGGGTTTGCAACCCGGCGGCCTGCGCTGCGGCGTCGATTTCCTCGAAGGTGGGCTGGTCTGCTGCTTCGCCGTCGGGGCGGTTGCAGATGATCGAACGAAAGCCCAGTTCCACCAGCTTCGCCACGTCTTCGGGCTGAATTTGGACGGCGACGGACAGTTCGTTAGAAATTTTCTTGGGGTCCATGAAACGTTGGGTCCTTTTAGGTCACATCCGGCAGGTATTCAGGCCGACGAAGCGATACAGGGGGCAGGTACGAAGTGCCGAGGTTAATGCCAGCGCCGCGCCAATGGCGGCCACAGCGTATTTTGCTATGTCATTCGTCCAGACCACCCAGTCGGATGCGAAAGGCAGCAGGAAAAATCCGGTGCCAACGACAAGACGGACCAGCCGGTCCAGATTTCCAACATTACAGGTCATGGGGCCTCCTCGGGTGGTGAACATATAAAGTAATGCGAATGTATATTTCAAGGATTCTGTGCTGCATGCGGCGGAATGCCGTGGGATGATTTCCCGGTCTGTCGGATCATGGGGGAATAATGTTGGCCGCCTGGACTGCGCGGCAATAAAAAACCCCCGCCGATGGGCGGGGGTTCGATACTTCGGATACGGGTGGTGCAATCAGTCCAGTTCTTCGGGCAGGGCCAGGTTCAGGATGATCGACAGGCCCGCAGCGGGCAGCAGGCCGCTGGTCAGCAGAATTTGTAGCGTTTTGGGCAGGTGTTGCAGCGCGGAAGGTTCCAGTTGCAGGCCCAGACCCACCGACAGCGACACGGCAAAGATCACCATGTTGCGGCGGTTCCAGTTGACCTCGGACAGCATGTTCACGCCCGCTGCTGCGACCATGCCGAACATGACGATCACACCGCCGCCCAACACATTGATCGGCACGGTGGACACGATGGCCCCGAATTTGGGGATCAGTCCGCAGACGATCAGGAAAATCGCGCCGATGGTGACGACATGGCGGCTCATCACGCCGGTGATGGAAATCAGGCCAACGTTCTGGCTGAACGAGGTGTTGGGCAACCCGCCAAAGATACCGGCAATGGCGGTGCCCAGACCATCGGCAAAGGTTGCGCCGGAAATTTCCTTGTCCGTGGCTTCGCGCCCTGCGCCGCCTTTGGTGATGCCGCTGACATCGCCCACGGTTTCAATCGCCGAAATCACCGCCATGAAACACATGCCGATAATCACCGCGCTGTTAAATTCGACCCCCCATTTGAACGGCATGGGCAGGGCGAACATCGACGCGCGTCCGACATTGCCGAAATTGACCTGCCCCATCACATAGGCGGTGATATAGCCCGCGATCAGGCCAATCAGAACGGCGGCAACGGATGACAGTCCCTTGGTGAAGAACTTGAACCCCAGCGTGACGAAGATCACGACCAGCGCGGGGAACCACATGGCCAGTGACCCGAATTCGGGTTTCCCGATCAGTGGTACGCCGCCAGCGGCGTATTGGATGCCGACCTTGACCAGCGACAGCCCGATCATCAACACAATCAGCCCGGTGACAAGCGGGGGCAGCGCAAAGCGGATTTTGCCAATCACTGTCCCCAGAAAGAAGTGGAAAATCCCGCCGATGACGATGCCGGTCATCAGCCCAGCCAATCCGGCGGTGCCTTGTCCCGCAACGGCGGGGATCATGACGGGCAAAAACGCAAAGGACGTACCCTGAACGATGGGCAGGCGCGCGCCGACCGGGCCAAAGCCGATGGATTGGAACAGCGTGGCAATACCTGCGAACAGCATCGACATTTGGATCATGTAGATCAGGTTCGGAAAATCCGGGCTGTTAGAGCCAAAACCAAACCCCGCCGCCCCCGCGACGATAATGGCCGGGGTCACGTTGCTGGCGAACATCGCCAGAACGTGCTGAATACCCAGTGGCACGGCCTTGGCCAATGGGGGGGTATAATCTGGGTCGCGTAGCTGTTCGGCTGTCCCAAGGCTGGTATGTGTCATCCCTCTTACTCCTGTTGGGGTGTCCCCTTTGCGGGGTTATTTTTCGATTAGATATGGGTCCTTCAGTATGTGTTCCTGAAGGTTCGGCGTTGGGCCGATCCGGTCCACCACGGCAAACAGGCCGGGCGCGTGCAGCGGGGTCAGAACCCCGTGCCATGTGTTGCGGTGAAAATTGATGGCCTGCCCCGGTGCGGCCAGAAAGGCGCGGATGCCGGTGGGGATGCCGTTCAGATCGCTGGCGACGATCACAAGCCATTCATCCATGCTCATCGGGATAAAGGCCTGACTGCCGTCAGGGTGGCGTTCGACCAGATCCAGAACATAGGGCAACCGGCGGGGGTCTGCCTTGAATATGGACAGGCCTGCGCGGCCATCAGGGCCGAAATCCATCTGCGCCCGGTCATTGAACCGGCCACAGAACCCCTGATTGATGATCTTATCCGGCGTGCCTGACGCCTCTAGCACGTCCCCAAAGGGGGCAAAGGCGTCTGCGGTCAATGGTTCGGTTTTGATCGTCTGGGTCATGGTCTGGTCCGTTCGGGTCGCCGGGGGCTGACTGCCCCCGGACCCCCGTGAGTATTTGAGGCAAGATGAAAATCAGAGGCTAAGTTTCGGATGGCGGTTCACGTCCTTGTAAAGAAGGTAACGGAAAGGCTCGTCGCCGGTGGCGATGCAGGCCTGCGGGCAGAAGGCACGCAGCCACATGAAATCACCGGGGCCAACCTCGACCCAATCCTTGTTCAGCAGGTAGCGGGCGGTGCCTTGGAGCACATAAAGCCCGTGTTCCATGATGTGTGTTTCGGCAAAGGGGATGCGCCCGCCGGGGGTGAAGTTCACGATGTTGACGTGAAAATCATGGCGCAGATCCAGAGGATCGGCAAAGCGTTGGGTTTCCCAGATGCCTTCGGTGCCTTCCATCGGGGATTTGGCGACCTCGGTTTCATGAACGACCCGCGCATCGGGGGGCTGGTGGCCGGGCAGCGGCTCAAACCGTTTGCGAATCCAGTGGAACCCACAAGGTTCGTTGCCCGTGTTCCACAAGGTCCAGACCGCGCTGGCCGGGATAAAGGCAAAGTGACCCGGCCGCAGATCATAGGATTCGCGTCCCAGCGTCAGACGGGCATTGCCCTTGGCAATGAAAATCACGGCCTGCGCGTCAGGATCGGGTTCCGGGGCGTTGCTGCCGCCGCCCGGTTGCAGTTCCACCGCATATTGCGCGAAGGTTTCGGCAAATCCGGTCAGAGGGCGGGCCATAATCCACGCCCGTGTATTGATCCAGCCGGGCAGGAAGCTGGTTACGATATCGCGCATCGTCAGGGCGGGGATAACGGCGTATGCGTCAGTAAAAACAGCGGTGCCTTCGGGATTGACCGATTGATCCGGCAGACCGCCGGGGGGGAAGGCGTAGGTGGTCATAGCATATCCTCCAGCCGCAGGCGAGCGATGCGTTCGACCTGTTTGCAGGCCTCGGCAAATTCGGTGTCCGAGTCGTTGTTTACCCGGCGTTTAAAGTTTTCGAGGATCGTGGCTTTTGTGTGGTCGCGCACCGCGATGATGAAGGGAAAGCCGTGTTTCTGAGTATAGGCATTGTTCAACTGGGTGAAATCCTGATGTTCCTGATCGGTCAGCGCATCCAACCCGGCGCTGGCCTGTTCGGCGGTGGATTCGGCAGTCAGGCGTTTGGCTGCCGCCAGTTTTCCGGCCAGATCAGGGTGGGCGCGCAGAACGCCCATGCGTTCATCCGGGGTGGCCGCGCGGAAAATGCGGGTCAGTGCATTATGAACGCCCGCTGGCGAATCGTGCGCTGCACCAAGTTCCAGATCAAAAGCGCGATCCGCGATCCATGCGGAATGTTCAAAGATGCCGCCAAACCGCGCGACAAAGGTTTCGCGATCCATTTGGCTGGGGCGTTCGCTGCGGATATGCGGATGCGATTCAGCCCAGTGGTGGGCGATGTCGATCCGGCGCGGGGTCCAGACATCTGCGAGGCCCTGAATATAGTCGATGAACCGTTTCAGCCCGGCGATTTTACCGGGACGACCGATCAGGCGGCAATGCAACCCGATGCTAAGCATCTTGGGCGATCCGGCCTGTCCCTCGGCGTAAAGCGTGTCAAAGGCGTCTTTCAGGTAGGTAAAGAACTGTTCGCCCGTGATGTACCCCGGCGCAGTGGCAAAGCGCATGTCGTTGGCTTCCAGCGTGTAGGGGATGATCAGCTGATCCCGATCCCCGACTTCCAGCCAATAAGGCAGATCGTCGTCGTAAGTGTCTGATATGTAATCAAACCCGCCTTCCTCGGCGACCAGACGGACGGTATTGGCGGAACAGCGCCCCGTATACCAACCCAAAGGACGTTCGCCCACAACCTCGGTATGCAGGCGGATGGCATCGGCGATGGCGGCGCGCTCTTCCTCCTCGGGCATGTCCTTGTGTTCGACCCATTTCAGCCCGTGACTGGCGATTTCCCAACCGGCGGTTTTCATCGCTTCGACCTGTTCGGGGGATCGGGCCAGAGCGGTGGCAACGCCGTAAATGGTGACGGGAATATTCGCACCAGTAAACAGGCGGTGCAGGCGCCAGAATCCGGCGCGGGCACCGTATTCGTAAATCGATTCCATGTTCCAGTGGCGTTGCCCCTGCCATTGGGCGGCCCCGGCGATGTCAGACAGAAAAGCCTCGGACGCTGCATCGCCGTGCAGGACGCAATTTTCCCCGCCTTCTTCGTAGTTTAGCACAAATTGCACGGCCACCTTGGCCGCGCCGGGCCATTGTACGTTGGGGATGCGGGGGCCGTAGCCGATCATATTGCGTGGGTAACGCTGCATTTTTGACCTCTTTCACTTGTGAAGATTAATACGGCAGCGGGCCCCCTTGCCACTTTCAAGAAATTCTTGAAACACTTTCAGGGGTGTGTCGCGGGGCCGCTGCGCTTATCCTGACGGCAAGATTAGCATAAGTGCCTGAAAAAGGAGCGTTTTCATGTCCGAAGGTTATCTGACAACGCATGTTTTGGATACCGCCAAGGGCTGCCCGGCGGCGGATCTGGAAATCACACTGTACCGGCTGGAAGGCGAGGCACGGGCCGAATTGGCGCGAATGCGGACCAATGCAGATGGCCGGACCGACAGCCCAATCCTGCCGAAAGGGCAAATGAAAACAGGTGTTTACGAGCTGGTGTTTCAGGCTGGGGCGTATCTGGATGCCAGCGGTGCGCCCAAGGAGGAACCGCGGTTTCTGGACGAGGTGCCGATCCGGTTCGGGATTTCGGACGGCGCGGCCCACTACCATGTGCCGCTGCTGATTTCGCCATTCGGGATGTCGACCTATCGGGGCAGCTAAGACGCGATTCGCGCCGCAGGATTGCCCCCCTGTATTTCGCGCCGCGCTGCGCCTATATCTGCCTTCCGATGGACAGCCGTCGCGGGGCAGAGTAGGGAAGGCGCATGGCCAAGCAGAAATCAGATCCGAATTACAAGATCATCGCCGAAAACCGGCGTGCGCGTTACGATTATGCCATCGAAGATGACATTGAATGCGGGATCGTGCTGCAAGGGTCCGAGGTGAAATCCCTGCGCGTCAATTCGGCCAATATCGCGGAAAGCTATGCCTCGGTCGAGGAGGGGGAATTGTGGCTGATCAACGGCTATATCGCCCCCTATGAACAGGCGAAAACCTGGGGTCACGAAGAGCGACGCAGGCGCAAGTTGCTGGTGTCGCGCAAAGAACTGGCGCGGATGTGGAATGCCACCCAGCGCAAGGGGATGACGCTGGTTCCGTTGGTGATGTATTTCAACCACAAGGGGCTGGTGAAGCTGAAGATCGGCATCGCCAAGGGTAAGAAAAACCACGACAAACGCGAGACAGAGGCCAAGCGCGACTGGAGCCGTCAAAAACAGCGATTGCTGAAGGACGGTTAACGCCGGGTAGACTTGTCCTTGCGCCCCCTGCATTGTAGGCAGGTCAAAGCAAAAAACGGGGGCCACGGATGGCATTGGATGATCCGAAGACACTTGTTTCGACCGACTGGTTGGCAGCGCATATGAAAGACCCGGATCTGCGGATTCTGGATGCTTCGATGTTTTTGCCCGGCACTGGCCGCGATGCAAAGGCAGAGTATGAAGCGAAGCACATTCCCGGTGCGCGATTCTTTGATATTGATGAGATCAGCGACCAGCGGTCTGAGCTGCCGCATATGGTGCCCCCGGTTGAAAAATTCATGAGCCGCCTGCGGGCGATGGGCGTGGGTGATGGCCATCAGGTTGTGGTTTACGACAGCCAAGGGGTTTATTCCGCGCCGCGCGTGTGGTGGCTGTTCCGCCTGATGGGGCAGGACAATATCGCCGTGCTGGATGGTGGCCTGCCCAAATGGGAAGCCGAAGGCCGCGAGATCGAGGATTTGCCGCCCATCGTGCGTGACCGCCACATGACCGTGCGTCGCCAGAACCACATGGTAAAGGACGTAACGCAAGTGTCTTCGGCCTCGAAGCTGGGCGATTATGTCATTGTGGATGCACGTTCCGCCGAACGGTTCCGCGGCGAGGTGGAAGAACCGCGCGCAGGGCTGCGCCGGGGGCATATCCCCAGCGCCCGCAACGTGCCGTTCACCGATGTTTTGACCGCTCAGGGGACGATGAAATCCCCCGAAGAATGCCGTGCCATTTTTGAAGCCGCCGGGGTGGACATGGCAAAGCCTGTCATCGCGTCTTGCGGGTCAGGGGTGACAGCGGCGGTTTTGTGCCTTGCGTTGGAACGCACGGGAAAAACCGATCATTCGATTTATGACGGGTCGTGGTCTGAATGGGGGGCTTTCCCCACGCTGCCCGTTGCTACCGGAGAAGCCTGAAAATGTTCAGCAACCTTAAAGAACAACCTGCGGATAAAATCCTTGCGCTGATGCAACTGTTCAAGGACGATCCGCGCCCGACCAAGATCGACCTGGGCGTTGGGGTTTACAAAAACGCCGAGGGCGTGACCCCCGTCATGCGGGCCGTCAAAGCCGCCGAAAAGCAGCTTTGGGAACAGGAAACCACCAAAAGCTATGTGGCGCTGGCAGGCGATCCTGATTTCGCGGATGCAATGATCGGGTTGGTGCTGGGCGATGCCGTGGCGCGGGATACGGTTTCGGCGGCGGCAACGCCGGGCGGAACGGGTGCCTGCCGTCAGGCGTTTGAAATGGTGAAGATGGCGAACCCTGATGTGCGGGTGTTTGTGTCGAACCCAACGTGGCCGAACCACCTGTCGATTCTGAAGTATCTGGGCATCCCGACAGTGGAATACCGCTATTTCGACGCCGAATCGCGCGGCGTGGATTTCGAAGGGATGCTGGCTGATCTGGCTGATGTAAAACCCGGCGATGTGGTTTTGCTGCATGGCTGCTGCCACAACCCGACCGGCGCAAACCTGAACCTGACCCAGTGGCAGGCCGTGGTGGATGTGCTGCTGAAAACCGGCGGCGTGCCGATGATCGACATCGCCTACCAAGGTTTCGGTGATGGGCTGGAAGAAGACGCCGCAGCAACGCGTCTGGTGGCGTCCAGCGTGCCGGAATGTCTGATCGCGGCAAGCTGTTCCAAGAATTTCGGCGTGTACCGGGAACGGACCGGCATCCTGATGGCCGTGGCGCAGGACAAGGGCCTGAAAGGGCTGACCCAAGGTACGCTGAACTATCTGAACCGGCAGAACTATTCCTTCCCGCCGGATCATGGTGCGCGTCTGGTGACGATGATCCTGAATGATCCGGCCCTGCGCAAGGAATGGGCAGACGAGCTGGAGGCGGTGCGCCTGTCGATGCTGGGCCTGCGTCAGCAATTGGCGGACGAATTGCAGCGGCTTTCGGGATCGGATCGTTTCGGGTTCCTGTCGCAGCATCGCGGGATGTTTTCGCGGCTGGGAACGACGCCGGACATGGTGGAACGCCTGCGGGCTGAACATGGGATTTACATGGTGGGCGATTCGCGGCTGAACATTGCCGGTCTGAATGCGCAAACCGTGCCGATTCTGGCCAAGGCAATCGTAGATACCGGCATCTAAGCCGATCTGGCGGCCCATCATGGGCCTTGATTAATAACGTCTGCGCAGCCATATCTAGCAGCGCAGACGTTTTTCTATTTCGACCTACTGTCTCCGATTCTTGCGGCGATCAGTCTTCGATCTTGACTGACTACGCCGGACAGCCGCAGTTCCGCGGGCTGTATTAAACAGGAGACTACGGATATGGCCACTGGCACCGTAAAATGGTTCAACACCACCAAAGGTTATGGCTTCATCGCACCCGATGGCGGCAGCAAAGATGTGTTCGTGCACATTTCGGCTGTTGAGCGTTCGGGCCTGACCGGGCTGAAAGACAACCAGAAAGTCAACTTCGACATCGAAGCTGGCCGTGACGGTCGTGAATCGGCAGTGAACATCTCGGTCGCATAATTTTTGCGTCAGATGATACGGAACGCGGTCCTTCGGGGCCGCGTTTTGCGTTTGTGGGGATACGAAAAAGCCCGCCGGGTTGGGCGGGCTTTGTTTGGGTCTGCTGGCGTTGGCCGGGTCAGATCAGGCCAGCGTGACGCATGGCGGCATCAATCTGTGCCTTGGTGCTGTCCAGCAATCCGGTCAGGGGCAGGCGGACCTCTTCGCTGCACAGGCCCAGTTTGGACATGGCGTATTTCGCGCCGACCAGACCGGGTTCCACAAAGATAGCTTCGTGCAGGGGCATCAGGCGGTCCTGATAGTCCAGCGCCTTGGCGTAATCGCCCGCCAGCGTGGCAGCCTGAAATTCAGCGCACAGGCGCGGGGCCACGTTAGCCGTAACGGAAATGCAGCCGACACCGCCATGCGCGTTGAAGCCAAGCGCCGTGGCGTCTTCGCCCGAAAGCTGGATGAAATCGGCGCCGCAGGTGGCGCGTTGCTGGCTGACGCGCTCCAGCTTGCCGGTGGCATCCTTGACGCCGACAATACGGGGCAGTTTCGCCAGTTCGCCCATGGTTTCCGGTGTCATGTCCACAACGGACCGGCCGGGAATGTTATAGATGATGATCGGCAGATTGCAGCAATCGTGCAGCGCGGTGAAATGTGCAATCAAGCCGCGCTGAGTGGGCTTGTTGTAATAGGGGGTCACAACAAGCGCGGCATTGGCGCCAACCTTTTCGGCGTGCTGAATCAGGCGGATACCTTCCAGCGTGTTGTTGCTGCCTGCGCCCGCGATCACGGGAACGCGCCCGGCGGCGGCTTTCACCACCTCCTCGATCACGATCTCATGCTCGCGGTGGGTCAGCGTGGGGCTTTCGCCGGTGGTGCCGACGGGGACGAACCCATTGGTGCCTTCGCCGATATGCCACTCGATCAGTTTCTTCAATGTCTCCAGATCCAGCTCGCCGTTCTTGAACGGCGTGACCAGGGCAGGAAATGACCCTTTAAACATGACACGCTCCTTTCGTGTTGTGGCGGGTATAGACCCGAAGAAAATTTGTGCATCCCGGCGATGGTTCGCCTGCCTGCCATGTTCGTGATTTGCAGGCGCGGGAAAGCACATTTAAGCTGCGGTTGCATATCCTTTGTTCCTTTGGAAAGGCAAGAGATGTTCCGAGGTTTTGCCTTGTTTTTGATCCTAAGCCTTTTCACGGGGGGCGCGCGGGCCGACGGGCCGCAGCCGATTGCCAATGCGTTACAGGCCGCGCGGGCAGGCAACTGGGATAATGCGCAGGCGATTGCCGCGCGGGCGGGGCCGGTTGGGGCCGATCTGCTGACTTGGGTGCAACTGCGCGCGGGCGAGGGCAGTTTCGCGCAGGTACAGACGTTTTTGGCGGATCATCCCGATTGGCCGGGTCTGGCGTTGATGCGCAAACGGGCCGAGGCCGCGCTGGATGGCGTTCCCGCTGTACAGGTGGCCGCATTTTTTGGCGGGAACCGTCCTGCCACCGGGGCGGGGGTGTTGGCGCTGGCACAGGCGCAAACCGAATTGGGCCAGAAGGGTGAGGCCGAGGCGGGGGTGGTGCTGGCGTGGCGGACAATGGATTTGGATGACGAATCGCATGACGCCTTGCTGGCGCAATATGGCAAACTGCTGGCCCCGCATCATCAGGCCCGGTTGGATATGGCGCTGTGGCGGGGGCTGCGGGGCGATGCCAAACGGATGTTGCCGCTGGTCGGCGATAGCTGGAGCAAGCTGGGACAGGCGCGGCTGGGTTTGCGGGCGCAGGACAAGGCCGTGGATGGTTTGATTGCGGCAGTGCCCGCAGCATTGCAGGGGGATCCGGGGCTGGCCTATGAACGGTTTTTGTGGCGCATCCGCAAGGGGCGTACCGATGACGCCGTGGCGCTGATCACGGCGCAAAGCACGGGGATCAAGGCGCTGGGGGAACCGGCGCAATGGTCCGGCTGGCGTCGCTACTTGGTGCGCGATCTGATGCGCGACGGGCGCTATGACACGGCCTATCGGATTGCATCGGCCCATTACATGCAACCGGCTGATGGGTATGGCTATGCGGATCTGGAATGGTTGTCAGGCTATCTGTCGCTGCGATTCCTGAAGGCACCGGAACGGGCGCTGGATCATTTCCAGCGATTCCGGGCTGCGGTGGAAACACCGATTTCATTGGGCCGGGCCGGGTATTGGATTGGCCGCACCCAAGAGGCACTGGGGGATATAGAGGCCGCGAAAATCGCCTACGGTGAAGGGGCGCAATATCAGACCAGCTATTACGGGTTACTGGCGGCGGAACGCGGCGGGGTGGCGTTTGATGCGTCCTTGGCCGGGACCGAACGGTTCCCGGATTGGCGGCAGGCGGCGTTCACCAAGTCCGAAGTATATCAGGCCGGGGTTTTGGCGCTGAACGCCGGGGAAATTTCCTTGGCAGAGCAGTTTTTCACCCATCTGGCCAGCGGACTGGACCGGGCAGGAATGGGCGAAATGGGGGAAATGGCGGCGGAATTGGATCAGCCGCATTTGCAGGTGATGATTGCCAAAGAAGCGGCGCAAAAGGGCTACACGCTGCCCGCCCCCTATTACGCGCTGCACCCGATGCGAAAGCTGGCCTTGCCGGTGCCGACGGAATTGGCCCTGTCGATTGCGCGGCGCGAAAGCGAATTTGACCCCACGGTGATCAGTGGCGCGGGGGCGCAGGGGCTGATGCAACTGATGCCGGGAACAGCGGCGCAGATGGCACGCGAATTGGGTGTGGATCACGAACCGGGGCGGGTGCTCAGCGATTGGTCCTATAACGCGGCACTGGGCGGCGCCTATCTGGCGAAGCTGGCGGATCGGTTCGGCGGAAATGTGGTGATGATGGCCGCAGGCTATAACGCCGGTCCCAGCCGCCCGGATCAGTGGATCGAACGCTTTGGTGATCCGCGCGCCGGGGCGGTGGATGTGGTGGATTGGGTCGAGATGATCCCCTTCACGGAAACCCAGAATTACGTGATGCGGGTGGCGGAATCGTTGCCGGTGTATCGGGCGCGACTGGGGCTGTCGCCGCTTCCCGTGCCGTTTAGCCGGGAACTGACGGGGGCAACGATGCTGCGGCGTTGATGGTCCCCGGTCAGGCCGCCGCGCGGGACGTGGGGGCGGATGCCTTCGGCAAGAGTATTTATAATCAGAAAGAAACAAGGGTTTGTTAACCCGAATCGGATGTTCTGGCTGTGCGGTACAGGCTGGGAAGCCGATGACCGCCCAAGGAAGAGCCGCCCCACCCCTGGTAAGCATCGGCGGCGGTTCGAACGGCCGGTCAGGTGGGGCGCATCCCCTTTGGTTCTTTCTTGGTAAAAATATCCAAATCCCGACCGGATGGCAGGCG
The DNA here is from genome assembly GCF_900182725.1 of Thalassovita litoralis. Classification (GTDB taxonomy): domain Bacteria; phylum Pseudomonadota; class Alphaproteobacteria; order Rhodobacterales; family Rhodobacteraceae; genus Thalassobius; species Thalassobius litoralis. Next base: position 123,757 of record NZ_FXTO01000006.1, read on the forward strand.
ATGTGGTTGGGTGTTACAGGCTGACTTCGGGCCGGAAACCGGGGGGGATGGTATCGTGGCCCGTCAGGATCAGGTCGGCCATGACCTCGCCAACTTTCGGTGCCATGCCGAAGCCGATTTTGAAACCGCCGTTGGCGATGAATTCGCCGGGGCGCAGGGGATGTTCCCCCAGAACCGGGGCGCGGGATCGGGCGCGGGGGCGAACACCGGCCCAGCGTTCCAATACCGGGGCATCGCGCAGGGCAGGGATGGCGGCGCGGGCGCGGTCCAGTACGGCGTCCAGTTGGCTGTCAGTCGTGGTGGGGCTGCTATAGTCGCGTTCGCTGGTCGATCCGATGGCAACAGTCCCGTCCGCGTGGGGGACGGCATGAACGCTGTCCGCAAAAAGCTGGGGGCAATCGCGGCGATCCAGTTGCAGCAGCGCCGCTTGCCCCTTGACCCCATTACCGAAGCTGCGGCGATGGTGGGCGGAAATTTCCTGTAGCCCTGCAACGCCGGTGGCATGCAGGATGCGGCCTTCGGGGTCGCCTTCGGTGATGATTTGCCCGCCCTTGGCCCGAATGGCGGCAATCAGCGCGGCACAGGCCATGCGCGGGTGAATGCGGGCGGTCAGGCTGTCGCGGATCAGCCAACCGGTGTGGCTGTCTGGGGTCCAGTCGCCAGCAGCATCGGCCCGGATCACCTGCCAATCGGCCAGCCCTTGCCACAGTTGGGCAGCCCCGCTGGCGCGGTTTTGGGCCAGTGTCAGGGCATGATCGTCCGCTATGGGTTGCAGGCGGCCCAGCCGGGCATAGCCGCTGTCCTTGCCGCCTGTTTTTGCGATTTCGGCCCAGTAGGGTTCCGCCATGATCAGGCTTTCAAACTGGAACTGCTTCTTGTCGTTCCAGTTTTCCGGCACATGGGGTGCCAATGCGCCGACCAGCCCGCCGCTGCTGCCTGCGCCGGGTCCGAATGGATCAATCACCTGAACCGATGCGCCGCGTTTGGCGCAGCTCCATGCTACGGACAGACCAAAAGCGCCCGCCCCATATACCGTTACATCCACCATTGCCATTTCCCCCGTGCCTCTGCATTGTCGGCGCGTTTTCACAGGCTTTCTAAGGGATCAGCGGATGCAAGACCAGCGCGCCGAACTGGAGTGGCGGGACGGGGAAATTCCGGTGTCTACCCGGTTTGACGATCCTTATTTCAGTCTGGATAACGGGCTGGCGGAAACGGCCTATGTGTTTTTGGATGGCAACGGGTTGCCGGATCGGTTTCGGGATGGGTTTCAGATTGCCGAGCTGGGCTTTGGCACCGGGCTGAACCTGTTGGCGGTGGTAAAGCTGTGGCGCGACAGCGGGCAATCCGGGGTCTTGCACTTCACCACATTCGAGGCCTTTCCGATGAGCGGCCCGGAAATGATCCGGGCGCAACAGGCGTTTCCCGCACTGGCCGAATTGGCACAGGAATTTGCCCCGCATTGGCCAGCAACACGGCTGTCCCTGCCGGGATTGGAATTTCACATGATCCGGGGCGATGCCCGCGATAGCCTGCCGCGTTGGGATGGGATGGCCGATGCATGGTTTCTGGATGGGTTTTCCCCGGCAAAGAACCCCGAATTGTGGGAAGCTGCGTTGATGCAGCAGGTGGCCGACCATACCGCAGCAGAGGGCACAGCGGCCACCTATACAGCGGCGGGATTTGTCCGTCGCGGGCTGGAAGATGCCGGTTTTAGCGTGGCGCGCCGCGCTGGTTTTGGACGAAAACGCCATATGACGGTTGCGCGAAAGGGCCGCTGAATGGATCAAAATAACACGCGGCTTGGCATTTGGCTGATGGTCGCCACGACTTTTGTCTTTGCGATGCAGGACGGCATTTCACGCCATTTGGCCGGGGAATATAACGTGCTGATGGTGGTGATGATCCGCTATTGGTTCTTTGCGGCCTTTGTTGTTGCGGTTGGCGCACGCAAGGCGGGGGGATTGCGCAACGCTGCGGCGACCAGCCAGCCTTTGATACAGGCGTTTCGCGCGGTACTGTTGGTCGCGGAAATTTGCGTGGCGATCTGGGGCTTTACCGTGTTGGGGCTGGTGGAAAGCCACGCGGTTTTTGCCTGTTACCCGCTGTTGATTGCAGCCCTGTCCGGCCCGGTTCTGGGGGAAAAGGTGGGCTGGCGGCGCTGGATGGCGATCGGCGTGGGCTTTGTTGGTATTCTGATCATTCTGGAACCCGGTTTCGGTGTGTTCCAACCCGGCGCGGTGATCCCGCTGGTATCGGCGCTGATGTTTGCCGTTTACGGCTTGTTGACGCGCTATGTGGCGCGACGGGACAGTTCTGCCACCAGCTTTTTCTGGACTGGGACCGTGGGCATGGTGGCCATGACCGCCGTGGGCATGTGGTATTGGGAACCGATGACCGGGTCTGATTGGCTGTGGATGGGGCTGCTGTGCCTGACCGGCGCGGGCGGGCATTTTCTGTTGATCAAATGCTACGAGGTGGCCGAAGCCAGCGCGGTACAGCCCTTTGCCTATCTGCAACTGGTCTTTGCGTCTACCCTTGGGATTTTGATCTTTGGCGAAACCTTGCGAACCAATGTGATTATCGGGGCGGTGCTGATCGTGATGGCGGGGCTGTTTACCCTGTGGCGGGAACGGCAGTCCCAATAGGCGCTGCGCTGTTGGGAAGTGCGGAATTGGGTATTTGCCCCAAGAAAGAACCTGCGACCCACGCCGCAGGTTGGGGTTTAGCGGGCCGTGGCTGTCATGTTTTGCCGCCCGTCCGGGCCACGCACCCAAAGCGTGCCATCTTTCCAGCACAGGGTTGCGGTTTCGTGATCCATCAACGCCGAGGTGGCGCGGAAGCTGAATTCGGAAAGCTGACCCAACTGACGTTCGGCATATAGCATTAGCAATTGCGCCAGCAGCGGGCCGTGGGTGACAAGGCCGTCATACCCCTCGACCGTGCGGGCATAGGGGTTGTCATAGTGAATCCGGTGACCGTTGAAGGTTAGCGCCGAATAGCGGAACAACAGCGTGGTATCGAAGCTGGCCTGTTCGGCGGCGGTTTCATCGGTGGGGGCCTGTGGTGGCGTGGGGGCAGGGGTGCCGGGCGCGGGATCTTCGCGATAGACAATATCCTGCCATTCGGTCACGCGGGTTATGCCATCCTGCACAATATCATGGCGCAGCACGACAAAGCCCAGCGGGCCTGATCGTCCCTCTTTCCGGTCGATTTTTTCCAGTGTGGTGATTTTTTCCGCCGGTTTTCCGGCGTGAAGCGGGCCGTGAAACTGTAGCCGCCCACCCGCCCACATGCGGCGGGGCAGTCCCAGATCGGGGATAATGCCCAGCCCGGTTTTCGGATGGCCATCGCGGCCCAGATGGGCGGGCGGTTCCGGGGTCCAGAAATAAATCTGGTGGAAAAACGGCGGCAGCGGGGTGCCTTCGGTGATGGTGACGGGCATCCCCAGCGAAGCCTGAAGCGCAGCCGCGCGGGCGGGGTCCATCACATCGGTTTGACGGGTTTGTTTTGGGGCGTCATTCTGCATGGCGCGACGTTAGAAACGAATGGCAAAAGGGGCAATCGGGAAAATGACGGCAAAGCTGAAATCGCTGGATCATCTGGTGTTGACGGTGGGGGATATTGCGGCCTCGGCACGGTTTTATGAAACTGTTCTGGGGATGGAAATTGATCGGTTCAATGCTGCCGACGGCACCCAACGCTGGGCGCTGAAATTCGGGCATCAAAAGATCAACCTGCATCAGTCCGGTCAGGAATTTGAACCCAAGGCGCGTTTGGCAACGCCGGGGTCTGCCGATTTGTGTTTTCTGACCGACGCCCCGTTAGAGGCATGGCTGGCGCGGTTCGCCGATCACGATGTTGCGGTAATCGAAGGCCCGGTTCGGCGCACTGGTGCGATGGGGCCGATTTTGTCGCTGTATATTCGTGACCCGGATGGCAACCTGATCGAGGTGTCCAATCAGGTCTGACAGATCGTTGGCGCGGGACAAAGCAAAACGCCCCGGCTGTGTGGCACGGGGCGTTCAGGGGGTATGATCTGCCCAAGGCTTAGTTTGGCAAAATCACGATTTCAACGCGCCGGTTCTGGGCGCGGCCTTCGGCGGACAGGTTGGTGGCGATGGGCATATCCTCGCCCCGGCCAATGATCTGTACGCGGCCCGAATTCACACCGCCGCCGATCAGAATATTCGCCACGGCTGCGGCGCGGCGCTGGCTCAGATCCAGATTATACTGGGCCGATCCGGTGTTATCGGTATGGCCAACCACCTGAACGCGGGTGTCAGGATAACGGTTCAGACTGCTGGCAACAGTTTGCAGATCATCGCGCAATCCGCCCTGCACATAGGTGCTGTCGGTTGCGAACAGGATGTCCTGCGGCATGGTGACGATCAGGCGGTCGCCTGTGTTGGTGATGCCGACATTGCCGTCCAGTTGCTGACGCAGCTCTGCTTCTTGCTTGTCCAGATTGTTGCCGATGGCCGCCCCAACGCCTGCGCCAATAGCCGCCCCAACGATGGCCCCTTTCTTGTTGTTGTCAGACACCATCGCGCCTGAAATCGCGCCAAGGAAACCGCCGATCAATGCGCCTTCTTTGGCTTTGCGGTTCGGGTCCGTGCCAGCATATTCAGGGCTGGTGCAGGCCGTGGTCAACAAAAGAGCGGTGCCGCCCAGAGCCATGATAGCCGTTTTCGCAAGGGTCATAATTGTCGTGCCTCATCAAATGGATCCGCTACGTCGGAGTCCCATCAGTATATGGGGGGATTATGGCCCGCCCAAAACACGTTTATGTAAACTTGCGCAAGTTTTCGCGCATATGGGGCTTAGCTGGCCTTGGCGTACGGTTCGGCCTCGGCGCGGGCGGCTTCATAGGCCAGAAGCGCCCGTTTGACGGGCAGCCCCCAATGATAGCCCCCCAAAGCCCCCGATTTACGCAATGCGCGGTGGCAGGGGATCAGCCAACTGACCGGGTTGCGGCCCACGGCGGTGCCAACGGCGCGCACGGCCTTGGGGTTGCCGATGCTGTGGGCGATTTCCGAATATGTGGTCACATGACCCGATGGGATTTGCAGCAGCGCCTCCCATACCTTGATCTGAAAAGGAGCGCCGATCATATGCAGCCGGGTTTCACCCTTTTGGGCAAAGGCACTGTCGACCAGCGGTTTCAGCGCCATCGGGTCTTCGACAAATTGCGCCTTCGGCCAACGCGATAGCATGTCCTGCATCGCGGCTTCGGTTCCGGTTTCGGCGGCAAAGGCCAGCCCGCAAATGCCTTTGTCCGTTCCCATTACCAGTGCCAGATCAAAGGGGCTGTCGAACCACCCCCAATAAACGGTGATGCCTTCGCCTTCGCGGGCGTAATCGCCGGGGCTCATCGCTTCCCAGCGCAGGAACAGGTCATGGAGGCGGCCATTGCCGGACAAACCAACGCTGTGACTGACCTGTAGCGTGGTCATGTTTTCGCGTAGCAGGGTTTTGGCGTGGTCCAGCGCCAGATATTGCTGATACCGCTTGGGCGATACCCCCACCCATTGCGAAAACACCCGCTGGAAATGGGCGGGGCTCATGTTCATGCGTTGTGCCAGATCGGGCAGCGACAGGCCCGGTTCGGCATCAATCAAGTCCAGTGCGCGCCGCATGACGTGGTAATGATAACCTGCTTCGGTGTCCGACATGGTGGTTCCTTTCGTTGTGGGTATCTTAGCGCAGATCAGCGCGGCCAATCGACCCGGAACTTGCGGGAATGGCTTGAGCCTGCACGCAGGTCGGGGCATAGATTTCGCATGGCAAAGCAGCTTGATTATCACACGATCCGAGAGATCTTTACCCGCTTCCAACAATCCGAGCCCGAACCCAAGGGCGAGTTGGATCACGTCAACGCCTATACGCTGGTGGTGGCGGTCGCGCTGTCGGCGCAGGCCACGGACAAGGGCGTGAACAAGGCAACGGCGGAATTGTTCAAAATCGCCGACACGCCGCAGAAGATGCTGGATCTGGGCGAAGATGGGCTGATCGAACATATCAAAACGATCGGGCTGTTTCGCAACAAGGCCAAGAACGTGATCAAGCTGTCGCGTATTCTGGTTGATGACTATGACGGCGAAGTGCCGTGTTCACGCGCCGCACTGGAAAGCCTGCCGGGGGTGGGACGCAAGACCGCCAATGTGGTGCTGAACATGTGGTGGCGCTACCCGGCGCAGGCGGTGGATACGCATATTTTCCGCTTCGGTAATCGCTCGGGCGTGTGTCCGGGCAAGGATGTGGTCGCGGTGGAACGCGCCATCGAGGATAACATCCCGGTGGATTTTCAACTACATGCCCACCATTGGATGATTCTGCACGGTCGCTATACCTGCGTGGCGCGCAAACCCAAATGCAACGCCTGCCTGATCCGCGACCTGTGCCAATTCGAGGATAAAACACCATGACGAAATATCAGGTTGTCGGCATCGGGAATGCGATTGTCGACGTGATCAGCCGCTGCGACGACGGGTTCCTGTCGAAGATGGGCATTGAAAAGGGCATCATGCAACTGGTCGAAAAGGACCGGGGCGAATTGCTGTATGACGCAATGGATGACCGCGCCCGCATTCCGGGCGGATCGGTGGCCAACACGCTGGCGGGGCTGGGCAATCTGGGTCTGTCCACGGCCTTTATCGGGCGGGTGCGGGCTGATGCGCTGGGTCGCTTCTATGCAGAAGAAATGGCCAATGGCGGCACGGATTTCGTCAACCCGCCGGTGGATATGCGGCAGGGGGATTTGCCGACCTCGCGCTCGATGATCTTTGTGACACCGGATGGGGAACGGTCGATGAACACCTATCTGGGGATTTCATCGGAACTGGGGCCGCTGGACGTATCCGAAGATGTGGCGGGTCAGGCCGAAGTGCTGTTCCTCGAAGGGTATCTGTACGACAAACCACAGGGCAAAGCCGCGTTCGAGGCAGCAGCGCGGGCCTGCCGCGCAGGTGGTGGCCGGGCCGGGATCGCGCTGTCTGATCCATTCTGTGTGGATCGCCACCGCGATGATTTCCGTCGTCTGGTCAAAGAGCTGGATTATGTGATCGGCAACCAGCACGAATGGGAATCGCTGTACCAGACCGACCTGAGCAATGCGCTGGAACAGGCCGCAGCAGATGCCGGAATGGTGGTTTGCACCCGGTCCGGGCATGATGTGGTGCTGGTGCGCGGCGACGAAGAAGCCGTGGTGCCGGTGACGGAAATCGTGCCGGTGGACGCCACGGGGGCGGGCGATCAGTTCGCCGCCGGGTTCCTGTATGGCTACGCCACTGGTGCCCCGCTGGACGTTGCGGGCCGCATGGGATGTGTCGCCGCCGCCGAAGTGATCAGCCACATTGGCGCCCGCCCCGAAGCCGATATGAAGGCCCTGTTTAAACGGGCAGGGCTGATTGGCTGATCGTTGACTGCGACGCAAAGGCGGGGCTGGATTTGGATATTTGAACCAAGAAAGAACCCGGCGCGTCTGGCTTGTTTCTTTCTGGTTCAAAATACTCTGGGGGTGTGGCCGAAGGCCAGAGGGGGCAACGCCCCCTTAGCCCGATCCGATCAGAACACCGGCGGCCAGAACAAGCGCGCCGCCCAACACTACTTGCAATGCGGCGCGGAAGAACGGGGTTTCCATATATTTGTTCTGAATCCACGCGATTGCCCATAGTTCGAAAAAGACGACAATGATGGCGGTAATCGTGGCAGTCCAGAAATCCGGAATCAGATAGGGCAGGGCGTGGCCCAACCCGCCCACCGTGGTCATCACCCCGGATGCGATACCGCGTTTCAGCGGCGATCCCCGGCCTGACAGTTCGCCATCGTCAGACGCGGCTTCAGTAAAGCCCATTGAAATCCCTGCCCCGATGGAGGCGGCCAGCCCCACAAGGAAGGTTTCCCATGTGTTTTGCGTGGCGAAGGCGGCGGCAAAGATCGGGGCCAGTGTTGAAACCGATCCATCCATCAACCCGGCCAAACCCGGCTGCACCCATGTCAGCACAAATTGGCGATGGGCGGCGCGAGTTTCGGTTTCGCGGGCGTCATCGTCCAGATGCTCCTGTTCCAGCTTGCCCGCGGTATATTGGTGCCCGGCCTCGGCGGCGGCCAGATCGCCCAGCAGTTTGCGGGTATCGGCGTCCTGTGATCGTTGGGCGGCGGCAAGATAGAAATGTTCGGCATCGCGCTCCATCGCTTCGGCTTCGGCGCGGATACGTTCCAACCCCAGATTTTCGATCAGCCAGACCGGGCGGCGGGCATAGTAACCTGCCACATGTTCACGGCGGATCAGGGGGATCACATCGCCAAAGCGGCGGCGGTGCAATTCGATCAGGCGTTTGCGGTGGTCGTCCTCCTCGCACGCCATATCGTCGAAAATTTGCGCTGTGTCGGGGAAATCCACCCGCAACATTTGCGCATAGCTGCGATAGATGCGGGCGTCGTCCTCCTCGGACGAGATGGCAAGGGCCAGGATCTCTTGTTCGTTCAGATCCCGGAAGTGGCGGCGTTGGGTGAAGAAACGCATGGCTATTCCTTTTTAGAACGATTCTAATTTATTCGGATACGGAGAGAGGTACAAGCCCGCGCTTCGCCTTGAAGGAACTAAACCGGACAGTTTATAGTTTTTCAACAGAACGTAGGGACGCAGGCATGGAACAGGCGCAAAAGCCCATCAATCGAACGGGACGCAAGTTCGATCAGGTTCTTGCCGGGGCGCGGGACGTGTTCATGCGGGATGGTTTTGAAGGGGCCAGCGTGGATGCCATTGCGCGGGCGGCGGGCGTGTCCAAGGCCACCTTGTACAGCTATTTCCCAGATAAGCGACTGTTGTTCATGGAAGTGGCCAGTAGCGAGTGTAACCGACAGGCGCAGGAAACGCTGATGCTTATCGACCGCGCAGCGCCGGTGCGGGAAGTTCTGGCAATGGCGGCCCGGCAGATGATTGGGATTTTTACGTCAGAATTTTCACAGCAGATTTTTCGGGTCTGCGTGGCCGAGGCTGATCGTTTCCCTGAACTGGGGCGAAAATTTTATGAATCAGGCCCACTTACGGCGCGGCGGCATTTGGTCGAATATCTGGCCGAGGAGGCGGCGCGTGGGGAGGTTGCCGTAAGCGATGTGGAACTAGCTGCGGATCAGTTTTTGGAATTGTGCAAGGCGGATATTTTTGCACGCGCGGTTTTTGGGATAGAAACCCGGTTTCCCCCGGAACAGGTAGAGCGGGTGGTCAATGGTGCGGTCGATGTGTTTTTGGCGCGATACGCCGCGCACAAAGGGTATGCGACAGGGAAAACGCTGCCTTGCTTGGGCACATAAACAACCGATTTCATGGATGATTTGGTGGAGCCTAGGGGGATCGAGTGGCTGTCGGCTTATCCTATTGTTTTCAATGGGTTGATATTTTACCAGCTTGGCGTCTGGTACATGTCACTGTAACACTGTAACACTGTAACACTGTAGGGCGCGTTTGTGGGCCCCTCTAACATTGGGTTCTGTGGTGCCCATGATTTAGGCGGGCGCGGAGGCGACTAGTGGGGCACTAGTTTTGCCGTATGTTTGCATTTCCGGTGATCCGAATTGACGCTCCTTTACCAATCTTGATCTCTGTACCGGCACTCTTCAACGATGTGTTCTCGGTGATCGAGGTTTGCCCTGTCGCGCCATGCGATCCGCCCGTCTGGAGCGTTGGCGCGTATACTCGAGAGCCTCCTATGGTAATGTGTCCATGTTGGTGATCGAAAACTGCTGATCGAACTGCTTCTATTGCCGCCGATCTGATTTCGACAGTTCCACTTGCGGCGGCAACCTCCAATGCTCCGGCCGCCAAGTCTGGAAGCTCACCAACGTTACCCGATGCCACGGCCTGTTCGGCTTTGGCTTCCAATTCTGGTTTCTCTTTCCTGACTGCATCCATTACTTTCGATACAGTGTAGTTAGTTAGCCCATAGGTCGCGTTTGCAGCCAAGCTCACCAAGAACGCCTCAAGTACAGCCATTTCAATCTCCATCATTCTAATTAGGCGCCAGCGTATCTCTCACTTCGCATAATTCAAGTCCCTGCAGAGACTTACGGCTTAGATTAGATATTTCACGCCTGCGCTAGTTGCCCGAGCGGACAAATCCGGTAGAGAATTCAAGCCTCTACAGCCCCCATCTTCTCAATGCTGCCTGTGCAGATACTGGGTCTTTCCTGATACGTAGCACGGTCTGTCGCGTCAGCCCAGTGACCTTCGCAATCTCCGATGTCCCCGCTCCTTGGCCCAGCATGTCCACGACTACGCCCAGCGCCTCTCGGTCATAGCTCGGTTTCTTGCCCCGATACTTCACCTTGTCCTGTCGTGCAGCCGCTATGTCAACACAAGCTCATAAACGGCGGCACCGTGTTCGATGTCAAATTCTGCGGCAAGGTTTCCGTCGCCAAGGGTCACAGATAGACTCTTCATCCAATCTGACTGCTCTGCCAGTTTGGCCAGCTCCTCTCGCTCGAAATTCGCACGTGCAATGTTGTTAAGCCACCAAATCGTCATGCGAAATCCCGTGGAGCCTTGGGTTTTCTTGGTTCATTGGAGAAAGAGTATTCATTGCTTGCGGACGCAGGAGCAGCCGTCGCCGCACCCAAAAGGCTGGCACTGGATGCCTGTCCTACACGACCTAGTGCAGACGTTCGTGCATGGTTCGGTGCAGGTGGAGAGGCACTTCTCCAAGCCCTGCGAGTGGTTGATCGGCGATACGATCTTCTGGCTCTGGAATGGGTTCAATGCCCTGGAAGAGCCACGGCCTGGGGGATGCAACGGGGGCGCGCAGCGAGCCCCCTTGCCAAGGTGGTGATGTCATATTCCTATTTTGGAATATGTAGGACATCACACACCTTGCAGGCAGTCTTAACCCCGATTTTGTTGTCCTTTCAGGTATTTCGGGGCGCATACCTAAGAGGAGTCCATCGAACACCCTCGGCGGGCAAGCTGGGCGCTCGCCTCGATAGTCGCCGTGGTCGTCATGTTCGGTACGCCGCACATGCTCGTCACCTATCGGTGCGGCGGGCTGCGCTGCGATGAGTGCCGCTACATCGGCGTTCAAGGGATGCGCAGCCATCTCGGCCCGAATTGGACCTGTCCCGTCATCACCATGCTGCCCGTCAATTGGGCCGCGCTGCAAAGACAACTCTTCAACTGATCCATGACCAAAGGAGATTGACGATGAAACTTCTTGAAACCCTGAAAGACCAGATCAGCGGCACGCCGCGCCTCGTCCGCGATGGCGCTGGCGCAAAACTGACTGCCGCTCATCGGCTTCCGTCGAGCGGCGATGAATTGAAAACCGTGTTTCGGATCATCGGGTTTGGCGGCGCTGCCGCGATCCTTGTGGCGCAGTATCGCCCCGACACCCCGCCCGATCCGAACGCCAATATCTTTCTGGAGTTTGGCAACACGGTCGTTGCGGGCCTCTCGAATGCGGTCGCCCGCCTGGGCGACGTGATTGAACAGGGTACGCTCGACGTGCCGCTGGAAAGCCTGCACGGCTGGGGACTGGCGCTCGCCTTCCTCGGAGGCGTCACCGTGTTTCGCCATTCGGGGCTGTTCGACCTCTACACGTACCTGACCAATCGGGAACACGTCAGGATCGCTGTGGATCGAGAAACCCTGACGCTGCGGCGCGGGACGTATGGTCTGCCCAAACGGTTCGCGCGAGACGGAATTCAGGACGTTCTGATCCTGCCGAACCACAAGACGGGCCATGACGTGATGCTCCAGCATGACGGCAAACTGACCCGCCTTGCCAGCATCTTCGGCGACCTGACCAGGCCGACGCTTTTCAAGCTGAAACTCGATGAAGCGCTCGCCGAGCCGACCAAACCAATAACCACAAAATCTATACGGTTTTTGCAGGAATACCGCTAAACCTTGTATACTTAAAGATAGGGCATCGCTTGCGCTGCCCAGAAAGGTAAGACGATGAAAGACGATATCAGAAACGGCAACGGCACCAGCCTATCTGAGAATTTCGCCTCTTCGGCGCAGCGCATCGTGGAAATAGACGTCGCAAAGTATCAAGCGCACCTTGATGCCTCAGACCTGACGCCAGAGCAGAAAGAAAACTTCCTGCGGGGGCTTCTGTCTATCATCCTCGCAATCAGCGATCTGGGATTTGAGGTGCGTCCGCTGGAAGAATTCAGTGGAAAAGAGGTCGAAAACCGCACTCAGAGCCCCAAAGCGGCCTTGGATCGGGTAGGATCGAAGGAGCAGCTCAATCTTGGAACCAATAGAAATTCCGGCCCGATGGGCGGTCTGGAGGTAGAATGACGAACAAAAACATTGAACAAGGGGACACGCGCGCGGTCATCTACTGCCGCGTGTCCAGCACAAAGCAGAAGACCGAAGGCAGCGGCCTCGAAGGTCAGGAGCATCGTTGCCGCCAATATGCGGCTGCGCAAGGCTACGAGGTCGAAGCCGTGTTCCCCGACGATGTGTCGGGCGGCGGGGACTTCATGAAGCGCCCTGGCATGGTCGCGCTTCTCAGTTACCTCGATGCACAGCCTGACAAGGATTACGTGGTCATCTTCGATGATCTCAAGCGTTTCGCGCGGGACACCGAGTTTCACATCAAGTTGCGGCGCGAATTCCAGCATCGCGGCGCTCGGATCGAATGCTTGAACTTCAAGCTCGACGATACGCCCGAGGGCAAATTCGTCGAAACGATCTTCGCGGCCCAAGGCGAGCTGGAACGCGAGCAAAACAGGCGGCAGGTGATCCAAAAAATGGCGGCGCGGGTCGAGAAAGGCTATAACGTCTTCCCTGCGCCTGTAGGCTACCGCTACGCGAAGGATCGCGTGCATGGCAAACTGCTCGTCCGTGACGAGCCTGTTGCTTCGATCATTGCCGAGGCACTGCAAGGCTATGCAGACGGGCGGTTTGCATCCCAGAGCGAAGTGATGCGCTTTTTCGAATCCAAACCGGATTTTCCGAAGTCATCCAAAGATGGCAGCGTTCGTATCACGAAGGTCAGAGAAATCCTCGAACGTCCGACCTATGCGGGATATGTCGGGGCTCCCAATTGGGGCGTCAGCCTGCGCAAAGGGCATCATGAACCCCTTATCAGCTTCGCCACCCATGAGCGCATCCAAGAGCGCCTCAAAGGCAATGCCAACGCTCCCGCGCGCAAAGATATCAACAAGGACTTCCCGCTGCGCGGATTTGTGCTGTGTGACGATTGCGGGGAGCCTATGACGTCCTGCTGGTCGAAGGGACGCAATAAGCCCTACGCCTACTACCTCTGTGACACTCGCGATTGCGTATCAAAACGTAAATCTATCCCGCGTGCCGATATCGAAAACGGAGCAGAAGCGATTCTTCGCTCTCTGCAACCTGCCACGCAGCTCTTCGATCTGGTCAGGGCCATGTTCATCGACGTTTGGGAAATGCGTCTTACTGAGGCGCGTAGCGCCAGAAAGACGCTAGAGTCCCAGATCAAGGACATCGACTGCCAGACCGAGGCGCTCCTTGATCGGATCGTCGAAGCGTCGAGCCCGTCTGTCATTCAGGCGTATGAAGCGCGCATCGAAAAGCTAGAGCGTCAGAAGATCAGGCTTTCAGAACATGCGGCGCAAATTGTGCCTCCGAAGGGACGCCTAGAGGAATTTATCGAACACGCCCTAACTTTTCTGGGAAACCCTTGGTTTCTTTATGAAAAAGGCGGATTCGCCTTCAAGAGAACTGTGCTGAAATTGGCTTTCGCAGAGCCTCTGCGGTACAGCCGTGATGGAGGTTATCGAACCGCTAAAATCACCTTTCCATTCAAGGTGTTAGCGGATTTTTCAACACAAAAGTGCGATTTGGTGGAGCCTAGGGGGATCGAACCCCTGACCTCTTGCATGCCATGCAAGCGCTCTCCCAGCTGAGCTAAGGCCCCAAACCATCGGACCGTTCCAGTCCGTGCGCCGCTGTCTATGGGATGCCGGGGGCGGGATCAAGCGGAAAATTCCGCCCCGGTGAAAGTTTTTTGAACCGGGCCAAACTGGCCCGGAACAGGCGTTAATCAGTCGTCGTCATCCGATGCGACATCGGCCAGTTCGTCCAACGAGACGTTATCATCATCGTCGTCATCATCCAGCAGATCGTCGTCCAGATCGACATCGACATCATCATCCAACACATCCGAATCGGAATCTGCATCGGACGCGCGCATTTTCTTGGTTGCGGCATCTTCGGCATCTGCCGCGATCATACGGCTTTTGCCGATATTCAATTCCACGACTTCGCCTGTATATGGGCTGACGATCGGGTTTTTGTTCAGGTCATAGAACCGCTTGCCAGTGGTCGGGCATACGCGCTTCGTGCCCCATTCTTCCTTGGGCATGGGTAATCCCCTTTATCCTTGTGGTCTTTACGACAATCCGCGCCAACTGCCATAACAGGCCACGTGTGTCAAAGGCTTTCACGGGTCTTTGGCGGATTCGCAGACAGGAGGCGATATGGGGCATCATGTCCTGCCCGGCAACCCCCCTATTCCGGTGCATTTGCGCCGTTCTGCCCGTGCGCGGCGGATTTCGCTGCGTGTTTCGGGGCTGGATGGGCGTGTTGTACTGACCCTGCCCAAAGGTGTCCGAGAGCGTGAAGCGTTGGATTTTGCCCATGAAAAGGCCGAATGGATTCGGTCACATCTGGAAAAACAACCCGATTTAGTGGAGATAGCGCCCGGCGTAGATATTCCCGTCGAAGGACAATTGCGACGGATCGGAACAGTGTCTGGCAGGCGGGTGCTGTTGGAAAACGAACGGCTTGGCGTTCCCGGAGATCCGGCCCGCGCTTCGGCGCGGCTGGCCGGGTTCCTGCGTGAATTGGCGCGTGAACGATTGCTGGCGGCCTCTGATCTGTATGCGGGGCGGTTGGGGCGGTCGTATCGTGGAATTACGCTGCGTGACACGCGCTCGCGTTGGGGGTCGTGTTCGTCCAGCGGTGGGTTGATGTATTCTTGGCGGCTGATTCTGGCCCCGCCCGAGGTGCTGAATTATGTCGCCGCGCACGAGGTCGCGCATCTGGCGCAGATGAACCATTCTCAGGCGTTCTGGGATATGGTGGTGCAATTGCATGGTCCCTATGATGGGCCACGGAATTGGCTGCGACAGAATGGGCAGCATTTGCATCGCTATCGCTTTGGTGATTGACGGGGCGCATGTTTGTGATCACAAGCAAGCCATGCTGATAAACCCCAGACAAGACCCGGCCCCGTCTGCCCATGATCGTGTGTATCGCGGGCTGCGCAGCCGTATCATGCACGGGGAAATTGCGCCGGGACAATCGCTGACCTTGCGCGGTGTCGGACGGGAATTTGACGTGTCGATGACCCCGGCCCGCGAAGCGGTGAACAGGCTGGTGGCCGAAGGGGCATTGCAGATGTCTTCGTCCGGGCGGGTGTCGACGCCGGAATTGTCGAATGAACGGATCGAAGAACTGGCGGTGTTGCGGTCGCTGCTGGAAGTGGAACTGGCCAGCCGGGCGCTGCCGCGTGCGCATTTGGCGCTGATTGATCGTTTGCAGATGATCAACAACACCGTGTCTGAAATGGTCGTGCAGCAGGATGCGGTCGGATATATCCGCACCAATCTGGAATTTCACCGGACCCTGTATTTGCGGGCGCAGGCTCCGGCGATGCTGGCGATGACAGAAACCGTTTGGCTGCAAATGGGGCCAACGATGCGGGCGCTATACGGGCGTTTGCGCCGCAAAGACCCGCCACAGTATCACAGACTGATCATCGCCGCGTTGAAGGCGGGGGATGAACCGGGATTGCGCTTGGCAGTGCGGTCCGATGTGACGCAGGGGCTGAAGATGCTGGCGGGCTGATCCGGCTTGCGTGTGCTGTCAAAACGCGCATGATCCGGTGTATGTTGCATCAGGCCAAACATCCGAAATCACAGGTGACTATTAAATTTGCGCTGCTATGCGCGGTGCTGGTGGGGTATTTCCTGTATCTGGGGCTCAAGTATGATTTCGCCACGGGCGGCGTGGCCGCGGGCCTGACATGGAGCTTTTTCGTGCTGTGTACGCCGATTGCGGATGCCGGGTTCCTGCTGGATTTCCCGCTGCGCGTACTGTTTGGCATTCGCATGGTGCTGTCCGAGGTGGCCGTTTGGGCGCTTGCCATCGGGTTGAACGGGACGGTTCTGGCAATGGTGCCGCAGTATTATGACACCACGATCCTGACGCGTCTGTTGCACCAGATCCTGATTTCTCCTTGGCCCTATTGGGGGGTGATCGCCCTGTCCGGGGTGGGAACGTTCCTGTCCATCCGGTTCGGGGATGAATTGATGGACGTGCTGCACCACCGGGACAGGTCGTTCTTTCATGCGCATCATTTCAAATACGAACTGATCCTGATCGTATTCTTCGTCGCGGTCCTGCTGGGGTATTACGAACTGATTGCGTCGCTGGGGATCGAAGCCGTGATCGAAGGGCAGGGGTAAGGCGGTTTAGGCCGCCAGCCCCTTGTCGCCGATATCCAGGAATTTCTTGCGCCGGTCGGCAATTAGTTTCTTGCCCGACTTTCCGGTCAGATCAGCCAGCATCGTTTCGATGGTTTTGCCGACAGCGGTGATGGCGGCCTGCGGGTCGCGGTGGGCACCGCCCAGCGGTTCGGGGATGATCTGATCAATTACGGCAAGGGTTTTCAGATCCTTGGCGGTCAGGCGCATGGCTTCGGCGGCCTCGCGCATCTTCTCGGAATCCTTCCACAGGATCGAGGCGCAGCCTTCGGGTGTGATGACCGAATAGACCGAATGTTCCAACATCGCTACGCGGTTTGCCGTGGCAAAGGCCACTGCCCCGCCTGATCCGCCTTCGCCGATGATGATGCTGACCAGCGGCACACCGATTTGCAGGCATTTTTCCGTGCTGCGGGCGATAGCCTCGGATTGGCCGCGTTCTTCCGCGCCTTTGCCCGGATAGGCGCCGGGGGTGTCCACCAGCGTGATCACGGGCAGGCCGAATTTGTCAGCCATTTCCATCAGGCGGATGGCCTTGCGATAGCCTTCGGGGCGGGCCATGCCGAAATTGCGTTCGATCCGGGATTTGGTGTCATTGCCCTTTTCCTGACCGATCACCATCACCGGCTGATCGTTGAACCGCGCCAGACCGCCCATAACGGCGTGGTCGTCGGCAAAGTTCCGGTCCCCGGCCAGCGGCGTGTATTCGGTGAACAGCGCGTCGATGTAATCTTTGCAATGGGGGCGATCAGGATGGCGGGCCACCTGACATTTCCGCCACGGGGTCAGGTTCTTGTACAGGTCTTTCAGCAGTTCACCGGCTTTTTTGTCCAGCGCGGCGGCTTCGGCCTCGATGTCCATTTCCTCGTTCTGCCGGGCCATAGCCCGCAGCTCTTCGGCTTTGCCTTCGATTTCCGCAAGCGGGCGTTCAAAGTCGAGGTAGTTGGTCATCCATCGGTCTCCACGATATTTGGCTGGATATATGGCTTCCCCGGCGTCCAGATGCAACATGGCAAGATTTTCGGGGTAAATATAACGGCGGTAAATGGTGCATTTACAGCCGCGCCAGCCCTTCTTTCAGCGCCAGAACTGGCGAGGACAGGACCGGGATCGGCAGATCGGATAGCAGGCTGGCGGCCCCGGCCATTGACGCTTGTGCCAGCACCACCGTGCGGATGCCGGGGCGTTGGCTGAGGGCTGTGCGAATTTCGGCTGCGATACCACGGGCAAAGGCATGGGGGCGGCCCTGTTCAAACAGGGGCCACAACCGATCCAGCAGTAGCGGGGCAATGGTATGGGGGCTGTCGGCGGCGTCCAATTCCTGTTGCAACAGGGTGTGGCTGGGCGCTTCGGTGGATGCCAGACAGAACACCAGCAAAATATCCCCGGTATTTTCCGCCGCACGGTGCATCATCGGGCGGTCAATGCGAATGGCCCCCGCAGCTTCGGCGATTTCGCCCAGCGTGGTGCAGGTGCAAATCACCGGGGTATCAATCCCCTGAATGGTTTCAGTGATTTCTGCCCGAAGCGCATCGTCAATGCCGGTCTGGGCGCGGGCCAGCCAATCCTTGCGGACAATGTGGGTCAGTGGTGTCTCGGGCGCAATCCGATCCCGCAGGCCATCGAAGGTGGCGCAATGAACATGGGCGGTATGCAGGCAGGTCAGGTGCATACCCCAAGCCTACATCACCGGCACCAGAGTCGCCACAAGAAGAAGCGCCATGCTGTAGTTGAACACGATCAGACGGCGGCGCGAGGACAGAATGCGGCGCAGTTGTTGCCCCAACACCGTCCATGTGCTGACCGACGGCAGGTTGACCATCCCGAACACCACCCCGACCAGAACAATGGACAGCAGGCTGCGATCCGGGGCGTAAAGTGTGATGGCCGTCAGCGCCATTTGCCACGCTTTCGGGTTCACCCACTGAAACAGCGCGGCCTGAATGAATGTCATCGGTTTGCCCTTGGGGGCGGTGGTGTCTGGCATTTCCGCATGGGCGATTTTCCACGCCAGCCACAGAAGATAGGCCATTCCGGCATATTTCAGGATCGTATGGGTGATGGGGACCGCGTCAAACACCTGCATCAGGCCCAGCCCGACAATCACCACCATGACGGTAAACCCGATTCCGACGCCCAGCATATGCGGGATCGTGCGGCGGAAGCCGTAATTTGCGCCGGATGTCATCAGCATCAGGTTATTCGGCCCCGGAGTGATCGAGGTCACAAAGGCGAAAGCCGCCAAAGCAGAGAGGAGATCAGTATTCATGCGCTGAAAATATTGTGGGTATAGCGCAGTTAAATTGCTATTTGATGCGTGAATATAGAAACTGAGCAATAAATGATGAAAATAGACCAGATAAATCAGCGAATATTGCGAGAACTGTCGCGCGATGGCCGCATCAGCAATCTGGAACTGGCGGATCGGGTGGGGTTGTCGCCTTCGGCCTGCCTGCGGCGGGTGCAGGAATTGGAACGATCTGGCGTGATCCAAGGCTATCGCGCGGTTCTGAACCCGCAGGCGATGGGCGTGGGGTTCGTGGCCTATATCGCGGTGGGCCTAAGCCTGCACACCAAGGCCGCGCAAGAGGGGTTCGAGCGTTCGATTGCCCTGGCCCCCGAAGTGCGGGAATGCCACAACATCACCGGAACTGTGGAATATCTGCTGCGGGTCGAAGCAAAGGATCTGGCAGCATATAAACGGTTCCACACCGACGTGCTGGGGACATTGCCACAGGTGGCGTCGATTACATCCTATGTGGTGATGGGATCGCCCAAGGATGATCGGGCCTGATAGGCCGTAGATGACGCAAAAGAAAAGCGGCCCCGGAAGGGCCGCCAATCCAAATCGTATAGCGTCGATTAGCTGTTTGCGATCAGCTCGGACTGGGCCACGATCACCTCGGCCTGTTTGATTGACGCGATGTCGACCAGACGGCCCTTGTAGACGGTTGCGCCTTCGCCGTTGGCTTTGGCCTGTTCCATCGCTGCCAGAATTTCGCGGGCCTCGGCCACGGCTTCGTCCGATGGGGTGAATACCTGATTGGCCAGCGCGATTTGTTTGGGGTGGATGGCCCATTTACCGACCATGCCCAGCGTGGCCGAACGTTTGGCCTGTGCGATGAAGCCTTCGTCATCCGAGAAATCGCCGAACGGGCCGTCTACGGGCAGAACGCCGTGCGTGCGGCAGGCGGCGACGATGGCGGCCTGCGCCCAGTGCCACGGATCGGACCAGTATTTCGCGCCTTCGCGCAGCATATAGTAGTTTTCCTGCGTGCCGCCGATGCCGGTGGTCTGCATCCCCATCGAAGCGGCAAAGTCAGCCGCGCCCAGCGACATCGCCACCAG
Organism: Thalassovita litoralis; assembly: GCF_900182725.1. Classification (GTDB taxonomy): domain Bacteria; phylum Pseudomonadota; class Alphaproteobacteria; order Rhodobacterales; family Rhodobacteraceae; genus Thalassobius; species Thalassobius litoralis. The sequence continues at coordinate 143,584 of NZ_FXTO01000006.1, forward strand.
ACGGGGCGACGCGGCAGCGATTTCTTCGACATGGGCGATACCGGCGGCGGATTCGATGATCACCTCGAAGTTGATTTTCTTGGTGCGGCCTTTGGCGCGTTCGATGGCAGTCACCAGCGCATCAACGGCATAGACGTCTTCGGCGCAGCCAACCTTGGGGATCATGATCTGATCCAGACGTTCGCCCGCCTGTTCCAGCAGGTCCACCACGTCCTTGTACCAATAGGGCGTGTCCAAAGAATTGATCCGCACCGACAGGGTTTTGTTGCCCCAGTCATATTCGCTGATCGCCTGAATGATATTGGCGCGGGCCATGTCCTTGTCCGTGGGGGCGACCGAATCTTCCAGATCCAGATTGATCACATCCGCAGCCGAGGCGGCCATTTTCGCGAAAAGTTTGGTGTTCGACCCCGGTCCGAACAATTGGCAGCGGTTCGGGCGGGCAATCGGCGTGGGCTGAAGGCGGAAGCTCATGATCGGTCCTCTTGGGTAAGGAAATTACGATTTTCTGGGGGTGAGGGTTATTAAATTGCGTGAATGTTCGCAAGTGAATTTTGCGGTTGCGGCAAGACCTGCTGCGGCGCGGCAGATATGAGGCAGCATTCATGACATGAACGGAAGAAACTGCGCAAAAATCAGGTAATGTTCGAAGAAATGTGCGTGCAGCGCGGCGCAATCGTCGCTTTTGCAAGCATTTTCCAGAGAATCTGCGGAAGACTGATGCCTGACACACAAAGCTGAGGGCGTGACATGATCGAGACACCGTATCTTCTGTTTCTGGGCGATGCGCCCGACCAACTGGCGGCCAAAGTGGCGCAGGGCATCAAGGACTGGCGCCCTGAATTTGCCGTAGGCCAGTTCCGCATGGAAGGCTGCAAGGCCGACATGAAACTGACCGATATGACGCTGGAAGAGGCCAAAGCCGCAGGCGCGAAAACGCTGGTGATCGGCGTGGCCAACCGGGGCGGCATTATCAGCCCGGCGTGGAAAAAAGTGCTGGTGGCAGCACTGGAAGAAGGCTTCGATCTGGCATCGGGCCTGCACAACCTGCTGCGCGACGAACCCGATCTGGTGGCCGTGGCCGAAGCCTGCGGGCGGACCCTGCATGACGTGCGTATTCCGTCGGTGAAATACCCGATCGCCAATGGTGTGAAGCGCACCGGCAAGCGCTGTCTGGCCGTTGGCACCGATTGTTCGGTTGGCAAGATGTACACCGCGCTGTGCGTGGAAAAAGAAATGCGCGCCCGCGGTATGGATGCGGATTTCCGCGCCACCGGCCAGACCGGCATTCTGATCACTGGCGATGGCGTGCCGCTGGATGCCGTGATCGCGGATTTCATGGCCGGGTCCATCGAATATCTGACCCCGGATAATGATCCGAACCACTGGGATATCATCGAAGGTCAGGGCAGCCTGTTCCATGTGTCCTATTCCGGTGTGACGATGGCGCTGGTGCATGGCGGTCAACCCGATGCGCTGATCGTGTGCCACGAACCGACCCGCGACCACATGCGCGGTTTGCCGGGCTATCGCCTGCCCAGCCTGACGGCTGTGCGTGATATGGCGCTGACACTGGCACAGGTGGCGAACCCGGCCTGTGTTGTGGTGGGCTATGCGATCAACACGCAGCACATGGCCGAGGATGAGGCCAAGGCTTATCTGGCAAGCGTCGAGGCTGACTTGGGCCTGCCTGCGACCGATCCGTTCCGGTTTGGCGCAGGCAAGCTGGTGGACGCTTTGGAAGCGATCTGATGAAATGGCGGCCGGATCGCGCGGGGCGCGGTTCGGCCGTTTGAGTATTTGGAATCAGAAAGAAGCAGGGGGCGGTGTCATGACGATTACCGTGGAGCGCGATATTTTCCGTCTGGCGCAGGTGTTCACCATCAGCCGGGGCAGCCGGACCGAAGCGCAGGTGCTGACGGTTCGGATCACGCGGGATGGCGTGACGGGCTGGGGCGAATGTGTGCCTTATGCGCGTTATGACGAAACACTGGATTCGGTCACGCAGGAAATTCTGGGCCTGCCGTCAGAGGTGACGCGCGGCATGTTGCAGGAATTGCTGCCCGCAGGCGCGGCGCGGAACGCTGTGGATTGCGCCTTGTGGGATCTGGAAGCCAAGCAAACAGGCAAGCGGGTCTGGGAACTGGCCGGGCTGCCGGTGCCGGGACCAGAGATCACGGCCTATACCTTGTCGCTGGACACGCCCGAAGCGATGCGGGTGCAGGCGGAAAAGAACGCGTTCCGCCCGCTGTTGAAGATCAAGCTGGGGACGCCGGACGATATGCCCCGACTGGAAGCGGTCCGCGCGGGTGCGCCGAAATCACAGATCATCGTAGACGCGAATGAAGGCTGGAGCGCGGATGTCTATGCCGATCTGGCTCCGCATCTGGTGCGTTTGGGGGTGGCCTTGGTGGAACAGCCGCTGCCCGCATCCGAGGACGAGGCGCTGATCGGGATGGACCGGCCTGTGCCGGTATGTGCCGATGAAAGCTGTCACGACCGGGCCAGCCTGCCGCATCTGAAGGGCAAGTACGATGTGGTCAACATCAAGCTGGACAAAACCGGCGGCCTGACCGAGGCATTGGCGCTACGCGAACAGGCGCTGCGCGAGGGTTACAAGGTGATGGTGGGCTGCATGGTCGGGTCGTCGCTGGCGATGGCCCCGGCGACGCTGGTGGCGCAGGGTGTGATGGTAACAGACCTTGACGGGCCGCTTTTGTTGGCCGAAGACCGCGATAATGCTTTGCAATTCGATGCCGACGGGGTCCATCCCCCTGTTTCGGCCCTGTGGGGATAAGGAGAAAGCCCATGACCCGGACCGTTTTCGTCAACGGTGAATACCTGCCTGAAACCGAAGCAAAGGTTTCGATTTTCGACCGTGGCTTCCTGATGGCGGACGGCGTGTACGAAGTGACCAGCGTGCTGGACGGTAAGCTGATCGACTTTGATGGGCATCTGAAACGGCTGGAGCGGTCGCTGAACGAGCTGGGCATTCAGAAGCCTGCCGAGTTTGACGACCTGCTGGAAATTCACCGCAAGCTGGTGGCCGACAATGGGATCGAGGAAGGTATGGTTTACCTTCAGATCACGCGCGGATCGCCGGGGGACCGGGATTTCGTATTCCCCGACCCGGAAACCACCCGCCCGACGCTGGTGCTGTTCACCCAGAACAAACCCGGTCTGGCCGATAACCCTGTGGCCAAGCAGGGGATCAAGGTGATCTCGATCGAGGATATTCGCTGGGGTCGTCGGGACATCAAGACGGTGCAATTGCTGTACCCGTCGATGGGCAAGATGATGGCCAAGAAAGCGGGCTGCGATGATGCGTGGCTGGTCGAGGATGGTTTCGTGACCGAAGGCACCAGCAACAACACCTATATTGTCAAGGGCGGTAAGATCATCACTCGCAACCTGTCGAATGACATTCTGCATGGGATCACCCGCGCGGCGGTGCTGAAATTCGCCCGCGAGGCACAGATGGAGGTCGAAGAGCGGCCCTTTACCATCGAAGAAGCCCAAGGCGCGGAGGAGGCGTTCTTTACCTCGGCGTCGGCATTCGTGATGCCGGTGATCGAAGTGGACGGCGTGAAAGTAGGCGAAGGCAAGGTTGGCCCTGTGGCAACGCGCCTGCGCGAAATCTATCTGGATGAAAGCCGCAAGGCCGGTATCTGATCGTCTGCTGTAGATTTGAAAAAAGGGGCGTCCGCGTGGTGCGGGCGCCCTTTTGTATTTGGGGTCAGGCCGCCGGGGCGGTATCGAACCGGAAGCTGGATGCGGTGACGCCGCCAAAAATGTCTTTCTGGTGGTAGGTCTGGGTCATCTGGTCGTTTTCCGCTGCGCCAAGGGCCGCGAAAAGCGGGACAAGGTGATCTTCGCGGGCGTGACAGGTGCGAGCATAGGGGGCCAGTTCCCACCCCATCAATTCTTCGGTCCGTTGCGCGGGGGGCAGGGCCAGCGTGGTGGTCAGCCATTTGTCAAATTCATCTGACGGAACCTTGGCCCCCGGTCCGAACAGGCCCAGATTGTGATAGGACAGGCCCGAACCGACAATCAGCACGCCCTGATCGCGTAGCGGGGCTAGGGCGCGGCCCAGTTCAAAATGTTCCGCCGGATCGTAATGTGACCGCATGGACACCTGAAACAGCGGAATATTGGCCTGCGGATACATCACATAGGCAGGCACAAAGGTGCCGTGATCAAAGCCCTGTTTGTCATCCAGCCGGGTTGGCAGACCGGCGGCGCGGATCAGGTCAGCCGCCTGCTCAGCGATTTGCGGCGCGCCGGGGGCAGGGTATTTGATCTGATAGGTTTCAGGCGGAAAACCGGAATAGTCATAGACCATCGGCGGCTGGGCAGAGTGCATTACGGCATAGTCCGGGCCTTCCCAGTGGCCGGAAATCATCAGGATTGCCTTGGGCGTGGTGCCGATTTCGGCGGGCATTGCGGCCAGCGATTGTGCCAGCGGGTCCAAGGCCTGTGCCATTTGCGGAATCCACGGCCACGGGCCGCCACCATGCGAGATAAAGTAGGTCGGAAGCGTCTGTGTCATTTGGGCCTCTGGGTGAAATGAGGAACGTTTGTCTGACACGGAAGATAAGCGAAATGCGGAGGTTTACATAGGGACACGCACCCACAGGGCATGTGCGAATTTGCTGAATGTTTCTGCGCGCCGGGTGGTTTGGTGCGTGAGGTCACGCACCAATCAGGGCGGTGCCGTTATTTCGGTTCCCCGACATTTTCGGCGAAGGCCTTTTTGAATGCGGCCTGTTTATCGGCGTCCGCCTCGGTCTGGAATTGGGCCTTCCAGTCGTCATACGGCATCCCGTAATAGATTTCGCGGGCCTCGTCCTTGGTCATGTCGATGCCGCGGGCATTGGCGGCTTCCTGATACCAGCGGGACAGGCAGTTGCGGCAGAAGCCCGCCATGTTCATCAGGTCGATATTCTGAACATCGGTGCGTTTTTCCATCAGGTGTTCGCGCAGCGCACGAAAGGCGGCGGCTTCGATTTCAATCCGGGTTTGGTCGTCCATATCTGTCTCCTTACAGCACGCGTTTGGCATAGCTGGGACCGTGCATGTCGTTGCATTCCACGGTCAGGCTGCCGACGTCGGGCAGGGCGTCATTCATGACGTTTAGCACAAGTGCGGTCAGGTCCGCCTTTGTCTGATCGTCGCGGCCCGGCAGCAGGCGCAAATCTGCGTGGGCAAAGCTTTGGGGTTCGGTGCCGATGACAAAGCAATCATGCGGACGGGTGCGGATTTTCAGGCTTTCGGGATGCGGAATGGCCGGGTGGGCCGCCAGCGCATCGAATAGTGCGCGGCACAGAGCCGGGAAATCGTGGCTGTTTTCCAATCCGGCGGCGTGGTCGATGATGACATGGGGCACTTGCTCAGGCTCCGCAATCTTGCAGCGCGGCTTGTAGGATGGGGGCCAGACGTGCGCCCCAATCGGCCTGTTGCTGCGGGGTTTCGATCAGATCATTTCGCAGTTCGATCAGCACATTCGGGCGCTGCCATGCGATTGCGTGGCGGGCGATGGCGTCACCGGGCAGGTGGCCCCCATAAGGCTCGTTTTCCCCAACGCACAGGTCCGGTTCGGCGTGCAACCGCTGGATCAGCGGTTTGGACAGTCGCGTATCGGCGGCATAGAGGATGCCGATGTGCCACGGGCGCGGTTCGCGGCCCTGTAGTTGCCGGGTGAAGCTGTGGATGGATACGATCACGGTATCGTCCCGCCGTGCCGCCAGTTTTGTCAGCGCCGTGTGATAGGGGCGATAACAGGCGTTCAGCCGCTTTTCCAATTCTTCTGGACCGGCGTGGCGGTTGGCGGGGATGATGGTGCCGTCATACAGCTTCATCAGCAGGGTCGGATCATCCTCGCCCCGGTTCGGGTCGATCACAAGGCGCGAGAAGTTGGACAGGATCGCGGGGCCATCCAGCGCCTGTGCCAGTGCCTTGGATACGCCCGCCGCGCCGGGATCAAAGGCGATGTGGCGGTTCATATCGCCAGAGGCCAGCCCCAGCGACCCGTTGTTGACAAAGGGCGGTACGGTGTTGGCGGCATGGTCACATGTGACCAGCCAGCGCGAGGGGCGATCAGCCCCGATAATTTCATAGGGTTCGTAGGTCATAATGATTTCACACGTTTCCCTGACGCTTTAGGATAAATTTGCCGGGAATGGAATTGTTCCTGCGGATACAGCGGGTATAAGTTAGCGGTAACAGAAGAAAACGCGCGCCATGCGCCACCAGGACGGACAAACAGGATGAAGCGGCATCGGAATGTGAAAATCGTGGCTACGTTGGGGCCAGCCTCGGATACATATGATATGATCCGGGCGCTGCACGAGGCCGGGGCAGACGTGTTCCGCCTGAACATGAGCCACGGCAGCCATGACGAAATTCGCGAACGGTACGCGATGATCCGCCAGGTTGAGCAGGATTTGGGCAGCCCCATCGGTGTTTTGGCCGATTTGCAGGGGCCGAAGCTGCGGGTAGGTGTTTTCGCCAACGGGTCCGAGGAATTGGCGGAAGGCGCTGCATTCCGGCTGGATCTGGATACAGCTGACGGGGATGGCCAGCGGGTTTGTCTGCCCCACCCCGAGATTTTCGCTGCATTGGAACCGGGGGCATCGCTGTTGGTGAATGACGGGAAAATCCGCCTGAAGGTCACGGATTGCGGCGCGGATTACGCCAATTGCACCGTGGTCACGGGTGGAACGATTTCCAACCGCAAGGGCGTAAATGTCCCTGATGTGGTGCTGCCGCTGGCCGCGCTGTCGGACAAGGATCGCGCCGATCTGGAATTTGTCTGCGACCTAGGGGTGGATTGGCTGGCGCTGTCCTTTGTGCAGCGCCCCGAGGATGTGCAGGAAGCGCGGGCGCTGGCCAAAGGCCGGGCGGCGATCCTGTCGAAGATTGAAAAACCGTCGGCGGTGAAATGTTTTGACGATATTCTGGCGGTCAGTGATGGCGTTATGGTGGCGCGGGGCGATTTGGGGGTGGAATTGCCTGTCAGCCATGTCCCGCCAATCCAGAAACGGCTGGTGCGTAAATGCCGGGCGGCGGCAAAGCCGGTGATCGTGGCCACGCAAATGTTGGAAAGCATGATCGAATCACCCATGCCCACGCGGGCCGAAGTGTCCGATGTGGCAACCGCGATCTACGAAGGCGCGGATGCGGTGATGCTGAGCGCGGAATCGGCCGCGGGCCAATACCCCATCGAAGCCGTAACCACGATGAGCAATGTCGCGACCGAGGTGGAAAGCGATCCGACCTATACGGAGATCATCGAAGCCTCGCGCCATGCCAAGCGCAGCACGGTGGCGGACGGGATCGTGGCCGCCGCGCGCGAGATTGCGGAAACGACCGACATCAAAGCGATTTGCTGCTACACCGAATCCGGCACTACGGCGCTGTTGACCGCGCGGGAACGCCCCCGCGTGCCGATCATTGCCATGACCAGCCTGCGGCGCACGGCGCGGCGGTTGGCACTAAGCTGGGGCACCAATTGCGTCATGTCGGAGGAGGTGACGCGGTTTAAGCAGGCTGTCGTCAGCGCCGCCCGCGCGGCCCGCTCCGAAGGGTTCGCCACCGCCGAGGATCAGATTCTTGTGGTGGCGGGTGTGCCGTTCAACGTGCCGGGGACCACGAATATCCTGCGCGTTGCCCCATGCGAGGAACGTTTGATTTACGCCTCTGACCCAGAGTAACCTGCGCTGGTTTAAATGTGGGAGTAAGAGTTATGGACCCGGATACGGTTTTTGTAATGGGGCTGTTTATCGCTATCTTTTCGGTTCCGTCGATGGTGTCAGCATGGAGCGACGGGCATGTGCCTCGCGTGGCATCCGTGGTGGCGATTCTGGGGGGTGCCATGATGGTGTGGGCGCATTCCCAGAAGGTTGGCGGCTATAGTTTCGATGAAATTCCCGATCTGATCGTGAAAGTTGCGGGAAAATTCATCTGAATTGCTCTTGCCACAGGGGGAAAGCGCCAGTATACGCACCCCCTGTCTGCGCGACCGGCCTAAGAGGCATGCCGAGTCGTGTGTTCACCGTTGAAAAAGACAAGGAGACGGAAATGCCCAAGATGAAGACCAAATCGAGCGCCAAAAAGCGCTTCAAGGTGACGGCCACTGGTAAAGTCATCGCTGGTCAGGCCGGCAAGCGCCACGGCATGATCAAACGCCACAAGAAATTCATTCGCGACGCTCGCGGCACCACCACGCTGTCCGCACCCGACGCCAAGATCGTCAAGGGCTACATGCCCTACGACCGCTAAGAGGAGATTGATCAATGTCCCGCGTCAAAGGTGGAACCACGACCCACGCCCGTCACAAGAAAGTCATCAAGGCCGCAAAAGGCTATTATGGCCGCCGCAAGAACACCTTCAAGGTGGCGCGTCAGGCTGTTGACAAGGCAAACCAATACGCAACCCGTGACCGTAAGAACCGCAAGCGGAATTTCCGCGCGCTGTGGATTCAGCGGATCAACGCGGCTGTGCGTGCGCATGATGAATCGCTGACCTACTCGCGCTTCATCAACGGCCTGAATCTGGCTGGCGTCGAAGTCGACCGTAAGGTTCTGGCCGATCTGGCCGTACACGAACCTGCCGCGTTTGAAGCCATCGTCGAAAAGGCGAAGGCCGCGCTCGCGTAAGCCCAATCTGGGTGACACAGTATTGAAGCCGCGGACCTTTTGGGGTCTCGCGGCTTCTTGCGTTTTGGGCCTGCGCTGGGTAGCAGGGTTCCAACGGAAACGGAGGGTCGGATGGACGATCTGAGAGACAAGTATCTGGGCGCGATTGCTGGCGCCGGGGATGAAAACGCGCTGGAAGACATTCGTCTGCAAGCCGTCGGCAAAAAGGGCGAAGTCGCGCTGAAAATGCGTGAACTGGGCAAAATGACCCCCGAGGAACGGCAGGTCATGGGGCCGAAGCTGAACGCGCTGAAGGACGAGATTAACTCGGCGCTGTCGGCCAAGAAAACTGCGCTGGCCGATGTCGCGCTGGATGAACGCCTGCGCACCGAATGGCTGGACGTGACCCTGCCGGGTCGTCAGCGGCGTCAGGGCACGATTCACCCGGTCAGCCAAGTGACCGAGGAAGTGACCGCGATTTTTGCCGATATGGGGTTCAGCGTGGCCGAAGGCCCGCGCGTGGAAACCGATTGGTATAACTTTGACGCGCTGAATATTCCGGGCCACCACCCCGCGCGGGCGGAAATGGACACGTTCTATATGCACCGCGCGGAAGGCGACGATCGCCCGCCGCATGTGCTGCGCACGCATACCAGCCCGGTTCAAATCCGGTCGATGGAAAAACAGGGCGCGCCGATCCGCATCATCTGCCCCGGTGGCGTGTATCGCTGTGACTATGACCAGACCCACACCCCGATGTTCCATCAGGTCGAAGGGCTGGCGCTGGACAAGAATATCTCGATGGCGAACCTGAAATGGGTGCTAGAGGAATTCTTCTCGGCCTTCTTCGGAACCCATGTGAAAACCCGGTTCCGCGCCTCGCATTTCCCGTTCACGGAACCGTCCGCCGAGGTGGATATTCAGTGCCGTTGGGAAAACGGGTCTGTCAAAGTCGGCGAAGGCGATGACTGGCTAGAGGTACTGGGGTCCGGCATGGTGCATCCCAAGGTGCTGGAAGCGGGCGGGATTGACCCGAACGAATATCAGGGCTTTGCCTTTGGCATCGGGATCGACCGTCTGGCGATGCTGAAATACGGCATCCCTGATTTGCGGGCCTTCTTCGATTCCGACCTGCGCTGGCTGCGCCACTATGGCTTTGCTTCGCTGGACGTGCCGACCTTGCATGGTGGGCTGTCGCGGTGAGTACTCACGAGACAATCACGGCATGTGAAAACGTGTGCCGCGATCTAAAACTCACACTACTCTCGGATCCACGCGTGTTGCAGGGTTTGCTAACAGTTCTGGCTGCGATCATAGCCTCTGTAACGGCTCTCTATGTCGCGAAACGGGTATATCCAGAGCAAAAGCGGATAGACCATGCAAATGACATGCTTAAAGAAAAGCGGGAGGCTTACAGGAAGTTTCTCGGCGGAATGAACGCCGTTTTTACGGCAATTGTTCAAACCGATTTTGAGAAAGCTAAGCTAAACACGCATGAACTGCACGCCTTGGGTAGTGATTTCTTGTGTTTCGCATCTCCGGAAGTAGCGGCCTCCGCTCGCCACTATTTAGACTGTATGCAGGACTACAGGCAAAAGCGGTTTAAAAAAGTCAATGGAAGCCTTGTCTCTTGGAAAGATGAGGGTGTCCAACAGGCAAAGAAAGCGACCGAACGGGCGCGGGCGAATACAATATCTGCTATTCGAAGTGACCTTTTGGGTTTCGAAAATAGTGGAAACGATCAAGCGGTATCCGCGTTTTTCCCAAATTCTTATGAAGGGGATATTAAATGAAATTCACCCTCTCCTGGCTGAAAGAGCACCTGGATACTCAGGCTAGCCTTGATGACATCCTTGACGCCCTGACCGATCTGGGTCTGGAAGTGGAAGGGGTCGAAGACCCCGCCGCGAAGCTGTCCAGCTTTACCTTGGCCAAGGTCAAACATGCCGAACAGCACCCCGATGCGGATCGTCTGCGCGTGTGTACCGTGGAAACCGACGAAGGCGACAAACAGATCGTTTGCGGCGCGCCGAACGCCCGCGCGGGGATCACCGTGGTTCTGTGTAAACCCGGCGATTATGTCCCCGGTATTGATGTCACGCTGAGCGTTGGCAACATTCGCGGCGTCGAAAGCCACGGGATGATGGCCTCGGAACGTGAACTGGAACTGTCGGACGAACATAACGGTATTATCGAACTGCCCAGCGGTCAGGTCGGCCAGAAATTCACCGATTGGCTGGCGGAAAACGATCCGGCCAAGGTGGACCCGGTGATTGAAATCGCCATCACCCCGAACCGTCCCGATGCCTTGGGCGTGCGTGGTGTGGCGCTGGATCTGGCGGCGCGTGGTTTGGGTGTAATGAAACCCGCCAAAACCGCACAGATTGACGGCGGCTTCGCCTGCCCGATCACTGTCACGATTGACGAAGACACTCGTGAAAACGGCTGCGAGGTGTTCGCGGGCCGTCTGATCAAGGGCGTGAAAAACGGCCCCAGCCCCGCGTGGTTGCAGGCGCGGCTGAAAGCCATCGGCTTGCGCCCGATTTCCTGCCTTGTGGATGTGACCAACTTCTTCACCTATGACCGCAACCGCCCGCTGCACGTGTTCGATGCGGATAAGGTAAAGGGCGATCTGCGCGTCCACCGCACGCAGGGCGGCGAAACCATGCTGGGCCTGGATGAAAAGGATTACACCTTTGGCGCGGGTCAGGTGGTGATTTCCGATGATGCTGGCGTGGAATCCATCGGCGGGATTATGGGCGGCGAAGTGTCGGGCTGTACCGATGACACCGTGAACGTGTTCCTTGAAGCGGCGGTTTGGGACCGTATCCAGATCGCCACCACGGGCCGCGCGTTGAAGATCAACACCGATGCCCGCTATCGCAACGAACGCGGGATCGACCCGGATTATAACATGCAGGCGCTGGATGATGCCACGCAGATGATCCTTGATCTGTGCGGGGGCGAGCCGTCGAATGTGACGGTGGCCGGTCAGGTGCCGGATGTCAGCCGCGCCTATCGTCTGGACGCGCAGCGCATTCAGTCGCTTGTGGGCATGGACATCCCCGAGGACGAACAGCGCCGTATCCTGACCAGTCTGGGATTCCGGCTGGACGGCGACATGGCCTATGTCCCGTCATGGCGCCCCGATGTGATGGGCGAGGCTGATCTGGTCGAAGAAGTGGCGCGTGTCGCATCCTTGACCAAGTTGCAGGGTAAACCGCTGCCGCGTGCGCAGGCCGGTGTTCCCGCGCCGATCCTGTCCACCCGTCAGAAACGCGAACAGATCGCACGGCGCACGGCTGCGGCCTTGGGCTATAATGAATGCGTGACCTATTCGTTCATTGATCAGGCCAGCGCGGCGGTTTTCGGCGGTGGCACCGATGCGACGATGCTGGAAAACCCGATTTCTTCGGAAATGAGCCATATGCGCCCCGATCTGCTGGCCGGTCTGCTGCAAGCGGCGACCCGCAATCAGGCACGCGGTTTCATGGATATGGCCCTGTTCGAGGTTGGCCCGGTGTTCAGCGGCGGGGAACCGGGCGAACAGCGGTTGCAAATCGCGGGCATTCTGGTGGGTCGGACTGGCCCGAAAGACGTGCATGGCGCGGCCCGTCCGGTGGACCTGTTCGACGCCAAGGCAGATGCCGAGGCGCTGCTGGCCGCCATCGGCGCACCCGCCAAGGTGCAGGTCATGCGCAACGGCGCTGGCTGGTGGCATCCGGGGCGGCACGGGCAAATCTGTCTGGGTCCGAAAAAGGTGCTGGGCACCTTTGGCGAGGTACACCCCAAGGCGCTGACCGCGCTGGACGTAAAAGGGCCGGTTGTGGCCTTTACCCTGTGGCCCGAAGAGGTGCCAGAGCCGCGCAAGGTGGGATCGACCCGCCCGGCGCTGACGATCAGCGACTTGCAGGCGGTCGAACGGGACTTTGCCTTTGTCGTCGATACACAGGTCGAGGCGCTGACACTGGTCAACGCGGCGGCTGGATCGGACAAGGCGCTGATCGAAGATGTGCGCGTCTTTGACCAGTTCATCGGTGGCAGCTTGGGCGAAGGCAAGAAATCCATCGCCATCACCGTGCGGATGCAGCCGACCGAAAAGACCCTGACCGAAAAAGACATCGAGGCGGTCGCCGCCAAGATCGTTGAAAAGGTTGGCAAAGCCACGGGCGGCGTGCTGCGCGGCTAAGGTCTGGGGCGATATCGTATAAACCAAAAAGGGGCGAGATACGCCCCTTTTTCATGGCCGGAAAGGAACAGGAATTGCTGAACGTCTACCTGTCAGGGGAAATTCACACCGATTGGCGCGACCAGATCATCGCAGGATCGACCGGGCTGGAGGTTGCGTTTTCAGCCCCGGTCACGGATCACGATGCCAGCGACGATTGCGGGGTTGCGATCCTTGGGGCAGAGCCAAATAAATTCTGGCACGATCACAAAGGTGCAAAGCTGAATGCCATCCGCACCCGCCGCCTGATCGAACAAGCGGATGTCGTGGTGGTGCGCTTTGGTGACAAATACAAACAATGGAACGCGGCGTTTGATGCCGGTTATGCAGCGGCCTTGGGTAAATCCCTGATCGTGCTGCATGGCCCGGATCATCAGCACGCCCTGAAAGAGGTGGACGCTGCCGCGCTGGCTGTGGCGGAAGACCCGCAACAGGTGGTGCAAATCCTGCGCTATGTGCTGACAGGGCAATTACCGGGCTAAGCCGCCCAAGGTCATCGTTCACGGCAGGGGCGCCGGTTGGGTGATTACGCCCCTGCTGCTCTTTCTTGGTTCAAATATCCAAATCCCGCACTATCCCCTTGGGGGACGGTTGCGGGGGGAATTATCCTTCGCGCGGAGGGATATTCAGGCCACGCTGTACGGCGGGGCGGGCCAGAAAGCGATCCAGATAGGCGACAGTGTTGGGGAAGTTATCCCAGCCAACCACCTCTTTCGCGCCATAGAAATCCAGCGCCCGCAGCCAACCGCCCAAGGCGATGTCAGCAATCGAATAGTCGCCGCACAGCCAGTTCTGCCCGTCCAGTTGCCGTTCGATTACGCCCAGAAGCCGCTTGGCTTCGGTGATGTAGCGTTCACGCGGAAGCGGGTCTTCGACGGCGCTGCCTGCGAATTTATAGAAGAAGCCCAGTTGCCCAAACATCGGCCCGACGCCGCCCATCTGGAACATCACCCATTGAATGACCTTGTAGCGTTCGGCTGGATCAGTGGGCAAGAACTGGCCGGTTTTTTCCGCCAGATAGATCAGGATCGCACCGGATTCCCATAGCGGCAGGGGTTTGCCCCCCGGCCCATTGGGATCAATGATTGCGGGGATTTTGTTGTTCGGGTTCAGGGACAGGAATTCGGGTGACTTCACATCCTTATCGGCCAGCGTCACGGTATGCGCTTCGTAGGGCAGGCCGGTTTCTTCCAGCATGATCGACACTTTGATCCCATTGGGTGTGGGAAAAGAATATAGCTGCAACACCGAAGGGTCTTTGGCAGGCCAGCGCGTATTGATCGGGAAATCCTGAGGGAAAGTCATGCTTGCTCCTTATATCCACCTTGGGGGGAAATTAGCGGATTTTTCCCGATACAACAGGCTTGGTTTTGTGGAAAATTGCAGAATGGCTGTGACGCAGCGCGAACAACAGGCGTTTGACAGCGCTATTAAAGGAAGAGGGACAGATGCTTCAGGAATTTAAGACATTCATTGCCAAGGGCAATGTGATGGATATGGCGGTGGGGATTATCGTCGGGGCGGCCTTTACGGCCATTGTGCAATCGGTCGTCAAAGACCTGATTAACCCGATCATCGGGCTTTTTACCGGCGGGATTGATTTCACGAACAATTATGCGGTGCTGTCCGGTGATGTGCCGGATGGTGCCAGCCTGGATGCCGCACGCGAGGCCGGGGCGTCGATCTTTGCCTATGGTAGTTTCCTGATGGCGGTGATCAATTTCCTGATCATTGCGTTTGTCGTGTTCCTGCTGGTGAAGGCCGTGAATCGGGCCAAAGACGCGGCAATGAAAGAGGAAGAGGCAGCCCCGGCCCCCGAAGCCCCGAAAGGCCCAAGCGAGTTGGATGTACTGCTGGAAATTCGTGACGCCCTGAAAAAAGGGTAAGATAGGAAAATGCCCCCTCTGGCGGGATCAGAGGGGGCATTGGGATCAATCCGTTTGGCCCAGCAGGCGGTTGACCCGCCATGACAGGCCAAAGGCGATGGGGCTGACGATTAGGGACAGGGCAAAAGCCACGGGCCAGCCAGTCAGAAATGCCAGCGGCCAATGGCTTAGCCAATCCCGTGTTAGCCCCATATTCAGCGCACCGAAAAATCCGGTCATCAAAAAGGCCATCATGCCCGAGATGAAAATTTGCGCAACGATCACGATCTTTTTGTCCTGCATTGGGATATTCTTTCACAAGAACGCGAAAAGGGGCCATGATCAGGCACCCTCCCGCTGGATTGGGGTCAGGGTGCCGTGGGTTCCCAAGGGACTAATTCTTGCGTTGCAAGGACCGGAATAACCGAACCGGTCTGTCATTTTTCGGCCTGCATTCAGTAGGCGCTGAGGGTGGGAAAATCAATCGGTTGCTTCGCAAAAAAAGAACCCGGCGCATCCAAGGGGATAGCACCGGGCCTAGGGAGGATGCACCGAAGTGCGGGGGATCGGGACGCCGCCTGCAATCGGAAAATGGCAGCGCCCACGGAACGGGGGGCGGGCTGGCCGCACCCCGAATGGTTATTGGATCAGCGTTTGGGGTGACACCACATCAATACCCAAGGCCGCGCCCACGGCGGCATAGGTCAGTTGACCGGCATGGACGTTCAGGCCGTTCAGCAGGTGGGGATCATCCGCGCAGGCCTGTTTCCAGCCTTTGTTTGCCAGCGCCAGCATGAACGGCATGGTGGCATTGCCAAGCGCAATGGTGGACGTGCGGGCAACCGCGCCGGGCATGTTGGCAACGCAGTAGTGCATGATGCCATCGACCTCGTAAATCGGGTCGGCATGGGTGGTTGCACGCGACGTTTCAAAGCAGCCGCCCTGATCAATGGCGACATCCACCAGCGCCGCGCCGGGTTTCATGGTGGATAGTTGCGCACGGCTGATCAGCTTGGGCGCCGCCGCGCCGGGGATCAGTACCGCGCCCACAACCATATCGGCCTGAGCAATCAGCTCGGCAGTGTTCCCTTTGGAGGCATAGCCGGTTTTGAATTCATTGCGGAACGCATCGTCCAGATAGCGCAGGCGGGGCAGGGACATATCCAAAACGGTCACATCCGCGCCCATCCCGGCGGCCACGCGGGCGGCATGGGTGCCGACGACACCGCCACCGATCACGACCACCTTGGCCGGTCCAACGCCGGGGACGCCGCCCAACAGCACGCCGCGCCCGCCATTGGCTTTTTGCAGGGTCCATGCGCCGACCTGCGGGGCCAGTTTGCCCGCGACTTCGGACATGGGGGCCAACAAGGGCAGGCCGCCGTTCCGGTCTGTCACGGTTTCATAGGCGATGCAGGTCGCACCGGATGCCAACAGATCATGGGTTTGTTCGGGATCGGGGGCCAAGTGCAGGTAGGTGAACAAAAGCTGCCCTTCGCGCAGTATTTTGCGTTCTGCGGCCTGTGGCTCCTTTACCTTTACGATCATGTCGGCAGTGGCGAATACCTCTGCTGCGGTGGGCAGGATGATGGCACCGGCGGCGACATAGGTCGCATCGTCAAACCCCGCCCCAGCGCCCGCGCCGGTTTCGATGAACACCTGATGGCCGTGTGCTACGGCTTCGTGTGCGGCGATGGGCGTCATGCCAACGCGGAATTCTTGCGGTTTGATTTCCTTTGGACAACCGATTTTCATGGTGAATTCTCCCTGATGCTTTTTTAATCAGAATGTCGCTGGCTGGGCGCAAGTGCTTTGAAAATTGGGTCGCAATTCTTGGATTTTTGTGAATAACCTGCGCAAGAATGGGAAAAACTTCGAAGGATTTTGCGTAAATGGCGCTGGATGACACGGATCGGCGGATTCTGCGGGTGTTGCAACGCAAGGGGCGGATGTCCAATGCAGACCTGAGCGAACAGGTGAACCTTTCGCCCTCGGCCTGTCACCGGCGGGTGCAGCGGCTCGAATCTGACGGGTATATCCGCGATTATGTGGCGCTGCTGGATGCACGCAAAATGAACGTCCCGACCACGGTTTTCGTGGAAATCACCCTGCAAGGGCAGGCAGACGAAATTCTGGAAGCGTTCGAGAAGGCGGTTTCGCGCATTCCCGATGTGTTGGAATGTCACCTGATGGCAGGGACGGCGGACTACATCCTGAAAGTGGTGGCCGAAAATACCGAAGATTTCGCCCGTATCCACCGCCAACATCTGACGCGGTTGCCGGGGGTGGCGCAGATGCAATCTTCGTTCGCGCTGCGCACGGTGTTCAAGACGACTGCCCTGCCGGTCTGAGCGCCGGAATGCCGGGTCTTGCAAATGTCAGACATTTAAGGCTACGTTTCTGCACGGCATACGTCGCCAATCGGGAGGGGTGCAATGCAGTGGGATTATATCATCGTCGGCGCGGGCAGCGCGGGCTGTGTTCTGGCAAAGCGGTTGGCAGATGCCAACAAGAAGGTGTTGCTGCTAGAGGCCGGGGGCAGCGACAGCTATCACTGGGTCCACATTCCGATGGGCTATCTGTACTGCATCAACAACCCGCGCACGGACTGGATGTTCCGAACCGAGGCCGATCCGGGCCTGAACGGGCGCGAATTGCTGTATCCGCGTGGCAAGGTGCTGGGCGGGTGTTCGTCCATCAACGGGATGCTGTATCTGCGCGGGCAAGCCGCAGATTATGACGGTTGGCGTCAAATGGGCAATACCGGCTGGGGCTGGGACGATGTGCTGCCCTATTTCATGAGATCCGAGGATTACGTCGATGGTCCTTCGGACTTGCATGGGGTTGGCGGCGAATGGCGGGTGGATAATCAACGTCTGCATTGGGATGTGCTGGACGATTGGATGGAAGCCGCCGCACAAGAAGGGCTGCCCAAGGTTACGGATTTCAATCGCGGGAATAACGAAGGGGTCGGTTATTTCCGGGTCAACCAACGGGGCGGTTGGCGGATGAATACGGCCAAGGCGTTTTTGCGCACCAGCAAGGGGCAGGCGCTGAAGGTCGAAACCCACGCCCATACGCGGCGCGTGCTGTTGGAAAACGGGCGCTGTGTGGGGGTGGAGTACGAACAGAACGGGCAGGTGAAAACCGCTCGCGCGGCGGGCGAGGTGATCCTGTCCGCCGGGGCCATCGGCTCGCCGCAGATTTTGCAATTGTCCGGGATTGGGCCGGGTGCTTTGCTGCAAAAGCACGGGATCAGCGTACAGCACGACATGGCCGGTATCGGTGCGAATTTGCAGGACCATCTGCAATTGCGCTGCGCGTGGAAGCTACAGGGCGCCAAAACGCTGAACACGATGGCGAACAGCCTGTGGGGCAAGGCGATGATCGGGCTGGAGTATGTGATGAAACGATCCGGCCCGATGTCGATGGCACCATCGCAACTGGGGGCGTTTGCCAAGTCGCGGCCCGATCTGGCGACCCCTGATCTGGAATTTCACGTCCAACCCCTGACACTAGAAGCCTTCGGCCAGCCGTTGCATGATTTCCCGGCGATGACGGCCTCGGTCTGTAATTTGCGTCCCGAAAGCCGTGGCGTGGTGGAAATCACGGGGCCAGACCCCAAGGCGAAACCGCGTATCGCCCCGCGCTATCTGTCAACGGATGGCGATCGGCAGGTAGCTGCGGATTCGATCCGGCTGGCGCGGCGGATCATGGGGCAATCCGCGATGGCGAAATACACCCCCGAGGAAATGAAACCCGGTATCGTCGGCGATAGCGATGCCGATCTGGCCAAGGCGGCGGGCGATGTGGGGACCACGATTTTCCACCCTGTCGGAACGGTACGGATGGGGCCGGATCATGCCGCGCCGCTGGATGCCGAATTGCGGCTGCGCGGAATTGGTGGGCTGCGAGTCGTCGATGCGTCGATCATGCCGACAATTACCAGCGGCAACACCAATTCGCCCACGATCATGATTGCAGAAAAAGCCAGCGATATGATTTTGGCGGTAGCGCGATAAGGGCGATAATCCGGGCTGGAATGCGGCCCCGGCCTCTGTCATCTTTGGGGAAAACCGCAAAAGGGCAGTGGCATGGGCAATGTAGCGATCACCTATTTTTCAGGACGTGGACACACGCGCAAGCTGGCGGACAAGATTGCCGTGGCATTGGGGCAGGAAGGGTGCGCCGCGCGTCTGATTGATGTCACGGACCTGTCCCAGACGGATTGGCAGGCGATGGAAGCGGCGGACGCAATCCTGTTGGGTGCGCCGACGTATATGGGCAGTATTGCCGCCGAATATAAAAGCTTCATGGATGCCACCAGCGATATTTGGTCTGAACAGCTTTGGGCGGATAAGCTGGCTGCGGGGTTTACCGTGGCGACCTTTCCGGGGGGCGATAAGCTGTCGTCGCTGATGCAGTTGAACATCTTCGCCATGCAGCATGGGATGATCTGGGTCGGGCAAGATCAGATTGGTGCGCCGGTGAATGCCGATGCCGAAGGGATCAATGCCAGCGGCACATGGTTGGGGCTGGCGGCCACCACGGTGCGGGACAAAACGCTGATGGTGTCGCAGGGCGATTTGGAAACGGCGCATCGGTTCGGGCAGCGGATTGCGCGGGCGGTACGACGTTGGTCTATCTAGACGGGGTGTGACGGGCGGCACAGGCTGATGCGGAACGCGCGGTCCGCTGGCAGGCAAGGGAGGGTCCGGCAGATGTGGCTTCATCACGCTGACAAGATATTAGAGGGTGCGCTTTCGCCTCGTGCTGCGGCAACGTCGCGATTGGCGGCGTCGTGGCGGCGTTCGGCGGTGACGTATGGGCTGGACCCGCGCAACAGTCGCGCCCCGGAACGGATTGCGATGCCCGAAATCGCGCAACGCCGCGATGCGATGGGCGCGTTTCTGGCGCTGGCGACCCCGCAGTTGGATCAGTTGTTTCGTATGGTCGGGGCAACCGGGTGCTGCGTTCTGCTGACCGACGCCGAAGGTGTCGTGTTGGAAGAACGCTGCTCGGACGCGGATCGGGGCGTATTTGAAAGCTGGGGGCTGTGGCCTGGCGCTGTCTGGAGCGAACAAACCGAAGGCACCAATGGCATTGGCACCTGTCTGGCGGAAAAGCGGCAGGTCATTATCCACCGCGACGATCATTTCCACAGCCGCAACACCGCGATGAGCTGCATGGACGCCCCGATTTACGGTGCCGAGGGCGAGATCGTGGCCGCGTTGGACGTGTCATCGTGCCGGGCGGATCAGACCGAAGGATTTACCCGGTTGATTGCCGGGGCCGTGGCGCAGACCGCGCGGCAGATTGAAACCGCGCATTTTCGCGCGGCATTTCCGGGTGCGCGGTTTGTGGATGTCGGCGAAGACCGCCCGTCCGAGGCATTGCTGCTGGCGGTGGATGGCGACGATCTGGTGATCGGGGCCACCCGTGCGGCCCGTCGTAAGCTGGGGCTGGAGGCGGCAAACCTGTCCGATCCATTGCCCGCGGCCGATCTGCTGGGCATGGCGCAGGATGACAGCGGGTTGGAACAGGCTGAACGCGCCGCCCTGCGCCGGGCCTTGGCGCGGTCCGGGGGAAATGCCAGTGCTGCGGCGCGCGAACTGGGAATTGGCCGGGCGACGCTGTACCGCCGGATGAAGCGTGTGGGGCTGAACTGATCTGTCCCATCTGTCTCAGTCCTGAGACAGATTGTGGGCGCAGTCTGATCCGGTGGGGCTGTTTTCATCGCGGAATCGGCTGACCTTTCTTGCATCGCCGGGTGGACCGGCCTGTGAGGAGGAGAAACCAGAATGAACGAGATGACCAACCCCGAAGCGGCGCAATACGTATCGCCCTTCAAAGCCCGCTATGACAATTTCATCGGTGGCGCATTCGTGGCCCCGGTGAATGGCCGCTACTTTGACAACATCACCCCGATTTCCGGCGCAAAGATTTGCGAAGTGGCCCGCTCGGACGAGGCGGATATTGAACTGGCTCTGGATGCTGCCCATGCCGCCAAAGATGTTTGGGGCAAAACCAGCCCGGCCGAGCGGGCGAATGTCCTGCTGAAAATCGCGGACCGGATCGAGGCCAATCTGGACCTGATCGCCACGGCGGAAACATGGGATAACGGCAAGCCGATCCGTGAAACCACTGCGGCGGATATTCCGCTGTCGGTGGATCATTTCCGCTATTTCGCGGGTGTCCTGCGCGCGCAAGAAGGCACGATGTCGGAAATCGACCACGATACCGTGGCCTATCATTTCCATGAACCGCTGGGTGTGGTGGGGCAGATCATCCCGTGGAATTTTTCTATCCTGATGGCGGCGTGGAAACTGGCCCCGGCATTGGCAGCGGGCAATTGCATCGTGCTGAAACCGGCAGAACAAACCCCGGCTGCAATCATGGTTCTGATGGAGCTGATTGCTGATCTTCTGCCCGCTGGTGTGCTGAACGTGGTGAACGGCTATGGTGCCGAAGTGGGTGCACCGCTGGCACGTAGCCCACGCATTGCCAAGATCGCCTTTACCGGGTCCACCGCGACGGGGCGCAAGATCATGGAAGCCGCTACGGTGAACCTGATCCCGGTGACGTTGGAACTGGGGGGCAAGTCGCCCAATATCTTTTTCAGCGATGTGATGGCGCAGGACGATGCGTTTCTGGACAAGGCGGTCGAAGGCTTCGTGCTGTTCGCCTTTAATCAGGGCGAGGTCTGCACCTGCCCCAGCCGCGCGCTGATTCAGGAAGACATTTACGAGGAATTCATCGCCCGCTGTATCGAGCGGGTGAAGGCGATCAAACAGGGCGACCCGCGAGATATCAACACGATGGTGGGCGCACAGGCCAGTCAGGAACAGCAGGACAAGATCATGTCCTATCTGACGATCGGTGTCGAAGAAGGGGCCGAGGTGCTGATCGGCGGCGATGCCGCGCGGTTCAACGGCGATCTGGCGAATGGGTTCTATATCCAGCCGACCATCCTGAAAGGCCACAACAAAATGCGGGTTTTCCAAGAGGAAATCTTTGGTCCCGTGGTGTCTGTGACCACTTTCAAGGACGAAGCCGAAGCCTTGGCGATAGCCAATGACACGATGTACGGGCTTGGGGCCGGTGTCTGGACCCGCGACGGCACCCGCGCCTATCGCTTTGGTCGCAATATCGAAGCGGGCCGCGTCTGGGTGAACAACTACCACGCTTATCCGGCCCATGCGGCCTTTGGCGGGTATAAACAGTCGGGCATCGGGCGCGAAACCCATAAGATGATGCTGGATCACTATCAGCAGACCAAGAACATGCTGGTTAGCTATAACCCGAACAAGCTGGGCTTCTTCTGAGGTTTTAAGGGCGCAAGTAAGGCGGCATCGGGCAAATGCGGCCTTGCTTGTTGAACGCATTCCATCTGTTTCATCTTGCCAAAAATACTCACTGCACCGGACGGGTGGCAGGCGGAACGCAAAAGGCCCGGACGCGATGGTCCGGGCCTTTTGTGTCTGTCTTCTTTATGACGATCAGGGTTGTTCGTCGCCCGAGTCGCTGCCGGGCAGATTGAAGAAGCTGTCGGCGTCCGAGAAATCCACTTCTTTTTCGTCCTCGTCGCTGTCGTCTTTCAGGCTGAACGTTTCCAGCCCTTCGATAGCGGTCGGGATTTTGGGTTCCGCGTCCATCGACAAGCTTTGTTCGGTCGACAGCAGCTTGCGGCGGTCATCGTCCGACATCGCTTCGCCATCGGCAGCCCGTTTGGCTGCGGCTTTTTGAACGGCGGCATCCAGTTCGGATTGTTTACACAGCCCCAAGGCGACCGGATCAATCGGCTGCATGTTGGCGATGTTCCAATGGGTGCGTTCGCGGATTGACTGGATCGTTGGCTTGGTCGTGCCAACCAGTTTCGCAATCTGGCCATCGCTGAGTTCCGGGTGGAACTTGACCAGCCACAGGATCGAATTCGGGCGGTCCTGACGCTTGGACAGCGGGGTATAGCGCGGGCCACGGCGTTTTTCCTCGCCTGCGGCGGCGGGGTTGATTTTCAGCTTCAGCTTATGCAGTGGGTTTTTTTCCGCTTTGGCGATTTCGCCTTCGTCCAGCTGGTTGTTGGCGACCGGATCGAACCCTTTGACCCCCGGTGCCACGTCGCCATCGGCGATGCCCTGAATTTCCAGTTCATGCAGGCCGACAAAGTCGGCGATCTGCTTGAAGCTGATCGTGGTGTTGTCGATCAGCCAAACGGCGGTTGCTTTCGCCATAATGGGTTTGGCCATGTCATCTCTCCTTGACGCAAATCTTCCCCGTTGCCTGAAACAGGCTGCCCTTTTCGGGCGGGTTACCGTTGTCGGGGAACTTGGCGCCTATATAGTGCGGATAAAGACAGAAGGAAAGAGTTTATGCGATTTGCCCTGAAAACCCTTGTTTTAGCGCTGTGTTTTGCCGCCCCCGCCGCGTTGCGTGCGGATGGAGAGAAGGCCGGGCAGTTCGATTATTATGTTCTGTCGCTTAGCTGGTCGCCCAATTGGTGTGCGCTGGAAGGGGATGCGCGGAAATCACCGCAATGTGACGCGCGGCATGACTATGGTTGGGTGCTGCATGGGCTGTGGCCGCAATATCACCGGGGTTGGCCTGCATTTTGCCGGACCACTGAATTGGAACCGACCCGCCGCATGACCAACGATATGGAAGACATTATGGGCAGTGCGGGATTGGCTTGGTATCAATGGGAAAAGCACGGCACCTGTTCGGGATTGACGGCCCCCCAATATTTCGCATTGGCGCGGAAGGCTTATGAGCAAGTCAATCGCCCCCAGATTTTCCGCAAATTGGACCGGGCCGTGAAATTGCCCGCCAGTGTCGTCGAAGAAGCATTCCTAAAGGCCAATCCGGGCTGGGAACCGGATATGTTGACGATTACCTGCCGGGATGGCCGCATTCAGGAAGCGCGGCTGTGTTTGTCCAAAGATTTGCGTCCGGTTCCGTGTGGGCGGGATGCGGTGCGGGATTGCCGACAAAAAGACGCGCTGTTTGACCCGGTGCGTTGATAATCTGAATATAAAAAAGGCGGGCTGCGATGGCAGCGCGCCTTTGATAGGGGGCAATCCTGAAAACCAATTGGGTATTGGTCTTAAATCTCCAGATCTTCGGGTGATTTTCCAGATGCCACGGCAGCCACGAACCAATCGGGGCGTCGGCCTTTGCCGGTCCAGGTTTGCGCGGGGTCTGCCGGGTTGGCGTATTTGGGAATGCCGGCAGATTTAGACTTGGCCCGACGGACACCAGCCACCCCGGTCAATTCCGCCAAAGAAAACCCCATTTCCTTGGCTTTCATCTCTAGCGCGGCCAAAGCGGTGGCGCGCTGGCGGTCTTCGTAGCTGGCAATCGCCTTGGCGATCTTCTTCTCCAGCGCTTTTAGTTCCGCAAGAGACAGACCGTCTAAATCGGAGGCCAGAGTATTTGTAACATTAGACATGGCAATATTCCCGTCAATCTAGGCTCAGGACCCATTAATCGGCTTGAGATCGCATTGGTCGCATGCTTCAAATCCCCAAACTTTCAGGGGGTATCATGAGCAATCTATTTTGGCTGACCGACGAACAGATGGCGCGGCTGCGACCGTTCTTTCCC
>NZ_FXTO01000007.1 GCF_900182725.1 Thalassovita litoralis
AACGATAGGCCCGAAGTGCGGGAACTGTTTTCCGGGTTCCATATCGAGGCTGTGAACCTGACCTATACCATCGCCAAAGCGGGGGCAAAGCAGGTTAGCGAGTTGCTGATTTCCAACAGGGAAGTGCGGACGGGACTGCTGTGAGAGCGGGTAAACGGGGGCGCAGCATGTTGCGCGCCCGTTGTTGCTCTGCATGACCGGCCCTTGGACTGCCGTCCTTCGCCAGCTCAGATGCTGCGCTGCCGCCCGTATTTCCGGCCATTTGAAGCGATGCGCAACAATTTCACCTACCGAAGGTCGGCAGAGCGGGACGAAGTTGCCGTTCGTATAATCCTGAGCGATGGCCGCTCTCAGCCCAACGCGGACGTCGCGGTCTAGCACGTCGGGCTTAGACAGGACGTTCACTGCGCGTTTTCGAATAAACGCAGTTCTCAGGTTACGCTTCCACAAGTCGAGCTTCACACCCACTGCGGGTATAGTTATCTTATTGCAGCGAACCTTGGCAACAACGAGATATAGATGGCGCTGGACGTACTCCACTACTATTGCGACTGCAGCAGCTACGCGGGTGACAACAAGTATGCTGTCGTCGGCGGCATTGCTGTCAAGGCTCACATGGTTGACCTCCTAAACGGCAAGGTCCAGTCGTTGAAGGATGGAATCGGTATGCAGAGCGAGTTCAAGTGGAGTGAATATCGCGGTGGCAGGAAGAAGGCGACTTATGAGGCCTTGGTCGACCTTTTCTATGAGGCGATCGACCTGCACTATATGCATTTCCATGCGATTATCGTCGATTTTAATGAATTCGATCACCACAAGAAAGGACGTGGCGCGCCGCAGTTGTCTGTCAATAAGATGTACTACCAGCTTATGCTGCACGAAGTTTGCAGGCGGTATGGAAGCAAGTGGCGCATAGTCATGTTCCCGGATCATGGGCCGGATTCTGATCAAATTGGCGACTACAGAAACGGGATTTGTGCGCGAGCATATAAGATGTACAGCGCAAAACCGAACTGCCTTAGAGAAATCCACCCAACTGCATCAAAGAAGGTCGGTCTTCTGCAAATGACTGACGTGATCATAGGTGCGATGGCTGCGCATCGTGAAGACAGAACGGTAAAAGCGGTGAAGTCTGACCTGCGAGAATACGTGATGGCGAAAAGCCCGATTACGGACCTGTCGACAGACACCCCACGAGACGAGCGGCAGTTCTCTATCTGGAACTTCAACTGTTAAGATAATCCACACGCGACAGCCTATCGGTCCTCCCGAGGAGACCGGTCTAGCCAGCCGTTTCGGCTGCCGCGAGCTGACATCAGCATACTATGCGCTGCCTGACATTCAAGGTTTCTCTTCTTTGACATCAAAATCGTGATCAACGAACGGCAAGGAGGCGGTTCGTGCCACGACTTTGCAAAGCGCACTTTCCTGCGCATAGCCGCCGTTTGCACATGACGCAGCAACCGTCAAAAAGGGCTCGAAGCCGACCTGCGGCAGTGCAACGTGGCACTTGCCAGGTCCGAACCATTGCGCCGTCGTTCCCGGCCCAAACCGGACGCCCGCGAAAGCCATCATTGCTGCGTCGCAGCTTCACCGAACCGGCCATTCGTGCATCGTGCAGCATTTTTGAAAGGTAAAGGTCTGCAGAGCGGGATGGAGCCGACATTTGGCGGATGACACGTTTTCGACACCAAGTCGGCTATAAAGGCTCGCTAACCCGCCGCCCGAAAGCGACCATATGTTCATATCACCCTCGATTGGTCTATGCTCTCTACAAGCGGAATGACGGCGAGGGACCCATGGTGGAGAATTGGATCCGGATGGATGAGGCGGAGGATGTAGCGGGATCGATCCGCCATGTTATTCGCGCCGCTCAGGTTGTGGGCGACGACCCCCTAGCATGGAAGTGGGTGGTGCTGGCGTTGCATTCGGCGCTGCAAGGCGCCTGCGTATGTCATCTCACTACGACTGCGGCACCGGTGGGTGCGGTCACCAAGCCTAACGCCGGCGAGTGGCTGGCTTATTTTGAGAACTCGCGTACCAATCTGAAAGCGAAACCGCCCAAGACCCATTTAATGGGGCTTCCAGACCTACTTGCAGCAGTGCGAGAACCTCATTCGGCAGGGGATCGCAGCAACACCGCCGGTGTCGTGATCAGCGAAACGGAGCTGAATCGGTTGCGCTGCTTTCACAGGGATATTCGGAACCAGTTCGTGCATTTCGAGCCGATGGGGTGGTCGATTGAGGTGTCAGGAGTTCCTGAGATTGCTAAGCTAGCCGCACGCATCATCGGGGACATTCTCCAAATTGGTTGGGCATTCCGCCATCAAGATGATGCGAAGCGCGAAGAAATGCAGCGAAGTCTCCATACCATGGCCCTGATCGAATGGCCTGCTTAGCCGCCTCCGGACCGCAAAGGGCTCGAGGCTGCCTTGCGGCGGTGCAGCGCATTATTTTTGGCGCTTTGGGTGGACTGACATCGAAGTCGATGACGGCAGCCAGCCCCGAACTGACATTGACATTGCGCTGCGCGTGCTTGTTCATGAACTTGGGGGATGAAATTCTGAGTCTCCTAGGTCGGAGGGGGAGGTCGAGTGCCAACATTCGAAAATAACTTCAAATTTGACTCAAGCCCATTTGAGCAATACGTCGCGGAGAATGAACCGGACATCCTCGATTATGCGGTAGTTCCTCCCTACTTTGAAGTCGCCAAAAAGCGCGCGCAGACACCATCCACACATTTACTATTCGGTGCTCGGGGCGGAGGTAAGTCGGCTACGCGGCTTGCAACCGAGCGAGAACTCTGGAAATTGCACGCTACGAATAAGACCGTCCCACTTGCGGTTCCTTACATCGATTTCTCCAGAGTTCTGGAGGTTGGTTCTGTCAATGACATTTCTTCCGATGTTCTGCTGAAAGAGCTCGCCTTTCGGGTGATTGAAACAATTTTGCTATGGATCTCCGATCAAGATGATGCTGAGGACATAGTAGAACTCTTGGAGCCTGAAGAACTTAATTTGGTGGTTGTCTTGGTACAGGCCTTTTACCTGCGGGTCCCCGAGGCAAATCGTAGGGTTAGCCAGGCACAAACTATGGCGATTCTAAGGCAAAATTGGAAGAGTCAAACAAAAAACTGGATTCAGAAAAAATGGTCTTCGATTGCTGAACTCGTCAGCGTGGTTGCCTCTGGCCTTTCAGAGAAACATGCCAATACTGAGAGTATAAGGTCTCAAGTTGCCGACATGTTCAATGAAAATGGCGCCATTATCTCAGGCACTGCTTTGCTCGCGAAGTTGGTTGAATTAACGAGAGTATTTGGATTTTCGGGAGTGTCTGTGTTTGTCGATAAGGTTGATGAACATCCTATGACTCAGAATTCACCCGAAGCCTCTGCGCGTCTCATCTTTCCGTTGCTGTCGCACGTTCAGTTAATGGAGGTAGAAGGTTTAGGATGGCAGTTCTTTTTGTGGGATAGAGTTAAGGGCCTATTTGCCAATGGTACGCTTTCAGTTCGGCTCGACAAACTGGCACACAGCGAGGTTTCATGGACGGCGGACTTCCTCCGAAAAATGATTGACACTCGTATATCATTTTTTAGCTCGAATCGCTTATCCCGTTTTTCAGAATTAGCAGCTGATGAAAGCATCAGTGATGAAAAGATTGGCGAGATCATAGACCTGGCGGTGAAGTCACCACGAGAAACAATTCGGTTGTTGGATACAGTCGTGCGAGAATTCGACTCCAAGTATTCTTCACAGCAAGAGCATCGTTTTCTGGAGGCTGAAGACTTCGTGAACGGCATGGACAAATACGTTTCTGATGTCATTTGGTCGATATACGATAAAGAAGTTCTTAGTCAGATTTTAAGGCTAAACAAATCCACCTTCATTAACAAAGAAGTGCAAGCTGCCTTCAAAATCAGTGCTCCTGCCGCAACAAATCGTATCTTAAAATGGCAAGACGCGGGTGCGGTAAGTCTAAGCGGAAAGCGGGAAGCGGAAGGCGGGGTGGGAGGAAAGCCGTCCAATGAGTATTCAATTGCGGACCCGCGTATTGTGCGCCTCATGGAAAGAAAGCTGTACGACGAACAGATTTTAACGGAAGCACCGATTGAGACAGACAAGTAGTCCCGTCCCTTGCCGCCGGTTTTCTGAAGCCTCGGACTGGACTCTGCAAAATCCGCTTTCTGCGCATTGCTGACCTTGGTGCCAAGTGCAGCATGTTAGCCCGTCGAGCTTCCATCCTGAAGGCCGCTTTCGTAGTTTAGACAGGATGCGTTTGCGGGTGCCGCGAATGACCGGTATCCGCCCATTGTCACCCCCTCTCAAAAAAACCCGGATGAGGCAGATGCACCCCATGGCGGATGGTGTCGGCCCCATACCGTCGGTTGATCAGGTCAATCACGTCAGAGGCCCGTTCACCGGCAGTCTTTTCGGCAGGCCCCAGCGGTAATAGCAGATCCCCAGTGCGGCGTGTAAGGTCTGCGACATGCCCCAGATGAATGCTGACGGACAGGATCGCCCCGGGTCCGCGCTTGCCAATATGGCGCTCCCACAAGTCGCGGTGCAGCGACAGGAAATAAGCTGTGTCCGATGATGGACGGCACCTGATGCTATCGCTCCACCCCCCGTCCGCGCGGCGCACGCTGAGCATCAGTTCAGTCGCAACCCGTCCATCCCGCCGCATTCGTGCTGTCGCTTTTGCCAGTAGCCAGCGCCCCACCAGATAGGCCGGGCGGACGCGGCGCTTGTCCGGGGCCAGAACTTTGCTGTTGCCGTATCCATGGCGTGAGGTGCTGGTCAGCGGTATGTCCATGCCCTGCAGAGCGCGCACAAATCGCTCCCCCTCGACTGACCGCCAAATTGCGCGCGCGTGGCGCGGATCAAGCCGGTATAGTGCAGGTATGTCCATGATCCCGGCGCGGTGCAGTTTTTGCAGGATGCCGCGCGATATGCCGGGTAGATCATCCAGTGCCAGATGTGCCAGCCGGTCGGGCATGTTTTCCGGGGCCAGCCACTGGCAGCCATCCGGTTTTTCCAGCTTGCCTGCGATTTTTGCCAGTAGGTGATTTGGCCCCATGCCCGCCGAAAAGCGGATAGCCGGGCCGATCTCGGTGGCAACCCGACGCTTCATGCGACGCACCAGATCGAATGCACCATCAATAGTGCGATGCGGCCCAGACAGCACCAGCTGAAATTCATCGACAGATCTGATGCGTTCCAGTTCTGCCATCTCATCCAGAATTGCCGCAATGCGCAGGTTGTAGCGGACATACAGCCGATGGCGGGATGGTAGGAAAGTGATTCCAGGGCAGAGCTGCCGAGCCTCTCGGACAGACGTGCCGGTTTTGATGCCGTGCGCCTTGGCCTCGTAACTGGCAGCCACACAGGCTCCGCTGGTCGAATCGATAGCGGTGATAGCCACTGGCTTGCCGCGCAGTGCCGGGTTTTCGTGCTGTTCGACCGATGCAAAAAAGCTGTTCATGTCGATGTATAGCGTTCGTAGAAGTGTCATCCACAAAACCTGCCGAATGGTAATTCACCGTCAAATGTTCTATATATGTTCTCATTCTGCAAGGGGTGGAACATGGACCGAAAACAGCAATTATCTAACGTAGCATTTGGTGGTGACTGGTCAGAGGCGGTCGAGCCGGGTGAGCGCACGGCGCTGTGCCTGTTGAGGCTGGCGGAGGCTGTAAGGAATTGCCAAGAGGAAGATCCAGCAACCCCGGACGTTCTGGAGGCGCTGGATTGGCTGGCTGCGCGTATCTCGCGGGGCGCTCTACTGCGCTCTGCTTTCCTTAAGGCGGCGCAACACCCAATTCCCGAACTTCGACAGTCGGAACTTTGGCGCACGCTTAGAACCATACGGTCGTTGGTTGGGGAGGCAGCTGGGCGCTGAAGATGGATATGCAGATATTTTTATGCGCTCCAATTGGACAAAATGAAAGGCCGGTCAACTTCAGGCTAATTGTGTGCATGCGCAAAAAAATGGGGGGGGGCTGTTTGCATTTAAGCCTACAAAGGATGCACGTAAAAATCGGTCGGAATAGGGGGGGGTGATTAAAAAAGGGGGGGATTCAATTTTACCCAGAGCTCCCTCTATGGCCAAGATCGCAATCAAAAACTGCGGGACACTCGATACGTAAGTCATTGATTTAATTTGGGTGGGTTTGTGTGCCTGCGGGACACCTTAGCCTTGATTTTAAACGAAAAATTAAGGCTATGGTGGGCGACCCTGGAATCGAACCAGGCATGGGTCTCCCCGGCGGAGTTACAGTCCGCTGCCGCACCTTGCAGCTCGTCGCCCGTGTCTGCGGCCGTGCCTCAGAACGTGTGGGGGTGATTACAAGTGTCGGCGGGGGGCGTCAACAGGAAAATTCCTTGCAGTTGTCTGCTGCGCGGCGCATTACAGCCCGCAACGCCAAACATGGGGATCAGCACGATGAAAAAGCCCAAATGGGTCGTCGAAAAAGAGCAGGCAAAGAAGGCGTCCGCCTCTGAAACCGTGTGGATGTTCGGCCTTCATGCGGTGCGCGATGCGTTGCAGAATCCCCGCCGTGAAAAGCTGCGGCTGGTGGTGACGAAAAACGCGCATGACAAGCTGGCCGATGCGATCGAGGCCAGCGGCATGACACCCGAACTGGTGGACCCGCGCAAATTCAATGTACCGATTGATGCCAATTCGGTGCATCAGGGCGCCGCGTTAGAAGTGAAACCGCTGGATTGGGGCCGGTTAGAGGATGTTTGCATTGGCAAACCCGACCTGCCGCCCCGCGTGGTGGTGCTGGACCGCGTGACCGATCCGCATAACGTCGGGGCGATTCTGCGCTCGGCCGAGGTGTTCGGGGCCTGCGCGGTGATTGGCACCCGCCACCATTCCGCCCCGGAAACCGGCGCTTTGGCCAAAACCGCTAGCGGGGCGCTGGAACGGCAGCCTTATCTGCGTATCCGCAATCTGGCCGAAGGCATCGAAGCCCTGCAAAAAATGGGCTATCTGGTGCTGGGGCTGGCGGGCGAGGCGGATCAGACCATCGAAACCGCGCTAGAGGGCAAACGTGATCGCCCCGTGGCGCTGGTGCTGGGGGCCGAAGGGCCGGGCCTGCGCGAAAAGACCCGCGACACCTGCGATGCATTGGTGCGGATTGATTTTGCCGGGGGGTTCGGGTCTTTGAACGTGTCCAACGCGGCAGCGGTGGCGCTTTATGCGTCTCAACCGCGTTAACGCGGTGTTCACAGGTTTTTGACACCCTCTTTATATCTGATCATGCGATCATACATGTAATGCGAACTGCGGGGCCGGAACCCCTGCGGCTCCATTCACTGTCCCTCGTTCCGTGACTTGCACCCCAGGCTGCCCCTGGGGTGTTTTTTTACGCCGATGGGTTTCTGACCCTATGCAGCACGGACTGGGCGCGATAACCCTAGGGCATGAGCGAACATTATTCTGACGATTTCCTGAAAACGATTCTGAAGCGCACCCGGCGCGTGGCCGTGGTGGGGGTGTCGATGAATCCGGTGCGGCCTTCGAACTATGTTGCCCGGTATATGGGCCTCAAGGGGTACGAGGTCATTCCGGTGAACCCCGGCCATGCAGGCGAAATCCTGTATGGGCAAACCGTGCGTGCCACCCTGTCCGAAATCGAAGGCGGTGTGGATATGGTGGATATTTTCCGCCGGTCCGATCACGTTCCCCCTATCGTGGACGAGGCATTGTCGGCATTCCCGGAACTGCAAACGATCTGGATGCAGATCGGCGTGGAAAATGCCGAAGCCGCTGAAAAAGCGCGGGCGCGGGGTGTGGATGTGGTTATGAACCGCTGCCCCAAGATCGAATATCAACGTCTGTTCGGGGAACTGCGCATGGGTGGTTTCGCCACCGGGGTGATTTCGTCGAAGCTCTGAAACCAGCATGTAAAATGTGTATTTGTGTTTGACATTGTTGGGTGGCGCTCTATCGTTTGATTGGGTTTTTAGTATATAAAAATAAATACGTTAGCGTATTTATGGGCAGGCACAGTGATGTCAAAAATTCAAAATAGCCTAAAAGGGCTAGCTTTAGTTTGTGCGTGTTTTGGGCTTTCGGCCTGTGTTGATGGTGCGGCTCAGCCGGGGCTTGCGCAGAAGCCGCAACTATCCACTGCGGCGTCGTCGTCAGATGCAACCTTCGGTTCCTTTTCGGATGATGCGATGAAGAAAAAGGGGCGTGCGCCAAGCGGACATATCGTTCAGCATCTCGAATCTGTTCGCAATTTTTCGTTTGATCAGAAGGTTGATTTGACCAGTGCACGGTTGCAGTTCTCAACCGGTAAACAGTTGCGGCAGGTCTGCGGTACAGCGGATGCCCCCCTTGGCGAACGGCCGATTCTGAACACAGCCAAGCAGGTCAAGGCCTATTATTCGGGCGTGATCGGTACGATTGGTGATCGCGCAGAGTGCTGGACAACACGCTATCCGAACATGCAAGCTGACCGCGATGTCGAACTCGCGTTTTTTGAAGTGTTGGGCAAGGATCTGGTGAAGCAGTATCAGTCCGGTAAGTTTACAACTGCAAAGGACAAGAGAGAGCTTGCGACAGATTTGAATGTCATGCGTCACTATCTGAAATATGAGATTACGAATGATGCGGTTCTTAATCTCGAGATGGAGAAGTTCCGGAACCCGGACAAAACAGTGGCCTTGTTGCAGCGCAAGGCCTCTCGTGATTACGAGCGGATTGCATATTGGAAATCCGTTGATGCCAAGCGCCGCAAAGCAACCCTTGATGCGTTTGCCAGCGCCCTTGTGGCGGTTTCAAATGACAATCCCATGACCCGCCCCGGCCTAGGGCAATCGCTTCGGACCTATACGCCAACGTCACGGATTGTGAACAGCAAGAATCCAGCGCTGAACGTCGCGTTGAATAATCTT
Source organism: Thalassovita litoralis (assembly GCF_900182725.1). Taxonomy (GTDB): domain Bacteria; phylum Pseudomonadota; class Alphaproteobacteria; order Rhodobacterales; family Rhodobacteraceae; genus Thalassobius; species Thalassobius litoralis. Next base: position 8,910 of record NZ_FXTO01000007.1, read on the forward strand.
GATCGCACGGTTTACGGCGAGAAAAGCTATAATAATCAAATGCGCAGGCAAGCCATGGCAATGGCGCGCACCAAATCGTCCGGTAGTGTCATGACACTTCGGGAACATGTTCCGTGCACGTATTCGATACCGGGCAAAAACTGCGTGAGCCAAGAAGAATTCCGTTCTTTCAATGAACGGCAATTGGCGATAGATGCGCGAAATGCCCGTACCCGTTCCGCAGCCGAGCTTGCGGCTATTCGAGCCCAAGCGGCGCGTATTGAAGCGGCTGAAAGGGCGGCCATCGCTGCCAGAGGCAGAGGCCCAGCAGTTATTCAATAACGCCGGAATGGCGACCAATGTAGCAAAGGTCCGCGAAAATTCGCGGGCCTTTTTAAGTTGTTATGCATTACGCGCCGGTATTGTTGCTGGCGCGCCGTCCCTGATTTTCCGCCTTGCGCCGGACGGGCGTTCCCCGCACCTTGCCGTTATGCGTAAACTCACCCTCGATACCCCGACCGGCCCGGTCACGCTGACTGAACAGGACGGTGCCATCACTGGGTGTCAGTGGGACCGTTCTGCCGCTCCTGTGTCGCAGACCCGGACCAGCCCGCTTTCGGAAGCTGCCGCCGTACAGTTGGCGGATTATTTTGCAGGCACCCGACGTGGGTTCGATCTGCCTCTGCGCGTCGATGCCAGCCCGTTTCAGCAACAGGTCTGCGCCGCAATTGCCGCACTTATGGCGAACTGGCCCGCGATCTGGGGGGCCGGCACAGGCGGTTGAGCAGGGGGGGGGCAACCCGATCCCGATTCTGATCCCGTGCCACCGCGTTTTGGCGGCGACCGGGTTGGGCGGGTTTTCCAGGCGTGGTGGAGTGGAAACCAAGGTTTGGCTGTTGCGCCACGAGGGGGCGGGCGGATTACTGATCTGACCCTGTTCTTAGTCGGTCCTCTGGCTTCACCTTACCCAAAATACTCAAGTTTCGCAGTTTTCCACACATAGACCGACCAAGGGCCTTATTCCCTAAATCGGGCCATAGGACAAATGCAACGCGCGCTGGGGGCATTGAGGGGGCAAGCAGTGCCACCAGTGCAGTGTAGCAGGCGGTCAGAATGCCTTGAACGTCAGGGTGGTCAGCGACCGTTCGATGCCCGGAATATCCAGCAGATGATCGTTGATGTATTTGCCCACATCCTGATCGCCGGGGATATACAGCTTCATCATCAGATCGAAATCGCCACTGGTGGAATACAGTTCTGAATGGATTTCACGCAGCACGATTTCTTCGGCCACGCGATAGGTGGTGCCGGGTTTGCAGCGGATCTGAATGAAAACGCAGGTGGTCATGGTGGTGCCTCGTATCCCTTGGGTGCGGCCAAGCTGTCATAGCAATGCAAGGGGCGCAAGGGGCGCTATAGGCTTGGACAAGGGCGCAGGTGCGGCCTATAAGGCGCGGGACAGATTTGGAGAGCATCATGCGCACAGCCACGATCACCCGCAAAACGGCAGAAACCGAAATTTCGGTGACGGTGAACCTGGACGGCACCGGGGCCTATGACAACCAGACCGGCGTGGGGTTCTTCGATCACATGCTGGATCAACTGGCGCGGCATTCGCTGATTGATTTCACCATCCGGGCCAAGGGCGATTATCACATTGATGACCACCACACCGTCGAAGACACCGGTATCGCGCTGGGGCAGGCTTTGGCGCAGGCCTTGGGGGATAAGAAAGGCATTCGTCGTTATGGCGAATGTCACCTGCCAATGGATGATGCACAGGTGCGTTGCGCATTGGACCTGTCCGCGCGGCCCTATCTGGTGTGGAATGTAACCTTTGCCGCGCAGAAAATCGGGACGTTTGATACCGAACTGGTCCGCGAATTTTTTCAGGCGTTCAGCACTCATGGCGGGATCACGTTGCATGTGGATCAACTGCATGGGTTCAATGCCCACCACGTTGCCGAAGCGGCGTTCAAGGCGGTTGCCCGCGCTTTGCGGCTGGCAGTAGAAACCGACCCGCGCAAGGCCGATGCGATCCCGTCCACCAAAGGGGCGTTGTAAGCGCATGACCACCGTTATTGTCGATTACGAAAGCGGCAACCTGCATTCGGCTGAAAAGGCATTTCAGCGCATGGCCGTGGAAACCGGGGCTGGGCAGGTTATCGTGACCTCGGACCCCGAGGTGATCCGAAACGCGGATCGTGTCGTGCTGCCGGGCGACGGGGCATTCCCGGCCTGTCGCGCGGCGCTGTTCGACCATCGCGGCGTGTTCGAGGCGATGGAAGACGTTGTGATCCGGCAGGGCAAACCGTTTTTGGGGATTTGCATCGGAATGCAGATGCTGGCGACGCGCGGTCTGGAATATAGCGAAACCCCCGGTTTCGACTGGATCGGCGGCGAGGTGGTCAAGATCGACCCCGCCGACCCGGCGTTAAAGGTGCCGCATATGGGGTGGAACGATTTGGTGATCGACCACGCGCATCCGGTGTTCAATGGGATCGAAACCGGCAATCACGCCTATTTCGTTCACAGCTATCATTTTCGTGTGGCGGATCCGGCGCATCTGCTGGCGCATGTGGATTATGCTGGGCAGATCACGGCCATCGTGGGCCGGGATAATATGCTGGGGATGCAATTCCACCCTGAAAAAAGCCAGAAAACCGGCCTGCATATGATCGCCAATTTCCTGAACTGGCGTCCGTAACACGGCCCCTAGCGCTGACGTTGTGCCGGTGGCTGGAGCAGGATTGGATATTTTTACCAAGAAAGAACCCGATGTGGCACGTTCCGGGCTGTTTTAGCCCGGCACTCGTGTCCATGTCTGGGATTGGCACAGTGGGCCGATGCAGCCGCGTACTGTCAGTTTGTTGCCTTGCAGGTGCATTTGGCCGTCAAACTGCATGTTTTTTAACGGCAACCATCCGCGCCCTTCGTAACGCCCCGGCGCTGTGGGTTGCATGTCCCAGAACACGCGCTTGCCCAGATTAGGGGTCGTGACGGGGTTTCCCTGTCGGTCGAATGTTCGCAGAATCGTGCCGCACAGTGCCACGCCGCAGGGGGTGGCGTGGATATGGGCCACCTGTCCTTTGCGGTCGGGCGCGGTCAGCCACAGGCCCAGCAATGGCTCTGACCAGCCGGGAGAGACCTGAAACAAGCAAAGTACCAGAACCAAAAATACGCGCCGCATGACGACTCGCCCTATCGTGAAATAGATAGGGCAAGCATATCATGGCTGGCGCGACAGCCCTGTGACACAAACCTGTGAAACCGGGCTGTTGGGCTGACCTGCCGTTAATTTACGCGGCTCCACGTCTGTTTTTTGCAAATCGGGCCAATGCAGCCGCGCACTTTCAGCGTATTGCCGGACAGGTCCATTTTGGAACTGTACACTTTGTCCTTGGAGGGTTGCCAGATTTTGCCGTTGCGATAGGCGCCATTGCCTTCGGGCTGCATATCCCAGACCAGTTTCTTGCCGATATTGCCGGATTTATATTCCCCGTCCGCATTGAAGGTGCGGGAAATGACGCCGCAAACTTTTGCCCCGCATTCGGATATGGTGACATAGGCATAGGCACCATCGTCAACCTGTGTTTTCCAGATGCCCAAGACCGGATCGGCAAACGCCGCCCCCGCCATCAGAACCGAAGCTGCGGCCGCCAGTACCAGTTTTTTCATGGCTCATTCCTCCTCGAATATGCGTTTGATCCTGACCCGATGGGGCGATTCCGATCAAGCCTGACATTGGGGAAATGCAAATAGCGGGCGAAAAGTTGCATTTCCCCGCGTCCCATGCAAAACGGCGCAAGAGTTCCTGAAAAGAAATGGATGCGTCCCATGATCCTCTATCCCGCGATTGACCTGAAAGACGGCAAGGCCGTGCGCCTGTACAAGGGCGAGATGGAGCAAGCGACCGTGTTCAACGACAATCCCGCCGCGCAGGCGATGGAGTTTGTCAACGCGGGCTGTGAATGGCTGCATCTGGTGGACTTGAACGGGGCTTTTGCCGGGGAGCCAGTGAATGCCCGCCCGGTCGAGGAAATTCTGCAACAGACCAAGGTTCCGGCCCAACTGGGCGGAGGTATCCGTGATATGGCCACGATCGAACGCTGGCTGTCGCGGGGCTTGCAGCGGGTTATTCTGGGGACGGTCGCGGTAGAAAACCCCGATCTGGTCCGCGAAGCCTGTCGCGCCTTTCCGGGGCATGTGGCGGTGGGGATCGACGCCCGCAACGGCATGGTCGCCACCAAAGGCTGGGCCGAAGAAACCAATGTGAATGCCACCGATCTGGCGCGCTCGTTCGAAGATGCGGGGGTTGCGGCCATCATCTATACCGACATCAACCGCGATGGTGCGATGCAGGGGCCGAATGTCGACGAAACCGCTGCTTTAGCGAATGCCGTGTCCATTCCCGTGATCGCCTCGGGGGGGGTATCGTCGCTGGATGATCTGCGGGCGCTGAAATCCTGTGGCGCGCCGTTGAACGGGGCCATTTCTGGCCGGGCGCTGTACGATGGTGCGATTGACCTGCAAGAGGCGCTTGAACTTCTGCGGGGATAAGGTTCATCTTGCCGCAAATACTCTGGGGGAGCCATTCATAGAATGGCGGGGGCAACGCCCCCAACCCCTGCCGCCACAAAGGACTGGCCTATGTTGAAAACCCGTATCATCCCCTGTCTGGACGTGGCCGATGGGCGCGTTGTGAAGGGCGTGAACTTTGTCGATCTGGTGGACGCCGGGGACCCGGTGGAATCGGCCAAGGCCTATGATGCCGCCGGGGCCGATGAAATCTGTTTTCTGGATATTCACGCCACCCACGAAAACCGTGGCACCATGTTTGACGTGGTGCAGCGCACTGCTGAACAGTGCTATGTCCCGCTGACTGTGGGCGGTGGCGTGCGCACGGTGCAGGATGTGCGCAACCTGTTGCTGGCCGGGGCGGATAAGGTCAGTTTCAACTCTGCCGCTGTGGCCAATCCCGATGTTGTCGCCGAAGCCGCCGATCAGTTCGGCAGCCAGTGCATTGTTGTAGCGATTGACGCGAAAACCGTGGCCCCCGGAAAGTGGGAAATTTTCACTCATGGCGGGCGCAAATCCACCGGCATCGACGCTGTGGAATTTGCCAAACTGGTTGCCGCAAAAGGCGCGGGGGAAATCCTGCTGACGTCAATGGATCGTGACGGCACGCGCGCCGGATTCAATCTGCCGCTGACCAAGGCGATTTCGGACGCGGTGGACATTCCCGTGATTGCATCGGGCGGGGTGGGTAATCTGGATCACCTTGTTGATGGCGTCACCAAAGGCGGGGCCAGCGCGGTATTGGCCGCGTCTATCTTCCATTTCGGTGATTACACCATCCGCGAAGCCAAGGAACACATGGCCGCCGCGGGCATCCCCATGAGGATCGAATGACACTTGATGATCTGGCGGCAGTGATCGCCCAACGCGCCAAGGCAGACCCGGACACCAGCTGGACCGCGAAGCTGCTGGCCAAAGGCCCCGAAAAATGCGCTGAAAAATTCGGCGAAGAAGCGGTCGAGGCCATTATCGAAGCCGTCAAAGACGATAAGGCCCGCCTGACATCCGAGGCGGCAGATGTGTTGTTTCACCTGCTGGTGATGCTGCAATCGCGTGACGTTCCGTTGTCCGATGTGATGGCGGAATTGGCGCGGCGGCAAGGTGTTTCGGGGATCGCGGAAAAAGCTGCCCGCAAATGATCCGGCACGTGGTTTTCTTTTCGGCCAAACGCCCCGAGGATATCGAGGCAATTCACGATGGCTTGATGTTGCTGGCGGGTATTCCGGCGGCCACGCGGTTCGAGGTGGGGCGCAATCTGCAAACTGATCCGATTCCCGGCACGCGGGTGGATTTGGTGGTCTATGCTGAATTTGCCGATCAGGCCGCCTTGGCTGCGTTCAAGGCACATCCCCTATATCAGCGATCTATTGATGTGGTTCGTCCGTTGCGGGATCAACGTATTTCGGCTGACTTTTTGGCCTGAATGCTGAACCGCCTTTGGGTTTGGTTTTCATCTTGATCCAATTGCTTTGGGATACGTCCCCCACGGGGCGCAGCGCTGCCTGATACCATCAGACGGGATCGGCCCGCAGCCAAACCCCACCTTTGGGGCGTAGTGTCAGGATCATGACAGGGCTGGGGGTGCGACAGGGAACCGGGGTGAAGCGGAACCGGGCCAGCAAGCTGGCAAGGATAATCACGGCCTCTTGCAGCGCGAAACTGGCCCCGATGCAGATACGCGGCCCATCGCCGAAAGGCAGATAGCTGAAGCGGCGTATTGTTTTGCGATCCATGAAACGATCCGGTGCAAAGGTATCGGGACTGTCCCAAAGCAAATGGTTCCGGTGCAGGGCGTAAATCGGAAGAATAACCGTATCGCCGGAGCGTATTTCGCGCCCGCCCAGCGTATCGGCCCTTTGGGCCGTGCGGGACAGTAGCGCCGCTGGTGGGTATAGCCGAAGTGACTCGTCTACGATCCTGCGGATAAGGGGAAGGGCCGGCAGGTCATCAGCCGTTGCCGGGGATAAGGAGCCAAGGGCTGCCTGCGCCTCTGCCCGCGCTTGCGACTGGATGGTTTGGTCGAACGCACACAGATACAGCGCCCACGCCAATGTCAGCGCCGTGGTTTCATGCCCGGCCACAATGAAGGTCAGCAGATTGTCGCGCAATTCTGCCGTGTTCATGGTGCGTTTGGTTTCAGGGTCCTGACCAGAAAGCAACAGGTCCAGCAGATCGGGAATACCGGATTGTGGGCGGGTTTTGCGCGTTTGGATGGCCCGGTCGGCAACGGCTTTCATCTGTTTGACGGCGCGTCCGGCAAAAATGCGATCGGGGCGGGGCACCCAATCAGGCGCCCCCAGCATATCCAGCAGGCTGATGCGGGCGGTTTGGTCTATGTAGTTGTCGATGGCGCGGTGGGTGGCGTCCCGGTCAAACCCATCATCGCCGGAAAAGGTGACATCACTGATGACTTCGAATGTGGCGCGGACCATTTCATCATGTATGTCGATGGCATGTGGCCCGGCATTGGTGATCCGGCGACAGGCGTTTTCTGCCGCCTTACTCATGATCGGGGCAAGGTTAGAGACATTCCTGTGCGAAAAGGCCGGGGCCGCGGCCCGTCGTTGCCAGCGCCAATGTGCGCCTTCGGCGACAAACAGCGATTCTCCGATGGCGGGGCGTAGCAGATTCTTGGTGACATCGGATTTTGGATAGTCGTCCAGTTTTTCCAGCAGCACTTGTTTCAGGGCGTCCGGGTCCATGACCATGTGCCAGCGTTTTCCGGTTTTTCCTGAAACCATAGGCTGCCGAGTGGCGATTTCCGGGATGATAGACAGGATATTGCGCCGCGCGGCTGTCAGGCTTCCCCACAGACCCAGCGGTTGTGTGACTAACGGGACATGGACAGGCAGGCTGTGGGCGGTCATGGCGAAGTCCGATCAGGAAGCTTTTACTGCGATATAGCGCGACACTGGCCAAGCGGCAAAGCTGTACGATGGTTGCGCCCGTGGCGATTGCGCATGTGCGGCAAGTACTTTATCCCCTGAACCGATGGACCTGTTGGAGGCTTGCCCATGTCGCGTATTCTGATCCTGTTCGCCCTGTTGTTTGGGCTGACTGCCTGTACGAATTCCAACGACTTGGACAAGGCGCCGGTGGATTTGGGGACATTCCAGTTGGGTCACAATGTTGTGGTCGCCCCCAAAATGGTCAAAGGCCCGGTTTCACGCGAAGCCAGCAAAGAAGAGTGGATTGCCTCTTTGCATGGGGCGATTGCCGAACGGTTCGACCGATACGAGGGCGACAAGCTGTTCCATTTCGGCGTGTCCGTCGAAGGGTATGTTCTGGCCCAGCCCGGTATTCCCATCGTCGCATCGCCAAAATCGGTTCTGATCATCAACCTGACCGTATGGGATGACGCTAAGGGTAAGAAGCTGAACGAAAAACCAGAACAGATCACGGTTTTGGAAACCTTTTCCGGGGATACGCTGGTGGGGTCCGGCCTGACCCAAAGCAAAGAGCAGCAGATGCTAAATCTGTCGCGGAATGCCGCGAAAATGATTCAGGATTATCTGGTCAAAAAGAACACCGAGGAGGGCTGGTTCAAGCCCGACGCGACCCCGATGCCTGATGTCGAAGCCGCCCCGGATGAAAGCTGACAGGCCGGAAGCGTATGGATGTGCTGCAACGGTAGCCTTTTCTGGTGGCGTTGCGCGTGAAGCAAGGCTTGATTTCCGTTCCTCAAACCAATAAATCGGCCCCCGATAGATCAAACCGGGCCGACGGTGGCCCCCAAAGCACGAGGCGCCAAAGGAATGGCAAAGGAAAAGTTTGCGCGTAATAAGCCGCACGTCAACATCGGCACGATTGGTCACGTTGACCACGGCAAGACCACGCTGACCGCAGCGATCACCAAATATTTTGGTGACTTCAAAGCCTACGACCAGATCGACGGCGCACCGGAAGAAAAAGCACGCGGGATCACGATCTCGACCGCGCACGTTGAGTACGAAACCGAGTCGCGCCACTACGCGCACGTCGACTGCCCCGGCCACGCTGACTATGTGAAAAACATGATCACCGGTGCTGCGCAGATGGACGGCGGCATTCTGGTTGTGAACGCAGCTGACGGCCCCATGCCGCAGACCCGCGAACACATCCTGCTGGCGCGTCAGGTTGGTGTGCCTGCGCTGGTCGTGTTCATGAACAAAGTTGACCAGGTTGACGACGAAGAGCTGCTGGAGCTGGTGGAAATGGAAATCCGCGAGCTGCTGTCGACCTACGACTTCCCGGGCGACGATATTCCGATCGTTGCAGGTTCGGCTCTGGCCGCAATGGAAGGCCGCGATCCTGAAATCGGCGAAAACAAGATCCGCGAACTGATGGCGGCTGTTGACGAGTACATCCCGACCCCGGCACGTGCTGTTGACCAGCCGTTCCTGATGCCGATCGAAGACGTGTTCTCGATCTCGGGCCGTGGTACTGTTGTGACGGGTCGTGTGGAACGTGGCGTGATCAACGTTGGCGATTCGATCGAAATCGTTGGGATCAAAGACACCCAGACCACGACCTGTACCGGCGTTGAAATGTTCCGCAAACTGCTGGATCGCGGTGAAGCAGGCGACAACATCGGCGCGCTGCTGCGCGGTATCGACCGCGAGAAAGTTGAGCGTGGTCAGGTTCTGTGTAAGCCGGGTTCGGTTAACCCGCACACCAAGTTCGAAGCCGAGGTCTACATTCTGACCAAGGAAGAAGGCGGTCGTCACACCCCGTTCTTTGCGAACTACCGTCCGCAGTTCTACTTCCGGACCACCGACGTGACCGGGACCTGCATCCTGCCGGAAGGCACTGAAATGGTGATGCCTGGCGACAACCTGAAACTGTCGGCCGAGCTGATCGCACCGATCGCAATGGAAGAAGGCCTGCGCTTCGCTATCCGCGAAGGTGGCCGTACCGTTGGTTCGGGCGTTGTGTCGAAAATTCTGGCCTGATCCGACGATCTCGCCAAGACTACAGAGGGCCGCTGGAAACAGCGGCCCTTTTACTTTTGGGGCGTCAGGCCCGGTTGATGCGGTGGCGTAGCGGTGTATCTTATGGGGACTGATAGTCTCCGGGATTTTACTGATGCCGCCGCCTTCTTTTGTTCTTTTTGCTCATGCGTTGTCCGGGCCGGAAAGGGGCAATGTTCTGACAGAGCGTAGCCTGCTGAGTGCCTTGCGCGATGATGTCCCGGCTTGGGTGCATCTGGACGGCAAACAATCCGGCGCGGACGAATGGATTGCCCGGCATCTGGATTATCTGGACCCACAAGCGATTGAGGCCTTACTGGATGTCGACACCCGCCCCCGGATGACGGTGCTGGGGGATGGCATGATTCTGATCCTGCGTGGCATGAACTTCAACGCAGGCGAAGACCCCGAAGATATGGTGTCCGTCCGCATGTGGATTGACGCGCACCGGATTGTGACCATTTCGCGCAAGCGCGTCATGGCAATCGAACGCATGAACGAGGCCATGACCACAGGCGAGGGACCAGCAGATGCGGGTGCGTTTCTGGTGAAGCTGGTCGAGGATCTGACCTTCAATATCGCGAACTTTCAGAAGGATCTGGATACCCGTGCTGTCGAGATGGAGCATCAGGTGATCTCGGGCAGCTCTGAAGGGTTGCGGAAACAGGTCGTCGATATGCGGCTGAAAATCATCGCGGCCCGCCGGTTTCTGGGGCCGCAGCGGGATGCGCTGTCGGCAGTCGGGTTGGCGCGGCTGGATTTTCTGGACCCGCCCACCCATCGGGAAATTCAGGAAGAGCAGTTGAAAATGATCCGTGTCGTCGAAGATATGGATGAATTGCGTGATCAGGCGATGATTCTACGTGAAGAATTATCAGGGCAGTTATCGGACCGCCTGAACCGCAATATGTTCGTGCTGTCGATTCTTTCCGCGATTTTTTTGCCGCTGGGTTTTTTGACCGGGCTGTTCGGAGTCAATGTGGGCGGTCTGCCGGGGCTGGAAGATCGCAATGCTTTTTTGTGGCTGTGTCTGGCAATGGGGGCGCTGGTGCTGCTGCAATTGCTGTTATTGTGGCGTCTGCGCTGGATTGGGCGCGGTGGATAGGACCGAAACCGCACCGCCGTACACGGAAGGCGCAAGTTTATGTCTTTGTCCGCGAAAAGCCCCTTGATCTTGGCGCGTGGCTGTCCTAATCAGCGCACGGCCTTAGGGGTATAGCTCAGCTGGTAGAGCGACGGTCTCCAAAACCGTAGGTCGCGGGTTCGAACCCTGCTGCCCCTGCCATTTCCTTGTATCTGTGATCTTATCATTGGCTGTGAAAACGGCCAACAGGCAGGCGCTTTGCGGTTGTCGTGTGGCAACCCTTGAAATCCCGCGCCGGTCCGCGTATGTGGGCCACGTTCCCTAGATGAAGAAGACGACGCATATGGCACGTACCAATCCGCTTCAATTCGTTCAGCAGGTCCGCTCGGAAGTGGGCAAGGTGTCCTGGCCGACCCGCCGGGAGGTGATGCTGACCACTGTCATGGTGTTCATCATGGCCAGCCTGACGGCAGTGTTCTTTGCGCTGGTGGATATGGCAATCCGTGGTGGGTTGCGCGGGGTGCTGTCGCTGTTTGGCTGACGCCCTGAATTTTTCCCTGTAAGGGTTGATTAATTTCAGTCTTAGGGGTAGGTGACAGGCCTCATCCGAAAAATGGCGTGTGGCGATTCGAGTTGCACGCCGTATTTTTGTTTCGGTATGGGACGGGCTGCGGCCTAAAAAAGACGAAAGAATGTGGCCTTCGGGTCGTAGGATGCAAGGACTGAGTCGACATGGCGAAGCGGTGGTATTCGGTGAGCGTACTCTCGAATTTCGAGAAGAAAATCGCCGAACAAATCAGAACGGCTGTGATTGAAAACGGTCTGGAAGATCAGATCGAAGAAGTTCTGGTTCCTACCGAAGAAGTCATCGAAGTGCGCCGTGGCAAGAAAGTCACCAGCGAGCGCCGCTTTATGCCCGGCTACGTTCTGGTGCGTATGGAGATGTCTGACCGGGGATATCACCTGATCAGTTCGATCAATCGTGTTACCGGGTTCCTTGGTCCGCAGGGCCGCCCGATGCCGATGCGTGACGCCGAGGTGAACCAGATTCTGAACCGTGTGCAGGAAGGCGAAGAAGCGCCGCGCACGCTGATCCACTTTGAGGTGGGTGAGAAGGTGAAGGTTAACGATGGTCCGTTCGAAGATTTCGACGGCATGATCGAAGAAGTCGACGACGACAACCAGCGCCTGAAGGTAGCGGTGTCGATCTTTGGCCGGGAAACCCCGGTCGAACTGGAATTCACTCAGGTTACTAAACTGGCCTGAGACTGAACTGTGGGAGGATCGCGGCGCGCGCGTCGGGACCGGACCACACAACTAAGTGCCCAAGGATCGCGTTCCGTGGGCGTTGGATAGAAGGAGAGGCCAAATGGCCAAGAAACTCGTAGGTACGCTGAAGCTGCAGATCCCTGCAGGCAAAGCCAACCCGTCGCCGCCCGTCGGCCCTGCGCTGGGTCAGCGCGGTATCAACATCATGGAATTCTGCAAGGCGTTCAACGCCAAGACGCAGGAAATGGAAGCCGGTGCGCCGTGCCCGACCGTGATCAGCTACTATCAGGACAAGTCCTTTACCATGGACATCAAGACGCCGCCCGCGTCTTACTACCTGAAAAAAGCGGCTGGCCTGAAGCCGGTTGGCAAGCGTAACCGCCCCAAAGGCGCAGAGAAGCCCGGCCGTGAAACCATCGCGACCGTGACTGTTGCGCAGGTGCGTGAAATCGCAGAAGCCAAGATGAAAGACCTCAACGCCAATGACGTTGACGGCGCAATGCAGATCATCCTTGGCTCTGCCAAGTCCATGGGCATCGAGGTGAAGTAAGATGGCAAAAGTCGGAAAACGCACCAAAGCAGCCCGTGAAGCCTTTGCTGGCAAGGAAAACCTGTCGGTCGAAGAAGCTGTTGCACTGATCAAAGCCAACGCAAACGCGAAATTCGACGAAACCGTCGAAATCGCCGTGAACCTGGGTGTTGACCCTCGTCACGCGGACCAGATGGTGCGCGGCGTGGTTGGCCTGCCGAACGGCACTGGTAAAACCATGCGCGTTGCAGTGTTCGCACGTGGCCCGAAAGCAGACGAAGCCCAAGCCGCTGGCGCGGACATCGTTGGCGCAGAAGACCTGATGGAAACCATTCAGGGCGGCACCATCGAATTCGATCGCTGCATTGCGACCCCGGACATGATGCCGATCGTTGGTCGTCTGGGTAAAATTCTGGGCCCGCGCAACCTGATGCCGAACCCCAAAGTTGGCACCGTGACCATGGACGTGAAAGCGGCCGTGGAAGCAGCCAAAGGTGGCGAAGTTCAGTTCAAAGTGGAAAAAGCCGGTGTTGTACATGCGGGCGTGGGCAAAGCCTCGTTTGACGAAGCCAAGCTGGTTGAAAACGTCCGTGCCTTCGTGGGTGCTGTGGCCAAGGCGAAACCCGCCGGTGCCAAAGGCGCTTACATGAAGAAGGTATCGCTGTCCTCGACTATGGGGCCGGGCGTATCCGTTGATCTGGCCAGCGCAACTGGCGAATAAGAATTCTTCGTTGGGGCAACCCGATGTCGATGGCGGGGCGGTAACGCCCCGTCCTGTCCGAGACGGAGGGTTCAGGCAAATGCCTGAATAAATCCTTCCTGAGATGGGGAACGAGACGAATTGACCGTTGGGTGTGTAACCCTCGGGTGATCTGGCCTCGGGACCCTGAAATTGGACCCGAAACGGTGGGGCAACTCGCCAAAACTGAGCCGGGGGGAAACCCCCAAATTTGGAGTGAAACTGTGGATAGAGCACAAAAAGAGAAGGTGGTCGAGGAACTCGGCCAGATCTTTGAAAGCTCTGGCGTGGTGGTCGTAGCCCATTACGCAGGTCTCACGGTTGCTGAGATGCAGGACCTTCGCGCACGCATGCGTGCCGCGGGCGGTGCCGTACGTGTCGCCAAGAACAGGCTCGCCAAGATCGCCCTCGAAGGGAAACCCTGCGCAAGCATTGGTGACCTGCTGACGGGCATGACCGTTCTGACCTATTCCGAGGACCCCGTGGCAGCAGCCAAGGTGGCCGAGGACTTCGCCAAGGATAACAAAAAGTTTGAAATCCTTGGCGGTGCAATGGGCGAGAACGCTCTGGACCGGGCCGGTGTCGAAGCCGTGTCGAAAATGCCGTCGCGCGAGGAACTTATTGCCTCGATCGTTGGCTGCATCGGCGCACCCGCATCGAACATCGCCGGCGCCATTGGCGCACCTGCTTCGAATATCGCATCCATCTTGTCCACCATCGAGGACAAGGCGGCTGCGTAAGCAACCTTATGATCTGCGTAGGGTAAAAACCCTTGCGTTGGAACAACACATCTAAACGAACGGAAACAGTAAAATGGCTGATCTGAAAGCACTTGCTGAGCAAATCGTCAACCTGACGCTGCTGGAAGCACAAGAACTGAAAACCATCCTGAAAGACGAGTACGGCATCGAGCCCGCAGCCGGTGGCGCTGTCGTCATGGCAGGCCCGGCAGACGCCGGTGCCGCAGCCGCTGAAGAGCAAACCGAATTCGACGTGATCCTGGTCGACGCCGGCGCTTCGAAGATCAACGTGATCAAAGAAGTTCGCGGCATCACCGGCCTGGGCCTGAAAGAAGCCAAAGAGCTGGTCGAAGCAGGCGGCAAAGCTGTCAAAGAGCAGGTTTCGAAAGACGAAGCCGAAGAGATCAAAGGCAAGCTGGAAGCAGCTGGCGCTAAGGTCGAGCTCAAGTAATAAACGCCGGGGCAACCCGGAAGTTTGTTCAGGCTGGGCCCGGATTTTTCCGGGTCCAGCTAAACCTGTCTTGGAAAGGGCTTTTTCGCAAAGCCCTTTCCTGGGAGAGGTTCAAAGATCGGGAGGCCCTTGGTGGGACAAGGGCCGGGAATTGATCAGAACATCCCTGTTTCGGATGGGCGTGCAGCCGGGGCCCGACGGCATGCGCGTTCAGGTGAGACACGAAAGGTGACATCGACCATGGCTCAGAGCTTCCTTGGCCAGAAACGTCTGCGTAAATATTTCGGCAAGATCCGCGAAGTGCTGGAGATGCCGAACCTGATCGAGGTTCAGAAGTCCTCGTATGATCTTTTCCTGCGCTCTGGTGATGCGCCCCAGCCGACCGACGGCGAAGGCATCATGGGCGTATTCCAATCGGTTTTCCCGATCAAAGATTTCAACGAAACCGCCATTCTGGAATTCGTGAAATACGAGCTGGAAAAGCCGAAATACGACGTCGAAGAATGTATGCAGCGCGACATGACCTATAGCGCCCCGCTGAAGGTCACGCTGCGTCTGATCGTATTTGATGTCGACGAGGATACCGGCGCCAAATCGGTGAAGGACATCAAGGAACAAGACGTGTTCATGGGCGATATGCCCCTGATGACCCCGAACGGCACGTTCATCGTCAACGGCACCGAACGCGTGATCGTCAGCCAGATGCACCGCTCGCCCGGTGTGTTCTTTGACCATGACAAGGGCAAGACCCACAGCTCGGGTAAGCTGCTTTTTGCCTGCCGCATCATTCCCTATCGCGGCTCGTGGCTGGACTTTGAATTCGACGCCAAGGATATCGTATTCGCCCGTATCGACCGTCGCCGCAAACTGCCGGTGACGACGCTGCTGTATGCGCTGGGTCTGGGGCAGGAAAGCATCATGGATGCTTACTATCAGACCGTGACGTATACCCTGCGCAAGGGTGACGGCTGGGTGACGAAATTCTTCCCGGAACGTGTGCGCGGCACCCGTCCGACCTATGATCTGGTCGATGCCGACACTGGCGAGATCATCTGCGAAGCGGGCAAGAAAATGACCCCGCGCGCGGTCAAGCAGATCATCGACGAAGGCAAGATCACCGAACTTTTGGTGCCGTTCAAACATATCGTTGGTAAATATGTCGCCAAGGACATCATCAACGAAGAAACCGGCGCGATCTATGTCGAAGCTGGCGATGAACTGACGCTGGATCTGGACAAAGACGGCGATATCACCGGCGGCAGCCTGCAAGACCTGCTGGAAGCCGGGATCACCGAAATTCCGGTTCTGGACATCGACAACGTGAACGTTGGTCCGTACATCCGCAACACCATGGCGGCAGATAAAAACATGAACCGCGAAACCGCGCTCATGGACATCTATCGCGTGATGCGTCCGGGTGAACCGCCGACCGAAGAGGCTGCAAGCGCCCTGTTCGACACGCTTTTCTTTGATTCCGAGCGCTATGACCTGTCTGCTGTTGGCCGCGTGAAAATGAACATGCGTCTGGCTTTGGAAAAGGCTGACACCCAGCGCACGCTGGACCGCGATGACATCGTGAAATGTATCAAGGCGCTGGTCGAACTGCGCGACGGCAAGGGCGACATCGACGACATCGACCACTTGGGCAACCGTCGTGTGCGCTCGGTCGGGGAATTGATGGAAAACCAGTATCGCGTCGGCCTGCTGCGCATGGAACGCGCGATCAAGGAACGTATGTCCTCGGTCGAAATCGACACGGTGATGCCGCAGGATCTGATCAACGCGAAACCGGCTGCTGCGGCTGTGCGCGAATTCTTCGGCTCCTCGCAGTTGTCGCAGTTCATGGACCAAACGAACCCGCTGTCCGAAGTGACCCATAAGCGCCGCTTGTCCGCGCTTGGGCCGGGCGGTCTGACCCGCGAACGTGCAGGGTTTGAGGTGCGCGACGTTCACCCGACCCACTATGGCCGGATGTGTCCGATTGAAACGCCGGAAGGTCCGAACATTGGTCTGATCAACTCGTTGGCGACCTTTGCCCGCGTGAACAAATACGGATTTATCGAAACTCCGTACCGCGTCGTGAAGGACAGCAAAGTGACCGACGAGGTTCACTACATGTCCGCGACCGAGGAAATGCGTCACACGGTGGCGCAGGCCAACGCGACATTGGACGGCGACGGCAAGTTCGTGAACGATCTGGTTTCGACCCGTCAATCCGGCGATTACACGTTGGCACCTCGTGAGAACGTGGATTTGATCGACGTGTCGCCGAAACAGTTGGTGTCGGTTGCTGCCTCGCTGATCCCGTTCTTGGAAAACGACGACGCTAACCGCGCACTGATGGGTTCGAACATGCAGCGTCAGGCGGTTCCGCTGCTGCGTGCAGAGGCCCCGCTGGTCGGCACCGGGATTGAGGAAATCGTGGCCCGTGACTCGGGTGCGGCGATCATGGCGAAACGCGCAGGGATCATCGACCAGGTCGATGCGCAGCGTATCGTGATCCGCGCCACCGAAGATCTGGAACTGGGCGACGCTGGTGTGGACATCTACCGGATGCGCAAATTCCAACGGTCGAACCAGAACACCTGTATCAACCAGCGCCCGCTGGTGAAGGTGGGCGATACCGTTCAAAAAGGCGAAGTGATCGCTGACGGCCCGTCCACGGATATGGGCGAACTGGCCTTGGGTAAAAACGTGATCGTCGCGTTCATGCCCTGGAACGGTTACAACTACGAAGACTCGATCCTGATTTCCGAACGGATTGCGCGTGACGACGTGTTTACCTCGATCCATATCGAGGAATTCGAAGTCGCGGCCCGTGACACGAAGCTGGGGCCGGAAGAAATCACCCGCGACATTCCGAACGTCGGTGAAGAAGCCCTGCGCAATCTGGACGAAGCCGGGATTGTCTACATCGGTGCCGATGTGGAACCGGGCGACATTCTGGTTGGTAAGATCACGCCGAAGGGCGAAAGCCCGATGACCCCGGAAGAAAAGCTGCTGCGCGCCATCTTTGGCGAAAAGGCATCGGACGTGCGCGATACGTCGCTGCGCGTGAAGCCGGGCGATTACGGGACTGTCGTCGAAGTGCGCGTGTTCAACCGTCATGGTGTGGACAAGGACGAACGTGCCCTGCAAATCGAACGGGAAGAGGTCGAACGTCTGGCCCGTGACCGTGACGACGAACTGGGTATTCTGGATCGCAACATCTATGCCCGTCTGAAGGGTATGATCTTGGGCAAAGTGGCTGTGAAAGGCCCCAAAGGCATCAAGGCGAACTCGGAAATCACCGAGGAATTGCTGGACAGCCTGACCCGTGGTCAGTGGTGGCAGTTGGCGCTGGCCGAAGAGGCCGACGCCCAGATCGTCGAGGCGCTGCACGAGCAATATGAAGTGCAGAAACGTGCCTTGGAGCATCGTTTCGAGGACAAGGTTGAAAAAGTCCGCCGGGGTGATGATCTGCCGCCGGGTGTGATGAAGATGGTCAAAGTCTTCATCGCTGTGAAGCGGAAGCTTCAGCCGGGCGATAAAATGGCCGGTCGTCACGGGAACAAGGGTGTGATTTCGCGCGTGGTTCCGATGGAGGACATGCCGTTCCTTGCCGATGGTACGCCGGTTGACTTCTGTCTGAACCCGCTGGGTGTGCCGTCGCGTATGAACGTTGGTCAGATCTTGGAAACCCACATGGGCTGGGCCGCACGCGGTCTGGGCCTGAAAATCGACGATGCCCTGCAAGAGTATCGCCGTTCGGGCGACCTGACCCCGGTTCGCGAAGCGATGCACCACGCCTATGGCGACGATGTCTATGACGAAGGCATCGCCAACATGGAAGAGGCGCAGCTTCTGGAAGCGGCAGGCAACGTTGTCCGCGGTGTGCCGATCGCGACCCCGGTTTTCGACGGTGCGAAAGAGGCAGACGTGAACGACGCCCTGCTGCGGGCCGGTTTCTCGGAATCGGGTCAGTCGATCCTGTTCGACGGTCGTACCGGCGAACAATTCGCGCGTCCGGTGACGGTGGGTGTGAAATACCTGCTGAAACTGCATCACTTGGTGGACGACAAAATCCACGCTCGTTCGACCGGGCCGTACTCGCTTGTCACACAGCAGCCGCTGGGTGGTAAGGCGCAGTTCGGTGGCCAGCGTTTCGGGGAAATGGAGGTCTGGGCGCTGGAAGCTTACGGTGCCGCCTACACCCTGCAAGAGATGCTGACCGTGAAGTCGGATGACGTGGCAGGCCGGACCAAGGTCTATGAATCGATCGTCAAGGGCGAGGACAACTTCGAGGCTGGTGTGCCTGAGAGCTTTAACGTGCTCGTGAAAGAAGTCCGCGGCCTCGGCCTGAACATGGAACTCCTGGATGCGGAGGGTGAGGAATAAGGGCCTCGTGCCCAATTCCCCCCACCCATCTGCACGATTTGAGGTATCAAAATGAACCAGGAACTGACGAACAACCCGTTCAACCCGCTGACCCCGCCGAAGGTCTTTGACGAAATCAAGGTGTCGCTGGCATCGCCCGAGCGTATCCTGTCGTGGTCCTATGGCGAGATCAAAAAGCCGGAAACCATCAACTACCGCACGTTCAAGCCCGAACGTGACGGTCTGTTCTGTGCGCGTATCTTTGGCCCGATCAAAGATTACGAATGTCTGTGCGGCAAATATAAGCGCATGAAATATCGCGGCGTTGTCTGCGAAAAATGCGGTGTCGAGGTGACGCTGCAAAAGGTTCGCCGCGAACGCATGGGCCATATCGAACTGGCCGCGCCTGTGGCGCATATCTGGTTCCTGAAATCGCTGCCCAGCCGGATCGGTCTGATGCTGGACATGACGCTGCGTGATCTGGAACGCGTTCTGTACTTTGAAAACTACGTTGTCATCGAACCGGGTCTAACCGACCTGCAATACGGCCAGATGATGACCGAAGAAGAGTTCATGGACGCGCAGGACGCCTATGGCATGGATGCGTTCACCGCTAATATCGGTGCCGAAGCGATCCGTGACATGCTGGCCCAGATTGATCTGGAGGCCGAAGCCGAACAGCTGCGTGCCGATCTGGCCGAAGCCACTGGCGAATTGAAGCCCAAGAAGATCATCAAGCGCCTGAAAGTGGTTGAATCCTTCCTTGAATCCGGCAACCGCCCGGAATGGATGGTGATGACCGTGATTCCGGTGATCCCGCCGGAACTGCGCCCGCTGGTGCCGCTGGATGGCGGTCGTTTCGCAACGTCCGACCTGAACGATCTGTATCGCCGCGTCATCAACCGGAACAACCGTCTGAAACGCCTGATCGAACTGCGCGCGCCCGATATCATCGTGCGGAACGAAAAGCGGATGCTGCAAGAATCCGTGGACGCGCTGTTTGACAACGGTCGTCGTGGCCGCGTGATCACTGGCGCGAACAAGCGCCCGCTGAAATCGCTGTCCGACATGCTGAAAGGTAAGCAGGGTCGCTTCCGTCAGAACCTTTTGGGGAAACGCGTCGACTTCTCGGGTCGTTCGGTGATTGTGACCGGGCCGGAACTAAAACTGCATCAGTGCGGTTTGCCCAAGAAAATGGCGCTGGAACTGTTCAAGCCCTTCATCTACTCGCGACTGGAGGCCAAAGGCCTGTCCAGCACCGTGAAGCAGGCGAAGAAGCTGGTCGAAAAAGAGCGTCCCGAAGTTTGGGATATTCTGGACGAGGTGATCCGCGAACACCCCGTCATGCTGAACCGTGCGCCCACGCTGCACCGTTTGGGTATTCAGGCGTTTGAACCCACGCTGATCGAAGGGAAGGCAATTCAGCTTCACCCGCTGGTTTGTTCGGCGTTCAACGCTGACTTCGACGGGGACCAGATGGCTGTTCACGTGCCGCTGTCGCTGGAAGCACAGCTTGAAGCCCGCGTTCTGATGATGTCCACGAACAACGTTCTGTCGCCCGCCAACGGTGCGCCGATCATCGTTCCGTCGCAGGATATGATCTTGGGTCTGTACTACACGACCATCGAACGCGAAGGCATGAAGGGCGAAGGCATGGTCTTCGGCACGATCGACGAGGTGCAATATGCGCTGGATTCGGGTGCGGTTCACCTGCACGCGAAAATCACCGCGCGTATCCCGCAGATCGACGAAGAAGGTAACGAAGTGCTGAAGCGCTTTGAAACCACGCCGGGCCGGGTCCGTCTGGGTGCACTGCTGCCGCAGAACGCCAAGGCACCGTTTGAACTGGTGAACACGCTGCTGCGGAAAAAAGACGTGCAGCGCGTCATTGACACCGTGTACCGCTACTGTGGTCAGAAAGAATCTGTGATCTTCTGTGACCAGATCATGACCATGGGTTTCCGCGAAGCGTTCAAAGCCGGGATTTCCTTTGGCAAGGACGACATGGTGATCCCCGACAACAAGTGGGAACTGGTCGAAGAAACCCGCGATCAGGTGAAAGACTTTGAACAGCAGTACATGGACGGTCTGATCACTCAGGGCGAAAAGTACAACAAAGTCGTCGATGCTTGGTCGAAGTGTAACGACAAGGTCACTGACGCTATGATGGGCACCATTTCGGCTGAAAAGCGGGACGAAAATGGCGCGGTCATGGAGCCGAACTCGGTTTACATGATGGCTCACTCTGGTGCGCGTGGCTCTGTTACGCAGATGAAGCAGCTGGGCGGGATGCGTGGCCTGATGGCCAAGCCGAACGGCGACATTATCGAAACGCCGATCATCTC
Organism: Thalassovita litoralis; assembly: GCF_900182725.1. Classification (GTDB taxonomy): domain Bacteria; phylum Pseudomonadota; class Alphaproteobacteria; order Rhodobacterales; family Rhodobacteraceae; genus Thalassobius; species Thalassobius litoralis. The sequence goes on from NZ_FXTO01000007.1 coordinate 29,929, forward strand.
GAACTTCAAGGAAGGTCTGACCGTTCTTGAATACTTCAACTCGACCCACGGCGCCCGTAAGGGTCTGTCGGACACGGCACTGAAAACGGCGAACTCGGGGTATCTGACCCGCCGTCTGGTGGACGTGGCGCAGGATTGCATCGTGCGTCAGGTGGAATGTGGCACCGACCGTTCGATCACTGCCGAAGCGGCTGTGAACGATGGCGAAGTCGTGGCCTCGCTTGGGGATCGTATTCTGGGCCGTATGGCCGCAGAGGACATCCTGCGCCCCGGCACCGAAGAAGTGCTGGTCGCGAAAGGCACCCTGATCGACGAACGTATGGCTGACACCATCGAAGAAGCTGGCGTTCAGACCGCGCGTATCCGCAGCCCGCTGACCTGTGAAGCGGATGATGGCGTTTGCGCCAACTGCTATGGCCGTGACTTGGCCCGTGGTACTCGCGTGAACGTGGGTGAAGCGGTTGGGATCATCGCGGCGCAGTCGATCGGTGAACCCGGCACTCAGCTGACGATGCGGACTTTCCACATCGGCGGCGTGGCGCAGGGTGGTCAGCAGTCGTTCCTTGAGGCCTCGCAAGAGGGCGTGATCGAATTCGAAAACGCGCAGCTTCTGACCAACGCCAACGGCGAAGTTCTGACCATTGGCCGGAACATGAAGCTGAAGATCATGTCGGAAACCGGCGAAGAACGCGCCAGCCACAAACTGGGCTATGGTACGAAGCTGTTCGTGACCGAAGGTCAGAAAGTGTCGCGTGGCGATAAGCTGTTCGAATGGGATCCTTACACCCTGCCGATCATTGCCGAAAAAGACGCGACTGCCAAATATGTGGACCTGGTCAGCGGGATCGCCGTGCGCGACGAAACCGATGATGCAACAGGTATGACACAGAAGATCGTGATCGACTGGCGCACCGCACCCAAAGGCAACGAACTGAAACCGGAAATCATTCTGGTGGATGAAGACGGCGAACCAGTCCGCAATGACGCTGGCAACCCGATCACCTATCCGATGTCGGTGGATGCAATTCTGTCGGTCGAAGATGGTCAGACCATCCGCGCCGGTGACGTTGTTGCGCGTATCCCGCGCGAAGGTGCCAAGACCAAGGACATCACCGGGGGTCTGCCCCGCGTGGCGGAACTGTTCGAAGCCCGTCGTCCGAAAGATCACGCGATCATCGCCGAAATTGATGGGTACGTGCGCTTTGGTCGTGACTACAAGAACAAGCGTCGTATCACGATTGAACCGGCAGACGACAGCCGCGAACCCGTCGAATACATGGTGCCCAAGGGCAAGCACATCCCGGTGCAGGAAGGCGACTTCGTGCAGAAGGGGGACTACATCATGGACGGGAACCCGGCCCCCCACGACATCCTTGCCATCATGGGTGTCGAGGCGCTGGCGAACTACATGATCGACGAGGTTCAGGACGTGTACCGCCTGCAAGGTGTGAAGATCAACGACAAGCATGTCGAAGTGATCGTGCGCCAGATGTTGCAGAAGTGGGAAATCTCTGACAGTGGCGATACCACGCTGCTGAAGGGCGAACATGTCGACAAGGCTGAATTCGACGCTGCGAACAAGAAGGTCGAAGACAAAGGTGGGCGTCCGGCATCGGGTGAACCGATCCTGCTGGGGATCACCAAAGCCTCGTTGCAGACCCGTTCGTTCATCTCGGCGGCGTCGTTCCAGGAAACCACCCGTGTGCTGACCGAAGCTTCGGTTCAGGGCAAGCGCGATAAACTGGTTGGCCTGAAAGAGAACGTCATCGTGGGCCGTCTGATCCCGGCAGGGACCGGCGGGGCCACCATGCGCGTGCGCCATATCGCGCAGACGCGTGACAATGTGGTGATCGAAGCCCGCCGCGAAGAAGCCGAAGCCGCCGCAGCACTGGCAGCCCCGGTGGACGATATTGTCGGCGGTGATGTTTTCGATACGCTGGTAAGCACGCCCGAAAGCCGCGAAGAATAATTCGCACTGACGGTTCAATTTCTGAAAGGCCCCCGAAAACTTCGGGGGCCTTTTCTTTGGTGCTGTTTGGGAACCGAGCGGGGCAGGGGCCGTATTATTCCGGTGGGGCTGGACGCGCGGCACAAGAATGCGCAAAGCTTTCCGGGCGTTGGCAGGCGTACAGACCCGGCCCGCCACACCTTCGGAGATTTTATGACCCTTTCGATTTCGGACAATACCCGCGGCGCGGTGCTGATGATGGGCAGCATGGCGGCATTCACCCTGAACGATACGTTTGTCAAAGCCCTGGCCGGAGAGGTGCCACTGTTCCAGCTTTTGGTGCTGCGCGGGGTGCTGACCACGTTGTTCAGCGGTGTTTTGGCGTGGAAGATGGGGGCGCTGCATCTGCGTATCCCGCCGCGTGACCGGGGGTTGATCGTATTGCGGATGATCGGGGAAATCGGCGCGGCCTATTTTTTCCTGACGGCGCTGTTCAACATGCCGTTGGCCAATGTCACTGCGATCCTGCAATCCCTGCCGTTGCTGGTCACGCTTTGCGCGGCGCTGTTTTTTGGCGAAGCCTTGGGCTGGCGCAGGATTACGGCCATTCTGATCGGTCTGTGCGGGGTGATGCTGATCGTGCGACCGGGGGCAGAAGGGTTCAATATCTATTCGGTTTATGCGCTGATCTCGGTTGCTTTCGTGGTGCTGCGCGATTTATCCACCCGTCGGCTGAGCGGGGCGACCCCTTCCATGATGGTCACATTTGCCACGACATTTTCGGTGACGCTGTTTTTTGGCGCGGCCAGCGTGACCGTGGATTGGGTGCCGCTGAACCAGACCAACACCCTGCTGATCCTTGGCGCGGCGGGAATGGTGATGGGGGGCTATGTGCTGTCAGTGATGGTGATGCGGGTGGGGGAAATCTCGTTCGTGGCACCGTTCCGCTATACCGGGCTGATCTGGGCGCTGACGCTGGGCTGGTTCGTCTTTGGCGACTGGCCCCGCCCGCTGACCCTGATCGGCGCGGCGATCGTTGTGGGCAGCGGCGTCTTTATGCTGTACAGAGAAAGGCAACTGGCCCAACGGATCCGACAAAAGGAACGCTGATGGCGGTAGAGGTACAAGTACAAGGTTTATGTCGGTGGTCCTATCCTTCGGCCCCCGGCGCGTTTCAAAAAGAACCCGAACAGGCCGATCTGGCCGCATTGCGGAAGGGTGGGGGGCTGCTGCGGGCGTAATCTGCGCGGGGGCCGTTCAGGAACCTGAAAACCCCTGCGCTTGTTGACAACCTGCGCGACTCCCCCTATACGGCGCAACATCCGGCACAGGGGACAAATGTCCCTTTCGTCGAATTCAACATTGTAGTGGCCAAGATCCGGGCAACTTTGCCGCCCCGATCCTCTGCAAACTCACCGCGTCGTTTGCCTCGGAATGGAAACGATTGCGGTTTTTGTCTATGTGGGCGCGTCATGCGTGTCTGAATTGTCATCGCCTGCGGTTTCGGCCAATGGCAGCACTTGAGTAGGAAACGGGGAAACACCCAATGCCAACGATCCAACAGCTGATCCGCAAGCCGCGTCAGCCCAAAGTCAAACGTTCGAAGTCCATGCACCTGGAACAGTGCCCGCAGAAACGCGGCGTCTGCACCCGTGTGTACACCACCACGCCGAAGAAGCCGAACTCGGCTATGCGTAAAGTTGCGAAGGTCCGCCTGACCAACGGTTACGAGGTGATCAGCTACATCCCCGGTGAAAGCCACAACCTTCAGGAACACTCTGTGGTTCTGATCCGTGGCGGCCGTGTAAAAGACCTTCCGGGTGTCCGTTACCACATTCTGCGTGGTGTGTTGGATACCCAAGGCGTCAAAGATCGTAAGCAACGTCGTTCGAAATACGGCGCGAAGCGTCCGAAATAAGAGGATTAACAGATGTCCCGCCGTCACGCCGCTGAAAAACGCGAAGTTCTGCCCGACGCCAAGTATGGCGATCGCGTGCTGACCAAATTCATGAACAACCTGATGATCGACGGTAAGAAGTCGGTCGCAGAACGTATTGTTTACAACGCGCTGGAGCGCGTTGAAGGCAAAGTCAAACGCGCCCCTGTCGAAGTGTTCCACGAAGCACTGGATAACGTGAAGCCCGCCGTCGAGGTTCGCTCGCGTCGTGTGGGTGGTGCCACCTATCAGGTGCCCGTCGAAGTGCGCCCCGAGCGCCGCGAAGCCCTGGCGATCCGCTGGCTGATTTCGGCAGCGCGCAACCGCAACGAAAACACGATGGAAGAACGCCTGGCAGGGGAACTGCTGGATGCGGTCAACGGTCGTGGCACCGCGGTCAAGAAACGCGAAGACACCCACAAGATGGCCGACGCGAACAAAGCGTTCAGCCATTATCGCTGGTAATCCCCAAGAGGTTTTGAACCAATGGCACGCGAATATCCGCTCGACCGTTACCGTAACTTCGGTATCATGGCGCACATCGACGCAGGGAAAACCACCTGCTCGGAACGCATCCTGTTTTACACCGGCAAATCCCACAACCTTGGCGAGGTGCACGATGGTGCAGCCACCATGGACTGGATGGAGCAGGAACAGGAACGCGGGATCACCATCACCTCGGCTGCGACCACGACTTTCTGGGAACGCACCGAAGACGGTGAAAATGCTGAGACTGAAAAGCACCGCCTGAACATCATCGACACCCCCGGCCACGTTGACTTCACTATCGAAGTTGAACGTTCGCTGGCGGTTCTGGATGGTGCCGTTTGCGTTCTGGACGCAAACGCCGGTGTTGAACCGCAGACTGAAACCGTGTGGCGTCAGGCTGACCGCTACAAGGTTCCGCGTATCGTGTTCGTCAACAAGATGGACAAAATCGGCGCGGACTTCTTCAACTGCGTTCGCATGATCGAAGACCGCACCGGCGCCCGCGCGGTTCCGGTTGGTATTCCGATCGGTGCCGAGACCGAGCTGGAAGGTCTGGTCGATCTGGTCACCATGAAAGAATGGGTCTGGCGCGGCGATGACTTGGGTGCCTCCTGGGTTCAGGAAGACATCCGCGAAAGCCTGCAAGACATGGCCGCCGAATGGCGCGGCAAGATGGTCGAAGCTGCTGTCGAAGAAGACGACGACGCAATGATGGCCTATCTGGAAGGCGAAGAGCCTGACGTTCCCACCCTGCGCAAACTGCTGCGCAAGGGGACGCTGGCCCTGCATTTCGTGCCGGTTCTGGGCGGTTCCGCGTTCAAGAACAAAGGTGTACAGCCGCTGCTGAACGCCGTGATCGACTATCTGCCCAGCCCGCTGGACGTTGTCGATTATATGGGCTTCAAACCCGGTGACGAAGAAGAAGTTCGTAACATTGCCCGCCGTGCGGACGATGCGATGCCCTTCGCCGGTCTGGCGTTCAAAATCATGAACGACCCCTTTGTTGGCTCGCTGACCTTCACCCGTCTGTATTCGGGCGTGTTGAACAAAGGCGACTCGGTTCTGAACTCGACCAAAGGGAAGAAAGAGCGCATCGGTCGTATGATGATGATGCACTCCAACAACCGTGAGGAAATCGAAGAAGCGTTTGCAGGCGACATCATCGCGCTGGCGGGTCTGAAAGACACCACCACGGGCGATACCCTGTGCGACGTGAAAGAGCCGGTGGTTCTGGAAACCATGACCTTCCCCGAGCCGGTGATCGAAATCGCCGTCGAGCCGAAGACCAAAGGCGACCAGGAAAAAATGTCGGCGGGTCTGGCCCGTCTGGCAGCCGAAGACCCCTCCTTCCGTGTGGAAACTGATCTGGAATCCGGTCAGACCATCATGAAAGGCATGGGCGAACTTCACCTGGACATTCTGGTGGACCGTCTGAAGCGTGAATTCAAGGTTGAGGCCAACATCGGTGCGCCGCAGGTGGCTTACCGTGAAACCATCAGCCACGAAGCCGAAGTCGACTACACCCACAAGAAACAGTCGGGTGGTTCGGGTCAGTTCGCACGCGTCAAAATGGTCATCACCCCGACCGAGCCGGGCGAAGGCTATTCGTTCGAGTCGAAGATCGTTGGTGGTTCGGTGCCGAAGGAATACGTTCCGGGCGTCGAAAAAGGCATCAAATCCGTCATGGACTCGGGCCCGCTGGCTGGCTTCCCTGTGATCGACTTCAAAGTGGCGCTGATCGACGGTGCTTTCCACGATGTTGACTCGTCGGTTCTGGCCTTCGAAATCGCAGCCCGTGCCGGTATGCGCGAAGGCATGAAAAAAGCTGGCGCGAAACTGCTGGAACCTGTGATGAAGGTCGAAGTCGTGACCCCGGAAGAATACACCGGCGGTATCATCGGCGACCTGACTTCTCGTCGTGGTCAGGTGTCCGGTCAGGAAAACCGTGGCAACGCGATTGCAATCAACGCATTCGTGCCGCTGGCCAACATGTTCGGCTACATCAACACCCTGCGCTCGATGTCCTCGGGCCGCGCGCAGTTCACGATGCAGTTCGACCATTACGATCCGGTTCCGCAGAACATCTCGGACGAGATCCAGAAGAAATACGCATAACAGCGGTGGGCCATCAGGCCCACCCTACCCACCCCGTAGGGTGCGCGATCCGCGCACCGCTCACGTTTAAAGGAGGCCATCATGGCAAAGGAAAAGTTTGCGCGTAATAAGCCGCACGTCAACATCGGCACGATTGGTCACGTTGACCACGGCAAGACCACGCTGACCGCAGCGATCACCAAATATTTTGGTGACTTCAAAGCCTACGACCAGATCGACGGCGCACCGGAAGAAAAAGCACGCGGGATCACGATCTCGACCGCGCACGTTGAGTACGAAACCGAGTCGCGCCACTACGCGCACGTCGACTGCCCCGGCCACGCTGACTATGTGAAAAACATGATCACCGGTGCTGCGCAGATGGACGGCGGCATTCTGGTTGTGAACGCAGCTGACGGCCCCATGCCGCAGACCCGCGAACACATCCTGCTGGCGCGTCAGGTTGGTGTGCCTGCGCTGGTCGTGTTCATGAACAAAGTTGACCAGGTTGACGACGAAGAGCTGCTGGAGCTGGTGGAAATGGAAATCCGCGAGCTGCTGTCGACCTACGACTTCCCGGGCGACGATATTCCGATCGTTGCAGGTTCGGCTCTGGCCGCAATGGAAGGCCGCGATCCTGAAATCGGCGAAAACAAGATCCGCGAACTGATGGCGGCTGTTGACGAGTACATCCCGACCCCGGCACGTGCTGTTGACCAGCCGTTCCTGATGCCGATCGAAGACGTGTTCTCGATCTCGGGCCGTGGTACTGTTGTGACGGGTCGTGTGGAACGTGGCGTGATCAACGTTGGCGATTCGATCGAAATCGTTGGGATCAAAGACACCCAGACCACGACCTGTACCGGCGTTGAAATGTTCCGCAAACTGCTGGATCGCGGTGAAGCAGGCGACAACATCGGCGCGCTGCTGCGCGGTATCGACCGCGAGAAAGTTGAGCGTGGTCAGGTTCTGTGTAAGCCGGGTTCGGTTAACCCGCACACCAAGTTCGAAGCCGAGGTCTACATTCTGACCAAGGAAGAAGGCGGTCGTCACACCCCGTTCTTTGCGAACTACCGTCCGCAGTTCTACTTCCGGACCACCGACGTGACCGGGACCTGCATCCTGCCGGAAGGCACTGAAATGGTGATGCCTGGCGACAACCTGAAACTGTCGGCCGAGCTGATCGCACCGATCGCAATGGAAGAAGGCCTGCGCTTCGCTATCCGCGAAGGTGGCCGTACCGTTGGTTCGGGCGTTGTGTCGAAAATTCTGGCCTGATCCGACGATCTCGCCAAGACTACAGAGGGCCGCTGGAAACAGCGGCCCTTTTGCTTTTGGGGCTGGTTTGAGAAATTCCGCCAAACTCCCCCTTGCCACATGGCCTGCACCCCTGTAAGGAGCGCGGGTTCTTATCAAGAACATGGCGGCGGGGTGATTCCCGCCGTTTGGGTTCGATGAGGGTCGACGATGCGCGTAGGTCCTCCTCTCAACTCCAACGCCTATGAAAAGGCAGATGTAATGCAAAGCCAAAACATTCGCATTCGGCTGAAGGCATTCGATTACCGGGTTCTGGACGCCAGCACCCAGGAAATCGTGAACACGGCAAAGCGCACTGGCGCTCAGGTCCGTGGCCCGATCCCGCTTCCGAACAAGATTGAGAAGTTCACCGTTCTGCGTGGCCCTCACATCGACAAGAAATCCCGTGACCAGTTCGAGATCCGTACGCACAAGCGTATGCTCGACATCGTTGATCCGACCCCCCAGACCGTGGACGCGCTGATGAAGCTCGACCTGGCCGCTGGTGTGGACGTCGAAATCAAGCTGCAATCGTAAGATCGGAGGGTATGTAAGATGCGCTCTGGTGTTATCGCCAAGAAAATGGGCATGACTCGCCTGTTCATGGAAGACGGTCGTCAGATCCCTGTGACTGTTCTTTCGCTGGAAAACCTTCAGGTTGTCGCACAGCGCACCACCGACAAAGACGGCTACACCGCCGTTCAGTTGGGTGCAGGCGCGGCCAAGGTGAAACGCGTTTCCAAAGCGATGCGCGGCCACTTCGCTGCTGCGAAAGTCGAGCCGAAGCGTAAGCTGGCCGAATTCCGCGTCACCGAAGACAACCTGATCGAAGTTGGCGCCGAAATTTCGGCCGAGCATTACATTGCCGGTCAGAAAGTGGACGTTGCAGGCACCTCGATCGGTAAAGGCTTTGCCGGTGCCATGAAACGCCACAACTTCGGTGGTCTGCGCGCCTCGCACGGTGTGTCGATCAGCCACCGTTCGCACGGTTCGACTGGCCAGTGTCAGGATCCGGGCAAGGTGTTCAAAGGCAAGAAAATGGCAGGCCACATGGGTGCCGTTCGCGTGACCACCCAGAACTTGGAAGTCGTGAAAACCGACGCCGACCGTGGCCTGATCATGGTCAAAGGTGCCGTTCCCGGCTCCAAGGGCGGCTGGGTCACCATCAAGGATGCCGTGAAGAAGAAACTGCCCGAGAACGTACCGTTCCCGGCAGCTCTGAAATCGGCTGCTGTTGCTGCGGCTCCGGCCGAAGAAGCGCCCGCCGAAGGGGGTGAAGCATGAAACTTGACGTGATCAATCTGGACGGCGGCAATGCCGGTTCGGTGGAACTGTCCGACGACCTGTTCGGCCTGGAACCCCGCGCTGACATTCTGCACCGTGTGGTCCGCTGGCAGCGTAACAAAGCGCAGGCCGGTACCCACAAAGTGCTGACCAAGTCGGAAGTGAGCTACTCGACCAAGAAGATCTATCGCCAAAAAGGCACCGGCGGCGCACGCCACGGTTCGCGTAAGGCACCGATCTTCCGCAAGGGTGGTATCTACAAGGGGCCGACCCCGCGTAGCCACGCCCACGACCTGCCCAAGAAGTTCCGCGCTTTGGGCCTGAAGCACGCACTGTCGGCGAAAGCCAAAGCAGGCGCGCTGGTCGTGATCGAGAATGCAGAAGCTGAAGGCAAAACCGCAGCTCTGGCCAAGCAGGTGAAAAACCTGGGCTGGAAGCGCGCGCTGATCATCGACGGCGCAACGGTCAACGAAGGCTTCCTGCAAGCAGCCCGCAACATCGAAGGTCTGGACATCCTGCCGTCGATGGGCGCCAACGTGTATGATATCCTGAAGCGTGACACTCTGGTGATCACCAAAGCAGGTATCGAAGCTCTGGAGGCTCGTCTGAAATGACCACCAAAGCAGAACTCTATGACGTGATCCGCAAGCCGGTCATCACCGAGAAGGCCACTATGGCTTCGGAAAACGGTGCTGTCGTGTTCGAGGTCGCCATCGACGCCAACAAACCCCAGATCAAAGAGGCCGTTGAGTCCCTGTTTGGTGTGAAGGTGAAAGCGGTGAACACCACCGTCACCAAGGGTAAAGTTAAGCGTTTCCGCGGCCAACTGGGCAAGCGTAAAGACGTAAAGAAAGCCTATGTGACCCTCGAAGAGGGTAACACGATCGACGTGACCACTGGTCTGTAAGATCGCGCTTTCTGTGAGATTAAAAGCCCCCCGGTGTAAGCTGGGGGGCTTTTACGTTTCCTCGAGAAGGGGCTGCCAATTACGTCTATTGTGGATAACGCGAAGTACGGTGAGGGTTTCGCCCGCCACACGATAGATCACGTAATGCTGCCCGCTGGGATACACGCGCACAGGTGGGGTGATCTCGGGCCGTTCGTGGGCGATGGTCGGCATGTCGCAAAGTAACATGAATGATTTGTGCAGCGCGATAATATAGTGATCGGCTTGCGCAGTGGACCAAGTTTGCGCTGTATAGAGCCAGATATCCTCGAGGTCAGCATCTGCTTGCGGCAGAATGTCGAGCGTGAGATCAGACACCGTGTTTCGTGTGCATTCGCGACAGAAACTCACCTAAGTCGAAGTTCTGAGCCGGCCCGCTCTCAAGCCCCTTGTTCACCGCAGACTGTAATTCTGCAATGGCCTGCTCTCTTTCCTGATCGCGACGGATCAGATGGCGAACATAGTCGCTTGTATTGCTGAAAGATGCGTTCTCGAGCCGGGTTTCGACCCAGTCTTTCATCTGGTCGGGAAGGGATACGTTCATCGTCGCCATTGGGGATCTCCTGACTGCGAAGATAGGGGTATGACAAAGTTTGTCAAGGTGAGTGGCCGCCATGCCAGAGGTAGGGTGGGTTTCCAATCCACCGCCCGAATGCCTTGCACCCCTTTGTGGGTTGAAAACCCACCCTACGCATCTTCTCCCTATAGACACCCCCGCCATCCCCTGCTAAAGACGCGCAATCTACGGCCCCGGATTCGTTCCGGGGCTGCTGACTTTTTGGAATCAGGGACCTTCGGGGCCCTATCAAGACGGCCACCTTCGGGGGGCTAAAACCATAGGGTAGGCGACAGCCTGCCTCACAAAACGGAAGACAGAAAGCATGGCACTCAAGTCGTATAAACCGACGACGCCGGGCCAGCGTGGGCTGGTTCTGATCGACCGTTCGGAGCTGTGGAAAGGACGTCCGGTCAAAGCCCTTACTGAGGGTTTGACCAAGAACGGCGGCCGGAACAACACCGGGCGGATCACGATGCGCCGCAAAGGCGGTGGGGCAAAGCGCCTCTATCGTATCGTGGACTTCAAGCGTAACAAATTCGACATCGCGGCAACCGTTGAACGGATCGAGTATGACCCGAACCGGACCGCGTTCATTGCGCTGATCAAATACGAAGATGGCGAACAGGCCTATATCATCGCACCGCAGCGTCTGGCTGTTGGCGATAAGGTTGTCGCTTCGGCAAAGGCCGACATCAAGCCGGGGAACGCGATGCCGTTCTCGGGTATGCCGATCGGTACCATTGTCCACAACATCGAAATGAAGCCGGGTAAAGGCGGTCAGATCGCCCGCGCCGCAGGCACCTATGCTCAGTTCGTGGGCCGCGATGGTGGCTATGCTCAGATCCGTCTGTCTTCGGGCGAACTGCGCTTGGTCCGTCAGGAATGCATGGCAACCGTTGGTGCCGTGTCGAACCCCGACAACAGCAACCAGAACTACGGTAAAGCCGGTCGTATGCGCCACAAAGGCATCCGTCCGTCGGTCCGTGGTGTGGTTATGAACCCGATCGACCACCCCCACGGCGGTGGTGAAGGCCGGACTTCGGGTGGTCGTCACCCGGTTACCCCCTGGGGTAAGCCGACCAAGGGTGCGCGTACCCGCAACAAGAACAAGGCGTCGCAAAAGCTTATTCTGCGTTCGCGTCACGCCAAGAAGAAGGGCCGTTAAGACATGGCACGTTCTGTATGGAAAGGCCCCTTCGTGGATGCTTATGTGCTTAAGAAAGCCGAAGCATCCCGCGAGTCGGGTCGTAATGAAGTCATCAAAATCTGGTCGCGTCGTTCCACCATTCTGCCCCAGTTCGTGGGTCTGACCTTTGGTGTTTACAACGGCAAGAAACATGTTCCGGTCAACGTGACCGAAGACATGATCGGCCAGAAATTCGGTGAATACTCGCCGACCCGTACCTATTACGGCCATGCGGCTGACAAAAAAGCGAAGCGGAAATAAGTCATGGGCAAGGAAAAGAACCCCCGCCGCGTGGCAGATAACGAAGCAATGGCCAAAGTCCGGATGCTTCGTACCAGCCCGCAGAAACTGAATCTGGTCGCCGCAATGATCCGCGGCAAGAAGGTGGACAAGGCCCTGACGGACCTGACCTTCTCGAAAAAGCGGATCGCGCAGGATGTGAAGAAATGTCTTCAGTCCGCAATTGCGAACGCCGAAAACAACCACAACCTAGACGTCGATGAACTGATCGTGGCCGAAGCCTTTGTTGGCAAAAACCTGGTCATGAAACGTGGTCGTCCGCGGGCACGTGGCCGTTTCGGCAAGATCATGAAGCCGTTCTCGGAACTCACCATCAAGGTGCGTCAAGTTGAGGAGCAAGCCTAATGGGTCAGAAAGTTAATCCGATCGGCATGCGCCTTCAGGTCAACCGCACCTGGGACAGCCGTTGGTACGCAGATTCGAAGGATTATGGGGATCTTCTGCTGGAAGACCTGAAAATCCGCGAATTCATCAAGGAAGAGTGCAAGCAGGCCGGCGTGGCCCGTGTGATCATCGAACGTCCGCATAAAAAATGCCGCGTCACGATCCACACCGCGCGTCCGGGTGTCATCATCGGCAAGAAAGGTGCGGACATCGAAGTGCTGCGCAAGAAGCTGGCGAAGATGACCGACTCGGAACTGCACCTGAACATCGTCGAAGTGCGCAAGCCCGAGATGGATGCTCAGCTGGTTGCTGAATCGATTGCTCAGCAGTTGGAACGCCGCGTGTCCTTCCGTCGTGCCATGAAGCGTGGTGTGCAGAACGCAATGCGCATGGGCGCACTGGGTATTCGTGTGAACGTGTCGGGCCGTCTGGGCGGTGCCGAGATTGCACGGACCGAGTGGTATCGCGAAGGCCGTGTGCCGTTGCACACCCTGCGCGCTGACATCGACTATGCAACCGCAGAAGCCTCGACGCCTTATGGCATCATCGGCATCAAAACCTGGATCTTCAAAGGCGAGATCATGGAACACGACCCGCAGGCTCGTGACCGTCGCGCCCAGGAAATCCAGGATGGTCCCGCGCCCCGTGGCGCCGGCGGCCGTCGTTAAGGAGACCTGAACGATGCTTCAGCCTAAACGTACAAAATTCCGCAAAATGCACAAAGGCCGGATCAAAGGCCTGGCAAAAGGCGGTAGCGATCTGAACTTCGGTTCGTTCGGCCTGAAAGCCACCCAGCCCGAGCGTGTGACGGCTCGTCAAATCGAAGCGGCCCGCCGCGCGATGACCCGCCACATGAAACGTCAGGGCCGTGTCTGGATCCGCATCTTCCCGGATACCCCTGTGACTTCGAAACCTACCGAAGTTCGTATGGGTAAAGGTAAAGGTTCGGTGGACTACTGGGCATGCAAAGTGAAGCCCGGTCGCGTGATGTTCGAGATCGACGGTGTGAACGAAGAAATCGCACGCGAAGCACTGCGCTTGGCCGCGATGAAGCTGCCGATCAAGACCCGGGTTGTGGTTCGTGAAGACTGGTAAGGTTTTCACCGCTTGAAATTAAAAAACCCGCCGAGTGATCGGCGGGTTTTTTGTTGTCGGGGCAAGTGGTGGGGGATCGCACCGGCCTGCTGCCGTTATTCCCATTTATAGTTAAAGCTGACCGATACCCGATCATCTTCGGACATGTTCAGCGGGACTTCGTGGCGGAGCCAACTTTCCCAGAGCAGCACATCACCGACTTCGGGCTTCACATAGATGAAGGTTTGCAGATCACGCCGGGCATCTTTGCGGCGGGCCGGGGCGGCCATCATCCGGGCCGAACGTGGGTCTTCCAGTTTCAGGGCAGATGCACCTTCGGGCATGGCCACATAGGTGGTGCCGGAAATCACGGAATGCGGGTGCAGGTGGGATGAATGGGTGCCGCCTTCGGGCAGGATATTGATCCACAGATCTTCCAGCACCAGATTGCGGCCATCCAGATCAAATTCCAGATCCTTGGCAAATTCCGCGACATGCTGATCCAGTGCCTTGATCACATCGGCAAAGATCGGAAAGCGCCAGCCCAGATCGGTCAGCGAGGCGTAGGACGTATAACCGGGATACCCGTTTTCCTCGCACCATTGCTGGCCTGCCTCGTCATCTTCGGCAATTGAATAACAGGACGCTTCCAGTTCGTCCGGATCGACCTTGGGGCCGAATTCAGACAGGGCAGCGCGGTAAAGGCGGGTCACGAAGAGAGATTCTATCTGTATCATGATCGCCTCTTACCGCATTGCCCCTGATCGTGCGATAGAAACGAATGCTTAGGCCGCAGCGAGGTTCAGAACCACGTCATCGCCAGTCAAAGCCCGCGTCGACATGACGTGAAGCCGCCAAGTCGCCGTGACGCCGGTGTCTTCCTGTGTGTAGTCCAGTTGGACAACGCTGTCATACATACCATTGTAGCTATTGGGGCCGCTGGATTCGACAGTCATTTTTGGCGTACCAGTATAAACGCCAAGCTCGTTCGGGGTGACGATCAGCGTGTCTTCGTCTGGGTCGAAGTCCCGTATGATTGTCGAGTTGGTCGCATAGAAATCGTCATCCGTCGAGGAGGAGGCTCTGATGTCAAGCTCATGCGTCACCTCGAACGTATCGGCGCCTTCGTCACCGGCTACGTTGAATTCATATGCATGGGGTTCCTCATCTGCCGGGAAGGTGACGGTATCGTCGACGCGGATAGACCGATTGGTGATGTGAAACACGTCATCGCCGGCACCGCCGCTGATGGTGTCGTCAATGTCGTACCGAAACTCGTAATCAAACCCAAGCTCGAAAGTGTCGTCGCCCTCGCCGCCATAGTAGTGTCCAAAGCGCAGGGTTTCGACCTCGATGGTATCGTTACCTTCGCCGCCATAGATGCTGTTTTCTGTTTCATGTGACGTCAGAAGATCATCACCATCCCCGCCGCTAAGCCTGTTCCAGGTGCCCATGGATTCAATGGTGTCGTTTCCGTCGCCCCCGGACAAGGCTGCATCCCCGTCATAGCGTATTATGTCATCCCCAGCACCGGCGTTGACTTCGGAACGCTCTCTGCCTTCGTGGTCGATATTGATGATGTCGTTGCCATCGCCGCTTTGAACGGTAACGGGTCCATCCAGAACGTTCGGCGACAGGATCACGTCGTCGCCGTCGCCTGTTAAGATATTGTCGCCTGCCTGCGCCAGTACGAGTTCATCCTCGGCAACCTCTTCGGTGTCATCGGTATCTTCGGTGTCATTGTCGCTGCTTGACGACAGAAGGGACAATAATGCTGCCCCGCCCAAACCAAGAAGTAAAAATAGTTCCATCGTAAATCCCCCAAGGTGACTATTTAACATTTAAAGATGAAACAATCATATTTGGTACATTTTTTAGCTGTCAATCCGTCAAGGACGGCAGGGTGTTCCGTATGGGGAAACAGTAATGTTGGATTGGTTCTGAATCGCGGATGGTTTTGCGGGCGGTAACGGCGGGTCAGCAAGAGATACAAGTGTCGCCCCGCTTATTTCATGCGGTGCGTTTCTGACCCGCGCGAGTTCAAAACCAAAAGCAGCGATGGCCTATGCAACAAGAATGCGAATGTCGTCCATAGAAAGATCCTGAAGATCATAGAACCGGATGCTGGTTTGATAGGCCGGTGTTGTCGCCGTAGCAGAGAAGGATAGCGTCAGGTCCGAGAAGTAGCGGAGTTCACCATCAGACGTTGTGATTGAATGGGTTGTTGTTTTGGCTAACAGAAAGTTGGTTCCGTCTTCGGGGGAGATGGTCACGAGGAAGGTGTCTTCTCCGGGGGTGAAATCGGCCATTCTGATGCCTGTGCCGGCTTCATAACTCTCGCCGGGTTCGGGAACGCCCGCTACCGGAAAGGGAAGAGCAGGAGCCGTCAAATTGACCTCGAACTCATCCGCGCCTTCGCCGCCAGTGAAGTTGGCGGCGGGAACGGCGTTGGTCCAGTCGTTGGCCGTGACGTCAATACGGATCAAATCATCCCCATCTCCGCCATCCACGGCGGTACTACCATCCGCTGCGCCATAGGGCAGTTCGTAGTTGATAGTATCATTCCCATCCCCGCCGTAGACATTCGTTTCCCAAACGGCAGTAATCTCATCATCCCCGGCATCTCCGTAGATTCCATCGGTTATTCCGTTCGGCTTTCCGGGGCCAACCCACGAATCTGGGCCTGTTATCGTGTCATTGCCATCCCCGCCATGCACGGCGCCGAATAAACCAGTGCCGGTTCCATCCGATAGATCGTCGCCCGCACCAAGATCCAGAAGACTGCCGCGCATGTCTGGGGTGGTTTCGGTATCATCCATGGTCAACGTGTCGTCGCCATCTGTTCCCTCTAAATCCCCGCCTTCGGGTACGAGGTCTTCGCCGGAGTCATCATCGTTAGAGCCCATAAACATTGTGGCCAGCAATGCGCCACCGAAGGCCAGAAAAATGAACGCACCCATGGATGTCTCCTAACTCTTAACAATAAAATCTCTGTATGAGAGTGTGGGGGTGGCAAAATGCCACGTCAAGTCGAAAGATGCGGTGGCGTTCCCTGAGGCGCTCAAAGCATAGTCTTTTATGGGAAATACAAAGTTTTCCTTGCCCCTTGGGGATGCCTCCCTTATAGAGCGGCATCTTGCGGATTCCGGGGGACTGGGATTCGCAGATTTTGTTTTGAATCCACCAGAGCCTTGGGTGACCCGTCATAAGGGGCCTGCTGGTGTGGAAAAGAAGGAATTGGCGACATGTCCGCCACTGAACTGCGTGAAAAAACGCTGGATCAGCTTCGTGAAGAGCTGTCCACCCTGAAGAAAGAAGCGTTCAATCTGCGCTTCCAGCAAGCAACCGGCCAACTGGAAAACACTGCGCGCGTGAAAACCGTGCGTCGCGAAGTTGCCCGTGTAATGACTGTGCTGAACGAAAAAGCCGCAGCGGCCGCTGAATAAGGAGCCTGACAGATGCCCAAACGTATTCTCCAAGGCACCGTGACCTCGAACGCCAACGAACAAACCGTTACCGTTCTGGTCGAGCGCCGCTTTACGCACCCCGTTCTGAAGAAAACCGTTCGTAAGTCCAAAAAATACCGGGCGCACGACGAAAACAACCAATTCAACGTTGGTGACACCGTCCGTATTCAGGAATGTGCACCGAAGTCGAAGACCAAGCGTTGGGAAGTGATCGCCTAAGCTAACCCTTAGACGATCCCGACGCTTTTTAGCGAAACCCTGGGGGAACGGACATCTGCATGTCCCCCCATAGGTCGGGAGAAACCAAATGATCCAGATGCAGACAAATCTGGATGTAGCTGACAACTCCGGCGCGCGCCGGGTGCAGTGCATCAAGGTTCTGGGTGGCTCGAAGCGTAAATATGCTTCGGTCGGCGACATCATCGTCGTTTCCGTGAAGGAAGCCATTCCGCGTGGTCGTGTGAAAAAAGGTGACGTCCGTAAGGCCGTCGTCGTTCGCACCGCCAAAGAAGTTCGTCGTGAAGATGGCACCGCCATCCGCTTCGACCGCAACGCAGCCGTTATCCTGAACAACGCTGGCGAACCCGTCGGCACCCGTATCTTCGGGCCGGTTGTTCGTGAACTGCGTGCGAAAAACTTCATGAAAATCATCTCGCTTGCTCCGGAGGTGCTGTAATGGCTGCGAAACTCCGTAAGGGTGACAAGGTTGTCGTGCTGGCCGGTAAAGACAAAGGCAAGCAAGGCACCATCGAGTCCGTAGACCCGAAAGCTGGCAAGGCTGTTGTGGAAGGCATCAATGTTGCCATCCGTCACACCCGCCAGACCCAAACCAGCCAGGGCGGCCGTCTGCCCAAGGCACTGCCGATCCAGCTGTCGAACCTGTCACTTCTGGACGCAAACGGCAAACCGACCCGCGTTGGCTTCCGCATGGAAGGCGACAAGAAGGTCCGTTTTGCAAAGACCACGGGGGACGTGATTGATGCTTGATGCTGCTACCTATACCCCGCGTCTGAAAGCGCAGTACAAAGAAGCGATCCGTGCCGCTCTGAAAGAAGAGTTCGGCTACAAGAACGAAATGATGATCCCCAAGCTGGACAAGATCGTTCTGAACATCGGTTGCGGTGCTGAAGCTGTCAAAGACAGCAAAAAAGCAAAATCCGCTGTCGAGGATCTGTCTGCGATTGCTGGCCAGAAAGCTGTGACCACTATTGCTCGTAACTCGATCGCAGGTTTCCGCGTTCGTGAAGGTATGCCGATGGGTGCGAAAGTGACCCTGCGCGGCGACCGCATGTACGAATTCCTGGATCGTCTGATCACCATCGCAATGCCCCGTATCCGCGACTTCCGTGGCGTGCCGGGTAAATCCTTCGATGGCCGTGGCAACTATGCCATGGGGATCAAAGAGCACATCGTCTTCCCCGAAATCAACTTTGATAAAGTTGACGAAGTCTGGGGTATGGACATCGTGATTGCCACCACCGCGAAAACCGACGCGGAAGCGAAGGCGCTGTTGAAGCATTTCAACATGCCTTTCAACAGCTAAGCGCGGGAGAGAAGAGTTATGGCTAAAAAATCCATGATCGAACGCGAGAAAAAGCGCGAACGTCTGGTGGCACAGTACGCTGCCAAGCGCGCTGCTCTCAAAGAGGTCATCAACGACCAGGATAAGCCGATGGAAGAGCGTTTCCGCGCTTCGCTGAAGCTTGCAAAACTGCCGCGCAACAGCTCGGCAACCCGTCTGCACAACCGTTGTCAGCTGACCGGTCGTCCCCACGCTTACTATCGTAAGCTGAAGGTCAGCCGTATCATGCTGCGGGAACTTGGCTCTTTCGGCCAGATCCCCGGTCTGGTGAAATCCAGCTGGTAAGGGAGAGAGTGATATGAACGATCCTATCGGCGATATGCTCACCCGTATCCGTAACGCTCAGATGCGCGGCAAATCCACCGTTTCGACCCCGGCGTCGAAACTGCGCGGTTGGGTTCTGGACGTGCTGGCTGACGAAGGTTACATCCGCGGCTACGAAAAAGGCACTGATGTCAACGGTCATCCGACCCTTGAAATCGCTTTGAAATACTACGAAGGCACCCCGGTCATTCGCGAACTGAAGCGGGTTTCTAAACCCGGTCGTCGCGTGTACATGGGCGTCAAGGACATCCCGTCGGTCCGTCAGGGCTTGGGTGTGTCGATTGTCAGCACTCCGAAAGGTGTGATGTCGGACGCAAGCGCCCGCAGCCAGAACGTTGGCGGCGAAGTGCTCTGCACCGTCTTCTAAGGAGGTCTGCAATGTCTCGTATTGGTAAGAAACCGGTCGAACTGCCCAGCGGTGTATCCGCTTCGGTATCCGGCCAGACCATCGAAGTGAAAGGTCCGAAAGCGACCCAAAGCTTCACCGCCACCGATGATGTTACGATCACCGTGGACGGCAATGTTGTTTCTGTGACGCCGCGCGGCAAATCCAAACGCGCCCGTCAGCAGTGGGGCATGTCGCGCACCATGGTGTCGAACATGGTCAAAGGTGTGACCACCGGCTTCAAAAAAGAGCTGGAGATCACTGGTGTGGGTTACCGGGCTCAGATGCAGGGCAACACCCTGAAGCTGAACCTGGGCTACTCGCACGAGGTTAACTTCGACGTGCCGGCCGGTGTAACCGTGACCGCACCGAAGCCGACCGAGATCGTGATCGAGGGCGACGATGCCCAACTGGTCGGTCAGGTTGCAGCAAACATTCGTGAATGGCGCCGCCCCGAGCCGTACAAAGGCAAAGGGATCAAGTACAAGAACGAATATATCTTCCGCAAGGAAGGTAAGAAGAAGTAAGGACGAGCAAAATGGCAAACAGCAAACGTACCCTGTTTCTGAAGCGCCGTCTGCGCGTTCGGAACAAGCAGCGGAAAGTGAACGTCGGCAAACTGCGCCTGTCGGTTCACCGCTCCAACAAGAACATCAGCGTTCAGCTGATCGACGACGTGAAGGGCATCACCCTGGCCGCCGCCTCCTCTCTGGAGAAGGATCTGGGCGTGGTTGGCAAGAACAACGTCGATGCAGCAGCCAAGGTGGGCGCGGCTATCGCCGAGCGTGCCAAGAAAGCCGGTGTCGAAGAGTGCTACTTCGACCGTGGCGGCTTCCTGTTCCACGGCAAGGTGAAGGCTCTGGCCGACGCCGCGCGTGAAGGCGGGCTGAAGTTCTAAGACCCTGCGGGGGGCAGTCTTGCCCCCCCGATGATCCGGGATCAGCCCGCTGCGGCGGGCTTTTCACTTGGATTGATACGAACGGCGCAATGCCGCGCCACCAAGAAAAGGACTGTCCTTATGGCAGAACGTGAAAACCGCCGGGATCGCCGTGAGCGCGAAGAAGCCCCGGAATTCGCTGATCGTCTGGTTGCGATCAACCGCGTGTCGAAAACCGTGAAAGGTGGTAAGCGCTTTGGCTTCGCCGCTCTGGTGGTTGTCGGCGATCAAAAAGGCCGTGTTGGTTTCGGCAAAGGTAAAGCGAAAGAGGTCCCCGAGGCCATCCGCAAAGCCACCGAGCAAGCCAAGCGCAACATGATCCGCGTACCGCTGCGCGAAGGCCGTACCCTGCATCACGACATGGAAGGCCGTCACGGCGCTGGTAAAGTCGTCATGCGCACCGCACCGGAAGGGACCGGGATCATCGCCGGTGGTCCGATGCGTGCCGTTTTCGAAATGCTGGGCGTGAAAGACGTGGTTTCCAAGTCGATCGGTTCTCAGAACCCCTACAACATGATCCGCGCCACTCTGGACGGGCTGAAAAAAGAAGCCAGCCCGCGTTCGGTTGCCGCACGTCGTGGTAAGAAAGTTGCCGACATCCTGCGCAAGGATGAACCGGCAGCCGCCGAAGCGTAAGGAGCGCGAGTCATGGCTAAAACCATCGTTGTGAAACAGATCGGCAGCCCGATCCGTCGCCCCGCCATTCAGCGTCAGACCCTGGTTGGTCTGGGCCTGAACAAGATGCACAAGACCCGCGAACTGGAGGATACTCCTTCGATCCGCGGCATGATCGCAAAGATCCCGCATCTGGTCGAAATCATCGAAGAGCGCGGCTAATCAGCCAAGGCGTTTTCAAGCGCCGCTATGAGTTCCGAAACGCCCCGCAGTTGTCTGCGGGGCGTTTTGCTTTTGTGTCGGGTGTTTTCGCGCCGCCTAAAAGTTATGCGGAAAACGCAATGCGGGGTTTCTTCTTTGTGCATAGCAAAAAGCTGCAGTGCAGCATATTCACCGCCCCAAGACGAAAACACTGATTAGATGGATATGTGACATGGCACTGGCAAAACGCAGCATGGGCTTCATCGGCAAAGCCGCGCGGAATTTTGGCAAGCTGACCGCCGACGCGGTTATGAACCCGGTTCCCTGCTGGGCGGATTACTTGCGGCAAACCCGCTAAGCCCGATCTTTTGGGATTATGAGAAAGGCGCCACAGTGACACTGGGGCGCTTTTTCTTTTGGCTAAGGGAAATGTGCTGCCCACTTGATTCACCGGAATTGGGGGTCTATACGCCCACGGTGGCCTGTTGGCCGCACAAAGAATCAACCAAGAAACGCCGTGTTTGCCCGCTCCGTCGCTGGAGGGCAGTTCCGGCAAAGGAGAAGCGACATGAAATTGCATGAACTGCGCGACAACGCTGGCGCCGCACAAAAGAAAAAGCGCGTAGCGCGCGGCCCCGGTTCGGGCAAAGGTAAAACCGCTGGCCGTGGTATCAAAGGTCAGAAATCGCGTTCGGGTGTGGCGATCAACGGCTACGAAGGTGGCCAGATGCCGCTGTACCAGCGCCTTCCCAAGCGCGGCTTCAACAAACCGAACCAGAAGAAATTTGCCGTTGTGAACCTGGGCCTGATTGCCAAGTTCATCGAAGCTGGCAAACTGGACGCTTCGGCAGCCATCACCGAGGATGCACTGGTTGCATCCGGTTTGGTGCGCCGCAAGCTGGACGGTATCCGCGTTCTGGCCAAAGGCGAAATCAGCACTGCCGTAAATCTGGAAGTG
Source organism: Thalassovita litoralis (assembly GCF_900182725.1). Lineage (GTDB taxonomy): Bacteria > Pseudomonadota > Alphaproteobacteria > Rhodobacterales > Rhodobacteraceae > Thalassobius > Thalassobius litoralis. The sequence goes on from NZ_FXTO01000007.1 coordinate 51,894, forward strand.
ACCGGCGCCTCGAAATCGGCCGTCGAAGCAGTGGAAAAAGCAGGTGGCTCGCTGAAGGTCGCCGCCGCGGCTGAATAACAGGTTGTGGGCGGCGATCAGGCCGCTTAGATACAACCCAGTTTTCCCAAGAACGCCGCCTGAGCTGGAAAACGCTCTGGGCGGCGTTGCTACATAAGAGAGACCGCATATGGTATCCGCAGTAGAACAAATGGCGGCGAACACAAGCTGGGCCCAGTTGGCGAAAGCCTCGGACCTGCGCAGCCGCATCCTGTTCACCCTAGGGCTTCTGATCGTCTGCCGTCTGGGCACCTTTATTCCCGTGCCGGGGATCGACGGCACCGCGTTGCGCGACTTCATGGAAGGCGCGGCATCGGGGCTGGGCGGCATCCTGTCGATGTTCACCGGGGGCGCATTGGGCCGGATGGGGATTTTTGCCCTTGGCATCATGCCCTATATCTCGGCGTCCATTATCGTACAGCTTTTGACTTCGATGGTTCCTTCGTTGGAACAGTTGAAGAAAGAGGGGGACGCAGGCCGTAAGAAAATCAACCAATACACCCGCTACGGCACCGTGGCATTGGCTACGCTTCAGGCCTATGGGCTGGCCGCGTCGCTGGAAGCCGGGGAATTGGTTACCGATCCGGGGCTGTATTTCCGGGTGTCCTGTGTGATTACGCTGGTTGGTGGTACGATGTTCATGATGTGGCTGGGCGATCAGATCACCAGCCGGGGCATTGGGAACGGTATCTCTTTGATCATTTTCGTGGGGATTATCGCTGAAATCCCCGCCGCGCTGGCCCAGTTCCTGAGCCAAGGGCGTTCGGGCGCGATCAGCCCGGCAGTGATCGTTGGCGTGTTCATCATGGTGGCGCTGGTGATTGCCTTTGTGGTGTTCATGGAACGCGCGCTGCGCAAGATCCATATCCAATACCCGCGCCGTCAGGTGGGGATGAAGGTCTATGACGGCGGCTCGTCGCACCTGCCGATCAAGGTAAACCCGGCAGGCGTGATTCCGGCTATCTTTGCCAGCTCTCTGTTGCTGTTGCCGACGACGATCAGCACGTTTTCGGGTTCGCAAACGGGGCCGGTCATGTCGACGCTGTTGGCCTATTTCGGACCGGGGCAACCGCTGTATCTGGCTTTCTTTATCGGGATGATCGTGTTCTTCGCGTATTTCTATACGTTCAACGTGTCGTTCAAACCGGACGAGGTGGCCGACAATCTGAAGAACCAGAATGGTTTCGTGCCGGGTATCCGTCCGGGTAAGAAAACCGCCGAATATCTGGAATACGTCACGAACCGGATTCTGGTGTTGGGGTCTGCTTACCTTGCGGCAGTTTGTCTCTTGCCGGAAGTTCTGCGTAGCCAATTCGCCATCCCCTTCTATTTTGGCGGGACTTCGGTGCTGATCGTTGTTTCGGTGACGATGGATACGATCCAGCAGGTGCAAAGCCATCTTTTGGCGCACCAGTACGAAGGTCTGATCGAAAAGTCGCAGCTTCGCGGCAAAGGTAAGAAACGCGCACGCAAGGGACCGTCACGTCGATGAATATTATTCTGCTTGGACCGCCGGGGGCGGGCAAAGGAACGCAAGCCAGTCATCTGGTTGAAAGCCGCGATATGATCCAGTTGAGCACTGGTGACATGTTGCGCGAGGCGAAGGCCAGCGGCTCGGAAATGGGCAAGCGTGTGGCCGCGGTCATGGATGCGGGCGGTCTTGTGACCGACGAAATCGTGATCGGCCTGATCCGGGAAAAGCTGGAAGGCGACAAAAAGGGCGGCTTCATCTTTGACGGGTTCCCCCGCACGTTGGGGCAGGCGGATGCGCTGGCGGCTCTGCTGGAAGAGAAGGGCGAAAAGCTTGATGCCGTGATCGAAATGCAGGTCGATGACGAAACGCTGGTCAAGCGGATCGTCAATCGCGCTGCAGAGGCAGCAGCCGCAGGCAAACCTGTCCGGGCCGATGATAACGAAGAAAGCGTTCGTTTCCGGTTGATGGAATATTACAAAAAGACCGCCCCGCTGATCGGGTATTACCACGCAAAGGGTAATTTGACCTCGATCGACGGTCTGGGCGCGATCGACGAAGTTCAGGCAGCGATTGCTGCGATACTGGACTAAAAACAACACGCATTCAGAAGGGGGGCTTGACGGCCCCCTTTTTTCTCAATACCCAGCCCTATCTCGCATGAGAATCACGATTCTTGGCGCAGTCCTGCGTTAATAATCTATCACCTGATCAGCTGCGGCCCGGCGGAGAAATCCTCGGGCTTACGTTGTGAAAAAAGGTTCTGGAGCTACGGAACCGCAACGAAAAGGAAAGTGACACGTGGCACGTATCGCCGGCGTAAACATCCCGACTTCTAAACGGGTCCCTATCGCCCTTACCTATATCACCGGCATTGGTCCTGCATCGGCCAAAGCTATCTGCGAAGCCGTCAACATCGAAGCGACCCGTCGTGTAAACGAACTGTCGGACGCCGAAGTTCTGGCCATCCGCGAACATATCGACGCCAACTACACCGTTGAAGGTGACCTGCGTCGTGAAGTTCAGATGAACATCAAACGCCTGATGGATCTGGGTTGCTATCGCGGCCTGCGCCATCGTCGTGGTCTGCCCGTGCGCGGTCAGCGGACCCATACCAACGCTCGTACTCGCAAAGGCCCCGCAAAGGCCATCGCTGGTAAGAAGAAGTAAGGGAGGTCTGCACCAATGGCACGTGATACCCGTCGTGGGGGCAAGAAAAAGGTCTCCAAAAACATCGCAGCTGGCGTCGCACATGTGAACTCCAGCTTCAACAACACCAAAATCCTGATCTCTGACGTGCAGGGCAACGCCATTTCGTGGTCGTCTGCTGGCACGATGGGCTTCAAGGGTTCGCGTAAATCGACCCCTTACGCTGCTCAGATGGCTGCTGAAGATGCAGGCAAAAAAGCACAGGAACATGGTGTGAAAACCCTGGAAGTGGAAATTCAAGGCCCAGGTTCGGGTCGTGAATCGGCGCTGCGCGCACTGGCTGCAATCGGTTTCAACATCACGTCGATCCGTGATGTGACCCCGATCGCACACAACGGTTGCCGTCCGCCGAAACGCCGCCGGGTGTAATCACAGATTACTCGTTTGGGGCTGTGCCTTTGCACGGCCCCATTCCGTCATTTTGAAACCTCGGGCGTCTTGGCCTTTGGACATGGGGACAAGACAGGAATGGAGGGACGCATGATCCACAAGAACTGGGCAGAACTGATTAAGCCGACCCAGCTGGACGTAAAGCCGGGCAATGACCCGCTGCGTCAGGCAACCGTGGTTGCCGAACCGCTGGAGCGTGGCTTTGGTCTGACGCTGGGCAACGCCCTGCGCCGCGTGCTGATGAGCTCGCTGCAAGGTGCGGCCATCACCAGCGTGCAGATTGATAATGTTCTGCATGAATTCTCGTCGGTGGCTGGTGTGCGTGAAGACGTGACCGACATCATTCTGAACCTGAAGCAGGTTGCCCTGCGCATGGAAGTCGAAGGGCCGAAGCGTCTGTCGATCAGTGCAAAAGGGCCGGGTGCTGTGACGGCTGGTGATATCAGCGACAGCGCAGGCATCGAAATCCTGAACAAGGAACACGTGATCTGCCACTTGGACGATGGCGCCGATCTTTACGTGGAACTGATGGTCAACACCGGCAAAGGTTATGTTCCTGCGGATCGTAACAAACCGGAAGATGCGCCCATTGGTCTGATCCCGATTGACGCAATCTATTCGCCCGTCAAGAAAGTGTCCTATGACGTACAGCCGACCCGCGAAGGTCAGGTTCTGGATTACGACAAGCTGACGCTGAAAATCGAAACCGATGGTTCGATCACGCCGGATGATGCGGTCGCTTATGCGGCGCGTATTTTGCAGGATCAGTTGTCGATCTTCGTGAACTTCGACGAACCTGAATCGGCCTCGCGTCAGGACGATGAGGACGGTCTGGAGTTCAACCCGCTGCTGCTGAAGAAAGTGGACGAGTTGGAACTGTCGGTTCGTTCGGCAAACTGCCTGAAGAACGACAACATCGTTTACATCGGCGATCTGATCCAGAAAACCGAAGCCGAGATGCTGCGCACCCCGAACTTTGGCCGCAAGTCGCTGAACGAGATCAAAGAAGTCCTGTCCGGCATGGGGCTGCACCTTGGCATGGATGTCGAGGATTGGCCGCCGGACAACATCGAAGATCTGGCCAAGAAATTCGAAGACGCGTTCTGAGAATACAGGGTGGGCGGTTTGCCCACCCCATCAATGCCCGCATCTGGCGGGGACTATATGGGCCAACGCCCCAAGGAGAGCCGGTGACTCGCATCGCCGGACGGACAAAGCAAAACGCAAGTTAGGAGCTAAAAAATGCGTCACGCACGTGGTTACCGCCGCCTGAACCGTACTCATGAACACCGCAAGGCGCTGTTCGCCAACATGGCCGGTTCGCTGATCGAACACGAACAGATCAAAACCACCCTGCCGAAAGCCAAAGAACTGCGTCCGATCATCGAAAAGCTGATCACGCTGGGCAAGCGCGGTGATCTGCACGCCCGTCGTCAGGCGGCTGCACAGCTGAAGCAGGACAAAGACGTTGCAAAACTGTTCGAAGTTCTGGGTCCGCGTTATGCCGAACGTCAGGGCGGCTATGTCCGTATCCTGAAAGCTGGCTTCCGCTATGGTGACATGGCGCCGATGGCGATCATCGAATTCGTTGATCGTGACGTTTCGGCCAAAGGCGCGGCTGACAAGGCACGCGTTGCTGCGGAAGAAGAAGCCGCAGAAGAATAAGAGGTTCGGCAGCGATGCCTGATCCAGCCCCCGCCTGTTTTCAGGCGGGGGTTTTTCGTTGCGGCTTGCATTTCCGCGATCTGCTTCGCATATCAGGGGAAACCGGACGGAGGATGGTATGATCCGTATTCTGTTGGCCGCGCTTTTGGCGGTCGCTGGCCCGGCTGTGGCCGAAACCCGTATCCCACAGACACAGATGGAAATTCAGTTGGGGTTTGCCCCGCTGGTGAAACAAGCGGCGCCCGCTGTTGTGAATATTTATGCCAAGCGGATCGTTGCGGAACGGTCCAGCCCGTTTCAGAACGATCCGTTCTTTCGGCAATTCTTTGGTGACATGGGACAAACCCGGCAACGGGTGCAGAATTCGCTGGGGTCGGGGGTTATCCTGTCAGCGGATGGGATTGCTGTTACGAATTTCCACGTCGTCGGCGAAGCGACCGAAATTCGTGTGGTTCTGAATGATCGCCGCGAATTTGACGCACAAGTGATGCTGGCGGATCAAGAGGCCGATCTGGCGGTGCTGCGTCTGGATGGGGCCAAGGACATGCCGTTTCTGACGCTGCGCGACAGTGACAGCGTGGAAGTCGGCGAATTAGCCTTGGCGATTGGGAACCCGTTCGGGGTGGGGCAGACCGTTAGCAGCGGTATTGTCTCTGGTCTGGCCCGGTCGGGGGCTGCGGTGGGAACGGCGCGGGGCTATTTCCTGCAAACCGATGCACCGATCAATCCGGGCAATTCGGGTGGTGCGCTGATTGATGTGAATGGGCAGTTGATCGGGGTGAATACGCGTATCCTGACCCGTTCGGGTGGGTCAAACGGGATCGGGTTTGCCATCCCGTCGAATTTGGTGGAACAATTCCTGCGGCAAGCGCGCGAAGGTAAGCCGGGTTTTCAGCGCCCGTGGGCGGGGATGAGCGGCCAGCCGGTCGATGCCGATCTAGCGGCCAGCCTGTCATTGGATCGGCCCGGCGGTATCGTGATTTCCGACCTGCATAGCGCTAGTCCCTTTGCTGCTGCGGGATTGCGTCCGGGGGATGTGGTTCTGGCGGTGGACGGCGATCCGGTGAACGCCCCGGCGGAAATGGTGTTTCGTATGACCGTGGCCGGATTGGGGGCGCAGGCGCAGATCACCTATGCCCGTGATGGTCAGATTGATACGGTGGCGGTTCCCATGCAGGTCGCCCCCGAACAACCCGCGCGAGATCAGCGGGTGCTTGGGGAAGAAAGCGTTCTGCCGGGGTTGGCGGTGGTCAATATCAATCCGGGGGTTTTGGCAGACTATGGTTTGCCGCTGTCCGCCAAGGGGGTGATGGTGCAAGACCCCGGCCCATATGGGCAACGGGCAGGGCTGCGCCCCGGCGATATCCTAAGCCAGATCAACGGCGAAGAAATGCAAACCACCAAAGACGTTGAGAAAATTCTGAACGGTCGCATGAAGACCTTGGCGCTGGATGTGCAACGCGGCTTGCAGCGCGTGGTGATGCGGTTCAGGCTGTAATTTATGGCTGATCTATTCGATTCTGGCGGGACGAAAGAACCTGCGCACTCGACCGCGCCGCGCCCTTTGGCGGATCGGCTGCGTCCGCGCACCCTGTCCGAGGTGATCGGGCAGGAACAAGTGCTGGGACCGGATGCGCCCTTGGGCGTTATGCTGGCCTCGGGGTCGTTATCGTCACTGGTGTTGTGGGGGCCGCCGGGGGTGGGCAAAACCACCATCGCGCGCTTGCTGGCAGATGAAACAGATCTGCACTTTGTGCAAATCAGCGCGATTTTCACCGGGGTTCCAGACCTGAAAAAAGTGTTCGAGGCCGCGAAAATCCGGCGCGGGAACGGGCAGGGGACTTTGTTGTTCGTGGATGAAGTCCATCGCTTCAACAAGGCGCAGCAGGATAGTTTCCTGCCGCATATGGAAGACGGCACAATCCTGTTGGTCGGCGCAACCACGGAAAACCCCAGTTTTGAACTGAATGCCGCTGTCCTAAGCCGGGCGCAGGTGTTGATCCTTGAGCGGCTGTCGCTGAAAGATCTGGAACGGTTAGCCCAACGCGCTGAAAAGGAACTGGATCGCAATCTGCCCCTGACCGGAGAGGCCCGCGAGGCGCTGCTGGAAATGGCGGATGGGGACGGGCGGGCCTTGTTGAACCTGATCGAACAGGTGGCCGCGTGGAAGGTGGACAAGAAACTGGACCCCGAGGGGCTTAGCACTCGGCTGATGCGCCGCGCCGCGAAATACGACAAAGGCGGCGAGGAGCATTATAATCTGATTTCGGCGCTGCATAAATCGGTGCGCGGATCGGACCCAGACGCGGCGTTGTATTGGCTGGCGCGGATGCTGGCGGGGGGCGAAGACCCGCGCTATCTGGCGCGGCGGATTGTACGGATGGCGGTAGAAGATATCGGCTTGGCCGACCCTCAGGCGCAATCCATCTGTTTGCACGCGTGGGAAGTGTATGAACGTCTTGGCAGTCCCGAAGGTGAATTGGCACTGGCGCAGGCTGTGGTTTATCTTGCGTTGGCCCCGAAATCCAATGCGGCCTATGTCGGCTACAAGGCTGCGGTGCAATTGGCGCGCAAAACCGGATCGGCAATGCCGCCGATGCACATCCTGAACGCACCGACCAAGATGATGAAGGAACACGGGTTCGGCGCGGGCTATGCGTATGACCACGATGCCGAAGATGGGTTTTCCGGTCAAAACTATTTCCCGGATGGGGTGGCGCGGCCCGATTTGTATCAACCCGTCGAACGCGGGTTCGAGCGTGAATTGAAAAAGCGGGTCGAGTATTTCAGCAAACTGCGCCAACGGCGGGGTTAACTGTAGCTGTGGTGCCAGTATTGGCCGGAAAAGGCTGGTTTGCTTGACATTCTGGCCGTGGATGCCCAGAGGAAGCCGATGATGACGACACTTTTTCAGGTGGCCCTTGGGGGCGCAATCGGTGCCAGCGGGCGCTACTTGACCGGGTTGGCCGCAATCCGGCTGATCGGGCCGGGATTCCCGTGGGGGACGCTGATTGTGAATATACTGGGCAGCTTTGTGATGGGGGTTGTCGTGGTGGTTCTGGCCCATCAAAGCGCGAACCGCTTTGCACCGCTGTTGATGACTGGGGTATTGGGGGGCTTTACCACGTTTTCGGCGTTTTCGCTGGACGCGATGACGATTTGGGAACGTGGTCAGCCCGTGCTGGCCGGGGTATATGTATTGGCATCGGTTATGCTGTCATTGCTGGCGATTTTCGCCGGGCTTTATCTTGCAAGGAGTATGGTTCAATGAGCCGGGTTCAGAATGTGATCGTAGGCCCCGGCGAAGGGGATCAGCGGCTTGATCGTTGGCTAAAGCGGAAGTTCCCGCATCTGGGGCAGGGGCCGATCGAGAAGATGTGCCGCAAGGGTGAATTGCGTGTGGATGGCGCCCGCTGCAAGGCCAACACCCGGCTGGATGTGGGGCAAGAGGTGCGTATTCCGCCCTTGCCGGAGCCTTCGGATGCAAAGCCGATCACCAAGCAACGGATTGCCCCGGCTGACGCAAAGATGATGCAGGATGCAATCCTGTATATGGATGACGATATTATCGTGCTGAATAAACCTGCCGGTTTGCCGGTACAGGGGGGCAGCAAACAGGCGAAACATGTGGATGGCCTGTCCGAGGCGCTGACATTCGGCTACGAGGAAAAGCCCCGTCTGGTGCATCGTCTGGACAAGGACACCACCGGCGTTCTGATCTTGGCGCGCACGCGCGAAGCGGCGGTGGGGCTGACTGCTGCGTTCCGGCATCGTGAAACCCGCAAGATTTACTGGGCCTTGGTGGCTGGGGTGCCGACCCCTTATTTGGGGGAAATCAAATATGGGCTGGTCAAAGCACCGGGCCACGGCAAGGGCGGCGAAGGCGAAAAAATGCTGAGCGTCCACCCGCGCGATATTCAGAACACGCCGGGCGCAAAACGGGCGCATACGCTTTATGCCACGCTGTATCGGGTGGCCAGCCGGGCGGCCTGGGTTGCGATGGAACCGCTGACCGGGCGTACCCACCAGTTGCGGGCGCATATGGCCGAAATCGGCCACCCGATTGTGGGGGATGGCAAATACGGCGGGTCCGGTCAGGAAAATATGGGCGACGGCTGGGGCGCTCAATTGGGCGGGATCATCAGCAAAAAGCTGCATCTTCATGCGCGGACGCTGAAGATTGAACACCCGATCACGAAAAAGGTGATGTCCTTTACCGCACCGCTGCCGGATCACATGGCGCATAGCTGGGAAACCTTTGGCTGGACCGAGGATTTGGCGGCCGAAGACCCGTTCGAGAGCCTGCAATGAGCAAACCGCTGCGGCTGATTGTATTCGATGTGGACGGGACGCTGGTGGATAGTCAGGCGGATATCGTGGCGTCGATGACAACAGCGTTTCAGGGCGCCGGGGTGCCGGTGCCGGATCGGGCTGCGATCTTGTCTATTGTCGGGCTATCGCTGGATGTTGCGATCCCGCAATTGGCACCGGGGCTGCGTGATGAAACATATGCGGCGATGGTTCAGGGCTATAAAACAGCCTATATGCAGTTGCGTGCGGCACAAGGCACGCAGCAAAGCAGCCCGCTTTATCCCGGTATCCGGTCGGTACTGGACGGGTTACAGGCTGTGCCGGAATATCTGCTGGGGGTCGCTACGGGAAAATCTCGGCGGGGGCTGGATGCGTTATTGGCCGGTCATGGCATGGAGCGGCTGTTTCTGACGCAACAGGTTGCGGATCATCACCCCTCGAAACCGCACCCTGCAATGTTGCTGGCCGCGTTGGCGGAAACTGGCGTCGACGCAGATCAGGCGGTGATGATCGGGGACACGGAATTTGACATGAGCATGGCCCGCGCGGCGGGGATGCGGGCGATTGGCGTAAGCTGGGGCTATCACACGGCTGACCGTCTGGCAGGCGCAGATGTGTTGGTGCATCGCACCGCTGATCTGCCGCAGGCCATCGCAGGACTATGGGAGTAGGTAATGAGCGGTTGGAAGGCAAAGCGGTTCTGGAAAGAAACCACCGTGGCAGAGGCAGAGGGCGGATTTACCGTGCTGCTGGATGGGCGCGGGGTAAAAACTCCGGCAAAAACGCCGCTGGTGGTGCCGACCCGCGCATTGGCCGAAGAAATCGCCCAAGAGTGGGCCGCACAAGAAGGCGAGATCAATCCGCTGATCATGCCCGTGACGCGCGGCGCGAATGCGGCCTTGGATAAGGTCGCCACCCAGCACGACGAAGTGGCGGCGCTGATCGCAGATTACGGTGGCACAGATTTGTTGTGCTACCGGGCGGACAACCCCGAAGAATTGATCGCGCGGCAGGCCGCACTGTGGAATCCCCTGCTGGATTGGGCTGAACAGGCATTGGACGCTCGCCTGTCCGTGGGGCAGGGGGTTATGTATGTCGCGCAGGATGCCGCGACGCTGGAACGGCTGCACGCACGGGTTCGTGCCATGACGCCGTTTGAACTGGCGGCCTTTCATGATCTGGTGGGGCTAAGCGGATCGCTGATTCTGGGGTTTGCCGCCGTGCATGATCTGCGCCCCATCGAAGATTTATGGGCGCTGTCCCGAGTCGACGAGACATGGCAAGCCGAACAATGGGGCGAAGACGAAGAAGCCGCCGACGCGGCAGAGGTGAAGAAGCAGGCTTTTGTACAGGCAAAACGATTCTTCGACCTGTGTCACGTCTGACGATTTGATCAATTTTTGCGATTGCCCTTAGGTCAATGACCATCCGAGAGTGCCGTTTTCCTGATCACTCCTTGACCTTTTGGTTTGAAATCGCCCAAAGTTCAGACACTGACAGGGATAAGCCCTTTTCAGTTCCGCCCCCGATCGGGGATGATCGGGTGAACCGCCGGACAAATCGGCGGACAATCAGGAAGAGGTAAACATGAAAAAATCCGTATTTCTTGGCGTGTTGACCGTAGCTGGCCTGGCTGCAGGTGTTGCTGCTGCCGGTACGCTTGACGACGTCAAGGCGCGCGGCAAGCTGAACTGCGGCGTGGCGACCGGGGTACCCGGCTTCGCAACACCCGACGCAAACGGCGTTTGGCAGGGCTTTGACGTGGCTGTGTGCCGCGCTGTTGCTGCCGCTGTGCTGGGCGACCAGATGGCCGTTGAATTTGTGCCGACCACCGGCAAGACGCGTTTCACCGCACTGGCCTCGGGCGAGATCGACATGCTGGCCCGTAACACCACCTGGACCTTCAGCCGCGATGTGGACCTGAAGTTCGATTTCGTCGGTGTGAACTACTATGATGGCCAGGGCTTCATGGTGCCGAAGTCGCTGGGCGTGGGATCGGCCAAGGAACTGGACGGCGCCACCGTATGTATCCAGACCGGCACCACCACCGAACTGAACCTGGCGGATTTCTTCCGTGTCAACAACATGAGCTACGAGCCGGTTCCGATCGAAACCAACGCCGAAGCGCAACAGCAGTATTTGGCCGGTGCCTGTGACGTGTACACCACCGACGCATCGGGTCTGGCTGCAACCCGTGCCACGTTCGAAGATCCGTCGGCGCATGTGGTTCTGCCGGAAATCATTTCCAAAGAGCCGCTGGGCCCGCTGGTCCGTCATGGTGACAGCGAGTGGGGCGACGTGGTGCGCTGGTCGTTGAACGCGCTGATTGCCGCCGAAGAATACGGCGTGACTTCGGCCAATATCGACGAGCTGGCGAAAGGCACCACCAACCCGGAAATCAACCGCCTGCTGGGTAGCGAAGGCACTTTGGGCGAAATGCTGGGTCTGTCGGCTGACTGGGCGCTGAAAGCGATCAAAGCCAACGGCAACTATGGTGAGGTTTTCGAGAAAACCATCGGCACCAGCACCCCAATCGGTCTGGCGCGCGGCCTGAACGCGCAGTGGACCGAAGGTGGCCTGCTGTACGCACCGCCCTTCCGTTAATAGGGTACAAACTCAGAGGGGCGCGGGGAAACCTGCGCCCTTCCCACTAAATAACGCGTAAATAATTCGGCCAGCGGCCCAAAGCGGGACCGCAGAAAAACCAACGGCTGAAAGACGGGGAAAAACCCAGATGACAACATTAACCGACCCCCCAAAGGAGTCGTTCCGGCTGTCTATGCTGATATACGACACCCGGTATCGTTCGGCGACCATTCAGGTTGTGGCGATTATCGGGTTCATGATGCTGTTTGCATGGCTGATCAGCAATACTGCCGCGAACCTTCATGATCTGGGCAAACAGCCCAGTTTCAAGTTCCTTGGGGAACCTGCTGGTTATGACATCAACCAGCGCCTGATTGATTACAATTCGCAAAACGTTCACCTGCGCGCGGCAATTGTTGGCCTGCTGAATACAGTGCTTGTGGCGGTGATGGGCTGTGTGACTGCCACTATACTTGGGGTCATCATCGGCGTGTTGCGCCTGTCGAAAAACTGGCTGATCGCGCGGATCATGACCGTTTATGTGGAAATGTTCCGCAACGTGCCTGTGCTGTTGTGGATCGTGTTTATCATGGCGATCCTGATTGAAACCCTGCCCGCGCCGCGGGAATTCCGTGGGGCCGATCCGGCGGCCACGATGAAGCTTTTCGATACGGTCGCCATCACCAACCGGGGGATTTATATCCCTGAACCGCTGTTTTCCAGCAGCTTGGGCAATCTGCATTTCTTTGGCGAATCCAGCCTGCGGTTTGACGTGTCGCTGGATTTGATTGCTTTCCTGATTGCCTTGGCTGTGGGGCTTTTTGCCCGCCATAAAATCAACGCGCGTGCGCACCGTATTCAGGAAACCACCGGCGTGCGCCCGACCACATGGTATCTGAATCTGGCGGCTGTGTTTGTTCCGGTGATTGTGGTTCTGGCCGCTTTGGGCTTCCATCTGGGTTATCCGGCGCTGAAGGGGTTCAATTTCGCCGGGGGCATCCATATGCGCAACTCGTTGATTGCGTTGTGGCTGGCACTGTCGCTGTATACGGCGGCCTTTATCGCGGAAAACGTGCGTGCCGGTATTCTGGCGATTTCCAAGGGCCAGACCGAAGCCGCCAGCGCATTGGGCCTGCGCCCGAACCGCGTGATGAGCCTTGTGGTTTTGCCGCAGGCGCTGCGGGTCATCATTCCGCCGCTGATTTCGCAATATCTGAACCTGACCAAAAACTCGTCTCTGGCGATTGCGGTGGGGTACATGGACCTGACCGGCACGCTGATGGGGATCACCCTGAACCAAACCGGGCGCGAGCTGGAAACGGTTCTGTTGGGGATGCTGATCTATCTGGGCATCAGCCTGTCCATTTCGGGGGCGATGAACTGGTACAACAACAGCGTCAAACTGGTGGAGCGGTGATATGAGCGATATTTCTTTCGTCCGTACCGAAATGCTGCCCCAACAGGAACCGCCTGCGACCTCGGTCGGGGTGGTTGGCTGGATGCGTCAAAACCTGTTCTCGGGCTGGCTGAATTCGGCAATTACGGTGATCTGCGCGGTTTTTGTCTTTTACATCGCGGGTTTCCTGCTGAGCTGGGCGGTTTCACCCACTTGGGCGGCCACCTCATTAGGCGAATGCCGAGAGATTTTGGCAGGCCATGAAGGGGCATGTTGGGGTGTGATCCGGGATCGCTGGGTGCAGTTGTTGTTCGGCTTCTACCCGGCGGACCAGTATTGGCGGCCCATCCTGACCTTTGTGCTGTTGGCTGTGGCATTGGCACCCGTGCTGTTTGCGGACAAGGTTCCGGCAAAGCTGATCTATTTCAGCGCAGCCTATCCGTTCATTATGCCGTGGCTGCTGTGGGGTGGCGCGATCTGGGGGCCGCTGGTGGCTGCTGCCGGGTTCGTGCTGGGCTATGTGGTCTACCGCGTGGTGGATGGCATGGCAGGAAGCTTGGCTGCAATTATTGCGGCTGTGGCTGCCGCTATTATCTGGTGGTTGCTGCTGGCATCGCCGTTGGCCGGAATGCTGACCGGGATTGCCGATATCGGGCTAGAGCCGGTGGCAAGCCGGTATTTCGGTGGCATGATGCTGTCGATTACCATCGGCGTGGTGGCGATTGCCTGTTCCTTGCCTATTGGGATTCTGTTGGCACTGGGGCGTCAGTCTGACCTGCTGATCGTCAAGGCAATCTGTGTTGGCTTCATTGAATTTATCCGGGGGGTGCCGCTGATCACGCTGCTGTTCGTTGCGTCGACCCTGCTGAATATCTTCATGCCGCCGGGAACGAATTTCGACATCATCATGCGGGTGATCATCATGGCAACCCTGTTCGCGTCCGCCTATATGGCCGAGGTGATCCGGGGCGGTCTGGCCGCGTTGCCCAAGGGGCAATACGAAGGTGCGGACAGTCTGGGCCTGAATTACTGGCAGGCGCAGCGGTTGATCATCATGCCGCAGGCGTTGAAGATTTCGATCCCTGGTATCGTGTCCACCTTTATCGGCCTGTTCAAGGATACCACGCTGGTGTCCGTGATCGGCCTGCTGGACCCGCTGGGCCTATCGAATGCCATCCGCGCGGATTCTGCATGGAACGGGATCGTCTGGGAACTGTATGGCTTTATCGCCCTGATGTTCTTTGTCTTCTGTTTCTCCATGTCCCGCTATTCGATGTATCTTGAGCGCAAGCTCAGAACTGACCACCGTTAAGGAGATCGCATATGTCTGATCTTGCTGTAGAGCGTAATATCGACCGCTCGAAAATGACCGTCTCGGATGAGGTGGCTATCGAAATCACCAATATGAACAAATGGTACGGATCGTTCCATGTTCTGCGCGACATCAACCTGACGGTGAACCGGGGCGAACGGATCGTGATCGCGGGTCCGTCCGGGTCGGGGAAATCCACCCTGATCCGTTGCATCAACCGGCTGGAGGAACATCAGGCGGGCCGCATCGTCGTGGACGGGACCGAGCTGACATCGGATCTGAAGAACATTGATAAAATCCGGTCCGAAGTTGGGATGTGTTTCCAGCATTTCAACCTGTTCCCGCACCTGACCATTCTGGAAAACTGCACGCTGGCCCCGATCTGGGTCCGCAAGACGCCCCGGAAAGAGGCGATCGAAACGGCGATGCATTTCCTTGAGAAGGTGAAAATTCCCGATCAGGCCAATAAATATCCGGGCCAGTTGTCGGGGGGGCAGCAACAGCGTGTGGCGATTGCGCGGTCGTTGTGCATGAAGCCGCGGATCATGCTGTTTGACGAACCCACCTCGGCCTTGGACCCTGAGATGATTAAAGAGGTGCTGGACACCATGATCGAGCTGGCCGAGGAAGGCATGACCATGCTGTGCGTTACACACGAAATGGGCTTTGCCCGTCAGGTGGCGAACCGGGTGATTTTCATGGACCAAGGGCAGGTCGTGGAGCAGAACGAACCCGAGGAGTTCTTTAACAATCCTAAATCGGAACGGACGAAACTGTTCCTCTCGCAGATTTTGGGTCACTGAACTGCCGAAAAATCAAAACAGGCGCGTCCATTATCGGGCGCGCCTTTTGCGTTTCATGTTGCCAAAAATACTCAAATTCCGGCCTGTCCCCCCAACACCTCGCGCGGGATGGCGAAATCCACGGGCGTGCCAGTGCCAAAGCGAACATTTCCCCAATCGGCCACGTTGAAATCAGCAACCAATGTGGCGCAGGTGGGATAGTCATGGAACCGCCGGTGGGCGGGGGAATGGTGCAATAAACGGGCGGCAAAATCTGCAATGCCCGGATTGTGGCCAATCATCAGCAGACACGGCGCAGTGCCATCTTGCAGGGCGCGCAGCATCCTGTCCGAACTGGCGTGATACAGGTCGGGCCGCAGATCGGTCGTCAAACCTGTTTCCAGCCCTGCAAAGGTTTCCTGTGTTCGCCGGGCATCCGATACCAGTGCTTGCTGCGGGACATAGCCCTGTTGGCGCAGCCAATGCCCCATAGCCGTGGCCGAGGCATAGCCGCGCGGATTCAGCGGGCGGGCGTGATCCGTCAGAAGCGGATCATCCCAGCCGGATTTCGCGTGGCGCATCAGGATCAGGCGCAGGGTCATACGAAGGCCCTCATGTGGAATGCGGATTGTGCTGGTAATCTGCCAAAGGTTTGGCTGACGGGGCAGGCGCGTCGCGCGGCGCATCCGTTTTCCATACAGTCCTGTCCTGCCGTGGTTGCAAGATAGGCTTTGCACGCCGGAACATTGTAGCTGCCGCTTGCAAAGGCATCCACAGGGCAGGCCGTGCGACAGGGCTGGGCACAGTCGGTACAGGGCGCAGCGATCGGGGCAGGGGGCAGGTCGATATGCTGCGACAGCCCCAATGCTCCGCGATAGGAAATGAACAATCCGGCCTGATCGTGGACCAACAGATTGATCGGCGATTGCCAGGCCCGCCCGCTGGTCTTGGCCCAGGCGATAAAGCTGTGCCACGGGGGGCCACCGAACGGGAAAAAGGCCTGCCCACCCAATTGCTGCGCCAGTTCGGTAATCACGCGCGCAGACCAGCGATCCATCGGTTCGGGTTGTGTGTCCTGATATTCCGGGCTGGCGGTAAATTCGGCCCAAAATCCGGGTTCGTCCGGTCCCAGCAGGAGCAGGGTTGCCACCCCTTCCAAGTCGGTTGGATGAAACGCGCCCCGAATGCGCAAATGCCGCCCAAGGGCGGCATTTTCAATGTCACGATAAGACTGGGTCATTCGTCGTCATGCACAGCTTTGACACGGGGGGATGTGGATCGAATGATCGACCCGGCCCCATGTTCGGTGAACAGTTCCAACAGGGTCGCGTTGGGCATACGTCCGTCCAAAATGACCACGGCACGCACCCCACGCGCCAAAGCATCCAGCGCGGTTTCGGTTTTGGGGATCATCCCGCCAGCAATGGTGCCGTCTGCAATCATCTCGCGCACTTGTTCGGGGCTGATCTGGGTCAGAACCTCGCCCTCTTTGCCTTTGACGCCGGGAACATCCGTCAGCAGCAGCAGCCGATCCGCCTGCAAGGCGCCTGCAATGGCCCCGGCAGCGGTGTCGCCGTTGACGTTAAAGGTTTCGTTATCCTCGACCCCGGTGCCGACAGGGGCGATCACGGGGATAATGCCAGCGGCGCACAGATCGCGGATCACCTGAACATTCATTTCAACCGGCTTGCCGACGAAACCCAATTCCGGGTCATCCGCGACACAAACCATCAGATCGTCATCCTTGCCGGAAATCCCAACAGCGCGCCCGCCTTCGTCATTGATGGCCTGCACGATCCGTTTGTTGACCAGCCCGGACAGCACCATTTCCACGACTTCGACAGTGGCTTTATCGGTAACACGCTTGCCGCGCACCCAATCGCTTTCGATGCCCAGCTTTTTCAGCATGTCATTGATCATCGGGCCGCCGCCATGCACCACGACGGGGTTCACGCCCACCTGTCGCATCAGCACCATGTCGCGGGCAAATTCGGCCATTGCATCATCGTCGCCCATGGCGTTGCCGCCAAATTTGACGACGACAACCGCGCCGGTGAAGCGTTGCAGGTAGGGCAGAGCCTCGGAGAGGGTGCGGGCGGTGGCGATCCAGTCGCGATTCATATTCTGCTTCTTCATCTCTTGCGTCCCGAAAGTCGTTTTGTGTTACAGGGAATGGCCCGTTGTGCCAAGTGCCACGTTGAAACTGCTGTTGGCGATGCTAGGGTTCAGGCCACAGGATATGGGGTGATTTTTCATGACGAGCCATCAAAAAACAATGCTGCTGACCGGGGCCAGCCGGGGGATTGGCCATGCGACCGTGCGGCGTTTCAATCGCGAAGGGTGGCGGGTGATCACCTGTTCCCGTGCGCCGTTCCCAAAGGAATGCCCGTGGGGCGGCGGCGAGGATAACCACATCCAAATTGATCTGTCCGACCCCACCGACACGATCAACAAAGTCGAAGAGATTCGGGATCGGTTAGATGGTAAACTGGACGCATTGGTGAACAATGCCGGGATTTCCCCAAAAGGCCCGAATGGCGAGCGGTTGAACACAATCGACACGGATTTGATGACCTGGGGCCATGTCTTTCATGTGAACTTCTTTGCATCCGTGGTTCTGGCACGGGGGTTGCGCGAAGAATTGGCCGCAGCCAAGGGGGCTGTGGTGAATGTGACCTCGATCGCGGGGTATCGGGTGCATCCATTTGCGGGGGCCGCGTATGCCACGTCCAAGGCGGCGCTGAAGGCATTGACCCGCGAAATGGCCAATGATTTTGGCCCAATGGGGGTGCGGGTGAATGCCATCGCCCCCGGCGAAATCGAAACGGCGATTCTGTCGCCGGGGACGGATAAATTGGCCGAAGAAATTCCGCTGCGCCGCTTGGGACAAACCAGCGAAGTGGCCGATACGATCTTTTTCCTGTGTTCGGATGCGTCGTCCTATATTTCCGGCACGGAAATCGAGGTGAACGGCGGGCAGCACGTTTGATCCGGGGGCCGGATTATTTGAAATAATCCGGCCCGAAATCTTTGAAAGACTTCGGTCAGATCAGCGTGGCGATGGTGGCGCGTAGCGTTGGGATGCCGTCGCCTTTTTCTGACGAGGTCAGGATAATCTCTGGGAATGCGGCCGGGTGTTTCGATAGTTTTTCACGCACTTGTTGCAGAATTTTTTCCCGGTCCGCGGCTTTGACCTTGTCGGATTTGGTCAGCACGCATTGAAATGTCACGGCGGAGCTGTCCAACAGGGACAGGATTTCCTCGTCAACCTTTTTGATCCCGTGGCGGGCATCAATCAGTACGAAGGCGCGGCGCAGGTTTTGACGACCGGACAGGTATTGTTTCAGCAGCTTTTGCCACTTTTCCACCACGGCCACCGGGGCATTGGCATAACCATAGCCCGGCAGGTCCACCAGATAGTGTTCTGCGCCCGCAGTGAAAAAGTTGATTTCCTGCGTTCGACCGGGGGTGTTCGAGGCCCGCGCCAGACCTTTGCGCCCTGTCAGCGCGTTGATCAGGCTGGATTTTCCGACGTTTGACCGCCCGGCGAAACACACCTCGATCCGGTCAGAGGGCGGCAGCCCGGACATGGCGACGACGCCTTTCAGGAATTCGGTTTCCCCGGCAAAAAGCAAGCGGCCTTTTTCGCGGGTGATGTCATCTGGTTCTTCGGCCAGCGGGAACGGGAGTTGCATTGGCGCACCTCATATGTTGCGGGGCGAACCCCGAAAAGGGAAGGGCGCGCCCCGGTCACAGGGCGCGCCATCTAAAGATCCCCGGCGGTGGGCGCCGGGGGTAGGAAGCGGAGCGGCAGGGCCGCTCATTTCTTCCTTTTGAAGCTGGACTTGATATTGCCAAACACATCAGGCTTGTACCCGTGGCTGCGCATAATCAGGTATTGCTGGGTAAAGGTGATGGTGTTGTTGGTGATCCAGTACAGCACTAACCCCGATGCAAAGCCACCCAGCATGAACATGAATACCCAAGGCATCCAGGCAAAGATCATGGCCTGCGTTGCATCGGTGGGGGCCGGATTCAGTTTTTGTTGCAGCCACATCGAAATGCCCAGCAGAATCGGCAGAATGCCCAGACTGATGATCGCAAGGAAGCTGTCCGGTGTCGGGGCTGCAAAGGGCAGCAGGCCGAACAGGTTCAGGATGGACGATGGATCGGGCGCGGACAGGTCGCGAATCCAGCCGACCCACGGCGCATGGCGCAGTTCCAGCGTGACGAAGATCACCTTGTACAGCGAGAAGAAGATCGGAATCTGGATCAGGATTGGCAGACAGCCCGAGGCGGGGTTTACCTTTTCCTTCTTGTACAGTTCCATCATCGCCTGCTGAAGTTTCGCACGGTCATCGCCTGCGGTTTTCTTCAGTTCTTCCATCTTCGGCTGAAGCTCTTTCATCTTCGCCATCGAGGCGTAGGATTTATAAGCCAGCGGGAAAACGATCGCTTTCAGAACGATAGTCAGGGCGATGATCGACCAGCCCATGTTGCCGATGAAGCCATGCAGGAAGTGCAGCAATTGGAAGATCGGCTTGGTCAGGAAAAAGAACCAGCCCCAGTCGATCGAATCGATGAATTTTGCCACCCCTGCGTTTTCGTAGCCGCGGATGGTTTCCCACTCTTTGGCGCCTGAAAACAGTTGGGTGTCCGCAACAACCGTTGCGCCGGGGGCGACGGTTTGCGTGGGCTGAACTGCTTCCGCCTGATAAATGCCGCGGCGTTCATCGTATTTGACCACGGATTTGAACGGGGTGCCGTTCGACGGGATCAGGGTAGACATCCAATAGTGATCCGTGAAACCGACCCAGCCGGTTTCTGCCACTTTGGTCACGTCTGCGCGTGTGCCTTCAGCCGCGTTGAAATCCATGTCTTCCAGATTGCTATAGGTCGTTTCCGTCAGTTCCCCATCGGCCATAGCAATCGTGCCCTCATGGAGAATGAAGAATTTTTTAATGTTCTTCGGCTCTCCGTGGCGGGCCAGAATGCCATAGGGTGCCAAGGCGACGGACCCGGTGCCATTGTTGGTGACAGATTGCTGAACCGCGAACATGTAATCTTCGTCAATCGACAGCGTGCGGCGGAAAACCTGACCTTTGCCATTGTCCCACATCAGTGAAATCGGGGTGGCTGGGGTCAGTGTGGTGCCATTTTCAACGGACCAGAGCGTATTAGGGCCGGGGACATCGTCGGGCGACAGGCCCGCGCCTGCGGCCCAGCCGAACAGGGCATAGAATGCGTTTTCAGCCCCCACCGGAGCCAGAACCGTCACAATGGGCGAATTCGGGTCCGTGGTTTCGCGATAGTCCTTGAGGGCCAATTGGTCGATGCGGCCGCCCAGAAGCGAAACAGAGCCTTCAACGCGTGGGGTGTCGATGGCCAGTCGCGGTGCATCCGCGGTGGCCTCTGTCGCGGCCGCTTGTGCGGGGGCCGTTTCAGCCGTGCTTGGGGTGGCTGGTGTCGAAACGACCTCGGACGTTGCGGCGGGCGCATTCGGATCCACGGGCTTTTCCGGCGGTGGGAAAAGAATGAACCATACGAGGATGACGACAAAGCTGAGAGCTGTTGCCAAAATGAGGTTCTTGTTCTGAGAGTCCATCGGGATCCTGGCCTGTCCTGGTGAAGTTCAGGCTGGTTCAACAGAGTGCGGCCCAAAAGGTCAAGCGGTTTCCCCCTGAAACATGGCGTTGTGCGGCACTTCGCGGGGTCAAATCTGCTTGCGACCGATACGCGGGGGGGCTTTTACGCGGGACTCGTGTGCGCGGATCCAATCCAGCGTCTGTTCAAAGGGCATGGGGCGTGCGATGCCGAAGCCCTGAACATGGCCGCAACCCAACTGTGCCAACAGGGTATGTTCCCCGGCTGTTTCCACACCTTCGGCCAGTGTTTCCAGCCCCAGCCGCTCTGCCATCGACAGGATTGCCGTGACCATGCGCTGCTGTTCGGGATCGCGATCCACCTTCATGACAAAAGAACGGTCGATCTTGATCCGCTGGACCGCAAACCGACGGATCGAGGAGATGGAGGCATGGCCCGTGCCGAAATCATCCAGATCAATACTGCACCCCAGTTGGGCCAGCGCATTGATGTTGCGGGAAATGACATCGTCCGGGGATGCGGCCACCACAGTTTCCAGAACTTCGATACACAGCCGGTCCGGGGGCAGGTCGAAACGGTCCAGTTCCCAGCGGATTTTTTCCACCAGTTTGGGGTTGCGCAGTTCCTGTTCTGCAAAATTCACCCCTACAATGGGGACATTTACCCCGGCGCTATCCCAATTTTGCAAGGCGGTCAGCGCGCGGGTCAGCATGACCTCGCCCAGCCGTTCCAGCAATCCGGCATCTTGCAGAACAGGAAGAAAATCGCCGGGCGGGATAATACCCTGTTCGGGGTGAATCCAACGTGCAAGCGATTCAAAACCAGTGATGTGTCCGGTGTCCGTGGAAATTTGCGGTTGGAACCAAGGATGAATTTGTCCGTTTTCCAAGGCCTTGGCGGCTTGGTCTGTTAGATTGCTGCGGGTCAGGCAGGGGGATTTCATTCCTTCGGTCCATGCACGGATCGCCGAAGGCGCATTGGCGCGGGCATCATCCATCGCGGCCAGCGTATTCTGCATCATTCGCATCCCGTTGCGGTGGGTATTTTGCTGGCTCAATGAAAACCCGATAGAACAAGAAATAAAGACGCTGGTCGCATCCATCGCTATGGGTTCTTCTACTGCGGTTTGCAGGCGGCGGGCCAGTTGGATCGCGGTTTCCAAATCCAGCAATTTGACGGGGGACAATACCACTGCAATCACATCGGGTTCCGGTTGCAGCACCAGATCGCCCTGACGCAGGGCGGCACCAACACGATCCCGCACCCGGTTCATCACCCGGCCTGTTGCGGCCTGCCCATAGCGGTCCAATAGTTCCTGATAATCATCCAGTGCAATCAGGTAGCAGGCAAAGGCGCGTTGATGGTGATGGGCTGATTGCAGGCGGGTATCCAGAACCACATCCAGCGGAGGTAATTCGGTTGGTTCCGATGGCTGAGAGAACTGACCGAATCCACCAACCAGCGCGTAAAGGATCGGAAAACCAAGGGAAATGCCCAGCAGATACGCCTCGCCCCCAACCCAGTAGGCCCCCAGTACCGCGGCAGGCAGAAAAGCCAGAATATGCGGGCCGGTCAAAGCAAGGCGCAGTTTCTTGCGCAGATGGGGCATGGCCGGCAGGCGGGGCGTGGTCATGGCGAACCTTTCTTTCCGAGTCACCGGAAAGTTAGGTCACCGAGTCTCAACCACTCCTTAACGCAGCTTGGGAATTTCAGTGTCGATTTGCTGAAAATTGTTCTGGCCCAGTGTCAGACCGGCAAAATCGAACAATTTCGGATCCAGCATATGCGAGGGTCTGATATTCATCAGCGCCCGGAACATCACCTGACGACGCCCCGGCGCATTTTTTTCCCATTGATCAAGGATTTGCTTGACCTGCTCACGTTGCAACCCGTCCTGTGATCCGCACAGATCGCATGGGATGATGGGATAATTCATCTGACGGGCAAATTTTTCGCAATCGGCTTCGGCGACATGGGCCAGCGGGCGATAAACGAACAGATCGCCTTCTTCGTTGACCAGCTTGGGCGGCATGGTTGCCAGACGCCCGCCGTGGAACAGATTCATGAAAAACGTTTCCAGAATATCGTCCCGGTGATGGCCCAGAACCACCGCAGAACAGCCCTCCTCGCGGGCGATTCGGTACAGATTGCCCCGGCGCAGGCGGGAACACAGGGCGCAATAGGTGCGGCCTTGTGGAACCTTATCCATGACAACGGAATAGGTATCCTGATATTCGATCCGGTGAGGGACGCCCATTTTTTCCAGAAACTCAGGCAGGACCGTGGCGGGGAAACCGGGCTGGCCCTGATCCAGATTGCAGGCCAGCAAATCGACCGGCAGCAAACCGCGCCATTTCAGTTCGTGCAGCACCGCCAGCAGGGTGTAGCTGTCCTTGCCACCCGACAGACACACCAGCCAACGCGCACCCGGTTCGATCATGCCATATTGTTCGATCGCTTCACGCGTGTAGCGCACGATCCGCTTGCGCAGCTTTTTGAAATCGGCGGATTTAGGGGCGCCATGAAACAGCGGATGAATGTCGTCTTCGGTGTCCAGCATGGTTATTTCTTTCTGGGGTCGGGAACCGGGTCATATCCATCGCCGCCTAGGGGGTGGCAGCGTCCAATGCGGCGTAACGCCAGCCAAGACCCGCGGATTGCGCCGTGTTTTTCCAAAGCTTCCAACGCATAGGCGCTGCATGTGGGCTGATACCGGCAATTGAAGCCAACCCAAGGGCTGAACAATAGCCGATAGGCCCGAACGGGAAGGGCGGCGATATGGGCCAATGGCGTCATGGCGGTGGGTCTCAGGTCTGATGCAGCTTTTTCAGCGCATAGATAAGATCGCCTTGCAGGTCTGGAAAGGGCCGGGTTGCCGTTACTTCGGCCCGGCCAATCAGCACATAATCCCATCCGGCCTGTCCGTATTCCGGCAGAATAAGCCGCGCCACCTCGCGCAAGCGCCGTTTGGCGCGGTTGCGGGCCACTGCGTTGCCTACCTTTTTGGAACAGGTAAAACCCACGCGGGTTCCCCGTGCGGGTTCATCAGGGCTGCGTTTTCGCGCCTGAACCATCATGCCCTTTGTCCCTTGTCGCCGCGCACGGGCGGCTAGCAGGAAATCGGCACGTTTTTCCAGAACCTCAGGACAAACGGAAACCGCCGGGGGATTATTCCCTTGTCTGGCTGTGCCATCCATAGGGGCCTCCGGCGGTGCCATATCCGTCCTGAAATCGACTGAGCTTATGCGCTCAGCGATTTACGGCCGCGTGCGCGACGGGCGTTCAGGATTTTACGGCCTGCTTTTGTAGCCATACGCGCACGGAACCCGTGGCGGCGCTTGCGAACCAGGTTCGAGGGCTGGTAGGTGCGTTTCATCGCTCCGTCTCCAAATCATCTGGGGGCTGGACAAGCGGATTCGCCCGGCCCGTGGTATCCGAAGCCCGTCCTATAGGGGGGGCGTTTCGATAAGTCAAATCCCCGAATGCGCTTTTGCAACAAAAAGACAGCGGATTTTGCGGGGAAATGTTTCAGGTCGCGGGGATATCCCCCAATGCCCCAGAAAATAAGGTGCTTTGTTGTAACTGACGATCAAGCTGGCGTGAGAGGTCTATCTTCTGTCTGCGTATACCCGCATCTTGGCCGGGACGCCAAAGATGGGGAAAACTGTGGAAGATAAACGTATCGCACCGCGCAATGGGTTGGGCCGGATGCTGCCATTGCTGGTGATTCTGGCGGTGGCGCTGGTCGGGGGCTACTGGCTGCGGGACTGGCTGAGCTTTGAAACCCTGCGCGACAATCGGCACGCGTTGCTGTTCTTTCGGGACAGCCATTATGGGGTCACGGTGGCGGTATTCATGACAGTTTACGTTGTTATCGTGGCATTTTCCCTGCCCGGCAGCGCGATTGCCACATTAACCGGGGGCTTTCTGTTTTCCACCTTTCCCGGCGTTGCGTTCAATGTCACGGCGGCGACGGTTGGGGCGGTGCTGATCTTTCTGGCGGCCCGCTGGGGATTGGGGGAACGTTTGGCGGCGAAAATGGAAACCAGTCAGGGCGCGGTGAAGAAAATCAAGGATGGTATAGATCAGAATCAGTGGTCCATGCTGTTCCTGATCCGACTGGTGCCTGCAGTGCCGTTCTTCGTGGCCAATCTGGTGCCCGCCTTGGTGGGGGTGCCGCTGGGGCGATTCGTGATTTCCACCTTTCTGGGCATCATTCCGGGGGGGCTTGTTTATACTTCGGTCGGGGCCGGTCTGGGCGAGGTGTTCGAGCGCGGGGAAACCCCGAATCTGGGTATTATTTTTGAACCGCAAATTCTGTTGCCGATTCTGGGGCTGTGTCTTTTGGCGATGCTGCCGATGATGGTGAAGGTCTGGAAGGGCCGGAAAGGGGTCTGATGGGGGCGATTAAAACAGATTTATTGGTGATTGGCGCGGGATCGGGCGGGCTGTCCGTGGCGGCGGGCGCGGCGCAGATGGGGGCGGATGTGACCCTGTTGGAAGGGCATAAAATGGGGGGGGATTGCCTGAATTATGGCTGCGTCCCGTCCAAGGCGCTGCTGGCCGCAGGACAGGCGGCCCACGCGATGACGACAGGGGCGGCGATGGGGATTACCCCGGTCGCGCCGCAGGTGGATTATGCCGCTGCCAAGGATCATGTGGCGCGGGTGATTGCTCAGATTGCTCCGGTGGACAGTCAGGAACGGTTCGAGGCGCTGGGCGTGCGGGTGATCCGCGAATTTGGGCGCTTCACCGGGCCGCGCAGCGTGCAGGCGGGGACGCATGAAATCACGGCGCGGCGGATCGTGATTGCCACGGGATCGTCCCCGTTGGTGCCGCCGATTCCCGGTTTGGATCGGGTGCCATATCTGACCAATGAAACCCTGTTCGATCTGCGCGAAAAGCCCGATCATCTGCTGATAATCGGCGGCGGTCCCATCGGCATGGAAATGGCGCAGGCGCATGTTCGGCTGGGTTGTAAGGTGACGGTGATCGAAGCGGCAAAGGCGTTGGGCAAGGATGACCCCGAACTGGCGATGATTGCCATTGATGCCTTGCGCGGCGAAGGCGTCGATATTGTCGAAGGGGCAAAGGCGCTTGCGGTTTCGGGTGCGGCGGGGGCGATCAGCGTCGAAACAAGCGCCGGGGTCTTTGCTGGTTCGCACCTGTTGATTGCGGTGGGGCGGCGCCCGAATATCGAAAAGCTGAATCTGGATGCCGCAGGGATCACCCATAATCACAGGGGGATTGTCGTAGATCACCGATTGCGCAGCTCGAACCGCAAGGTTTACGCGATTGGCGATGTGGCTGGCGGGCTGCAATTTACCCATGTGGCGGGCTATCAAGCCGGGCTGATTATCCGCGAGGTGTTGTTCGGTCTGCCCGCAAAGGCACGGACAGCCCATATCCCGTGGGCCACCTATACCGATCCTGAAATTGCCCATGTCGGATTGACGGAACACGAAGCGCGGCAGCGGTACGGCGTAAAGCTGGAGGTGGCGCGTTTCGACTATCGCCATAACGACCGCGCCATAGCGACCGACCAAACACGCGGATTGATCAAGGTGATGGTGGTCAATGGTCGCCCGGTGGGAGCGTCAATCGTGGGGCATCAGGCGGGGGAATTGATTGCGACATGGTCTTTGGCCATTGCCAATGGCGTCAAAATGTCCGGCATTTCCGCGATGATTGCGCCCTATCCAACGATTGCAGAACTTAACAAGCGGGCTGCGGGTGCCTATTTCTCTCCGAAACTGTTTGATAATCTAAAGGTCAAACGGGTGGTGCGGTTGGTGCAACGCTGGCTGCCATAACCCGATGACGGAGCGCCAATGCTGAACTCGCTTTCGGGCAGATTTCTGATCCTGACGGTCATCTTCGTGATGCTGGCCGAAGTGCTGATCTTCGTTCCCTCGATTGCGCGCTACCGCGAGGATTATTTGCTGTCGCGTCTGGAACGGGCGCAGATCGCCAGTCTTGCGCTTTTGGCGGACGATATGATTTCGCCCGATCTGGAAGAGGAATTGCTGCGCAACGCCGAAGTGTTCAACGTGGTCTTGCGCCGGGATGAGGCGCGGCAGTTGATGCTGTCCTCGCCCTTGCCGCAACCGATCCATGATACGTATGACCTGCGCAATGCGCCTGCGTTTGAATTGATCCGTGACGCAATGATCCGGTTATTCGATTCTGAACCCAGGGTGATCCGCGTGGTTGGCAATCCGGTGCGCGAAGCCGGGTTGCTGATTGAAATCACCATGGAAACCGCGCCGTTGCGTATGGCGATGATAGATTATGGTTTGCGGATTTTGGTGCTTTCGGCGGTGATTTCGGCCTTTACTGCTGTGCTGTTGTTTATGGCGGTGCGGGTGTTTCTGGTGCGGCCGATCAAGGGCGTGATCGCACATATGCAAAGCTATGCCGCAAACCCCGAGGATGCGCGGCGGATCATGACGCCGGTTTCATCATTGCGCGAGCTGCGCGAAGCCGAAGAGGCGCTGGCGACCATGCAGACCCAATTGACCAGTGCGCTAAAGCAAAAAGAGCGTCTGGCGCAGCTTGGTGGGGCAGTGGCCAAGGTCAGCCACGATTTGCGCAACATGCTGACCAGCGCGCAATTGTTCACGGACCGGATCGAAATGTCCGAAGACCCCGGCGTGAAGCGTTTGGCACCAAAGCTGGTGAATTCAATCACGCGCGCGGTGCATTTGTGCGAGTCGACCTTGGCCTTTGGCAAAGCCGAAGAACCGGCCCCCCGGCTAAGTCGGGTTTATCTGGCGGATATTGTCAGCGACGTGGTGGATAGCGAACGCCTGTCGGTAGGGGATCACGATATTTCTTTTGCCGAGGATGTGCCTGCGACATTGCAGGTCCGCGCCGATGCCGAACAACTGTATCGCGTGATCTTTAACCTTGTGCGCAATGCGCGGCAGGCCATTGCGCAATCAGGCGAGCCGGGTGAAATTTCGATTCACGCCGAGGAGGACGATGCCCGTTGGTTGATTCGCGTGGCCGATACCGGGCCGGGGTTGCCGAAAAAAGCCCGTGAACACCTGTTTACCCCCTTTCAGGGCGGTGCCACCAAAGGGGGCAGCGGGTTGGGGCTGGCCATCGCGCAGGAATTGATCCGGGGTCACGGCGGTGAATTACGGCTGGACTTTACCGGTGCCGAAGGTACGGCGTTTGAAATTTCGTTGCCGCGTGGCGGGGCGGGGTAAACAAAATAAGGGATTTCAGAACGCGAATTGCGATCTTGGCAGGGCGGATGAAAAAACTTGGAAAATTCTGTTACTTTTGTGCTTGCATGTCTGCGCATCAAAGACTAAACCCCGGCTCCACGGACTGGTAGCTCAGTTGGATAGAGTACTTGACTACGAATCAAGGGGTCGGGGGTTCGAATCCTCCCCAGTCCGCCACTTTCCCTTAAGTGTTTGAATATCCAACTGACATTGCGGCGCTGCCGCAGTTGATCTTTCGACATGTAGCGTAAGTGCGCGGCAAAATGCTGCTTGCCAAATCTTTGGTTTGTGCGAAGAACGCCCGCATGAGGAGACAGACCACCCACAGGAAGACATTGCGCGGCTTCGGCACGCTTTTCTTGTCGTTCCTGATGGCTGTTCAGGTCACGTTTGCCTTTTTCCCCGGTGCCGCTGTTGCTTCTGGCGATGGCATACAGGTGGTCATTTGTGGCGCGGGTGGTCTGCGCACGATCACGATTGACCCGACCGATGGCTCTGTGTCCGAAGGTTCCGGGCAGGAAGTCGTTTCCAAATGTCCGTTTTGTGTTGTTGGTCTGGCTGTGTTGTCCGATGCGCCGGATTGTGGGCCGGTCGCGGCAGTCTATACGCCAGTGCAGCCGGTTTGGCGCGTGGCATTGGATTTGCCGGATGATCTGTGTGATCGGCCCAAGGCGATTCGGGCGCCTCCTCTTTCTCTCTGACGCCAAGCTGTTTGTCCGTTTCACATGTGCCCATCTGTTGGTGGGGGCTGTGCTGCGGATGTCTTGAATACATAGAAAATCAGAGAGATAGAGAATGAAACCCTGTTATCCGGTGCGCTTGAGCGCGACCGCAGCGCTGCTGTGCAGCCTGTCCACCCTTGCATTGGCCCAAGCAGCCGAAGTTGTGACCGATTTGGGCGAAATCGTCGTGAAAGACGATGCCGTAAAAGCCAAAGCCAGTTCGTATGAATTTACGCCTATGGGGCAAATGAGCGTCCCCGCAGCCGATGGGGGGGCATTGCTGACCTCGGTTCCCGGCGTCACGGCGGGGCGTATGGGCGGTCATGGTCTGGAGGTTGTGATTCGTGGCCAATCGCAAAACCAGTTGAACATCATTGATGGTGGATCGTTCACCTTTGGCGGCTGTCCAAACCGTATGGACCCGCCAGCCAGCATCGCGAATGTGGCGCGGGCGGATAAGATCGTGGTCGAACGCGGCTATGCCAGTGTGACACATGGGCCGGGCGGCAGCGGCGGTACGGTCATACTGGAACGCGAAGCGCCCGAATTTGACGAAAACAAACGCTGGGCCGCTGAATTCCATTCCGGGATCGCCTCGAACGCCAACACCAAAGAGGCAGGAGGCACGTTCAGCTATGATCTGGGTAATGGCTTCTACATGGAAGCCGCCGCTGAAACGCGGACCGCGGATAATTACGAGGATGGGGACGGCAACGAAATCCGCAGCGCCTATACTCAGAAATCGGCTGGGCTGACTTTGGGATATGCCAAGGACGGCGTGGAAATTGCATTGGATCTGGAACGCGACCGGGCCGAGGATGTGTTGTTCGCCGGGGCGGGGATGGATAGCCCGCTGTCGGAAACCAACACGATTCGCCTGCGTGGTGGGATAGATTTGAACCGTGGCGCCTTGCGTCGGATCGAGGGCAGCCTGTTCCAAAGCAACGTCGATCACGTCATGGACAATTATTCGCTGCGCAATCCTTCGGCCATGATGGGGATGGTCTCGCCGACGACTTCGGACACGTTTGGCGGAAAGCTGGAAGCACAGTTTGAATTTGGCAGCACCCGTGCGAAAATCGGGGTGGACCACCTGTCAAACAACCGGATGGCGCAGGGGTTCATGGGGCCGATTGCAGCGATCGAAGCCCGCGATCCCAGCCGCGAGGTGTTCTTGTCCTGGCCGGACGTCACCATCGCCCAAACCGGCGTGTATGCGGAAACCGAAACGGATCTGAATACAAAGACCTTGCTGAAGCTGGGCGCACGCTATGATTACGTCCGGGCCAGCGCGGGTATGGCGGATGTGGTGCCGGGCGCGGCCTCGGCAACCATGACCGCGAATGATTTCTATACCGCGCAATATGGCACCACGTTCGATGATGCGCGGGAAGAACATAATTTCAGTGGTCTGGCGCGTCTGGAATACAAGCTGGACCCGGCTTCGATGGTGTTTGTCGGGCTATCGCGTTCGGTTCGCACGGCGGATGCCAATGAACGGGCGATGGCGCGGTCCAACTGGGTGGGGAACCCGGATATTAATCCGGAAAAACACACCCAATTCGACATTGGATATGAAACCCGGCGCGATAATTGGAGCTTCAACGCTTCGGCCTATGTGGATCGGGTTGACGATTATATCCTGCGCGATGCGTTTTCGGTGGCTGGTGTTACCACCTATCGGAATGTCAGCGCGCGCCTGAAAGGTGTGGAACTGTCCGGGTCGTGGGAACGGGACGGATGGGAGATTCTGGGCGATGCGACCTGGACCTATGGCCAAAACCGTACCGACGACCGGGCCTTGGCGCAAATTCCGCCGTTGCAGGGGCAGTTGACTGTTTCTTACGGTCAGGATTTGTGGCGGGCCGGTGCGCGGGTGAACTGGGCGTTGGAGCAGGATCGGATCGACCCGTCCCGCGATCCCGCAGCGACGCCGGGGTATACAACGTTGGACTTGTTCGGCAGCTACAAAGTCTCGAAAAACGCTGTGCTGTTGGCTGGCGTCGATAACGTGACCGATGAAACCTATGCCAACCATCTCAGCCGGTCGAATTCATTCGATCCGACCTTGGTGCAGGTGAATGAACCGGGGCGGACCTTTTATGTAAAGCTCGAAGCCCGGTTCTGATCGAGTAATAAGCGCGGCCCATTGGGGCCACGTTCACGCTTTGCTGTCGCCGGGGCATCCTTGGCGGCAGCATCTTTCCCTCCGGCACCCCGCTTGTCGTATAGGCCCGCATCGGCGGGGGAGGTGGCCAATTATGCGGCTTGATGGCTTTTCGGGGGCGTAGTCATCGGTGTTCGTTCGCGCTCTCTTGGCGTCGGGATGGGGCTGGGCTAGGGTTCGGCCAACAGGACAGCGAAGGAGTGCGCATCATGGAAATGAATGACCAGCGGGTGATCAAGGCGGACCGGGCGACGGTTTGGGCGGCGTTGCTAAGCCCCGAAGTGCTGAAAGAATGTGTTCCCGGTGCGCAAGAGGTGACAGGCAACCCCGAAGACGGGTTCGAGGCGACCGTGGTGCAAAAGGTTGGCCCGGTGAAGGCGACCTTCAAGGGGCAGGTGACGCTGTCTGATATGGTCGAACTGGAAGGGTTGACCCTGACCGGCGAAGGCAAAGGCGGGGCTGCCGGGTTTGCCAAGGGCGGGGCTAAGGTCACGCTGGCGGATGCCGAAGAGGGCGGAACCCTGTTGAGCTATGACGTCGAAGCCAAGGTCGGGGGAAAACTGGCCCAATTGGGAAGCCGCCTGATTGATGGCTTCGCCAAGAAAATGGCGGACGAATTTTTCACCCGCTTCCAAGATGCGCTGGAAGGCCCGGACGAAGGCGAAGACGCTGCTGACGAAGACGAAGGTCAGAAAAAGGGTTGGTTCAGCAAGTTACGGGGAAAATAACGGCACGCGGATCAGTTTCCGCATCTGACGCAAAAATTTGGGGCCGGGTTTGGCAGGTGCGAACCCGGCCCTTCTTGTTTGTCACTGTCCGACATTCTACATGGGCCTGTATGAAACGCTTTATCCCCTTTCTGAAAACGCCCCCGCGTGTGGCGGTGATCCGGCTGCAAGGTGTCATTGGCACCGGGCGCGCCCCGTTGAATGATGCTGCTTTGGCCCCGGTCATTGAACGCGCTTTTCGCAAGGGGAAACCCAAGGCGGTCGCGCTGATCATCAATTCGCCGGGGGGATCGCCCGTACAATCGGCGCTGATTGCCGCGCGTATCCGCCGTCTGGCGGATGAAAAACAGGTGCCAGTTCACGCCTTTGTCGAGGACGTGGCCGCATCTGGCGGGTATTGGCTGGCGGCGGCGGCGGATCATATCTGGGCCGATTATGGGTCCATCGTCGGGTCGATTGGTGTGATTTCTGCCGGATTTGGCGCGCATGAATTTCTGGCAAAGCACGGGATCGAACGGCGGGTTTATACCTCGGTCAAATCCAAGTCGATGCTGGACCCGTTCAAACCGGAAAAACCTGAAGACGTGGACCGGCTAAAGGAAATTCTGGGGGATATGCACAAGGGGTTTGAAACCTATGTGCGGGACCGCCGGGGGGCCAAATTGGCGGATGACCCGGATCTGTTTACCGGGCGTGTTTGGCTGGGCGAAAAGGCACAGGCCTTGGGCCTGATTGACGGGCTGGCCCATGCCGAGCCAAAGCTGAAAGACCTGTTCGGGGACAAGGTGAAATTCATCCGTTACGGGCGTAAACGGGGGCTGTTGTCCCGGTTTGGCGCTCAATTGGCCGATGACGCCCTGACGGGTATCGAAGAACGCGCAGCCTATGCGCGGTTCGGGCTGTGACATGATCCTGAAAGCGGTCACATTTTTCCTGATTGGCATGGCGGTTCTGGCCATGTTCGGAAAGCTGCGCTTGCCGGGGCAAAAGAAATTGCAATCCAAACGCTGCCCCCAGTGCGGGCGGTTCAAGATCGGGTCGGGGCCATGCCCCTGCCGCAAAGGAGTTCGCTGAGATATGGATTGGGTATATGCCGGATTGGGCCTTGTGATCCTGCTTCTGGCCGGGGATGCCTTGGTCAAAGGGGCGGTGAACCTTAGCCTGCGGGTGGGGATTCCGGCGCTGATTGTCAGCTTGACGATTGTGGCCTTTGGCACATCTGCACCGGAATTGCTGATTTCCATCACCGCCGCGCTGGAAGGTGTGCCGGGGATCGCATTGGGCAATGTGGTTGGGTCCAATACGGCCAATATCCTGTTGGTTTTGGGGATTCCGGCCCTGTTGGCAACGATGCACAGTTCTGAATGCGAAACCCGAAAAAGCTATGTCATGATGATGGCGGGGTCGGTGCTGTTCATTGCCTTGGCCTTCATGGGGCCGTTTTCTTACGCCAGTGCCGGGATTTTATTGGTGGCGCTGGGGTTCGTTCTGTACGACGCCATTCGGGATGCCCGCGCCCACCGTGCCGCCGGGCAGGATGCGGAACTGGAAGAACCCGAAGGCGCGGACCCGGATATGCCGTGGTGGAAAATCGGGATGTTTCTGGCTTTGGGTTTGGTTGGTTTGCCGCTGGGGGCCAATCTGCTGCTGGAAGGGGCGGTTAGTATCGCGCGTGATTTTGGCGTCAGCGAAACCGTGATTGGGCTGACGCTTGTGGCGGTTGGGACATCTTTGCCGGAACTGGCGACAACCGTGATGGCGGCGCTGCGGCGTCAGGCCGATGTGGCTTTGGGTAACGTCATTGGGTCCAATATATTTAATTTGCTGGCAATCATCGGTATTGCCGCGCTGGTCAGCCCGATCCCTGTGGACCCGCAATTCCTGCGGTTTGATTTGTGGGTGATGCTGGGCGCTTCGGCATTGCTGTTCCCGTTTGTGTTCCTGAAATGGAATATCACTTGGGTCTGGGGGCTGATCCTGACCGCGCTGTATGGCCTGTATGTTCTGGCTGTGTTGATCATCTGAGGACGGAGACAGATATGCCCCTTGCACTGGTGACTGGTGGCGCGAAACGGCTGGGCCGGGCGATGGCCGAATATCTGGGGGCGCGGGGCTATGATGTGGCCGTGCATTATTCCAGTTCCGAGGACGAGGCGACAGAGGTCGTCGCCGCCATTCGGGGCATGGGGCGGGCGGCCCATGCGTTTCACGCGGATCTGCTGGACGAAGCGCAGACACAGGCCTTGATGCCCGTTGTGGCCGCGCATTTTGGGGCGCCTGTGACCTGTTTGATCAACAATGCCTCGATCTTTGAATATGACCGTCTGGAAACCGCCAGCCGCACAAGTTGGGACCGGCATTTTGAATCGAACCTGCGCGCGCCGTTCGTGTTGACGCAGGCGATGGCGAAACATGTTCCGCAGGCGGTGCCGGATGACACCGGCGAACCAAGGGCGCAGGGGTTGGTGGTTAATATGATCGACCAGCGCGTGCGCAAGCTGACACCGGAATTTATGACCTATACCTTGGCCAAGATGGGGCTGTGGGCGTTTACCCAGACCGCTGCACAGGGATTGGCCCCGCATGTACGGGTCAACGCGATTGGACCGGGGCCGACGCTTCGGGGGGGGCGGCAGACCGAAGATCACTTTCAGCGCCAGCGCGAGTCGACGATTTTGCAACGTGGTGCAAACCCGTCTGATGTGACGGCGGCGCTGGGGTTTTTGATCGATTCCCCTTCGGTGACAGGGCAGTTGATTTGCGTTGATGGCGGTCAACATTTGGGATGGAAAACCCCGGATATTCTTGGGGTTGAATAGCATTTCAAAAGTATCTTTAGAAAAGTTGTGCACCGCTCACGGTTCCGTTACGGAAGCGTTACAAAAGTGCTAATGATTTCAATGTTTTGCTATAGGTGTAAAAATATATCGTTAAAAATCATATGGTTATTTATGCGCCTAAAAAATAGGCAAATCGCCGAAACCGCTTTGAGACAAGGAAAAATCGCGGATACCCATAAGTTATCGGCAGAGTTATCCACAGGTTTCGTGGAAGGTTTCGCTCTTGCCCCTGATGCGTAAAGATTGCAGCCATATTCAAGAATCATAACGTCTGAACAATGCCGGAAACCGATCCCAACCGCAGCGCGGAAAAACAGCCTTTGACGGGTCATGCCCTGATCCAGTCCTATCTGAAATTACTGGATGCCTCGCCGGGGGTTTACCGGATGCTGGATGCACAGGCGCGGGTTCTGTATGTGGGCAAAGCACGCAACCTGCGGGCGCGTGTGTCGAATTATGCGCGGCGCACCGGGCATTCCGAACGGATCGCGCGGATGATCCGCGAAACCGCCTCGATGATGTTTCTGACCACGAAAACAGAAACCGAAGCGCTGCTGCTGGAACAGAACCTGATCAAGCAGCTAAAGCCGCGCTATAACGTGTTGCTGCGGGACGATAAGTCTTTTCCGAATATTTTGGTGACGACCGGCCACGCCTTTCCGCAGATCAAGAAACACCGGGGCGCGAAAAAGGAAAAAGGGGCCTACTATGGCCCATTCGCCAGCGCGGGGGCGGTGAACCGGACGCTGAACCAATTACAGCGCGTGTTCTTATTGCGGAATTGCCCGGATTCACAATTCGACACCCGGACGCGCCCGTGTCTTCTGTATCAAATCAAACGCTGTTCTGGCCCATGTGTCGGCAAGGTTAGCGCAGACGATTATCGTGCATCGGTCAAGGATGCGCAGCAATTCCTGTCTGGTCGATCGACAGGCATTCAAGAAGCCCTTGCCGCGCAAATGATGGAAGCCTCGGACGCGATGGAGTTTGAACGGGCCGCCGCATTGCGGGATCGTATCCGGGCGCTGACGCAGGTTCAGACGGCGCAGGGTATCAACCCCCATACAGTGACCGAGGCCGACATTGTGGCGCTGCATCTGGAAAGCGGGCAGGCCTGTGTACAGGTGTTTTTCATCCGGGCCGGGCAGAATTGGGGCAATCGGGATTTCTATCCGCGTGTTGGCGAAGGGATCGAAGCCGCCGAGGTGCTGGAGGCATTTTTGGGGCAGTTCTACGATACCAAGGAGCCCCCGAAACAGGTGATCCTGTCCCATCCCATCGAAAATGCCGACCTGATGGAACAGGCGTTGAGCCAGAAGCTGGGGCGCAAGGTTGAATTGTTGGTGCCGCAGCGGGGCGAAAAGGCGGAACTGGTGTCCGGGGCCGCGCGGAATGCGCGGGAAAGTCTGGCGCGGAAAATGTCAGAATCGGCGGCGCAGTCAAAGCTGCTGGCGGGGCTGGCCGATGCCTTTGGGCTGGATGGTCCACCGCAACGGATCGAGGTTTACGACAACTCGCATATTCAGGGGACCAATGCGGTTGGCGGCATGATCGTGGCCGGGCCGGACGGGTTCATGAAAAACCAGTACCGCAAATTCAACATCCGGGGCGATGATCTGACCCCCGGCGATGACTTTGGCATGATGAAAGAGGTGCTGACCCGCCGCTTCAAACGATTGCTGAAAGAAGACCCCGACCGGGACAAGGGGCTGTGGCCTGATCTGTTGTTAATTGACGGTGGCGCGGGGCAGGTGTCCGCCGTGATGGAAATTATGGAGGAGTACGGGGTCGAGGATATTCCGATGGTCGGTGTCGCCAAAGGCGTGGATCGTGATCACGGCAAAGAAGAATTCCACCGTTCCGGCCAGCGTCCCTTTGCGCTGCGGATGAACGATCCGGTTTTGTATTTCGTGCAACGTTTGCGGGACGAAGCGCACCGTTTTGCCATTGGCACCCACCGCGCCAAACGCGCCAAATCCGTGGGGGTAACCCCGCTGGACGAGGTGCCGGGCGTCGGGGCCACGCGGAAACGGGCGCTGTTGGCGCATTTCGGGTCGGCCAAGGCGGTCAGCCGCGCAAACCTTGCGGATCTGAAGGCAGTTGATGGCATTTCCGATGCGCTGGCCGAAGCCATTTATGGGTTTTTCCACGAAAGCGGCTGATCAGGCCGCCAGCGGCAACGTGACGATAAAAGTCGTGCCGTGGCCCAGTGTGCTTTCGTACCGCACGGACCCATCGTGTGCTTCCAGAATTTCCTGCGTGATATTCAGACCCAGCCCAGAGCCGCCCCGCGACCGTGTTGCCGCTGAATCCACCTGACTGAAGCGGCCGAATACTTTTTCTTCGCTGCCGGGCGGGATGCCGACGCCATGATCGCGTACTGTAATGGAAACCTGCCGCCCCTTTTGCCGCAGCGCGACATCCACCGTTTTGCCGTGGTCAGAAAACTTGGCGGCATTCGACAGCAGATTTGCCATGACTTGTGACAGGCGTTTCTGATCCCCTTCGATATAGCAGGGGGTGGCGGGCAGATCGACCGTGGCCGCAACCCCATAGCTATCCAGATAGGATTTATTGGCCTCAATCGCTTCTTTGATCATGGGACGCAGGTCCAGCCGTTCCATTTTGAATTCCATCAATCCCTGTTCCATGCGCTGAAGATCCAGCAGGTCGTCAATCAGGGCTTTCAGGCGGCGGGTGTTGCTGGCTGCGATTTCGATCAGTTGGGCGGATTGTTCAGGAAGCTCATCCTTTGCCGTCATCCGCACGATGTCCAGCGCCCCCTGAATCGACGTCAGGGGGGTGCGCAATTCGTGGCTGACCGTGGACAGGAAATCTGATTTGGCCTGACTGGCTGCTTGTGCCTGCTGTGCGGCCTGTGCCAGCATGTCAGCCTGCATTTGTTGCTCGGTGACGTCAATAAAGGCAATCGTCCAGCCAACTGCGGGGCCTTTCGGATTGATGGGGCTGGGCAGGGCGGTCAGGCGTGGGTCAAAACTGCGGTTTTCCCATGTCATTGCGCTTTGGGGGGGCAGGCTGCCGCCGGTAACGGCCCGCGCCACCAAAGGCCCGATCGTCGGATGTGTGCGCAGTGCCGTACCGATGGCCAGCTTTTCCATTCCTAGCATTTCTTGGGCTTGCAGATTGGCGCCGGACAACAAACCTTCGTCGTCGAAAATGATGATGGGGCTGCGTGTGTCATTGAAAAGAATATCACGGGCGATGGCCGTGATATCCATCATTCGGTTGTTGACGATCAGCCAGCCAAAGGCCGCTACCACGAAAGCGAACATGAAAGGTGTCGGATCAAATCCGAATACCGTCACATCCCCCAGCACGTAGGCAAGGTTGCCGGTGATCGGAACCAGTGTGATCAGCAAAAGCGTGACAAAAAAGGGGCGCAATTGCGGGTTGGCGCGTCGCAGCGATGCCACCCCAATTCCGATCGAAGCCAGCATGAAGGCATAAACATAGCCCACCGCCAAATAGAAAAATGGCCCGTGGTCGAACTGTGCAGAAAGACGGCCATCCACCTGCGTCAGCCGGGTGGCTTCGGTGTACATCAGATGATGGTAGCCATTGCTGAAGGCCACGAGGGAAATGATCGGCGGCGCGATCCAGAGCGAGAAGCGTTTGAGTTGTGGCAGCGATGCGTCATGCCCCAACGCGTAGTGAAACAGGAACATCGTCCAGGCGGATGGCATAAGGATGATGCCGGGCCAAGCGGCCTGCGCCCAGAACAGTTTGCAGCCCAGCGTTTGATTCGACATTTCCATTCCGGCGGCAAACAGCCACCACAGCATCCCGGCTTCGGCCGCCAGAAACGCCCGCTTGCCCGCGAACTGGTGCTGACGCCAGACCCATAGCGCGAACAGAAATGATCCGGTAAATACCGCCATCGTGCCGACAACTGGCAGATCGAAAATATCCGGTGTCAGGCAGATCACGGTTGGGTCCCTTGTTATGTGTTTTACACCGTGCCGGCGCCGTCGCAGGGTGTGGTGTGCTCAATTAAAAATTGAGTCTGTGGCATAAGTTTGTCCTTATAAGGTATTTGCAAAGATATTCCACGGTTCATCGGTCGGATGTCGCGCCTGCGTAAACGGTGCTTTTCTGTTGCGCAGGAACCGGGTAGGAAAGCGGATATGAAATGGACGCTCCCGAATATCCTGACGGTTGGCCGTCTTCTTGCCGCCCCCGGCGTGGCGGTGATGTTTTTGTATTTCACGCGCCCCTATGCCGACTGGCTGGCCCTGCTGCTGTTCGTCAGTGCAGCAGCGACGGATTGGTTGGATGGCTATCTGGCGCGGCTGTGGAAACAAGAAAGCAAATTCGGCGCGATGCTGGACCCGATCGCGGACAAGGCGATGGTGGTGATCGCGCTTGTGGTGCTGACGGGCTATTCCGGGATGAATCCGTGGCTCATTCTGCCTGCTACCGTGATTTTGTTCCGCGAAGTTTTCGTATCCGGATTGCGCGAATTCTTGGGTGCGGATTCCGGACGGTTGAAGGTAACGAAACTGGCCAAGTGGAAAACCACCGCGCAAATGGTGGCGATTGCCACGCTGTTCTTGGGAACCGGGCTGGATTATCTGGCAAAGGGGCGGGCGCCCCGCGCCGGGGAAGGCGATATTCCAACCGGGGCCGGTTTGGCCGATCTTGCGACTCATGTCGGGCTGGCCCTGATCTGGGTGGCCGCTATCCTGACGGCTGTGACAGGGTGGGATTATTTCCGAAAATCCCTTCCGTATCTAAGGGATGAGCGCTGATGGATGTTTTGTATTTTGCATGGGTCCGGGAACGGATCGGCATACCAAAGGAAAAGGTGGACACCAACGCCACCACGGTTGCTGAACTGGTTGACGAATTGCGCGCGCGGGAAGAACGCTATGCTGCGGCATTTGCGGACCTGAGCGCCTTGCGGGTGGCGGTGGATCAGGAGCTGACAGATTTCGATGCGCCCTTGGCCGGTGCGCGTGAAGTGGCGTTTTTCCCACCTATGACAGGGGGATAAGCCATGTCGGTGCGGGTTCAACAGGCCGCTTTTGATCTGGGCGCTGAAACCGAAGCCTTCGCCAATGCGCAGGCAGATATGGGCGCTGTGGTGACGTTTACGGGAATCGTGCGCGATTTGCCGGGGGTAGGTCTGGACCGGATGGTGATCGAACATTATCCGGGGATGACCGAAAAGGCGCTGGAAAAGATCGAACAAGACGCGCGTGACCGCTGGTCCTTGGGGGATGTGTTGATCATTCATCGCTATGGGGCACTGGCCCCGAACGAGCGGATCATGATGGTTGCCACTGCATCGAAACACCGCAAGGATGCGTTTGAATCTGCTGAATTTCTGATGGACTATTTGAAGTCCCGCGCGCCGTTCTGGAAAAAGGAATTTACCGGAGCCAGCGCGGATTGGGTGGCAGCCAAGGACGAGGACGAGGCCGCGCTGACCCGCTGGTAAGCGTTAGCCCCCCGGTATTCCACACGGCACCCGTGGGCGGAATGGCTACGTTTGTGGCTGGGTTTATGGTACTCTGGTCCCCTGTGCGCATGATCGCATCCCGGACCGAGGCTCAGAATGACACTGTTTTCCCTGACCAATCCCGTGTTTGAAACCTATGTGATTGCGGCGGCCCTGATGGTGCTGAAGGTGATGGGGCAGGGGTGGATGACTGTGTACCGGATGATGAAAAGCAATTCGGGATTAGCCAGCCCCGAAGATGTGCAGCGCGGGATATTGAATAAATCCCCCGATCCGGCGCAGTTGGACCGCAACGATTATGTGGACCGATCTCGCCGGATGCATCGCAACGATCTGGAAAATATCCCGGCTTTCTGGGTCGCTGGGTTGCTTTTCGTGGCGGTCAATCCGGCGTTATGGCTGGCGCAGGTGTTGATGTATGGCTTTGTCTTGGCCCGCGCGGCGCATTTTGTGGCTTACGCGACCAAACAAACCCACGAAATACGGGCAACATTCTACACCACCGGATCATTGATCGTGATCTATATGGCGCTGCATACGCTGTGGGCCGTGCTGAGCGCAGCCTAAGCGCCCGTCGTCAGCGGGCCGCGTTGGTGCGTTCGATATAGGCACGCAGTTCTTCGGCTTCGTGCCGGGCTTCGCGCAGACCGTCCATCGTGGCAGAAAGTTCCGCTTCGGCCTGTGCCAACTGGTTGGTCAGTTCCGCTTCGCGCTGCTGCAAATAGGTGATCGCCTGATCGCGGGTTTCTTCGGCCTCGTGCAGTTCCTGAGCCATTTTTTCCAGTTCCCCCATGTCGGATTTTGACACGCGGGTAAAACGGTGGATCAGCCAGTTGGCGAACCAGCCCACACAGAAGGCAATGAACAGGACAATCGCGGTGGCGATTATGAATTTAACTCTATTCATCGTTTGATCCTCCTTCCGCCGCCGCATCCGCGGGGTCGATGGCTTGTTCTGTCGCTGCTTCTTGGGCGGATTGCGCGATGGATTCAAGGGTGGTTTCCGGTTCCGGCGTTGGCTCGGGGCGGATCAGTTTGAATTCGATCCGCCGGTTCGCGTCGCGGCCTTCTTCGGTTTCGTTATCGGCGATTGGCTGTTCTTCACCAAACCCCTTGGCGGTGAAGGAACTGGTCAGCACCTTGCGTTCGCGCAGGGCGTTCAGCACGGCCTGCGCCCGTCTCTGGCTGAGCGCCTGATTCATTTCCTCGCGGCCCTGACTGTCAGTGTGGCCGCCAACCTCCATACGGATTTCGCCGCATTGTTTCAGAATTTCGGCGATGTCATCCAGAATGGCAGCGGCTTCCTGATCGGGCTTATCCGATCCGGGTTCAAAGTTGATTTTCCGGGTTTTCAGAATCTCGCCAATCCGGGCTTCGCATTCTTCGGGGGTGGGAATGGACGCGACGGGGTCCAGCGCTTCGACATAGTCAACGCTCAGATCGAAGCGTTCCTTTTCCCCCAGTTGATTGGCAAACAGGCGGGCGATTTCGGCGCTGGCATCGGGATTGCCGGTTTTGCCGGACAGGGTGATCAGCGCGGGCGTAACCATAACATACCCGTTGGATAGCCGCGAAAGCCCGTCCAGCGCGGTCAGCACCCGCAAGCCCCAGCTATCGGGTAGGCTGTCGTCCAGCCGCGCCGCTGTGTGAATGACGGCGGTGCCAAACCGCGCCTTGGCAAAGGTTTCGGCGGCGGTGCGGGTCAGTTCGTCGGTCAGGCGACCCCGCAACTGCACCAGCCCCTCGGGGGACAGTGTGGCGGTGAATTCCGGCACGTCGGTGGCGGCGTCTTTCTTTTCGGGTTTGGGCAGGACCGAATGCAGGGCGAACACGTCGGGCAGGGCGTTTTCCAATTCCCCTACGACCCGATCAAACTGCCCTTGTGCGGTGCCTTCGGCGGCAACCAGTGTGACATCCGCATCCGAGAAGGTCACAGACCCTTGTCCCAGTTCGGTCAGGGCGGTCAGTGCCGTTTCAACGGCATCCGCCCAATTCGGAGAGGGAACCCCCAATCCGATCACGCAGTTGGGTTTTCCGGTCATCCCGGCCTTTTCGGCGGCGGCGATGATCCGCGTGCGCGCGTCTTCGTCTTCGGCTGAACAGGCATCGAAACGCGGGCCGTTTTCATCAATAAGAAACCGCAGGGTAAACGGGGTAATGACCGGGCGCGGCGCAGAAATATTCAGGGTCAGATCCAGATCGTCTGGTGCGGTACGGTTCAGGTCGGCTTCCAGTTTGCGCTTGTCATCGGCACTGTTGGACATTGCGCGGATTTCAACCGCTCCGGCGGCCACCGATACCTTGCTGCGGGGCAGGGATTTCAGCGCCCGGATCGCGTAATCCAGCGTATCGTCCCACGCATCGGGAACCGGATAGTCGGCGGTTTCCAGCAGGTCCGTCACCTTGCCATTCGCGGCCAAGGGTCTGATTTTGGCCATCAGCTCGGCGCGGTCGGTCGACGCGGGGACCAGCCCGATCAGGGAAATGCCGCCATCGTTGCGCAGGATTTCAATGGAAAATCGTGGCGCCTGAAGTTTCGCGCTGTCGCGCACGGTCATTTTGTCGATGACCCGCGCGGCATCAACAACCCCACCCGCAGCGGACAGGGCGTTGAAACGGATCGCTTCGGTTGGGGCGGTGCCAGTCAGGAAGACTTGTAGCCCGTCGGCGTGGACCTCGGCCCAGTGCAGGCCGCGGTCATCCAGCGCACGCCGCACCCCCAGTTCCGACCCGTCTTCGATTGCTTTGACAGCAAAACCCGCACCGATCAGGCTAAGCCCGGCGGCCAGACCGAAGGTTGTGGAAATGATGGCCAAGGATGATAGTCGCATTGAGACCCGTCAGATATTACGTTCCGTTTCTTTAGGGCCATGTGCCGGGCGGTGCAATCAAAGGAACATGGCACCGGCGAAAAATAGCAAAGGGATCAATCCGGTATCCCGGTTGGCGCGAAACAGACGCAGGCAAATCCCGTTGTCGTCAATGTCCAGTTGCCGCAATTGCCAGATCATGTGCAGCCCCATTGCCCAAGGTGCGACCAGCGCCAACAGGATTGCAAAGGGGCGATCCGATTGGCCTGACATGGCCAGCAGTATCGCCAGCGCGATCAATACCACGGTTCCCACCAGAAACCGGCGTAGCCATTGCGGGGTGTTTTCCGCAAACAGCCGGGCGGTGGATTTCACACCGATCAGGGCGTCGTCTTCTTTGTCCTGATGGGCATAGATCGTGTCGTAAAACAGGGTCCAGCTAATCCCGGCAATATACAACACCACCGACGCGATATGCAGCGAACCCGTATGGGCCACCCATGCCAGCAACGCCCCCCAGTTGAACGCCAGCCCAAGGAATACCTGCGGCCACCATGTAAACCGCTTGGCAAAGGGGTAAACCGCCACGGGCAGCAGCGCCAGCACGCCCATTGCAATCGCAGCGGTGTTGAAGCTCAGCAGGATGGCAAAGGAAATCAGCGCCTGCGCGATCATCCATGTGGCGGCCTGTTTGACGCTGACCTGCCCGGATGGGATGGGGCGGCTTTTGGTGCGCTCCACCGCGCCGTCAAAATTGCGGTCGGTGATGT
Organism: Thalassovita litoralis; assembly: GCF_900182725.1. GTDB lineage: Bacteria > Pseudomonadota > Alphaproteobacteria > Rhodobacterales > Rhodobacteraceae > Thalassobius > Thalassobius litoralis. Next base: position 95,431 of record NZ_FXTO01000007.1, read on the forward strand.
CGTTCCAAGTGCAGCCCGCGCCGCGCATCAGCCACGCCCCCAGACCGCAGGCAATGAAAATCCACAGATCGGTCCAGCGCGGTTGCCCGTCATGCAGAATCGCCAGCGCCAGCCCCCACCAACAGGGCAGTAGCAACAGCCACGTGCCAATGGGCCGGTCCGCCCGCGACAGCCGCAGATAGGGGCGGGTGGCGGCTGGGGCCAGATGATCGACCCAGTTGCCTTTCACGGCATCGGAAACTTGCCCGGTAGGCTCTGGCATATGGGTGTGTTCGGGCATAAGACTGTGTCCATGACTGCAAAGATACGCCTTTATGTAGATCATCCCTTGGGGGATGGGCAAACGGTTCCCTTGGACCGCGACCAAGCACATTACCTGTTTGGCGTGATGCGCCAGCAGGAAGGCGCTGACGTGGCCCTGTTCAATGGGCGCGATGGTGAATGGCTGGCGCAGGTCACGCAGGCCGGGAAACGTGGCGGCGAACTGACCTGTGTCCGGCAGACCCGTCCGTTACAGATGCCGCCGGATTTGTGGCTGTTGTTCGCCCCGATCAAAAAGGCCCGCACCGATTTCATCGTGGAAAAGGCGGCGGAAATGGGGGCGGCGAAAATCATCCCGGTACAGACAGAATACACCAATTCCGAACGCATCCGGCAGGATCGGCTGCAAGCTCATGCCGTGGAAGCTGCGGAACAATGCGGCGGCACCTATGTTCCCGAAGTCACTGATTTGCAGCGATTGGACCGGCTGTTGGCCGATTGGCCCAGCACTCGCCGCCTGATGTTCTGTGACGAGGCCGAGGCGGGCGCGGCCCGTGCCTTGGGGGCGGCCCCGCGCGGACCTTGGGCGATCCTGATCGGTCCCGAAGGCGGCTTTTCCGTAACCGAGCGGGCAAAGCTGCATGGATTGCCCTTTGCGCATGTGGTCAGCCTTGGGCCGCGCATCCTGCGGGCCGATACGGCGGCGGTGGCGGCGCTGACGGTCTGGCAACAGGCGTTGGGGGATTGGGATGGGCCGCAATCTGATTGACCGTCTGCGCGGCGCAGCGGGGTATGTTGCACGGGCGCAGGATCATCTGAATGCCGCTTTTGGCCCCAACACCGCCCGGATCGAGGAGGTTCTGAAACACGGCACCGATGCGCTGGTGATGCGCGGCCAGTTTCAGGGGCAGGAGGCGGCTTTTAAGTGGTTCCTGACGGATCGTGCCGCCGAAACCGTGCAGCGTATGGAACAGGAGTTGGGCTTTCTGTCCGAGCATCTGGGGGTTGGCCCCTATCGCGTGAACGGGTTGCTGGCGGCGCTGCCAGACCCCGGATTGGCGGTGCTGGAATGGGCAAAGGGCGAAAGGGTCAGCCTGATTCTGAAATCCGACGATGCGGCGCGGCGGGCGCAAGTGCTGCGGCTGTGCGGTGGCTGGCTGGCCGAAGTGGCCCCGCTGCGGCAGGAATTGCGCCGTTTGGGGCCACATCGGCTGAATCGGCAGGTGGCGGACCTGCGGTTTGACCACATGATCCCGCCGGACCGGGCGCTGGCGCAGGATTTGCTGCGCGGCTTGCAGCGGTTCGCCGAAGGCTTTGAGGGCGTGAAGGCGGTTCACACCATTGCCCACGGTGATTTTGCCCCGGTGAATATGGTCAGCGATGGCGCGATGGTCACGGCGGTAGATATTCAGGGCGGTACGCGGTTTCCGCTGGCCCGCATGGCCGCGCGGTTTCTGGTGGCCAAGGATCTATATTCGCGGCGCGATACGGCCCGGCGCTGGGGGCTGGATGCGGATGATATGGCACAATTCGCGTCGGAAACGCTGTTGCCTGCGCAGGAACGGGCTACTAGCTTTCCCTATTTTATCGGGCAGCAAATGCTGCATGCTGTGGTGCAGGGGTATGCGGATCGCGGCTGCCCGGTGCAAACCCGCCAGCGTCTGATCGCCTGCCTGACCGAATTGGGAACGCCATGAGCCTGATCCGCCCCGAAGCCGCCACCACCCTGAAACGCTGGGCCGAACCGTTGATTGCTGTGGGGCTGTCCCTGTTTGGGCTGTCGCTGGGACTGACCGGGTTGGGCGTGGTGAAATGGGCTGGTTTCCTGTTTACGGCAATCGGTGCGGCGTTGTTGATATTGGGCATCCGCCGCGCCCGGTTCTGGCAAGGCAGCGATGGCGCGGGGGTGGTCGAGGTGGACGAGGCCGCGATCACCTATTTCGGGCCAGAGGGCGGGGGTGCGATTCCGGTGGGCGACCTGGATAAAATCGTGCTGGTGCAGCGCCATAGTGGCAAGGCATGGTGGTTGACCAGCCGCAGTGCGCCGCCGCTGATTATTCCGGTGAATGCCAGCGGCACTCAGATGTTGTTTGACGTTTTTGCCAATCTGCCGGGGATGGATATGCAGGCGCTTTTGCGGGTTTTGGACAGCTCTGGGCCGAACGATGTCGTGATCTGGCAACGAAACGGCGCCCGGTTGCATTGACTTTGGTTTGAATAGCCCTCAATTCTTGCCGAACCTGAGGGATAGAAAAGACCGGAGCGAGACATGTCCATTCCCCAATCCGGCGGCGGGCCGATCGAGCATATGAGCCAGTTGGCCGAATATTTGGAATCCGGGTGCAAGCCCAAGGATGACTGGCGTATTGGCACCGAGCATGAAAAATTCGGGTATTGCAAAGATACGTTGAAACCCATCCCCTATGACGGGGAACGGTCCGTTTTGGCGGTGCTGGAAGGGCTACGCGATGGTCACGGCTGGACCCCGATGGAAGAAGGCGGGAAACTGATCGGCCTGACCAAGGACGGCGCGAATGTGTCGCTGGAACCCGGAGGGCAACTGGAATTATCAGGCGCACCGCTGGAAACCATCCACCAGACCTGTGATGAGGTGAACGAACACCTGCGCGATGTGAAAGACATCGCTGACAAGGTGGGCGTTGGCTTTATCGGGCTGGGGGCGGCGCCGATCTGGCAACACGAAGACATGCCGGTCATGCCCAAGGGGCGCTATAAGCTGATGACCGACTACATGGATCAGGTCGGGACGATGGGCAAATCCATGATGTACCGCACCTGTACCGTGCAGGTGAATCTGGATTTCCAGTCCGAAGCGGACATGGTGCAAAAGCTGCGCGTGGCGCTGGCCTTGCAGCCGGTTGCCACGGCGCTGTTTGCCAATTCACCGTTTTTCGAGGGGAAACCGAACGGCCATAAATCATGGCGTTCGCGGATCTGGCGCGATCTGGATCCGGCCCGCACCGGGATGTTGCCGTTTGTGTTCGACGAAGGTTTCGGCTTCCAGCAATATGTGGATTATGCCTTGGATGTGCCGATGTATTTCGTCTATCGCGATGGCAAATACATTAATGCGCTGGGGCAATCGTTCCGCGATTTCCTAAACGGGAAATTGCCTGCGCTGCCGGGCGAAACGCCAACGCTTAGCGATTGGGCGGATCACCTGACCACGGTATTCCCCGAAGCGCGGATCAAGAAATACATGGAAATGCGTGGGGCCGATGGTGGCCCGTGGCGGCGTATCTGTGCGCTTCCGGCATTCTGGGTTGGGTTGATGTATGATCAGAACAGCTTGGATGCGGCATGGGATTTGGTGAAACACTGGGACGCTGAAACCCGCGAGGCATGGCGTGTAGAAGCCTCGGTGCGTGGTTTGCAGGCCATTGTCGGCGGGCGCCGCATGATCGACCTTGCCGCCGAGGTGCTGGATATTTCCCGCAAGGGCCTGATTGCCCGTGCGCGTCCGGGGCTGGGCGGCATGGTGCAGGACGAACGGCATTTCCTGCACGCGCTGGAAGATTCCATTGAAATGGGCAAAACCCCGGCAGATGAATTGCTGGATCGCTATAATGGTGACTGGAACGGCGATCTGACCCGGATTTACGGCGAGTATAGTTACTGATCGGGCAGGGGGCGTTGCCCCCGGTCGCCTATGGCGCCCACCCCCAGAGTATTGGCGATCAGAAAGAAGCAGGTTGGTTTCTTTCTGATTTGAAATACTCCGGGGTTTGGGGCAGCGCCCCAATGCCTTTGAACTGGGCACACCCGGAGAAGAGGCGTTTCGCGTCTATTTCTTGCCGATTTTCGGTTCGGTCCCGGCGCGGATACGCGTGATATTGGCGCGATGGGTCCAGAAAATCAGCAGGGTCAGAACGCCGCCAAGCGCGATCATATCGCCATGTCCCAGAAGCACCATCCAGATGGTCGATGTGGCGGCCGCCATCAGGGCCGCGAAGGATGAAATCCGCACGACAAAAGCCGTTGCCAGCCACGTCGCACATGCGGCCAGCCCAACCGGGAAGGACAGGCCCAGCAGCAACCCAAGAAAGGTTGCCACGCCCTTGCCGCCCCGGAATTTCAACCAGATCGGAAAGCAATGGCCCCAAAAGGCCAGCGCCCCCGCCAGTTGTGCGGCGTCTTCGGCGGCAAGCGCGCGGGCCAACAGCACTGCTGCGGCCCCTTTGCCGCCATCCAGCAGCAGGGTCAGGAAGGCGGCCAGTTTATTGCCGGTGCGCAGCACGTTGGTGGCACCGATATTGCCCGATCCGATTTGGCGCAGGTTACCCAGCCCCATCAGTTTCGCAATGATCATTCCAAAGGGAACAGATCCCAGACCATAACCGATCAGCGCCCAAAGGATCAGGATCGCGGGGGGGGACATCAGTTCGGGCATTATAAGTCTCCGAAAACCTGGCGACCTGCGACAAAGGTGGCCAGCACCTTGCCCTGCATCCGCGCCCCGTCAAATGGTGTATTCTTGGATTTGGAATGCAGCGTGGCGCGGTCCATGACAAAGGGCGTGTCCGGGTCGAACAGCACCAGATCGGCTGGTGCGCCCGCAGACAGTCGCCCGCCGGGCAGGCCCAGCCGTTTGGCCGGGTTCAGCGCCATCGCGCGGAACAGGTGGGGCAGGGTCAGGTCGCCGGAATGATACAGTCGCAGCGCCGCAGGCAGGAAGGTTTCCAGCCCCACTGCGCCCGAGGCGGCCTCTTCGAACGGCAGGCGTTTGGATTCCTCGTCCTGCGGGGTGTGCATGGAGCAGATGATGTCAATCAGCCCGTGGCGCACGGCGTCAACCACGGCAAGGCGGTCGTCTTCGGAGCGCAGCGGCGGTTTAACCTTGAAGAAGGTACGATAGTCGGCCACGTCCAGTTCATTCAGCGTCAGATGGTGGATGGACGTCCCGGCGGTGATGTCCAGCCCGTTGCGTTTGGCGCGTTCCAGCGCGGGCAGGGCGCGGGCGGTGGTGATCTGATCGGCGTGGTATTTCGCGCCGGTCATTTCCAGCAGCGCAATATCACGGTCCAGCCCCATGCGTTCGGCCATTGGCGATACGGCGGGCAGTCCGCGCAGCGATGCGAATTTGCCGCTGGTCGCCGCTGCGCCGTTGGACAGGCCCGGTTCCTGCGGGTGGGCAATCACCAGCGCGCCCAGCGATTTGGCATAGGTCAGCGCCCGCGAAAATACCTTGGTGTTTTCAATCACATGATCGCAATCGGTAAAGGCCACGGCCCCCGCATCCAGTAAGAACCCGATTTCGGTCATTTCGCGGCCTTCGCGGCCCTTGGTCAGGGCGGCCATCGGGATGACGTTGACGGGGGCGGCCTCTTGCGCGCGGCGGGTAACGAATTCCAGCACTTCGGGGCTGTCGATGGTGGGGTTTGTATCGGGGCGGGTTACGATGGTGGTAACGCCCCCGGCCGCAGCGGCCAGCCCGGCGGATTTGAACGATTCCTTGTGCCGTTCACCGGGTTCGCAGACCTTTACCCCGATGTCGACGATGCCGGGGGCCAGATATTTGCCTTGTCCGTCAATCACGGTGGCCCCGTCCGGCACGGCCAGTTCCATGCCATATCCGGCGATTTTGCCGTTTTGCAACAGGATCGAGCCATGTTCGACCGCGCTGGTTTCCGGGTCGATCAGGTGAACATTGGTGATCAGCGTGGCGGTCATGTGTGTTTCCCCCTAAGGGCTTGGGTCAGGGCCGCGTCCAGCGCGGGCATTTGGGTGGCGGCGATCGGCCAGTTCAGGCTCCAGCTGCGCATGATGCCGGTCTGGCTGTGCAGGGTCAGGCGTCCGGGCAGGTTGAGCGCACGGCGGATCGGGCCGCGGGTCAGAGTGTAATTCACCTGTGTGCCGAACGGAAGCGATTGTTCGATGACACCTTGATGACGCAGGGCGGCGGTTTCGGTGATTTCAAATCGCACGCGGGCGCGATCAATCAACAGGGTGATGGCAACCGGCAGCAGGATCAGGGCCAGCCCTAAGGCCACCCCAGACAGCACCGATTGCACATACAGGACCATCCATGCCGCACCGCCCAGCCCCAGAAGGGCAGGCACCGGGCCTTTGGCGATCATGGCGTAAAGCGGGTGTTCGGATTGCACATCATTCAGCGTTTGATGCCACAGGATCATGGGTACTGGCCTTCCTGAATATCACGAAGCAGGTGGAACACTTTGGGTCCGTCGGGCAGGCGTTCAAACCCGATGCGCGGGGCGGGGGCGGGGTTTTTGGCCCCTGCCCGCAGCCGTCGCGGGACGGGGTCGGGCAGGATGTGAAAGGCAAATGTCACGGTATGGGGGGCGTTCCCTTCCAGCGCGACGGGGCTGTTGGGGGTGATGACATATGATTTCAGCCGCTTGCCCTGAAATGGCAGATCGGTGGCGATATAGGCGCGTTTATTGCTCAGCGTGTACCATGTGCGGCGGTATTGGCGGGGCTTTTGTAAAACGCCGACATACAGCAGCAATGCTGCCAACGGCAGGTGAACCATCACCATCGGCCATTTTTCATCGGTCGCGGTGGCCCAAAGCACAGTGCTGAACAGCAAGAACAGCCCGAACAGACCCGTGGTCGGACCGATTTCCGACAGGGACATGGACGGATCAGGACGCCCCTGCCACAGGATGTATTCATCCGCATCCAGAATGTCGTCCCAGTCCATGCCTTGTCTGGTCATGATTGTGGCCCAGGCTGGTCGCTGCTGCGGATGTCGCGCATCAGCCGGTATACGTGATGTCCGTCGGTGATGCGATCAAACCCAACGCGGCGGGTGCGGGTGCGGTTTTTCGTGCGATAGGTTTCGGTGGCAAATTGCACGGCGGCAAAGCGGCCCTCGTCTTCCATGCTGAGGGGGCTGGTGCTGTCGATGGCATAGGATTTCAGCCGCTTGCCACGAAAGGGCAGATCGGTGGCGATAAAGGCGCGTTTGTTGGTCAGCGTGTACCATGTGTGGCGGTATTTATAGGGTTTGCCAAAGACCGCACCAAAGGCAAGGCCTAGCCCGACCGAAAAATGGATCAGCCCGAACATCCAGAAAATCCCGCCCGCCTTGGACGCCATGATCATCCAAAACAGCGCGAAACCGGCAAAGAACAGGCCAAACAACGCAGGCAGCAGGCTGAGCGGGGAAATCACGACGGCGCCGTCGGGGCGTCCCTGCCACAGGATTTGTTCGTCCTGATCCAGAATGTCCTCCCAGCCCTGTGCGGTGGTCATGGTCGCCCCCCGGCCTGAACGCGCTGAATGGCGGCGCGGGTGGCGGGTTTGTCGGCCAGATATTTCAGCAGGTGCTTGTCGCCCGACAGGGTCACGATCTGGATGGCCGATCCCAGCGAGCGGATTTGTTTGATTTCAGACAGGTGCACGGCGCGGCCCTGTGGACCCAACAGGCGTTGGTTGGTCAGATCCCAACGCGCCTGCAATTCATCCGACGCGACATAGAACGCCCGCACCGCAATGGCCGCCAACCCGCCCACGGCCCCGGTCCAGACATGGGGGTTTCCCATGCCCCACAGGATCGCCATGCCCACGGCCATTGCAATCGCCGCCAGCCAAGCGTGATCGCGCCAATAGGTCGACCGATCCGCCGGGATTTGTAGCAGCACTTCCTCGTCCGGGTTCAGCGGGGTGGTGGGGGTCATTGCGCCATACATCGGTTAACCTCCGTGCGGGGACAGGGCAAAGATCAACAGGCCAATCGCAATCCCGGCCAGTACCAGCGCCGCACCGATCCAGCGCGGAAACCGGGGCGGCGGGGCGGGGGCACCTATGCCCCCGATTGTGCCGTGGGCGGCATCGCTGCGGATCGGGGTCAGGTCCAGTTCCGGGGTGGGTTCCGCCCATGTCCCCAACCAGCGCAGCGGTGAATGCAGGCGCAGGGTTTGGGCCTTACCCCGGAACGCGGGCGATGAAATCAGCGCCACATGGCCCTTGATCTGATTCAGCGCGATCCGGTCGTCGCGCAGGTCTTCTGGGGCAATGTTATACGCCGCATTCAGATAGCCGGTCAGCCCCATGTCATCCAGTTGGTCGACCGGAAAGATTTCCACATAAGACGGGTTCAGATCGTAAAGCCCAAGCGCCGAGATCAGCGGCCAGCCTTCGCGTTCAAAATCCGCGAAATCCTCGATATCCTCGGGGGGCAGGTCCACGGCGAACAACCGGACAACGCCGGTTTCGCCTGTTGGAACCTCGATCCGGTCGCTCACGCCATAACCCCTTGTTCGGCGCGGCGTGATTGGCGCAGGTTGCGGGCCAGAAGGTCCATTGCGGCCATGCGGACGGCTACGCCCATTTCCACCTGTTCCTGAATCACGGAACGGTTGATGTCGTCGGCGATAGTGCCGTCGATTTCCACGCCGCGGTTCATCGGGCCGGGGTGCATGACGATGGCGTCATCCTTGGCGTGGGCCAGCTTTTCCGCATCCAGCCCGTAGCGGTGGTAATATTCGCGCTCGGACGGGATGAAACCGCCGTCCATCCGTTCTTTTTGCAGACGCAGCATCATCACCACGTCCACGTCTTTCAGGCCTTCGCGCATGTCGTGATAAACCTCGACCCCGAACTGGTCGATCTGGCTGGGCATCAGGGTGGGCGGCCCTACAAGGCGCACGCGGTTTTCCATCTTGCCCAGCAGGATCAGGTTCGACCGGGCCACGCGGCTGTGCGCAATATCACCGCAAATGGCGATGTTCAGCCGGTGCAGGCGGCCCTTGGCGCGGCGGATGGTCAGCGCGTCCAGCAGTGCCTGCGTGGGGTGTTCATGTTTGCCGTCGCCCGCGTTCAGCACGGCGCAGTTCACTTTTTGCGCCAGCAGGTCCACCGCGCCGGAATGCGGGTGGCGCACGACCAGCAAATCGGGGTGCATAGCGTTCAGGGTCAGCGCGGTATCAATCAGGGTTTCGCCCTTTTTGATCGAACTGGCTTGCATCGCCATATTCATCACATCCGCGCCCAGCCGCTTGCCCGCCAGTTCAAAACTGGCCTGTGTCCGGGTGGAGTTTTCAAAGAACATATTAATCTGGGTCAGCCCGGCCAGCGCATCGCCATGTTTCACGTCACGGCGGTTCAGATCAACATATTGGTCGGCCAGATCAAGGATCGCCGTGATCTCGGACGGGTGAAGGGGTTCAATCCCCAGAAGATGCTTTTGTCGGAAATCCATGATGCGCTCCTTCGGCCGAGGTGGTTTGCTTATAGAAAGCAGGGTCGCGCGGGGCAAGGTGGGGCGCTGGATCGGCTGCGGAAAAAGGTCCGGCATCGCAGCGATCTATTGCGGTTTCCCAATGCGTGATTTCCGCATAGATTTGGCGGCATGGAATCGGCCTATACCCCTGATCTGGATTATCATACCGCGCTGGCGCTGCTGGAATGGCAGGTCGAACTGGGCGCGGATGAAACGATTCTGGAAACCCCCGTCAATCGGTACGAGGTGCAGCCGGAAAAACCTGCGGCAGTTGCGGCAGTGCGTCCCGGAATACCGCCGCCCCCGGTGGCGCAGCCGAAAATTGACCCGGTACAGGTGGCCCGGCAGATGGCGGCGGGCGCGGGGGATCTGGTGGCGTTGCGGGGCGCGATGGCTGCATATGAGCATTGCGAGCTGAAGCGCGGGGCAAAATCGCTGGTATTCAGCGATGGCAACCCGGCGGCGCGGGTGATGATCATCGGCGAAGCGCCGGGCCGGGACGAGGACCGCGAAGGGCGGCCCTTTGTCGGGAAGGCCGGGCAATTGCTGGATCGGATGCTGGGCGCGATCGGGATGGACCGGCGCGCGGACGATCCGGTGCAGGCGGTGTATATCTCCAATGTGTTGCCGTGGCGGCCCCCGCAAAACCGCGATCCCAAACCCGAGGAAATTCAGATGTTGCTGCCATTCCTGCGGCGGCATGTGGAACTGGTGCAGCCCGATCTGGTGGTGCTGATGGGCAATATTTCCTGTCAGGCGGGGCTGGGCAAGCGGGGCATCACCCGGTTGCGTGGGCAATGGACCGAAGCCTATGGCAAGCCTGCGATCCCGATGTTTCACCCGGCGTATTTGCTGCGCTCCCCCCATGCCAAGCGCGAGGCTTGGGCGGATTTGCTAAGTCTGAAATCGCGGTTAGGGGGCTGATATGATCGTTGACCCGGTGGTTTTGCTGGCCTTTGTTCCGGCGGCTTTGGCGCTGAACCTGACGCCGGGGGCGGATATGATGTTCTGTCTTGGGCAAGGGTTGCGATCCGGGCCGGGGCCAGCGATTTCCGCCAGTGCCGGAATTTCGGCGGGCGCGTTTTTTCATGCGCTTGCGGCGGGTCTGGGACTAAGCGCCCTTGTGGCGGCGCTGCCGGGGGCGTTCGATGTGATCCGCTGGATCGGTGTTGGCTATCTGCTGTGGCTGGCGTGGCAATCTTTGCGTCAGGGGCCGCTGCGCGGTGATGTGCGGGGCGTATCCGTTGCCCGTGCGTTCCGCGAAGGGCTGTTGGTCAATCTGACCAACCCCAAGGTGATCCTGTTCGTGCTGGCCTTTGTGCCGCAATTCGTGGACCCGGCCCGCGCGGTGTTGCCGCAATTTCTGATCTACGGCGGTGTGTTGGCGCTGGGTGGGTTCGTGATCAACGGGCTGGTGGGAATTTTCGCCGGTGGGTTGGGGCGCAAACTGGCGCGGGATGCGGGATTTGCCACATGGCTGGGCCGCGTCAGTGCGGCTATTTTCGTGGCGCTGGCCGCCCGGCTGGCGCTGTTGCAAAGGGGATAAGCCATGACGCGGATCGACGAAACCAAGGAATTCATCCCGGTGCGGATCGCGGTGCTGACGGTATCGGACACGCGCGGGCTGGATCAGGATAAATCCGGACAGACGCTGGTGGATCGCATCACGGCGGCGGGACATATTCTGGCGGATCGCAAAATCATCCGGGACGAGCGCGACCAGATCGCCGCGCAGTTGCGCGACTGGATCGCCGATCCGGCGGTGGATGTGGTGATTTCCACGGGTGGCACCGGGTTGACGGGCCGCGATGTCACGGTCGAGGCGCATCGCGATGTCTATGAAAAGGAAATCGACGCCTTCGGCACAGTGTTCACCATCGTGTCCATGCAAAAGATCGGCACCAGCGCGGTACAAAGCCGCGCCACGGGGGGCGTTGCGGGCGGCACCTATCTGTTTGCGTTGCCCGGCAGCACGGGGGCGTGCAAGGACGCGTGGGACGAAATCCTGCAATACCAGTTGGATTATCGGCATCTTCCCTGCAACTTCGTGGAAATTTTTCCCCGACTGGAAGAACATAAACGACGGAAATAAGCCGCAGGTGCGTAACAGCCTTGTGGCTTGGCAAATTCTCACATGCCACTAGGTTAATGTGTCGGGCGGATTGGCCCGGTCTACAGGGGTGTTCGACGAATGCGATTTCTGCGCCAAAGCCTGACGGGGCTGTTTCTGGTAGCTGTCACATTGGGCCTGCTGGTCTATGCGGGGGCAATGGTGCGTGACGCGATCGAGGCGCGGATGTCCCGCGAAACCCGCGCGCCGCAGGTGCGCGAACGGGTGTTTGCCGTGAATGTGTTGACCGCGACCCCGGAAACCGTGGTGCCGGTGCTGAACGCGCATGGCGCGGTACAAAGCCGCCGGACATTGGAATTACGCGCGGCACAGCGCGGCACGGTGGTGGACCTAGCCGAGGGTTTCGAGGAAGGCGGGCAGGTGCGGGCGGGCGATGTTCTGGTGCGGATCGACCCCACCGAACCGCAAGCGGCGCTGGACCGCGCCAAGGCGAACCGGCTGGATGCAGAATTCGAGCAGCGGGACGCCGCGCGGGCGCTGGAGCTGGCGCAGGACGAACTGTCCGCGACCGAAGAACAGGCTGCGCTGCGCGAACGTGCATTCAAGCGCACACAAGATTTGGCCGCGCGGGGTGTGGCCACCGATGCGACGGTGGAAACGGCGGAATTGGCGGCCGCTTCGGCCCGGCAAACGGTGGTCTCGCGGCGGCAATCCGTGGCACAGGCCGAAGCACGGGTGAATCAGGCCGTGACCGCGCTGGAGCGTGCGGAAATCGCACTGGCCGAGGCGGAACGGGTGCTGGCTGATACGGTGATCCGGGCGGAATTCGATGGCACGCTTAGCAATGTGAACGTGGTTCAGGGCGGGCTGGTGTCCCAGAACGAGGTGCTGGCCGAACTGGTGGACGGGCAGGCGCTGGAAGTGGCGTTTCGCGTGTCGACCCCGCAATATGCGCGGTTGCTGGACGCAGAGGGGCAACCGCGCAAAGCCCCGGTTCAGGTGGTGCTGGATGTCTATGGCGAAAACCTGACGGCAACGGGAACGATCAGCCGCGACAGCGCCGCCGTGGGCGAAGGTCAGACCGGGCGCCTGATCTTTGCCGGGCTGGACAAGGCGCGGGGGCTGAAGCCGGGGGATTTCGTATCCGTCGCGGTGGATGAACCGGCGCTGGAACGGGTGGTGCGCCTGCCTGCAACGGCGCTGGACCCGGCGGGCCGGGTGCTGGTGCTGGGGGCCGAGGATCGGCTGGAAGCAATGGAGGTGCGCCTGCTGCGGCGGCAGGGCGATGATGTGCTGGTGCGCGCCCGTGGTCTGGCGGGGCGCGAGGTGGTGGCCCAACGCACCCCGCTGTTGGGCGGCGGCATCAAGGTGCGCCCGCTGCGCAGCACAGGTGCGGCCCAGCCCGAAGAACCCGAAATGCTGGAGCTAAGCGCGGAACGCCGGGCGCGGTTGCTGGCGTTCGTTGAAAACAACACGATGATGCCCACCGATGTCCGCACCCGTCTGATTGCGCGGCTGCAACAGGATAAAGTCCCCGCCGATATGGTGCAGCGGATTGAATCGCGGATGGGGGGCTAACCGATGGTGCGGCCCATTCCTTCGGCGGCGGGGGGTATCCTGTCCTATTTCACACGTCACCGGACAGCGGCAAACCTGTTGCTGGTCGTGCTTTTGGTGCTGGGGCTGGCCGCCGCCCCACGGATGCGGGCGCAGTTTTTTCCCGATGTGGTTACGGACGAAGTATCCGTTTCCGTGATCTGGGAAGGGGCCGGGGCCGAAGATGTGGATGCTGCGATTATCCAGCTTTTGGAACCGGCCTTGTTGGCGGTCGAAGGCGTGGAAAGCAGCGCAAGCACCAGCCGCGAAGGGCGGGGCGCGATCACGCTGGAATTTGAACCGGGCTGGGATATGGGCCGGGCTGCGGACGATGTGCAATCGGCGGTGGACGCGATTACCACCCTCCCGGAGGAGGCCGAAGACCCATCCGTGACGCGCGGGGCGTGGCGTGACAGGGTGACGGATGTGGTGATCACGGGGCCGGTTTCAGCAGAACAACTGGGCCTGTTCGCGGATGAATTTATCACGCGCCTGTTCGCGGTCGGGGTGACACGCACCACCATTCGGGGCGTTGCCGCCTCCGAGGTGCTGATCGAAGTTCCCAGCCTGAACCTGATGGCGCATGATGTCACCATCGCCCAGATTGCCGCCGCCATCGCCGAAGAAGTGAACGCAGACCCGGCGGGCGATGTGACCGGGGCGAATGCGCGCGTCCGCACCGGCGTGGAAAAACGCAGCGTCGATCAGATCGCGCAGATCGTGCTGCGCACGAATGACGATGGATCGGCCTTGACGGTGGGGGATGTGGCCACGGTCAGCCTGTTGGGGGCGGATCGCAACCGGGTGTATTTCGTGGGCGAAAACCCGGCGGTTTCTGTGCGGGTGGACCGTTCACAGGCCGGGGATGCGATCAAGATTCAGCGACAGGTCGAAGACGTGGCGCAGGACATGGAAGCCACCCTGCCGAAGGGCGTGGAAATTGATCTGATCCGCACTCGCGCCGAGGCTATTACCGCCCGTCTGAATATCCTGATGGAGAACGGTCTTCAGGGGTTGGTGCTGGTTTTGGTGTTGCTGTTCCTGTTCCTGAATGCCCGCACTGCGTTATGGGTGGCGGCGGGCATTCCGGTGTCGATGCTGACGGCTATTTCGCTGATGTATCTGGGCGGGCTGACGCTGAACATGATCAGCCTGTTTGGCCTGATTATCACGCTGGGTATCGTGGTGGATGACGCGATTGTGGTGGGTGAACATGCCGATCATCTGTCACGGCACGGTCATGGGCCGGTGGGCGCTGCGGAAACTGCGGCGCGGCGCATGGCCCTGCCGGTATTTTCAGCCACGTTGACCACCGTTATCGCGTTTTTCGGACTGACGGCCATTGGCGGGCGGTTCGGGGATATGATCGGGGACATACCCTTTACCGTGATTGCGGTGCTGGCGGCGTCCTTGGTGGAGTGTTTCCTGATCCTGCCGAACCACATGGCGCATGCGCTGACACATTCGGCAAAGCAGCATTGGTATGATTGGCCATCGCGCACTGTGAACAAGGGGTTTCGCTGGGTCCGTGACCGGCTGTTTCGGCCCTTTACGGCGCTGGTGGTCTGGGCGCGTTACCCGGTATTGGCGGCGGCGGTTCTGGTGCTGGCTTTTCAGGCGGCGCTGTTCATCCGGGGCGATGTGCAATGGCGGTTTTTCAACGCACCCGAACGCGGCAGCGTGACCGGAAATTTTGCCATGCTGCCGGGGGCCACGCGGGCGGACAGTCTGGCGATGATGCGCGAAATGCAACGCGCGACCGAGGAACTGGGCCGCGAATACGAACAGCGCCACGGCACCAACCCGCTGGATTATGTGATAGCCGAGGTGGGCGGAAACGCCGGGATGCCGCTACCGGGATCGGATACCAAGGACGAGGATCTGCTGGGCGGCATTTCCATCGAATTGATTGACGCGGATTTGCGCCCCTATTCCAGCTTTGCCTTTGTCGGGGAATTGCAGGACAAGGTGCGCCGTCACCCGATGGTGGAAACCGTCAGCTTCCGGGGGTGGCGGTCCGGTCCCGGCGGTGACGCGCTGGATGTGCAATTCTATGGCGCGTCGGCCGAGGTGCTGAAATCCGCCAGCGAGGCGTTGAAACAAGCCCTGTTGAGGTTCCCCGAAGTGTCGGGGGTCGAGGATAATCTGGCCTATGACAAGGACGAAATCATCCTTGAACTGACCTCGCAGGGGCAGGCCTTGGGCTTTACCATCGACGGGCTGGGCCGGGTGCTGCGCCATCGTTTGAACGGGCTAGAGGCCGCGACGTTCCCTGACGGGCCGCGCAGCGCGGCAATCCGGGTGGAGCTGCCGGAAAACGAACTGACCGCCGATTTTCTGGAACGGATGCAATTGCGCACGACGCGCGGGGATTATGTGCCGCTGGCGGATATCGTCAGTGTGAAAACCCGGTCGGGCTTTTCCACGGTGCGGCGGGAAAACGGGGTGCGCCTGATTGCCGTGACCGGCGATATATCCGAGGATGACCCCGCCCGTGCCGCACAGATCATGCAGGCATTGGAGACCGAAATCCTGCCCGCTATTGCCAGTGAAAAACAGGTCGAATGGCGGATGGGCGGGCTGTCCGAGCAAGAGGATCAATTCCTGAGCGAGGCATTAACCGGGCTGATCCTGTGCCTTGTCGGGATTTATCTGGTGCTGGCGTGGGTGTTCAGCAGTTGGACCCGGCCCATCGTGGTGATGGCGATCATCCCCTTTGGGCTGGTTGGCGCGGTCTGGGGGCATGTGGCGTGGGGCGTGCCGTTGTCGATGTTTTCTGTCGTTGGGCTGGTCGGGATGACGGGGATCATCATTAACGATTCCATCGTTCTGGTGACAACCATTGATGAATATGCCGCCGAACGCGGGTTGGTCCCATCCATCATCGACGGCACGGCAGACCGCTTGCGCCCGGTGATGCTGACGACGCTGACCACGGTTATGGGGCTGGCGCCGCTGCTGTATGAAACCTCGCAACAGGCGCAGTTTTTGCGACCCACGGTGATCACGCTGGTTTATGGGCTGGGCTTTGGCATGGTATTGGTGCTGCTGGTCGTGCCTGCGCTGGTGGCGATCCAGCATGATCTGGGGCGGCAGGTTACGGCGCTGCGCCGGTCGTGGCGGGTGCGGGGGCTGCGTCTGCCGGTGGGGCTGGCGTCCGTGGTGCTGCTGGGCTGGCTGGCGCTGTGTCTGGGGTGGCCGCTGGTCACGGGGGCGGCACATCCGCTGTTGGCCCCGTATCAGGAAGCGAATGCGATGGCGGGCGGTTTGGTGTTGTTTTTGGGCGGCAGCCTTGTGGCCGTTGTGGCGGTTTTTGTTATCGCGGCGCTGGTAAACGCCTTGCGGCATCGGACGGCGTGACGGCCCATTGCTTTGCGTGGCCCCAAACCGGGGCCACTGCGTTCGGTCGAAGAAGCAGATCAGCGCAGAACATGGACCGCGCATTTGGCATGGCGCACCACTTGCGCAGCGGTTGATCCAAGCAGCAAATCCTGCATTCCCGGCCGATGCGATGCGATGACAATGCATTCCACGCCATTTTCTTCGGCCCAGTCCACGATGGTACGGCCTGAATGGCCTTCGATCACCACGGCCTGCGCGTTGGGTAGATCGCGCCCCATATTCGCCAGTTCCTGTTCGATGGCCCCGCGCGATTCGGCCAGGTAATCCGTGGGCATATAGGAAATCGCGTAGCCGGGAATGTGTTCCATCACATGCATCAGCGTAATTTGTGCCCCGTCCGCAGAAAGCGCCTGTGCAATCTGGATGGCCCCTGCTGAGTTGCGGTCGCTGTCAAATGAAACTGGCACCAGAATTTTGTTGTACATAGCGTGTCCTCCTGTTCACCGGCGCAGTGTGCGCCGATTTCGGCCTTTGCGCCTTGATGCAGGTCATGCGGCGAGGAACTCATTGGGTATTGTATTCTGACTATGGAATATGTATATGGGTTGGGACGGCAGATTTGCCCACCCAACACCTGACCCGCCCGCACCCACGGGCCTGACAAAAAGGAAATTCCCCATGTCGATCGACCGCGCAATGTTCCGTTTCGCTGGCATCATGGTTTTGATCAGCGTCGTGCTGACACAGTTCGTTTCGCCTTATTTCATGTGGTTCACCGTGTTTATCGGTGCGAACCTGCTGCAATCTTCCTTTACCGGCTTCTGCCCGGCGGCGATGATCTTCAAGAAATTTGGCTGCAAATCGGGCTGCGCTTTTGAATAAGCCCCGGATTTAGGGCGTGTCGCATTCATGCGTCACGCTCTGATCGCTCGGCGTTATCACTCACGGATCGCCAAATGACAGGGCCGCGCAGGATGCGCGGCCTTTTTGTTGTGGGGATACATCGGGGAAATCAGGCGGGAATCGGTGTTCCGGCGTTTGTGCCGCCGGGGCCACCCCGACCACGGCCCAGCCGTGATAAAATAATCAGCGGCAGCATACAGCCGGGCGCACCCAGCGCCACAGCGAAATAGATCACAAAGGCCGCGCCCACGGACACCCCGAACCCAAGAAACCCAACAACCGCAGTCACGAAGCCAAGAACGCTGAACACCAGCAGGACGACAAGCGCCATAATCCAAGCCTCCATCTTGGTCCTATCCAACAGCGGATAAGTTAATACAACGTAAACGGGATAATATGGCCAGAATGAGGCAGGTTCGCCGCTTTTTCATGACCCCGCCCGTTGCGCTGGCCAAGGGGGCGGAAAACGGCCTGCGGGGGGGGCGCGATCACCGGAATCCCTTGCGCATGGGCAAGCAGGGCCAGAAGGATGAGGGCGATCAGACGGCGGACCATGGCGGGCTTCTTTTGCGGAGAGTAGCATGGATGCGGGCCGGCGCGAACCTGTACAATTGTGCGAACACTCACCGCTCTGCGTGGATTGACGCGTCTTGCTTTCCGAATACAATCCTCGCATGAAACGAAAAGCACCCATATTCCTCAGCGCGATACTGTTGATCACCTTAGTGTATCTAGGCGGTGGGGTGCCTGGCCTTGGTGGCCCCAACGTGTCATCCGGGTTCAAGACAGACGCGCAAACGCACGCGATTTCCGGCAATCGTATTGTGATCCAAGGGCACCACATGGTTTTTGAAGGGCTCGAATGTCCCGATCCCCAAACCGAAGCTGGTCGTGATGCCAAAGCACTTATGAACACATACCTGCGCACCAACATCTACTGTCGCATGACGAGTTGGGATAGCGCGATGTGGGTCGGCAGTTGCGAAGCCAATGGCAAGAGCGTTGCAGCTGGCATGAAGCAAACAGGCTTGTGCAAGTAAAAGGGCGACCACTTGGGCCGCCCTTCGGAGTTCATAGCTTCACGCTCAGCGCGTGAATTTCTTATGTTTGATCCGGGTCGGCTCCAGTGCGTTGGGACCAAGGCGGCGTTTTTTGTCTTCTTCGTAGTCTTCAAAGTTGCCCTCGAACCATTCCACATGGGCGTCGCCCTCGAACGCCAGAATGTGAGTACAAATCCGGTCAAGGAAGAAACGGTCGTGCGAGATGACCAC
Source organism: Thalassovita litoralis (assembly GCF_900182725.1). Taxonomy (GTDB): domain Bacteria; phylum Pseudomonadota; class Alphaproteobacteria; order Rhodobacterales; family Rhodobacteraceae; genus Thalassobius; species Thalassobius litoralis. The sequence continues at coordinate 114,083 of NZ_FXTO01000007.1, forward strand.
GGCGCAGCCCGCGAAATCCACCAGCGCGTCTTCCAATGCACGCAGGGTTTCCACGTCCAGATCGTTGGTCGGTTCGTCAAGCAGCAGCACGTTCCCGCCCGAGCGCAGCAGGCGCGCCATGTGGACGCGGTTACGTTCCCCACCCGACAGCAGCGAGACTTTTTTCTGCTGGGTCGATCCCTTGAAGTTGAAGGCTGAACAATAGGCGCGGGCGTTTACCTCGGCGTCGCCCAGTTTGATGATGTCCTGCCCGTCAGCGATGGCTTCCCAGACGTTTTCATTGGGGTTCAGGTCATCGCGGGACTGATCCACATAGGACAGTTTCACCGTGTCGCCATATTCCACCGTGCCTTCGTCCGGCTGTTCCTGCCCGGTCAGCATACGGAACAGGGTGGTTTTACCCGCGCCGTTGGGACCGATCACACCGACGATGCCGCCCGGCGGCAGGCTGAAGGACAGACCTTCGATCAGTTGTTTGTCGCCAAGGTGTTTGGACAGGCCGTTGACCTCGATCACCTTGTTGCCAAGACGCGGGCCGTTGGGGATGACGATCTGGGCGCGGCCCACTTTTTCGCGTTCGGACGTGTTGGCCATTTCGTTATAGGCGTTGATACGGGCCTTTTGCTTGGCCTGACGGGCCTTCGGCGATTGCCGCATCCATTCCAATTCGCGTTCCAGCGTTTTCTGCTGGGCCTTGTCTTCGCGGGCTTCCTGTTCCAGCCGCTTGGCTTTTTGTTCCAGCCACGAGGAATAGTTGCCTTCGTAGGGGATGCCGCGACCGCGATCCAGTTCCAGAATCCAGCCGGTGATGTCATCCAGAAAATAACGGTCGTGGGTGACGCACAGGATGGTGCCCTTGTAGTCAATCAAGTGCTGTTGCAGCCACGCGATCGTTTCGGCGTCAAGGTGGTTGGTCGGTTCGTCAAGCAGCAGCATGTCGGGGGCTTCCAACAGCAGTTGGCACAGCGCGACGCGGCGTTTTTCACCACCCGACAGTTTGGTTACATCCGCATCATCGGGGGGGCAGCGCAATGCCTCCATCGCGACGTCGATCTGGCTGTCCAGATCCCACAGGTTCTGGCTGTCGATTTCGTCTTGCAACTGCGCCATTTCGTCAGCGGTTTCGTCGCTGTAGTTCATGGCCAGTTCGTTGTAGCGATCCAGAATATCCTTTTTCGCTTTTACACCCAGCATTACGTTCCCGCGCACGTCCAGCGACGGGTCCAGTTCGGGTTCCTGCGGCAGATAGCCAACCTTGGCGCCTTCGGCGTGCCATGCTTCGCCGCTGAAATCCTTGTCCAGACCGGCCATGATTTTCAGCAAGGTCGATTTACCGGCACCGTTGACACCAACCACACCGATTTTTACGCCGGGCAGGAAATTCAGGTGGATATTTTCAAAGCATTTCTTGCCGCCCGGATAGGTCTTGGAGACCCCGGACATATGATAAACGTACTGATAGGATGCCATGACGGACCTCGGGTTCGTGAATTCTGGTTGGGGCGTGTGATACCGGAGCGCGAGGGCGGGGGCAATCACTGTTGGGGCGAAACGCGAAAGCGTTCGACGGCAGGGCCAAAAATGGCACCGCCTGTCATAATAAACGGGATGTCGTTCAAGGCTGCCGGATGGGGTGCGGATACATCCCGAACCGTATCCGGCAGGCCTGTTTAGTTGTCCATTTTCAGCGCGGAAATGAACGCCTCTTGCGGGATGTCCACCTTGCCGAACTGGCGCATCTTTTTCTTACCGGCTTTTTGCTTGTCCAGCAGTTTGCGCTTCCGCGTCGCGTCGCCGCCATAACATTTGGCGGTCACGTCCTTGCGCAGTGCAGCCAGTGTTTCGCGGGCGATCACCTTGCCGCCGATGGCCGCCTGAATCGGGATTTTGAACATGTGGCGCGGGATCAGATCCTTGAGCTTTTCGCACATGGCGCGGCCACGCATTTCGGCCCGGTCGCGGTGAACCATCGTTGACAGCGCATCGACAGGTTCGTCGTTCACAAGGATCGACATCTTCACCAGATTATCCTGCCGGTAGCCGGTCAGTTGATAATCAAAGGACGCATAGCCCTTGGTCACGCTTTTCAGGCGGTCGTAGAAGTCGAACACAACCTCGTTCAGGGGCAGGTCATAGACCACCATCGCCCGCGTCCCGGCATAGGTCAGATCCATCTGAATGCCGCGCCGATCCTGACACAGTTTCAGAACGTCACCCAGATATTCATCTGGCACAAGGATCGTGGCCTTGATGCGCGGTTCTTCCAGATGGTCGACCTTGGACAGGTCGGGCATGTCGGCGGGGTTGTGCAGTTCGATCAGTTCACCGTCACGCATGTAGATGTGATAAATCACGCTGGGCGCGGTGGTGATCAGGTCGATGTTGTATTCGCGTTCGATCCGGTCGCGGATCACCTCCAGGTGCAGCAGGCCCAGGAAGCCGCAGCGGAAGCCAAAGCCCAACGCGGCCGAAGTTTCCATTTCAAAGCTAAAGGATGCGTCGTTAAGCGCCAGCTTTTCGATGGCGTCGCGCAAATCCTCGAATTCTGCCGAATCGACGGGGAACAGGCCGCAGAACACGACAGGCTGGGACGGCTTGAAGCCTGGCAGCGGTGTGTCTGCGCCTTTCTTTTCGTGCGTGATCGTGTCGCCAACGCGTGTATCGCGCACTTGTTTGATCGAGGCGGTGATGAATCCGATTTCACCCGGTCCCAATTCGTCCACGGGCTGCATGGCAGGGCGGAATACGCCGATCCGGTCCACCTGATGAATGGTGCCGTTCGACATGAATTTCACGCGGTCATTTTTCTTCAGCACGCCGTCCATGATGCGAACCAGAACGATCACACCCAAATAGGAATCGTACCACGAATCCACCAGCATCGCCTTCAGCGGCGCGGCGCGGTCGCCCTTGGGGGCGGGCAGGCGTTGAACGATGGCTTCCAGCGTTTCGGGGATGCCGATGCCGGATTTGGCGGAAACCAGCATCGCGTCGGATGCGTCGATGCCGATCACATCTTCGATCTGTTCCTTGACCCGTTCGGGTTCCGAGGCGGGCAGGTCGATTTTGTTCAGAACCGGCACGATTTCGTGGTTGGCGTCGATGGCCTGATACACGTTGGCCAGTGTTTGCGCCTCGACCCCTTGGGTGCTGTCGACCACCAGCAGCGATCCTTCGACGGCGCGCATGGACCGGCTGACTTCGTAGGCAAAGTCGACGTGGCCGGGCGTGTCGATCAGGTTCAGCACATAGGTTTCACCGTTTTGCGCGACATAGTCGATGCGGACGGTGTTGGCCTTGATGGTGATGCCCCGTTCCCGTTCGATGTCCATCGAGTCGAGCAACTGCTCTTTCATGTCACGTTCGGCCACGGTGTTCGTGGATTGAATCAGCCGGTCGGCCAGGGTGGATTTCCCGTGGTCGATATGGGCTACGATGGAAAAATTTCGGATATGGGCGAGGTCTGTCATGGCCAGCGATATGATGTGGAATCAAGCGCCGGTCAATGGGTCAGTTGCGGGCGCGACCCCGTATAACAGGGGGAATGGGGCGTTTTGTGCTGCCGGGGCGCGGCAAAGGCACAAAGGGACGCAATAACGCCCCTGCGGTATGCGGTGGGGCGGGTCAGTCGAAATCGAAAATTTCGCTCAGGAAGCTTTTGCGCTTCTTATACTTGGGCTTGCGATATTCGCCTTCGTAATAGCCACGATCGTCATAAGGGCGTTCGGCGCGGTAATCGGGCTGTGGGGCCGCCGGTTGCGGCGCTTGGTTGGCGCTGCGTTCGATGATCTTGTCCAATTCGCCCCGGTCCAGCCAGACGCCCCGACATTGCGGGCAATAGTCGATTTCGACCCCGGCGCGTTCGGTCATCACCAGTTGGGTTCCATCAATCGGGCATTGCATCGGTGCGGTGTCCTTTTGTTTCTGTCTGTTACCAAACAGATGTGGGCATCGTCCGTAGGCAGAACAAGGGTAGGGGGCAGAACAAGGGCTGGTCGTTTTGGCGCTTTGAAAATTTGGAGGATTTTAAATGGTGCTGCTGGACAGGATTGAACTGTCGACCTCTCCCTTACCAAGGGAGTGCTCTACCACTGAGCTACAGCAGCGCCGTTTTCCGTGTCGTCCAGTGTGTCCCGTCCGACCGTGGAGCGCTGATTAGCCGTAAATGAATCGGTGTGCAACCCCAATCTGGACGCTTTTTTCACCCTAATGTAAGAGAGGGTCATGGAGCAGAAAACACCCGGCAAAAAACAACCGAAAAACGCCACCTCGCGCGAGGATCGGTTGAAGGCAGCGCTGAAGGCCAATATGGCCCGGCGCAAGGCTCAGGCGCGCGCCCGTGCGACTGTGGAAGACACCCAAGACAGCAAGGACAAGGGGCAGGACTGATGGATTCGATTATTGTGACGGGGAACGGCCCGCTGAACGGCTCGATCCCGATTGCCGGGGCTAAGAACGCCTGTCTGACGCTGATGCCTGCAACGCTGCTGTCGGATGAACCGCTGACGCTGACCAATGCACCGCGCCTGTCGGACATCCGCACCATGACCACGCTGCTGCAATCGCTGGGGGCCGAAGTTACCTCGATGCAGGGCGGTAAAGTGCTGGCCATGTCCAGCCATGATTTGAATAACCTGACCGCCGATTATGACATCGTGCGGAAAATGCGGGCCTCGATTCTGGTGCTGGGGCCGATGCTGGCGCGGATGGGGCAGGCGGTTGTCTCGCTTCCGGGGGGCTGCGCGATTGGCGCCCGTCCGGTTGATCTGCACCTGAAGGCGCTGGAAGCGATGGGGGCGGAACTGGAACTGCGCGACGGGTATGTTCACGCCAAGGCCCCGGCGGGCGGACTAAAAGGCGGCGTGGTCGAATTTCCTTTTGCCTCGGTCGGGGCGACGGAAAACGCGCTGATGGCTGCCACGCTGGCCAAAGGCACCACAGTGTTGAAAAACGCGGCGCGAGAGCCGGAGATCGTGGACCTGGCCGATTGTCTGCGTAAGATGGGCGCACAGATTGATGGCGACGGCACCAGCACCATTACCGTGCAGGGTGTGGATCGTCTGGGCGGGGCAACGCACCCCGTCGTGACGGACCGCATTGAACTGGGGACATATATGCTGGCCCCGGCGATCTGCGGCGGCGAGGTGTTGCTGGAAGGCGGTCGGATCGACCTGTTGAATGCCTTTGTCGAAAAGCTGGACGCGGCGGGCGTGAACGTCACGGAAACCCCGGCGGGTCTGGTGGTCTGCAATCGCGGCGACCGGGTGAAAGCGGTGGATGTGGTCACGGAACCGTTCCCCGGCTTCCCTACCGATTTGCAGGCGCAGATGATGGCGCTGCTGTGTACCGCTGACGGGGTTTCGGTGCTGGAAGAAAAGATTTTCGAGAATCGCTTCATGCACGCCCCCGAACTGACCCGCATGGGCGCAAAGATTGACGTACACGGCGGCACGGCTAAGGTGACAGGGGTTGAACGGCTGAAAGGTGCGCCGGTGATGGCAACGGATTTGCGGGCCTCGGTTTCGCTGATTCTGGCCGGTCTGGCCGCCGAAGGGGAAACCATCGTGAACCGGGTTTACCATCTGGACCGTGGGTATGAACGGGTCGAGGAAAAGCTGGGCAACGTTGGGGCCAAAATCGAACGGGTGAAGGGCAAATGACCGAAGATGCACGGTTCGAGGATGGACGCGAAGCCCCGCTGAATCTGGGGGCGCTGGATGCCGAGGATTTGGGGGTCTTGTCCGCCTTGGTGCAGGATGCCGTTTTCCCGGCTGCGGAAATGCGCTGGCTGCCTAAGGAGCGCAGATTCGCGCTGTTGCTGAATCGTTTCCGTTGGGAAGATGACGGGCGCACACGCCACGGCGCCGAACGGGTGCAGGCGGTGCTGGTGTTTGAAAACGTGCAAAAGGTTTCATCGCAGGGTGTGTCACGAGCAGAGCCGGATATGATTCTGTCGCTTTTGTCAGTGGACTGGCACCCGGCAGAGGCACCGGGCGGCGCGATCGAACTGATTTTGGCTGGGGATGGCGCGATCCGCTTGCAGGTCGAGGCGCTGGAGGTGGTGCTAAAGGATGTCACCCGCCCGTATCGTGCGCCATCGGGGCATGTGCCGGATCACGCGTGATCTGATTGATTTCGCAGCGTGGCCTGTTGTTAGGGACAGGGAAGGGGGCTTTGCCCCTGCCGTCGTGAACGACGGCCCCCCAGAGTATTTGGAATCAGAAAGAACAGCGGCATGTCTTGAGGACGGGACGCGGGGCGGCTATGTCGGAGTGACGACCCTGGAGGGACCATGCCTGTATTCCTGAACGCATCCGATACCGATTTTGAAACCGCCTTTGTGGCCCTGTTGGGGGCAAAGCGCGAAGATAGTCCCGATGTGGATGATGTCGTGGCCGGGATCATCGCGGATGTGCGGGCGCGGGGCGATGCGGCAGTGCTGGAGCTGACGGCGAAATTCGACCGGATGGAGCTGAGCGCCGATCAGTTGCGGTTTTCCGAGGCAGAGATTGACGCGCTGGTGGCGCAGGTGCCGGAGGCTGAACGCGCGGCGCTGGAACTGGCGGCCGAGCGGATCCGGGCCTATCACGAAAAACAAATGCCCGAGGATGCCCAGTGGACGGATGACCACGGCGCGATGCTGGGTTGGCGCTGGACGCCGGTTTCGGCGGCGGGGCTGTATGTGCCGGGCGGATTGGCGTCTTATCCATCCTCGGTTCTGATGAATGCGATTCCGGCCAAGGTGGCCGGGGTGGAGCGGCTGGCCATCGTGGTGCCAACGCCAGATGGCGTGGCCAATCCGTTGGTTTTGCTGGCGGCGCGGCTGGCCGGGGTGGACGAGGTCTATCGTATCGGCGGGGCGCAGGCGGTGGCGGCGCTGGCCTATGGCACCGAAACCATCGCGCCGGTGGATAAGATCACCGGGCCGGGCAATGCCTTTGTGGCGGCGGCCAAGCGGCGGGTGTTTGGTAAGGTCGGGATCGACATGATTGCCGGGCCGTCGGAAATTCTGGTGATTGCAGATAAACAGGCCGATCCCGATTGGATCGCGCTGGATATGCTGAGCCAGGCCGAACATGACGAAAGCGCACAGGCGATTCTGATCACGGACGATGCCGATATGGCGCAATCGGTGGTGGCCGCGGTCGAGCGGCATCTGAATGTGCTGGAGCGCCGCGCGATTGCCGGGGCAAGCTGGCGGGATTTCGGCGCGGTGATCGTGGTGTCCGATCTGGCGCAGGCGGCGGAGCTGTCCAACCGTGTCGCGCCCGAACATCTGGAGCTATGTGTTGCCGATCCCGATGTACTGGCCGAACGGATCACCCATGCCGGGGCGATTTTCCTGGGCAACTGGACGCCCGAGGCGATTGGCGATTACGTTGGCGGGCCGAACCATGTGCTGCCAACGGCGCGTTCTGCCCGTTTTTCGTCGGGTCTGAGCGTGATGGACTTTGTGAAACGCACCACATTGGCGAAAATGACGCCTGCGGCGCTGCGTGCCATTGGACCTGCGGCGGAAACGCTGGCAATCTCGGAAAGTCTGGAGGCGCATGGATTATCCGTGCGCGCCCGGTTGAACCACCTGAACGACTGAGGACCACCTATGTCCCATATCAGCCATATCGAATTGGATGATCGCAACCTGCCGCCGCCCACGCCTGAGATCGAACAGGAACGGCGCGTGGCGATGTTTGACCTGCTCGAGGAAAACTCGTTCGACCTGCCCAAGCGTGATGATCGTCTGGTGCCGGAAGGCCCCTATCGTGTCGGGCTGTCGATCCGGGAAAAACGGCTGGTTTTCGACATCCAGACCGAGGCCGAGGAGAAGGCGGCGGAGTTCCACCTGAGCCTGTCGCCGTTCCGGCAGGTGGTCAAAGATTACTGGGCGATTTGCGAAAGCTATTTCGACGCGGTGAAAAACCTGCCGCCCAGCCAAATCGAAACCATCGACATGGCCCGGCGCGGCATTCACAACGAAGGCGCCCGCATTTTGCAAGAGCGTCTGGAAGGCAAGGCCGTGGTGGATACCGATACCGCCCGCCGATTATTTACTCTGATCTGCGTGTTGCATTTCGGAGGGTAGGCGGCGTGGTCGAAATTTTACCCCAGTCTGTTTTGTTTTGTTGTGATCACAATTCTGTCCGTTCGCCGATGGCCGAAGGGATTATGAAAAAGTTTTACGGAACCGGCACCTATGTGCAGTCCGTTGGGGTTAAGGGCGATCTGGAAATCGACGGGTTTGCCATTGCCGTTTGTCAGGAACTGGGGGTGGAACTGTCCCGGCACCGGGCGCGCAGTTTTGAACAGTTGGAACAATGGGGCGATGCGCTGTCGTCGTTCGATCTGGTTGTGGCATTGACCCCGACCAGCCGGGACATGGCCTGTGAACTGACCCGCGTGTTTCATCTGGAGGTCGAGTACTGGCCGATTATTGATCCCTCGGGGCAGGGGGAAACACGCGAGGCGAAGCTGGCGGCCTATCGTCAGGCCCGTGACCAGATTGTTGAAAACCTGATCACCCGCTGGGGTCCGCCATTGGAGGCAAAATGAATCAGACGATCCGTGACTATTTCGACGCGTTCAACGCGGGCGATACCGATGCCATGCTGGCCTGTCTGGCCGATGACGTGGCGCATCATGTGAACGAAGGTAAAATTCGCGTCGGCAAGGACGCATTCGCGGAATTTTGCGCCCATATGACCCGCAGCTACAAAGAAAATCTGACCGATATGGTGATTTTCGAGGCCGAAAGCGGTACTCGTGCGGCGGCGGAATATATCGTCAACGGGACTTATCTGGCGACCGATCCGGGCCTGCCCGAGGCGCATGGCCAAACCTATCGTCTGCCTGCCGGGTCGTTCTTTTCCTTGAAAGACGGGAAAATCGCGCGGGTCGTGACCTATTATAACCTTGCGGACTGGATCGCGCAGGTTTCGGAATGATCCGGGTCGAGGCGCTGACCGGCGCCGCGCTGGATGCGGCCTTGGATGATGTGGCGCGTTTGCGGATCGCGGTGTTTCGGGCGTGGCCTTATTTATATGATGGTGATCTGGAATACGAACGCGGCTATCTGGACAGCTACCGCACCAGCCCCGGCGCGGTTGTGGTTGGCGCGTTTGATGGTGATAGGCTGATCGGGGCGGCCACCGGCACCCCGATGGAAGATCACGCCGCAGATTTTGCCGCTGCTTTCGATGATACGGGCGAGGATCTGACGCAGATTTTCTACTGTGCGGAATCTGTGCTGTTACCGGAGTATCGCGGGCAGGGGATTGGGCATCGGTTCTTTGATCTGCGCGAATCTCATGCGCGGGCCTTGGGGCGGGGGAAATCGGCGTTTTGCGGGGTGATCCGCCCGGCTGACCACCCGGCGCGTCCGGTGGATTATTTGCCGCTGGACGGGTTTTGGCGCAAACGCGGCTATCGCCCGCTGGCGGGCGCTGTGGCGCAATTTAACTGGAAGGACGTGGGGCAGGCGGAAAGCACCGCAAAGCCCCTGCAATTCTGGATTCGCAATTTGGCTGACTAATCCCCGGATCAGGGGGCACCTTGGACATGAGCATTTGAGGCAAGATGAAAGGGCAGGGCATGAAAGTCGCAACTGCTGCATATCCGCTGGATTGGTTCCGCGATTGGGCGGCCTATGAGGCAAAGATGCGGTCTTGGGTGGCCGAAGCGGCAGGGCAGGGGGCTGACCTGCTGGTCTTTCCCGAATATGGCGCGATGGAGCTTGCCTCGCTCGCGGGGGGCGATGTGGCGGCGGATTTGCAAGGGTCCATCGCTGCGGTGTCGGATCGGGTGGCGCAATCCAATGCGGTTTTGGCCGGTCTGGCGCAGGAATTCGGCGTTTATATTCTGGGCGGGTCCGCGCCTGTGGCCGATGCGGGGCAGGTGGTGAACCGCGCCCCGTTTTTTGCCCCAAATGGTGGGCAGGATCATCAGGACAAACAAATCATGACCCGCTTTGAGCGCGAGGATTGGGGCGTTTCCGGTGGCGGGCCGCTGAAGCTGTTTCAGACAAAGCTGGGTAAGATCGGGGTTCTGATCTGCTATGACAGTGAATTTCCCCTGTTGGCGCGTGCGCTGGTCGAAGCCGGGGCCGAACTGATCCTGATCCCGTCCTGCACCGAGGCGCTGGAGGGATACTGGCGTGTGCGTATCGGCGCATTGGCCCGCGCACTGGAGGGTCAATGCGTTACCGTGATGGCGTCACTGGTGGGTGATCGCCCTGAAATTTTTGCGGTCGAGGAAAACACCGGCATGGGGGGCGTGTTTGGTCCGCCGGATATGGGATTTCCGCCCGATGCTGTCATGGCCGAAGGTGTGTTGAACCAGCCCGGCTGGACCTATGCCGATGTGGATATGAATGCCATTCGCGCTGTCCGTGTCGATGGGCATGTTTTGAACATGACCCACTGGCAGGAACAGCCCGAACGGGTGAAAACACAGCCTGTTTCAGTGGGGTTGTAGGATTCCCCTTGAAAATCTGGCAGAATAGGCCCATTTAACGCCCGTCCCGCATTTGGGGCGGGATTCAGTAGACAGGAGAGACCATGGCCAAGGAAGACATTCTCGAATTCCCCGGTGTCGTGAAGGAACTTCTGCCGAATGCGACGTTTCGGGTCGAGCTTGAGAATGGCCATGAGATCATCGCACACACGGCAGGTAAGATGCGTAAAAACCGCATCCGTGTTCTGGCAGGCGACCGGGTTCAGGTTGAAATGACCCCTTACGATCTGACCAAGGGTCGTATCAACTATCGCTTTAAATAACGTGCGCCTGATCCTGGGATCGGGTAGCCCGCGCCGCAAGGAATTGCTGGCGCAGATCGGGGTTGTGGCGGATGATATCCGCCCGCCCGATATTGATGAAACCCCTTTGAAAAGCGAATTGCCGCGCCCCTATTGCGCGCGCATGGCCCGCGAAAAGGTGCAGGCCGTTCCCGCAGATGCCGGGGATGTGGTGCTGTGCGCGGATACCACTGTGGCCTTGGGGCGGCGGATCATGGGCAAACCTGCCAATGCGGGCGAAGCGGCGGAATTTCTGCTGGCCATGTCCGGGCGGCGGCACAAGGTTATCACTGCCGTGGCCGTGCGTCGGGGGGATTGCGTTTGGGAACGCGATGTTGTGACCGATGTGAAAATGAAACGCCTGTCGGACGAAGAACTGAACGCCTATCTGGCCACGAATGATTGGCAGGGCAAGGCGGGCGGGTATGGCATCCAAGGCCCAGCCGGGGCGCTGATTCCGTGGATTTCGGGATCGTTCACCGCTGTTGTCGGTTTGCCGCTGGCAGAAACCGCCGGGCTGTTGCAGGCCGCAGGCTACCCGCTATGGAGGCAGGGATGAAAGGCCGTCAGATCGTTCTGGATCACATTCAGGGGCGCGAAGCTGCGGCCCTTCTGGTGGACGGCCGGTTAGAGGATTTGCTGATCGACACCGATCAGCCGCGTGTGGGGACAATTTATCGCGCGGTTGCGGATCGTCCGATGAAGGGGCAGGGCGGATTGTTCCTGACCACCCCGGATGGCACCGCTTTTTTGCGGCAGGTGAAGGGCATCGCGCCGGGCGATAAGCTGTTGGTGCAGGTCACGGGCTATGCCGAACCCGGCAAGGCAATCCCTGTCACTGCCCGCATTCTGTTCAAAAGCCGCTACGCGATCGTCACGCCGGGCGCACCGGGGTTGAACATCAGCCGCCGGATCAAGGACGATGATTTGCGCGATGAACTGACAGTCATCGCCAAAAATGTGTTCGCAGGGGACGACAGCGGCCTGATCCTGCGGTCCTCTTGTGAAGGGGCCGACCCCGAGGACATCGCCGAAGACATCGCGGCAATGGTCGATCTGGCCACCGCCGTGATGGCGGATACCGAAGGCGATATTGAAAAGCTGACCGATGGCGACAGCCCACATGATATGGCATGGCGCGAATGGTCCGAACCGGCGGATGTGGTGACAGAACCGGGCGGGTTTGAAACCCACGGTGTTCTGGAACATATTGACGCTTTGCAATCGCCGCATGTGTCGCTGTCCGGCGGGGCTTCGATGTATGTGGAGCCGACACGGGCGCTGGTTGCGGTGGATGTGAATACGGGGCGTGATACCTCGCCTGCGGCGGCGCTGAAGGCCAATATCGCGGCGGCCCGCGATTTGCCGCGCCAGTTGCGGCTGCGTGGTCTGGGCGGGCAAATCACGATGGATCTGGCTCCGATGCCGAAAAAGGACCGGCGCACCTTTGAATTGTCGCTGAAGGCGGCATTCCGTGCGGATACGATTGAAACCATTCTGGCGGGCTGGACCCCGCTGGGCGCGTTTGAATTGCAGCGCAAACGGGACCGGCTTCCGCTGCCCGAGGTTCTGGGATGAGCTGCCCAATCTGCAACAAGCCCGTGGATCAGAAATTCCGTCCTTTCTGTTCCAAACGCTGCGCCGATGTTGATCTGGCGAAATGGCTGGGCGGCGATTATGCCGTCCCGTCCCGCGACCCGGAAGACATTGAAAAAGCCATCGAAGCCACCGAAGACGCCCTGCGCAAGCTGCACTAAGACGTGATGCAGCGCCTTGGCACAAGCCAAGCCCGCGGTTTCCCACCCGAATAGGTCGAAACAGCCCTTATGGGCTGTTGGCCGCCGACAGAGGAGCAGGCGGCCCTTTGACGCAAGGGGAGGGACCGCGCATGGATCATCCATCATATCACGCACAACAGACGCCGGATAAAATTGCCTATCAGATGGCAGGGTCCGGCAAGACGCTGACCTATGGTGAACTGGATCGGATTTCCAATCAGGGGGCGCAGGGGTTGCGTCATCTGGGAATCGGGCCGGGTGGCAGTATTGCATTGCTGATGGAAAATCGGCTGGAATTTATGGAAATTTGCTGGTCCGCGCATCGGGCGGGCGTGTTTTACACGGCGATCAGCCGCTATCTGCAACCGGACGAAATTTCCTATATCGTGCAGGATTGCGGCGCGAAGGTTCTGATTATTTCCGGCAAATACGCCGATCAGGTGCCTGCGCTGAAATCTGCGCTGGGGGATGTGGCGATTTATTGCGTGGATGCCCCGCCCGAGGGCTGCGCCGATTGGCAGGCCTTGCTGACCCAAATGCCCGCCACCCCAATCGCGGATCAATATGCCGGGGCGGACGTGTTGTATTCGTCGGGAACGACCGGGCGACCCAAGGGGATTACGCGCGTTTTTGCGGATAATCCGATTGATTACATGATGCCTTTGCTGAACCTGCTGGCCGTACAGATGTGCGGCATCGGGGCGGACAGCACATATCTATCCCCCGCGCCGTTGTATCACGCGGCACCTTTGCGGTTCGTCATGACGGCGGCGCAGGTGGGGGCAACCGTGATCATCATGGAAAAATTCGACCCCGAAACCTTCCTTGCCCTGATTGAAAAGCACCACGTTACCCATACGCAGCTTGTCCCCACCATGTTCGTGCGGATGCTGAAATTGCCGGATGCGGTGCGTTTGAAATACGATATTTCCTCGCTTCAGGCTGCGGTTCATGCGGCGGCGCCCTGTCCGGTGGAAATCAAACGCCAGATGATCGACTGGTGGGGGCCGATCCTGATCGAATATTACGCCGGGTCCGAGGCTAACGGCGTCACGCTTGCCACCAGTCAGGAATGGCTGGAACACCCTGGCAGCGTGGGTAAATCCCTGATGGGACCGATCCGCATTCTGGACGAAGACCGTCAGGAATTACCGCAGGGCCGTATCGGCGCGGTATATTTCGACAGCGGGATTTCGTTCAACTATCGCAACGACCCGGAAAAAACCGCCTCTGCCTTTGTGCGCGAAGGGGTGTCGACGCTGGGGGACGTGGGATATCTGGATGCGGATGGCTATTTGTTCCTGACGGATCGGGCGGCCTATACCATCATTTCCGGCGGCGTGAACATCTATCCGCAGGAAACCGAGGATATGCTGGTCTGCCATCCCGCTGTGTCTGACGTGGCCGTTTTCGGCGTCCCAAACGAAGATCTGGGTGAAGAGGTCAAAGCCGTCGTGCAACTGGAAGACCCCGCGCAAGCAGGCCCAGATATGGAGGCGGACCTGATCGCCTATGTGCGCGAACGTCTGTCCCACATCAAAGCCCCACGCAGCATTGATTTCCGGCAGGATATGCCGCGAACCGAAACCGGCAAGCTGATGAAGCGCCTGCTGAAAGATGAATATTGGCCGTAAAATCAGACAGGGGCGGCCCCTTTAACCGCCCCTGATCCCTCAGGGGGCGTTTCCCCCTGTCAGCCGGTTTGCTGTCGCGTAGATTAATCGCTTTTATTGCATTGAAATATATGCGTTTTCCATTGTCGGGCAGGCGGCAAAGCTGCCGCTTCTCGATTGCAAGGTTATCGGGCGGGGATCACGTTTTTTGGGGTGCCTGTCATTAGAACCAACGGCGTGAAATTTTTTTCGCAGATTTTTCACAAATCCCTCTGGACACCCCCGTATCTCTCGCCTAGAACGCCTCCACCCGAACGCAAGACGTTCACCCATGCCCGGGTAGCTCAGGGGTAGAGCAGTGGATTGAAAATCCTCGTGTCGGTGGTTCGATTCCGCCCCCGGGCACCATTTTAATCAAGAATATGCAATAAAATCAGCCTGTTAGGCATTCCGTTGTTTTCTCAGTCCCCCTAATAGTCCCCCTTTGGGTCGTCGGTAGGCGTGAAAATTCAGGAATCCAACCGACAACAAGGCACAACATCTAGGCGCAGCATCCCGCCCCCGCGAATCTGGCAGGCTGGGGAATTGTCGTGCGCTGGGCTGGTGCTTTTTATAGAGGGTCGAAAAACCCGGATCGGCGAACGGGAAGGTTTATCGGGGACATAACGCGCGGGGCGTGGGGGGTGTCTGGCGGTAGCGGAAAACGTGACTGGGGGGCACCTATATACCTTCGCAGGCGTGTCCCTGCCAGAAGGCATAACCGTGGTGGTTATACCCCATCCCCCGCGCGGGCGCGTATCTCTCCGCAAATACAGCAAAGGCCCATGCCGCCTATCCCGTAAAACATCAAAACGAGTAACACCCTATTACGTACAGAAAGAACGGGAATGTTACGTTTTGTTAGGTTCTTTACGGCAAAAGGGGCCTGTCACAGATCGGACACGGGGCCGCGCAGCAGGCCGCACAGTAGCGATAGGGTGGTTTCTATGCCCTCACCCACTGCAAGGGCGTGTTGGCCCTCACTGAGTCGTACAGCGCCCCCGGCGGTTGCCCCCAGCATGGCCTTGTCCGGGGTCACAGCCGCCTTGCCGTTGCCATCGTGGCGTAGATAGGTGCGGTGAACCGCGAACCGTTCGGCCCCATCCACGCGGGCCAGCATCGCCGGAAAGCGTTGCGCCGTGGGGTGCCATGCTTCGGGATGGAAGCGCAGGCTATCGGGTGGGGCGCAGGTTATGCCCCGATTGCGAAGATAGGTTTCTGCAATGGTCCCTCGGATCGGCTGGGCTTCGTTCCACAGGGTCAGGGCTTGGCGCTCTTTGCGTTCGGCTTGGGCCTTGGCCTGTGCTTCGCGCTGGGCAATCACAGCCGGGTCCGGGGGTGTGTAGTCCCCCGCCCGGATGCCTGCGGCGGTCAGAATATCCGTGAAACTGCATCCTGATTTTTTGCAGTTCAGCAGCAAGCGCCCATCCGGGCTATCGGCTAGCGTCAAGGCGTTCTGTGTCTGGCGTCCTTCGGGTTGGCAGATCGGGCAGGGGGCCACGCCATAGCGGCCATGCCATGCGCCCCCTATGCTTTGGGTGATTTGTCTGGCGTCCGTCATGCGCTGCCCTCCAAGCCTGCGCAGGCGCGAAGGGATTGGCCGTGCCGATCAGCGTGTAGATGGCGGCGGCGCGATGTCCGCCGCGCTCTGATCCGGCGAAGAGCCAGGATTTCCGGCCGAGGGCCACACCG
>NZ_FXTO01000008.1 GCF_900182725.1 Thalassovita litoralis
CCTGCGCGACGAACAGTGTGATCCCAAAGTCGTCGAGAGCATCATGGCCGACGAGAAGAGCTGCTGAGGCAAGACGGCCCTCGGCGGAACCTTACGCTGTTCTGATGAAAAACGACCAAAAATACGCAACCCGAATCCATTCAAACCCTTTTATTCACAAGGGCTTGAATGGAGATCGAGATTAGCAGTTCAGAATTCGAGGTCCAGCCGCAACCCACCACCGTGTTGAAGCTGTCAGCGCCAGAGATTAGCAGTTCAGAATTCGAGGTCCAGCCGCAACTTTCACCATCTTTAAGTTTGTACATATTCAGATTAGCAGTTCAGAATTCGCGCTCGTAGCTGGGGCATCAAAAGGCGCTTTGTTCGCGATATCTGAGGGGTGCCCTGCGGCAGCAATGGTGAAGGGGTTTCGCCGCGACCTGTGCCGAACACCTTCATCTAAGCGGAGCCAGCTATTCAGAATTCGAATACGTGTGAACCGCAGCAGCGAGTGGATCTACCTAAAAAATAAAATTGACATCATTTTCATTTTTATGCCAGCCTAACGTTGGATGATTTTTCATTTTGCGGCGAGTCGAGGAAACTTGGGTGAAAGCGATCCATCCTCCCGGCAGTTTCCGGCGACCCTCTCTTTGAGAAATGATCGCCACGTCCTGTAATCGGCTATGGAACAGTAAGAAAATGAACGGATTTTCGGCTCAAGCTGTGGAACGGCGCCACGGTCAGAGTGAATTTTGCGTCTGGCTTGCGGGGGACCGTGCAAGCCTCCGTAAGGGAGAGCGCACGCGCAAGGATTTGATGGTGACATGCGCTGAGCTTCTTGCTTCAGAGCCATTTGATCGCCTTACCGTTTCGGGGCTTTGCAAGGCGGCAGGCGTCGCTCATGGAACGTTTTACGTTTACTTTGATAATCTGAACACGCTTCTGGCAGAGGTGCTTGGCTATTTTGTCGATTATGTTCAAATCCATATGCGGTCGGCTGCACGGCAAGGGGGCGACCCGGTCCGCGCTACCACGGCGGCCTATTACGCGCTGTTCAAAGCAAATGCCGGCTTGATGAAATGTCTGGTCATCGGCATCGACGCCTTTCCTGAGGCGCGCGCGGCGTTCCAGCGTCTGAATAACGAGTGGGCGAAAACCGTTGTCTACTCTGTGAAACGACAAAACCAAGCGGGACATTCTGCGGAAGACGAAATGATGCGTCGGGCCTATGCGCTTGGTGGGATGGTCGATCAGTATCTTACTGGCCTTTTTGTTGCCGAAGACCCGTGGATTGCCTCGATTTCCCAAGATTCCGAGGCTGTGATTTCCACACTTACCGACATCTGGATGAAAGGCATGAAGGAATGAGCTTGCTTCAGGACGGGCACCTGTTGCCACTGGATGATATCGCGCAGCACCGGCAGCAGGCTTGGGAACGGCAAAGCGCTTACGTCGCTGCAAACTCGGCCTTTTACCAAAGGCTTTGGGATGGGCAGACGCCGCCCGCGCGATTGGAGGATATTGCCGAACTGCCGTTTTCGGACAAGGCGGGGCTGCGGCTGTCCCAGCCCGCGTCGCCCCCCTTCGGCGACTATCTGGCGGCGCCGCTTGAAAAGGTCAGCCGCTTGCACCGGACATCGGGAACCACGGGGCAGGCGATGAATCTGGCCATGAGTATGCGGGATTGCGAGATTACCGAAATTGTCGGTGGTCGGGCGCAATCGCTTGCAGGGCTTAAAGCGGGCACGATGGTGGTTCACTGCCTGAATTACCAGATGTGGATGGGCGGGTTGACCGATCACCTGACGCTGGAGCGCACGGGCGCTACGGTGGTGCCGTTTGGCGTCGGGTCGACCGAACTGCTGATCAATACCATACTGGAAACCGGGATCACGGCGATTTCCTGTACGCCATCTTATCCCGCGGTTCTGGAGCGGGTCATTGCCGAGAAATTCCCGCACCTCTCTCCTCGTGATCTTGGGCTTAAGCTGGGGCTGTTCGGCGGCGAACCCGGTATCGACGATCCGGCTTTTCGTAAACGCTTGAGCGATACCTGGGGGATGCAGCCGCGCAACGCGAACTACGGCGTTTCGGACGTGTTCTGTAATTTTGCGTCTGAATGCGCACACGACACTGCGCTGCATTTCGTGGCGCATGATGTTCTGCATGTGGAACTTATCGACCCAGACAGCGGCACCCCAAAAGCGGTTGCCGCCGGGAACGAGGGTGAACTGGTGCTGACCCATCTGAGCCGCGAATGCCAGCCGTTAGTTCGGTTCCGCACCGGAGACATCATCCGGGTCGAGAACACGGACACTTGCGCCTGCGGTTGCGCCGGGTTCCGCTTCCGGGTGATTGGCCGGTCGGACGACATGGTTGTCGTGCGGGGGCTGAACATGTTCCCCACTATGGTGGCCGCTGTGGTGACAAGCTTTGACGAATTATCGGGTGATTACCGGATCGTTCTGGATACGCCACCGCCCTATGATGTGTTGCCGGTGCAGGCTGAACTGGCTGCGGACGGACAGGATGACGGCACGCTGTCCCGCCGGATGGAAGAGCGTTTCAAGCAAAAGCTGGGGGCGACGATCCGCGTGAAAATCGTCCCTCACGGGACATTCCCGCGCACCGAAGGCAAAACGAAACGAGTGATCAGGAGCTATGAATGACGAGCTTTGAATACGAAACCATCCGCTCGGAAATGACGGCCGAAGGCGTCAGGACGATTTCACTGAACCGCCCCCATGCAATGAATGCGATGAACCGCCGCCTGATTGACGAGATATCGGTCGCATTCGACGACGCCAATCGCGATCCAGGCACGCGAGCCATTATCTTAACCGGAGAGGGGCGTGCATTCTGTGCGGGGGATGACCGCCATGAGCATGTTCACCCCGAAACCGAAGAAGAAGCCCGCGCCGTCGTCGACGCGATCCAGCGCGCGACGGTTGCTATCGTTATGGGGGCAAAGCCTGTTGTCGGCGCGATCAATGGCTGGGCTGTTGGCGGCGGTTTCGAATGGGCGATCAACTGCGATTTTCCGATCTGGGCGGAAAGCGCCAAGGGCTTTTTCCCCGAGGTGTCGCTTAACCTGTTCGTGACGGGGGCCGTGACCTCGATCCTGCCCGGCATCGTAGGTCCGGTGAAAGCGCGCGAAATGCTTTTTCTGGGGCAGCGATATTCGGCGGCTGAGCTGAAAGAGATTGGCGTGGCATGGAAAGTGGTGCCGGACGATGGGTTGATGGCCGAAGCCGAAGCCGTGGCATCGCAACTGGCCGCGCTGCCCACGCTTTCCACCAGAGCAATGAAAAGGGTGTTGAATCAGGCGATGGCGGGCGGGCTGCACCAAGCGCTGCACCTTGAAACCGAAGCGACTGTTGCGGGGTTCCTTGATCCAGAGACGACCCGGCTACTGAAGGATTTCTAAGGGCGAAGCAGAAAGACTCGCCCAGAGCCGGGACCGGGGGCAGGTCCAGTTGGCAAAGAGAGCGGGGCGCAGGCAGACACCTTATTCACAACATCAATTCAGGGAGCGCTTGAACCAGCAAGAGCTGGAAGCGGGGCGAATATGTGACTGGTCCGGTCAGCCCCGTGGACACGCGGGCCGCAATGGTCTATCGGGGGCGCAACGAAATCGGGGATATGCTTATGACCTCTGGCAAGAACGGCCTGACCTATGCAGATGCAGGCGTGGATATTGATGCTGGCAACGAACTGGTGAACCGGATCAAACCGGCGGCCAAGCGCACGGCGCGGTCCGGCGTGATGGCCGGGCTGGGTGGTTTTGGCGCGCTGTTTGACCTGAAGGACGCGGGCTACAAAGACCCGATCCTTGTGGCGGCGACGGATGGCGTTGGCACCAAGCTGCGTATTGCCATTGATACCGGCAATGTGGACACGATCGGCATTGATCTGGTGGCCATGTGCGTCAACGATCTGGTGTGCCAGGGCGCAGAGCCGCTGTTTTTCCTGGATTACTTTGCCACTGGCAAGCTGGAACTGGAACAGGCCACGCGCATCATCGAAGGTATCGCCGAAGGCTGCGCACAATCCGGTTGTGCGCTGATTGGCGGTGAAACGGCTGAAATGCCGGGCATGTATCACGATGGCGATTTCGATCTGGCTGGCTTTGCCGTGGGCGCGATGGAACGCGGCGCGGATCTGCCTGCGGGCGTGAAAGAAGGCGACGTGCTGCTGGGGCTGGGATCGAACGGGGTGCATTCCAACGGCTATTCGCTGGTGCGCAAGCTGGTCGAGGTGTCCGGGCTGGGCTGGGGTGCAGAATGTCCCTTTGCCGATGGCACATTGGGCGCGGCGCTGCTGGCACCGACCCGGCTGTATGTGAAACAGGCATTGGCCGCGGTACGGTCCGGGGGCGTTCATGCGTTGGCCCATATCACCGGCGGCGGTTTGACGGAAAACCTGCCGCGCGTCCTGCCCGAGGGCATGGGCGCCACCATCGACCTGACATCGTGGGACTTGCCGCCCGTGTTCAAATGGCTGGCGGCAACTGGTGGCATGGCGCAGGCTGAACTGCTGAAAACCTTTAACTGCGGCATTGGCATGATTCTGGTGGTAGAGGCGGACCGGGCCGATGCGCTGACCGCGCTGCTGTCTGACGCGGGCGAAACCGTCAGCCGTTTGGGGACTGTCGGCGCAGGCGAAGGCGTGGCCTATACCGGGGCAATTCTGTGACGAAACGGGTTGCGATCCTGGTTTCGGGCGGTGGCTCGAACATGGTGAAGCTGGTCGAAAGCATGGTGGGCGACCACCCGGCGCGCGCTGTTCTGGTGGGATCGAACGATCCTGACGCCGGGGGGCTGAAAAAGGCCGCTGAAATGGGGGTTCCCACCTTCGCCGTGGATCATCGCCCCTTCAAGGGCGACCGCGAAGCGTTTCAGGCTGAATTGCTGACCCATCTGAAGGCGGCTGAACCCGATGTGATCTGTCTGGCCGGTTTCATGCGGGTTCTGACCGAAAGTTTCGTGCGCGAATGGGATGGGCGGATGCTGAATATCCATCCGTCGCTGTTGCCCAAATACAAAGGGCTGCACACCCACGCCCGTGCATTAGAAGCAGGCGATGCCGAGGCAGGATGCACCGTGCATCTGGTGACGCCCGCGCTGGATGATGGCCCCATTCTGGGACAGGCACGGGTGCCGGTTCAGCCGGGCGATACGCCCGACACGCTGGCCGCGCGGGTGCTGCAACAGGAACACAAGTTGTATCCGGCGGTGCTGGAACGGTTTGTCCGGGGCGAAACCGCACCGCTATATCTGGGCTAATCCCCAAATTCCGGCCCTGCCTTTCCATTGGCGGGGCTTTGGCGTATATGCAGGCAATCGCCCTGAACGCCGCAAAGAAACATTCTGGTCAAGAACGAAAACCGCCGTATGAAGACACTGACCTCGACGGAAGAACTGGCAGCATTTTGCGCCGAAGCCCGTACCCATGATTACGTTACGCTGGACACTGAATTCCTGCGCGAACGGACCTACTATTCCAAACTGTGCCTGATCCAGATGGCGATGCCCGGCGATACGGATGACAATGCCGTATTGGTGGACCCGTTGATGGAAGGCATGTCGCTGGAACCGCTATACGAGCTGTTTCGGGACACGTCTGTGGTAAAGGTGTTCCATGCCGCCCGGCAGGATTTGGAAATTTTCTTTATCGACGCTAGGGTTTTCCCGGAACCGTTGTTCGATACGCAGGTGGCCGCGATGGTCTGCGGTTTTGGCGAACAGGTGGGTTATGAAACCTTGGTGCGCAAAATCGCCAAGGCGTCGCTGGATAAAAGCCACCGCTTTACCGATTGGTCGCGCCGCCCGCTGACGGATGCGCAGCGCACCTATGCGCTGGCGGATGTGACGCATCTGCGCAAGATTTACGAATTTCTGGCCGCGCAGTTGAAAAAGAACAAGCGCGAAAAATGGGTGCAAGAGGAACTGCAAGTTCTGACCAATCCCGAAACCTATATCGTGCGCCCCGAAGAGGCATGGCAGCGCGTGAAAACCCGCACCACCAGCGGCAAGTTTCTGGCCGTGGTGCGGGAACTGGCGCGGTTCCGCGAAGATTACGCGCAGTCCCGCAACATTCCGCGCAACCGGGTGTTCAAAGACGATGCGCTGGTCGAACTGGCCTCGACCAAACCGGCGACGCTGAACGATCTGGGGCGGTCGCGGCTGCTGCTGCGCGAAGCCCGTAAGGGTGATATTGCCGATGGTATTCTGGCGGCCGTGTCTGCCGGGATCGAGTGCAAACCCGCCGATTTCCCCAAGATCGACAGCGAACGGGATAAGTTGCAAGTGAACCCGGCGCTGGCCGATCTGTTGCGGGTGCTGCTGAAAGCCAAGACCGAGGACGAAGGCGTTGCATCGAAACTGATCGCGCCCGCGTCTGATCTGGATGCGATTGCGGCAGGGATGCGGGATGTTCCGGCACTCAGCGGCTGGCGGCGCGAAGTGTTCGGTGAAGACGCGCTGCGCCTGTGCAAGGGTGAAATCGCGTTGGCGGCCAAAGGCAAAAATGTGCGGATTGTGGAGCTGTAAAAGCGTACACACCAATCGCAGGGAAGGGGGCGCATATGCGCCCCTTTTTAGTTAGCGGCGGCGTGAACTCATCGTGTTTTGGGCGGCCTGTACCTGAATTGTGCGGACCCCATCCAGCTCATTATCGGTCAGAAAGGTGGCGGCGGTGACGGTGCGGGTCCATTCAGACCCCTGCGCCAGCTTTTTGCCCGGTTGAACAGCCTTTAGGTCAAAGGTCAGCACGCCATTGACGGGCTGCTTGTTGTTGGTGGGGATCAGACGCACCTCGTATGGGCGCTGGAACTGTGCGATGCCGCTGACACGGACCAGCGCCCCGCCGGGGGTGCGTTCGATGTGCAGGGTTTTGACCTGCGACATCAACTGACCGGCATAAGGAAGCTGTTCGCGGCGCAGGATGCTGCCCCGTCGCTGGGGAATCAGCGGGTTGGTGTTTTCTGCTGTCGCAACCGGGGTTGATTTAGCCCGGCCAAACCAGTTCATCGGGTTCAGGCGCGAGTTGCCGCAGCCCGTCAGCACGAGCGTGGAAATCAGAAGGGCCGAAAGAGGTATCCGCATAGCATCCGCCTTTGTCGCTGTCTTTCACGGGTTATCTTATCTGCGCGGGCTTGAAAAGACGCAAGGCGGGGCTGGACCTTTGGGCAGTCGCCGCCTAGGTGGAAAGCAGCAGAAAAGGGAACGGATATGGCCACCGAAGCGTTCGAAGCGATTGTCGAAGATTTTGATTTTCTGGAGGATTGGGAAGATCGGTATCGGTATGTGATCGAACAGGGCAAAGCGATGGAGCCACTGGACGAGGCGCTGAAAGTCCCCGCGACAAAGGTGGATGGCTGCGCCAGTCAGGTGTGGCTGCATCCGAAAATTGACGGCGGCGTGTTTTCCTTTGACGGCGATAGCGATGCGCTGATCGTGCGTGGGCTGATTGCGGTCTTGCGGGCGCTGTATAACGGCTTGCCTGTCGGGGCTGTCACCGGGGTGGATGCCCATGCGGAACTGGAACGGCTGGGGTTGCACGAGCATTTGTCCTCGCAGCGGTCTAACGGCGTGCGGGCGATGATTGAGCGCATCCGGCTGGTGGCTGCTGCGGCTGTATGATCCGGTAAATTGAGTGGCTGCCCCACGCATGGGGTGCTTCGGCCTGCGCCGAAGCGGTGTGGGGGCGCTGCCCCCATCGCCTGCGGCGATCCCCCGGAGTATTTTGAGCAAGATGAAAGGGGCGGTCAGGCCTGTTTGGCCAATGCCGTCGCCAGATCGCCATAGCCCGTGAAACGGCGTTCAAAGCTGAGGCCCAACCGGGCGGCGCACTCCTGCGCTTTGGTGGTCAGGGCGGGGTCGTCGGTTTGGGCCTGATAGACCAGTTTGGTGTAATGGCCGAAATAGGCGGGCAGCAATTCGGGATGCCGGTCCAGCCCCAGCGGTTTCCAGACAAAGGCATCGAATTGCCGGGTCAGGAAATCCGTCAGGTAAAAGGCGGTGATTTCGTCGCCATGTTCGGCGAAAGCGGCATTGCCTTCGTAGAAGGAATAGCAATGTGGCCCGGCAATCATTTCGACGCCGTGGCGGGTGCAAACCTGTTCCAGCATCCCGCCGGTGCCGCAATCGGCATAGACCACGAATAGCCGGTCGTGGGTGGCCTGATGCTCAAGGATGGTTTGTTCGACCGCCGCGGCGATTTTTTCGGGGTGATTGTGCAGGATGGCGGGCAGGCAGGTCAGGTCCATGTGGGACCAGCCATTCAGGCGGATCAGCGCCAGAATTTCCCGCGCCAATGCCCCGCAGGCAATCAACAGCACCCGGCCTGTTTCGTGGGCCGGGGCCAGTCCGTTGCGTGTCAGGCTGTCATCGCTGGGCAGGGTCATTGCGAAAAGTGGCCCGCGCCGTAACGCGGGCCAGATCAGCCTTAGGCTGACATTTGGTTGTGCTTGCGGGCGATGAAGCTTTTCGCGGTCTCCACCGCAACAGCCGCATCCCGGCAATAGGCATCAGCGCCGATGGCTTTGCCGAATTCTTCGTTCAGGGGCGCGCCGCCCACCAGCACGATATATTCGTCGCGCAGGCCGCGTTCTGCCAGCGTGTCGATCACCGTTTTCATATAGGGCATGGTGGTGGTCAGCAGGGCGGACATGCCCAGAATGTCAGGCTGTTCGCTTTCCAGTGCGCCCAGATAGGCATCGACATCGTTGTTGATGCCCAGATCGACCACTTCAAACCCTGCGCCTTCCATCATCATGGCAACCAGATTTTTGCCGATGTCGTGGATGTCGCCTTTGACGGTGCCGATCACCATTTTGCCCATGCGCGGTGCGCCGGTTTCGGCCAGCAGCGGTTTCAGGATGGCCATGCCGCCCTTCATCGCGTTGGCGGCCAGCAGGACTTCGGGGACGAACAGAATGCCATCACGGAAATCTGCGCCAACCACGGTCATGCCGCCAACCAAGGCCTCGGTCAGGATGCGGTAGGGTTCCCAGCCACGCTCCAGAAGGATGTTTACACCTTCTTCGATTTCTTCTTTCAGTCCGTCGTAGAGGTCGTCGAACATCTGTTCGACGAGTTCTTCGTCATTCAGTTCGGACAGGATGATGTCGTCTTGATCTTCCGACATATGCGCGATTCCTTGATGGGGGCGGGGATTCCGCCAAGGGCCAGTATTTTTCCAGATTTCCGTCTTTTCCGGATATTACACTAGGCGGATTGCGACAGGACTGGTTTCGGTTCCGACTTATATGAAGGAATGTTGCAAAGGTGCATTGAAAAATCTTCACCAAGATTGTGACTTTGCTTGCGGATGTTCCTGTTTTGTTCATAATCCGGGGATGGATGACACAGAATACCATCAGATTGATGCCGAGCGGCGCAAGGCGCGCGGGGCGCTGACCAACCGGACCGGGCGGTTCGAGGGGCAGGCGCGGGTGCGGGTGTCTGATGGGTGGGAGATCGAAGAGGATCTGCCGCCCCTGCGCACAGAGGTGCGGGAAGAACGGGCGCGCAGCATGATCACCTATAACAGGTCGCCCGATCTGCCATTCGACCGATCCATCAATCCGTATCGTGGGTGCGAACATGGCTGCATCTATTGTTTTGCACGGCCCAGTCACGCCTATCTGGGGCTGTCGCCGGGGCTGGATTTTGAAACGCGGCTGGTGGCGCGGCCCAATGCGCCAGCGGTGTTGGCGGCGGAATTGCGTAAACCGTCCTATCGGGTGGCACCGCTGGCGATTGGCACGAATACCGATCCCTATCAGCCGTTGGAACGGGATCGGGGGATCATGCGGGCCTGTCTGAAGGTGTTGCACGAATTTCGGCATCCGGTGGCGATTGTGACGAAGGGCACGCTGATCGAGCGTGATCTGGATATTCTGGCGGATATGGCAGCGATGGGGCTGGTGCGGGTTGGGGTGTCGGTGACGACGCTGGATTCCGGCTTGTCGCGGGCGATGGAACCGCGTGTGCCGGTGCCTGCGCGGCGGTTGGCCGTGATCCGGGCGCTGACCGGGGCAGGGGTGCCGGTGCGGATCATGACCTCGCCCATCGTGCCGATG
Source organism: Thalassovita litoralis (assembly GCF_900182725.1). Classification (GTDB taxonomy): domain Bacteria; phylum Pseudomonadota; class Alphaproteobacteria; order Rhodobacterales; family Rhodobacteraceae; genus Thalassobius; species Thalassobius litoralis. The sequence goes on from NZ_FXTO01000008.1 coordinate 10,070, forward strand.
CTGAACGATCACGAGATCGAGGCGTTGCTGGAAGCCGGAAAAGCGGCGGGGGCCGATGCGGCAAGCTGGATCATGCTGCGTTTGCCGCTGGAGGTGTCGCCGCTGTTCCGTGAATGGCTGGAGGAGGCGTTTCCGCTGCGGGCCGCGCGGATTATGGCGCGGGTGCGCGAAATGCACGGCGGGGCGGATTATTCCGCCCGTTGGGGGCATCGGATGCGGGGCGAAGGCGAATATGCCCGGATGATCAGCGCCCGGTTCGCGGCAGCGGCGCGGCGACTGGGACTGGACGCGCCCCAGCCGCCATTGCGCTGTGATCTGTTCCGGGTGCCAGCGCGTCCGGGGGATCAGCTTTCGCTGTTTTAAAGCATTCCGCCAAAACCCTGAACACAGATTTTGGCGAAGCGCAGCGCGATAAATGAGTGTGACGCTTTAATCAGCCGCGACGACGGCGAGAGGTGCGGCGGCCTGCGCCTGCGTCTTCGCCGGTGCCATCAGAGGCCGAGGAGAAGCCACCCAGCTTAGCGGTGATGTCCTCCAGCGAGGGGCGGGGGCCACGCGGGCGTTCTGTCAGCGCCTTGTGCATGGCTTCCAGATGTTCGGGCATGGTGCCGCAGCAGCCGCCGATGATGGTGGCACCGGAATCGCGGGCCAGAACCGCGTATTCGGCCATCAGTTCCGGCGTGCCGTCATAATGGATATGCCCGTCGTGATATTTGGGGATACCGGCGTTGCCCTTGGCGATGATGGGCCGCTCGGTGCCGTGGGCGGCAAAACCCAGCACGGTGCGCAGCAGATCCGACGCCCCGACGCCGCAATTCGCGCCAAAGGCGATGGGCGGGTTTGGCAGCTTTTCGACCATATCCACCATTGCGGCGCTGGTGACGCCCATCATGGTGCGCCCGGCGGTGTCAAAGCTCATGGTGCCGCACCACGGCATATCGGCCAGTGCAAAGGCTTCGGCGGCGGCTTTGTATTCTTCGGGGGCGGAAATGGTTTCCAGCCACAGCACGTCTGCGCCGCCTTCTTTCAGCCCTTCGGCCTGTTCATGGAAAATCTCCACGGCGGCGGCGTGGGTCAGCGGACCCATCGGGGCAAAGATTTCGCCGGTCGGACCAACCGAGCCAGCCACAACCACGGTGCGCCCGGACGCATCCGCCACTTCGCGGCCCAGTTCGGCGCTGATCCGCGACAATTCGCGCGCCCGTTTTTCCGCACCATGCAGCTTCAGCCGGGCCGCGTTGCCACCGAACGAGTTGGTCAGGAAAATATCCGAACCTGCATCCACCGCGAATTTGTACAATTTCTTGATACGGTCGGGGTGTTCTTCGTTCCACATTTCGGGGGCGTCGCCCGAGCTAAGCCCCATGTTGAACAGATTGGTTCCCGTTGCGCCATCGGCCATCAGCCAGTCACGGGTTTCCAAAAGGCGGGAAAGTGCATTGGTCATCGTCGGGTCCTTACAGATCGGCGTTTCGCGCGCTACCTGTCACGTTTGGGAAAAAAGGGCAAATTCATTCTTGTTGGGAAAAATAGATGGAATTTGCCAAATCCCAAAGCAAAACGCGGCCCCGAGGGGCCGCGCTTGCGGTAATGTCTTCATCCCGAAGGATTATTCCGACATCAATTGTTCCTGAGCCACTGCCAGCAGCTCGGCGCGTTTGGCGCGGATGGTGTCGGCGTCTGCCTTGCCTTCCAGATCGGCGGCGACTTTGCGCACCACATCTTCGTGACCGGCTTCTTCGAAATCGGCGATGATGACGGTTTTGGCATATTCGGCAGCTTCATCGCCGGATTTGCCCAGAAGTTCAGCAGCCCACAGGCCCAGCATCTTGTTGCAGCGGGCTTCGGCCTTGAACTTCATTTCCTCGTCATGGGCAAATTTGTTTTCGAATGCGTTTTCGCGGTCGTCAAAGGTGGTCATTCCAGTGTCCTCGGCTGACGTTGGTGTTGGGACTGATATGCCTGTATGAGGCGTTCGGCGCAAGGGGCAAGGGGCGATCCGGTCCAGCCTCTCTTGCGACAACCCCTTCCATAGACTAAGAGGGCGCAAAACCGGGACTCATTCCCGGCCACAGCGACGGAGTAACCATGGCACGGCGCAAGAAAATTTACGAAGGCAAAGCCAAGACCCTGTATGAAGGTCCCGAACCCGGAACCATTGTGCAGTATTTCAAGGATGACGCCACCGCGTTCAACGCCCAGAAAAAAGACGTGATCGAAGGCAAGGGGGTTTTGAACAACCTGCTGTCTGAATATTTCATGCTGGGCCTGAACAATATCGGCGTTCCCACCCATTTCCTGCGTCGTCTGAATATGCGGGAACAACTGGTGCGCTCGTGCGAGATTATCCCGCTAGAGGTGATCGTGCGCAACTTTGCCGCCGGGTCGATGGCCAGCCGTCTGGGAATCGAAGAAGGCACCCAACTGCCGCGCCCGATCGTCGAATATTGCTACAAGGACGACAAGCTGGGTGATCCGCTTGTCACCGAAGAACATATCGCCGCATTTGGCTGGGCCAGTCAGCAGGACATGGATGACATCCTGAGCCTTGCACTGCGCGTCAACGATTTCCTGTCGGGGGTCATGTATGGCGTGGGCATCAAGCTGATTGATTTCAAAATCGAAATCGGCCGCGTGTATGAAGGCGATTATCAGCGGTTGGTGGTGGCCGATGAAATCAGCCCCGATAGCTGCCGCCTGTGGGATCTGGAAACTGGTCAGAAGCTGGACAAGGACGTGTTCCGCCGCGATCTGGGCAGCCTGACCGATGCCTATACCGAAGTGGCCCGCCGTTTGGGTGTTCTGCCCAAAGGCACCGCACCTGCCAAACCGACCCTGATCAACTGATCGACCCAGAGTAAGGAAAGACACGATGAAAGCTCGCGTTCATGTCATGCTGAAGAACGGCGTTCTGGACCCGCAAGGCGAGGCCGTGCGTCACGCGCTGGGGTCGCTGGGGTTTGACGGGGTAAACGGTGTGCGTCAGGGCAAGGTGATCGAACTGGATCTGGCCGATGGCACCACCGAAGATACCGTCAAAGAGATGTGCGAGAAGCTGTTGGCGAATACCGTCATCGAAAGCTACTCGATCGAACTGAACTGATCCCGGACAGGAGCCAGAGCCATGAAAGCCGCCGTTGTCGTATTCCCCGGATCGAATTGTGACCGCGATCTTGCTGTCGCCTTTGAACGCGCCGGTGCCAAAGTCAGCATGATCTGGCACAAGGATACCGATCTGCCGGGCGATGTGGATATCGTTGGCATTCCCGGCGGGTTTTCCTTTGGCGATTATCTGCGCTGCGGGGCGATTGCCGCCAATTCGCCGATCTGCCGGTCTGTGGTGAAACACGCTGAACGCGGTGGTTATGTGCTGGGCGTTTGTAACGGGTTTCAGGTGTTGACGGAAACCGGGCTGCTGCCCGGCGCGCTGATGCGCAACGCCAACCTGAAATTTATTTGCAAACCCGTTGGGTTGGAAGTGGCGACCGCCGACAGCGCCTTTACCGCTGGCTATGAAAAGGGGCAGGTGCTGTCGATTCCGGTGGCGCATCACGATGGCAATTACAATGCCGACTCTGAATTGCTGGCCCGTCTGAACGGCGAAGACCGCGTGGCGTTTCGGTATACGGACAACCCGAACGGGTCGGTCGATTCGATTGCGGGTGTGTTGTCGGACAATCGGCGCGTGCTGGGCATGATGCCGCACCCGGAGCGGGCCGTTGACGAACGGCATGGTGGCACCGATGGGGTGGCAATGTTCCGCGCGTTGATGGACCAACTGGTTACAGCGTGACTTGAGGCGGCCACGTCCCCGGCGTAATCTGGGGCATGGCTGTGAAACCACGATCCCTTGTGAAATCCAACCGCGCCAGCACGATTAGCTGGCGCGTGCGTGTCGCGCTGCTGGTGCTGAGCGTGCTGGCCGTGGTCACGGTGGTTGTGACCAACAACCTGCTGACGGATCGGTTTACCCAAAATACCCGTAACCGGGCTGAATTGCGGTTGGCGCTGTATGGCGGCAACTTGCTGTCTGAACTGCGCCGTAACGCCATCGTGCCGCAATTGCTGGCGCGGGATGCGGCGCTGATCGGGGCGCTGAATTCGGGCGATTATTCGCAATCCACGCAGCGGTTGATTTCCTTTGTCGATGAAATCGGCGCGGCGTCGCTGATGCTGTTGGACAAGGATGGGCGGGCCGTGGCGGCAACGGATCGCAACCGGCTGGGGTCGCAGCATCGGCAAGACCCTTATTTTCTGAATGCGGTGCGGGCCTCGGACACGGTGTTTACCGTGCTGCGGCGCGAAAGCGGCGGATACAGCTTTACCTATTCGCGCCGTGTCGAAAGCCAGGGCGCGGTGATGGGCGTGATTCTGGTTGAGGTTGATTTACAGAAGTTTGAACGCGCTTGGGCCGGGATTTCCGATGCGGTTCTGGTGACGGACAGTTCCGGCACGATCATTCTGGCAACCGAACCACGCTGGCGCGGCCAATCGGAGGCCGAGGCATTGCGATCTGATCCTGCCGACAACGCCATTCAGCGGGCCATTCAGGCCACAAGCGATTGGGCGGCTTTCCCCGCCGATGCCTATGTGCAGGGCGAAGCTGTGATGCGGATGGAAACCCGTATCCCGTTCCGGGGCTGGCGGATCACCAGTTTCACCACCTATGACAGCGTGCGCGAAAAGGTGAATGGGTTTCTGGCGCTGGAAATCATGGGATTCGCGATCCTGTTGGCGCTGGCCTTCTATTTCCTGTCTCGCAAAACGGCGCTGCGGATGGCGTTGTTTCAACGGGAATCGGCGGAACTTCGCGCGTTGAATGCGCGGCTCCAGCGGGAAATCGCCGAACGGGAACGGGTTCAGGAAACGCTGGCGGTGGCTGAACAGACCCTTGCGCAAAGTCAGAAACTGGCCGCTTTGGGGGAAATGTCGGCAGCGGTCAGCCACGAATTGAATCAGCCGTTAGCGGCGATGAAAACCTATCTGGCGGGGGCGAAGCTGCTGCTGAAACGTAACCGCCCTGACGAGGCGCTGTCGTCCTTTCAGCGGATTGACGACCTGATCGGGCGGATGGGCGCGATCACCCGGCAATTGAAAAGCTATGCCCGGAAAGGCGGCGATAGTTTCACCGAAGTGAACATGAATGACGCGCTTGCCTCGGCCCTGTCGATGATGGAACCGCAGTTAAAAAACAGGCATGTGCGCATCAACCGGGCGCTGCCGGTGCAGCCGGTTCGGGTGATGGGGGATCGGGTTCGGGTGGAACAGGTTATGATCAACCTGCTGCGCAATGCGCTGGACGCAACGCAGGGCGTGGACGACCCGGAAATTGACATCATTTTGGCCGCTGGCGAAACCGCAACGCTGACGGTGCGCGATAACGGGCATGGCATCGACAATCTGGATGCGCTGTTCGAACCTTTTTACACAACCAAGCAACCGGGCGAAGGCGTGGGGCTGGGTTTGGCGATTTCCTCGGGGATCGTCAGCGACCTTGGCGGGCGGCTGACGGCCCGCAATGCCGAAGGCGGGGGGGCTGTTTTTGAAATGCAGCTACCTATCTTAACCAATGACACAGAAATAGAAGCGGCGGAGTAAACTCATGTCGAAGGTGATGAAGATCGCCATTGTGGATGACGAGCAGGATATGCGTCAGTCGATCAGTCAATGGCTGGCGCTGTCGGGCTACGACACCGAAACATTTGCCAGCGCCGAAGATGCGCTGAAAATTCTGGGGGCGGATTATCCGGGGATCGTGATTTCCGATATCAAAATGCCGGGCATGGACGGGATGCAATTCCTGAAAAAGCTGATGGGCAGCGATAGCGCGCTTCCGGTGATCATGATCACCGGGCATGGCGATGTGCCGATGGCGGTCGAGGCTATGCGCGTCGGTGCATATGATTTTCTGGAAAAGCCCTTTAACCCGGATCGGATGACCGAACTGGCGAAGAAGGCCACGAATGCCCGGCGGCTGACGCTGGACAACCGGGCGCTGCGCAAGGAATTGTCCGATGGCGGGCAGTTGATGAATAAGCTGATCGGGTCGTCCCCCATGATGGAGCGCCTGAAAGAGGATATTCTGGATCTGGGGCAGGCCGATGGGCATGTGCTGATTGATGGTGAAACCGGCACGGGTAAGACATTGGTCGCTCATGCGCTTCATGCCGTGGGGGCGCGGGCGGGCAAGAAATTTGTCCTGATCCCCTGTTCCGCGTGGGACGAAGATGCGCTGGCAAAGCGCCTGTTTGGTCCGATGATGCCCGAAGACAGCCAATTGCCTGCGGTCGAAGAAGCCCGTGGCGGGACATTGGTGCTAGAGGATGTCGAGGCGCTTTCGGATGCGCTTCAGGCGCGGTTGCTGAGCGTGATCAACGATCAGGGCAATCCGCCGGAAACCCGGATCGTGGCCATTTGCAATATGCAGGAACAGGATCGCACCATCGAAGACGCCCTGCGCCCGGACCTGTTTTACCGGCTGGCAGCGTTGCGGATCACCTTGCCGCCGCTGCGCCAGCGTGGCGAGGATATTCTGACCCTGTTCACCCGCCTGTCTGAACAGTTTTCCGAAGAATACGGCTGTGACGCGCCAAAGGTTTCCGCGCAGGAAGCCGCGCAATTGTTGCAGGCGCCGTGGCCGGGCAACGTGCGCCAGTTGATCAATGTCGCTGAACGTGCGGTTTTGCAATCGCGGCGGGGCAGCGGCACGATTACGTCCCTTCTGATGGCGGATCATGATGACATGCAGCCGGTGATGACCACCGAAGGTAAACCGCTGAAGGAATATGTCGAAGCGTTCGAGCGGATGTTGATCGACAACACGATGCGCCGTCACAAGGGATCCATCGCATCGGTTATGGATGAACTGTGCCTGCCGCGCCGGACGCTGAACGAAAAAATGGCGAAATACGGTCTGCAACGGTCGGATTACCTGTAAGCCGCTGGCATAGGGCGGAAACGGAAAAGGGCGACCCGATTGGGCCGCCCTTTGTTTTGTCGCAAGGCGGGGATCAGTTGGTGCCCTGTGCCATGCACGAAGCGTAATAAGTGGTCGTGGCGGGCCAGTCCGAGAACATACCCACGATGCCAACCTCTTGGGCCAGTACGTCCAGCGCGGTGAAGTAGACGCTGTCATCGGTGGTTGCGTCCTTGACCGACTGGAAGTACCAGCCGCCGCCAGTGGCCAGCGGCCCGGACCGTTCCAGCGTCCACGAAATCAGGTGCAGCCCTGCGTCTTTCGCGGCTTTGGCGTAATCCGATGCGGCGATCTGGCCGTCTTTGACGGTCAGCAGCATGTTGATCGACGGGGACAGATAGTTCACGCCCTGCGCTTTCAGAGCGGCGAAATCTTCATTCCAGGTTTTAGCGTCCTGTTCGTTGAACCCGTCGTGCCATTCCACCAGATAGACGGCCTGTTTGCCGAACTCCGGCTCTGCCTTGATCCAGTACAGCACGTCGTTCAGGTTAAAGCTTTGGGCGAAAACGTTTTTCGGATCGACGCCTGCGGCTTTGTATTCGTTGATCATCTTCTGGGCGTAATCCTCTTGCGAGAACCCGTCGAAAGGCATGTCAACCGAGGGCGATTTCAGTTCGGGGGTGAATTTCACGCCCAGTTCCTTGAACAGCGCAATCGATTCCGCGTGGGTCATGATCTTGCCTTCGGTGGCATACAGGTCGGTGCGCCAGCGCGGCGTGCCGTTCATGTATCCCGCGACAGTCGTGGCCGATTTGTCCGCTGCGTCCATTTTGCCGGTCAGAGATTTGAACTCGGCCAGCGTGATATCCGAGGTGCGGCATTCAGCCGAAGCTTTCTTGTCGCCTGTGGCCGGGGCAAACCCGGTGGTGCAGTTGGCCGCCAGATCGGTCGCCAGAATGTTGGTGGTGGTATGCAGGTCGTTCTGGGCGTGACGGCAGACCAGTTCTTTGTCCTTGGTGAAGGTCACGTCACATTCCAGAATACCGGCCCCCATGCGGGCTGCTGCGCGGTAGCTTTGTTCGGTGTGTTCGGGGAACATCAGCGCGGCACCGCGGTGGCCGATGGAAAAATCGCTGCGAACGGGTTCCATGTCCGCGCAAGAGGCCAGTTTGGTTTTCAGCGCACCTTCGGGCATCCGGTCAATCAGGAAGGCCGGACGCGGACCAAGTTCGATGCGGTCAGCAAAGGCGGGGGCGGCCAGCGCGGCCAGGGTCAGCGCGCCAAGGGTCAGGCGTTTCATCTGTAGTCTCCATTCGGAATAAAGTGGTGTCAGCGGTGTCGGGGAGAGCGGTAACAGCCGCGCGACGCTTCGATGACGGCTGGGTGAAGCCTGAATGAAAGAAAAAATACATGTTTGACGCAGTTTTGATGGGCTTTGTCGGGCAGTAGGGGGCGCAAAAGTATTTTGCGTATTGTCTTTCGGCCCTTGCACACCTTATGTTGATAAAACGGCGACAGGCAGGTTCTGCCCGCCGCGAGAGTTTCGCTGTCTTGACCGGATGACCGAAAGCAACCGGCCCGATCAGGCAGACCGATTGGCCTTGTATAAGGCATGATAATGGCCCGCGATCCCGTTCCGGGAGGCTGGGCAATGAACGGGCGGATCATGGTTCAGCCATGAAACCGTCGGAGAAGAAACGCGATGAGGCGCGCGAGACACCCAAGTGCAAGAGCAGAGGCCCAAACCGGCCAGCCCTGCCGCGCGTCCGCACTCGCCCCTAACAGACACCTGCCGCAACGCCCCCGCCCACCGGGTCAGGGGGCTTTGCCGCAGTGCAAACGGACACAATGGCAAAGAAAATGCTCATCGACGCCACCCACGCGGAGGAAACCCGCGTCGTGGTGGTTGACGGAAACAAGGTTGAGGAATTCGACTTTGAATCTGAAAACAAACGCCAGCTTGCTGGCAACATTTATCTGGCAAAAGTAACACGGGTCGAACCGTCACTTCAGGCTGCATTCGTGGACTATGGCGGAAATCGTCATGGGTTCTTGGCCTTTTCGGAAATTCATCCCGATTATTACCAGATCCCCGTCGCCGACCGCGAAGCGCTGATGGAGGAAGAACACGCCTATGCCGAGGCCCAAAAGGCCGAGGAAGACGATGAAGGCTCTTCTAAAAAACGGTCGCGCCGGTCCCGGTCCAAGGCCGCGTCCAGCAAAAGCAGCGATGCAGTCGCAACCCGCGAAGTGGGCAGCGAAATCGCTGGCATGGAAACCATCGACCTGAACGAGGAAGAAGCCCCCGAGGGAAGTTCCCCGATGGAACGGGTTGCCGAAACCCCGGTCGAGGAACCGCAGGAAGAGGGCGATCAGCCTGTTTCGGAGGAGAATGCCGCCGAAAGCCCGGTCGAAGACGCTGCCGCCGCAGATCAGGCTGAAAGCGATCAACCGACCGAGGATACCCCGGCAGAGAGCGGGGAAGCCGATACCGCAGAGGTTTCAGACGAAGCCGAAGAAAACCACAGCGACGACGATACCGACGAAAACGGTGACGACGACGAGGATGACAATCCGGTGGAAACCGTCGAGAAAGACGATTCCATCGAGGATGTCTCGCAGGATGATGACCCCGAAGACGTGCGCCCGGTCCGCAAACCGCGCCCGCGCCGCTATAAGATTCAGGAAGTCATCAAGGTGCGCCAGATTCTTCTGGTACAGGTCGTCAAAGAAGAACGCGGCAACAAAGGTGCGGCGCTGACCACCTATCTGTCGCTGGCCGGGCGCTATTGCGTTCTGATGCCGAACACCGCGCGAGGCGGCGGGATTAGCCGCAAGATCACCAACGCGGTTGACCGCAAGAAATTGAAAGACATTGCAACCGAAATCGACGTGCCAAAGGGCGCTGGGCTGATCATTCGGACCGCAGGCGCAAAACGCACGAAATCCGAAATCAAGCGCGATTACGAATATCTGCAACGGCTTTGGGAACAGATCCGAGAACTGACGCTGAAATCCATTGCGCCAGCCAAGATCTACGAAGAAGGCGACCTGATCAAGCGGTCCATCCGCGACCTGTATAACCGCGACATTGACGAGGTGCTGGTCGAAGGCGAACGCGGCTATCGCATCGCCAAGGACTTCATGAAAATGATCATGCCGTCCCACGCCAAGAACGTGAAGCATTACGCGGAATCGATGCCGCTTTATGCGCGCTATCAGGTGGAAAGCTACCTGAACAGCATGTTCAACCCGGTGGTACAGTTGAAATCGGGCGGCTACATCGTGATCGGTGTGACCGAGGCGCTGGTGGCGATTGACGTCAACTCGGGCCGGGCGACCAAGGAAGGCTCGATCGAAGAAACCGCGCTGAAAACCAACCTTGAGGCCGCCGAGGAAGTGGCGCGTCAGTTGCGCTTGCGTGACTTGGCTGGTTTGATCGTGATTGACTTCATCGACATGGACGAGCGCAAGAATAATGCCGCCGTCGAAAAACGGATGAAGGACAAGCTGAAAACTGATCGCGCCCGCATTCAGGTGGGCCGGATCAGCGGGTTTGGCCTGATGGAAATGAGCCGTCAGCGTTTGCGCCCCGGTATGATCGAAGCGACGACACAGCCCTGTCCGCATTGTCACGGCACGGGGCTGATCCGGTCGGATGACAACCTTGCGCTGTCGATCCTGCGCCAGATCGAAGAAGAAGGCACCCGCCGCCGCACCCGTGAAGTGCTGGTGAAATGTCCGGTCGGCATTGCCAACTTCATCATGAACCAGAAACGGGAACATGTGGCGCAGATCGAAGCGCGCTATGGTCTGTCGGTGCGGATCGAAGGCGACCCGATGCTGATCAGCCCGGATTTCTCGATCGAGAAGTTCAAGACAGCGACGCGGGCCGTCCCTGAACAGGTTGCGCCCGTTGTGTCTGTCGATAGCTCTTTGATGGACGAGGTGGATGAAGCGGTCGAGATCGAGGAGGAGGAAACCCCCGAGGTCGAGGCAGAGGAGGACACCAAGCCGAAGAAACGCCGCCGCCGCCGCCGCCGGTCCCGTTCGCGAAGCGGGGATGGTGAAAACGGGGGCGAGGCATCGGATGGTGATGCGGATGACGGTGCCGAGGATGCGGAAGCTGACACTGACGCAGAGGCGGCAACCGATGATGAGGCCGCGCCTGACGAGGTGAAATCGGACGACGAAGCGACCGAGGAAGCCCCGAAAAAACGCAGCCGCCGCCGTCGGTCGCGCTCGAAGTCGAAAGAGGGCGAGGAGCAGACCGAGGTTCCGGCAGAGGATGCGGAAGCTGCCCCCGTTGCAGCCGAGGATACGCCGTCTGACGACGCGACGGATGCGCCAGAGCCGGTGGCCGATGCGGTTGTGGCGGAAGCCGTAACCGAAGAAGCCCCCGCCGAAGTGGCAGAGGCCGCGCCGGTCGCCAGCGAAGCGCCGGTGGAGGAGCCGGTGACTGAGGCCGCGCCTGACGTGGCTGAAGCCGAGGAAACGCCTGTTGCGATCCCAACGGAAGAGGCCGCGGCGCCAGAAGCACCTGTGGAGGAGGGGACTGTAGAAGACCCCCCAGTGGCAGAGGTTGCACCAGCCGAAGACGCCCAAACGCCGGATGCCCCGGTCGCAGAGCATGAACCGGCAGAGGTGGCGGCTGAAACCGTACATTCCGAACCGGAGCCTGTAAGCGCCGAGGCCGCGCCGGAACCGGACCGCCCCAAACGGCGCGGTTGGTGGAACGCCGGTCGCTAAAATTGGAAACGCCGCCCGGAACATCGGGCGGCGTTTTTCGTTGTACCAACGCAGATGTGAATTCCGTCGCAGTGACGGCCCCGGATTTATCGCCTATCAGGGCTGTATGTTCGGAATCGAAATCATTGACGCGGGCCTGTTGCCCGCCGTGCTGGTGGCGCTGATGGCGGGGATTGTTTCCTTCCTCAGCCCCTGTGTCCTGCCTATCGTTCCGCCTTATCTGGCGTATATGAGCGGCGTATCGCTATCGGATCTGAACGCCAGCGGGCGCAGAAAAAGCGCCTTGGCTCCGGCCTTTTTCTTTGTGCTGGGCCTGTCTACGGTGTTTCTGTTTCTGGGGTTTACGGCTTCGGCAATCGGGGCGGTGTTTCTGGCCTATCAGTCATGGTTCAACACGATTGCCGGTATCTTGGTGATGGTGTTCGGGGCGCATTTCGTGGGCGTTTATCGGATAGGATTTCTGGACCGCGAGGCGCGTATTGATGCCGGGGATCGCGGCGGGTCCGCCTTTGGGGCATATGTGCTGGGGTTGGCGTTTGCCTTTGGCTGGACGCCCTGTATCGGCCCGCAACTGGGCGCGATCCTGTCCTTGGCCGCGTCCGAGGCGTCAATTGCCCGTGGTACGATCCTGTTGGCCGTTTACGCTGCGGGGCTGGGGATTCCGTTTCTTCTGGTCGCGGCATTCCTGCCACGCCTGACCGGGGTTATGGGGTGGATGAAACGGCATATGGAACAGATCGAGCGCGTGATGGGCCTGTTGCTGTGGACCATTGGTTTGTTGATGCTGACGGGTGGTTTTTCGTCCTTTTCCTATTGGCTGTTGGAACGGTTCCCGGCTTTGGCGACCTTGGGCTGATCCAGCGGAATGCGCTGCGCGCATGCAGGTCATGCCCTTCGGGCAGGTCAGGGGCGCTGCCCTTGCGATTGAAAATCCTTGATTTTCAATCCGTACCCCGGAGTATTTCGCGCAAGATGAAAGCCCTGATCTGCCTTACTTCGGCCTGAAACCTACGGTATCGTGGCGGGCAAGAGGGCGTTATGAGTGCAGTCGAGCAAATACAACAGGTCCGTAAGCGCCGGGTGTTTTACATTCCCGGTTATGACCCCATTCACCCGCGCCGATACCGCGAATTATACCGCAAGGAAGGCGCCGCACAGGCCGCAATTTCCGGCTATCGGATCGGGTTGAAACCCAAGACCACCAAGGGGCCGTATGGCTGGCATGTCAGTTCGGTGATCAGCGACGCCGAGGTCGAAACCGATATCGAGGTGCTGGTCTGGTCCGACATCGTGCGCGACAGCATGGATCAGGGGATCATCGGCACCTATGGGCAACTGGTGCGGACGGCATGGGTCTATATCGGATCGGGGGCCTTGTGGCGGTTGATGCGACTGCGGCAGGGGCCGGTCATTGCCGCGCTGTATCCGGTGGTATTTCTGTTGGTTCAGTTGATGCTGGCGCTGGCTGCGGCGGTGGCCGTGGGCTGGGGGCTGTCGTGGCTGCATCCTTGGGCCGCAGTGGCGGGGTTGGCGGTTGTCCCGCCGATCCTGAAATGGTTTCGTAAAAAAGACGGCAAGTTTTTTGCCTATTACCTGATGCACGACTATGCGTATTCGGCGCGTTCACGGGGGGCAAACCCGCCCGAGCTGGAGGCGCGAATGGCCGAATTTACCGCTGCCATCCGCGCCGCGCTGGATACGGATGTGGACGAGGTTTTGGTGGTGGGGCACAGTTCCGGGGCGCATTTGGCGGTGTCGATCCTGTCCGATCTGATCCGGGGTGGATTGCCTGCTGCGGGGCCAGAGCTGAACCTGCTGACCTTGGGGCAGGTGGTGCCGATGGTGTCTTTCCTGCCGCGGGCATGGCGGTTGCGGGCCGATCTGGCCTATTTATCGGAGCGCGATGAAATCGCATGGGTGGATGTGACCGCGCCGGGGGATGGCTGTGCCTTTGCCTTGTGCGATCCGGTCAGCGTGTCGGGGGTAGCCGGGCCGGGAAAACGCTGGCCTTTGGTATTTTCGGCGGCGTTTACCCAAAGCTTGCAGCCGGAAACATGGGCCAAACTGAAACGGCGCTATTTCCGCCTGCATTTCCAGTATCTTTGCGCCTTTGACCGGCCCCGCGACTATGACTATTTCCAGATCACCGCCGGGTCGCTGACATTGCGCCGCCGCTATGCGGGGCGGGGCGCGTCCAAATCCCGCATTGATCGGGCAGTATCGAAATATGTATCGGTAAGGCCATGACATGCCCGATCCCGATGCCGCCCAAACCGCCTGCGCGGCCTGACAAGGTTTCGCTGTGGCGTTACATGCAGTTGTTTCGCCGTGATATCCTGTCGGCGCAGCCCGCGCGGCTGTACAGGGCATGGATGGCGGAATTTCGCACGCCGTTTTTCCGGTCTTTCATGTGCAATCAGCCGGAATTGGTGGATTTGGTGCTGCGCGAGCGGCCTGATGAATTCCCCAAATCCGGCCGGGTCCGCGAGGGGCTGACGCCATTGTTGGGCAATTCGGTGTTCATCACCAATGGCGAGGTGTGGAAACGCCAGCGGCGGATTATCGACCCGGCATTTGAAGGTGGCAGATTGCGCGAGGTGTTCCCCGCCATGTGGGAAGCCGGTCGCGCTGCCGTGGCCCGTTTGGAACCGCTGGCGGATGGTCATCCGGTCGAGGTAGAGGCCCAAGCCAGCCACGCGGCGGCGGATGTGATTTTCCGCACCCTGTTTTCCATCCCGATTGAACATCAGGTCGCGGGCCGGGTGTTTCAAGAATTTCGCGAACACCAACGGGCGCAGCCCGTGGTGAATCTGGGTGCGATCCTGCCTCTGCCGCGTTGGTTTCCCCGGTTTCACAGTCGCAAGACCAAACAAACCGCGCGGATTATTCGCGGCTTGATCACGCAGTTAACAGCCGAACGGATGACGCGGATTCAGGATGGAACCGCGCCTGACGATCTGGCGACCAAGATCATGACCACACCAGACCTGCTGACCGGGGAACGGTTTGACACCGATGAAATGGTGGATCAGGTGGCAATCTTTTTCCTGGCGGGGCATGAAACCAGCGCGTCTGCCTTGGCGTGGGCGCTGTATTTGCTGGCGCTATACCCCGATTGGCAGGATCGCGTCGCAGCCGAGGCGCAGGCGCAGATTGACCCGGAAAAGATATATTTTTCGACCGTGTCGAAACTGTCGGTGTCGCGGGATGTGTTTCGTGAAACCCTGCGGTTATATCCGCCCGTGCCAATGATGGTACGCGAGGCCACACAGCGCGAAACCTTTCGCAATCGTCCTGTTCCAAAGGGGAGCCCGATCGTGCTTAGCCCGTGGCATCTGCATCGGCATGAACGGCTGTGGGACAATCCCGATGGGTTCGATCCTGCGCGGTTTAAGACCGAGAATGGTAAAACCGGCCTGCGCAATGCCTTTGTCCCGTTTTCCGCCGGGCAACGGGTTTGCCCAGGGGCGGGGTTCGCCATGATCGAGGGGCCGTTGCTGTTGTCGATGCTGGTGCGGGCCTATCGGTTTGATCTGGTCGCAGAACGCCCGGCGATGCCTGTGGCGCATCTGACGGTGCGCGGGCGTGACGGGATTTGGCTGGCGATCACGAAGCGTTAGCGATCCCGGTAATACCGCAGCACGAACAGGCGTATCGCGGTGGCTAGCCCGGCGTCTAGGTCGCGGGTGGCGTCAATTTCGGCGGCCAATACGTTGATCGGTTTGTCCTGTATTCGGGCAATATCGCGGAAGGCCTGCCAAAATTCATCTTCCAATGACACGCTGGTGCGGTGGCCCCGCAGGGTCAGGGATCGTTTGACGGGGCGGGCGCTCATTCGCGTTTCTTTCCGTCCAGATCGCGGGCAGCTTTGTCTGCGGTGGCGCGGTCCCGTTGTTTTTCGGCTTTGGTGCGTCCGAATTTTACGGCGTTTTCGTCGGCGCGGGCTTTTTTATCAGCCCGCGCCTTTTCTTTGCGAAACCGGTTCAGGTTAACCGGCTGTGACATCAGCCCTTGGGACCGATCATATCTTCGGGGCGCACAACCGCATCAAAGGTGGCTTCGTCCACAAAGCCCAGTGCGATGGCTTCTTCCTTCAGGGTGGTGCCGTTTTTATGCGCGGTTTTGGCAACCTTGGTGGCGTTGTCATAGCCGATGGTGGGGGCCAGTGCCGTGACCAGCATCAGCGATTCCTGCATCAGTTTTTGAATGCGCGGCTTGTTGGCTTCGATTCCCAGCAGCATCCGTTCGGTAAAGCTGTCAGCCACATCGCCCAACAACTGCATGGATTGCAGCAGGTTATAGGCCATCATCGGGTTATAAACGTTTAGTTCAAAATGCCCCTGCGATCCGGCAAAGGTCATTGCGGCATTGTTGCCCATCACATGCGCGGCAACCTGCGTCATGGCCTCGGCCTGGGTGGGGTTCACCTTGCCGGGCATGATCGACGATCCGGGTTCGTTTTCCGGCAGGATCAGTTCGCCCAGACCCGAGCGCGGACCCGACCCAAGGAAACGGATGTCGTTGGCGATTTTGTACATGCTGCCCGCAACCGTCGCCAATGCGCCCGACATGAACACCATCGCGTCATGGGCGGCCAGCGCCTCGAATTTATTCGGGGCGGTGACAAAGGGCAGGCCGGTGATGCCTGCCATATTGGCAGCCACGGTTTCGCCCCAGCCGTTTTGGGTGTTCAGCCCGGTGCCAACGGCAGTGCCGCCTTGGGCCAGTTCGTAAATTCCCGGCAGGGCCATTTCCACGCGGGCGATGCCCTGACGGATCTGGTGCGCATAACCGCTGAATTCCTGCCCCAGCGTCAGCGGGGTGGCATCCTGCGTATGGGTGCGGCCGATCTTGATGATGTCTTTGAATTCTTCGGATTTTTGCTCCAGCCCGGCCAGCAGCTTGCGCAGGCCCGGCAGCAATACGTCGCGGGTGGTCATGGCGGCGGCGATGTGCATGGCGGTGGGGAAGGTATCGTTGGACGATTGCCCCATGTTGCAGTGGTCATTGGGGTGAACCGGATCTTTGGACCCGATCACGCCGCCCAGAATTTCAATCGCGCGGTTGGCGATCACTTCGTTGGCGTTCATGTTCGACTGTGTACCCGAACCCGTCTGCCACACGACCAGCGGGAAGTTGTCGTCGAACTTGCCTTCGATCACTTCGCCCGCAGCCTGAATCACCGCATCGGCGATTTTGGCGTCCAGTTTGCCCGATGCTTTGTTGGCTTGTGCGCAGGCTTTTTTGATCACACCCAGCGCGCGCACGATGGCAACGGGCTGTTTTTCCCAGCCAATCGGGAAATTCATGATCGAACGCTGCGTCTGTGCGCCCCAATACTTGTTGGACGGGACTTCGAGCGGGCCAAAGCTGTCGGTTTCGGTGCGGGTATTGGTCATAGGTCAACCTCCAAAAGGGAATTGCCGCTTACATACCCGAACCAGAGGGAAATTCAATGTTGTATACTGCGGAATACAAAGACGCGGGCGGGCGGTAAATTGGCCCATACCGTGCCGCGTTTTTCCACCGAAACGCCCAGTTCCGCCTGCATGTCCGCCGATATGGGAGCGCCGGGGCTATAGGTGATTTGCACGAATTGCCCGCCGGGGGCCATGACACGCAGGGCGCGGCCCACCACGTCGCGCTGGATTTGCGGGCGGGCCAGAACCGGAACACCGGAAATCACCGCGCCAATGCCGCGCAACCCGATATGTTCGATGTGCTGTGCCGGGCGGTTCAGAACGGTCACGCCGGGAAATTTCTGGCGCAGGGTTTCACAGAAAACCGGGTTCATTTCCATCAGTGTCAGCCGTTCTGGCGCAATACCACGGGCCAGAATCGCCTTGGTGAAACTGCCCGTGCCGGGGCCAATTTCCACAATCGGGCCTTGGACCTGTTCCAGCCCTTCGGTCATACGGCGGGCCACCGCCGCCGAGGAGGGGGCAATCGCCACGACTTGCGTGGGGCGGCGCATCATCTGGCCCAGAAAGACGGAAAAATCACTTGGCATGGCAGGGTCTCTTGCTGAATTGACAGCAAAGCCGTGCCACGCCGATGTTTCACCCCTGTGACGGGGGCGTATGGAAAATGTAACAGCGCCGGGGCTGTTTATTTGCGGAACTTATCCAGACTGACCACCTCGGCATCGTGGTGGGGGTGGTCTGGGGTTGGATCGTCCTCGGGCGGGGTGGGGTCTTCGTCATCCTCGTCTTCGGCATCGGCGGATTCGAAGCGCAGGCCAAATTCCACGGACGGATCGACAAAGGTCTTGATCGCGTCATAGGGAATATACAGCGGTTCGGGCTGATCGCCGAAATTCAGCGTGACGGAAAAACCATCGTCGGTCACGTCAAGGTTTTCATACCAATGCTGCATCACCACGGTCATTTCCGACGGATAACGCTGCTTCAGCCAATCGGCCAATTGCGCCAGTGGGTGCGTTGTGTCGAAGGTGATAAAGAAATGATGGGCGCCGGGCAGGCCGTTTTGTTCCACATCTTCCAGCACTTGCTGGATCAGGCCACGCATGGCCTGATGCATCAGTTTTCCATAATCAATGGAGTGCGACATCGGGGGTTCCTTGAAATTCCGGTTCCAAAGCATAGGGGATTCGGAACAAAACAAAAGAGGACCCGAATAAATTTTCCGATGCTGCGAATTGACGGCATGGGCTTAGCCAATCCTTTGGCCGGACATGCACAGGGCGATGGTATTTTCCGGCAGCAGGTCTAATTGTTCAAAAAAACCAACGAAGTCAAAACTGTTATAGGCTTCGACAATGCGGCCATCCCGACATCGGCAAAACACCATTGCCCCCACCTCGATCGGGGTGCGGGCATCCAGTGTTTCGGCCTGTAGTGTCATGAACCCGGCCACCCAATCGCCTTGTTCCACCAGTTTGTCGATCCGGACCTTCGGGGGGGTGATCATTTCCTGGATCGTGGCGACCAGAAATTTCAGTTCATCAACGCCCAGTTCCATGTCCGGGACGATACCTTTGGCCAGCGTATCGGGGACGAATAATTCGTCGATGGCGGAAATATCGCCCTGTTCCCAAACACGGGAATACCATTCACGCAAAATATCTGTGTTTGCCATAGTGACGGCCCTTTTCACAACGGAATGCAGGGCTGACGTTATGGAAAAAACCTAAACGATTTCTGAACAAATAAGGGAAAGTGCAGGTTTCTGTTGCCAGGTACCTGCGAACCCCGCCTTACGCTGCTAGGCGCAAGGGCTTAAGTTTCGGTTACTCCGACTGCTTACGCAGCCATTGCGACCGGAGCACGATTGTCGTTTGCAATTGTACTTTTCGGACCGATAACGGTGGTACCTCACCGGGACAAAGCTACATCTTTACGCGTTCGTCGATCCTGTTTCGGCCCCATGATCCTCAAACGAAGGATTTTGGTGGAGCCGCCGGGTACCGCCCCCGGGTCCGATCCGTTTATTACATGCGCGTTTATGCCCATAGTCCCGAAGGACACCCGACATATAGTCTGCCTGATTTCGGATTTAAAGGGGCTGTTTACTTGCATCGCACCGGATAGGTCAGTGTGGTGTTGGGGGGCGAAAATCGTTGTTGCGGGGAAAAACAGGTGACGCGACCGGGGCCATTCGCCCAAAACAGGTGGGGGTCGCGGGGGATGGCGTGGGAGCCGTGCATTTCGTGCAGTTCAAAATGCAAATGCACGATCCCAGCCGCTAAAATCCCTGTGTTTCCCATCCCGCCGATCTGTTGCCCGCG
This sequence comes from Thalassovita litoralis, assembly GCF_900182725.1. GTDB lineage: Bacteria > Pseudomonadota > Alphaproteobacteria > Rhodobacterales > Rhodobacteraceae > Thalassobius > Thalassobius litoralis. Next base: position 29,482 of record NZ_FXTO01000008.1, read on the forward strand.
TTTGACGACATCGCCTTTTTGTACAGTGCGGTTGTTCAGGTGTTTGTAGACGGTTTGAATCGGAATCCCCTGTGGCCCGGCGGAATGCGTAATGACCACACGATTACCATAGGACGGTTCCCGGTAAGCGGCGATAACGGTGCCGGGGGCGGCGGCCAGAATGGGGGTGTTGCGGGCCTCGTATATATCAATGCCGGGATGTTCGCCGCTGGTTTTACGCCCGTGTTCCGGGGGGAAGGGGCGGAACTGCTGAATGACCGACGGGGCATTGGCGGGAACTGTTACCCGGATCGGCGTTTCAACGCTGTAGTGATAGGGCGCCGATTGCCCATAAGACCCCAACTGACACCCCGCTAAACCCAGCACCAAACCAACCGCCAAGGCCGATCCGACCCCGGTTTGCCTGCCCTGTTGCACGGGCGTTCCTCCCTTTTTTACCTAGGGTAAGCCGGGGCGGGCAGGTTCGTCTATTTATCAAAAGGATATCAGCCAGCGGTGGGGCGGCGTTTGGCGGCGATACCGTGGGCGATGTCCAGCGTATAGGTTTCCAGCTCGGATAGCAGGGATTCAACCTTGGGGGCGTTGCGCTGTTCTAACGCGTCCGCAATTCCGGTATGCAGGGCGACAATCCGTTCGCGGGATCGTTCGCTAAAAGTAATCATGTTCATCAGCGGTTGCATCGCTTCGACCGCACCGGCCAATTGGTACGACAGCACAGGGTTGCCCGCGCCATCCACAAGCGCCCGGTGAAAGGCCACATCGGAATCGCAAAAGCTTTGGTCAGACAGGCCGGGCTGGGTTTGGCGGTGGATTTCCGCCCGCATTGTGGCCAGATGGTCCGCCGTGCGGCGCTGCGCCGATAGCGATGCGCAGGCCCGTTCCATAGCAAAGCGGGCTTCGCAGGCGACATCAAAGCTGACATCGTTCATAGATAACAGCAGGGTCGAGGTAGTGATTTGCTGCCCGTATGCCTCTTGGAATGACAGGCGATTTACAAACGCCCCGCCCGATGCGCCGCGCTGGGTGCGGATCAGCGATTGGGCAGCCAGCCGTTTCAGGGCTTCGCGGACGGTGGGGCGGGATACGGCGAATTGTTCGGACAGTTCGGCCTCGGATGGCAGGCGGGCATCGACAATCAATTCGCCGCTGATAATGGCGTCCCGGATCGCGGTGGCAATCTGGGCGGACAGATCCGCAGGGCTGTTGGGGTCGATTTTCATATGTCAGACATTTCTGCTTGGCGGCGCTGCATTATTTTGTCAGACATTTAGGGGTGGGGACGCAAAGAAAACAAGACCCGAGTCGCCACAAGCCGGGAACGGACCAAAGCGAAACCTGTGCTAAGCTGCGCGTGATAGGGAAAGGAAAGGGATAGTTTCCATGATCTCACCTGACTATTGCGTGATGATGGCCCGGTATAACGCGTGGCAAAACAAACAGATGCAAGCGGCGCTGCAAATATTACCCCCCGACGCGCTGACGCAAGAACGCGGCGCTTTTTTCGGGTCGATCCTGAAAACGGTGAACCACCTGCTTTGGGGGGATCGGATGTGGATGGCCCGCTTTGACAGGGGCGCGAAGCCAAATGGCGGTGTTTCCGACAGCGTGATATGCACGCCCACATTGGCTGTTTGGGGCAGCGAGCGGTTCCGCACCGATGGGCGTATTCTGCGCTGGGCCGAGCAGGTGCGGTCGGTCGATCTGGTGGGGGACTTGCGCTGGTATTCAGGGATCAAACAGGCGGATGTGACGATGCCGATGGGGTTGTGCGTGGCGCATATGTTTAACCACCAGACCCATCATCGCGGACAGGTTCATGCCATGCTGACGGCGGCAGGGGGACAGGGCTGGGTGACGGACCTGTTTTTGATGCCGCAGGACGGGCCGCGGCCGTAAGGAATTGTAATCAGTGCGCTTTTGCGCATGGGAGAGAGGAGAAACACAATGTTCAACGCATTGATCGTAGACAAAGACGACGAGGGTAAAACCCACGCTGCAATCAAGCAGATTGCCGACAGCGACCTGCCGGAAGAGGAAGTAACGGTGGCGGTGGAATATTCCACGGTGAATTACAAGGACGGGCTGTGCCTTGGGTCCGGGGGCGGTTTGGTGCGTAACTATCCGCATGTGCCGGGGATTGATTTTGCCGGAACGGTCGAAAGCTCCTCGGACGCGCGGTACAAGCCGGGCGACAAGGTGGTGCTGACCGGCTGGCGCGTGGGCGAGGCCCATTGGGGCGGCTATGCTCAAAAGGCGCGGGTCAAGGCCGACTGGCTGGTGCCGCTGCCCGATGGGCTGACAACACGGCAGGCGATGGCGGTGGGAACCGCCGGGTTTACCGCAATGCTGTGCGTCATGGCGCTGGAAGATCACGGCCTGGCCGACAAACACGGCCCGGTTCTGGTGACTGGCGCGGCTGGTGGGGTGGGGTCCGTAGCCACCGCCATTCTGGCCCATTTGGGCTACGAGGTGGCGGCAGTGACCGGACGTCCGGAAACGGCAGACTACCTGCGTTCGCTGGGGGCGTCCCAGATCGTGCCGCGCGAAGACCTGACCGAAGTGACACGCAAGCCCTTGGAATCCGAGGTCTGGGCCGGGTGTGTCGATGCAGTTGGCGGGGCGATGCTGGGCCGGGTGCTGAAGCAGATGAAATACGGCTGTTCGGTTGCTGCGGTCGGGTTGGCCGGTGGTGCGGCGATTGAAGGGGCGCTGATCACGCCGTTCATCCTGCGCAGCGTGAACCTGCTGGGGATCGATTCCGTGATGCGCCCCTATGCGGATCGCGTGCGCGCATGGGAACGGATCGCCAAGGATTTGCCGATGGAGAAGCTGGAAGCAATGGTGCAACCGGCCACGCTGTCTGACCTGCCGGGGCTGGGGCGTGACATCCTGAAAGGTCAGGTGAAAGGCCGCGTTGTGGTGGATGTGAACGCCTGATCTGTATGGTATAAACGAACAAAGGGCGCGGTCCTGTCATCGCGCCCTTTGCTATGCGCGGGCTGTGTTTTCAAGGCTCTGGAACTTCGGGGCGGGACAGGCATAGTATGGCGCAACAGTCGCAATTTACCGACGATTCAAACGGAGAACCGGGCGCATGTCCTATGATAACGACAATATTTTTGCCAAAATCCTGCGCGGCGAAATCCCCAGCGAAAAGCTGTATGAAGATGATGAAACCTATGTTTTCATGGATATCATGCCGCGTGCCGATGGGCATTGTCTGGTCATTCCGAAAACCCCGTGCCGCAACATGCTGGATGCCAGCGATGCGCAATTGGCGGCTTGCCTGAAAACCGTGCGCCGGATGGGCCATGCGGTGATGGCGGCCTTTGACGCGGGTGGCGTGACCATTCAACAGTTCAATGAAGCCGTGGGCGGGCAAGAGGTGTTCCACCTGCATTACCATGTTCTGCCGCGCCACGAGGGCGTGAAAATGCGCCCGCCGGGCAAGATGGAAGACATGGCCGTTCTGAAAGAAAACGCCGCGAAAATTCGCGCGGCACTGGCCGGGATGGCATAATCCTGCGCGGAGGCTTGCCTGTCAGCGCGGTATTAAACCTGTGGTTGGGTCCGGGATTTCCCGTGATCTGACCGCAAGTGGCAGCGTTGGAATGTGAGTATTTTTGGCAAGATGAAAGGCGGGCGGTGCGTGTCCCCGTCTGGTCTTGCTGGGGCGGAAACGGAAAAAGCGACATCCGATAGTCGCTTTTTGATATGAATCTGCCGCGAAAGTTTGTGTTTTCCTGACTTTTCACGTTAGCCTGATCACACTCAGGCAACAAAAACGATTGCCTGTGACGCCCAAATGAAGCGCTGGCAATGGAACCCATTCCCCCTGCCAGTGCAATATTCGCAGGAGGGACAAACGTGTTCACTACAATCGTCGTACCCGTCGATCTGGCGCACGAGGACAAGCTGGGCAAAGCCCTGACCGTCAGCGCCGATCTGGCAAAACAATATGGTGCGAAAATCATTTATCTTGGCGTCACCAGCGCCATGCCCGGCAAGCTGGGGCATAATCCGGCGGAATACGCGGAAAAATTACAGGCATTCGCGGCGGCGCAGGCTGCAAAATTCGGGGTCACGGCCGATGCCAAGGCCGAGGTCAGCCATGACCCGACCATTGATCTGGACAAGACGCTGATGAAAGCCGCCGATGCGGTGGGGGCCGATCTGATTGTGATGGCCAGCCATGTGCCGGGACTGGCCGACTATATCTGGCCATCGAACGGCGGCACGGTGGCGTCCCATTCCAAGGCCAGTGTGATGGTGGTGCGTGGCTGATCCTTGGGGCTGCGCGACATGGTTTATAATTTCTAACAGGGAGGCTGTCGTATGAGCGACGAATCTACAAATCAGGGGATACCCGAACCCGAGGGGCATTCCGAAATCATTGATACTGAATATGAAATCGGGCAGGACAATATTGAAACCCAGATCGGCCCGTTTGGGCTGGACATCCACAACCCGGTCTTCCTGATCTCGGGGCTGTCGATCATTGCCTTTGTGTTCTACACGCTGGCCCTGCCGGAACAGGCGGGTAATCTGTTCAGTTGGCTTTTTTCCTTTGTCACCAAAGGGTTTGATTGGTTTTTCATCGGCGCAGGGAATATTTTTGTGCTGTTTTGCCTGCTGCTGATCGTAACCCCGCTGGGTAAGGTCCGGTTGGGCGGGGCGGATGCGACGCCCGATTACAGCTATGTCGGTTGGTTCGCGATGCTGTTTGCAGCCGGGATGGGCATTGGGCTGATGTTCTATGGCGTGTCCGAACCGATGAGCCATTTCAGTTCGTCGATGGGTGGCACTGTCGTGGGCGAAGATGGCGTGCGCACGGATTGGGCGCCTTTGGGCGCCGCCGCGGGCGATCAGCACGAAGCGATCCGGCTGGGCATGGCGGCGACGATCTATCACTGGGGGCTTCACCCGTGGGCGATGTATGCGGTGGTGGCGCTGGCGCTGGCTTTGTTCAGCTATAACAAGGGGCTGCCGCTGACGATCCGATCCGCATTTTACCCGATTTTCGGGGACCGCGTGTGGGGCTGGATCGGGCATGTGATCGACGTTCTGGCCGTTTTCGCAACGCTGTTCGGGCTGGCAACCTCGCTGGGTTTTGGCGCGACGCAGGCCAATGCGGGGCTGAACGAATTGTTCGGCATTCCCGTGGGCGAAACGACCGAAGTGATTTTGATCACCGTCATCACATCCATCGCGCTGATTTCTGTTGTGCGCGGGTTGGATGGCGGCGTCAAGGTCCTGTCCGAGATCAACATGGGGCTGGCGCTTTTGCTGCTGGTTTTCGTGCTGATTGCAGGGCCGACATTGGCAATTCTGACGGGGTTCGCGGATTATCTGCTGGCGTATGTGGAATATCTGCCCGCGCTGTCCGTTCCGTTCGGGCGTGAAGATGTGAATTACAGCCAGGGCTGGACCAGCTTTTACTGGGCGTGGTGGATTTCATGGTCGCCCTTCGTGGGCATGTTCATTGCCCGTGTCAGCCGGGGGCGCTCGGTGCGGGAATTCGTGGTTTGCGTGTTGTTGATCCCCTCGCTGGTTTGTGTGCTGTGGATGAGCGTATTCGGGGGCGTGGCGATTCAGCAGGTTGTGCAGGACGGCTATACCGCCGCGCAGGACGCCCCGCTGGAGCTGAAGCTGTTCAAGATGCTGGACATGCTGCCGATGACCGGGATCACCAGCTTTATCGGGATCGTGCTGGTGATCGTGTTTTTCGTCACCTCCTCGGATTCGGGATCGTTGGTGATTGATACGATCACGGCAGGCGGCAAGGTGGATGCGCCGGTGCCGCAGCGGGTGTTCTGGTGCGTGTTTGAGGGCGCGGTTGCGATTGTGCTGCTGCTGTCGGCAGGGGGGCTGTCATCGCTGCAAAGCATGGTGATTTCGACCGGGCTGCCCTTTACCGTGGTGTTGTTGCTGATGTGCTGGGCGATCTGGCGCGGGCTGATGGCGGAACGGCGATAATGTGGAAAAAGGCCCCGGTTTACGGGGCCTTTTTTGTAGCAGGGGAAAGCGCTTGATTGGCGGGCGCTTTCGGGGTTGAGTGCGGATATGACACTTGATCTTGATTTCGTCCGTTCGCGGTTCCCCGCCTTTGCCGAGCCTTCGCTACAGGGGCAGGCGTTTTTTGAAAATGCAGGCGGGTCGTATACCTGCCAGCCCGTGATTGACCGGCTGACGCGGTTTTATCACAGCCGCAAGGTGCAACCCTATGCGCCTTATGAGGCCAGTCAGGCCGCCGGGGCGGAAATGGACGAGGCGCGCGCCCGTCTGGCCGCGATACTGGGGGTCGAGGGTGACGAGGTCAGCTTTGGCCCATCGACCACGCAGAACACCTATGTTCTGGCGCAGGCGTTCCGGCAATGGATGCAACCCGGCGAGGCGATCATTGTCACCAATCAGGATCACGAGGCAAATACAGGCCCGTGGCGGCGGCTGGCCGAATCCGGGATCGAGGTGCGCGAATGGCAGATCGACCCGGAAACCGGGCATCTGGACCCCGCCGATTTGGCCAATTTGCTGGATGCAAAGGTGCGGCTGGTCTGTTTCCCGCATTGTTCCAATGTGGTGGGCGCGGTGAACCCGGTTGTGGAAATCACCGCAATGGCCCATGCCGCCGGGGCGTTCGTTTGTGTGGATGGCGTCAGCTATGCGCCGCACGGGCTGCCGGATGTGGGGATGCTGGGACCGGATATTTACCTGTTTTCGGCCTATAAAACCTATGGCCCGCATCAGGGAGTTATGGTGATCCGCAGGGCGTTGGGGATGCAACTGCCCAATCAGGGGCACTATTTCAACGCCGATGTTTTGTACAAACGGTTCACGCCTGCGGGGCCGGATCATGCACAGGTGGCCGCCTGTGCCGGGATGGCCGATTATCTGGATGAATTGGCGGATCATCACGGGCTGACCGGCACTGCCGCACAGCGAGCCAGCGGCGTGCATGATCTGATGCGTGCGCATGAGGTGGTGCTGTTGCAGCCCTTGCTGGATTATCTGGGGGCGAAAAATTCGGTGCGTTTGCTGGGGCCAACGCGGGCTGAAATGCGTGCGCCGACGGTGGCGGTGGCACTGGACCGCGCGGTCGAACCCGTGGCGGCGGCGCTGGCCGGGCATGGGATCATGGCGGGGGGCGGTAACTTCTATGCCGTGCGCGCACTCGTGGCGCAGGGGATTGACCCGGTGCAGGGCGTGCTGCGGTTAAGTTTCGTGCATTACACCAGCCCCGAGGAGGTGCAGCGCCTGATGACAGCCTTGGACATGGTTTTGTAGGGCGTTTCCCTGTTGCGAACGGTTGAGAGTGACAATGCCTGAACACGCCCCTGTTTTGCTGTGGCTGCGGCGCGATTTGCGTCTGGCCGATCACCCGGCGCTGCTGGCTGCGGTTGCGCGGGGCGGGCCGGTGATTCCGGTGTTCATTCGGGATGAACAGGTGACAGGGCTGGGCTGTGCGCCGCAATGGCGGCTGGGACTGGCGTTGGACGTGTTCGCGCAGACCTTGGCAGCGTTGGGCAGCCGGTTGATCCTGCGATCTGGCCCGGCAAAGCAAGTGCTGGCGGATCTGATCCGCGACACCGGGGCCAGTGCTGTCTATTGGACCCGCGCCTATGACCCACAGGCGATTGCGCGGGATACGGATGTGAAAACCGTGCTGAAGGCGCAGGGGATCGACGCCCAAAGCCATGCAGGGCATTTGCTGTTTGAACCTTGGGCGGTGAAAACCGGGGCAGGTGGGTTTTACAAGGTTTTTACCCCCTACTGGAAAGCGGCCCGACAATTGGGCGTGTCCCCGGCACAGGCGGCCCCAACGCAATTGCCCGCGCCGGATCAATGGCCCGTATCGGAAACGTTGCAAGACTGGAACCTTGGGGCCGGGATGCGGCGGGGCGGTGTGGTGCTGCGCGGCTATGTGACGCCCGGTGCTGCGGCAGCGCAGGCGCGGCTGGATCGGTTTATCGCGGATGGGATTGATCGCTATCAGGATCGGCGGGATATGCCGGGGGTGGATGGCACCTCGGGGATGTCGGCATATCTGGCCCTGGGGGAAATTTCACCGCGCCAATGCTGGCAGGCCGGACAGCGGGCCATGTTTGGTGGCGCACAGGGGGCTGAAACCTTTCTAAAGGAACTGGTCTGGCGCGAATTTGCCTATCATCTGATGTTCCACACGCCGCATATCGTGGACCGAAACTGGAAACCGGAGTGGGATACGTTCCCGTGGAACACGGATGCCACCCACCCCGATGTGGTGGCGTGGCAGCAGGGGCGCACGGGGGTGCCGTTTGTCGATGCGGCGATGCGGGAAATGTATGTCACCGGGCGGATGCACAACCGGGGGCGGATGATCGTGGCGTCCTATCTGACCAAGCACCTGATGACCCATTGGCGGATCGGGCAACAGTGGTTCGCCGATTGCCTGACGGATTGGGACCCGGCCAGCAATGCGATGGGCTGGCAATGGGCGGCGGGATCGGGGCCGGATGCCGCCCCATATTTCCGGGTGTTCAACCCGGTGACGCAACTGGCGAAATTCGACCCCAAAGGGCTGTACGCGCGGGCCTGGATCGCCGAAGGGCAGGCTAATCCGCCGCAAACGGCGCTGGATTATTTCACCGCTATCCCGAAACGCTGGGGGCTGTCGCCACAAGATCGTTATCCCGCCCCGGTGGTGGAGCTGGCAGCCGGGCGGCAACGTGCGCTAGAGGCGTATCAGGGGCGAAATAGCTGATCTGGGGCGGCTTTTCAGCCGATTGCGGGCGATGGCGCGCGGATTTTTACGAAAAACTTGCCTGACAGACCGATTCTTGTCAGCCTGAACAGGACAACCGCAAAGGGAGATGCGGGATGATCCTGACCGATGTGAAAAATCAAACAGACTTGCCGCGCTATTTTGCCGTGGTGTTCCAACTGGCCAAGGGGATCAAGCGCGGGCGACTGGATTTCGTTCTGCCCGATGGGCGGGTCTTTCGTGCCGAAGGGCCGGACCCCGGCCCGGTGGCGGTGTTGACTATCTTTCACCCCGATACGTTCACCCGCCTGATCCGAGAGGGCGATCTGGGGTTTTGCGATGCCTATCTGGATGGCTGGTGGAGCAGCCCGGATTTGCAGGCTTTTCTGGATTTCCTGCATTCGGACAACCAAGACCTGTACGATGGGTTTCCGGGCATGTTTCTGGTGCGCGCCTATGAACGGTTGCGGCATTGGATGAATTCCAATTCAAAGCGTCAGGCGAAGAAGAATATTTCCTACCATTATGATTTGGGGAACGATTTTTACGCGCTGTGGCTGGACGATACGATGACCTATTCCAGCGCCTTGTTCGACGGCGGGCAGGACAGTCTGGAGGCGGCACAAACCCGCAAATATCAAAGTCTGGTCGATCAGATGGGGGTGCAGCCCGGCGATCATGTGCTGGAAATCGGCTGTGGCTGGGGCGGGTTCGCGGAATATGCCGCCAAAGAACGCGGATTGCGGGTGACAGGGCTAACCATCAGCAAAGAACAGCTAAGCTATGCGCGGGAACGCATTGAAAAGGCGGGGCTTTCCGAACTGGTTGATCTGAAATTACAGGACTACCGGGATGAAACCGGGCAGTATGACGGGATCGCCAGCATCGAAATGTTTGAAGCCGTGGGCGAGAAATACTGGCCGGTCTATTTCAACAAGGTGCGCGATTGCCTGAAACCGGGAAAACAGGCGACGCTACAGATCATCACGATTCAAGAAAAGCGTTTTGAAATATACCGTAAGGGCGTGGACTTCATTCAAAAGTACATCTTTCCCGGTGGGATGCTGCCCTCGCGTTCGGCCCTGCTGGCCGAGATTGAACAGGCCGGATTGCAGTTTGAAACCTCGCTTGAATTTGGCGACAGCTACAGCCAGACCTTGCGGCGCTGGTATGACAGGTTCAACGACCGCTGGGACGAGGTAGAGGCGCTGGGGTTCGATGACAGGTTCCGGCGGATGTGGAATTTCTATCTGACCTCTTGTGCCGGGGCGTTTCACGGGGGAAACTGTGACGTGACGCAAATCACCGTGAAAAGGCCCGCCTGACCCATGATGCCCACCGCTGCCCGGCTGATTGCCGCACTGGTTCTTGCTGCGACGGCGTGGTTCGTGTCGCAGACCATTAAACCGCATTTGCCCGAAGGTACGATGTTCGGCTGGTTCGATTATGTGAACGTGGTGCTGGGCGTTCTGTGTGGCTGGATCGTGATCGGCGGGCGCAGTGGGCGCGGGATGTCTGCCGCAGTGGGCAACGGGCTGACCGGGGTGTTCATGTTGGTGCTGTGGGCCATTTTTGTACAGGCGTGCAATGAAATGCTGGGGCTGGCCCTGCGGCGGCATTATCGCGGCCCGCTAGAGGCGCTGCTGGATATTTTCAATATCGGCGTGGATTATGCGGCGCTGTTACTGAACGCCGATGTGGCGATTCCGTTGTTGATTGGCGGGATCGTGGCCGGTGTCCTGTCTGAAATTGGCGGGCGCATGTGGCGCTAAGCCAAAGCAAAAGTGAAATCATGAGAAATTTGTTTTTTTACGGCACGTTGCGGCACGAAGCTTTGTTGGAAACCGTGCTGGGGGATGCCGGGGTTGCCGCGTTGCGGCCTGCCCAGTTGCCGGGGTATCGGGCCTATTGGGCCGATGGGCATGGCTTTCCGTTTCTGACGCAAGAACCGGGGGGCCAAGCGATTGGTCTGCTGGCCGAAGGGCTAAGCGACGACGCCATCGCGCGGCTGGATTTTTACGAAGGGGGCTTTGGCTACGGGCTGCATCCGGTCACGGTGCAGACGGATCATGGCCCGGTCGCGGCGCAGGTCTGGCTGGTGCCGGACGGCACCTATGACCGGGGTGCGCCGTTCGATCTGGATGATTGGGCGCGGTGCCGGGCGGCGCTGAATGTCCGTGCCGCGGCCGAGGTGATGGGCCTCTATGGAACGCGCAGCGCGGCCGAGGTGGCGCGGATGTACCCGATGATCGAAATGCGGGCGCAGTCTTGGGTCATGGGACGCGCCGAACAGGTGCCGGATGCGCCGGGCGGGATGACCCGCGCCGATGTGGACCTGATCGACAGCCAGACCCCCTATATCGACTATTTCGCGGTGGAATCGCAGCGGTTGCGGTTTCGCAAATTCAGTGGGGATATGGGGCCAGAGGTGCATTATGCCTCTTTCGTGGCGACGGATGCGGCGCTGGTGCTGCCCTATGATCCGGTACGGGATCGGGTGATGTTGGTGGAACAGTTCCGCATGGGGCCGCAGGTGCGCGGGGATCGGGTGCCGTGGCAGTTGGAACCGATTGCCGGGCGCATAGATGCGGATGAAACACCGGAACAAACCGCCCGACGCGAAGCGTTGGAGGAAGCCGGGCTGGAATTGCGCGGGCTGGAACTGATTTCCCGCGCCTACCCGTCGCCGGGATGCAGCAACGAATATTTCCACACCTATCTGGGGCTGGCCGATTTGCCCGAAGATGCCGCCGGGGTGGGCGGATTGCTGGCTGAAAGCGAAGATATTCGCAGCCATATCCTGTCGTTCGACGCAGCGATGGGTATGGCAGACCGGGGGGAAATCCGCGTGGTGCCGTTGCTGATGGCGCTATATTGGCTGGCACGGCATCGTGATCGGCTGCGTGCTGGCGCTTGAGTTCCGGGCCTGCGGGCCATAGAGCTATAGGGAACCGGAAAGGAAGACGAAATGCGCATTGCTCATGATTTGGCCGAGGCCATTGGGAATACCCCGCTTATCCGCCTGAAAAAGGCCAGCGACGCCACGGGATGTACCATTCTGGGCAAGGCTGAATTTATGAACCCCGGCCAGTCGGTCAAAGACCGGGCCGCGCTGTATATCATCCGCGACGCGGTGGCGAAGGGGCAACTGAAACCCGGCGGCACGATTGTCGAAGGCACGGCGGGAAATACCGGCATCGGGTTGGCGCTGGTGGGGGCTTCGATGGGGTTCCGCACGGTAATCGTGATCCCCGAAACCCAGAGCCAGGAAAAGAAGGATATGCTGCGTCTGGCAGGCGCGCAATTGATCGAGGTTCCAGCGGCCCCCTATAAAAATCCGAACAACTATGTTCGTTATTCGGGGCGTTTGGCGGCAGAGCTTGCGAAAACCGAACCTAACGGGGCGATCTGGGCCAACCAGTTCGACAACGTGGCAAACCGGCAGGCCCATGTGGAAACCACCGGCCCGGAAATCTGGGAACAGACCGGCGGTAAGGTGGACGGGTTCATTTGCGCGGTTGGGTCGGGCGGTACATTGGCCGGGGTGGCGGATGCGTTGCAGCCCAAAGGCGTGAAAATCGGTCTGGCCGATCCCGAAGGCGCGGGGCTGTTCAAGATTTACACCGGGCAGGACAACCCCGGCGATTCCATCACCGAAGGGATCGGGCAGGGCCGTATCACCGCCAATTTGGAAGGGTTCACCCCCGATTTCACCTATCGCATTCCCGATGCCGAGGCGCTGCCGGTGGTGTTTGACCTGATGTCTGACGAAGGCCTGTGTCTGGGCGGGTCATCCGCCGTCAACGTGGCGGGCGCGATCCGGATGGCGCAGGACATGGGGCCGGGCCACACGATTGTGACGATGCTGTGCGATTACGGCACGCGCTATCAGTCCAAGCTGTATAACCCCGAATTCCTGACCGCCAAGGGGCTGCCGGTGCCGGGCTGGCTGGTGGCGGATGCGCCTTCGGTGCCGACGGTTTTTGAAGATTGATTGACCTGTAACAGACGGATTTGACCGATGCGGTTTTTCCTGAGCCTTTGGCTGGCCCTTGCTTTGGCATTCATCGCCCCGGCGGGGCTGGTCGGGGCGCAGGTTGCGCCCTTGTCTGCGGATTCCGCGACGCAATCCGCGATTGATTACGATAGCTGGCAGGCCACCGCCACACGGGCCGAAGCGGCGTTGGAGGCCGGGAAAGCCTCGAATGGGGCTTTGGAAACGCTGCGCGAAGAAATCGCTGTCTGGCGTGATAAATTCCTGGCGGCGCAGAATACCAACAAAGCCCGGATTGATACGATACAGTCGCAAATCGCCACCTTGGGACCAGTTCCCGAAGGCGGCGAAGCCGAAGATATTGCCAACCGCCGGGCCGAACTGAACGCGCAACTTGCCCGCCTGCAAGCCCCGGTTCTGGCCGCAGAGGAAGCGCATAGCCGCGCCGCGGGCCTGATTGCCGAGATTGACCGGATCATCCGTGACCGTCAGGCCGAAGCTTTGGTGTCTTTGGGGCCATCGCCGCTGAACCCGGCGAATTGGGCCGTGGGGCTGGAGGAACTGCTGAACAGCTTCGATATGCTGTGGTCCGAAACCAGCCGAAACTGGCAAAACGATGTGCGGCAGGCAGAGTTTCGCCAGAATGCGCCTGTGGCGTTTGGAATTGCGCTGTTGGGGCTGCTTCTGATTCTGCGCGGTCGTAAATGGTTTGATCGGCTGGCCACGCGGGTGCGGCGGATGTCGCCGCGCGGGGTCGAGGTGTGGCATTTCCTGATTTCACTGGGCAAGGTGTTGATCCCGTGGGTCGGTATCCTGTTCGTGGCACAGGCGATCATTGAAACCGGATTTATTGGGTTGCGGGGGTCGACCCTGCTGAATTACCTGCCGATCTGGGGGCTAAGCGTGCTGGTGGTGCGTTGGCTGGCGGATCGGCTATTCCCCGAAGGCAACGGCCCGGCGTTGTTACTGGTTGAACCCTCCCACAGGGCCGAAGCGCGGTATTATGCAACCGGGCTGGCGCTGCTGACGATGCTGGCCACGGTGGCAAACGTTTTGTCCGAAGTCGGGAATTTCTCGCCCGAGGCCGAGGCGGTTATCGGGTTTCCGATCGTCTGTGTTGTGTCGCTGTTGCTGTTCCGTATGGGACAGTTCATTTCCCGGCAGATCGCACTGGCCCAAAGCGGTGACGCCGAAGTGGGGTATCGCCACAGGGTCACGCGGCTGGCGTTCCGCGCAGCGCAACTGGTGGCCGTGGTCGGGCCACTGATGTGGGCGGTGGGCTATCGCAACGCGGCCAGTGCGCTGGTTTATCCCACGGTCATGACGCTGATCCTGCTGGGGTTGGTTGTTGTGCTGCAAAAGCTGGTCAGCGATATTTACCGGCTGGTCACACGGGCCGAGGACGAAGCGCAAGAGGCGCTGATTCCGGTGTTGATCGGGTTCTTGCTGACGCTGGCGACGCTGCCATTGCTGGCGCTGATCTGGGGCGTGCGCGCGGCAGAGCTGCTGGAAATCTGGACCCGATTCCGGGCCGGATTTACCATTGGGGATACCACGATTTCGCCCACGGATTTCATCATGTTCGCCGTGGTGTTTTCGCTGGGCTACATGCTGACGCGGGTGATTCAGGGGGCGTTGCGTTCCTCGATCCTGCCGAAAACAAAGATTGATGCGGGTGGGCAAACGGCGATTGTGTCCGGTCTGGGCTATGTCGGGGTGGTGCTTTCGGCCATCGTGGCCATCACCAGCGCCGGGTTGGATCTGAGTTCGATTGCGATTGTCGCCGGTGCGCTGTCGGTTGGGATCGGGTTTGGCCTGCAAAATATCGTGTCCAACTTTGTGTCTGGTATCATCCTACTGATCGAACGCCCCGTGGCCGAAGGCGACTGGATCGAAGTGGGCGGCAAGATGGGCTATGTGCGGGATATTTCCGTGCGCTCGACCCGGATCGAAACCTTTGACCGGACGGACCTGATCGTGCCGAATGCCGATTTGGTCAGCGGGACGGTGACGAACTATACTCGTGGCAACACAATTGGGCGAGTGATCGTGCCGGTGGGGGTGGCCTATGGGTCGGATACCCGCAAAATCGAAACGGTTCTGCGAGAGATAGCCGAAGCGCATCCGATGATTGTTCTGAACCCACCGCCCAGCGTGATTTTTCAGGGGTTTGGCGCGGATTCGCTGAATTTTGAAATCCGGGCGATTTTGCGGGATGTGAACTGGTCCTTGTCGGTGAAATCCGATCTGAACCACGAAATCGCCCGCCGCTTTGGCGAAGAAGGCATCGAAATTCCGTTTGCGCAGCGCGACATCTGGTTGCGCAACCCCGAGGCGCTGACAGGGGCAGGAAAAGCGACAGCCCCGGTCGTGCCAGCGGAGGAGGCGAGCTTGCGCCGCGATGAAACTGTCAGCCCATTCCGTGATTTAGAAGTGGACGATCCGGCATCCCTCGCCGCAGGGGACGCCCCAGAAGGAGATAGCAAATGACCGAAGCCCTGTTCCGCGAAGATGCCTACTTGAAAGAGGCCACGGCCCATGTGGTCGCGCTGACCGAACAGGGCGGCGTGGTGTTGGATCGCACGGTGTTTTACCCCACGGGCGGCGGACAACCCGGTGACAGCGGCGTGTTGCGGTGGGATGGCACAGAGGCCATGATTGCGACTACGGTCAAAGGCGAAGGCGGCCAGATCGTTCTGGTTCCAGCCGAGGGCGCGGATTTGCCCCAGATCGGGGCCGAGGTGGTGCAGGTTTTGGACTGGGACAAGCGGCACCGGCATATGCGGGTGCATACCGCGCTGCATTTGTTATCGGTGGTGATCCCCTTGCCGGTTAGCGGCGGGGCGATTGGCGCAGAAAAGGGGCGGTTGGATTTCGATATGCCCGAAGCGCCCGAGGATAAGCAGGCGCTGGAGGATGCGTTGAACGACCTGATCGCGCGTGATTTGCCTGTGACTGACGACTGGATCACCGACGAGGAATTACAGGCCAATCCGGGGCTGGTGAAAACCATGTCCGTCATGCCGCCGATGGGGCAGGGCCGGGTGCGGCTGGTGCGGATCGGGCAGGGGGCGGACCAAGTGGATTTGCAGCCCTGTGGCGGAACGCATGTGGCCCGGACAGGTGAAATCGGGCGGGTGACGCTGGGCAAGATCGAAAAGAAGGGTCGCCAGAACCGGCGCGTCAGTCTGTTGTTGGTGGACTGACGCGGACGCGCCGCCGGGTGTGGGGGCTGGATTCGAGTATTTGGAATCAGAAAGAAGCAGGGGGGCGGTGGCCCCCTTTTTGTCGGGCGGCTATTCAGCGGGCTGGTCGGGTTCTTCTTTGGGTTCCGGCAGGCCCTGACGGGACAACAGTATGGCAATGGGGCGCAGGGCGGGGACTTGCGAGCATATGATCAGCATCGCGACCATGATCGGCACCGACAGAAACATGCCAGGAACCCCCCAGACCGCGCCCCAGAAGGCCAGGCTGATGATGATCCCAAAGGAAGACAGCCGCAGGGCGCGCCCCATCAGCGTGGGGTCGATGACGCTGCCGTTCAGAAACTGAATCAGCGTCACCACAACAAAGACCGCCAGTGTAGAGCCGGGATCTGCCGTTTGTACGAATGTCACCAGCGCGACCAAAATCGTAGCGACGATAGAACCGACATTGGGGATATAGTTCAGCACGAAGGTCAGGATGCCCAGTGGCCCGGCCAAATCCAGTTTGAAGATCGTGGCGACGCCAAACACCATCAGCCCGGTCACGGCGCTGACCCCGGTTTTTACCAGCAAGTAATAGTTCACCCGATGGATGATGGTTTGCATGATCCGGCCGACTTTTTGTGCCTGTGCCGTATCCCCGCCAAAGAAATTTTCCAGTTTCGTGTCAAACCAGATGCGTTCCGCAAACAGGAACCCCACAAACAGAATCACCAGAACCGTTGCCGACATCAGGTTCCCGGCCTGTCCTGCGGCGGTGCGCAGGTAGCCTGCGACCTCGATCGAGCTGACGGAATTGTAAACGGCGGTTTGCACGTCATCGCCCAACCAAGCGAACATGGCGGCAATGGCCAATGGGGCGCTTTCCGCATAGGCAACGGTGGTGGCCAGCACGGTGTTGACCTGTGACAGGATGATCGAGGTCAGCGTCAGCAGCGCCGCTGAAATCAGCAGCAGCGCCATCAGGGACGCCAGAAAATTCGGGATACGGATCGGCCCGATGCGAATCCGCGCGATGAAGTTGATCGCGTCGCTGGTCAGGCTGAACAGAACGATAGCGGTGGCCAGTGAAATCAGCAAGAATCGCGCCTGCACCAGCAGAAACAGGACGACGGCAAAGGCGATGATCACCAAGGCCCCGGTTTGGATTCGGTCCAATTCGCTTCTGCGCCCGCTGCCGATGAACTGGCGGGGCTGGGGCGGGCGGCGAAGAGATTTGTTCATTTTACCTGTCATGATCGGGTATCTGGCTGCTGTTTTTATTATGGGTGTTTCACGCTGGGGATACAACGGGCCGAAAGAGGTTGTTTCTATTGCGAAAGGGGGCTTGCATTCCGGTCCTGCCTTTGGCTAGAAGGCACGAACGGACAGTTGGCCGAGTGGTCGAAGGCGCACGCCTGGAAAGTGTGTAGGCGGGGAACCGTCTCGAGGGTTCGAATCCCTCACTGTCCGCCACTTACCAAAGAAAAACCGTTCTCCTAGGTAAGATGGCGCCAATTTTTCCCCTATATTCAAAGGCCTTAGCGGGCACCGCATTTACCTCGCGCGTGCTGTGGGACGCCGTATCCTCTCTCTGTCGGCCGATATTCTCCGCAGCGGGTAACACAAGAATCGCGCTACATTCAGTGTAACACATTGAAAATGATTGGTTATTTCTGATCTTCTGCCTTCTTTCGCTGGCAATAGCGCGATGTCAATTTGGGGCTGGTATCGAACTTATTTTGAGCTCCTTCGTGACCTTTGGAGTGATAAGCGTATGAAATTACTTGCATTTTAATTTGATCTGTTCATTCTGAGGATGGGGCGAGTTGCAAGAGGGACGCGCGCGATGAAAGCTGAGGATAAACCATCCACGTCACCCTTCGATCCTGCGGATTTCCTCGAGAACGGTGATGCGATCCTGGGGTACTTGAGCGACGCCTTGGCCAGCCGTGATCCTGCTCTCATCGATGATGCCTTCGACGTGGCGCACCGTGCGGCAAAGCGGCTGGGTACGGTTACAGCGACTAATTTGCGTCCCTTTGATTATGAAACCTTTTTTGCTGCGTTGGGCGCGGATGCTGAATTGGGGGATGAGTTGAAAAGTGCTGTTGCCAGGTTTCGAGCTCGTACAGTTTCGCGCGTGACCAACGACGCAGACCTGTTCAAAGCGCGAATGTGCCCAGTCTGCGGTGCGCAAATGCTTCGCGATGTTCGCGAAATGACCTTGGAGCACCGAGGGCGGTCTGAAATGATCGGGATGGCCGGGTGGTACTGCGATGAGTGTGGCGAAGGCGTGCATTCCGGTGAAGACATGGCCGTGTCGGATGCGGCGCTTGAACGATTAATGGCCGACCTGGGCCAGGCCTTTTCGGCTGATGAGACAACCTTCAAGGCGCTCGATGCCGGGCAGATTATCGATCGAAATAGGAAATAGGTGCATGCGGGAAAATGGATGCCGCGGTGCTGGAACAATCCTTACAACGGTCTGCGCGCCCTACGGGGAATCTATCTCAGCGGCGGAATTGGCGGAGCGGATCTCTGATCCTCGAAGCCTCGAAAAATACGACGCATGTGTGTTTGCGTTTTTCTCAGAGGTCTCTGAGCGCCTTCAGCGCGAGTTCATAAAGGAAATGGGCGTTGATCCACGAGCTGCGGCCAATGTCGCCGCAGGTTTTGCCAAGTTGGCCGGTTTTGACCTGCCTCTGGCAACATCCCTTCCGGAAACGCGGCACATCCCGAAAGATGAAGCCGATGTTTGAATTCGAGATTGTGATCAGTTTTCCGGGTGGAAAGCCCCACAAGGCCGCGGTCTTGGACGCGTTGTTTCAAGCGGGGCTGGATGACACGATTGTAGGGACCGGCCGGCCGGATGTGATCGCGCTCGGTTTCACACGCAATGGCCCCAACTTGGAGCAAGTCCTTACGGCTGCTGTGGCGCAGATCATGGCCGCCTTCCCATCAGCTTCGGTACAGGTTTTGGACATGGCCGTGCTGGGCGACGTAAAGGGCAAGGCCGAAGTCATCCGTCGAGTTCGCGCATCGGCGGCTCGAAAGGCTACGGCTGGCGACAGTGCTGCTTTCAGTCAGGACTTTCTGTACGGACCTGATGGCCTGCCATGATTGGCAGCCTGCATAGCGGCTGTAAAAGTTTCCACCAGTGGGAATTTGTCTTCGACCAGAAGTTTAATTCTCGCCATCCAGCAGGCCCTTCTGCCGAGCCTCTTCACGTGCGGCGTCTAAGATCTCGATTAATGAGTGCTTGCTAACCCCGCTCGCTTCCGCGCGTTCAAGCATTACGCGAAGTTCATTGATGGCAGTCTCACGCCGTTCCTGGTCGCGTCGGACAAGATCGCGAAAGTATTCGCTAACATTCCCATAACGGCCGGCGCTGACTTGTGCTTCAACCCAGTCATTCATCTGGTCTGGCATCGAGATGGTCAGTCGTGCCATGCAGTCGCCTTCTTTGCCTTTTGTCGGAATATTTCATATTAGATCACAACAAATCCGAACACTCAAGGCGCTGAGCAAGGAGAGAGGCTCTGCCGATGCGCGACTGTTGTGGCGCATGCGGAGAATACCAGCGATAATCTCCGCACAGTATGCGGATATTACCTTCGCGCCATACATCCAGGAGCCGCGCCGAACGGCGCCTGACGGTTCACGTCCACGCGGACGCCCGGTTTCATGGCATATCGTGGTAGCCGAACTCCCAGCGTTGTTCGGCCCACATTGGCGTGAAGGGATCGAGCAACTCACGAAGGGTTTTGTTGGGGTTTCGTCCTTTCAGGATCGCCTCGACAATGTCAGGCGCCAGGGTCGTTAGTCGCATGGTGCGGATCATGTAGGAGGCTGGAATTTTCTCGTGCTCAGCCAGGTCTTTGATCGACGCAAAATGCCCTTCATCAACAAGCCGTTTCCAGCGATGCGCCCGCGCGAGCGATTTTATCAGCGCGTTGTCCAGTTTTGGCGGTGGCGTGGCAAAATCTGGCAGGACCATCTCTTTGCGACCTCCACGCTTTTTGAGCTTGAAGGGAATAGTCAGGGTGATGGTTTCGGTTGTGGTGGTTTTGTCCGTCATGCTGCGTCCTTTCTGGGGAGAGTTCGGGATTTCAGGTCCTGGGCGAGGTGGCACAGGCCGTCGACACGCAGGTGCACCTTCATGTCCGTCTCGGAGACGTCGATGTGATCGATCAGGATTGAGGCAATGCGCGCTTGTTCGGCTGGGAAGAGTTCGCTCCACAGCGGGTCAAGGCTTTTGAGCGCCGCGTGGATATCCTGCTCGCTGCAGGCCCGCTTGTCGTCTGCAGCGTTTCGCCAGGACTCGGCCACGATTTCAGGTTGCCGGAAGACCGCGCGCAGCTGCGCGGTTACATTGGCTTCGATTTCACCGGCGGGGATGCGGCCCACAGGACAGCTGCCAGCACCGTGCTTCAAGATGGTCTGGCTGACATAGTAGCGGTAAAGCCGGTTGCGCTTGCGGGTGTGGGTCGGCGAAAACATCGCGCCGTCAGGTCCGCGTATCAGGCCCGCCAGCAATGCAGGGGTCTGTTTGCGGGTGCCAGCGGCGCGGGTATGCGGATTTTCGCTATTGATCTCGTTGGCCTTTTCCCAGGTTTCCATGTCGATGATAGGTTTGTGCAGGCCGGGATAGGTCTCGTCCTTGTGCACGATCTTGCCGATATAGATCGGGTTACGGAGGATACGATAAAGGTATTTGTTATCCATGGGCTTGCCCCTGGGGGTCGTGAGGCCGCGCTTGGCCGCTTCCTTCGCGACTAGTAAGGCCGACCCCAAGTTAACGAACCGCTCAAAGAGCCACCGCACATCCGCGGCTTGGGCGTTGTTGACCTCAAGCCGGCGGTTGATACAAACGTAGCCATACGGTGGGACGCCGCCCATCCACATGCCTTTCTTCTTCGAAGCTGCGACCTTGTCACGGATGCGTTCGGCGGTCACCTCGCGCTCGAATTGGGCAAAGGACAGCAGGATGTTCAGCGTCAATCGTCCCATCGATGACGTGGTGTTGAACGATTGCGTGACGGAAACGAAGGTTACGTTATTTCGCTCGAAGGCCTCGACCAGTTTGGAAAAGTCCATCAGCGAGCGCGATAGGCGGTCGATTTTGTAGACCACGACCACATCGACCAAGCCGTCCTCGATATCGGCCAGCAGCTGTTTTAACCCGGGCCGCTCCAATGTGCCGCCGGAGATGCCGCCGTCATCATAGTGGTCACGAAGGACGACCCAGCCCTCTGAACGCTGACTGGCGATATAGGCCTCGCAGGCTTCGCGTTGGGCGTGAAGCGAGTTAAACTCTTGCTCGAGCCCTTCCTCGCTGGATTTGCGCGTATAGACCGCGCAGCGCATCTTTCTGGGTGCTGGTTTTGTCATTTGCGCTTCCTGTAATTGTTGAGGCCGAAAAACACCGGGCCGTTCCAGCGAGTGCCAGTGATGGCCCGCGCAATGGCGGAGAGGGATTGATACGGGCGGCCTTGCCATTCGTAGCCATCGGCGGTGACGGTCACGACGTATTCCTCACCTTGCCACTCACGGATCAGGCGGGTGCCTGCGATGGGCTTCAGATCATGGCGAATGCGCCTTTTGGCGGAGTTGTCGCCGTCCCATTTCTCGGCCAATTCCTCGAGCCGCTTGCGGGTCTCTGGTTTTAGGCCGCCATAGGCGAGTTCTTGGATGCGATAGCTCAGACGCGTTTCCAGATAGCGACGGGTAAAGGGCGGTGGCTCTGTGCCCATCAGGTCGCGCCAGATTTCGCGCAATTCAGTGGGTGTCTTAATTCTGAGAGCAGCGACGCGGGCGTAGACGGGATCTTCTTTGGTCATGGGACCTCCTTGTGAGTTGGTTCCACATGAACGCTCCGTCTTGCGCGAAAGTGTAGTGAACTTTCTCTCTTATTTTCAGTGTGTTGCCTGACTTTTCGAGCGCGCATCCGCAAATATCCAACTGCAAGGATCTTGCACAATTCGGCACGCCGCTCGCGTGGCGTCATTTTCGTTGGATGCAAAGCATTGGCCGCAGTCAGCGGCGCAAAGATATCGTCGTACATTTTGGGCTCTCTCAGATTTGTACGCTGAGAGAACCGTCCTCTTCTCACTTATTCAAGCAAAAACAATAGCTTGTCGGCTTATGTCGGTTTGTGGCGCCTTATGTCGGCGGCTTGGCTTAGACCCGGCGACCGTACCAGCGAATCCGCCCAACGATGTTGACCTCGTCGAGAAGGCATTCATAGGGCGAGTAGTTGGGATTGTCTGAAGTGACACGAATGCGTGGTGGCTCACTGGAGGGAATGTGCTCGATCCGTTTGGCCATCAGCCCCATGCCGTCATGCAATACGAAAAGCCCAGGCGGATAAGGCGACTTGCGCCCCATATCGACCAGGATCGTATCGCCATCATTTAGAGTGGGCACCATGCTGTCCCCAGTGACGCGCAGGATCCGCAGGTTCTTCGGATTAGCTTCCAGCTCGTCTTCAATCCAAGACAGACGAAAATGATAGAGTTTACTGGCTTGCTCATCCTCTGCATGCACGATTGTGCCGCCACCAGCTGAGGCTTTCGCCTGAACACCGGAGATGCCAACAAACGTCGTGTCAGGGGAATAGATTTTAGGGGCCTCGCCCTCGACCGTGCCATCGCCGTCGATCAGCCAGTCAACGTCGACCTTCAAGACGTCTGCAACCTTCTGCAACTTGGCACGGCTCGGACGCACAGACTTGCCACGGATGATGTCGTAGATGAAGGAACGGTTGAGGCCCGAGGCCTCGGCCACCGCTGCAGGCGTCATGTCGAGCTGAAACGCGCGAGCCTTCAGTCGCTGTGCGATGTTGGTGACGATCATGGTTATCCCCAGCCAATTTGTGGACTAAGTTGGATATCTATTCTGTTGAAAGTGGACAGTCAAACAGATAAGAACAATATGTGAACAAAGGAGGCTGCCGCCAGTGTTGATTCCACGAGACTATTTCACCCTACAGGAGGTTCTGGCGGACTGGGGCATCTCCGAGTCGGAACTGGGCTACGTCGTGGAGATGGGCCAGCTGACGCTGTCAGTCCGCGTCTATGGCTCTTTCGTCGTTGCTGACCGGAAAGATCGACCTGGTCGATGCAATCCTGACTTCGAAGGCGTGGTGGATCTGGAGCGGCGTGATGCGATGCGGGTGCTGCGCAAGCAGGCCTGTTCTGTCCCGTCCTTTGCTCAAAACGGTGGTATCGTGGCAACGTCGGAGGGCGGTACCGATTGGGTGGTCTATCGCGACGCGCTTCTTGTCCGCGCCTCAGAGCGCGAGCATTTTGAGGCAACGATCATGGCCGCGGGTGCGCCCCATGCCAAGGATTATGATCGTTTTTTGTCGTTTGATCTGAATGGGCAGCACTACTTTTTTACAGACATGCAGGCGCGCGCTTTGAACTATTTGTTCATCTGCGCAATCACGGGTGACCCAGAGCAGCGCGGCACTCAGATTTTGGCGGCGGCGGGTTCGGCTTCTTTGAAGCTCAGCTATTTGTTTTCCAGCCGGAAGGGGTGGCGCGACATCGTACATCCAGTCGCAAAGCGCCG
The DNA here is from genome assembly GCF_900182725.1 of Thalassovita litoralis. Classification (GTDB taxonomy): domain Bacteria; phylum Pseudomonadota; class Alphaproteobacteria; order Rhodobacterales; family Rhodobacteraceae; genus Thalassobius; species Thalassobius litoralis. Next base: position 52,979 of record NZ_FXTO01000008.1, read on the forward strand.
AGGATATTACATGCTCGAACCCGCCTTGGTGGTGACGATGCGCGTCGGCCCCTGATATTAAACCTCATGCTGAACAGGCCCGCTTCATGCGGGCTTTTTTGTGTCTGTCGCTCATCGTGATTCGTTTTGGCCGCCAACCGAGCAGCCCCCTTCGGTCGGTGTTCGGTCGGAGCTTGGTTGGTGAATGGTTGGTGTTGGGTTGGAGCTCCAACCGAAAATTTTCCGGCCATTGATTTTCCAACAAAAAATAAATTCTGTCACCGACCATTCATGCCACGACCTCCAACCCAAGGGTTTGGCAAGTTGCCCTCATCAACTCGATGAGGACCGCCATGGAACAAGACCACACCCTATTGAGCACGAAGCTCTTGTCCCGGCGCTGGAACATTGCGCCGCGCACCCTGGAACGTTGGCGCGCCGAAGGCCGTGGGCCGCAATTCGTCCGAATTGGCCGGCATGTGCGCTATCGCCAAACTGATATCCAGGCCTTTGAGGCCAAGCATATCGAGGCTGCCGGAGCAGCGCCGACCCTGACGCTTGTTGAGTGCGCCGCATGATCGCGCGTCTCTCAACCAGCGCGCCCGCTGTTTCGGAAATCACGCTGATGGCGTGGGTTGACGTCGCCGAGCCTGGCGCGCGCCTCGTCTATCACCGCGGCTTTCTGGTTGTCGACACGACGCCCAATGTCTCGACGCTAGGGAAACCCGCGCTCGAGGATCTGCGGGCCACGGCAAACGCAGCGTACCGGCTTTCCGAGCTCGGCCGCATCCACCTTGTCCAGGAACGCCTTGGTCCGGACCGGTTCGCCTATCTCGCCATCGCCCGCCCGCACAAGGGCACCGTTCCCTCCGCATCAGTGAAGCAGCTGGCGGCAGCTGCCTGACCCATCCCCCGAAAAGGAGCCCCCATGACTTATCCCGAAAACACCCCGAGCGTGGACGACATGCTCAACATGCCCACTGGTGAGTTGGCACAGATGCCGGTCGAGTTGCTGGCTGGCCTTCAAGGCGAGCTTGATCACGCCAGCAAACAACTGAAAGCCGCGACTGCCCGGTTCAGCGCTGCCCTTGAGGTGCGCTACGCCACCCGCGCCGCCGAGGCCCGTCGGGCCTGTGGAAAGGACACCGGCACGGTGCGCCTCGCTGATGGCGATTATACCGTGGTCGCCGATCTGCCCAAACGCGTTGACTGGGACCAGGAGGCGTTGGCGCAGATCGCCCGGAACATAGCTGACAGTGGCGAGGACCCGGCCGAGTTCATCGACACCAAGCTGACGGTCTCGGAGCGCAAGTACGGGGCGCTGCCTGAAGCATGGCGCAAAGGCTTCGAGCCTGCGCGAACCGTCGGCTCTGGCAAGGCCAGCTTCAAGCTCGAGCAGGCCAAAGCCCCCTGAATGCGGCGGCGGGGACGCCCTGACCGAAAGGCTGGGCAGGCTCCCCTTCGGCGCCCGGTCACCCCCCGCCGCCGTTGATTTTTCACCCAACCAAAGGAGCGCGCCATGGCATTGCGCATCATCACCGCCGACGAACGATTGTCGGCATCTGAAAACAAGACGTCGCTGGCGGTATTCGGCCCGCCGGGTGTGGGCAAAACCACGCTGATCAAGACGCTGCCCGCAGACAAGGCGGTGTGCTTCGATCTCGAGGCTGGCATGAAATCCGTTCAGGACTGGCGCGGGCCCAGCATCCCGATCCGCAGTTTCCCTGATTTCCGGGATCTGGTGATCCTGATCGGAGGTCCGGATCCAGCGCAGCACCCAGGCAGCTATTATGGCTCCGAGTACCACGCCCATGTGCAGACGAAATATGCCGAAAGCGGGCTGGAAGCCTTTCTGAAAGACCGCTCGATCATTTTTGTCGACAGCATCACCGATTTGACGCGTCAGGCGATGGCCTATGCCAAACAGCAGCCGGAGGCGTTTTCAGACCGTACGGGCAAACCGGATGTTCGGGGTGCTTACGGGCTTCTGGGCCGCGAGGTGATTCAGGCGCTGAAGCACCTGCAGCATGCGCGTGGCAAGACCGTCATATTCGTTGGCGTCCTGGAAAAAGTCACTGATGAGTACGGGGCGTCGTCTTGGGTGCCGCAAATGGAAGGCACCAAAGCGGGCCGGGAATTGCCCGGCATCGTCGATCAGGTCATCTCCATGCAGCTTTTTGGCAAGGATGTGGAAGAGGCCTGGACGCTTGATGTGACATCCACCGACCGTCGCCTTGTGTGCAAATCCGGCAATCCTTGGGGCCTGCCCGCGAAGGATCGATCGGGCCGTCTCGACATGACTGAACCGCCGGACCTCGCAGCGCTGCTGGCCAAGATTGATGGCCGCGCGGCACTGAACCCTACCACCGCATCCTCCGTCTAAACAGGAAAGGACAACTCCCATGAGTTTTGATTTGAACGACGCCGGACCGCAAATGGCCCCGATGGGCGAGCTGATCCCCGATGGCACCTTTGCCAAGGTGATGATGAAACTCCGCCCCGGTGGTGAAAATGGCGCCAGTGAAATGGATGCGGGGCTCTTGAAGGCCTCGCCGCACAGTGATGCGAAGATGCTCGACTGTGAATTCACCGTGACCGAGGGCCCCTATGCTCGGCGCAAGTTCTGGCAGCATTTCACCGTTGCGGGCGGCAAGCTTGACGAAAAAGGTCAATCGAAGGGCTGGAACATCTCGAAAAGCGCCTTCCGGGCGATGATCGACAGTGCCCTTGGTCTCAAACCTGACGATTTGAGCGAGACGGCTCGTTCCAAACGTGTGATCGCCGGTCTGAAACAGCTTGATGGCATCACATTTGCCGCGCGGATCATGGTCGAGGCCCCGGACAACCCGAACTACCGCGACAGCAACAAGATCGCGAATGTGGTGCTGCCCAATGAGCCGACCTACGCCGCGATCATGCGCGGAGAAACCGTCTCGCCCGAGCCGGTCAATGCGCCGCCGCGCAAATCATCGGCGGCGGTGCCGGCAGCTTGGAACGCACAAGCCCCTGCCGAGACGGGCTGGTCCAACGCGCCACAGCAGGCCCCAGCCGCGCAAGCACAGCCTGGCGCGCCCACATCGGCGGCAACACCTGGGGGTGCTCCGGCCTGGTTGAACAGCTGAGCCCATGACCCCGGATGAATGGCAGGCGCATGTCACGCGCGAAGCGGCAAAGGAGATCGGCAAATGGCTCGAGGCCCGCGGAAGATTGGATCGTCCCATCGCAAGCCTGCGGCTCACGGATCTCGACGCCATGGCCTCGGTGGCCATCAGCCGGTTCGTCGTTCTGGCCTCCGTCAAGATACGGGAGGAACCGGCGGCGCATCCGGAGCTCGAAAACCTGCTGATGGGGTGAGCGGCGTCTCGGAAACCCTTCGGGGGAGGGTTTCAGCCGCGAACGGGCGGGGCCCAGGCGTCTGCGCGCTTTGCGGGCGAGAAGCCCGGGGCTTCGGCTTCTGTCTACGCCTCCAGTGGTCGCAGTTCCCGTTCCACAAATTCTGTTCGCGCCGGTGTCAGGACATCGGCGCGGACCTCGCCAAGAGGAGCTACGGAATGATTGATAAAACAGCACGCGAGGCACAGGCCATCCGCGATGCCCGCAAGGATTTTGCAGAGGCATTGACGGCACTTGGTCTGATGGCCCCGTTTTTTGACCGCACAGCGGCCGAGATCGACCAGCTAATTGAAGCAGCGGTCACCGGCTACATCGAGAGCATGCAGACCCAAGGCGCGCAGCCGGAACGCGATGGCCGCCTGCCTGAAGACCCTATTCCATTTTGAGGTGTTCCCATGATTGATCTGAACCATGGGTCTGGCGCGCAATACGCGACCTCGCGCCCCACGCCCGACATCACCACAGCTCTCAGCGATGCGATAGACATCGGCCTTGGCGCCCGACAGCGCAGCGAGCGACCGCGTCGCTATGTCAGCTCTTCTGGTCTTGGCCGCGCCTGCCAGCGGCAGATTCAGTATGATTATCTGGCCGTGCCAAAAGACGAAGGTCAGGACTTCACGCCCAGAACCCTCCGTATTTTTGAGGCGGGCCATCGCGGCGAGGATATGGTCGCCAGCTGGATGCGCCTTGCGGGGTTTGATCTGCGCACCGAGCGCGACGATGGACGGCAGTTCGGCTTCACGGCTTTGGGCGGACGGTTCAAGGGCCATATTGATGGCTGCATCGTCAGTGGCCCGGTCCAGATGTCCTATCCCGCACTTTGGGAAACCAAGGCGCTCGGGGCCTCGAGTTGGAAGGACACGGTCAAACGCGGGGTTATCGTTTCAAAGCCTGTCTACGCGGCGCAGATCGCGCTCTACCAAGCCTATCTGGACCTGCCGAACCCGGCGCTCTTCACGGCGCTCAATCGCGACACGATGGAAATCTATGCGGAACTGGTGCCATTCGATGCAGCGCTGGCCCAGCAGATGAGCGATCGCGCTGTCGCCGTGGTGCGGGCGTCGGATGCACAGGACTTGCTGCCGCGCGAGGCGGCCGAGCCGACCTCGGTTGTCTGCAAGGGTGGCATGGCTGCGGGCCATTGGCATCCACCCTGTGCCTGGGCTCAGCAGTGCTGGAGGGCGAAGTCATGATCCCTCAGGCTTACGAATTTAAGCGCATCGCATCCCGGTTTCGGCAGGTATCGACTTTCGGCTTTCTCTTTGAAGGCATAGAGACTGCGCCGGTCTATTATTTCGACGATCAGGAAAGCTTCGACAGCGACGAAGTCGGTGCACTGCGCGCGCAAATCATTGCTGGACCGCTCCGGCTGCCGCACCCTTGCGTCGTTTTCGAGGTCAAGGACCGGGCACCGGAGCGCGCCTCACTGTTGGTCTACGCACGTCAGTTTGACGATCGCGTCGAAGCAGCCTTCTTCTTTAAGGACCAGCGCAAGCGAAAATGGACGGATTGCCTGATCCACGCCGTCTTCTCCGAACCCGGGTTGGCCGAAGGATACCCGAACCCAAAGCTGGGCGAGGATGAGATCAGCATTTACGGCGAGGTTGCGACTGGCATCGTCTGGCGGGCCCTGAGCATCCTGTCTCAGGTTGCAGAGGTGAAGCCACGCACCATCATGCCAGCGCTGCGCCGCAAATATTCGAAGGCAGGCGTTCGCGGCTGGACCTGGCAACAAATCACGATCGATCCGGAGCGGCTGCGTGCGAAAAGCGCGCCGCAGGGCGGCACCCATGCCAGCCCGCGATGGCATATCCGCCGTGGGCACTGGCGCCAACTTGCAGACGGCCGCCGTGTCTTTGTTCGCCAATGCCAGGTCGGCGACCCCGCACAGGGAGGCGTGGTCAAGGATTACATCGTAAAGGGAACAGCCGCATGACCAGTTTCACGCCCTCCAATAGTCAGGCGGCTGCCATCCGCGCGATCAAGACCTGGTTTGAAACCCGAACCCATGAGCAGCAGGTGTTCCGGCTTTTTGGCTACGCGGGAAGCGGAAAATCCACAGTGCTGAAGTTTGCACTCGATGAATTGGGCCTTTCGCCACACCGGAGCGCCCGGGACGGCACCTGCGTGCCGGGCGTCGTCACCGCTACGTTCACCGGCAAGGCCGCGCTTGTCTTGAGCCGAAAAGGCACGCCCGCGCGCACCATTCACAGCCTGATTTATTCTGTGTCGGAGGCCACAGAAGAGGAAATCGCAGCGGCAGCGCAGAAAGTGCGCGAGGCAGAAACCAGCGTCAGATCGTTGTCCGGGTTCGATCGGACAGCAGCGGAGGCTGGAATTGAGGCCATGCGGCAGGCGTTGTCCGCGATGAAAAAGCCCCGGTTTGCATTGAATGCGCAAAGCGATGCCGCCGACGCCAGGCTGATCGTGCTCGACGAGGTGTCCATGGTGGGCGAGGAGATGGCGCGGGATTTGATGAGCTTCAAGAAGCCCATCCTTGTGCTGGGTGATCCCGGTCAGCTTCCCCCGATCAAGGGAGACGGGGCGTTTACCAACGTCGCTCCTGATGTGATGTTGACTGAGATCCACCGACAGGCATCCGAGAGCGCCATCATCCGTCTGGCCACCATGGCGCGCGAGGGCCAGCCGATTGGCTTCGGCAGCTATGACGACCATGTCGCCAAGATGCACAAGGCCGATATCACACCCGATCAGGCGCTGCGGGGCGGGCAGCTGATTTGCGGTATGAATGCGACGCGGCTGCAGTTGAACAATGCCATGCGTGGGGCGGCCGGTCTAGCCGGTGGCGTCCTGCCCTCAGGAGCTGCCGAGAAAATCATCTGCCTGAAGAACCAGAATGACCTCGGGTTGATCAATGGCATGTTCCTGACGCTCGAAGACATCGTGGACGAGGGCAGCCTCTACTTCTCGGCTGTGGTGACTGACGAGGATGGCCGCGGGGTGGGGACACCTCACCCCAATGGCAAACCTGGCCGTCTGCGCATCTACAAGGGACATTTTGAGGACCATATCGATTTTGATCGCACGCGCCATGATCGGGATTGGAAAGAGAAAAAGCATCTGATCGAGGCGACCTTTGGCTGGGCGATCACCGCGCACAAGGCGCAAGGCTCGCAGTGGGAGAATGTGATCGTCTGGGACGATGGGCTTGGTCGCAGCGAGCTTGACCGCCGCCGATGGCTCTACACCGCAATCACCCGCGCGGAGCGCGGCCTTGTGCTCCTTGCATGAGGTATGGCCCATGATCGACCTCAACGATGTCTTCGTCCCGGCTGCCCGACATAACCTGACAGCCATCAAGGCGCGGCTCGCGGCCACGGCCCGCGATTGGCTGCCCCCGCTCTTCCCGGAGGCACAGCTGACCCATGACAAACGCGCGATGCGGTGCGCCGACCTCTCCGGGCGGCGTTCTCGCGGTGAGGGCTCGTGTGTCATCCATCTCGATGGGCCCTATGCAGGCTGGGGCTTCGATTTTGCGACCGGCGAACGCGCAGGGCCGATCGACATGATCTATCACGCCACGGGCATGAGCGAAGGTCGCCTCTTTGATGAGGCGGCCCGTCTGGCGCGTATAGAACGTGACTTGCCAGTACGACCGGCTGCGCCAGCGCGCCCTGATCACAGCCTTGAAATTCGCCGCATTCTGGACGGGTGCGAGCCCTTGGCAGGAAGCCTTACTGAGACGTATCTGCAGTCGCGGGGGCTGAGAGATCCGGGCTCGCCGGATCTTCTGTTTCACCCTGACCTCACGGATTACGACAGTCGCCGTGGCTGGCCCGGCATGGTCGCGATCCCGCGCTTGGCAAATGGTGATCCAGTCGGCGGCATCCATCGCACCTTCCTGCTGGACGATGGCAGCGGAAAGGCCCCTGCGGGCAAGAAGATGTTGGGCACGATCGCAGAAGCGGCGGTGCGGCTCTTTCCGCTGCCTGAAGATGGTCATCTGGGTGTGGCCGAGGGGATCGAGACGGCGCTCGCGGCTGCCGCGATCTTTGGAAAACCTGTGTGGGCGGCCTTATCGGCCGATGGCATGGCAAGGTTCAAATGGCCTGAGGGCACACGCCGCGTCACGATCTTTGCCGATGCGGGCGAGGTCGGACGTCAGGCGGCCGCAACATTGTCAGACCGGTTGAACATGGCGGATATCCCAAATGAGGTGATGGCTCCGCTCCATGGCGATGATTTCAACGACGATCTTCTGCGGGGGGCCGTAAAGACGGATTACGGCAGTCAAATAACGACCCCCGAGGGCAAGCTCTTGCGCGATGACAGCGGCGTGACGAAGCCTGCCACAGATCTGGAGCCTGCCGCCGACGCGCTGGCCACCGCAACCGAGGGGCTCACCAATCCGCCCGATCTCGCCGAGTTGGGCACCCTTATGGGGCGCATCGTCAAGGCGCGGCTCGAGCCCATGGAAGAACGCCATGTGCTGTCGCTGATCAAGGCGCGCACCGGGATTGCAATGTCGATCCTAGATAAACAGCTTGGCGTCCTACGCCGACGCTTAAACAGTACAGGCGACCTTATGAAGCCCGCTGCCCGCCCGGCTTGGGCGAACCGGCTGCGCCTTGATCTTTCGGGAACGCCCGAGCGCAACGAGGCCAATGTCATCATAGCGCTGAGCTCTGATCCGGCTTTTGCCGGCACCATCGCCTTCGACGAATTCCGACAGGAGGTGGTCGTGTTGCAGCCAGTGCCTTGGGATGAGCAGAACACGGACTATCCGCGGCCGTGGGAGGACAGCGACGACATCCGGCTGGCCGAATGGTTGCAGCATCGGGAAGTGAATGTTGCGCCCCTCGTTGTTGGCCGCTCGGTCGGCGCAGTCGCCCGCGACTACCGCATTCACCCGGTACGCGCCTATCTCGACCACCTGCAATGGGACGGCACGCGTCGTCTCGAGACCTGGCCCAGCCGTTATCTGGGCGCAGCGCCCACGGAATTGACCCATGCCATGGGCAGCCTGTGGCTGATATCTGCCATTGCGCGTGTCTATCGGCCGGGTGTGAAGGCCGACCACATGCTAATCCTCGAGGGCGAGCAGGGCGCGCGCAAATCGACCGCCCTCAAAATACTGGCAGGCGAGGACTGGTTTACGGACGAGTTGCCCGATCTCGGTTCGAAGGACGCCGCAATCCATATGCAGGGAGTCTGGATCGTCGAAATTGCTGAGCTCGACGCTATCGGCCGGGCGGAGGTCTCGCGGATCAAGGCGTTCCTGACCCGCACCACGGACCGGTTCCGGCCACCCTATGGTCGCCACACGGTCGAGATCAAACGCCAATGCGTCTTTGCCGGCACGGTGAACCCGGACACTTATCTACGCGATGAAACCGGTAACCGCCGCTTTTGGCCAATCCGCTGCGGCGACATCGACATCGATGCCCTTGCGCGGGACCGTGACCAGCTCTGGGCCGAGGCCGTGGCTCGGTTCAAGGATGGAGCCATCTGGTGGATCGAGGACAAGGCAATCCTGCAAGCTGCGCGCGAAGAGCAGGACAAGCGGTATCAGTCAGACGCTTGGGATGGGCTGATCGAGCACTGGCTGACGCACGAGCTTCGCGTTGTGGGGGATAGCTATTCATCCTTCGATCCGCCCCGTCGTGAGAGCGTTCTGCGCCACGAGCCGCTGCGAGATGTGTCCGTAGGTGAGATATTGGAAGAGGCCATAGGAGCTGAACCGGCGCGATGGTCGCGGACGGATCAGATGCGGGTCTCTGGGTATCTCAAGAAGAAAGGCTGGGAGCGCTATCAGCGTCGCGAAGGTGGCGAACGCGAATGGCGATATCGCAGGCCGAACGAATAGCGCCGTCAACAAAACACACCACCATTGTGGGGGGCGTCCAGGCCGGGCGCCCCTTTATTTTGTCACCAACCTGCGCATGTCACCAACCCCGCCGAAGGATGGTGACGGAAAAAATGGTTTAGAAACAATGCTGTCACCAACGTCACCAACCTAACGGCGATCTTCTACTCTTATCCATATATGCGTGTATTTTCCCCTCCCCAACCCATCTTCATATACATACAAAGTATTTGGTTGGTGACGTTGATGACGTTGGTGACAGCGTTGTTTTTGTTGAGATATTCGTGTCACCAACCCCCTGAGAGGTTGGTGACAGGTTGGTGACAGGCAGTGCAGACCTGACCACCGCGATTTTTCTTGTTCCCCAGAGTCTGGCGGGGTATTTTCGCGCTGACCAAAGCCGAAGGCACACTCGAATACGTGAGCCTTCACAATGAACACAAATGAACTGATCTCGCCCCCGACGCTGCCTGAGACTTTTGGCGGCGCAAATACCATCCTTGCTCTTGATCTGGGCACGACAACCGGCTGGGCCATCCACGGCTTCGATGGCCTCATCACCAGCGGCACAGTCAGCTTCAAGCCAAGCCGTTACGATGGCGGCGGCATGCGTTACCTGCGCTTCACCAACTGGCTAACCGAGATCGATCGCCTGTCCGGTCCAATCGAGGCGATCTACTTCGAAGAGGTCCGTCGGCACGTAGGCACTGACGCAGCCCATGTTTATGGAGGTCTGCTGGCGGTTTTGACCAGCTGGGGCGAATTGCGTGGTGTGCCCTACCAAGGCATACCAGTTGGCACGATCAAGAAATTTTTGACGGGCCTGGGTAATGCGAACAAGCAGGCCATGATCGATGCCGCCCGCAAGCACGGCTTCAGCCCCACAGATGACAACGAGGCGGATGCTATCGCGATTCTGCTCTGGGCGATCGAGACGCAGGGAGGGTTGGCCTGATGGGCATGCGCTTCACTCCCAAGGGTTACGGCGGCAATCGCCGTGACCCTGAACAAGTCAAACGCGATGGTTGGCATGAGCAGCACATGCTCGCGGTCTCACTCGACGATCATCGACTGACTTGGCCGGAACGGGAACTGGTTCGCCAGCTGGGTGAGAAGCTTTATGGCAAGCTCCCAGCCGTGAGGGAGGAGCGCCATGGCCGATGAATGGACACGGGCAATGGTGGCTGACCGGCTGGACCTCGCGGCAGACGTCATGCGGTCCATGCCGCGTGTTCGACCACAGGGTTATGTCAGCGCTTGGCCGGAATACGTTTCCACCTTCGCCGACCAAGTCGAGCAAGAACCGCGGATGAAAAAGCCTCTGCCATCACCGCGGATGATCACGCAGGCCGATGAGGCGATGCTGTGGTTGCGGTGGGTGGACAAGGACATCGGCCAGATCCTCTGGGCGCGCGCCAACCGCGACGCCTGGAAGAAAGTCAGCTGGCACCATGGCATCAGCCGATCGGCTGCTAACAGACGTCACGAGTATGGGCTGGCCGTGATCGTCTGGAAGCTCAATGGCAAAGCCGTGCCGCGGAAGCGGTCGATGGAGTACGTCATTGAGCAGACGGTGTGACGCTGGGCGCAGTGCTGGCCTGGCGCAGCGCCTCGAATGGCCCAAACGTCGAAGCGACAGTGGCTGCTTGTTGCAGAGCTTGCGGCATACCTTTACGCGGTATATATTTGCGGTATGATATCGGAGTGCGCCACTATGACAGCTGTTGCCAAAAGAAAGACGTCCCTCACGCTTGATGCAGCTGCGCTGGACAGCGCGAAGGAGCTGGAAATCAACGTATCAGCTGTTGCCGAGGCAGCCCTTGTAAAGGCAATCGCAGAAGCTCGGCAGCAGCGTTGGCTCGAAGAGAATGCCGATTCATTCGCAGCGCAAGCGAGCTGGCACGAGCAGAATGGGCATCCGCTCGCAGAAATAATTGCTGCGCCTGGAGGCTCATCTTGGACCAGCTAACTCGTTACGATGTTGCGGAGTACAACGGTGTTCCCATGGTTGTGGTCGAAAGTGACTTGTTGCCGCCAGACCCTTCTGTCGTCGTGATTCCTCTTTTGTCTGATTATCCGGCTGTTCGGCTACTCAATCCCGAGATCGTTTACTCCGGCCGTAGGTTCGTTCTGGCAACGCGACTAATTGCGGCTGTGCGCCGCGCGAGTTTGCGTAAGACGGGAAACGTTGCCGACCAAGGGGATCAGGTCACCCGGGCGATTGATGTGCTCATGGCGGGCGTCTAGCCTATGTTGCGTCACAGTGAACTTGCTTGACACAACATGGATCCAGTCATGCTCAAAACCTGCATCCTCAAAGTAGGCAGCTCAGCCGTGGTTACGCTGTCAGCGGAAATGCGTGAGGCGCTAGTCGCGTGCGAAGGGGGCGCAGTCTACGTGGTGGGTGGTGATGACGGATGCTGGAAGATCATGCCGCAGAACCCCGAATTGGATGTCGCTCTCGCAGCAGCGTATCTTGTCATGGATGAAAACTATAACATGCTACAGGCGCTTGCGTGAGATGGTTGGTTTGGCAGCTTTGCTGGGCGGGCGCCGCGCTTCAACTCTTGGCTTCATTCTGACGATCGAGGGCGATCCCCTCCAGCGGAGCTGAGCTCAGGAGTTCTTTCAAAGTCTTTGCCTGGACAACTGTTGCCTCTGGCTGCTCTGATGCCGCATCCTGATTGTGGTGGCGCTGATCGTGGGAGCGTCGCGCTTGGCTGGTCGTAAGGGGCTTATCGTTCATCTCGGTTCCTGTCACATGGCTGGTGAACAGTCGCACATACTGCCCTTGATTTGTAGGTCTTCTTGCCGGCTTGGGGTCGCACATCATGGGCGGCGATGTTGACACTGCTTGGCGCAGTGCGTTATAACATCTGTTATAATTTTGATGGGAGCCTACCATGCAGCCTCTGAAACTGACTACTATTGGCAATTCCATCGGTGTCGTGCTGTCAAAAGAGTTGTTGGCGAAGCTCCGTTCTGGCAAAGGCGACATGCTCTACGTCACGGAAACCCCCAATGGGATTGAGCTGAGCCCTTACGACCCCGAGTTTGCGCAACAGATGGAGCTTGCTGAAGAGATCATGCGTGAAGACCGTGATGTCCTGAAAAAGCTTGCCAAATGAATGAACCAATTTGGCTACGGGCAGATGTCTTGATCGCTGCGCATCGGCGACAACTTGCGGAACACGGTGGTCTTGATGGTATGCGTGACGAAGGCGCGTTTTTGTCTGCGCTCGATAAGCCGCGCAATCTATTTGCGTATGGCCAGCCTGAGCCAGACTTATATGCGTTGGCCGCTGCTTATGGGTTCGGTCTCGCGCGCAATCACCCTTTCGCAGACGGAAATAAGCGGACAGCATTGATCGCGATGCGACTTTTTTTGAAGGTCAATGGGGCTGAGTTCAGTGCATCTTCTGAAGAGAAATACCGCATGATTGTCGCGTTAGCTGCGGGTGACCTTTTGGAGAGCGAAGTTGCAGACTGGCTTCGAAACTCGTCCTGATGGGGCTGGTGGGTTTTCGAAGTTGATAATCCCTGTCGCCGATTGAACCCCAGCATACCTGTCAACCCCTTTCGGTCCAGCGGGACATTTTTCAGCGGGACATCGGAAGGCGAGACATCCATCGAGCGAGAGGCTAAATAACGGATATACTCGGTGTCGTGCGCGTGGGAGGCAGGGGCTGTGAATGTCATCATCCGCGACCTCGATCAGACCCGCATCCACTTCGAAGCCGCTGTCGCCCGACTGGGTGAACAGGCAGCGACACGGGCCTTTAATCGCGCGCTGAACAGCGAGGGTAACAAGGTCCGCACCCAGGTGCGCCGTGCCCTTCGCCAACAAACGGGCGCGAAAGCTGCGCTCATCAACCGCGAGACACGCTCGATCCGATCGACGTTCTCAAACCTGACCTACACGATCGAGGCCCGCGGCGACTATCTGGGCCTGTCGCATTTCAACCCACGGCAGTTTGCCTATGGCGTGCGCGCCAAGCCCTGGGGGCGCTGGCAGCAGTTCGACAGTGCCTTCCTCGTGGGCTCGCTTGCCAACAACGCCTTCGTCCGCGAGGGGAGTGCCCGCCTTCCGATACGGAAAATGTTTGGGCCAGCCATCCCAAAGGAGATGGTGCAGGACGCAACACGTGACGCGTTCGAGGCCGCGCAACCCGGTGTGCTGGCCGAGGCGACGCGCCAAATTGAGCAGCTTTTGAACGTGTGACGGCCGAGCGGGACAAAAAGGTGAGTCTTTCCAATGGCAACAAGAAAAGAAAACAGCGGGACATTTATTTGTTGGACCGCGAGTCTTGGCCGCGATAAAACACATGCACGGGCCAAATCAGCGTGCTGACAGGCCACGGCAGAGACAGGCAGGGGACCCCTTGGGTCCCTTCCTAGAGAAAGTTCGATGCGGGGCCGCCGCCTCGCGATATTTGAGCGTTTTTTCTCGTTTCAAAAATCCATTTCGCTTCGTTTCAAAGAGGGTCCGCCTCAATGAAATCAGGGCTTTAGGTCCCGAATTAGCGAAATGCACCCCCTGAAATCCACTTCGTTTCGCGCAGGTTTTGACAGTCGAAACTTCGCCAAACCCCAATAAAACATGGGCGTTTCGCTTGCCGCGAAACGAAATGACCCCCTGCGGTTCGTTTCGTTTCAGCGGGGCGGTGACCCATGTCCGACAGGATCCCGATGACCGCACAATCCAAAATTACCCCGCAGGCTTGGCCCGCGGCGCAGGTCGAGATGTGGCAGGTGGCCGACTTGGTCCCCTACGCCAAAAACGCGCGCCAGCATCCGCCCGAGCAGATCGATCAGATCGCGGCCTCGATGGAGCGCTTCGGCTTCACCATCCCGATGCTGGTGGCCGAGGATGGCACGATCATCGCGGGCCATGGTCGGCTGATGGCCGCCGCCCAGTTGGGACTGGCTGAGGTGCCAGTGATGGTCGCGCGCGGCTGGTCCGAGGAAGATCGGCGGCTCTACACGCTGGCTGACAATCGCCTGGCGGAAATCGCCGAGTGGGACCCGGAGATGCTGCGCATCGAGATCGGGGAGCTGCGCGAGGATTTCGGGATCGAGGACATGTCGCTGATTGGCTTCAGCGCCGAGGACCTAGCGGAAATCCTACCCGACGCGCTGATAGACACGACGGGCGGACTGACCGATCCCGACGATGTGCCGGAAGTGCCCGATGCCCCGGTGACGCGGCCCGGCGATGTCTGGGTTATGGGCAAGCACCGGTTGCTCTGCGGCGACAGCACGGTGGCGACGGATGTGGCCAAGGTCCTCGGCGATGTGAAGGCTGATCTGTGCTTTTGCGATCCACCCTACAACGTAGATTATGCCGGCGGCGTCGGCGCGGAGAAGGCTGGCAAGGGGCGGCGGATCAAGAACGACGCATTGGGCGATGCCTTTGGTCAGTTCCTGTACGACGCCTGCGTGCTGATCAACGCGCATACCGACGGCGCGGTCTACATCTGCATGTCATCCAGCGAATTGCAGACGCTGCAATCGGCGTTCAAATCCGCAGGCGGCCATTGGTCGACCTTCATCATTTGGGCGAAGGACCGGTTCACCCTGGGCCGCGCTGATTACCAGCGGCAATACGAGCCGATCCTCTATGGCTGGCCCGAGGGTGTTAAGCGCCACTGGTGTGGCGATCGGGACCAGGGCGATGTCTGGAACATCGAGCGACCCCACAAGAACGATCTGCATCCGACGATGAAACCGGTGTCCCTGGTCGAACGCGCGATCCGGAACTCCAGCCGCAAGGGCGATTTGGTGTTTGACCCGTTCGGCGGCAGCGGCACGACGCTGATCGCTGCCGAAAAGGCCGGGCGCCATGCGTCCCTGATCGAGCTCGACCCGAAATATGTGGATGTGATCGTGCGCCGCTGGCAGGAGTTCACGGGCGAGACCGCAGTGCTGGAAAGCAGCGGGCGGAGTTTTGACGATCTGCACTCCGGCGAGCCAGTGCCGGTTGACGTTAAAATCGTCGACTGAGGAGTCCACCACGCCCAGCTGAAAACTGGCCACTTGAATTCGTACAATATGTCGTACATATATGAAGCGTTTTCGGGAGAGCCACTATGAACGTCATGACCTATTCGGATGCGCGTGCACAGCTGAAGTCTGTGATGGATCGCGCGATCAACGACAAAGAAGAAGTCATCGTCACGCGGAAGAAGGGCGAGGCGGTTGTTGTCGTGTCTCTGGAAGCCTGGAGCGCGATCAACGAAACGCTTCATTTGTTGTCAAATCCGCGCAATGCATCCCGCTTGCGTTCCGCCATCACCCAGCTTGATGGTGAGGGTGGGCAAGCGCGTGAGTTGCTGGAGTGAAACTGGTTTTTTCTGACGAAGCTTGGGAAGATTATCTGTATTGGGCTGACAATAATCCCAAGGTTCGTGATCGGATCAATGAACTGATCAAACAATGCCAACGCACGCCCTTCAAGGGCGTAGGTAAGCCTGAACCGTTGCGGGGTGACCTCTCTGGTTGGTGGTCTCGTAGGATTTCGCATGAAGATCGGATGGTCTACCGCGTCAGTGGCTCGGGCGATCACCAAAGCTTGGAAATCGCACAGCTGCGCTTTCATTATTGAGCGGTGGATTGCGGAAAGGCAGTGGGCTGGTGCTCACGTTAACCGATAGACCCGCCCGCGCGGGTCTTCCTTCTCGGAGGTGATGGTCAGCCCCAGCTTTTTCTTCAGTGCGCCGGACATGGCGCCTCGCACGGTGTGACCCAACCACTGGGTCGCTTCGGCTAATTCCTCGATGGTGGCGCCTTCGGGCCGCGACAGCATGTCGATCATGATCTGCTGTTTGGTGACACGCGGGCCTTTGGGGGTCGGGGCGTCTTCCTTCGCAAGCGTCTCGGGGTTCGTGGTCTTTGCGGCCTTGGCCATGATCTTCTCCGGCAGTTCGGCGTGGCAGCATGCGACGCCTTCTACTGCCGAAAGCCCGCCACGCAGGCGGGCTGGTTGATCGGTGCCTGCGCTGGTTCAGTGCTGTTCTTCCATGCTGGCGGTGACCGCGAAATGCTGAACCCAGCCCGCGAGGTAAGGCAGCCCGGCGGGAATTCCGTCGCTGCGCTCTGTCGCGCGGCTGATGCGCCAGTCCTGCCATTTGGCAATCGCGGCAGCGATGGCGGCTTGGCAATCCGGCGCACCGCACTGGAGCGCGCCAACCACCTCGTCCGCGAAATGCCTCCCCGAGCGGCTATCGAGAAAGTCGCGAATGCCGATCATCTCTTCCTCGGAGGTGGCGTTGACGGCTTGGGCGATCAGGAGGCTTGCGAGGATCCAGACCTCGCTCGTCCGCCTGTCGCGCTCCGGGCAGGTGGTCAGGGTTCCGAAGAACCCGTAATCGGTGTTGCGGCTGGGAATGACGGTGGCGTTGGTCATTGTTTTGTCCTCGGTTCAGGCCGCTGTCGCCGCTGCCAGCGTGGCGATGTGCTGCCGAAGTATTGTGGCTTCTTCGCGTGCAGCATCGGCCCAGAAGGCGGTGCGGGCATTGCAGGCGGTGGCGAGCCGTTCAGCGTCCTCGCGGGTGAAGCGGTTGACCTTGTGTGCGCTGCCATGGCCGGTGCAGATCGCTCGGTGTTTCTTGCCCTCGGACGTCAAGGTGAAGGTCAGCGGCCCGAAATCGTCGATGACGATCCAGTTGTGCGAGGCGATCGTGGCGCAGCCAGTTGGGGCCAGCAGGCGGTCAATCTCATCTGCGCGGGTGCGAAAGTCGGCGATCAGGGCGGCGGCGGGGTTGGTCATTTTGGGCTCCGTGGGCTGATTTGTGTCTCGTTTTGTGAGGTCAGAGTCGCTCCACTACGCCAGAAAGTGTGGCAAAATCAGTGTTCTATTATTGCTAATCGGTCATTCGGCCGGAGCAGTTGCATCGACCCAGCCACCATCCTGCCATATATAGAGATGTGAGAGCTCGCAGGTCGGTCGTGGCAGGATGCGTGGTGCACGGGGCGGATCGAAACAGTCCAGCGTGTCTGCCCGAACCTGTCGGATTTCCCGCGCGGCGAGGATGTCCTCGGGCGTCCACGCGCTCAGCGCGGGCAACATGTGGGCCGGGTATCCGTCGTAATGAATGTACACGTGAGCCCATTCCTCGGGTCCGATCTGGATCGCGATCTGTGCGCGGGTGCTCATGTTAGGGCCCCTCAGTTCTGCTGGTCGATCATGGCAAGGATGGCGACGGCCATGCCGCCCAGGTATTCGCTGCGGCGAAAGACAATCTCGTCGATGTGGTTGGCATCCGAGATGGCAGGATCGACTGCCAAGTCGGCGGCCATATGCGGCAGGAGTTTGGCGGCGGCGGCGTTGTAGCGTTCGGCGATGGTCATGGGCGAGGTCCTTGGATGCGTCGTTTGCGTGAAGGAATCTTCGCTCTGACGGCTGAGTATATCCACTATAATCGTAGCAATTACATAGCTTTAGAGGGGATCATGGCGCAATCAAAACGCGGCTCGCTGATCGAGGCCGTGACCAACTCGGTGGTGGGCTATGTCCTGGCGGTTGCCACGCAATTCGCCGTGTTTCCGACCCTTGGCCTGCGCGTCGGCGTGGTCGAGAACCTCGGTCTTGGGCTGGTCTTTACAGCCGTATCATTGATCCGTGGTTATGCTCTGCGTCGGCTGTTCAACCGCTGTAGGCTATGACAAGGCGCCAACGGCAGATCGCGCCTTGTCATGTTGCAAAAATGTAACGGGGGGGGTAGAAGCACCTCGTTGCTTTGCGGTGTTGGCGATATTGGGCCGATTGGCCTATTTGGCTCCATATCATCCTGAGACTCATCTCAAATCTTTGATTGGGGCCGCCCTTGGTTCACAACGCCATGTTGCATTTCGAATGGCACGAGTTTGTTTTGGCCGCGCTTGCGTTTGTGATTTGTGCTGCGGTTGTCTTGTTGCGCTCTCGGTTCCCGCGGCTCAGCGGGCGTACGGCGGACTTGCGGGCGGTTCAGTCCATGCACACGCGGCTCACCCCACGTGTTGGGGGCGTTGCGATCTTTGGTGCACTGGGTCTGAGCGTGATCTTTGCACCTGTTTCAATCTCTGGGCCCTATGCCAATTTCGTTCTTGCCACGTCGCTCCTCTTTGTCGTGGGGCTGGCCGAGGACCTTGGGTTTCACATGTCGCCACGTAGGCGCATGCTGGCTGCCATGGGCGCGAGTTTGCTGGCGATCTGGCTCTTGGGCGTTTGGCTTCCACGCGCCGGCATCCCCGGGCTAGACCTGCTGGTAGCGCACTGGGTGGTCGGCGTTCCGCTGACCCTTCTGGTGACGGCAGGGATCGCAAACGGCTTCAACCTGATCGACGGGGTGAATGGCCTCGCGTCTATGACGGCTATTGCTGCAGCCATGGCACTGAGCCAAATCGCGGAGCTGGCAGGATACGCCACGATGGTCCACCTGGCGATGATGGTTGCCGCAGGGATATTCGGGTTCTTTCTCGTGAACTATCCCTTTGGTCTGATCTTCCTCGGCGATGCCGGGGCATACACCATAGGTTTTGTGCTGAGTTGGTTTGGGATTTCCGTTCTGCTCAATTCGCCTGATGTCTCGCCCTGGGCCATTTTGTTAACGATCTATTGGCCCGTGGCTGATACGCTGCTGGCAATCTATCGGAGGTCTCGCAGAAACAAGGACGTTTCGGCCCCGGATCGGTTGCATGTGCATCAAATGGTGATGCGCGCACTGGAAATATGCATACTCGGCCGAAACCGCCGTCAGATTGCAAACCCGCTCACGACACTGGTCTTGTTGCCCTTCGTTGTCGCTCCGCCAATCGCGGGGGTGTTGCTGTGGAACCAAAATCAGAACGCGTTTTTGGCTGTCGTGATCTTCGGGGTGCTGTTCTTTGCGAGTTATGCGGCAGCGCCCGGTCTGATCCGCCGGTTCCGCCGATAATAACGGGAAGATCAACTGTCCTCCCGTATTCAACAGGAGGCAGCTTGATGTCTGAACCTCGTACGCGCGGCCAAACCATCACGGTATCCCAGGCCGCGGCTCTGCTCGGGCGCTCGGACCGCTGGGTCCAGGGGCTGGTCAAATCCGGCTACATGGATCGGGCGCAGCGCGGGGAATACACGCTGGTTGGCGTCATTCGCGGGGCGTTGGCCTATTACGAGGACCAGCTGTCGAAGAACAACAAGGCCGCGGTGGCCAGCCGGGCCACGGAAGCGCGCACGCGCGAGATTGAACTCAGGATCCAGGAACGCAGCCGGGAACTGATCCCGTTGGAGGATGCAAAGGCCGTGGTGGGCGAGATGGCGGCGCTGGTGCGGGCAGAGCTTGCCGGTCTCGCGGCGCGCTACACGCGCGATATGGAGGCGCGGCGCGCACTCGAAGAGGTGATCGATGGCGCGCTTGAACGTATTGCAGGGGCAGCCGACAAAGCAGGCGCAGCTCTGGTCGCTGGCAGCGGCGATCTGGAGGCCGAGCGAGAAACGTGACCCGGCCCCTTGGGCGGCTGCGCACAGAATATACCCGGAAACCGCCGGCATTCCCGGCCCCCGTGATCCGGGGCTGACGCCCTATATGATCCCATGGTCCGCAGCCGTGCATCGCGGTGGCTACCGCCGGGTTGTGGCGGTGACCTCGGCACAGTCGGGCAAAACCGACAGCATGCTGGATATCATCGGCGCGCGGCTCGACCAGCGCCCGGCGCCAATCCTCTATGTGGGCCCGACGAAGGAGTTTCTGACCGACCAATTCGAGCCGCGGCTAATGGCACTGTTGGACGAGGCGGAAACCCTCGCAAACAAGGTGGTCCGCGGCCGCCGGATGAAAAAGACGCTGAAACATGTGGCTGGCGTCCGACTACGATTGGCGCATGCGGGCTCCTCGACTGCCCTGAAATCCGACCCAGCTGCGTTGGCGCTGATCGACGAATACGATGAGATGATGGCCAATGTGAAAGGCCAAGGCGATGTTCTGGGCCTCGTCGAGGCCCGGGGCGAGACCTATGCCGATTTTGTGACGGCGATCACCAGCACACCGGCGCGAGGCCTCGTGGAAATCGAACCGGATGACACGAGTGGCCTTGAGTTCTGGGCGCGCTCGGCGCCCGACGATCTCGAAAGCCCGATCTGGAAACTCTGGCAGGAGGGCACGCGGCATCATTGGGCTTGGCCCTGCAAACATTGCTCGGAATTCTTCATTCCGCGCTTCAAGCAGCTGCGTTGGCCGGACCGCGCGACGCCTGCGCAGGCAAAACAAGCGGCTACGCTCGAATGCCCTCGCTGCGGCGGCCAGCACAGCGAGGCCGACAAGGTTTGGATGAACGCGCGCGGCACGATGGTGGCGCCGGGGCAAACGGTCACGCTGAAGGATGGCGCCCCCCATGTCACGGGCGCGCCCGCCGAAAGCTCGACCCTGTCGATGTGGACATCGGGGCTGTGCTCGCCCTTTGTGACTTGGGGGCAGCGCGCGGAAACCTATCTGACGGCGCTGCAATCGGGCGATCATGACCGCATTCAGACCGCGATGAATGCGGGCTTCGGCGAATGCTACGCCATGACAGCCTCGGGCGATGTGCCGGACTGGCAGGAGATCATGGAACGCCGCCAGCCGTATCGGCCGGGTGACGTTCCCGCCGGGGGCTTGCGCCTCGTGATGGGCGTCGACGTCCAGAAGTTCAGCCTGGTTTATGTGATCCGGGCCTTTGGCGCGCGAGGCACATCCTGGCTGATTGATAACGGGCAGCTTTACGGCCCCACGGAGGATGACGATGTCTGGTCGGCGCTGGCGGATCTGATGCTGACGCCGGTGGGCGGCATGCAGATCGAGAAGGTCTTCGTGGATTCAGGCTTTCGGCCGGACAAGCCGGAGCTTGGCAACGAGCACAAGGTCTATGAGTTCTGCCGCCGCTACAGCTGGCTCTGCGCCCCGACCAAGGGCAAGGACGTCCAGAGCCCGCCATACCGCGTGTCAAAAATCGAGGTGAAGCCCGATGGCAAAAAGGCGCTCTATTCGATCGATCTCGTGACGCTCTCGACCGATTTCTTCAAATCGCTGGTGATGTCGCGCATTCGCACACCGGCCGATCAGCCGGGGGCGTTTCATGTCCATGAGGCTGTGTCGGAGGACTACTGCAAGCAGCTGACCTCGGAGGCGCGGGTGGTGGTCGAGGGCAAGCCCGTCTGGGTGAAACGGTCGCGCAACAACCACTTTCTTGACTGCGAGGCGCTCTGCGCGGCCATTGGCTACACGCTAAACGTCCAGCGGATCCCGGAAGGGATCGAACGCAAGACTTCGATCGAGGCGGCCGTGCCCGACGGGCATGACCCAACCCAGGTGACAGCACCTGAGCCTGAGACATCAAAGGCGCCGCCGCCAGCATCGCGCTCCTCCCTAGGTCGCGGCGGCAGCGGCGCTCTGCGCGGGCGGTTCGCCCGCCATGGCAGCAGGCTGAATGGATAACGCACATGTCCGTGATCGCAAAGTTGAAAGATCTGCTGGCCGAGGCACTGCCTCCGGCGGTGGGACCGGAGGGGATGAGCCTCCCCAGACCCTCCGGCAAATACATGCGCGGCGGACGGGGCGTGACTTTCGCCGGTTGGAAACCGGCCCTGCGGGAAGCCCAAGATGATATCGGCGAGGCCTGGGATGACGCAGCCGCCAGGGTCAACGATCTGCTGCACAACAGCGGCTGGCTGGCTGGTGCGCTGGAGCAATGTATGGCCAATACCGTGGGTACAGGGCTGCAACTGAAAGCGCTGCCGGAGAACGAGACCTTTGGGATGACGCCGGTTGAGGCCTCGGACTGGGCCAAAACGGTAGAGCGCCGCTTCGAGCTTTGGGCGCGTAATGCGCAGGAATGCGATATCCAAGGTTTGCGAACCTTTGGGCAGATGCAGGCGGCGGCCTTTCGGTCTTGGCTTGTGACCGGCGAAATCTTGGCCGAGTTGCCCTGGCGCAAGCGCCCGTGGAACCGTTATGGCACGAAGGTTCGTCTGCTGCCTCCACAGCGACTGTCGCGGAAGACCGAAAGCATGCGGCGGCTGATCAACGGGGTCTACACGGACGCCGATGGCATGCCGGTGGGCTACCGGGCGATCCGCAAGGACCTTTTTAAACACGATGTGGAATATGACGTCCGCGCCCGCGATGCCGCGGGACGACCGCGGGTGATCCACATCTTCGAGGGCGCACCGGGGACACATCGGGGCATCTCTCCGCTGGTGCCCGCGCTACAGGTGGCGCGTCAGTTCGACCAGCTGGCGGATGCCACGCTGATGGCGGCGATCGTGCAGACGCTGTTTGCAGTGACTATCACCTCGGACGAGCCAACGGAACAGGTGTTGCAGGGCCTGCTGACGCCCCAGGAGCAGGCGCAGATGCTGGCGCAAGGTATCTCGCCGATGGAGGCCTATATCGAAATGGTCGCGGGTTACTATGACGGCAGCACGTTGGATGTGGGGATCAACGGGCGGCTCGCGCATCTCTTTCCCGGCCAGGAGCTGACGTTCCACACCTCGAACCACCCGTCTTCGGACTATGCCGCCTTCTCGATGCATCTGCTGCGCGAACTCGCGAGATGCCTCGGGCTGACCTATGAAAGCGCCACCGGCGACAATGTGGGGGCGACCTATTCTTCGCTGCAGGCGGCGACGACAGAGATCTTCGCCATCACCAAGGCGCGGCGGTGCAACATCATGGCACCGTTTTGCCAACCGATCTACGAGGCCTGGCTCGAGGAAGAGATCGAGGCAGGCAGCCTGCCGTTTCCTGGCGGCATTGCCGGGTTCCTGGCCAATCGCACGGCGGCGTGCCGCGCGGATTGGCGCGGCGATCCACGGCCTCAGGCCGATGACCTGAAAAAAGCCAAAGCCCATGAGGTCTGGAAGCGGCTCGGCGTGATGTCGGATGCGATGATCTGCACCGATCTCGGGGCGGATGTGGACGATGTGTATCAGCAACTGGCGCAGGAACAGGCACTGCGGGCCGAATACGGGCTGCCTGAGCCACAGATGATGGGGGCGCAGGGCGGTGGCCCGACGGAGGTCATAGATGAACAGGACAACACGGGCGATGAGGTTGAGGCATGACGATCAGCATCGATGAAGCGGATCCTTGTGCCGCCGCGGCCTACCTTCGCCAAGTCTATGTGCGTCTGGTGGCGGGCGAAGGCGCCATGGAGGTGCGGTTCCGGGCGGGATCAAACGGGGTGGAACGGTCGGTGACCTATCACCGGGCGCATCCCGACCGGCTTTTGGCTGTCATTCGCGGCTTTGAGGAACAATGCGCCCAACTGCAGGGCCGCGGTCCGCGGCGCTTTGCACTTGGTACAGGAGGGGTGAGGTGACGGAACCGCCCGATATAAAACGAGCCGCGGCAGGTCCGTCTCTCGCACAGATCGCAGGACGCGTTCTTAACCGGCCGCTGCTTCTGCACCCAGACAAGGCCGATCTCATCCTGCATGTGCTGCAGGGCCGGATCGGGATCGAGCCATTGTCGGCGCTGGACCCACAGGCGAACCGCTTCGTGGGCAGCTACCGCCGCGACAATGGCAGTATCGGGTCGATGCGCGTGGAAAACGGCGTCGCCATCCTGCCGATCGTCGGCAGTCTGGTGAATCGCGGTGCCTGGATCGGGGCCAGTTCGGGTCTTGTGTCCTATGAGGGCATTGCCGCGCAGCTGTGTGAGGCGGAAGCCGACCCGGATGTGCAAGCGGTGCTCTTGGATATCGACAGCCCGGGCGGCGAGGCCACGGGCATGTTTGCCACGGCCAAGCTGGTTGCAGCCGTGAATAAGACCAAGCCGGTCGTGGCCTTCGTCAATGATGTGGCGGCCTCGGCTGCCTATGGCATTGCCAGTGCTGCAAGCGAAATCATCGTCTCACCTACCTCGATGGTCGGCTCGATCGGTGTGGTGCTGACCCATCTCGATCGCTCGGGCGAGCTCGAGGATCGTGGCGTGAAGCCAACGCTGATCCATGCCGGGGCGCATAAGGTCGATGGCCACCCGTTTGGGCCGCTGTCAGACGCTGTCCGTGCCGACCTGCAGGCCGAGGTGATGAAAATCTACGACCAGTTCGTTGGTCTCGTGGCCGTAGGGCGCGGAGGGCGCATGAGCGCAGAGGCTATCCGTGCCACGGAAGCCCGGACCTATCTCGGCGCCGATGCCATCGCACAAGGCTTCGCTGACCGCATGGCGAGCCTCGAGGAGGTGATCGCAGCGCTCTCGCAACCGCCCTCCGGGGCAAGCCCCCAGAGAAAGGGAGGACCCATGACCAAAACGACCCAAGCCGAGGCGCCTGCGACTGACGTCTCTGCCATCAGCTCCACTGATCTGCAGGCAGCTGTTGATGCGGCGCGCACGGAGGCCCATGCCGCTGGCGTCACCGCCGGTAAGGCAGAGGCCTCGGCGCGGATAAAATCCATTCTGACCGCGCCCGAAACGGAAGGCCGCGAGGCGCAAGCCTTGGTGCTGGCGCTTGAGACCGAGATGACGGCAGCCGACGCGGCTAAGGTGCTCGCCGCTTCGCCGAAAGCCAATACGTCAGCCTCTATAGCTGACCGAGCCGCGCAAGAGGTCGAACTCGGGGCCGAAACGCCGGCAGATCATCGCAATCGATCTGAACGCAATGCGGCGGGGTGGGCGAAAGCCATCACCCAGGCCAATGCGCGCTTCAGCTGAATAGGAGAGACCGTCCATGACCGTTCTCATTGAAGGCCGGCATCCCGGCGAATTCCTGATGACCGAGGCCAATGGCCAGCGGTCTCGGGAAAACATTACCATCGCTAGCGGTGCGGGCATTATCGCTCCGGGCACCGTGCTGGGCAAAATCACCGCCAGCGGTAAATACCTGGCCAGTGCCGTCGGTGCCAACGATGGCAGCCAGACAGCGGTCGCCATCGCACTCTATGGCTGCGATGCCAGCACAAGTGATGTTGCCATTGCCGGCATCACTCGGGATGCCGAGGTCAACGGCAAGATCTTGACCTACCATCCCGACCGCGATCAGGCCGCCGAAAAGTCCGCGGCCCAAGCCGATCTCGCGGCGGTCGGCATTATCGTGCGGTAATCCGCACCATCCAGCCCCCAACCCAACCTCCAAATCTGGACCCTCGCGCCCTCAGGCGGCGGGGCGATCCCGCGTGGCCAGTTACTGGCGCGCCGACGCAAAAAAGGACCCCTCATGTCGATCCTCAATATCTTCAGCCAGGACGCCTTCAGCGTCATGCGCCTCACGGACGCGCTTCGTGAGATCAAATACACCCCGTCCCGCATCGGCCAGATGGGGCTCTTTCAGACCACCAGCATCGATACGCTTGATATTGCGATCGAGAAGGACAAAGAGCAAAACCGCATGCTGGTCTCGGCGAGCCCGCGCGGTGGCCCGGGTCAGACCTTCGACAAATCAAAGCGCGCCGTACGCATGCTGAAGGTGCCGCATTTCCAGGTGGATGATGCCATCTATGCTGACGAGGTGCAGCAGGTCCGTGCCTTCGGTCAGGAGGTGGCCGTCGAGCGACTGCAGCAGAAGATCGCGGATCGCGCGGCCGAAGCCAGCCAGTTCTTCGCGCTCACGGAGGAATACCACCGGCTGAACATCCTCAAGACGGGCCAGCTGCTTGATGCCGATGGCTCCGTGCTCTTCGATTACTTCACTGAATTCGGCGAAAGCCAGCAGGCGGTGGTCGATTTTGATCTCGACAATGCCAGTGCCACAGAGGGGGCCCTGCGCAAGAAATGCGCAGGTGTCATCCGTCAGATGGCCGGCATTCTCGATGGGCTGCCCTATACAGGCATCATGGCGCTTTGTGGGGACGCGTTCTTTGATGACCTGATCGCCCACAAGGAGGTTCGCGAGACCTACAAGGGCTACGCAGACGCTGCCTCGCTGCGCAACGCCTATATCAACTCAGGCAATTCCGGCATCTACGGCGCCTTCGAGTTTGGCGGCATCACCTGGATGAACTACCGCGGAGGTCAGAGCGTGGGCATCGACACTGATAAGTGCCACCTCGTGCCCTCGGGCGTTCCCGGCCTCTTCCGCACGGTCTATGCGCCAGCCGATTACATCGAGACGGTGAACACACCGGGCCAACGCCTTTACGGCAAGCAGTGGGAGATGCAGAACGGCAAGGGGGTGAACCTCGAGTTCCAGATGAACGCGCTGCACTACTGCACCCGCCCACGGGTCCTGATCCCCGGCAAGCGGACATAAGCGTGGAAATGCAGAGGGTAGACATGCGCCAGTACACATACCCCCCCACAGTTATGCCGTAAGGACATGGCGTTATTGAAGTTATTCACTGTTGACTCTGGTGAAGGGGCGTTTGCTGCCTCTTTTGGCTTACATGTGAGGCGTCACAAAAGAATGGCATGATTTCAATGCGTTATGGAATGCTCAAAAATCAGGCAAGCCGATTTTTCTGTAGTGCCTCCGGTCGGTTACGAGAAACAAGGGTTTCTGCTCCACAGGGGGGGCCACAGATTCTGTGGGCCGATTGTCCCTTGTGTTCAGCTGGAATTTGGCGGCGCGGGTCGACTCGCCTTTTCACGGGCACATTGTGAAGGGATGCATCCCATGGATCAGATTGCATCGGCGGCGGTGATGGCCGTGTTTGCGGAACCTGCGGTCATCCTCCCGCGTGTTTCTGCGCAATACGCTGAGCGCGTGGTGGACCCCGAGAGACTGGGGGCACTGGTTGAGGGCGTGTTCTCAGCCGGGCCAGCGGAAGATCGGCTCAAAGGCGCAGGGCGAGGGGCTGAGTTTTCCGGCACGTCCCGGGTTGTGTCGATGTCCGCGGAGTTCTGGTTGCCAAAGGCGCAGGTCGATGCCCTGGCAGCCCTCCCGACCAAGGGTGACAAGCTCTCGTTGAGCAACCGAGCAGGTGCGCCGGTCTATGCGATCAGCGCCGTTCAGCACACGGATATGGGGGATATCACCCTCATCCTGGTCCGGGAGGATGCCGTTCCATGAGCCTGACGCGTTTGGCTATGCGTTTGGCGGCTTCTCGTGCCGTGCGGAACAAAACCTTGGCTGCCGATCGTGTCTTTGACAGCGCGGTCGATCCAATCGACCAGACCATCGCCGAAACCCGCCAGCCGCTGATTGTAGTCACCACGGATGAGCATGCGCTCGACATCACTGGCCGCGATCTGGGTTCGGGCGACCACGCATGCGATCTTGTCTTCGAGGTCGCCATCGCCTCGCGGGTTGAGGTGCCGGCTCCTGATGGACAGGGTGGGCAGATCACAATCGCCATTCCCCACACAGATGAGGGCATGGAACTGACGCTGGATATCATGGAGCACCAGATCATTGCGGCTCTGACGCAGGATGACGGCGCGTGGTCAGCCACCTGGATGAAACTCGTCCCCCGTGTGACGCGACGGCTGTCCCGTCGCGGGGCGTCTGCGGAAAACGGCGTGCGCTTTGCGGCCCGTCAGATGGTTCTGACCTGCGATCTGGTGGATACGCCCGTCACCGGTGAGGCGCTCGGGTCAAACACCGCATGGGGCAACGTCCTTATGCAGATGGAGGCTGACCCTGATTTGGCCACTATCGCTAGCCTGATCCGCACCGAGATCGAGGGCGCTCTGCTTGCCGACTGGCGCCGCGCTGCTGCAGAATTGGGCATCCCGCTCGAGGTTGCTGATCAAATTGGCATCGGGCCGGTGCTTGATTTTGGGGACGACCCAAAACCGCTGGAGCAGGTTACCATCGATGGCGATGGCGATGGCGATGGATTTGATTTGACCATAACGGCAGGGGACAGCTGACATGGCGGTTCGCGAACTTGTCGAGCTGGTGGCCCGGGTCACGGACCTTGAGCGCCGGGTCTCTGGCCTGCTGCGCCATGGTCGTGTGGCGGAAGTTGACATGGACCTATTCCGGGTCCGTCTGGACTTGGGGCCTGCCCATGGCGCGGGTGGGCGGTTCCTGTCGCCGTGGGTGCCCTATGCGCAGCATGCGGGCGCGCTTCGGGTGCACACGCCACCAGAGCTTGGCCAGCAGTTCACGCTGATCTCGCCGACGGGTGATTTCCAACAGGCCGTCGCGCTGCCGCTGCATTGGTCGTCCTCGGTGCCATCGCCCTCGGACCGCAAAGACGAAAACGTCATTCAATACGGCGATATCCGCATCGAGCTGCGCGCGGGTGAACTGGTGATCCGGGCGGGCGACAGTGCGGCTGTGGCCGTCAACTCCGAGGGTGTACGCATTCAGAATGGTCGTTTGGAGGTCGATGGCGGCATTCTCGATCACGGGGGTGTGCTGTCCACCGCATCCGTCTGGCCACTCGGGCCCGTCAGTGTCGATGGCGTCCCAAGGCCTGGCAATACGGGGGTAGAAAAGGTTCCCGCTCGGGTCCCTGGGACAGAGTGACAACCGGGTTTCTGCGCAGGGCAATGTAAACGGGTTTCAAGGTTGGAAGCGCCAACCTTGAAATCTGCTCATCACACCAAAAAAAATCGCATACACAGGACGAGATCATGAACAGATACGCGATCACGGAGAAAGCTGGCCGTTTTGTCGCTGGTCAGACGAATACGGGCGTGGGCACCGTGCTGACGCTTACGGAAAAACAGGCCGCGCATGAGTTACGCCTCGGCACTTTGCGCGCCCTAGACGCGCCGAAGACACCCACTCCAACTCCCGAACAAAAACCCGCGGCAATGCCCGAGGGCAAGGTCAAGAAAGCCACCAAAGCCGAAGACTGACGCCTGGAACCTGAGCGATGGCCACGAATGACTTGACCCCATCGGTCGGCCTGAATGCGGCCACAGGTGGGCTGCTGCAAGGCTGGCCGCATGTTATCCAGAGCCTGCAGGATATCTTCACCACGCGGTTTGGCGCGCGGATCATGCGGGAGTGGTATGGCTCCTTTGTGCCAAACCTGCTGGGTCGGATCATCACGCCCAACGAGGTGACGCCGTGGTTTGCGGCCGTGACCTCTGCGATCGAGCAATGGGAACCGCGCTACCGTGTCACCCGCATCCAGATCGTGGAGGTGACGCGGGACGGCCAACTGCACTTCTTCCTTGAGGGCGAATATCGCCCCCGTGCCACCTATGGCGATTTCACGGTTGAGGGCGCCCGGCGCATCAACGCCTATGCCAACCCCGACGGGGTGCTGATCGAGGAGCGGGCAGACCCCGCCCCGTGACTAGATTGGACGCCCTCGCGCCGAACACCCTATTTCTCACCGAGTTGTGCTCATGAGCCGCTTCACCGCCATCAACCTGTCCGGCCTGACGCCCCCAGATGTGATCGAAACGCTCGACTATGAGAGGATCGTCACAGAGATGCGCGACGACCTTGTCGCCCGGTTCCCGGCCATCGCCGGTGTTATCGACCTCGAAAGCGAGCCCGCGCGCAAACTGATCGAGGCCTTTGCCTATCGCGAGATGCTGCTGCGGGCACGGATCAATGACGCCGCGCGGGCTGTCCTGCTTGCATCGAGTTACGGCTCCAACCTCGACCAACTCGCGGCCCTGTTCGCGACCGAGAGAATGCAGGTAGAGGACGAGACAGGCTCTCTGGTCCAAGAGGACGACGATCGCTTGCGCCGCCGGGTCCAGCTCGCGCCAGAGGCTTTTTCTGTCGCCGGGCCAGAAGGCGCGTATGTCTATCATGCGCTCAGCGCCGCCCCTTGGGCGCGGGATGCCACCGCCATCATGACCAGCCCCGGCCGGGTGCGCGTGACCCTCCTGCGCGAAGGAGTTGACCCGATCCCGCCCCTCGCAGAGCGTGAGACCGTGCGCCTGTCGCTGATCGACAAAGACGTGCGGCCGCTGACAGATATGGTCGAGGTGCTCGGGCCCCAGGTGGTGCGCACCGAGATCACCGCCACGCTGACGCTCTATCCCGGCCCAGACGGCTCGGTCGTGCGCGATCGGGCTTTCTCAGCCCTGTCTGACTGGGTCGAGTCGAACCGCATGCTCGGCATGAACCTGCGCCGCTCGGCGCTCTTCTCAAAGCTGCACCAAGAAGGCATCCATTCGGTCGCCCTCACATCCCCCGCTGAAGACATCGTATTGGGCCCGACCGAGGTCTACGCCATCGACGCGATCACGGTGAAGGTTGCGGCCTTGCGTGACGAATAGGACAGCTGCGATGGCACAAGAAACGCTGCTTCCGGACAACCGGACCGCCTTTGAGGAGGCCGCTGATCTCACCGGCTCCCGCGCGTCCGAGCTTCGCGACGGGCTGCGTGATCTGGTCAAGCCCTACGCGATACCGGCCACACATTTGCCGTGGCTGGCCTGGGGCCTGTCGGTGGACCTGTGGAAACAAAACTGGCCCGAGGATCAGAAACGGGCCCAAACGGCCCGGTCCCTGCCGTTCCACGCGATCAAGGGCACGCAAACGGCCATCGCTCAGGCGCTGGCGGTGATGGGGGCCGAGGCGCGGCGCTTTGTCGTGCCGCCGGCCACCACCTATATGACCCGGGCGCTGACAGAGGAAGACCGCACAGCCTATCTCGATCGCTTCGCTCAGCTCAGGGTCTATCCCTTTGTGGCCCGTGGGATCACCGGGCGCTTTGGCCTGTTCCTGTCCTGCAAGCGCGGCCTGGGCACCACGGGGCTCGGCCCGGTCAATCCGGTCTCGCTGAAAGGCACCCGCTATATCCGGACGGCCACGCTCTATGACCGAGGGGTTGAGACATCGCTCACCTTCCGATCCGTCACGCCAGAACGCGTTGGCAGCGCCAACGCGATGGCCTTTGACGAAGTGATCCTCGGCCCCAAGCCCACGGCCGCCATCCATCTGGATGCCACCCCCAAAGCCCGCGCATTCCTGATCGACGATCAGAGCGTGCGCCGCCGGGTCCTCCGCATCCCCCGCGATGCCAGCTACAGCTACAGGCTCGGGCGGGAGCAATACACCACAGTGCTGCCCGAGGGGGAGCTGATCGACGTCCGGCCGCAAAGCATCGCTGAGGCGCACCCCGCGCAAGCAACATCCGTGTTCCCAAGCGCCACAGGGCAGCGTGTGCTGGGTGGGCATCTGCCCGAGACCATCGCCTGGCGGTATCTCTATTCCCGCTGGCACATCCATGACCCCGACAGGGTGCCAGACACGCAGTGGCGCTCGACCCATCTCGGCCATACCCGGCTGGGCATGCCGGCCTATCACGCCGAAGTGCTGACACGGATCAAAGGCCGGCGCCATCCCCGTACCGCCGGCGCCTTCGTCAATGGCTACATGGTGGCGGCCATCAGGGAGCCGATCGCCGACGCACGCGAGGCCGTGATGGTCTCCAAGTCGCTGCGGGACAAGGTCCTGATCAATTCCAAAACCTACCGGCTGCCCCGCGCCGGCGATCGCCGCGCCCTGGGCGCCCTCAAGATCGGCACATTCATAGAGGTGTAAGATATGGAAAGCACAGTCATCTACCGTGACCGGCAGGAACTGCAATCAGCCGATCTCAACAGTGCGCAGGAGTTTACCCGCGCCGCGCTGGATCACATCGTCAAAGACGCGATCGAGGCCGGCAAAGCCTATTGCGGCTTTTCCGCCAGCAAGACCGCCGCCACCGAAGTCACCCTGTCCTCAGGCCGGCTCTATGCCGGGGGCGCGGTCTATGCCCGCAATGAGGATATCGTGGTCGATCTCTTCAACGTCCTGCCGCTGGTGACCCGCAAGCGGGTGGCCATCGTTACGTTTGGACAAGAGGTGGAGACCGACATCCAGCCGCGGGACTTTCTGATCGATGCGCAGACCGGGACAACCGAGCCGCAATCGGTGGCCATGGAACACCTGCGCCGCGCCGAGGTCTCGACTGTGGCCGGGACCGAAGGCCCCGATCCCAGCTATCCGCCCACCGATGCCAATGTCACGGTGATCGCCTATGTGCTGCTGGACACCACCGGGATCGTCTCGATCGAACAATGGCAGCCCACGCAGCTGCCCAACCTGCGCAACCTTGCCGGACGGACCACCGCGCTGGAACAGTGGCGGGGCCAGATCAGCGGTCAGGTGGACACGCTGCGCACGGATTTGTCTGCACTGGCCGACCGTCTGGCAGGCTATGCCACAAAGGCGGAGATCGTGGCGCTGACCGAACAGCTCGACGAGCTGCGTGATGAGGTCTATGCCCCGGGGGCCTATATCTACTATGGCACCCATCACTTCCTGACCGCCGAGGGCTCGAACACGGCGCATCCGGAGTTCGACGCGGTGGTCGAGGAAGGCATCCGCTTTCCAAGCGCGGGCGCGCAGACATCCGCGCTGGCGCTGCTCAATCCCAACAATGTCTATATTCGGGCCGAGACCGGCTTTGTCCTGCCCAGCTATGCGCATGCGCTCCGGCTGGACCTGACGGGCTACGCCTCCGAGACGCGGATGGCGCAATACACCTTTGAGACCACCGAGCTTCGACAGCTCACCCGGGCGCGGACCCGTCTGCGCTATGGCGAAAGCCAGCAGGTCTGCACCAACAGCCGCTGGTGGCGGCAGGGCACCTATGATCAGGCGGAAAACGTGTTCCGCATTGACGGGGAGACCTGGGAGGTCACCAACGGGGTGCCGGACCGGATGCCCAACGGGGCGCGGGTTCCCAATGGCAATGTGCATTGGATCCGGGTGCGCCGGTTCTGGATCGACACCTATGAGGAGCCATACTGGGACCGGGTCACAACCACGGCGACGCTGAACGGCCAGCAGGTGGCGCAGACCTTCCTGAACAGCCAGGATGGCTGGCTGAGCCAGGTGGGGCTCTACTTCTCGCGCAAGGCGGGTACGGGGGATGTGACGGTGCTGGTCACCGAGACCGCTTTCGGCATGCCGGACCTGACCCGTGTCCTGTCCCGCACGAGCCTGCCGGTTGAGGACATTCAGGTAGGTGCGCTGTCGACGGAAGCAGGACTGCCCTCTTTGGTGGAAACCCGGCTGCCGATCACACCGACCTTCCTGACCGCGGGACGGCGCTACGCGCTGGTGCTGATCACCACGGGGGATCACTACGTGGCCATGTCGAATACCGACAATGGCGTTGTGCAGGGGACCTTCTTCGTCTCCACAGACGGGGCATTCTTTGCCGGCAATCTTGTCGATGACCTGAAGATGCGGCTTTACTTTGCCAAGTTCGAGCGCCCCCGTCTTTCGGTCGAGCTGACAGCGCTGCAATTGGCGGGAGGTATCCTTGACATTGATGTGCTGCATCCTGGGGTGACACCCCCGGCCTGCCGCCTGGATGTGGAGGTGCAGGTGAACGGGGCCTGGGTGGCGCTGGATGGGGAGGCGAATGGCCCGGACCTGTCGGGGCTTCCGGCGATCCTGCCGGTGCGTATGACGCTGACGGGGACCACGGACCTGATGCCGGGCTTTGGGCTGACGGGCTCGCAATCGGTCGTGTCGCGTCCCAAGACGGCGTTCACATGGGTGTCTGAGGCGCGCTCTCTGGGCTCGCCGAGTACCAGCGTCAAGATTGTCACGGACCTGCAGCACTTCGATGAGACCAATCACGATTGCACGGTCACGCTGCTGACCGGGGAGGCGCTGGAGGGGAGCGAGGCGGCGGATGTGGTGGAGGATGTGATCCTTGCCGATGGCACGACCCGCCGGACCTCGATCTTCAACGTGCCCTCGGTCAGCGATTACGCCGTCAAGATTGTCGGCTCCACGGTAAGTGCGGCCCTGCCGTTTCTCGTGGGTGAGCTGATCGAATACGCCCAGAGCTAACATCTGAAAGGAGAGCCTGATGGCTTCCAAACCCACCCATTACCGGGTGACGGTGAACCGTCCCCTTGAGCATGCCGGGGCACGGTTCCGTCCGGGCCCGCGCTACACGCTCAAGGCCAAAGTCTTTGACGACCTCAAGGCCGAGTGCCCGGAGGCAATCGCATCGTCTGAGCCGATGAATAAGGAGTGACGCTATGCTGCGGTTTGAAGACCTGCGGGTCCGGGACAATCAGGAGCTCGACCGGGATTTTTTCAACCGGCGCTACCGGCTGATTGCGGAAAGCCTGTCTGACCTGGACAGCCAACTGGCCCGTGTCAACGAGGCGACCGACCGGTTGGTGGAGCTTGGTCTTTCCCGGGTGAACGAGGTTTTGGGCCCGGCGCTGGCGACCGCCTCTGCCGCGGCGGAGAACGGGTTTCTGGTGGCGACATCGGCGACAGAGCTCACGCTGACGCCGGGGCTGCAAACCACGTTCGAGATCACCGACACGCCGGCCCGGGCGCTGTTTGCCCCCACGCCCTATGTGGTGGTGACCCGCGCAGGCGGCGCTGTTGCGGATTGGGCAGTGATGCGGGTGGCGGGCTATGCCCGTGTGAGCGGTGGGTTGGCCGGTGAGGTGGTGGCGGTGAATGGCGCCATCGGTGCGGCGGCCCATGCCGATTGGGTGATCTCGGCCAGCGCGGGTCTGGCCACCTCGCTGATCGCGGCGGCGGTGGATGTCACCGCGGCCCTGAGCCTGGCGCAGCAGGCGGCGGAAGATGCGGCGACCGCAGCTCTGGCGGCGCAAAGCATTCTCAACGCAGGCCCGGTCTCCTCGGTCAATGGTCAGACCGGCGCTGTGGCTCTTGGTGTTGGGGATATTCCCAGCCTGACGGAACTGCTGGCGGGCAAAGCCGCCAGCACCCATGGCCATGGCATTGCGCAGGTCTCGAACCTGCAAGCCGCGCTCGATGGCAAGGCCGCAACCTCCCATGGCCATGCCATCGCCGATATCGCCAACCTGCAGGCCGAGCTGAACGGCAAGGCAGAAGCCGCCCATACCCACGCGATCAGCGCGATCACCAACCTGCAAAATGCCCTGGACGGCAAAGCCGCCACCAGCCACGGCCATGCGATCGGCGACGTGACCGGTCTGCAGACGGCGCTCGACGGCAAAGCGGCCGCCTCGCATACCCATGCGATCAGTCACGTGACGGGACTGCAAACGGCGCTGGATGGCAAGGCCGCCAGCAGCCACAGCCATGCCATCGCAGAGGTCACAGGCCTGCAGGCGGCTTTGGATGCCGCGGGGGCGCCGGAAGCGTCAGACGCGCAGGTCCAGGCGCTGACCGACCAGCTGTTGATGCTGACCACCCGTCGGGTGCGCAGCGCCTCCGGTCTGATCTATCCAAGCGGCGCCACTAACTGGACCCCGGATTGGGCCAGCTTCATCAATGCCTCCTGGGCTTTGCCCGGCAATCGCACGCTGAACAATCCGGTGGACGTGATCCCCGGCACCTGTCGTACCGTGCTGGTCAGCGGGACCACCAGCACAAACCGGACGGTTTCCTTCGGCAGCTATTACAGGGGCAACCTGCCAGATGAGGCGGTGGACAGCGCCAGCTACATCCTGCTGTCGCTCTTTGCGGTGACACCCACGCAGATCATCGTCAGCCATGTCAGGGAGGGCAATCTGGTATGATTATCCCCGGCCACCCAACGCCCTTTGTGGCGGGGTCAAAAGTCCTCCCGCCAGAGCCTCTTCCCTTCACCACCGCGTGGCGCCTGCCGAGCACGTTTGAAGACATATCTTCGCATTGGGTCAACGAGCCGAATGCGTTTGTTGAGGATGCGTCCTATTCCCACGTATCCAGCACAGCTGCGTATTCAACTGGCAACTGCTATTTTGACGGTTATGGGTTTTCCAGTGTGGACGTCCCCGAAAATGCCACGATCTTGGGGGTAGAGCTGCAAATGCAGTTCATGTCGACCAGTTCGAATGTGACTGAGGTGCTTGCGTGGCTATTCACCGCCACCGATTTTGCGACCGAATACCAGTACAACGTCTCGTCGGGTCAGATTTACACGATCACCTTTGGCGGCCCCTCTGATCTATGGGGGCTAGCGCCCCTGCCTACACCGGCCGACATCTATGGGGACAACCTGAGAGTAATTCTGCAATTCCGAGATCAGGACCCCAGCGTAACCTCTTTGAGTGGCCGGCTTTATTACGCCAAAATCCGCATCCACGGGGAGGGCGTATTCGCATGACCCACGCAGTGATCATCGACGGCAGTCCAAAACCGTTCACGGGCCGCTTTGTCACCGACGCCGACGGCGTCCAGCATCCGCTGAAGCCAATGAGCGCAGAGCAAAAGCGCGCCTTTGGCATCTACGAGGTCACGGTGGAGACTGCCATGCCCACAGGCCATGTCGCGGCTGGCCGCAGATGGGTGCTGGAGGGTGACAGGGTGATCGACCGTCCGGTGCTGGAGCGGGCCAGCGATGCCGATCTCATCCGGGGCATCAAGGCAGAGGCCAACCGGCGCATCCTTGCCATCGTGCCGGAATGGAAACAGCGCAACCTGCTGGCTCAAGCCGCGCAACTTGCGAAGAGGGGCGAGACCCATTGGACCGCAGATGATCACGCGGCATGGGAGGACGGCGAGGCGATCTGGGCGCGGGTTTCCGCGATCCGTGCGGCGTCTGACGATCTTGAGGCGATGGACCCGCTGCCCACCGATTATGACGACGACCGGCATTGGCCGTAGGAGGCGCCATGGCAAAATCGACCATCACCACGGTCTCGCAGAAGATCGCTCTCGATCAGGTGCGCGATGTGCAGGTCAGTGACATCGTCGCGGATGGCGCGGGCGGGTTTGTCCGCTCGATGAAATTCTTTGGCGAACCATCCGCCTCCGCTGGCCCCGCGCTGGTTCTCGAGGTTCTGATCCAATCTGAGGCCAGGGCCGATCTCGATATCACAACCCCAGCGCTGACGTTCTGACACTCTCGGCAGTACGTTACGACACCCTTAATACCCCCGCAGCTTGGCTGACGGGGGTTTCTTTTTTGCAAGGAGACAGTTCCCATGTCTGACCCGACCTTCGGGATTTCGATCACGCGGATCGACACTGAGCCGCGCCCCCCTGTGTGGAGTGATATGTCCATTGTGGGCATTGTTGGCACCGCACCTGACGCCGATGCGGGCGTGTTCCCTGTGGACAGGCCGGTGTTCATGTATTCCGACGACGTCACGAAGCTGACGGCGCTCGGCGCGACCGGCACGCTGCAGGACGCCGTCACCCTGATCAACACCCAGCTGGGCGAGTTCCAAGTCGCAGCGAAGGTGGTCGTGGTCCGGGTCGAAGAAGGCGCGGACGTCGATGCGACGCTCGCGAACGTCGTCGGCGACGGCGTGTCGACCGGTCTGAGCGCGCTGGTCAACGCGGGCCCTGAGCTGGGTGTGATCCCGCGTCTCCTGTGCGCCCCGGGCTTCACCTCGCAGCGCACCGCGCCCGACGCCAACGCAGTCTGCGCAGCCCTGCCGGCGATCTGCGCGAAGCTCCTGGCCCACGCGGTCGTGGACGGCCCGGCAACAACCGAGCAGGATGCAATTGACTGGCGGGAGACCATCAGCTCTGACCGGATCATCCCGGTCGACCCGGCGGTCAAGGTGCTCGACGACGGCGCCACCGTGGTCCAGCCGCTCTCTCCGGCCGTGATCGGCATCGGTGTGCGCCGAGATCACGAAAAGCAGGGCCGCCCCTTCCACAGCTGGGCCAACCAGCCGGTGCAGGGCATCGTGGGACCGTCGCGTCCGATCAATTTCTCGCTCACCGACGGTGCGACCGAAGGCCAGCGCCTGCTGGCGGCCAATATCGGCGTGCTCCTGCGCGGTGAGATGGGGGTGGAAAGCGCCATCGGTCAGGGCGGCTATATCTTCGTGGGCACGGATAACGCAGGCGAGGATGATCTCTGGCGGTTCTATAACGTCACCCGAGGGCGCGACTTCATCCACCTGATGTTGCTGCGCACCCTGCGGTTTTATCTCGGGCGGTTCAACATCACCGGCCAGACCATTCAGGCGATTCTAAACACAATGGAAACCGGCCTGCGCAACCTCAAGGCCGATGGCGACATACTGGGCTTCGAGATCAAGTTCACACGCGATCAGAACAGCCCCGAGGAACTGCGGCAGGGACGCTTCACCGTCACCTTCGCGGCCGAGGAGGCTCCGGTGCTGAGGTATCTCGGCGTCCAATCCGCCCGCTACCGCCCGGCGCTGGATGCGCTGCTTGACGATCTGCTGGCGCAGGTCGGCACGATCACCGGCTGAACCCACCGCATCAAGGACTGGGTGACCTGCCCAAAATCCAGGAGACGCTCTGATGAGCAATATCTACATCATGGAGGCCGCAAACCTGTTTTGCGGTGACGAGGACCCTTCGGCCTCGAAGCACCTGACGCTGACCGAGTTGCAACTGCCGAACCTGCAGGAAATCACCCAGGACCACAATCCCGGCGGCTCGCGCGTGCAGATCGAGGTGGCGCTCGGCATCCAGAAACTCGAAGCCAGCTTCAAACTGGCGGGATGGGACCCGGATGTGCTGGTGCAGTTTGGCTTGGGCGCCACCGCGCGCAAGAAATACACCGCCTATGGCTCGGTGCGCGACAAGCGCAATGGCGTGGCCATCGAGGCCAAGGCGGTGATCGAGGGGCGTCTGGGCACGGCCAACCCGGAGGCCTTCCAGCGCGGCGAGATGCAGGGCTTTGATTACGCCATCAGCGAAATCCTGCATTACGAACTCTACTTCGAGGGCGCCGAGAAATACTACTGGGACTTCTTCACCACCGACTGGCGGGTGAATGGCATCTCCCAGAATGCAGATGAGCGCGCGATCCTGCGCATCCCCAATGGATTCTGAGTGAACCATGACTGAAGCTAAATTTAAAACAGTTCCGCTTGTTTCACCGGTGACGTTCGAGGGCCGGGAGATCACCGAGCTCCGCATCACCAAACCCAAGGTCAAAGACCTGAAACGCATGAACACCGCACTGGACGGTGTGACAGACCCATTGGATCAGGGCATTGTCCTGGCTGCCACTCTGACGGGTTTGCCGGTCGATGCGATAGAAGAGCTCGATGCTGACGACTTCACCACGATCTCCGAGGTGATCGCGGATTTTTTCCCGCAGGCCAAGGGGCGCGGCAGTGGCGTGCCGTCATAGCGGAAACAGCCCATTGGCTGAACACACCCATCACGGCCTTTGACGACATGGACTGGTCAGACGTCGTGCTGTGGCACGCCGAGGCAAGGCGTCTTGGGCGTGATGCGAAAAGAAGATGACGCAACGCTGGGGCACTTGTTCCGCGCGCGCCTGAAGGCATGATCCATGACACAGCTCACATCCCAGCTCGTCATCGAGCTGCTCGACAAGGTGACCAGCCCCGCACGGCGCGCGGCCAATGCGCTGGCCGGCATCTCCAACACTGTGCAGGAAGCCAACGGCCAGCCCATCACCTTTGGCGACCGGCTGAATGCGGCGGTGACCCGTAACAACCGCGCGCTGGAGCACGCCCGGGGTGGTCTGGTCGATGCGGTTGCGGGTTTCTATGCGCTCAAGCAGGCCATCGGTGGCCCGGTTGAGGCTGCGGCGGAGTTGGAAAGCGCGATGGCCGATGTCCGCAAGGTCGTCGACTTCCCGACCCCTGAGGCGTTCCAGCAGTTCCAGCAGGATCTGTTCAATCTCTCGCGGGACATCCCCATCGCGGTGACCGGGCTTGCGGAGATCGCGGCTGCGGCGGGTCAGGCAGGCATCGCAGGCGATGACCTGATCCGCTTTACAGAGGCGGCGTCCAAAATCGGTGTGGCCTTTGACATCAGCGCCGCGCAGGCAGGCGGGTCGATGGCCAACCTGATGACCGCGCTGGGTCTAACCATCGACGAGACGGTGTCGCTGGCGGATGCGATGAACCACCTGTCGAACAGCCAAGCCTCGAGTGCTGCGGATATCCTCGACGTTGTCTCGCGGGTTGGTGCGCAGGCGACGATGTTCGGCTTCACCGCCGAGCAGACCTCGGCCTTTGCCTCGGCGATGCTGGCAGCGGGGGCACAGTCCGATGTGGCGGCGACATCGTTCCGCAATATGGGCGCGGCCCTCACCAAGGGCACGGCAGCGACAAAATCCCAGCGCGGGGCCTTCAAGGAGCTGGGGCTCGACGCGGAAGCGGTGGCCAAGAAGATGCAGGAGGATGCGGTCGGGACCACGATCGACGTCCTACGGCGGATCAGCCAGCTGCCGAAGGAACAGCAGGCGGCCATTTCCAGTCAGCTCTTTGGCAACGAGGCCCGTGCGCTCGGGCCTCTACTGACCAATCTGGACCTTGTGCAGGACACGCTCGGCATGGTGGCCGATGAGGCAAACTATGCTGGGTCTTCCTTTGCGGAGTTCGAGGCGCGGAACAACACGTTCCAGTCCAATATGCAGACGCTGTCGAACCGGCTGTTTGAGCTCAAGGTCAATATTGGCAATGCCCTGATTCCGGCGCTGACGCGGTTGGGCGAGACGATTGCGCCGCTTTTGACAAAGCTGGCTGACCTGGCCGGGGCGTATCCCAATGTCACATTGGCCGTGGTGGCTGCGACCGCAGCTGTGATCGGGTTCAAGGCGACGATGGCCGGTCTGCGCTTCGCCGGGCTTCTGGGACGCGGTGGCGTCTTGTCGCTGATCGCGGCGGGATACAACACCATCGGCCGGGCTGCGATCGGGGCGCGCGCGGCGGCCACCAACATGATCGGGCTACAATCTGCGCTGGCTGCGATGTCCGGACGGCCGTTGGGTACGCTGGGGCGGCTGCGTGCCGGGCTGAGTGGCATTGCGCTGGCTTTCCCGGGTGTTGGCGCGTTGTCCTCCGGGATTGCAGCCATCGGTGCAGCCGTGGCAACGATCTCGGCCCCGGTCTGGGGCGCGTTTGCGGTGACTGCCGCTGCCGTGGCTGCAGCTGGGGTGACCATCTGGAAATATTGGGATCGAATCAAAGCAATCCTGTCTGGTGTGGGCCAGGCCATTGCGGACAGGCTTCGCCCGCAGCTCGATTGGCTTGGCGAAAAGCTGTCTGTCCTGACCCCGCTAACCGATGGGTTTGGTAAAGCGTGGGACTGGGTCTCCGAAAAGCTGTCCGGCGTCCGTGAAATGCTCTCGACGGTGTTCACCAAGGAGACGCTCTCCGAGGAGGACATTGCACAGATCACCGAGCGCGCGCGGGAGGTGACCCAGAACATCATCGACTGGTTTGCGGGCATCCCGGCTGGGCTGGCCAAAGTGGGTGCCGATCTTGTCGCGGCGGGCTGTGACATCATCCAGTCGATCTGGGACGGAGCCACCGAGCGGTTCAACGCTTTTATCGCGTGGGTCGGTGGTATCCCGGGGCGCATCATTGACGCGATCGGCAGCATCGATCTGTCGAGCCTGATAACCTTCGGCGAGCCGCCGCGCTGGCTGAAATGGATGATGGGCGAGGAAGAGGCGGCAGGGCCGGCAGCTGGACCAGCAACAGAACCAGCAACCCTGCCGGCCGCACCGCCGCCTTCGCAAGCTGAGCTCGGGGCCCTTGATGGTGACCAGCGGGCTGCCGCGAAAACGCTGATGGCGGCGCGCGAGGCGGGCGACCTCCCGACGCCGGAACACCTCAACGACCTGTCCGATTACGCGGGTCAGCTCCGCGAGGAAATGGCCAGCGTACAGGCGCAGATCGATCAGATCGATCAGAACGGCCCGATGGGCGATACTCTCGCCGTGCCGCTACAGCGCGACCTACGGCAATTGCAGGAGGAATTGGCTGCCGTCGAGGTTGATCTAGAAACCGGTCGGCAGCGCGCGAACGAGGTCACCGAGGCGCTTCGTGTCCTCGGGGAAACCGAAGCCGAGCCAGAAATCAGCACTGCCTCGATCGACCGGGCGCTGGACCGGGTGAAACAGTTGCGGGCTGAACTCCGCGCTGCGGATCAAGGGGCAAGCACACCGGCTCCTGCCACACCCGATGTGGATGGCGCCCGTGCAAAAGGTGGCCCCATTGACCGGAAGGGCACTTATCTGGTCGGTGAACAAGGTCCAGAACTGATCACCCCGTCGCGCGCGGGCTTTGTGAATACGTTTGAGGCGGTGGCAGGACTGGTGCGCGCCATCAGTCAAATCCCGGCGGTGGCTGCATCCACGCAGGGTGCTGGTCCGCAGCTGATCGTGCCGACGCAAAGGGTTGTCAAACCGGGCGCGGCAGACATGCCGGAGACTCAGGCGGCTGTCCCATTTGCGCCCGACACTCCTGACCTGCAGCCGGCAACACAAACCTCGCCGGATGAGGCAAGCGCCGCACCCAGTGAACAGAAGGATGTCACCATCCAGGTCCATGTCGGCCAAATCACCGTGAGCCCCTCGATCACGACAACCGAGCGGGTCGACCCCGCGGCGCTCTCGCAAGCGATCACTGCGGCAATGCGCGATCAGGTGCGTGAGACCTTCCGGGGCGTGTTCGCGGATACAAGCATGAGGTTTGCGTGATGCTGATGATGCTGGGCCCGGTGCAGTTCGAGGTGATCCCCTTCAACACGAACACCTATGGCCATGACCACACGGCAGGCTTTGCCGAAAAGCCGGTCCTCGGGGTCCGTCCACCTTTGGAGTTCGTGGGGGAGGGCCCGGAAAGCTGGGGCATCAAGGCCAAGCTCTATCCCGAAACGTTCGGCGGGCTTGGCCATTTGCAGACACTCTATCAGGCCCGGGCCTCGGGCCGGCCGCAATACCTGATGCGTGGAGACGGCGCCGTGATGGGCTGGGTGGTCATTCTCGATGTGAAAGAACGCGCCACCTATCTCGACCCGAAAGGCGTCGGCAAGGTGATTGATGTCGATATCACCGTCAAACGCTGCGATGCGCCATCCTCGGGCAGCTTCTTCTCGCTGCTGGCGGACATATTCCTCTGGGCAACCCGATGACCACCATGACCGAAACCGTGACCGTCGAAGGCGACAGCTTGACCGTCTCCCTGATCGTCTGGCGCCGGTTCCACCGGCAGATGCCGAGGCTGGTCGAGGAGATTTACTACATCAACCCCGGCCTGGCTGAGTACGGCCAGACCCTGCCGGTGGGCGTCACCTTTGAGATGCCCATTCCAATCCCACGGGCGCAGCAGGTCCTGGACCCGATCACGCTCTGGTAGGAAAGGATCATCATGGGCAAGCGTGCGGTGTTCAACGTGACGGTGGCCGGCACCAATATCACCACCATCCTGCTGCCGGTGCTGATCGGCCTGCGGGTCTCCGACAAGGTGGGCACCCATACCGACAGCGCCGAGCTTGAAATCGACGACACCGACGCCCGGATCGTGCTGCCTCGGAAAGGCGCGGCCGTAGAGATCGCACTTGGCTGGGAGGACGAGGGGATGCGCGTGGTCTTTCGCGGCACCGTGGATGAGGTCAAATCCTCGGGCAGCCGCGGCGGTGGCCGGCGGATCATGATCTCGGCCAAGGGGATGGACACCACAGGACCCGCTAAGGAGGGCCAACAGCGCCACTGGGACAATGCGCCCATCGAGACCATCCTGCGCGATGCCGCGGCCTTTGCCGGCATCCCGACCGTCGAGGTCGACCCGGACCTGCGCCTGCTGCGCCGCGTTTACTTTGCCGCCAGTGATGAAAGCTTCGTGGCCATCGGCGAGCGTCTGGCCCGAGAGGTCGGTGGCAACTTCAGGATCGTGGGCGACCGCGCCATCCTCTCCAAGCGCAATGGCAATTATCAGGCCTTTGTTCTGGCCCGCTGGGGCGACACCCTGCACAGTTGGGACATTGCCCCGCAGCTGGGACGGCCGCAGTTCAATATCACCCGCGGCCGCTGGTATGACATGATCGCCGCCGACTGGCGGTATCTCGACAAGCCCGTCGGTCTCGACGTCCGGGCGCTCCATGCTGCGCGCTTTGCCAAGCCCTGGTTGCTCGAAACCGATCAGCAGACCGACAGTGACAAGGCC
This sequence comes from Thalassovita litoralis, assembly GCF_900182725.1. Taxonomy (GTDB): domain Bacteria; phylum Pseudomonadota; class Alphaproteobacteria; order Rhodobacterales; family Rhodobacteraceae; genus Thalassobius; species Thalassobius litoralis. The sequence continues at coordinate 96,833 of NZ_FXTO01000008.1, forward strand.
ACCAGTGAGCGCGATGCCGGTGAGGGCACGGTCACCATCGAAGGCAATACCCGCGCCATCCCTGACGGGCTCTGTCTTGTCACCGGCACCCGGCCCGGGGTGGATGGCGCCTATCGCATCGAGACGGTGACCCACAGCTATACCCGCGCGGGTGGCTTTGTGACCGCGCTCGAGCTCAAGCAGCCCCAGCAGGGCGCCGGCGCCGATGCGCGGGAAGATGATGTGGCTCCTGTTGCGCCAGATCGGACACCTCCAAATGCTGACCCGGACGCAACCGGGCCATTTTGAACTGACACAGAGGCATCGTCATGCAGCAAGATTGGGTCGCCACCATTCCGTCACTCGTCTACTTCATTATCGGGCTGGGCGGTGTCGCCGGCGCCTTGCTGGCCATCGTCAAGCTGTGGCAGGTGATCCGTCCTGCAAGCCACAGCACCGAGCAGGATATCGAGCGTATCAAGGAGGATGTCCACGACATCCGCGGCCGGGTGGTCGCCCTCGAAATCGAGGTCGCCAAGATTGACCAACCCGCCATCGTCAAACGCTTCGACGGCATCGAGGGCAAGATCGACCGGCTCTACGAATTCCTCCTCGAGCGGTTCTCCGACAGCGCACCTGACCGAAAACGCTGAGGAAGGGCTATGATTTTGATCATTGGGCAGCGGCCTCTTGATGCGGATGAGATCAAGCCCATGTGGACTGCCATGAGCCTGTGGACAGAGGTGCCCCCAATGACGGATATCGCAGACATCCTGGCAGAGGTGATGCACTCACCTGAACCTGTGGGTGCCATTCGCGCCATGGTCTTGGCGCATGGCGGATCATGGGCCGATCCCGAAAACGTCAGTGGACTCTTCGAGGTGCAATTGGCCGGTCTGATCGGCATTGGGCCATCTGCGGCATCTGCTGTGGATGACTGGGTTTACCAAGCCAAAAGGCAGGTGGGCGGTAAAACCGACGTGAAAACGTAAACCCATCCCGCGCAGGCACACTTTACCAAAATCATCACAGATCACATGGCCGCCCTTTGGGGCGGCTTTTTGCATGCGGAAGGACCACCACATGACCCCCTATGAGATTGCACAGACCTATATCGGCACCACAGAAGGCCCGGGCCCGGAGAACAACCCAGTCATCATGGAGATGTACGCCTCTGTGGGCCACGATTGGGTGGAACATGACAGCGTGGCCTGGTGTGCCGCCTTTGTCGGCCACTGCCTGGAACAGGCCGGGATCCGCTCGACGCGCAAACTGACCGCGCGCTCTTATCTGGATTGGGGCGTGCCGGTCGACATCGCTGATTCGCAACCCGGCGACATTGGCATTATCCCGCGTGGATCGTCCAGTTGGCAGGGTCACGTCTTCTTTGTCGATCGGATCGAAGGCGGCTGGGTCTGGGGGCTGGGCGGCAACCAGGGGGATGCGGTCAATGTCAGGCGCTATCCTGTATCGAAGCTGCTTGGAATTCGTCGAGCAGGACACGTATCGCCGGCTACGCGCCTGTCCGTGCGCCAGGTGCAGAAGCGTTTGAAGGACCTCGGTTATCATGAGGTTGGCGTTGCCGACGGCCTGCTCGGACCACGAACGCGGGGCGCGATCCTGGCCTTCCGAGATGATCATGCATTGCCGCTGGTCCCGATCATCGATGTTGCTCTGGAAGAGGCCCTGGTAGCAGCAGAGCCGCGACCTGTCGCGCCGGAGCGTGCAGCCGGCATGCCAAAGCGTAGTCGCATTGTTGCTGCCAGTGACGCCCAGATCGGTGTCGGGCTTTTTGGTGTCGTTGGAACCGTGACAGCCCAGGCCGCACCGATCCTGCCAGACGCCGAAGCAGCGCAGGACGGTGTGGCGCGGTTTATCGATCTGCTCAGTTTGAACGATCGGCTGTCAGGACTGGCGCCATGGATTGGCCTGCTTTGCTTCGTCGTTGTGATCATTTGCGCCGTGCATGCCCGCCATGCCCGGATTGAGGATCACCGTCGCGGAAGGACGATGTGAACATGATGGGGTTGATCACCAGCATGCTGGCGGGGCTGTCGCGACGGGTGGCTCTTTGGTTCAGCCTCGGTCTGGCGTTGATCGCGGCGCTGGCAATCATGTGGCGTCGGGGCAGGGCGGCAGGCAAGGCCGCCTATGCGATCCGTCGCGCCGAGGCCAGCATTCGCGGGCTCACCACTTCGAGGGATATCCGTCATGAAGTTGAAACCTCTGATCCTGATGATCTCGATCGCCGCCTTGACCGCTGGATGCGGGATTGATCGGCGTTTCCTGCATGAGGATTGCGATTGGGCTCAGCCAATTCGCCCTGCGCGCGCCGACGTGTTGTCGGAAAACACCAAAGCCCAGATCCTCGCCCATAATGAGATTGGCGCGCGTCTGTGTGGGTGGCGCCCATGACGTTGACCCGTGGCTTTCAGTTGCGGCCGCAACAGTGCTTGTATTTGCGGCCCGAACCGCAGGAACATGGATCGTTGCGGCCGGGTCGCGGACCTGAACCGCCCCGGGTTTACCGGAGAGTAAAACACTCAAAGGATGAGCCCTATGACAAAGCAGAGATTCACCCCCGCCTATCCGGCCGAGCTTCGCGAACGCGGTGTTCGGATGTTTCGAGAGAACCGTGCCGATTATTCCAGCGATACGGCCGCCTATAAGGCCATCGCGCCGAAGCTTGGCTGTTCGCCGGACAGTCTGCGGGTCTGGTGTCAGCAGGCCGAACGCGATGCCGGGCAGCGGGCCGGTCTGACAAGTGCCGAGAAGGATCGGATCAAGGAACTTGAGCGTGAGGTCCGTGAACTGCGCCAGGCCAATGAGATCCTGAAGAAGGCCAGCGCATATTTCGCAGCGGCGGAGCTCGACCGCCCATTCCGCAAATGATCGCGTTCATTGATGATCGCCGTTGTGTCCATGGTGTCGGGCCGATCTGCCGGGTTCTGGGGATCGCACCATCGACTTATTACGCCTTCAAGGCCGTGGAGCGTGATCCGGATCTGGCATCGGACCGGGCCAGGCAGGATCAGCTGGACATGGCTGCGATCAAGCAGGCCTTCGAGGGCAGCGGGGGACGATATGGCGCGCGCAAGGTCTGGCACCAGCTACGCCGCAGCGGCCATGATATCGCCCGCTGCACGGTGGAGAGGTTGATGCAGGTCATGGGATTACAAGGCGTTGTGCGGGGCAAGAAGGTGATCACCACCAACCCCGATACGGCACAACCTTGCCCGGACGATAAGGTAAACCGAGCCTTCGTGGCGGACATGCCGAACCAGCTTTGGGTCAGCGACTTCACCTATGTTTCCAGCTGGCAAGGAATGGTCTACGTGGCTTTCATCATCGACGTCTTCGCCCGCAAGATCGTTGGCTGGCGCGTCTCGACCTCGATGACGACTGGTTTCGTCTTGGATGCCCTGAACTAGGCCATCTGCCAGAGGGCGCCGTCTGAGGCTGACAAATTGATCCATCACAGTGATCGTGGCAGCCAAGGCGGATTCAAGCGGTCGTCGCAACGGTTGATGCTTATTTCATGTTAGGACTTCTTCCAACGCCTCTGCGGGCGTTTTCCATCCGAGTGTTTTTCGGGGCCGATTATTCAGGGTGTATGCGACAGCATCGAGAGTGCTTTCATCATGGGCGCTGAGATCTGTGCCCTTGGGAAAGTACTGGCGCAATAACCCGTTGGTGTTCTCATTGCTGCCGCGTTGCCAGGGGCTTTGCGGATCGCAGAAAAAGACCTGGATGCCGGTATGTTCCTTCAATTGCTCATGTCGAGCCATCTCAGCACCTTGGTCCCACGTCAGCGATTTGCACAGATGCTTGGGGAGAGATTGAATAGATTTGGTGATGGCGTCTCGAACAGCTTCAGCTCCGTGTCCTGCGAGTGCGGGGCCGTTCTTCTTGCGCGGCCCGGTGCCATGACCTGGCATCGGTGGTAGGTGCAGTAGAAGGGTGAACCGCGTTGAGCGTTCCACCAGAGTGCCGATCGCCGAGCTCTTCAGCCCAAGGATAAGATCATCTTCCCAATGACCCGGGACAGCGCGATCATCTGCTTCGGCGGGACGTTCACTGATCATGATCTGATCGGACACAAATGGTTTACCTTTGCCCTTTCGCCGCGCTCGCGGGACACGCAACGCTCTTCCGGAGCGCAAACAGGCGACCAACTCTCGGCGTAGCGCGCCACGCCCCTGAATGAACAGGGACTGATAGATTGCTTCGTGACTGATGCGCATCATAGGGTCATCCGGAAAGTCCAGTGGCAGGCGGTGTGCGATTTGTTCCGGGCTCCAGGCAGTTGCCCATCTGCGATGTTGTCGGCGCACAGACCGTCTCTTCGTCCACGGCACATCAGGTCCAGCTATGATGTTCCCATTTGGGGCTGACACCTGACCCGAAAGCCGATCTTCAACATATTGCCGCAAGGCGTCGTTTTGCGCCAGTTTTGCCGCTTTGGGCCGACGCGCCGCACGATCCGCATGCCATTGAGCCGTGGTTGCGCGATACTCAAAGCCCCCTGAACGCGTCGCTGCATTCCGACGAAGTTCCCGGGAAATGGTAGAGGCAGAACGCCCGATCTTCCGTGCAATCGCGCAAACACCGAGACCCTGTGCTTTATACAACGCGATATCTTCGCGTTCGGCAAAACAAAGATACCGGCCGGAAAGCCACTGAGATGAATGTGCAAACTTTGATGGTGGCATGCCTCCGGCCTCTCGGAACCAACGACTGCCAACTGGGGCAGTCGCACCAGCTTGCACGCCAGCCTCTTCGCTGGAAACGCCTTGTTTGATCAGCGTCCAGAATATGACCTGCTGAGAACGTAACGCCGCCCGTGGCCGCCCTGGTGAAGATAGCTTAGTTCGTGTGCTGCGCGCCGAGGCGCGTTTGCGGTTTGTCATCACAACCTCCGATTTGGAACCGTTGCGACGACCGCTTGAATCCGCCCAATACCTGTCGATCCGATACACCGAGCGGCTCGCGGAGGCCGGCATCGATACCTCGGTCGGCAGCGTCGGCGATTCCTATGATAATGCCCTCGCCGAAAGCATCATCGGCCTGTTCAAAACCGAAGTCATCAAGTTCCTCGGCCCTTGGAAGTCGGTCGGTCAGGTCGAATGGGAAACCCTGAAATGGGTCGACTGGTATAACAACACCCGCCTTCACAGCGCCATCGGTTACATCACGCCACAAGAAGCAGAGGAGGCATTCTACGCAAGCTTGAACGCTGACGAAAAAGCAGCCTAACTATTGAACCAGAGACTCTCCGGTAAACCCGGGGCGGTTCAACCTGCTTTGAACGGTTGGCCCGGGAGGTTGGCTGGGACCTGCCCGGCGAGTTCGGGGCGAGATTGGTGGAGGATCGTCGCCACGCAGTTCGGGATCAGGTCGGGGGCTTCACGGTCGATCTCATCGATCTCTTCATCCGTGAAATTGCTTTTTCCGATGTAGATGTCCTGCAGTGCCATGATGAAGATCATCGTCGCCTGCGTTTCTTCATCTGCTGCATCCAGCAGGTGTGACCAGGTATCCGGTCTGAGGCCCATCGCGCGGGTAAACCCATCGACCCAGGGTTCCCAGAGGGTCTCATCGCTGTTGGGATCGACCTCATAGATAGGCTCAATCCAGAGCGAATGCGTGATCGCGTCGGCCACGGAGTTGTAATGGGCCATGACGGCACCGATTGTCTCTTCGGCTGTCCTCTGGTCGGGAAACCCGGCTTCGCCTGTTTCCCCCCAAACATGCGGCAACCATTCGGATGGTGGAATCACATCCGGACAGGCCAGAACGCCGGTCACATACCCATCCAGCTCGCTGAGCGTCATGGGCATGTTGTCCGTGGGCAGCGCATGCAGCAACACGCTGAGGCATCGGCCAAAAAATCGCGTTCAACCACCAGTTGCCCGATCTTGGCGTGCAGTTTCTCCACCTCTTTCTCGGAAACCGATTCTTCCGCCTTTGGCTTGGCGTCAAACGACCGCGCCATGTTGGCAATCGCAGTGCGTTTCCAGGCGTTGATCATAGTCGGATGCACTTCATACTTTTTCGACAGCTCTGCCGTCGTCAATTCTTCACGTATCGCTTCCAAGGCAACCTTGGCCTTGAATTCCGCCGTGTAACGCTTCTGTTTCGTCATCTTGAGGGTTCATCCTTCGTCAGTTGCCAGAGCGTAGCAACTGGTCCGAATTTCCGCGACCACCTCTGCGCCCGAAAAGATCGAGCTCTGGGGCGGTGAACCCTTCCTCTACTGGGCCAAGATCAAGCGGTTGGTGCCAGCTTTGGCGGCGCGGTTCCCCACGGCAGCCTTCTCGATCATCACGAATGGATCGCTGCTTGACCGAGAGAAGCTGGACTTCATTGCCGCCCATGACATCGCCATTACGATCTCCCATGACGGGCCCGGTCAGCATCTGCGAGGACCTGATCCCCTCGATGACCCGGATAGGCAGCGTTGGATTGAAGCTCTGCTGACTGAGCGGCCGGGGAGGACTGGCTTTAACGCAGTGCTGACGCGGGAGAACCATGATCTCAAGGCGCTAAAGACCTGGTTCGCCGAAAAGTTCGGACCCGACATCTTCGTCGGGCTCGAGGGCGTGGTGAATGTCTATGACGCGGCGACCGCCATCGGGACAGGGCGGTTCGAGCCCGCGGAGCTGAACAGCCTGACGCGGTCGATCTTCGAGGCACTGATCGACGATCCAAACGCTTTTGGTCTCGGGGAGCGCATCAACGAGTTCTACGCCTCGATCCAGCGTCGGCGGCCGATCGAGGCCCTCGGCCAGAAATGCGGGATGGACAGCCCCGACGCCATCGCCGTCGACCTGCGCGGGAATGTCATGACCTGTCAGAACACCGGTGCGAAGGGCGTACACAAGATCGGTCATGTGGCCGACTTCGACGCCATCGCGCTCGATACCGCGATGCATTTTGCCTTCAGAGAGGAATGCATGTCATGCCCCGTCGTTCAGCTCTGCAAAGGGTCCTGCATGTTTCTGGAAGGCGAGTTCTTCAAGCAGAGCTGCGCCAACGAGTTCGCTTTCAACATGGGGATCATGATGGCGGCGGTCTGGCATTTTACGGGGATGGTGGTGGTTGGGGTGAATGCCATAGATAATGAAAACTGACTTTTGTTCGTGAAATGTTCTCGTTATGGCGCGCTCCAATTGCCATTTCACCCGAGCAAAGCCTTTTTCACGCGATCTACTCCCTCCGCAACGAGCTCAGCGTCGCCCCGTGCCTCGACGTTCAGCCGCACAACCGGTTCGGTGTTTGAACTGCGCAGATTGAAGCGCCAATCACCCATGTCGAAGCCCAAGCCGTCCATTTCGTCGATGGTGATTGCATCAGGTTCAAATGCTGCTCGGACCCTCATGATGGCGACCTTGGGATCTTCCAATGTGAAATTGATCTCCCCTGAGGAGGGGAATGTCGCTTTTCGATCTGCGACTAGATCCGCCAGCGGACCGTGCCTGCTAACCAGTTCAGCAACAAGCAACCATGGGATCATGCCACTGTCGCAGTAGACGAAGTCGCGGAAATAATGATGCGCTGACATCTCACCGCCGTAGACGGCGTTCTCATCGCGCATGGCTTGCTTGATGAAGGCGTGACCTGTGCGGGTTTGGACAGCGCGCCCACCAGCTTTTGACACAAGGTCCTGCGTGTTCCAGATGATCCGCGGATCATGGATGATCGTCGCGCCGGGGTCTTTGGCGAGGAATGCCTCTGCGAGTAGACCGACGACATATTCGCCGTCGATGAAGGCACCCGTGTGATCAAAGAAGAAGCAGCGGTCGAAATCACCGTCCCAAGCAACGCCAAAATCAGCGCTAGTGGCGCAAACTGCGTCTGCTGTCGCTGGTCGGTTTTCTGGTAGGAGCGGGTTGGGAATGCCTTGTGGAAATGTACCGTCAGGTTCGTGGAAGAGGCGCTCGAAGGTCAGAGGCGATCCAAGGTCTGCAAGTCGTTCAACGATTGCATCGAAAGTCGGCCCGGCGGCGCCGTGTCCCGCATTCACCAGGATCTTAAGGGGCTTCAACGCGGCGATGTCTACAAACTCGCAAATGCGTTCAACATATTCCGAGTGTGCCTCTCCGGCGACGTCACGGATTGTGCCGGACGTAGCGCGTTTCTTGAATGCATTTTCTTCAGCGAGCTCTTTGATGCGCGCCAAACCACTGGCTGCATCAAGTGGCACCGAACCCGCCCGCACCATCTTCATGCCATTATAATCCATCGGGTTGTGTGATGCAGTAACGCAAATCCCGCCATCGGCCTCGAATTGCGTGGTCGCAAAATACATCTCCTCAGTGCCAGAGAGCCCCAGGTCAAGCACCTTACACCCCTGGTCAATCAAACCCTGCGCGACGCAATTCGCCAGCGCTTCCGAGGACGATCTGACATCCCGGCCGAGAACGACCGTTTTCGCATCAAGTGCCACCGCAAAGGCAGCGCTGATGCTGTAGGCGATGTTCTCGTCCAGATCGATGCCCATACGACCACGGATGTCGTAGGCCTTGAAGCAAGTGAGTGCCGATTCAATCCGCTCCAAATAAATCGCGGGTGAAAACTTTCGCATCCACGTCGCGCAGCTCGTCGGACCGACGGTTTGCGACAATCACATCGGCTTGGTCTTTGAAGTCGCTAAGGTCAGAGACCACTCTGGATCCGAAAAAAGTTGCCTCATCCAGTGCCGGTTCATACACGACAACCTCGATTCCCTTAGCCTTTATTCGCTTCATGATGCCCTGGATCGATGACTGCCGAAAATTGTCGGACCCTGCCTTCATCACCAGCCGATAAACACCAACCACCTTCGGCTGCCGCGCGACGATTTGTTCGGCGAGAAAATCCTTGCGCGTGCGGTTGGCATCGACCACCGCCCCGATGAGGTTTTGCGGGACTTCGGAATAGTTGGCGAGCAGCTGCTTGGTGTCTTTCGGCAGGCAATAGCCGCCGTAGCCAAACGACGGGTTGTTGTAGTGATCGCCAATGCGAGGGTCGAGCCCAATACCTTCGATTATCTGTCTTGTGTCCATTCCGCGGGCCATGGCGTAGCTGTCGAGTTCGTTAAAATAGGCCACACGGAGCGCGAGGTAGGTGTTGGCGAAGAGCTTGATCGCCTCGGCCTCGTCCGGATCGGTAAACAGCATCGGCACGTCTTCCTCCAGCGAGCCCTGAAGCAGAAGGTCAGCAAAGGTCTTGGCCCGCTCGCTGCGTTCGCCGACGATGATTCGGCTCGGATGCAAGTTGTCGTAGAGCGCCCGGCCCTCACGGAGGAACTCCGGGGAAAAAACGATCTGGTCGTTTCCGACCCTCTCACGCAACTTGCGAATGTGCCCCACTGGGATGGTCGATTTCACGATGATCAGCACGTTAGGGTTGGCCGCAAACACCGCCCGCACAGTGGCATCGACGGAGGAGGTGTCGAAGAAATTGTTATTCGGGTCGTAGTCAGTCGGGGTCGCAATGATGACGTATTCGACGCCTTCGACCGCTTCGACGATATGGGTGGTTGCGGAGAGGTGGAGCGGTTTGTTGGCCAGGAAATTCTCAAGCTCCGTATCGTCAACCGGGCTCTTACGCGCATTCACCATCGCCACCCTTTCCGGGCTGATGTCGACCGCAGTCACCTGGTTATGCTGCGCTAAAAGCACGGCATTCGCCAAGCCAACATATCCAAGGCCAATAACTGCGATTCTCATCATTGTATTCCTCTCTCAAAAATTAAATTGCATAAAGGTGATCCGGGAGATCTGAACGGTTTCGAGCTGTTTCCCAAGTGGAGTACCCGCTCGGTTATGCCACGGTCGGAATCGGCCATGGGGGGTTGAGATTTGCGTGGTCGGGCGTCTGCCCGTCCAGCGACTCATGCTGTCTCCGGCTCCCTGTGCTTTCGCTTGTCGTCGAACACGTCCGCAAAGCTGGAGAGCACTTGTTCCCACCAATGCTTGATGTGGTTCAGATGCAGGCTGAACTAGTTTGCCAGCTGGTTCATCGTTGGGTTACCATTCAACGGCGCTAGTGTTCCGAGTCCAACATTTGCTACCGGTGCCCCCTGACTTGGTCGAACTCATTGGTTCGCCCTGAACAACCCGATCACGCCACCATCGTGACCTGATCGGGTCACGAAGCACCCGGCCGGTGTAACCTTTCAACGTTCTCAGGGCTTTACGCATGCGCTTGAACTGTTTGGCATGGGCGTAACAGCCAACCCGCACCGCCAGACGCGGGGCAAGGCGGGCGCAGATCCACCCCGGCCTAGACGGCCAGAGCCACGAGCTGCGCCCGCGCCGGCTCGTAAAGCCGGGCGTCGGTGGGAGGGGCGATAGTCTTCTCCATGACGGTGGTGTCGACCGCCACCCGCTTCAGGCTGCCCAGATCGAGGGTCCCGGCCTTCTGCCCGGCCAGGATCGTCTGCGTCAGCATCCACTCCACCCCTTCTTCGCCGATGCGCTTGCGACAACGTGTCAGCGACGAGGGATCGATCGGGGGCCGATGCTGCAAGAATGTCTCGCCGGTGAAGTGCTGATAATAGGGATTTTCGACCCAACGCGCGACCACCGCCTCGTCCGAGAGCCGGAAGGAGTGCTGCAAATAAACCAGCCCCGCGACCAACCGGGGCGGCGTGGCCGGACGGCCGGTGCCCGAGGGGAAGAAACCGGACCATCGACACTCGAGCACCTCCCAGTCGATCAGCGCGGCGAGCTTCACCAACTCGTGGCGCGGGTCGATCGGGCGCGGCCGCAACAGATCGTCTTGTTCCGGCGGGCGGGAGCGATGCTTCATGCGGCGAGCCGAAATTGCAGGTTTTCGACTGGAATCATAGGAACCGCTGTAGAGGATGGCGAGAAAAACCGCCTGTTCTGGGCTCGAAATCAATGGCTTCGCGGTTGTTTAGGGCGAACTCTTGGGGGGCGGGCCCGGCTGCGTCCGATCGAGCGCCTAGACCTGGGACTTTCCATCGACACAGAGCACAAAAGCGCTATCCGGCGGGTCGAGGTAGAGCCCGACGATCTCTCGGTACTATCTCGTTATCTTTGCTTCTTGTTCCCGACAACGCTGCCGGATAATGGACGAAACTCCCACCCAACTCAACCGTTTAAAAATTCCCAAACCAGCTTTGTCAGCTGAAGAGAATACTCTGGAATGTTTTGTCCAATCGTTCGAATTTTCTTTCCCAAACCAAATAGTCGTTTGCGTAGGCAGTCAGCTGTCTTTGGGCGTCCGGTTCAGTCTGCATTTTCATTGCGAAGTCTAGTATAGATTTCAAAAACTCATTGGGTTTCACGCTTTGGTCGTTCAACCCCAGATAATAGCGCGACACGCCCCCTTTCGGGGGGAAATCGGCATCCATTTCGCGAAAGACAAAAGGAATGCCCAATGCACAATACAGGCGAAGTTTGAGGTTCGAACCTTCGTTCAACCTTCTTGCGCCGTTATTGAAAGATCCGATGGCGACGTCATTCTCAAGTATCGAGTCCTTCAGAGCATCCCCAGACTGATGACCGAGATACTTGACGTGCTTCTCGAAGCTCGCCGTTTCCTGTTTGAGTTGGTCCGCGAACACACCGTCGCCGATTACAGTTAGGATCACATTGCGGCCGCGATGCGAAAAACTCTTTTTCTTTAGTTCACAAATGATCCAATCGATGCCACACCATGGGGTGATATTTCCAACGAAAACTACTCGAATCGTATCATCTTTGGTTGGCTTCCTCTCTCGGAATTCGGCGAGTAAATCCCGCGAAATTCCATTTCCGGATGTGATGCAAACGGCTTTCGGATAATAGCCTTCAACGTAACGCCCGATCTCCATTGTGACACAGACATTTACATCTGTCTTCTTTTGAACGGGGACTCTGAATGCCGCTTCAAGAAGGTACTTGGTCAGATTGGATGCCGTTCGGCGCGTCAAAAGCTCCGGCAATTCTTTCGTCTGTCGTTCCAAAATGACCCTGGCGTTCGGAAACATAGTTCGAAACCGCGAAAGGAACCGAAAAACTGACAAATCCGACAAGGGATACCTAAAATATAGAATGTCGACATCTTCTTGCCTTAGCCTTTTCAAAACTTCATTCAGAAAGATGCGTTTTCTATTGATTTTGGCAGATATGCCCCCGAGAGGAATTGCGGCGACATATTCCGGGAATTCCACCCCGGTGTTGTCGCCCCACGTTCCAACGTATCCGCTGACCTCGTAGCCGATATTTCTTAACGCGACTGCCTGTGCAATCACCTTTTCTGCAACCCCGCGAGTCGCTCCGTTATTCAAATCGCCAATCATGGCAATGAGCACAGCACGTTTCATTCAACGGTTCTCCCGCGCTGGACCTTGACACTCTTCAAAGTCTTAGGAAGTTTCAAAAAGTTCGTTCGAGCGTTGTAATCGCGTTCGACCTTTTCTCTTGGCATCACTCCAAGAGTCCCGGCGGCCATCTTAGCCTGAAACGATTTAATGGTGGCCGCCAGTTCTGACGGCGTGACATCGGCCGAAACAAGCCAACCACCATCTTCGCCCACAAGCTCGCGCGTTCCCCCAACGTCGGTTGCAATACAAGGAATCCCGTAGCTCATAGCTTCCATGGCCGCAACAGGGACACCTTCCGAACGACTGGTGTTCAGAAATATGTCGTAGTCTCCTGTTTTTAGGCGCTCATGAATTTCGTGATTGTCGATTTGGCCGAGAAATTCGGTCTCGATACTGGTAGGGAGCGCCGCCGCCGCGGCGGTAATCTTCTCAAACAGAGGGCCGCCGCCGATATGTGTCCACCGGATCGGCGTCCCCTCCAAATGCGCAAGGGCATCAACGATGAGTTGAAGGCGTTTATTCTCATCAACAGCAGAACAACTTAATAGTCTCAAAACACCGTGTGATACGGGCAATGGTTGGCCCACGGGTTCCTCCGAAACTTGAACGCCAAGTCGAGCGACGGCTACTTTGTCTGGAGAACCTGCTTTGTGAACGATGTAGTCCCGCCCATGCTCGGAGACGCTGAATACCCTGTCCAAGTTTTCTACACAAAACTGGGTGAAGGAATTGTATCCCGTCTTGATGTTCTCATCGTAGATGTCGGATCCATGTGCCCGGGCTACGCGACTGTTGCGCGCGAGGCCCAGGGACGCCAACGCGACCGCGCCCGAGTTCATCCAATAGGAATAGAATACGGTTTCGCCATCGTCTTCGTACCGGTCAATCAGCATTTTACGTAAACGTGTCGCAGTTGCAAAACGATACAAGTGCTTTTTGAAGGATACGACAGAGCCGGTGGCGCGTCGAAGATCTGTGAAAAATGGTTTCAAGAGCGAGATAGGCGGCATCGCCACCTGAGGCGCAAGCGTTGAAATGTCGCCAAGGTATTGAACATTTCCAAACGCCCTCAATCGGAGCATGTCTTCACTCGGTTCGGTTGGTGCTTGGCGGTTGGCGGTCGACACGATTTCGACCTCTTTAAACTCGGCGGCGAGGTATGGAATTTCGTAACGGAGAAAGTTCTCTCCTTTCGTAGGAAAAGTCGATGTCAAAAGCACGCATTTAGAAACGCTCATCAATGCCCCCGTTCCTTATGGGCCTCAAAGATCTTTTCGACGGCTACCTCGACCCAGCGTTGCCGGCTGTAGTCGCCGCGGATCTGTTTTGCCGCATGTTGCATCGCTTCGAAGTCCGGGCCCCTGCGCGACACATTCGTCAAGAAGGCGACGGCGTCCTCAAGCTGGTCGCTTTCGAATTGCTTGATTGCACCGGATTGTGCCAACGCACCGAGGTCAGGCATGACCGGAAAAACGAGGGACGGAATGCCCATGCCAAGATACTCCAAGACCTTGACTGGTATCGCGTTACGCCCAACGCTGTCCGAGCTACGCACCGAAAGGCCAAGATCCGCCTCGGCCAAAAGCGCCGGAATCTGTTCATGTGAAACGGCGCCCCCGATTTCAACATTCGGACCGGGTGTGACTTGGTCGAAATTGGCCCCAAATCCCACGAAACGATAGAGCACTGGCAGGTGCGCAGTTTCCTTCACGAGGCGGTTCAATAGGTCGACGTTCTGAAAACGTCCGAAATTTCCGTGACTCATTATCGTGAACGGTCGCGCGACTGTAGTCGAGTCCTCCGGGTTTGAATTCCGCTGAAAACTCTCGCCGTATCCGTTCAGCACCAGATGCACATTTGTAGATGGCGCGCGCTGCCTAATTTTCTCGGCCAAAGAATCGCAAACCGTGAAAACGAGATCGGACCTTGCGTAAGCCCACCTCTCAATTGCGGCCAAAACCCGAAACAAAACAGAACTCCTCTGTAACAGACCGGCGTCCACGAAAACGTCTGGGTAGATGTCACGCACATCAAGAACGCGTAGTTGCCCACGTTTGCGCGGCAAGAGGACATAGACAAGCAGGAGGAAGAATGGAGGTGATGCGATCACCAGGATCGCGTTTTTCGGCGCGAAAAGCAATTTCAGAAGTACAAAGAAGCTGAAAAGTAGCTCTCGATATGTACGTTTAATGAGCCCCTTCATATTCTGAAAGTTGTCTATGGGTAGATTTGTGATCCGTTCCCCATTAGTAGCCTTTGCCCTCTTCGTGCTGATCACTTGGACCTCAGCGTGCGCAGACAGTCCCTTGACCAAAGCGTGTGCCCGCGCAGAACCAGCGTTATGGTCCGGCGGATAGTCAACAGTTACGTAATAGAGCGAAGGCTTATTTTGCTCGCGATATAGCATCACTTATTCCAGATTAAGGTGCCGTGTCTGAACCGGTCGGGCCAGTTTTGCTGTGGTCTTTTGTTTTCGAGACGCAGAAAACACAAATAAGAACGGCCAAATGAATAGCATTGCTGGGAAAAACCGAGTGGTTGTAAAATGGCCTGCTCCGGCAAATGACAAAAATGTCGCAGCGCTGAACCAGCAATGAATTGAAATATAGTACAGGTTTTTGGGCGCCTTCCGGTAAAAGAACCCCATAAGGAAGCCGAGAAACAATAGGAATGGAAACAGCAAAAACATAGGGAGGTACACAAGCTGTCCGTACAGCGTGTGTGTGTTGCCGTTGATCCAAGCGTTCAGTGCCTGTGAATAAAAAATCATGCGTTCGGTCGGTTGGAATTCGAAACCAAAGTACTTCATCAAGTAGACCCTGATACTACCTAGGCCCAATGACTGTGTGATGTCGTCAAATCCATCCGTCGCAAATTCCGGCGAGAAGGCAATGTCGATATGGCGCCAAAGGTTGACGAAATTCCCGGAAAGATACGGGTATGTCTTCTGGATATAGATCTCGGCCAGGTTGCCTTGAAACGTGTACGAGAGGATGAATACAAACTGCACAAAGACGAGGAAAAGGACCAATTGCTTGATGGGAAGGACACCCCTCCCTCGCAGATACAGATAGGAGACCAGGTAGTAGAATCCAGCAATGATCAGATATAGCAACGCCCCTCTGGAAAACACTGCAATTAGAGAAAACCCGAGCGCAACTTTCATAAAAATGCTTGGCCGTTTGACTGTATTGTACCAAAAGAACGACGCGATATTTGCCTGCCAAAGGATGGCCGCGCTGCTGTTAAAAAATCCGCTTTCTAATGCATTAAAGTCATTTATCGCAAGGAAGTATAGTTGTGCAAAACTGGTAATGTTCAGGTTTAGCAAAAGTGTCGCCGTGGCGAATATGCCTATGCCGAAGGTCATCCAAAAAGGAACGCTGGTTTCTTTCAGGGGTAGCTCCTGTGCGAACCTTTTTCTGGTTTTGCCGAGCGCACCAGCGGCGATGCCTGCACTCAATAGTAACGATGCCGTGGTGAGATACAGGAAATGGTGAAACTTCATGTCCACGGACGGGATGACAGTTCCCAACCCAGCCAGAACCGGGATTAGCCCGACGGCAATAATCTGTGGTGAGAGAAGGAGGACAATCGGATGGTCGAACCTAGTTTCTTTTCGGTTGGAAAACCGGAATATCGAAGCGACGATTGCGGTCCAGAAAATGGCAATGATCGTTTCCCACATCGGATCAGGTTTCCAATGTGTCCGAGCTGCTCAGCTCGAGGTCACGGATGACCTTCGCGGGACTACCAGCGATGACGCAATTGCCATTCGGGAAACTGCGAGTAACTACCGATCCGGCCGCTACGACAGTCTTGGTGCCCAGGATCACTCCAGGCAGAATTACGGAATTCATCCCTATCCAGCTCTGCGCGCCGATTTCGATATCTTTGCCTTCTTGATGTTGTGACAGATCGTCAAGGCTGTGGTTGGATGTGATTAGGCCGACGTTGGGGCCAATGAAGACGCCTTTCCCCAGTCGGATATGGGCGTGCGAACACTGAAAGTAGGTGCCAGGAGACTGAAAATTGTTTATGTCTTCGGGAAAGAACTCGATGTTGCGCCAATTGGTTATGGATGAGCTCAACGAAGCCGGAAATGGCAAAGGCGGCGCCAGCCGAAGTATATGACGCGCCCAGAGACTGCGAAAGCTCCAGATCAAGCCTCGCAGATCATTGACAAAATAGCGTCCCGTCAAATACTCCGCACGGAAAAAAAGGCGCAAAAAGAGCACGAACGCTGGCATCGCGAAAAGAACGCCGCGCTTCAGTGCTTGCCTAAACATACGCATCAACCAAGAACCTCATAGCAGCACTGACGATGACAACCAAGCTCCAGATCGGCACGCTTCGTCGACACAGTAGGCCCATTGCTTTCAATTCCACGCCCGCCTGTTTGGAGAAAGCACGCAATGCCATCACATAGAAAACCATACTAGTCATAGAGAGCGCGATTGGTCCATATTCCTTGTTCACAAGCAATGTTAGGACGACGCCGCCGGCGCGCAGGATGAAGCCGGCCACAGAGAGTCGGAACAGTTCTTTTTGGCGCCCCGTCGCCATCATTATCGTGCCGATTGGCGAGACAAGGAGTTGAATCATTATCCACGGCGACATCCACACAAGAATTGTGCTGGTATGAGCCCATTCGTCACTCATCAGAAGGGCGATAGCTGTCGGTCCGAGGACGACCACGGCAATCACGAAAGCACCGCCGTAACGCATCAGGTGAAACAGAGTCTCCTCTGTAAGTTGCGCCACGGTGTTTTCCCGCAATGCAGATCCAACAGCTGAATGAAAAATCTTCGCGAAAGCTCCGCTGATGATCGTCGAGGGCGTGTAGAACAGTTTGATCGCGAGGAAAAGAAACCCCCCGGCGGCTCCCTCTCCATATGTTGCGATCAAGAAAAGGGGGACCTGAAGGCCGCTCGTGTTCAACAGCGCATCGAGCGAGGAATACCGTAGGTACTGGCTGTTTTCTCGTGCAACGCGTTTGAGTTCAGCAAAGTTGAAACTCATTGGTTCTTGTGATCGTCCGAGACGGACGATCACAAGAAGGAGCAAGGCCCCGACTGCCAAATTGGCCAGGAAGCCGATTGTCAGGCCGAATTTTTGGAAGGACCAGAGCCCGAGCGTGATTTGGACGGCGATCCCCGCGAGCGTCTGAATGATCCGGACCACCCCGGTAGCCTGTAGCCTTTTCCCCCGAAGTGCGATGCTTAGCAGGATTGCCTGTGCGCCGCCGAACAGCACCGCCAAAGGCAAGAACTCAAGGATTTGATCGAGTTCGTCCTCCTCACCGCCCAACGGGAGGACGAATTGCAGGGCAATCCAAACCACGACGGCCAGTGTCAGGCAAATCAGGCTGCCCATCATGGCCAGGTGGCCCGCGTCGCGGTCGGAAGACACGATCGGAATCGCCATCTCCAACCGCAGCGAGGCGAGGGTGATCAGAATGAGCGCCGCAGAGGAAAATGCTGCGAAGTTGTTGAAATCCTCAGGCGAGAAGAGCGCCGTGATGATCGGAAGCGCCATGAGCGCTGCGACCTGCGAGGCGATGCTCAGTCCGGCCAGAACCGTAGCTACCCGAAGCATTCGTGACTTCCCAAATCCAAATCAGGGAGGTTGCCCTACGCTCTGAAGAACTTCTCAATGCTGGTGCAGACATGATCAAGTTCCGCATCGGTCATTTCCGGGAAGATCGGCAACGCCAAACCTTCGTTCTGCAACGCGTAGGCGTTCGGGAAGTCCTCGGGACGATGCCCCAGCCGCGCGTAACAAGGCAGGAAAGGCAACGCTTTCGGATAGTTGATCGATGTTTGCACATTGTGCGCCTTGAGGTGCTCGGCAAGGCCGTCGCGGTCTTTTGTCCGCACGACATAGAGGTGCCAAACATGGCGCGCATCCTCAGCCGTCGTAGGACAGGTTAGAGCGTCCAAATGCGCCAGCTTCTGCGTATACTTTTCGGCCAGTTCCGCGCGTTTGGCGGTCCAGTCTTCCAGATGCGGCAGTTTTACGTTGAGAATTGCCGCCTGCAGGCCGTCGAGACGGCTGTTGATACCTTCGATCTCGTGGTCACCCTTGCGGAGCCCACCGTGGCGCGCGAATTTGGCCATGCCTTCGGCGAGATCGCGGCTTTTCGTCACGATAGCCCCGGCATCTCCCATCGCTCCGAGGTTTTTGCCGGGATAAAACGAGAAAGTTGCGGCTATGCCGAAGGTGCCGACCTTGCTGCCTTTGAACTCGCTCAAATGCGCCTGGGCACAATCCTCGATAACCCAAAGCGAATTCTTATCGGCGATTTCAATGATACGGCCCATATCGGCGGGGTGACCGTAAAGGTGCACCGGGATGATCCCCACGGTGCGCTCCGTGATGCAAGCCTCCAGCTTGGCTGGATCGAGCGTGTTGGTAACCGGATCGATATCGCAGAATACGACGTCAGCTCCGGCTTGGGAAACCGTTTCGCTTGTCGAGATCCACGACATGGCCGGCACGATAACCTGGTCGTTCGGACGTACGCCAAGCATTTTCATGGCGATGTAGATCGCATCGGTGCCATTTGCGCAGGACACACAATGATCGGGGCCAATCGCTTTGGCGAACGCGTTTTCAAAGGCATCAACTTCCGGTCCGCGAATGAAAGCGGACGTTTCGATTGTCTTAGAGATTGCGGCGTCGATTTCGGGTTTGATCGATAGGTATTGGCGATGCAAATCGGCAAATGGTACGCGCAGATGTGTTTTTTTTGCGGTCATAACAGAACTCTCATGATAAAGGACGAATAAGCTGGGCCGGGTTGCCAGCATAAATGCCGGGTTGGCTGATATCCTTCGTAACAACCGCGCCCGCTCCGATAACAGAGCCATCACAGATTGCTACCGGCAATATCGTGGCGTTCGATCCGATTGACACGCCATTTCCAATCTTTGTCCTCCGCCAAAGGCTTTCGTCACCTCGGGCAGGACCACCTTTCTCGAAGGTATCATTAATAAACATTACACCATGACCGACGAAGCAATCCTCTCCGATCTCGACAAGCGAGCATACAAAGGTGTGGGATTGGATTCGCGTGCGTGCGCCAATAGAAACATTCGACTGAATTTCGACGAACGGACCGACAAAGGCATCCTCGCCAATCCGGCAACCATACAGATTGGCAGGTTGAATCACAGTCACGTTCGAGCCGAAATCGACATTTTTTATACCGATTTCTCCCAACTTTGAGGGTACCGAAGCCTGTTGTGTCATCTCGCGATGGCTCCGTTTTCTCGACGACCCAGACGAGCTTGCCTCGGGCGGAATCGCAATTGCACTTCTTTGCCTGTTTCCACGGCCTCGTAGATCGCGGTGATCAGTTCCAGACTGCGGCGGCCTTCGAGCCCATCCACAAGGTTCGGACCGCCGTGGAGAATAGCCGATACGACATGGTCATAGTATTCTTTGTGTCCAAAACCATAGACGTTTGGCGGGTTCACTGAGAAGTTCTCAAGCGTATCTGCATCACCCGGATCCGCGTCAGTGAAATTCCAGACTTTCATCTCGTTGACGGCAAAGCCGCCGATCTCTACGGTGCCTCCTTGTCCCAAGATGGAGATAGAGCCTTCGAGGTCTTTGGGCCGTGTTGCGGTCGTCGCCTCGATGATGCCGAGCGCACCATTTGAAAAGCGTAGCAGCACAGTTGCGGTGTCTTCGACTTCGATGTCCGCCAATGCTGTGGTCGACATCGCCATTACGCTGTCAACGTCGCCCATCATCCACTCCAGCAAATCGACGTGGTGGCTTGCCTGATTGGTCAATACGCCTCCGTCCAGCGCCCAAGTGCCGCGCCAGGTGTCCTGGTCATAATACGCTTGGGGACGGCACCAGCGAACCCGGACGGTGCCAAGGATGAGTTTGCCAAACCGATCCTGTTCCAAGGCCTCACGGAGCTTACGCACAGGTAAATTGAAACGATTTTGCTTGATAACAAACAGCTTCACATCGGCATCGTCGCAAGCAGCAATCATCCTGTCGGCGTCATCAAGCGTAAGCGCCATTGGCTTTTCTACGACTATGTTGGCGCCGTACCGCGCGAGTTCGACCACGTGCTGCGCGTGGTTTCCGCTCTCGGTCAGAACGACTACGACATCAGGCTTCAGTTCACTCATCATCTCATGCATGTCGACATAGCCAGGTACGCCATATTCCTCAGCAAGAGAATCAGCTTTCTGCGCGACTAAATCGCAGACACCGGCCAGGCGAGCGCTTGCAATTTGACCTCCACCCAGGAGTTGAGAGTGGCGCTTGGCAATGCGACCACATCCTACAAGTGCAAAGTTTAGCATCATTTTCCTCACAGTATTTTGGTATTTTTGGATTGGCACATATTCTGGTAGACAGAGCGTTCAGACCCTACTCTTGATCTTCTCAACGGACAGGATGACGTTTCGTTTGAATGTAAGGAGACATGTCCAATGGCATGAGCAAACGCCCGTTAACGCAAATCACCGACGACCTTGAATTAGTTTCATCTCGCCCTCTATTTCGGACGTCAAGGTTTCGATCTCTGCCTTGAGGGCTTCATATTCCTCGACTTTTCGAGATAGAAACCGGCGAGTGATAGCAGCCTTTTCCGCGATGCCTTTTGGGGTCAGAATGTAGGCATACCGCCGTTTGTCTTCCGAGGCCGTG
Source organism: Thalassovita litoralis (assembly GCF_900182725.1). Taxonomy (GTDB): domain Bacteria; phylum Pseudomonadota; class Alphaproteobacteria; order Rhodobacterales; family Rhodobacteraceae; genus Thalassobius; species Thalassobius litoralis. The sequence continues at coordinate 117,807 of NZ_FXTO01000008.1, forward strand.
AAATTCCCGAGCTTCAAAAGACCCTTTTCGATCAAGGCATTCAACACGTAGTGGATCCCGCCCACACTGACGCCGACAGCCTCAGCCAATTCACGTTGTGACATTTCAGGATTTTCTTGCAGAAGGCGAAGCACGCGAAAATGCGTGTCCTCCTGCAGCTTGGTGCGCTTGCTGGTCATTTTGGGATTTTCTCAGGCTACCGCACAAGGACTGCCCGTCGGGCGCCTTGTTAGATGCAAAGGTGATGATGAAAATAGGTTCAACATCGCTCAGCGATGAGCGATAACAAATGCTGCGCGCGCGAACAAGAGAAAACTCAGAGATGCACGAGGTATTCGTCACTAGGATCGCAATTGTCGATCTGCGAGATGGGAGCTCAGACGCAAGCGAAACCTCGCGCCGGTGGGAGGCTGCGGCGGGAATTCACGCGCGCTCCCAAGCCATAGACCTTGAGTGTAATGTGCTCATAGCTGAACGACCCTGTCAGCACAAGGCCACATCATGATCTTGGTTGGTCGTCGATCCCATGCGCGTCGTGGCGATAGCTCCTCGACGCACGGCCACATGTCGCTTTGAGATCGGCCACTTGCGCAAAGATTTCGGAAGCTTATCCCGAGCCGAGCCCATCACCCGAGTGGACCATTCATGCCCAGGTCCGATATCGCCTCGGTGCCGTCTTGCGCTGGGTAGGTCTGAGCCGCCGTCTCGGCCGTGCTCGACCCTTCCTCCCGCTCGGCCTGTTCCACCGCTTCTTCCATGCTGACCGTGTTTAGTGCCAGTTCGAACTGCTCGAGTATCTCGGGTGCGTGCCGCGCCACGTAGGACCGGACTGCCTCGTTCTCCATCAGCTTTTTCAGATAGCCCTTGGCAACGACCAGGTTCAGCAGCTCAGAGCCGTAGTTTTCCTCGGCGTGCTTGTACTTTTCCTGCACCTGGCTCATCTCGCGCTCGAGCTTGACGATTTGTTCCAGCGGATCGCCTTTAGGTTGTTCCGGCAGCGGCGGCTTGTAGTCGGTGCGCTGTTCCGGCGGCGTGGCTTTCAGGAGGGCGTCCGCATGCGCGGCCGTGATCGTGTTCGCCGCGATCATCAGCTCCACCGCCTCAATCTGCCGAGCCGCTTTCATCTTGCGCAGGTGCCGCGTGACGTCCGGCGTGAACTGGTGATCCTGCAGCAGCTCCACCGCCTTTGGGCAGATCCCATGCAGCAGGTTTATCCGGCTGTTGATGGTCGACAGGTTGACGTTGAACGCCCGTGCCAATCGCTCTTTGCTGACGCCTTTGTCGATGGCACGCCGCAGCATGTAATGCTCCTGCACCGTTGAGAGGCGGTTGATCCGGTGATTGTAGGTATAGGTCTCAAAATCCTTGGCGATCAGGCAGGGCGCGGTGTCCTGGCCCAGTTCTTTCAGCGCGAGCACCCGCAAATTGCCGTCAAGCAGCAGAAATCCCGCCGCCTCCGGATCCGGCTTGATCACCGAGAGCGGCTCGATCAGGCCAATTTCCCGGATCGAAGATACGATCTGCTTGAACTTGCGCGTTGTCATTATGCCGTCCGGGACCTTTTTCGAGGGCATCAGCTCCTCGAGTGGGATCTGGAAGGTTTCAAGGTCAAACCCGAGCGTCAGGTTCAACGGGGCTTTGGGATAGGGCGCATCGCTATCATCGGTGCCGGGCTGGGGAAAGGCCCCGGGGTAGAGCGGCTTCACAGTACTCAGGTCATTCACGGTTATATCCTTTCGGGGTTTAGGCGGTTTCAATGCGGTCGGCGAGATATTTCGGCAGGCTATCGAGGCCTTCAGCGCGCAAGAGCGTCACGAAGTGCTCGTCAGCAAAGAGGCGTTTCAGCCCCTGGACCACCAAGAGCAGTTGCTGATGCGCATGATCGGCCTTCAGCATCAGCTTGTGCTGCCGGGCGACCTCGCGCTGGTAGGTCTTGACCAGTGAATGCGCAGAGTTCGGCAGCTTCGGGCGATCACCACCTGCTTTTGGGCCCTTTTCCCGGCGCTTTTCGATCAGCCGCTTGGCATCTGTGATCTGGTGCCCCTTCAGCTGGCCGGTCTTGTAAGCCTCTTCCAGCATGTCGCCGAGGTTTTCATCGTCGTGCTTGGCCCGCGCGATCTCGAGGGCAGTGGTCAGCGGGATGGTCCCGTTTTGCACCGCCTCGATCAGCCGCTCCTCTCCCTTTTCCAGCAAAAACACGATGTCCCTGACGTATTTCTCAGAAAGCCCCGTGCGCTGGATGATGTCGTCGATGGTGTAATCCCGCGCCAGCAACAGCTCGATGTCGGCCAGGATCTCCAGTGGTCTGTGCCCCCGCCGCGCGATGTTTTCGGCGAGCGACATGATGAAGGCGTCTTCATCCGTCACATTCACCACCAACGCCGGGATGTGGCTTTCGCCAAGTAGCCGGAAGGCATTCAGCCGGCCCTCACCGCAGACCAGCAAATAGGCGGGCGCCCCATCAACGCCATCGCGCTCTGTCACCGTGATCGGCTTTTTCAGGCCAATGGAGCGGATGTTTTCGACGATTTCCTCGAAGACCTTCATGTTGCGGTCCCGGGAATTCAGGACCTCGATCCGGTCGATGGGGACGAGCGTTACGCTCTCGGGTGTGTCAGTCATCATGGGGTTGGCTTCCTCTTTTGGTTTGATTGTTCATGTTTTGTGCTTTTACTGATCTCCATCATCCCGTTCCTCATCCCCATTTCCGGCGAATGCCGACCCGTTCGGCCATGCCGTAGAAAAAGCCGAGGTCCTCGAAGCGGAAGGCTTCGAAGGCGATGCTGGTGCGGTTGCAGAGGCGGATTTCTTGACGGGGTAGATCGAGCCAAGGCAGCAGGTAGTAATCGAGCTCGTCGCGGTTTTCCGGATCGAGCCGCACCGCCAGCGTGACGTCAGCCTGATAGCGCATCGGGTCAAACCGGATCCGCCAGCGTAGGCGGCCGTCGCCCTGGGGCTGGCAGCGCGCCAGGACGAGGCTCACGACCATCTCATCGTTGATGGTCAGCAGGTCGGTCTTGGGATCACGCGCCACCGTGCCGCCCACCTCTGCAATCGCCGCCTCGGTCCGCGCAATGATCTCCGGGTGCATTCCACGCAGGCGCTTGTTGAGCGCAATGCGCTCCTGATCCCTGTCTGAGCGATAGCCAATCATTTCATAGGCACGAGCGAGTGAACCGAACCTATTTCGATAGGCCGAGGACGACGGCATGTCCGGCGTCTGGTCGATCAGCACCCCAGAAAGTTGACCCGCGTCCGCGTAAAGCCGTTTCAAGTGATCCAGTAGTTCCTCGTCCGACAGTCGGGCAGACCGCGCCGTTATGATCTCTTGCGCGGTCAGAAAGAACTCAAGCGGCACAATCCCTTCAAAGGCGCCTTCCTTGCGCACCCACATGTCCGGTGGGTTTTCCACATGCAGCTTCTTCAGTTTGAAGGAGGAGCGGTTGTAGACATTGTTGCCGATGTATTTCTCATTGGTCAGAACCGTGCGCACTGTGCCAGAATTCCATGGACGATCCAGATCGGTCGTCACGCCTTCCTCGTTCAAGCGGTCGGCAATCTCGCGGAAGGACAGATCTTCTTCGATCAGCCAGCGATACATCTTGTTGACCCAGGCTACTTCCTCGTCGGGCCCGGGCATCAGGATCACACGGTCGGTCTGCAGTGATTTATGCTCGCCGCGCTTCAACTCGCCCTTGATCTCGCCGCGCTCGTTCACCAGCACCCGGCGCAAGCCAAAGCCAGCCATGCCGCCTTGGCGGAACCCCAACTCAATCAGACGGCATTGGCCGGCGAAGACCTTGACCGAAAGCTCCCGGCTGTACTCGCCGGCCATGGCGCGTTTGACACCCTTGACGATGGTCGAAACCGGCGAGCCGTCATTCTCGAATTGCTCGGCGCAATAGGCGACGTTGATCCCGGCGCGCTTGCAGATGTATTCGTAGTAGGCGCTCTCGTCGGCGTCTTGGAACCGGCCCCAGCGGCTGACGTCATAGACCAGGATCACGTTGAAATCGGCCGCGCCGGATTCCACATCCGCAATCAACTGCTGCAGGGCAGCGCGCCCGCCGATGGAAAGGCCGCTCTTGCCGTCGTCGGCATAGGTCTTGATGATCTCGATTCCACGCTTCTCGGCGTATTCGCGGATTTTGTCGGATTGGTTGTGGGTCGAGTACTGCTGGTGCTCCGTCGACATGCGCACATATTGCGCCGCCCGAAACTCGGTAATCTCGCCACTCCCGTCCAACTCAGCCTCCAATCCGTCGTCAAGTCGCTCGGACGTTTGCTCGGGTCGCAGGGTGTATCAAGCTGATAGTGCTGGATTATTCCATTATATCAATGCCCTGGGCGGTGATGGCCGGGAAGCCTTCATCAAGATGCCACCAAACACCCGGAAAACCATACTTGCATCTGTTCAAGTTCGAGCGATATGTGGGCGGTAGAGTTTTAATGAGGTTTCGAGATGACATTCCATGATCGCGGTACAAGCTGGTTTCTGGCGCAGCTGAAGCCGAACTGCGCCAATATCGCGGACAAGAACCTCAAGCGCCAAGGCTTTCAGACCTTCCTGCCGATGGAAGAGGAGACACGCCAGCGCAACGGCAAGTTCGTCACTACCATGCGGCCTCTGTTTCCGGGTTACATCTTCGTGGCGTTCGATGTGGCCCGCGGGTTCTGGCGCACGGTCAACTCGACCTACGGCATCACGCGGCTGGTGAGTTTCGGCAAAGAGCCGACGGCCGTACCGCTGGACCTAGTCTCTCAGCTGATGCTGCGCTGTGACGCGAAGGGCAAATTGCTGCCGCCGAAGCTTCTGAAGCCGGGTGACCAGGTGACCCTCACCAAGGGACCCTTTGCCAATTTTGTGGCAGAGGTGGAAAAGATCGCACCGGATCGGCGCGTTTGGGTCCTGATGGAACTCATGGGTGCGCAGACCAGGGTTGCGGTCGGGGCGGATCAGCTGCGGGCGGTTTGATATCGCCGATCGAAAAGCCTATCAGGAAATATCAATTTGAAACCGTGACCGTATCAGAGTGACGGCACGAGTAGGAAAAAGGGCAAACTTTTATGTGTGGGATTGTGGGCGTGCTGGGGGCGCATGAGGTTGCTCCAGTCATTCTGGATGCGCTGAAGCGGCTTGAATACCGAGGGTATGACAGTGCTGGGATTGCCACTATCCATGAGGGCGCCCTCGAACGGCGCCGGGCGACTGGAAAGCTGATAAACCTGCAAGATCTTCTGGTACGTGAACCACTCAGAGGGTTTGCGGGTATTGGTCACACGCGTTGGGCAACACATGGGGTGCCAAGCGTTGAAAATGCACATCCCCATCGCTCGGGGCCTGTCGCAGTCGTCCATAATGGAATCATCGAGAACTTCCGCGAATTGCGGGACGAGCTTATTGCAGCAGGTGCCAAGTTCACGTCCGAGACCGATACTGAGACCATCGTCCATCTCGCGAACAAGCACCTCGCAGATGGGATGCCCCCTGTGGCGGCTGCCCGTGCGACTTTGGGGCGCTTGGAGGGTGCCTTTGCATTGGCATTCCTGTTTGAAGGGGAGGAGGACCTGCTCATTGCCGCACGCCGCGGCTCCCCCTTGGTAATTGGCCACGGGGAAGGCGAGATGTATGTCGGCTCGGATGCCATCGCGCTGGCGCCTCTGACTGACAAGCTGACTTATCTTGAGGAAGGGGATTGGGCAGCAATCACACGCAGTGCGGTTCAAGTATTCGATGCAAGTGCGGTCCAGGTAGATCGACCAATCGCAACGATCGCCGTAGAGAGCGCGACAGTCGATAAGTCGGGGCATCGGCACTTCATGGCCAAGGAAATGGCTGAGCAGCCGAGCATCATTCAGAAAGCCCTGGCCGCCTACACCAATGAGGCTGATGGAATCTTGAATTTACCTGAAGGCGTCCAGTTCAACGACATACGCCGGGTTGTCATGGTGGCCTGCGGGACAGCCTTCTACGCCTGCCAAGTGGCCAAATACTGGTTTGAGCAGATCGCCCGCATACCGGTTGAAATCGATATTGCCTCGGAGTTTCGGTATCGTGACCCTGTGCTTGAGCGCGATGATTTGTTGATCGTCGTGAGCCAGTCTGGCGAAACCGCTGACACGCTTGCGGCGCTTCGGCACGTAGCCGGGCACGTGCGGCGCACGCTCGCTGTTGTGAATGTGCCCACGTCGTCGATCGCGCGCGAGGCCGATGTGGTGATGCCTATTCTTGCAGGCCCCGAAATCGGTGTGGCGTCGACAAAGGCCTTCACGGCGCAGTTGCTCTCCCTTCTCTTGCTCGCTGCCAAGGCTGGGCTGGATCGAGGCAAGATGAATGCCGATGATCTCACAACGCTCATGTCGGAGATCCAAGCCGCACCTGGTCTTATGTCTCAGGCGCTCGATCGAGCGCAGGAGTATGCGCGTATCGCGGAAGAACTCGCCGAAAGCGATGATGTTCTCTTTCTCGGCCGCGGGGCGATGTTCCCGATGGCGTTGGAGGCCGCGCTCAAGCTCAAAGAGATCAGTTACATCCACGCTGAGGCTTATGCCGCGGGCGAGTTGAAGCACGGTCCTATTGCACTCATCGACAAGACATTGCCTGTCGTCATCTTCGCCCCGAGGGACGTGCTCTTTGAAAAAACGATTTCAAACATGCAAGAGGTAATGGCACGTCATGGGCAGGTCATTTTGTTGACAGACGCTGACGGGGCCAAGCTCGCCGGCGAAGTCCAGAACGTGATCGTGATGCCGAAGGCCCCGACTATCGTCGCGCCGCTCATTTACGCAATCCCTGCTCAGATGCTTGCTTACAACACAGCGCTTGCCCGTGGGACTGATGTGGATCAGCCGAGAAATCTGGCGAAGTCGGTGACAGTGGAATGATCGGAGAGACACAATGCGTATTTTAGTTACTGGCGGTGCGGGTTACATTGGAAGTCATACGCTGCTCCAGCTGCTGCGCGAGCGCCATGACGTCCTCGTGTACGACAACTATTCGAACAGCTCCCCGGAGGCTTTGAGCCGCGTCAAGCAGCTTGCCAACGCTGACTTCGAAATCTGTGAAGGTGATATCCAGGATGCGGGCAGATTGGGTGAGGCGTTTGCAGGTTTCAGACCCGAAGCCGTTATCCATTTCGCGGGTCTAAAGGCTGTCGGGGAATCCAATGAAAAGCCGCTCGAATATTATGCGCAGAATGTTTCAGGTTCGATTGAGCTGTTGAAAGCCATGCAACGGCATGATTGTCGCCGGATTGTGTTTTCCTCTTCAGCGACAGTCTATGGGGAAGCGAAATATTTACCGTACGACGAGATTCACCCGCTGCAGCCGACGAACCCGTACGGTCGCACCAAGTATTTTATCGAGGAAATCATTCGCGATTGGGCTGCCTCGTGGAAGGCAGCAAGCGCGGTATTGCTGCGGTATTTCAATCCGGTTGGAGCGGATGCTTCGGGCCGCATCGGTGAAGACCCCAATGGCATTCCGAACAATCTCGTTCCGTACATCTCGCAGGTCGCAGTTGGGCGTTTGAAGCACCTGAATGTTTTTGGCGCTGATTATGAAACTCGAGATGGAACCGGAGAGCGCGATTACATCCATGTCGAAGATCTGGCGCGGGCCCATTTGGCCGCTATTGAGTTTTCTGCGACCTCCATGGGGTGCGAGGCCATAAATGTTGGCACGGGCCACGGCGCCACGGTACTTGAGATGGTGAAAGCGTTTGAGCATGCCTCCGGACGCGCGGTGCCCTATCAGATTGGACCGCGCCGCGAAGGCGATGTGGCGCGCAGCCTGGCGGCGGTTGGCAAAGCCGAGCGCCTTCTCGGGTGGAAAGCCAAGCTGGACGTTGCCGACATGTGCAGGACCACCTGGAACTGGCAATCCACCAATCCCAATGGCTATGTGGAGGATTGACATAGGGCCAGTGTTCGTTCCCAGAGCCGTTTGGGCGAATGGTTCTCGAACTCAGTGCGGTATCAATGATTACAATGGCTTAGTGGGTAGAGAGGGTTCGCTGCCAGACCCGGTCCCTCCGCCACTTGCACATCGCAAACCCGAGATGAGGTCCCTGACGGGGCCTTTTTTCTTTTTATTTCAAAGGGGTTTAGCGGAGCAATCCGACTTTCGGAGACTGGTATTTCCGCCGAAATCGGTCTCTGAACGCCCCGCGTCTCTTTCCAACCGCCCTTCATGGAAATCGAGACGGATTCAAAAAGTGACGTCTTTTCAGTGATTTGATGAAATCTAACTACGCCGCAGTTGACCCCGGTTCGTCTGCTCTCGGTGCGAACAGAGACACCCGAAGGCGGCGTTCCGTTGCGCATTAATTAGTAGGGTTGCGCGAAGCCTTTGGTGACAAACGCAGTTTTCGCCCCTAGCCTGGCGCAATGTCAAACGGGGCTTGGTCAGATCAAGAGAACGACTTGATCGTCGCGGATTACTTCGCGATGCTGGCCGATGACGTCTCTGGTCGCTCGTACAACAAGGCCGAGCACCGTCGCGGGCTTCTGCCGCTGTTGAACGATCGCTCCGAAGGATCGGTCGAGTTCAAACACCAGAACATCAGCGCCGTGCTAAAGGGGCTGGGTGAAGACTGGATCCCGGGCTACAAGCCTGCCTTCAATTTCCAGATGACGTTGGTGGATGCCGTGGCGCGCTGGCTGGCGCTAAACCCGGCCTGGCTCGGTCGCCATTCAGGTATTCGAGCGCCTACTGGCCTTGCGGAGGCGCGGCCGATCTGGATCGGGCCGCCGCCCACGTTGTCGAACCAGCCGCCGCCACAGGAACTGGAGCAGATGCTGCACATCGCCCGCAAATTCGATGTTGCGGCGAGAGACGAGCGAAACCGCGCCCTCGGTCGCGCCGGTGAGGAACGCGTGCTGGCGCATGAACGAGGAGCCCTCAAATCAGCAGGTCGCGATGATCTTGCTCGCAAGGTCCGGTGGGTTTCGGAGGAGGATGGCGATGGTGCCGGCTACGATATCGCCAGCTTCGCGACGGATGGCCGTCCGCGCCTGATCGAGGTGAAAACGACGAATGGCTGGGAACGTACCCCTTTCCACATCAGCCGCAACGAGCTGGCGGTGGCCCAGGAGCGGCGTTCGGAATGGTCTCTGTTCCGGCTCTGGAACTTCGCGCGCGAGCCAAAAGCGTTTGAGCTGCACCCGCCGCTGGACGCACATGTCTCGCTGACCGCGACGTCCTTTCAGGCGAGTTTCCACTAGGCTCAGGACCCATTAATCGGCTTGAGATCGCATTGGTCGCATGCTTCAAATCCCCAAACTTTCAGGGGGTATCATGAGCAATCTATTTTGGCTGACCGACGAACAGATGGCGCGGCTGCGACCGTTCTTTCCC
>NZ_FXTO01000009.1 GCF_900182725.1 Thalassovita litoralis
GGGAAAGAACGGTCGCAGCCGCGCCATCTGTTCGTCGGTCAGCCAAAATAGATTGCTCATGATACCCCCTGAAAGTTTGGGGATTTGAAGCATGCGACCAATGCGATCTCAAGCCGATTAATGGGTCCTGAGCCTAATTCCGCGGCTGCATTCTATAGGTTCCGCCTGTGAAGCTCTGTCGCCATTCTGCCACAGGCCAAGGTGTTGTCTGCCACTGTGGCTGGGTTTCGTTAAGAGTTCGACTAAATAGGTCACAAGAATTCAAGTATCGGATAAAATCGTGTCGATCCACCGTTACAAGCCTGCTTTTCGTTCCGCAATGGCGGTTTTCCTGACTGGTACAGTTCTGGCCGTGGCGGGATGCACCGTGCCGGGGCCGAACCACCCCGCAGGCGAGATTTTCGACCCTTACGAGGATGGAAACCGCAAAACCCACGAAATGAACCGGGCGCTGGACCGGGCTTTGGTGCGCCCTGCGGCCAAGGGATATGTCGCAGTCGTTCCCGAAGGGATCGCGATCAGCGTCGGTCATTTCGCGGAGAACCTGGGCGAACCGTCCAGTGCGGTCAACCACCTGATGCAGGAAGATGGCGCGGGTGTGGCCCGTAACCTGACCCGCTTTGTCATCAACGTGACGCTGGGCTTTGGCGGGTTGTTCGATGCGGCTTCGGATTTCGGTATTTACCCTGACGATTCGGATTTCGGGGAAACGCTGCATGTCTGGGGGGCACCAGAAGGGGCGTATGTGGAGCTGCCGGTTCTGGGGCCGTCTAATGAACGTGATGCAACCGGCAAGGTCGTGGACCTGTTTACCAACCCGCTAAGCTATGTTTTGCCAAGCCGCGAACGCAACATTGGCAAAGTGGCCGAGGTTGCGGCAAAAGTGGGCGACAGGGGGCGGTATGCGGATATCGTCGATTCGATCTTGTACGAAAGCGCGGACAGCTATGCGCAAGGGCGGCTGCTGTATACGCAAAATCGGCGGCATGAATTGGGAATGAATACCGAAGAGTCCTATATTGCCCCTGAAGATGTGAACACCGAGGGTTTTTGACCATGTACCATTTTTCCCGCCGCAATCTGATTGCCACGGCTGGCGCCGCTTTGACGGCCTTGGCCTTGCCGGTTCCTGCCTTTGCCCTGAATAATGCCCAAGCCAAAGGTTTGGTCGATAATCTGGTGGGCGAGATCAATAACGTTATCGACTCGGGTAAGACCGAGGCAGCGATGTACGGCGATTTTGAACGTATCTTCCGCAAATATGCGGACCTGCCCTATATCGCTGCTTATGCGATGGGGGTGGATGCGCGGCGTGCATCAGGGGGGCAGAAAAAGGCCTTTACCGATGCGTTCACGGGCTACATTTCGCGCAAATACGGCAAACGGTTCCGCGAATTTATCGGCGGTCGGCTAGAGGTGCAGGGCGTCAAAGAAGTGAAAAGCTTCTTTCAGGTGACGACCATCGCCCACTTGCGCGGTGAAGCACCGTTCGAGGTGGATTTCCACGTTTCCGACAGAACCGGCAAGAACCTGTTCTTCAACATGTATATCGAAGGGATCAACATGTTGCTGACGGAACGCGAAGAAATTGGGGCCATGCTGGATCGTCGCAAGGGGAATATTGATGCTATGATCGCGGACCTGCGCAAGGCGGGCTGATCGTATCAGTTTTGATGAAAACGGCAAAAAGGCCACCCTTGGGGTGGCCTTTTTCTGTATTCTTATGGTGCTCTGCGGGGCTGATGCAGCGGCCCCCTGTCTAAGCCATCTGTGAGATCAGAGGTTTGGACTTGGATATTTTCCCCAAGAAAGAACAGGGGGGGGCTGTGGTCAATATCAGCGTCCCGCCGGGTCGGTTCTGGTGCCGTTGCCGCGGCCCCCGCCGCCCAAAAGATCGTCCAGCAGCCGTTCGATGCCGCTGCGGGTGCGGTCGCCTTCGCTGGGGGCGTTGGTTTTTCTGGGGTTTGATCCACCGTCCATCATCGGAAGAGCGGACACAGGGACGCCTTCGTGAACCCGGCGCATTGTTTCATGCCAGATTTCTGCGGGCAGGCCCGACCCGGTTACGCCCTTGAGCGGGGTGTTGTCGTCATATCCCATCCAGACGCCGGCCACGTAATCTGCTGAAAAGCCGATAAACCACGCATCCCGCGCGGCCTGTGTGGTGCCGGTTTTACCTGCGATCTGGCGGTCGTCCAGCACCGCGCGGCGGCCCGTGCCTTTGGTGGCGGCGGTGTACATCATCCAGATCAGTTCCTGGGCCGTTTCTTCGCGGATTACCCGTTCGCCGATCCCGCCTGTGGCAGTCATCACCGGGTCTGTGTCGCCCTGCATTCGCAGTTCCACCAGCCCATAGGGTTTGACCGAACTGCCGCCATTCAGGATGCCCGCATAAGCACCAGTCATTTCGATCAGGGTCGATTCCGATGCCCCCAACGCCAGCGCGGGGCCTTGGGCCAGATCGGATTGCAGGCCGAAATCAGATGCCACCCGGCGCACGTTTTCCAATCCAACATCCTGCGCCAGTTTGACTGCCGGGATGTTCAGCGATGTGCGCAGGGCTTCGGTCAGCGTAACGCGGCCGTGGAATTTCCGGTCATAGTTTTGCGGTGTCCACGCCCCCGAACCGGGGATGGTGATCGTGATTTCATCGTCGTCGATCACGTCGTTCGATGACCAGCCCATTTCCAGCGCCGTGGCATAGACAAAGGGTTTGAAGCTGGACCCGGTTTGCCGCAACGCCTGCGTGGCGCGGTTGAAGGCACCGGCGACTTTGGTCTTGCGTCCGCCCACCATCGCGCGAACTGCGCCGTCTGCGCTCATCACGACGATGGCGGCCTGCGCTTTTGATCCTTCCTTGACTTTTTCATCAAAGATATAGGCCAGCGCGTCTTCGGCGGCTTTCTGGATGCGTTGATCCAGCGTGGTTTTGATCACCACGTCCACGGCGCTGTTGCGGGTGAAAAATTCCGGCCCCGAGGACATCACCCAATCCGCAAAATAGCCGCCCGCCCGCGCTTCGGCGGCTTCGGACAGTTCGGCGGGGTGGTTGAGGGCTTCGGCTTTGGCACGGTCGGACAGGTAGCCCTGTTCGTGCATCAGGCCGATGACCACGCCCGCACGGTTTTGCGACCGTTCCAGACTGTTCGTCGGCGCCAGCGAGGTGGGGGCGGTCAACAGTCCGGCCAGCATTGCGCCTTCGGCGGGGTTCAGGGCCGCCGCTGGTTTGCCAAAGAACCGTTGCGCCGCAGCTTCGGCCCCATAGGCCCCGCCACCCATGTAGGCGCGATTCAGATAGATGCTAAGGATTTCGTCCTTGGTGTATTTGGTTTCCATCGCCAGCGAGAAAATCGCTTCTTTGGCTTTGCGCCATAGCGAACCCTGACGGCAATCCGCTTCGTAGGCGGCTTCGCTGTCCCATTGGGTTTCATCATATTCCACGCCCAGACACAGCAGCTTTGCTGTTTGCTGGGTGATGGTTGAACCGCCATGCCCCGACAACGGCCCGCGCCCTTCGCGCAGGTTGATGCGGATGGCGCTGGCGATGCCGCGCGGGCTGACGCCAAAATGCTGGTAGAACCGTTTATCCTCGGTTGCGATGACCGCGTTTTTCAGGTGCGGGCTGACGGATTCCGCTGTGACGGCCCCGCCAAAGGTGTCGCCGCGCCATGCGAAAATCTTGGCATCCCGGTCCATCATCGTGACCGATCCATTGGCGCGCCCGTCCAGCAGTTCCCTTGCGGGGGGCAGGGTGGTGTAAAAATAACCCACAGCCAGCGCCAGCATCACGCAAACCATTAGCCCGATGCGCCAAGTAAAGGCCCAGATCAGGCGAAAAATCCAGCGGAACACAGCCGCGAAGAAAGCCATGATTGGATTCCGGGGGCGCTTGGGGGCCGCCGTCCGTTTGCGTGGGGCTGGCTTCTTGGCTGGTTTCTTTGCGGGCTGTGCCGCTTTGCGTTGGGTCGAATACCGCTTGTCTGCCACCAGAGGCGGTTTTCTGCGTCCTGAATCACTCATGAATTGCCCTGCTCGAGCTTGCTGTTTTGCGCATCATACCCGGCGATTCCGGAAATGTTGAGGTATAGCTGCATCCTGAAGTCATCTCTTTTACGATTAAATATTAGGCGAAAATTTATTTCTGTCTATTTCTTGGGCAATCATCCGGGGCTTTGGGCGCATTCATAGGCTATTCCCTTCACCCTTGGCCCTATCCTCGTGTTTTGCTGCAAGTGCAATCAAGCGGGTGTTCCCGCAGCATAATGACAAGGGGATCAAGGTGAAACTCATCATTGCAACGATCAAACCGTTCAAGCTGGAGGAGGTCCGCGAGGCGCTGACCGACATCGGCGTGCGCGGCATGATGGTGACCGAAATCAAGGGGTTCGGTTCGCAGTCGGGCCACACGGAGATTTACCGCGGCGCGGAATACGCCGTGAATTTCGTGCCGAAAATCAAATTGGAAATCGTGGTCAGCGGATCAATGGCCGATCAGGTTGTTGAAACCATCACGAACACCGCCCGGACCGGCAAAATCGGGGACGGCAAGATTTTTGTGCTGGATGTCGCACAGGCAGTTCGCGTGCGCACCGGCGAATCGAACGAAGACGCGCTGTAAGTCGCGGACGGGGGAACCAAGGAAATGAAAATGAACCTGATGACAAAACTGGGGCTGGTCGCCGCGCTGACCGCGCTGCCCAGTCTGGGTATGGCCCAAGATGGGCCGGTGCCGGGGGTAAACGCCTCTACGGATACGGTATTTATTCTGAACTCTTTGCTGTTCTTGGTTGGCGGCTTTCTGGTGTTCTGGATGGCGGCTGGCTTTGCGATGCTAGAGGCTGGTCTGGTCCGCTCGAAAAACGTGGCAATGCAGTTGATGAAAAACGTCGCGCTGTTTTCGCTGGCGGCGATTTTCTACTATCTGATCGGTTATAACCTGATGTACCCGCTGGGAACCTGGTCCGTGGATGGCATCCTGTCGGGTGTCTGGGGACCGGGTGTTCTGGAAGCTGTCGGTGTGACCTCGGACGCGGCGGATGATTATTCCTATGCCTCGACCGGGTCGGACTTCTTCTTTCAGTTGATGTTCTGCGCCACTACCGCGTCGATCGTGTCCGGCACCTTGGCCGAGCGTATCAAATTGTGGCCCTTCCTGATTTTCACCATCGTGCTGACTGCGATCATCTATCCGCTGCAAGCGTCGTGGAAATGGGGCGGTGGTTTCCTGGACGAAGCAGGCTTCCTGGATTTCGCAGGCTCGACCGTTGTGCACTCGGTCGGTGGCTGGGCCGCTTTGGTTGGCGCGCTGATCCTGGGTCCGCGTATCGGTAAATACAAGGACGGTCGCACCATTCCGATCCCCGGCTCGAACCTGACGCTGGCGACGCTGGGTACGTTCATCCTGTGGCTGGGTTGGTTCGGTTTCAACGGTGGCTCGCAGTTGGCGATGGGGACTGTGGGTGATGTGGCTGATGTTTCGCGCATCTTTGCGAACACCAACACCGCAGCGGCAGGGGGTGCTATCGCGGCCCTGATCCTGACCCAAATCCTGTACAAAAAGCCTGACCTGACGATGGTGCTGAACGGTGCGCTGGCCGGTCTGGTGTCGATCACCGCAGAACCGCTGACCCCCACGCTGGGCGCAGCAACCCTGATCGGTGCCGTTGGTGGCGTGATCGTGGTCTTCGTTGTCCCGATGTTGGACAAGCTGAAAATCGACGACGTGGTTGGCGCCATTCCGGTTCACTTGGTCTGTGGCATCTGGGGCACCATCGCCGTGGCCTTCACCAATGCCGATGCGTCCTTTGCAACGCAGCTCTATGGCATCGTTGTGGTCGGCATCTTCACCGTGGTGACTTCGGGTGTGGTCTGGTTCGTCCTGAAAATGGTTATGGGCCTGCGTGTGGACGAAGAAACCGAAATCAACGGTTTGGACATGGCAGAGCTGGGGATGGAAGCCTACCCCGAGTTTTCCAAAGGCTGATTACCTTCCTGATCAGTCTTTACTCCCTGACCCGAGCGCTCTGCGCTCGGGTTTTTTCATGTGGCATGGCGTGAAATAAAATGGGCGGTCAAAAGACCGCCCAAGCCACCATCCCGATCAGATCGCGGTATTGGTAAGGATCAGCGCAACCGGCCCCACAGATCGTATTCCCCGGCCTCATCCACTTCGACGCGGACAATATCCCCGACAGACATGGTTTCGGTGCCTTCGTCGATGAACAGGTTGCCATCAATCTCGGGGGCGTCTGCCTTGGTGCGGCAGGTCGCTACGCCATCTTCGTCGATGTCGTCCACGATCACATCCATCACTTGCCCTACTTTTGCAGCCAGCTTTGCTTCGGAAATGGCTTGTGCCTTTTCCATGAAGCGGTCCCAGCGGTCTTGCTTTACTTCGTCCGGGACATGGTCGGGCAGATCATTGGATCGTGCGCCTTCGACGTTTTCATATTGGAAGCAGCCCACGCGATCCAATTGCGCTTCGTCCATCCAATCCAGCAGGGTTTGAAACTCGGCTTCGGTTTCGCCGGGATACCCGACGATAAAGGTGGACCGCAGCGTGATGTCCGGGCAATCGGCCCGCCAGCGGGCGATTTCATCCAGCGTCTTGGCCGCCGCTGCCGGGCGGGCCATCCGTTTCAATACATCCGGGTGGGCATGCTGGAACGGAATATCCAGATAGGGCAGCACCAGCCCTTCGGCCATCAGTGGGATCAGATCGCGCACATGCGGATAGGGATAGACATAGTGCAGCCGCACCCACGCCCCCAGTGACCCCAGATCACGGGCCAGATCGGTGATATGGGCGCGATGGCCGCGCTCTTCGGCATGTTTCAGGTCCAGCCCATAGGCGCTGGTATCCTGCGAAATCACCAGCAATTCCCGCACGCCGTTTTCCACCAGCTTTTCGGCCTCGCGCAGAATGGCGTGGGCCGGGCGGCTGGCCAGACGGCCGCGCATATCGGGAATGATGCAGAACTTGCACTTGTGATTGCAGCCCTCGGAAATCTTCAGATAGCTGTAATGGCGCGGTGTCAGTTTTACCCCGCTGGCAGGCAGCAGGTCCACGAACGGATCGGGATCGGGCGGTACGGCCCCATGCACGGCGTCCAGCACCTGTTCGTATTGGTGTGGTCCGGTGACGGCCAGCACCTTGGGGTGAACCCCAGTGATGTATTCGGGTTCAGCCCCCAGACAGCCGGTCACGATCACTTTGCCATTCTCGGCCAGTGCTTCGCCGATCGCTTCCAACGATTCAGCCTTGGCCGAATCCAAAAAACCGCAGGTGTTCACGATCACCGCATCCGCCCCGGAATAATCAGGGGAAATCCCATAGCCTTCGGCCCGCAGGCGGGTCAGGATGCGCTCGCTGTCAACCAACGCCTTGGGGCATCCCAAGGACACCATCCCAATCGTTGGCTGCCCGGCGCGGGGTGTTTCGGAAAACCGCGCGCGCGGCGCAAGGTCGGGGCGAAGATCGGGCGGGTTCTGGCTCATGGTTTTGGGATCTCACTCAATCGCTGGACCTGCGGCGGGTTGCTGCCACCCTGCACAGTCTGGCCCGCATAATCCGGGATGTCTACAAGCCGCAGGGCCATAGCTGATCCCCGATATTTTGACAAGCACCCGCCGCGATGCGGAACAGATCGGCACATATTCGCGTTCTCTTTTGCGAACCCCGCCTCTTGTGTTGGCACCGTGCCGGGCTGGGCTTAGGTTAGGGTAAAGGTATTCGTGAAAGGTGGCCCTATGCGTCTTCTTCTGAAATTCATTGGCTTTATCGTCGTTTTGATCGTTGTCGCTGTTGTGGGCCTGTTGATGTTGCCCGGCGATCGTATCGCGCAGGTCGCGGTGGATCAGCTTCGGGCGCAGACCGGGCGTCAGGTGGTCTTAGAAGGGGAAACCCAAGTCAGCTATTACCCGGTTCTTGGCGTGTCCACGGGCAAGTTGACCATCGCCAATGCGGACTGGTCGCAGGCCGGGCCGATGATGACCGCCGACAGCCTGAAGGTCGGGGTCGATTTCATGTCGCTTCTGTCCGGCGCGGTGAAAATCACGGGGCTAGAGGCGGTTTCCCCCTCGATCCTGTTGGAACGGGCTAGGGATGGACGTGTGAATTGGGAACTGGGGGTTTCGGGTGTGGCCCCGTCCGGGCAGCCCGCAGGCAGTTCCAACGCTTTGGCCCTGTCATTGGACCGGGCGCTGATTTCATCGGGAACCCTGCGCTATGTCGATCACGGCGCGGGAACCGATCTGAGCGTGCGCGATGTCAATCTGGACCTGCAATGGCCGCAATATCGCGGGCAGGCGGATTTCACCGCCGCGCTGACCTATGGTAGCCGCCCGCTGGACCTGTCGGGCCGGATTTCCAACCTTGCCGCGCTGATCGAGGGCGAGATTACCCCCCTGTCCCTGCGGGCAACGGCCAAGGGCGGTAGCGTCAGTTTCGAGGGCCGCGCCAGCACCCAACCGCAGGCGCAGGGGACGTTCACGGCTGATCTGGCCGATACGGGGGGCTTTCTGTCTGCGCTGGGGATTGATGGTGTCAACCTGCCGCGCGGATTGGGGCAGGTGGCCAAGGCCAAGGCCGATCTGACCTTTGCCAGCGATCAGCGCCTTGCCCTGCGCAACCTGACCACCACATTGGATCAAAACAGCCTGTCAGGGGAACTGGACCTGTCGCTGGCTGGGGCTAAACCCGTTCTGACCGCCCGTCTGGCGGCGGGGCAGGTGGACCTGACTGGGCTGACGGGCGGCGACAGCAGCAGTGGCAGCAGCGCGGGCTGGTCGAAGGATAAGATCGACGCTTCGGCGCTGGGGATGTTGGACGGGGAAATCTCGCTGTCTGCGACAGGGTTGTCCGTGGCCGGGTTGCAATTCGGTGCGGCCCGCACCCTGACCACGATCGACAATGCCCGCGCCGTGGTAAAACTCCAAAGCCTTGCAGGCTATGACGGAACGATCAGCGGTCAGGTTGTCGCCAATAACCGTTCGGGCCTGTCGGTTGGCGGGGCTGTGGGGGCTTCGGGCGTGGATATGCAAAAATTGCTGACGGATCTGGCCGGGATCAGCCGTTTCACTGGCAAGGCCGAGGCCAATGTGGATTTCCTTGGGTCTGGCGCGTCGCTTCATGCGATCATGAATTCGCTGTCCGGCAAGGGCGGAATTCATATGGGGCGCGGCACGATTCAGGGGTTCGATCTGGACAAATTGATGCGCTCGGGCGTTACCACTGGCGGGACCACGGTTTTCGACAGCCTTGGGGCAACCTTCACGATGGACAAGGGCAGCCTGTATAACAAGGATCTGCTGATGAAGCTGCCCGCCCTGTCCGCCACGGGCGAGGGCCGCATCGGTCTGGGACCGCAGGACATCGACTATCTGTTCACGCCCAAGGTCGACAGTATCAATGACGGCAAGGGGCTGGCGATTCCGGTCCATATCCGCGGCCCGTGGGCTGACCCGCGCATCTGGCCGGATATGGAAAAGGCCATTGACCTGAACTTCAAGGAAGAAAAGGAAAAGGCCAAGAAAGAGCTAGAAAAGAAGGTGAAGGATAAGCTGGGCGTCGACAGCACCAACCCGGATGAAAGCGTGGAAGATGCCGTGAAGAAAAAGCTGGAGGATGAGGCGAAGAAACGCCTGCTGAAAATCCTGCAATAAGCTTTGGTTTCAGGGGCGGCGTTCAGGAACGCAGCCCCGTTTCTTCTAACAGGCCACGCCGTTTGGCTTCGTAATAATAGCCGCGCGCATACCATTGCACCGCTTTGTCATGGCTGCCATCTGACACCATCCACGCCCCGCGCAGGTATTTGACCGCATATTTCAGATTGGTTTTGGCATCCAGCAACCCTTCGGGTTGGCCGCGATACCCCATCGTGCGGGCGGTTTGCGGCAGGATTTGCATCAGCCCGTAATACGGGCCATTGCGAGCTTCGGGGCGGTACATGCTTTCGCGTTGCACCACCCGATGCACCAATTTGCGGGGGACATCGTATTCGTCGGCATAGTGATTGATCAGCCGCCGTAATTCCGGCGTTTCATTCGGGTACAGGTTGCGGGTCACTTCGGGTTCACGCCGCCCGCCACCACAGGCGGCCAAAGGCATTGCGCATAAAAGCGCGATAATACTGCGCCGATTCATCGTGATCATTTCACTAACTCCTAATACCTTTATGGTTCAGTAGACTGACACGGGCTTTGCCGTATAGCCCTGTGCAACCTGACCGGCAAAGACCCGCCCAAATCCGATGCGCGGTCCTAGGCCAGTCATCAAAAACAAAACGGGCAGGAAAATCCCGCCCGTTTGAAATGCTTTGGTTTGGGGGCTTAGCGGCCCAGACACCAGCGCATCACGGCTTTTTGGGCGTGTAGCCGGTTTTCGGCCTCGTCGAAAATCACCGAATGCGGGCCGTCCATTACGGCGCTGGTCGCCTCGTCATCCCGATGGGCGGGCAGGCAGTGCATGAACAGCGCGTCATCCTTGGCATGGGCCATCAGGGCTTCGTTCACCTGATAGGGGCGCAATTGGTTGTGGCGGCGTTCGCGGGCCGATTGCGGATCATGCATGGAAACCCATGTATCGGTGACAACCAGATCGGCCCCCGTCATGGCGGCCACAGGATCGCGCACGATATCCACATTCACGCCCTTGGCACGGGCTTCTTCGATAAATCCCATTTCCGGGTCCAGTGTGGATGGGCCAGAAAACACCAGATCAAAGCCGAACTGCCCGGCAGCATGGGCAAAGCTGGCAAAGACGTTATTGCCATCGCCACACCAGACCACCTTTTTACCTGCGATCGAGCCGCGATGTTCTTCGTAGGTCAGAATGTCGGCCATGATCTGACAGGGGTGGGTGCGGTTGGTCAGCCCGTTGATGACCGGAACGCTGGCATATTCCGCCATTTCCAGCAGGGTTTGTTCCTCGAAGGTGCGGATCATGATCAGGTCCACATAGCGCGACAGCACGCGGGCGGTATCGGCGATGGTTTCGCCGTGGCCCAGCTGCATATCGGCACCGGACAGCACCATCGTCTGCCCCCCCATCTGCCGCACGCCCACATCAAAGCTGACGCGCGTCCGGGTCGAGGGTTTTTCAAAGATCAGCGCGACCATGTGGTCTTTTAACGGTTGCTCGTCATCCAGTGCGCCCTTGGGGCGACCGTTGCGGGCGTTTTTCATGGATTTGGCGGCTTCGATCATGCCCCGCAATTCGGCGGGGTCGGTGGCATTGATATCAAGAAAATGGTTCATAGCGTTCAGTCTTTTCGGTAAGGGCGGACCGGGGCGCTGCCCCGGACCCCGGAGTATTTTGGCAAGATGAAATCAGCCGTCCAATTGCGACGCGGCGGCGTCCAGACGGGCAATGGCTTCGGCGATGTCGTCTTCGGTGATGTTCAGCGGGGGCAGCAGGCGGATTACGTTATCCCCGGCAGGGACAGTAATAACCTGTTTGTCATAGCCCGCATTCACCACGTCGATATTGGATTTGTGGCATTTCAGCCCCAGCATCAGGCCCGATCCGCGCACTTCCTCGAATACATCGGGATGGGCGGCGACCAGCCCTTCCAGCTTTTGGCGCAGCGTCCCGGCGCGGGCGCGGACCCCGTCCAAAAAGGCGGGGTCGGCAACGTGATCCATAACGGCGCTGCCCACGGCGCAGGCCAGCGGGTTGCCGCCATAGGTGGACCCGTGCGTGCCTGCGGTCATGCCGCTGGCGGCGTTTTCTGTGGCCAGAACGGCACCCAACGGGAAGCCGCCGCCGATGCCCTTGGCGACCATCATGATGTCCGGGGTGATCCCGGCCCATTCATGTGCGAACAGCTTGCCGGTACGGCCCATGCCGCATTGTACCTCGTCCAGAATCAGCAGCAGGCCTTTGTCATCGCAAAGCTGGCGCAGTGCCTTCAGGTCTGCATCGGGCAGGGGGCGAATGCCGCCTTCGCCCTGTACGGGTTCGATCAGGATGGCGCCGGTCGTTTCCGTAATCGCAGCCTCTAGCGCGGCTTTGTCATTCCACGGCAGATGGACAAAGCCGGGCAGGATGGGACCAAAGCCCTTGATCATCTTTTCCGACCCCGCGGCCGCGATCCCGGCGGATGAGCGTCCGTGGAACGATCCGTCAAAGGTGATGATATCGGTTTTTTCGGGCTGGCCCTTTTCGTACCAGTATTTGCGCACCATTTTCACGGCCAGTTCGCAGGCTTCCGTCCCCGAGTTGGTAAAAAATACCGTATCGGCAAAGGTATGTTCCACCAGTTGATCCGCCAGCTTTTGCTGTTCGGGGATTTTGTACAGGTTGGACACATGCCACAGCTTTTGCGCCTGATCGGTCAGGGCTTTCACCAGATCCGGGTGCGCATGTCCCAGCGCGTTCACCGCGATCCCGGCACCAAGGTCCAGAAATCGGCGTCCATCCGCCTCGATCAGCCAAGAGCCTTCGCCCTTCACGAAAGAAAGCGGCGCACGATTATAGGTCGGCAGGACAGACGGGATCATGATTGGATCATCCTTGTTCCATAAAGAGGCCCTGAGGTTGCATCACAGGGGCCGGGTGTCAACGATTTTAGGTAGGTTGGGGCCGCGACGGGGCGCAGCGGATCAAAGCACAGGCGAACGTCAGGCGCTAAAGCGTCGGCGTCGAATCACGGTGATATGGGTGCGTTTGATCATGGTGCCTGTGTAGGGCGCAAATTCGTCTGGTAAAAGAGGGATAATTTGCTGCATCTGAAATTGTTGTCGCGGTGCCGCAGTCTTTTGGGGTGGGGGCTGGGCGCGACATCCGCGCCCATCGCCTTAGGCCTTTAGCCGGTATCCCGACCGGAACATCGCCCAAGCCGCCCCGCTGACCGCCAGCATGGTGCCGCCTGCCACGGCCAGCCCCAGCCAAGGGGAACTGTCCGATACGCCCAGAACGCCATAGCGCACCCCGTCGATCAGATAGAAGATCGGGTTGAAATGGGTAATCTCACGAATGCCTGCGGGCAGGGCTTGCACAGAATAGAAGGTGCCGGACAAGAACGCCAAGGGGGTCACGATGAAGTTGGTGATGGCGGCCATTTGATCGAATTTATTGGCAAAAATTCCGGCGACCACGCCAATCGCGCCCAGCAGCCCCGAACCCAGCACTACGAAAACCAGCGCCCAGACGGGATGCGCCACGCCCAGCCCCAGAAAAGCGAATAATCCGATGGATATTGCCAAGGCCACAACGATCCCCCGCGCGATCCCACCGGCCAGATAGCCCAGAACCAGTTCCAGCGGGGATAGTGGCGGCATCAGCGTGTCCACAATATTGCCCTGCACCTTGGAAATCACGATGGAGGAGGACGTGTTGGCGAATGCGTTCTGGATCACCGTCATCATCAGGATACCCGGTGCAATGAAATGGGTGAAGGGAACGCCCATCACCTCGCCTCGGGTTTTGCCGATGGCGATGGAAAAAATCATCAGGAACAGCGCCGCCGTGGCCAGCGGGGCCAGCAGCGTTTGGGTCCAGACAGCGACGAACCGCATGATTTCACGCCGCATCAGCGTGTACATGCCCAGCCAGTTGACACGCCCAAAGCGCCGCGTTCCCATCTGAAAGCCCTGTTCCATCGCTCTTTCTCCTGCTCGGGGTCGGATTCGACGCCTTGTAACTCAGGCGCGGATCACTAAAATAGGACCCGAGCAAGAAAGTACAGGGGCGGTCCGCAATCGCGGGGCCGCTTTTTATGGTAAGGAAACCTCATGTCCTGGACCGATGAACGCGTCGAACTTCTGAAGAAAATGTGGTCCGAGGGCCAGTCGGCCAGCCAGATCGCCAAAGAACTGGGCGGCGTGACCCGCAATGCCGTGATCGGCAAGGTGCATCGTCTGGGTTTGTCGAACCGTGCGGGCGCGGCCCCGGCGGCGGCTGCCCCGGCGAAACCCGAGGCGAAGGCCAAACCGACACCGGCTGCGGAAAAGCCCGCAGCGGCGGAACCCAAGGTGGCCAAGCCTGCTGCACCCAAACCAGCCCCGAAACCGGCTGCCGAAGCCGCCCCTGTGGCTGAGCGCCCGTCAAACGTGACGCCGATCCGCAAGGCGATCATCCCCGCAGGTCAGCCATTGCCGCCTCAGCCTTCGGCCAATGAAATTTCGCCCGAGGCGCTGGCCAAGGTCAACGCGGTTGAGAAGAAAGCCAAGAAGCTGACGCTGCTGGAACTGACAGAACGCACATGTAAATGGCCGGTGGGTGATCCCGCGACCGAAGATTTTTGGTTCTGCGGTTTGCCGGTGCAGCAAGGCAAACCCTATTGCGAGGCGCATGTCGGCGTGGCGTTCCAGCCGATGTCGACCCGCCGCGACCGTCGCCGGTAAGCTGTTCGCAGTTGGCGGCGCAAGGGCGCGTCGTCAGGATTTGACTGCCTGATTGGTTATTAAAAAGAAACCCCCGATACTTTAGGTATCGGGGGTTTCTTTTTATCGGGTGTCTGTGCGCGTTGCCGATCAGGAAATCACGCTGTTCAGCAACAGGAAGATCAGGGCTGACATCGCCGCTGCGGCAGGGACAGTGATGACCCAAGCCGCGACAATCGTCATGAAATGCGACCGGCGCACCAGTTTCCGGCGGCGGCGCTCTTCTGGGGCGATCCGCTTTTCGGCGGGGCGTGTGGCGGCGCTGTTGCGCAACCGGCGCTCTGCGTGCCATTCGCGGAAAAAGCCGACACCGAAAACCCCGCCCACGGCGATATGGGTCGAGGACACCGGCAGCCCCAGCCAACTGGCGACAATCACGGTGACGGCTGCCGACAGCGCCACGCAATAGGCCCGCATCGGGTTCAACTTGGTGATCTGGCTGCCAACCATGCGGATCAGTTTCGGGCCGAACAGGAACAGGCCAAAGGAAATCCCGAAGGCCCCGATCACCATCACCCAATGGGGAATGCTGACTTTGGCCTCGATTGCGCCGTGCTGGGTGGCGTGAACGATCGCGGCCAGCGGTCCAACGGCGTTTGCCACGTCATTCGCCCCATGCGCAAAGGACAGAAGGGCCGCAGAAAACACCAGCGGCAGACCGAACAGCGCCTTTAGCGATTTGTTGCGGTTTTCCATGCCTTGCGATTTGCGCTTTACGATTGGCGCGGTCACGGCATAGGTCAGCGCGCCAACGGCGGCCCCGATGATCAGGGCGGTGGTCGCGTCGATCTTGACGATCTTTTTCAGGCCTTTCATTGCCAGATAGGTGGCAAACACCCCGGACATGATGCCGACCAATACAGGCACCCAACGCCGGGCGGCGGCAATTTTGTCGTCGGTATAGATGATTTTCGCCTTGATGAACGCCAGTACACCCGCAGCGATGGCCCCGCCCAGCACCGGCGAAATCACCCAACTGGCGGCGATGGCGCCCATAGTGCCCCATTGCACAGCGCCAAGACCCGCTGCCGCAATGCCTGCGCCCATCACGCCGCCCACAACCGAATGGGTGGTGGAGACAGGGGCGCCAACCCATGTGGCCAGATTGACCCATAGCGCCGAACTGATCAGCGCGGCCATCATGGCCCAGATAAAGGTATCGGTCTGGCTAATCCCGGACGGATCAATGATCCCTTTGGAAATGGTCGAAACCACATCGCCCCCGGCCAGCAGCGCCCCGGCGCTTTCGCACAGCGCGGCGATCACGATGGCCCCGCCCATTGTCAGCGCATTCGCGCCCACGGCTGGCCCCATGTTGTTCGCAACGTCATTCGCGCCGATGTTGATGGCCATGTATGCGCCGAAAACTGCCGCCGCGACGACCACCATGTTGACTGGTGACTGGCCAAAGAACAGTGCCGCGGCTAACCCGGCCAGCACGATAAAGGACAGTGCGATCCCCGGTGCGACCAATGGTTTCGATACATAGGTCGTTGCGTATTCGATTTGGGAAATCCGCCCCAGATCTTTGTCCAGCGTTTTCCAATTTTTGCTATCGGGTGATTGCGCCATGACTCTCCCCTTACGGCTACGGGCAAGGCCGTAAGCGCGCGGATGCTGTGAATCAAGGCGTTTGTCGCAAATATTTTACAAAATGGTCACAATCGCCGCAGGATATCTTTTAGTTTCGGTTCCGCTACCAGTTCGGCGGCGCGTTCCGGGGACATCCATTTGCGGCGGCGTTCTTTGACTTCGGGATAGGAATCCATCAGCTTTTCGACCTGCACCAGATAAACCTGTACTTCGACCGGGGCGGGGGCACCGCTGTCCAAAATCTTGTCATAGGTATAGCTGCCGAACGGGATCGGGTCGGCTTTGGCTTTTTTCACGCCTGCTTCTTCCCATGCTTCGGTCAGGGCGGCTTCGTGGCTGGTTTTGTTTTCAATTGGCCAGCCTTTGGGGATGATCCAGCGCCCGGTTCCGCGTGATGTGATCATCAAAACCTGTACGTCGTCACCTGTGCCACGCAAACACAGCGCCGCCACCTGCAACAGGCGCGGTCGCGTGAACAATGGCTGGACCACATCGGTCCAGGCTTTTTTGATGCCCTGGCTCATGGATACCTGCTCGCTTACTGATACGCACAGCGATACTGTATATACATTTTGTGACAGTTTCACAAATGCAGAGTAAAAAGATGCTGCGGATTTTGTGCAATTCAGTGGTTAGGTGCCGCGCGGTTTGGCCCGAAGGGTCGGATCGGCCTGTGTCGGGTCTTCGGGCCAGGGGTGTCTGGGGTAGCGCCCGCGCATATCCTTGCGCACATCGGCATAAGAGGACGCCCAGAACCCCGGTATATCCATCGTGGTTTGCACCGGACGCCCCGCAGGTGACAACAGCGTGACCCGCAAAGGCGTGCGCCCCACCATCGGGTGCGTGGTCTGGCCGAACATTTCCTGTAAGCGCAGGCTGATTTCCGGGGATTCCCCGCTGTAATCAATGGGGATATGTCGCCCCAACGGTGTCGTGAAATGGGCCGGTGCTGCGCGGTCCAGTGCTTGCATCTGGTTCCAGTCCAGCATCCCGCGCAGGGCGGGCAGCAGGTCGAAGCGTTTCCAATCCTCGGCTGTTTTGACACCAGTCAGGTGCGGCAATAACCAATCCCCGATCCCATCCATCAGGGCATCGGGTGTCATGTCGGGTAAATCCTGCCCCGCTGCGCGGATCAGTTCCACACGCGCCACAAAGCGCCGGGCCGCATCGGATAATGTAATCCCCAGATCGCGCACCCCGTCCAGCATGGCCCACGCCACGCTTTCGGATGGGGCATCTTTCCATATCCGGTCATCCAGCGTTATCGCGCCGAACATTTCCTGCCGCCGGGCCACCACGCGACGATCCCGTTTGGACCATGCACAAATATCGCGCCAGCCGATCTGATCCGCGAACAGCCCACGGATTTCGCTTTCGGATATTTGAACGGCTTGCCGGATTTTTGCCTCGCGCGGGTTGCCATCGGTGTCTGTCACCACGATCAGCCGGGCGTTTGCCAGCAGGTCGTGATCGTCCAGCACAGCACCCTTGCCACCGGATAACACGAACCGCGGCTGGTCGCCCTTGCGGCGCAAACCGATCCGGTCGGGATAGGCCAATGCCGCCAGTTCCGCCGGGGTTTTCTGGGGGGCATTCGGCCCCGCCTGTCCGCGTAGCCGCTTTGCCTCGGCGCGGATGCGTTCGACTGTGCCGCGATTGGCGGCAAAGGGGCGGCGTTCGGCAAACCCTTTGGGATCGCGCAAGGCTTCCAGCCGCAGGGACAAATCGACAGGGGTGGAAAATGGCAGCGGATCACGATCCGCCAAAAGCGCGGCCAGTTCCGCTGCCTGAGGACCGGCAAGCGCCAGCATATGTGCCAGACGCGGGTGAAGCGGCAGTTTGGCCAGCGTTTTGCCGTGATCCGTCACGCGCCCCGCAGTGTCCACCGCGCCCAGCATATGTAGCAGCGCCACCGCTTCGGCATAGGCACCGGGGTTGGGTTGGGTCAGGAATGGCAGATCGGTGGGCGTGGCGCCCCAGACCGCCAGTTCCAACGCCAGCCCCGCCAAATCGGCAGCTTCGATTTCGGCAGGCGGGTAGAGGGATAATCCGCCTTCTTCGCCCTTAGTCCACAGCCGATAACACAGGCCTTCGGCGACACGCCCGGCGCGACCCATCCGTTGTGTGGCTTCGGCCTTTGTCACGCGTTCTGTCACCAGCCGGGCCATGCCGCTGCCGGGATCGAAACGCGCCCGCCGCGCCCGGCCTGCATCCACCACCACGCGCACGTCCTGAATGGTCAGCGAGGTTTCCGCGATCGACGTAGCCAGCACCACCTTGCGCCCATCCGTGGCGGGCTGAATCGCGGCCCGTTGCGCGGCAAAGTCCATTGCGCCGAACAGGGGGCGGATATGGCACCCGGCAGGCACGCGGCCTTTTAGTAGCGCCTCGACTCGCCGGATTTCCCCTTCGCCGGGCAGGAAGACCAGAACGCCGCCTTCGGTTTCGGATACAGCCCGGATCACCAGATTGGCCAGTGCCGGTTCCAGCCGCGCCTTTTTGTCCAGGGGGCGGTCCAGATGCCGGACCTCGACCGGAAAACTGCGCCCTTCCGAGGTGATGATCGGAACATCCCCCATCAGGGCCGCCACCGGGGCCGCGTCCAGCGTGGCCGACATCGCCAAAAGCAGCAGATCATCCCGCAACGCCCCGGCAATTTCCAGACACAGCGCCAGCCCCAGATCGGCATTCAGGGACCGTTCGTGAAATTCATCGAACACCACGGCCCCAATGCCCGACAATTCCGGGTCGGACTGGATCATCCGGGTCAGGATACCTTCGGTGACAACTTCGATTCGGGTGGCTTTGGATACCTTTGCTTCGCCGCGCACGCGGTAGCCCACGGTTTCCCCGGCTTTTTGCCCCAGCGTTTCGGCCATCCGTTCCGCAGCGGCGCGCGCGGCCAGCCGCCGGGGTTCCAGCATCAGAATGCGGCCTTCGGTCAGTCCTGCCCCTAACATCGCCAAGGGAACCACGGTCGTTTTCCCCGCCCCCGGTGGGGCCTGTAATACGGCGCGGCCCCGGTTTTGCAGGGCGGTAATCAGCGGGGCCAGTGCATCGTGAATGGGCAGATCAGTGTTCATTCCCTGCTTATCTGACAGCCACCGCCGCGCGGCAAGGGCACACTGCACTGGACAAATCCACCCCGCGCGGGGCATGTAAACGCCCGAACAATCGGGACGGTGCCATGAATATTGAACAGCTAAGCGACAAGATCATTGCAGGGGACCGCCGGTCATTGGCGCGGGCGATTACCTTGGTGGAAAGCAGCCGCCCCGATCACCGCGAACAGGCCGCCACATTGATCGAGGCACTGGCGCAGAAAACCGACCGTCAGGCCATCCGTCTGGGCCTGTCTGGTACGCCGGGGGTGGGGAAATCCACGTTTATCGAAAGCTTCGGGATGATGTTGACCGGGCAGGGGCTAAGGGTCGCCGTTCTGGCGGTTGATCCGTCCTCGGCGCGGTCGGGCGGGTCGATTCTGGGGGATAAAACCCGGATGGAACGCCTGTCGCGTGATCCGAACGCGTTTATCCGGCCTTCGCCGTCGCAATCGCATTTGGGCGGTGTGGCCCGCCGCACCCGCGAAGCTGTGGCCCTGTGCGAGGCCGCAGGTTTTGACGTGGTGCTGATTGAAACCGTGGGGGTGGGGCAGTCCGAAACCGTGGTGGCGGAAATGTCCGATCTGTTTATCCTGTTGCTGGCCCCGGCCGGGGGGGATGAATTGCAGGGCGTCAAGCGCGGGATCATGGAAATGGCCGACATCATTCTTGTGAACAAGGCCGATGGCGATCTGAAATCCACGGCGATTCGCACCTGTGCCGATTACGCCGGGGCGCTGCGCCTGCTGCGCAAACGCCCGCAAGACCCCGAAGGGTTCCCCAAGGCCATGACAGTATCGGCGCTGGAAGAAAACGGCCTGCAAAAAGCGTGGGAGGAAATGACCACGCTGACCGGCTGGCGCCGGGAACAGGGGCATTTCAGCGGTCGCCGGGCCGCGCAGGCCGAATATTGGTTCGGCGAAGAGGTCCGTCAGGGGCTTTTGGCGCGGCTGCAACGCGAACCGATGAAGGGCATGATGATCCGCCTTGGGGCGCAAGTGGCGCAGGGGGAAACCACCCCCACAGCCGCCGCCGCCGAGATTTTGGCGCTTATGCAGCAGGGATAAGATGGAAACCCTGTTGCACCCTCTTGACGTGCCGGGCGATTCCGCCTAATCACCC
The DNA here is from genome assembly GCF_900182725.1 of Thalassovita litoralis. Classification (GTDB taxonomy): domain Bacteria; phylum Pseudomonadota; class Alphaproteobacteria; order Rhodobacterales; family Rhodobacteraceae; genus Thalassobius; species Thalassobius litoralis. The sequence goes on from NZ_FXTO01000009.1 coordinate 20,202, forward strand.
CGGACGGAATTCAGGGCGCTGCTTGTGGCGGCGTCCATTTATGTTGTAGGGGTCAGAAACGCCCCGCTGATCGAGATGAGGATAGACCCATGTCGCGCCGCTGCGAACTGACTGGTAAAGGCCCGATGACTGGCAACAATGTCAGCCACGCCAACAACAAAACCAAACGCCGTTTTCTGCCCAACCTGAACGACGTTACCCTGCAATCTGAGGCTCTGGGTCGTGGCGTGAAGCTGCGGATTTCGGCTTCTGCTCTGCGTTCGGTGGATCACCGTGGCGGTCTGGATGCGTTCCTGGCCAAAGCCAAAGACGCAGACCTGTCGGCCAACGCGCTGAAAATCAAGAAAGAGATCGCGAAAGCTCAGGCAGCCGCCTAAGCCGCAGACCTTTCACAGGTTTCACAGCCTCGTCGGATCATCCGGCGGGGCTGTTTCTGTTTGTGATGCCGGGCAGGCCATCGGTGTTTGGGCCGGTATCACGCGCGCCCCTGTTTCCTTTTGTCGCTTTTCAACTTCTGTGGGCGGCCCTATATCATTCCCGTGATGAGCAAGTTCTGGCGCGCATATCTGGGGATTACCCTTGCCGTGATTCTGGCCCTGACGGGGCAGTCTATGGCGGTTGCGCGTGGTATGCCTTCGGCGTCTGGCGAAATCATCCTGTGTACCGGAACAGGTCCAATCTCGGTACTGGTGGATGCAAATGGTCAGCCAGTTGGCAAGCCGCATATCTGCCCGGACTATGCGCTGTCGCTTTTCGCAGCACTGGCGGTAGAGCCGCCCCAGTTATTGCGTCCCGTGGGCCGCGTTATCGCCCTGCGTGTCGAAATCGGCAGCCATAATGAAACCGGGTTGGTGATTCCCCAGCGTGCGCGTGGTCCGCCCTCTGTCGTCTGATTTTAACCAAGCTTCCAAATCAGACCCCTTATAGACAAGAGGACAGACAGATGTCGTTCAAGACCACCCTTTTCGCGGCTGCCGCCGCCGTTTCCTTTGCCCTGCCCGCCTTTGCCGAAGGTATCATGGTGCAAGATCCCTATGCCCGCGTGTCCGCAAAAATGTCCAGTTCCGGTGCCGCGTTCATGATTATTGAAAACCATACGGGGCAGGCCGATCATCTGGCCGGTGTAACCTCGGATGTGGCCGAGCGGGTTGAACTGCATACCCATAAGGAAGACGCCAATGGCGTGATGCGCATGGTTCATGTGGCCGAAGGTTTCGACCTGCCCAAAGACGGCAGCATCGAAATGGTGCGCGGCGGTCATCATGTCATGTTCATGGGTCTGAAAGAGCAGCTTAAAGATGGCGATGTCATCCATGTGACGCTGCAATTTGAAAAAGCCGGGAATGTCGAGGTGGACGTTCCGGTGGATTTGCAGCGCAAGCCCGATCATGGCGGCATGATGAAACATGGCAACATGGATCACGGCAAAATGAAGATGTCCAACTGAATGGTTGACCAGTGCGAAGGGGCAAATGCCCCTTCTTGTGCAGGTATCAGTGCGGGAAGCCGTCCCTTTGGGGCGGCTTTTCAGGTTCAGCGCCGTAGCAATTCATCCACCCACTCGGGGACGATCTGTGTGGCCGGGCCAAACCGGGTTTCGGCAAAATCGGATACCGTGGCCGAAGGTTCCAGATTCAATTCAACCGTATGCGCCCCGGCCCGCCACGCGTCCTGCCCAAAGGCCGCAGCGGGATATACCTGCCCGGATGTGCCGATCGCGGCAAAAATATTCGCGTCGCGCAGGTGGTCCCAAATCTGATCCATGTAATAGGGCATTTCCCCAAACCACACGATATCAGGCCGCCCCATCCCGGCCCCGCAGGACGGGCAGGGAAAGCCGGGATACATCTGTGCGGGCGCAGGCCAGCGATGCCCGCAATCGGCGCATAGCGCCCCGTTCAGGATGCCGTGCATATGCAACACGTTGCGCGATCCGGCGGATTCGTGCAGGCCGTCTACGTTCTGCGTCACGATCAACACTTGGCCGTCAAATTCCTGTTCCAGCCGGGCCAGCGCGTGGTGGGCGGCGTTGGGGGTGGCCTTGGCAGCCTGCGCACGGCGGGCGTTGTAAAATTCGTGGACCAATGCGGGATTGCGGGCGAACCCTTCGGGGGTTGCCACGTCTTCAATCCGGTGTTGCGACCAAAGCCCGCCTTCGTCGCGGAATGTGCCCAGCCCGCTTTCGGCGGAAATGCCTGCGCCTGTCAGGATAACGATCTTTTCCATGTGGCCTCCTTGTCGTATCACTTTGCCCCGAAGGAGCCTGCCATGACCACCCGTATCCTGTTTGTTTGTCTTGGAAATATTTGCCGGTCCCCCGCAGCCGAAGGGGTGATGCGCCACATTGCCCCGGATGCGCTGCTGGACAGTGCGGGAACATCGGATTGGCATGTGGGCGAAGCCCCCTATGCCCCGATGCAATCGGCGGCGCGGGCGCGGGGGTATGATCTGTCGGCGCTGCGGGCGCGGCAGTTTCGCGGGCAGGATTTCACCGATTTCGATCTGATCGTGGCAATGGATCGTGCCAATCTGACAAAGATCGAGGGAATGCGTCCCACCGGGGCCGAAACCCCGGTGGTGTTGTTTGCCGAATATGCCGAAGGTTGGGATATGACCGAAGTCCCGGACCCCTATTACACCCGCGACTTTAACGGTGTGCTGGACCTGATCGAGGCCGCAGCCCAAGGGCTGCTTGCCCAACTATAGCGGCGCACTCAAGCGCCGCTGCGTGCCCAATCCCAATACAATTCGCGGGCGCGTTTGGTGATCGGCCCAATTTCATACCGGGTATCGTCAAAGGCCGTGACCGGCGTCACCTTGTTCATATTGCCGGACAGGAACACCTCGTCCGCGTTATGGAAATCGTCAAAGGTCAGCACGGTTTCATGCACGGTATAGCCATCGGCCCGCAGGTTTTTGATGTGCCGCGCACGGGTGATGCCGGACAGGAACGTGCCATTGGCAACAGGGGTGAACAATTCCCCGTCTTTCACCATGAACACGTTGGCGGTGGCGCTTTCGGCGACATTGCCCATCGCGTCGGCGACCAGCGCATTGCCGAACCCTTTGGATTTTGCTTCGGCCAGCATCCGCGCGTTGTTGGGATACAGGCACCCGGCCTTGGCGTTGCAGACGGCGTTTTCCAAAACGGGGCGGCGGAACCGGGTCCGGGTCAGCGTGGTCGAGGCATCGGCGGGTGCCATTGCCGCTTCTTCCAGACAAATGGCAAATCCGGTTTCTTCGGGGGTGGGAACAATGCCGGACGCATCGCCATTGATCGCCCAGTACATCGGACGGATATAAACGGCTGCATCCGGGGCAAAGCCTCTCAGGCCTTCCTTGGCAATTTCCACCATTTCAGCGGCGTCGACCGTGGGTTCGATCATCAGCGCCTTGGCCGAACGGTTCACCCGTGCGCAATGCAAATCCAGATCGGGGGTCAGCCCATCAAAAAACCGCGCACCGTCAAACACCGTGCTGCCCAGCCATGCGCCATGATCGGCGGCCCCCATCACGGGAACGTCACCCTGATGCCAGGTGCCTTTGAAATAGGTGCGGATATTGTTACTCAGTGCCATGACGATACTCCTAATTTGGGCCGCAGGCTAAGGGCGCGGTTCGGCAGGGTCCACCCCAAAATGGCTGAATACCGTAGTCTGACGGGGTTGGTTTCCCGGCCACAGTCACATCCCCTACACCAGATCGTGAATTGAACTTTGGGTGCTGTTCTGGCGGGTTCTGCGCAAACGCAGGAAACCGCAGGAGCAGGAAATGACACAGTTTAACAGGCGCAAGTTTCTGACGACCGGGGCGGTATTGGCTATGCCCGCCGTGATACCGGGACTGGCGCGGGCCGTGCCTGCGATACCGGATGCGGGGGCGGAAAACCCCGATGACCGGACCGGATCAGGGGTAAGGCGCAATATTTCCAGCTTCGCGCGGGTCGACTGGCGGGATCACTTTGATGATTTGGGGGTGGGTGTCATCGTGGCTGACACGGCATCGCGCGCGTTACATTTCTGGTCCGGGGATGGGCAGGGCTACAAGCTTTACCCTACTTCGGTTCCGATGTCCGAAGAACTGACAAAGCTGGGCTATACCAAGGTCGTCCGAAAGGTCGAAGGCCCAAGCTGGACGCCGACGCCTTCTATGCGGGAACGTGATCCTTCTTTGCCGGTCACAATTCCGCCGGGGCCAAAAAATCCGCTGGGTACACATGCCTTGTATCTGAGCTGGCAATATTACCGCATTCACGGCACCCACGACACGCGCAAGATCGGGCGCAAATCGTCGGATGGGTGTATCGGGCTGTATAATGAAAAGATCGCGGAGCTTTACGGAATGGTAAAGGTTGGCACCCGCGTGCGCCTGATCTGACAGGCATGTGACCCCCGCCCCGGATCGGTCCGGCGCGGGGGTGTTGTTTAGCTGCGGATCATGCCCACAATGTCATAGGTTTTTTGCAGGATCGGCGTTGCGATTTCCCGCGCCCGTTCGGCACCACGGCCCAGAATGCGGTCGATTTCTGCGGGGTCTTGCATCAGGCGCTGCATTTCCCCCGAAATCGGCGACAGTTTCGCCACCGCCAGATCCGCCAACAGCGGTTTGAATTCCGAGAACTGCTTGCCGCCCATTTCGGCCAGAACGGTATCCACCGTCTGATCCGACAGTGCGGCATAGATGTTCACCAGATTGCGGGCGTCGGGGCGTTCCTCCAACCCTTTGGCGGTGTCTGGCAGGGGTTCGGGATCGGTTTTGGCCTTGCGGATTTTTTTCGCAATGGCGTCTGCATCGTCGGTCATGTTGATGCGGCTGGCATCGGATGGGTCCGATTTCGACATCTTCTTGGTGCCATCGCGCAGGGACATGACCCGCGTGGCCGCGCCTTCGATCACGGGATCGGGCATGGGAAAGAAATCCACGCCGTAGTCATGATTGAATTTCGCGGCAATGTCGCGGGTCAGTTCGACATGCTGTTTCTGATCTTCACCCACCGGCACTTCGGTCGCGTGATACAGCAGAATATCCGCCGCCATCAGCGCAGGATAAGCGAACAACCCAAGCGAGGCATTCTGAGCGTTTTTCCCCGCCTTGTCCTTCCACTGGGTCATGCGCTGCATCCAGCCCATCCGCGCCACGGTGTTGAAAATCCACGCCAGTTGGGCGTGTTCTGCAACCTGGCTTTGGTTGAACAGGATGGATTTTTCCGGGTCGATACCGCTGGCAATAAAGCCAGCCGTCAATTCGCGGGTCTGTTTGCGCAGGGCTTCGGGGTCTTGCCAGACGGTGATCGCGTGCATGTCGACAACGCAGTAAACGGTTTCGATCCCGTCTGCCTGCTTATCGGCAAAGCGCTTCAACGCGCCCAGATAATTGCCAAGGGTCAGCCCGCCAGAGGGCTGGATGCCCGAAAACACCCGCGGTTTAAAAGCGGCGTTCGGGTTGGATTGCGTTTGGACCGCATCCGACATGTGATTATCTCCGTCTGGATTTATTGGTGTGGGTGGCTTACCCATGCCCCAAAGCCCCGTCAAGGAAAGCCCGATGAGCAGTCAAAATAACTCGCCTTTCAACACACTCCCGCCGGTGATCGTTGCCTTGTTTCTGATCCTGATGGGGATTGAAATCGCCTTTAACCTTGGGGCGCGCGGATTGGTTGGCGGCCCCGAGGCGGTGGGCTGGCGTTTGGCTGCGGCGCAAAGCTACGCATTTTCCGCCCCGATTTTTCAGTGGATGTTGGAAAATGGCCAATATCCGACCGAACATATGATCCGTTTCGTGACCTATGCCTTTGTGCATGGGAATTTCACACAGGCGTTGTTTTCCGGGATAATGCTGCTGGCGCTGGGAAACATGGTGGGGCGGGTGTTTTCGCAGGTCGCCACATTGGCGGTTTTTGTGGCTGGCACCATTGCGGGGGCGGTTGTCTTTGGGCTGGTGGCGGATACGCGGGCCGTTCTGGTTGGGGCGTTTCCGGGGGTCTATGCGCTGATCGGGGCATATAGCTTCATGCTGTGGGTCGGGCTGGGCGCAACCGGGCAGAACCAGTTTCAGGCGTTTCGGCTGATTGGGGTGCTGTTGGCGCTGCAATTGCTGTTCGGGCTGATTTTTGGCGGGCAACCGGATTGGATTGCGGATGTGTCCGGGTTTGTCGTGGGGTTCGCCCTGTCTTTCGTGGTCAGCCCCGGCGGCTGGCAACGGCTGCGGGACCGGATGCGCCAGCGCTGAATGCTGGCGCTTTAGCCCGGTGAAAACGGCGTCAGTAATCTTTCTCGATAAAAATACCGATTCCGGTGTCGCCGTCTGAGCTCAATCTTCCGCGTGCCGTGACAGAGCGGTTGATGTTCAGGTTCAGGTTGATCTGGGTTTTACCCTCTGTGTCAGCCGTGATTTCCGAGTAGATATTTTCGCTCAGATATTTTCCGGCGCGGGCTTCGGTCGCGCCATCGTCGGTGGTGGTAACGTCCAGATCGTCCAGCGCCAGCCCCTTGCGAATACTGCCGCCAAAGCCATCGCCGCCCCGGCCGGTCAGGGTGCGGATTGCCGCAGCCAGCCGCACGGCCTGCAAGGGGGAAATGCTGCTGATGCCTTTGCCGAACAGGATCAGGGCCAAAACCTCGTCCTGTGGCAGTTCGGGGTTCGAGGCGAAGGTTAGGGCAGGGGTACTGGCTTGGCCTTCGATGATGATATTGGCGGTGGCATCGGTGGCCTGCGTGCTGGCAACAAAGCGGATATAGGGATCAAACGCGCCTTGCAGGCGGATTTGCCCTTCCTCCAGATTAAGCCGCTTGCCCAAAATATCCATCCGCCCGCGGATCAGATCGAAACGGCCCTGTGGCACCACATTCCGGGTGTCGCCCAGTAGCCGCAAGGTGCCGCCCAGCTCTGCGTCCAGCCCTCGCCCGCGTACAAAAATCCGATCCGGGGCCAAAACCTGAACGTCCAACCCATAAGAGGGACCATGATCTGCCTGTTCGGATTCATTCGCCACCAGACCGGCGTTGACGCGGGTTTGATGAACGGCGGCGGGTTCGTTCACATGTTGCAGACCGGGCAGGTTGGCATAGCTGGTGCCGGATGCGTTGGGCACACGCAATTCGGTTTGGCCCAACGTCATGCGCCCCGAAATCTGCGCACCCCCGGCCAATGCGCCGCGCACCTGCAATGGGCCGTTGACCGTGGTCGTGAACAGCTTTGGGTCCATCAGGGTCACATCCTGAAGCTGCGCGTCCAGCGTGGCGTTGAACGGCGCAGACAGGGCCACGGGGCCGCTGACCCGGATCGTCCCCCCAGAGGAAACCCGGCTGGACAGGTCGATTTGCGCCCGTTCACCGTTCAAGGCGATGTCCAGCCCGATGTCTTCCAGCGCTATCCGCTGGTCGGGTATGGCGAAACGGGCATTCTGTGTGCCGATCCTGCCCGTGACAGAGGATAAGGCGGGTTTGCCATTGATCCGCACGTCATAATTGACTGTGCCGCTCAGGCTGCGGGGGCGGATCAGATCGTTCGCCAGCGCCAGCGGGGCTGTCCCGGTCAGATCCATATCCATCGTTTCGCCCGAACGGCTGACCGTGCCATTGGCCGTCAGGCTGGTATTGCCCGGCCCCGATCCTGTGGCCTTGATGCGCCAGTTCTGTGCCTCCAGCGTGGCGGTGCCTGCCGTGCTGGCGGGGCCGGACAGCCCCGGTGCCAGCAGGGCCAGATCGTTCAGTCGGCTGGAAAATTCGATGGTATCTGTATCGCGGCTGGTGACGGTCGCAGACATGTGCGGATTGTGCAGTTGTGCGTCTTGCAGCGTGAAATAACCCTGTGCGTCGCGCTGTACCTTGGCGCTAAGGGTGGTTTCGCCCCGTAGCAACTGATCCGCCTGATCCAACCCAGCGGCCAGATCGCGCCCGGTCAGCGCCAGATCAGCGTCAAAGACCTGTGCCGCCGGTTTGCCAGACCCCGTTACTGTCAGGTCCACCGATCCACCCACGGGCCGCCCGGCCAATGCCGCATAGGCGGACAGCATTTTTGCGCTGGCCTGAACGGTTCCGGTGACGGACAGGGCGTTCCAGTCCAACCCTTGCGCTGTTGCATCCAGTTGCACGGTGGCATTGCCGGGGGCCGTGGCTTGGGCGGTCGCGGTCCAGCGTTCGCCCTGCCGTGAAAGTTCGGCATTCAGCCCAGCCGCCCCATGAAGTTGCGGGATAATGCGCTGCACATCGGTCAGCGCAGCCGTGACGTCGGCCTTGGTGGTATCCGTGGTCAGCGCGACGTTGCCACCGATCCGGGCGTGGTCAGTTGATACCTGCAAATCCCGAACAGAGGTGCCGGTTTCGTTCCGCACAGCATGTAGGGACAGACGGCCCTTACCTGTCAGAAGCGGGTCCAGCATGGGCTGCCCAAGGCTAAGCGATTGCGTGTCGCCGGACAGGACCAGATCAAACTGACCACTGATCGGCATGACATGCCCCCGAAGTCGCAGCGCCCCGCCGCCCGCCAGCGGTTGCCCCACCAAAGCGGCAAAGCGGGACAGGTCCGGTGTGTCTAACGTGGCGTTTGTGTCAATGCGCATGTCGGGGCTGCCGGTGACGGCGGAAACCGTGGCATCACCCGCCAGTGCATAGCCCTGTCCCGACAGGGTAATCCCGTTCAGCGTCAGCGGGGCGTCAGGCTGCCAGTCAAACCGCAGCGCCGCCCGCAGATCGCGCCCCAGTGCCGCCGCCAATGCCTCGTCTTGCGGGATCATGCCCTGCACTGTCAGTTCGGCCAACCCGTCCACGCCGTTTTGCACCCCGGACCGCAACAATTGACCGGACCCGGACAGCCGCGCCGTTTGCAGCGCCAGATCGGGCCGTTCCAGCCCGTTCAGTATGGTGTCCAGCGTCCAGCGGTCGCCTTTGCCTGCATCGTAATTTAACGTCACCTGCGCGGTGCCGATCCGTGTCACCGGGCCAGAAATCGGCAACACCACGCTATCGCCCTGTTTCGGTGCCAGATCGGCCCGCAGGTGCGCTAGTTCCGGCCAGCCTTGGGCATCCAGTGATAGCCGCCCGCTGACGTTCAGGGCGTCGGAGCTTAGGTGCAGCCGATCCAGCGCCAGCGTCCCATCCACATCGCGCATCCCGACCACGGCCAGCGCCATATCGGAACCGAAGAAGGGGCGATATTCCGGTGCGAACAACGGCGCAATGTCCCCGCCCAAATCGGCGGTGAATTGCGTGGCCCCGCTATCGCCCGTGATCAGCGCCAGCGCCCCGGCCAATCGTGGTTGCCCATCCGATTGCAGCGCCAGTTCTGCGGCGAAATTGTCCAACGGCCCGCTGCCCGATACCGTCAGCGCAATCGATGGCTGCCCCGGCAGGTTCAGCATCTGGGCCACCAGCCCGTTTTCCGGTTCTTCCAAGGTCAGGTCCAAGGCCAGTTCGCGGGTGGCGTTGGTATAGCTGCCGGTAAAGGCCAAATTGCCGATTTGCGGGGCAAGGCGGGACACGTTCAGCGCCGCCTGCCCCTGTCCATCCGCCAAAGAGGCGGAACCCGTCAGGCTTAGCACGGCAGCCTGTCCCAGAATATCCGCCCCCAGATCGGCCTTTTCGATGGCCAGCTTGGCGATGTTTACTGAAACTGGCAGGTCCGGCAGCGCCAGCGGGGACGCTTCGGCGCTGGGCAGGTCGTTCGCGGGGGCGGGTTTGCGGGGCAGCAGCAGTTCCTTGGCGGACAGCTCGTCCACCTCCAGTCGCCCGGACAACAGCGCGGTGCGGCTCCAGTTCAGGGTAACACCTTTCAGGGTTAACCAGATGCCGTTTTCATCGGCGATGGTCAGCATTTCAATCGTGGCGGTCGAACTCAGCGCCCCCTGAAAGCCCTGAATGTCCACATTGCGCCCGGCACCGGACAGGTTGTCCTCCAGCAGGCCTTCTAAAAAACCACGGTCATCTGTGGCCTGTTGCGCCAGCAGCGGCAGGGGGGCGGCAAAAACCGCAATGATCAGATATTTACGCATCAGAAGGCCTGTCCGATCCCGATATAGACCTGAATACCATCGCCGGTTGACCCGCTGACTGGGGCAGCCACGTCCAGCCGGATCGGCCCAACCGATGTATCGTAGCGCAAGCCTAAGCCCGCGCCGCTGTGCCATTCGCCGGACCCGTCATAAAAGCTTTCGCTGCCAATATACCCCGCATCGGCAAATCCGACGATGCTGATGGCGCTGGTGATTTTTGCGCGAATTTCCCCGGAAAAGCCCACGAAACTGCGCCCGCCAATGGTATTGCCGCCCCCCAGATCAACGTTAAGCGACTGATAGGGCTGGCCGCGCACCGTGCCACCCCCGCCAGAATAGAACAGGAAATCCGGCGCGGTTTCGGACAGTGCGGGCCCCGTAACAGACCCCAGTTGGAACCGACCAGCGGCCACAAAACGCGCCTCTGGGTCCAGTTTGCGGTAAATCCGGCTGTCGAATTTTAGCTGTGCGCCCGATGCTTCGCCGCTGAGGCCGACAAACGGGGTAAGCTGGGCATTCACGTAATGCCCTGATGTCGTGTTCAGGATATTGTCGCGGTGGTCCCAGCGCAGCGCGGCTGGGGTGCTGAACAGGGTAAAAGTCCGATCCCCGAACGCATCACGCGTGTCGAAATGGCTAAGCGCCAGTCCCAGATCGCCTTCTAGGTGGTCAGAGAAAATGCGGGTTGCGCCGATCCCAACGGTGATCTGATCTGACCGATAATCTTCTTCGTCCAGGCTTTCCATATCAATATGGGCAAAGAATTTCGTATCGGCACCGAACACGGCGGGGCGTTCAAACCGCGCCCCAAGGCTGTAATCCAGGCCGCCAGTGGTGCCGCCGATCCCAGATACCTGACCTTCGATCCGCAAACGTTCAGCGCCGCCCAACAGGTTGCGGTGCATCCAGAACCCGGACAGCGCCAATCCCTCGAAGCTGGACAGTTCTGCGCCCGCGCCATAGCGGCGGCGTTTTTCGTCGACCACATTGGCCGTGACATCCATGTGATTGTCCGCGCCGATCACATCGCCTTCGCTCAGCGCCACTGACCGGAATGCCCCGGTGCGGCGCAGGCGGTTGGCGGCCTTGTCCAATTCCTTGGGGGAAAAGGATTGTCCTTCGGGTAGCCCTGCAATGCGGCGCACGCGGGTAGGGCGCACGCGGCTTTCGCCGGTGACGATCAGTTGGCCGAATTTTACCGGCGGGCCGGGGTTGATCTGTATCTGTGCATCCAGCCTGTTGCTGGCGTGGTTGGCCAGAAGATGCTGATGTGCTGGCTGGGCCTTGGCATAGCCAGCCATGCGCCAGCTATCGACGGCGGTTTGCACCGCTTCCACTACTGCGGTTGATTTGGCTGCGCGTCCGTTTCTGAACTGATCGGGCAGTTGGGTGCCTTGTGGCAATGGTGTCACACTGGCCTGTCCAAAGCGGAAGCGGGGGCCGGGGGTGACGGACACATTGATTGTCTTTATCTGTGCAGGCGGGTTCAGGGGCGGGATATTCGCCGCTTCGCGCCCATCCAGCGTGATGTGGATCACGCCGGAATAATAGCCCTGCGCATAAAGCGTTTCCAACAAACGCTGGTAATCTGCCAATGCGGTGGAAAAGACATCCTGTGCGTCTTTTACCCCTTCGCGCTGGGCGGTGCGCAACAGGGATGCCCGGCGCAACTGGCTTTGCAGGTCATCGTTTTTCACGCCCGTGACCGCGATGTTCAGCGCGTCAAATGCCGACACCGAGGAGGCGCATAACCCCAGTGACAGGGCAAGCGAAGATAGCAGAAGAAAGGAAGGTTTGGGTCTGGACACGGCTGTTTCAGGGTTCGTGCGAAAAGAGGGGCAAATCATACCCTGTCAGGATAGGGCGATTGCGGGCAGAGTACAGCCGGAATCCGCTGCTTCGCGTGCGAAACCGGCGGGATTACGCCGCATCATGTACACAGATCACTGGTAGGCGCTGCGTTGCGCTACACGCTGCCCATCCACCAACCCGGCAGGGGGATAAAGGACGATTGGCGCGCCCACATCGATCCCGCCCGACAGGGCCGCTGTCAGCCCATTATTTGCCTGCACAGCAACGCGGGTTTGTACTGCAATACCGTCCTGCACCACGAACAGCGCCCATTGATCCGGCCCATCGCGGAACAGGGCGCCAGCGGGAACGGTGACTGCTGCGGGGTCTTCCCATGTCACAATGCGGGTTTCCACGCGAAACCCATGCCCCAAGGCCTGACGGTCATCATATGGCGACAGGAACCGGATGGTGACATTGACGCGCTGTTCTTCGACCCCCAGCGCCGAAACCTTGGTAAAGCCCCAAGGTTCGATCCGGGTCACTTCGCCCCGCAGCGGTTCAGTCCCGCCCCAATTGTCAATAATCACCGGATCGCCCGGTTTGATCTGTACCGCATCGGTGGACAGCAATTCGCTAATAACCTCCAACCCGGATTCGATGTTGCCGATTTCCAGAATGGGGGTGCCTGCGGGCAGGGTGATTTCCGACTGCTGCATTATGCGCAGGACCGTCCCCGGCACTGGGGCTTTCAGTGGCACGATTTCATCCTGCTGCGCCTCGATCGCTTCGGCCAAACCAATGTCGTCAAAGGAAATCAGCGCGGCGCGGGCGTTGTTCAGTTCGGCCACCCGCATTGAAATGGCCGCGCGGGCGGTGTCCAGCGCCGCATCCGCCGCGCGGGCGGTGCGTTCGTCGGAATCCAAGGCAGCCTGACTGGCAATCCCACTGTTGAACAGGGTGCGGGTGCGGTCCAGATTGGCTTGTGCCAAATCACGATCTGCACGGGCCTTGTTCAAATCCGCCTCGGACACGCGCAGGGCGGCTTCGGCGGCGGTGACATTGGCGCGCGCCTGTTCCCGTGTCCGCGCATCCAGCGCCGAAGGTGACGTCGGCAACATCCGCGCCACGGCATCCCCCTGCGCGACCTGATCGCCCGGTTCCACGCTTAACCGCATCAGCCGCCCCGCGATGGGGGTGGATACGACATAGGGATCATGCACCCGTGTGCGGCCTTCTTCGTCAATCGTGACCTGCATCGGGCCTTGGGCTACGGTTCCCATATCCACCAAGGTCGGGCGCGGCCAAAACGCATAGGTCAACGCCCCCGCAACTAAGGCCGCTGCGCCCAATGTAATCGCCAATCTGGACCGTTTCTTTTGCGCCATACCGTCAATCCCGTGTTTTCAGCGCCGCGACAAGGTCGACCCTGTCCAGTTCACGCTTCACCAACCAGCCAGATACCCCCGCCGCCACCAACACGGCGCTGACCGCCATGCCAAAGCTATGCGGGCTAAAGGTCACTGGTATCTGGTATATATCCGTCGAAAACCCTTTGACCGTGAGATAGGTCAAACCATACCCCAGCCCCACGCCCAAGGGCAGGGCTGCCAATGTCACCACCGCCAGTTCCCCCAACAGAACGAACGAAGCCTCGGCCTTGGTAAACCCCATCACTCGCAGGCTGGCCAGATCGCGCTGCCGTTCGGCAAAGGCAATCCGGGCCGAATTATAGACAATCCCAAACGTAATGATCGCCGCGACAGCCAGCATGACATAGCGCACTGATCCGGGGCCGGTGTTCATGATTTCCACCAGCGCATCCCGCGTATCGGATTTCAGCGCAATGCCTGCAATCATGGGCATGGCCTTCAGATCGTCAATCAGATTGTCCAACCGCGCTTCGTCCAATGTCAGGGTCGCCCCGGTGATCTGGCCGGGTTCGTTCATGGCGCGGGACAGCACCCCGATTTCCATAAACGCAGGCGCCCCCATCAGCGTTTCCGCCACGCCAATCACCGGCAGGGACAGCACCGGGCGGCGGCCTTCGCGGATTTCGGCGGTCAGCATGTCGCCCGCAGACAGATGCAGGATGTCCGCCAATGGTTTCGACAGGATCACGCCCTCGCGGCGCATGGACACGGGGGTTTCGTTTGCGTCTATGACCCGGCTTAGGATTGGAAACTCCGGTCGCCCCTCGATTGCGCCGCGATAGCTGTAGGTGCCATTTCTGAACACGGCAGGCACGGCACGGGATGGTTCGACATGCTCCACCCCCGGCAAACGCCCCAGTTCCAATAGCGCCTTATCGGTCTGTGTGGTGGTGAAGCTGACGTTCATATCGCCCCGGTTCATCACGTTGAAGCTCAGGTCCAGCGTGGTATCGAACCCCGCCATCAGGGTCAGCGAGGCGACAGATAGCGCCAGCCCGGTGCCAATACCCACCACCGCGCCCAACATACGCCCCGGATAGCGGGTCAACCGTCGCAACACCATCCGGCTGGGTTGATCCAGCCAGCGTTTCAACCGCGCGGCCAGATCGAAAGCCCGCGAATAATCCGGGGGGGCAGGGGGGCGCATCGCCACGGCGGGCGTCAGCCGAAACACCCCACGCAAGACAAACAGGCTCCCGACCGAGGCGGTCAGGATCGACACGGCAAACCCCGTCACGAAACTGCGGGGATCGACGCTAAAGACCAGAAAGGGAAACTTGTAATATTGCTGATACACAACGGCCAAAGAATTCCCTGCCGCAATTCCGCCAATGGACCCGACAATTGCCCCCAGAACCGCGATCACCAGCACCAGTTTCAGATAGTGAAAACTAACCTCCCACGAGGAATAGCCGAATGCTTTCAACAGCCCGATCTGTTCGCGTTCCGCCTGCACCATGCGGTTGATCACGATATACAGCAAAAACGCCGCCACCCCCAAAAAGATGGGCGGTATCACGGTTGAGGTGCTTTGCAGCCCCTTGATTTCTTCGCTGACAAAACGATTGGACATCAGATCGTCCAACCCATAGGCCCCGCTGGCACCATAAGGGGCCAAAATCTGATCTGCGGCCAGAATGACCGCCTGTTCATTCGTCCCCCGCGTCAGCGCCATGATGGCCTGATTGAACGCGCCCTGCATGTCATAGGCGGCGGCCAATGCGGCCTGACGCATCCAGAACACCGCGAACCGGGCGTCATCCGGCACCATTTCGCCCGGCGCGGTGGAATACAGAAACTCGGGCGATTGCGCGAATCCGGTGATGCGGAAACTGCGTTTGGTGCCGTTCATCGTGGCAATCAGGCGGTCGTTCAGTTTCAGTCCACGGGCCTTGGCAAATCCGTCCAGCAACAGGATTTCATCCGCCCGCCCCAGATCGGGCAGGCGACCGTCCACCAGATAGACATCATTCAACCGGGGGCGTCCCAGATCAGGCAGGCTTAGCGCCTGCGCCCGTACCGGCAATTCCCGTGCGCCAATGTCGATCAGCGCCCCACCGGACACGCGGCCTTCGACAGCGGCAACGCCGGGCAATGCTGCCAGACGGTCCAGCATACGTTCCGGCGTGCGGGTGACTGGGGCGAAAACATCGGCCAGCCGATACCGATCATAATAGGCCAGCCGGGTCTGATCCAATGTGTTGACAAGCCCGGTCATCATCACCAGCATCAACACCCCAAGCGCGATGACCAAACCGATAGCCGCCGCTTGCCCCTTGATCCGGGCCAGATCGCGCAGCAATTTCCGGTTCAGCGGACTTACCATTCGATCTGTTCCGCCGTCAGTTTCGCGGTATTTTCAATCACCTCGCGGATGCTGCCATCGGCGAAATGGATCACCCGGTCTGCCAGTTGCGCGGTATTCGCGGCGTGGGTCACGATAATAACCGTTGTGCCTAACTGTTCGTTCACATCGGTCAGCACCTTCAGCACAGCCCGCCCTGTGGCACTGTCCAGCGCCCCGGTGGGTTCGTCGCAAAACAGCACGGTGGGCCGCTTGGCCACGGCGCGGGCGATGGCCACCCGTTGTTGTTCCCCGCCGGACATTTCCGATGGAAAATGATGCGCCCGCTTATCCAGCCCGACAAGCGCCAGCGCCTCGTCCGGGTCCAATGGAGTGCGGGCGATTTCTGTCACCAGTTCCACATTTTCGCGGGCGTTCAAGCTGGGCATCAGATTGTAGAACTGAAACACGAACCCGACATGATCACGCCGATAGCGGGTCAGCTCTGCATCGGACAGGGCGGTTAGCTCTGTATCCTTGAAATGGGCGCTGCCTGCACTGGGGCGGTCCAGCCCGCCCAGAATGTTTAGCAATGTGGATTTACCGCTGCCCGATGGTCCCAGCAATACCACGAATTCCCCGTCCGGGATCACCAGATCAACCCCACGCAGCGCATGGACGGCTGCCGGGCCTTCGCCATAGGTTTTCGTCAAACCCTTGGTCGTGAAGGCCGCGTCCAAGGATTTGAGGCGGGTATCGGCCACTGGAACGCTCGCGTTTTGCACACCAACAGGTTAGCGGATCATGCGTCAGGAACCAGCGAAAAATGCCGGTGTGGGGGATGTGCGACCTTTGGTTCTTTCTTGGTTAAAATATCCACTGCACACGATCAGACCCGCGCGGAACGCCTGTGATTGTCAGGGCAAAATCTGCAACCAGACCCAGACCGTCAGGATACACAGTGCCGTTCCCACCAGCACCGAAGAGGCCGCGACTCGTCGTCCCACGCCGTACATATTGGCAAAGACATAGGCGTTGATCCCCGGTGCCATTGCCGCAGTCATCACCGCCGACCGTTGCGAGGCCACAGACAGATCAAAACCGCGCGTCAGTGTCCACGCAATCAGCGGATGGATGATCAGGCTGATCACAATCACATAGGCGATGATTTTCGTGTCGCCTTCGGGGCGATAGCGCACCAGAACACCGCCCAACCCGAACAGCGCCGCAGGCAGGGCAGACCGCACCATCAAATCCACCCCGGCGGATAATGGGCCGGGCAGCGTTGTGCCTGTCAGGTTCACGATGAACCCCAGAATCAGCCCCAGCACCAGCGCGTTACGGAACATGGACCGGGCCACTTGGGTGGCCAGCGCAATCGGGGATTTGCTGCGGGCGCGGACAATTTCCATGACCGTGATGCCCAGCATATAACAAAATGGCGAATGGACCGAGATAATGGCGTAATTCCCTGCCAGCGCCTCGTGTCCAAATGCGCGTTCTGTGATTGGCAGACCCAGCAGCAAAGAGTTGGAAAACAACCCGACAAAGCCGATGGCAACGCTGTCTTCCCACGGGCGGTTGAACAGGTAACGCGCCCCCAGCATCGCCAGAAGGAACCCGGTGGTCGCACCAGTGTAGAATGAAAACAGCAGCTTCAGATCAAAGCTTTGGCTCAGGTCCAGCTTGGAAATCGCGGAAAACAGCAGACAGGGAATGGCGAAATTCTGGGTGTATTTCATCAACCCGTCGACATTCGCATCCGTGAAATAGCCCCGCCAGACGGCAAGATAGCCAAACCCGATAACGATGAAGACGGGAAGGACGACGTTCAAAAGGTCTTGCATCCGAAAAGCCTTAGCGCTGAGTGCTGCGGTGCCGCTTTGCCCGCTGGTGGTGGGAAAACGTCAGACCTGATAAGAGATCGTCATGCCGTCATATGCAGGGGTGATATGATCCGGGGTTTCGTCCTGAAGCGTCTGATAATCCAGATCAATGTGCATATTGGTCAGCACGGCCCGGCGCGGGGCAACGCGGGCAATCCAGTCCAGCGATTGTTCCAGATGCGAATGGGTCGGGTGCGGTGTGCGGCGCAACGTGTCCAGCACCCAGCAATCCAGATCTTGCAGCGCGTCCCACGCATCGTCATAGATTTTGGCCACATCCGGCAGATAGGCCAGATCGCCAATCCGAAATCCCAGCGCGTCGATTGATCCGTGATTGACCTTGAACGGGGTCAGGGTGATGTCCCCGCCCTTGCCTGAAATTGTGACGTCGCCCTTGATCGTGTGCATGTCCAGAATGGGCGGATAGGGGCTGTCGTCGGGTTGGATAAAGGCATAACCAAAGCGCGAAAACAGATCGTTTTGCGTATCGCCATCGGCCCAGACCGGCAGACGTTTGCGCATGTTGAAAACGATCATGCGCAGATCGTCCACCCCATGAACGTGATCCGCGTGGGAATGGGTCCACAGCACGGCGTCCAGCCGCCCAATGCCAGCGTCCAGCAATTGCTGGCGCATATCCGGGGTGGTGTCGATCAAAACGGCGGTGGTGCCGTCATCCGTGATCCGTTCCACCAGCATGGAACAGCGGCGGCGGATGTTTTTGGGGTTGTTGGGATCGCAATCGCCCCAGTGACCGCCCAGCCGCGGCACCCCGCCAGAAGAGCCGCAGCCCAGAATGGTGAATTTCAGTTCTGCCATTATGCGGCTGCCTTATATTGCGCGGCCTTCCAGAACAGCCGGTCGAAATTGGCCTGAGTGTGCGCGGCAAAATCGGCATAGTCCATGCCAAAAACCTCAGCCCCGACCTGTGCGGTATGAATGGTATAGCCCGGTTCGTTCCGTTTGCCGCGAAACGGTTTGGGGGCCAGATAGGGGCTGTCGGTTTCCACCAAAACCCGATCCACCGGCGCGGCGGCGAAAATATCGCGCACCTCCTGGCTTTTGGGGAATGTCGCAATGCCGGACATGGACAGGTAGAACCCCAAATCCAGCGCGGTTTTCGCCAGCTCCGGCCCGGACGTGTAGCAGTGCATCACGCAGGAAAACGCGCCATTGGCGTGTTCGCGGCTGAGTATATCGGCCATATCCGCATCCGCGTCACGCGAATGGATAATCAGCGGCAGCCCGGTCTGGCGGGCCGCTTCGATATGGATGGGCAGGGATTGTTTCTGAATGTCGGCACTGTCAGCAGAGTAGTGATAATCCAGCCCGGTTTCACCGATCCCCACGAATTTCGGATGCTTCGCAAAACCGACCAGTTGTTCAACTGTCACCAGCGGTTGATCTGCCGCGCTCATCGGGTGAATGCCTGCGGCATAGAAAACTGGCGCGTTTTGTTCGGCAATGGCGCGGACCTTGGGTTCGTTTGCCAGCTTGGTGCAGATCGTCACCATACGCGTCACCCCGGCGGCAACGGCGCGGGCGATGATGTCCTCGCGCTCGCCATCAAAATCGGGAAAGTCGAGGTGGCAATGGCTGTCGGTGATCTGGATCGGATTGGTCATATGGCTCCCTGTGCGGGATCAGCCCGCCGCGGTTTGCTGGATCTTGAAAACCGTATCTAGGATCAGCGCGGTGGGGTCAAGGTTGACCGCCCGGCCATGCTGCATCCGGGCGCCGATCTGCTGCGCGGTATCGGCCCATGCCCGCGCTTTCATCGGATCGGGGGCCAGCCGGGTTAACAGGGTCGCTTCGCCGGGAACCGCTTCGACCGATGGGGGATGCCCCAAAGCCCCGGTACGGGCCAGCCGCACCATCAACATATCGTTCAGCGAGATCAACAAATCCAGCCGGGTATCCGCCCCGCGCGCGGCGGCGGCTTCGGCCATTTTCAACGCGCGGGCGCGATCCAACCGGGGCAACGTGCTGTATAGCCCCACCAATTCCTGATACATCTGGAGGCCGCCCAGATTGATCAGGCGCACCGCTTCGCCCACCGATCCGGCGGCCAGTTCGGCCAATCCATGCGGGTCGCCGGGCATGGCGATCCCGGCCTGTTCCAACGCCTGCCCCATATCCGCAGCAGACAAGGGGGATAGCCGCAATTCCCGGCACCGGGACCGGATCGTTGGCAACAGCCGCGTGGGTTGGTGACATACCAGCAAAAGCGTGGTGTTCGCGGGCGGTTCTTCCAGCATTTTCAGCAGGGCGTTGGCGGCCTGCACGGTCATTTCGTCCGCAGCGTCAACGATGACCACGCGCCGTCCGCCTTCGACCGCCGAAAGCTGGAAAAAATGCGCCAGTTTGCGAACCTCATCCACGCGGATGTCAGCCGCAAATTTGCCATCGCGCAGGTTCTTTTCCCGCTCAGACTCGGTGCTTCCGGCCCCGCCTTGGCGCAACAGGAACAAACCCGGCTCTGACAGGGCCAGGGTTCTGCGCATCACCGGATGATCCGGGGCAATGTCCAGCGTGGTTGGGGCGGGTGGTCCACCGAACATGTCATCCCCGCCGCCCATTGGCGTTGCCAGCAAAAACCGCGCAATCTGCCAGGCCAGCGTTGCCTTTCCGACACCTCGCGCGCCGGTGATCAGCCAGCCATGATGCAGCCGCCCCGAATTGAACGCCTGTAAAAAAGCAGCCCGCGCCTGCGCCTGCCCAATGACCTGCGCCGTTGCCCGCGGATGCGGGGCGCCTTCGATACGGTCTGGTTCCGGGATTTCGGTTTCGCTCATGTCAGGCGGGCTTCTACCACGGTCTGCACATCGGCGGCGACCTGTTCCAGCGGGCGTGCGCCATCAATGACAACAAAACGATCCGGAAATTCCTGTGCCAGCGCCAGAAAGCCGCTGCGCATTTTTTCCTGCAAGTCCTGCCCAAAGGATTCAAACCGTTCTTCGGCCCCTTGGCGGGATAGCGCACGGGACAGTCCAACGCCGGGGTCCATATCAATCAGCACGGTCAGGTCCGGTTCCTGCCCGATCATCAGACTGTGCAATTGATCCACCAAGGCCCGCAGATCACCACGGCTGAGTCCCTGATACATGCGGGTACTGTCGGCAAACCGATCGCAGATCACGATTTTCCCATCGGCCAAGGCGGGGCGGATTGTGCGTTCCAAATGATCCCGGCGCGCCGCCGTAAACAGCAGAATTTCTGTTTCTGCCGACCAACGGTCAGGATCGCCCTGCAACACCAATGCCCGGATTTCCTCGGCCCCCGGAGAGCCGCCGGGTTCGCGGGTCAGGACTACGTCATACCCACGGGTTTTGAGCGCGTCTGCAAGCAACCGGGCCTGTGTGGATTTGCCGGACCCGTCTATGCCCTCGAAACTGATGAACAGTCCGCTCAAGATGCACCCTCGGGGCCTTGGTTCAGACGTTTGAGCAGAATTTGCCCCACGGTGGTCACGCGCGGGATAAATCCGCCACGGGGAATATCGCGGTCCGCGACCAGCGGCACCTCCATCGGGGACAGCCCTTGGGGGGTGATAATCAGCTTGGCCAATTGCTGACCTTTCTGGATCGGCGCGGGGATTGGCCCTTGATAGACCACTTCGGCCGTATAGGCGCTGTTGTTTTCCACGGACAGAAGGGCCGAGACATCCTCTAGCGGGACAAGTCCGACCCGAGCTTCTGCCCCCATCCAAACCTGGGCTTGGGCAATTTCGGTTCCGGCTTTGACAAGAGGACGTTTGACAAAATGGCGAAAGGACCAGTTCACAATCGCCTCGGACTCTTCGGCCCGTGCGATGGCGCTATCCAGCCCGGAGATGACGAAAATCACCCGCCGGTCCCCCTGTTTGGCAGAGCCAACCAAGCCATAGCCCGCTTCCGTGGTATGCCCGGTTTTCAGCCCATCTGCCCCGATCCCCAAACCCAGCAGCGGGTTCCGGTTGCTTTTGTTTTGCGGTGCGCGACCATCGAACAAGAACTCTCGTTCCGAAAACAGGGGGTAGAACTGGGGGAAATCGGTAATCAGGTGATTGGCCAGAATGGCCAGATCGTGCATCGACATGCGATGCCCTGCCTGCGGCCATCCGTTCGAGTTGGAAAACGTGGAATTATTCATCCCCATTTGCTGCGCCCGCGTGGTCATCATCCGGGCAAATCCCGGTTCTGTGCCATCTGGGCTGAGCGCTTCGGCAATCACGGCACAGGCATCGTTGCCCGATAACACGATGATACCGCGTAACAGGTCTTCGACTTTGACCCGGTCGGTTGTGTCCAGAAACATCGTGGAGCCGCCATAGCTCATGGCGTGTTGGGATACCGGCAGTTTTTCATCCAGCGTCAGCCGTCCGTCACGAATGGACTCGAACGCCATATACAGCGTCATCAGTTTGGACATTGACGCAGGCGGCAGCGGGACATCTGCATTCTTGTCCAGCAGCACGGTGCCGGTTGTCTGATCAATCACAAAGGCCGACGTGGCCCGTGTGTCGAACGCCCCCGCCGGAAGCGCCAGAAGCGCGCTGGCGGCAACCGCGCCCAACAGTCGGAACAGGGAATGTTTCATGGCCTTTCCTTTCGTTGGATCAGTTGGTGACGGCATAGGCATCACCGAAGCCCTTAGCCTTGATCTTCTTCAGCAGCTCTGTCCGATCCGAGGCGTTTTTGGCTGGACCGACAATAACCCGCCAGAAGGTTTTGCCCTTAGAACTTTGTTCAATGACTTGGGTTTTCAACCCAGCGCCCCGCAGCGATTTAGCCGCAGAATTGGCATTGGCCTGCACACTGAAAATGCCGATCTGGATGAACGGTTTTTCAAGCCCCGACTTCGCGGATTTCGCCGGTGCGGGTTTGGGTTTCGGCGCGGGCTGTGCCGCAGGTTTTGCTTCTGCTTTTTCGATGGCCTTTTCTGCCTTCTGGATCGGGTCCAGCGGTTTGGCTTCGATATCTGTGGCCGGGGGCAGGGCGCTGCCGGGCGGCGGTGCGGCCGGTTCTTCTTCGACCTGTTCGCGGCGGAGTGCGGTTACGTTCAGCTTCATGGGTTGCCCCGCCAGAACGCCCAAGGCCGCAGCCGCGTCGGATGACACCTGAAGCCGCGGGCCGGGGTTTTCGCGTTCGCGGCGGAACAAAGCGCCGATTACGAATTTGCCATTGGTGGTGTTGCGGATGATGACCCGCTCTGGCTCTACCACATCCGGGTGCGCCACCCAGACCCCGCCCAGCGACGGTCGGCCATCCCAAAGACCGGCTTCGGTCACTTGAAACACATCGGGCGCTTCCACGTCCCGTTCGATCAGCTTGACCGCGCGGGCAGGTTCGCCTTCGGCTGGGGGTTTTTTGTTGAAAAGCTGGAAATCACCGTTTTGGCACCCTGCCAGTACCACCAGCGCCGTTCCGGCCAAACCCATACGTATCGCATGGCGGCTTAAAACCCGTTTTTTCCGTGAAACCATCTTACCCTGCCCATTGCCCTGTTTCGCTGGCGGTTGTTCCGCCGTTTTGCCTGTACGCCATAGCGGGTACAGCCCCGCACCGGGCGCAGTGTAGCGGGATGCCAAGGCCAAGAAAAGTCCGTGGGAAGGGGTCGGCGGATTTTCCCGCACTGCTTCTGCCTTTTAGAATCATTTCGGACCCGTTAGAGGGGGCAAGCCGGAAGCGTGGCCGAGTGGTTGAAGGCACTGGTCTTGAAAACCAGCGACGGGGAAACTCGTTCGTGGGTTCGAATCCCACCGCTTCCGCCATTAATCATTGATTTTATTGAATAAAATGTAAATACATGCAGTCCGCCCCACATAATACCCCACAACATGAAGGTTGCTAGCGGCAGGGGTGGCGCGAAGCCCTTGGCCAAAAGAATGTCGGGTTAGCGTTCTGGAACGGTGATCTCGCCCGGTGCCGTTGCCACGCTTCTAGAGATTCGCGGCACCCCTGCCGCGCTCTTGTCAGTGTTCCAGCGTTCACATTGGCGGGGTACGTGCCGCTATCAGGTCTTGCTCTCAATGAATGGTTCAAACGCTGCCTTGAAATCTGTGTTGGTCTGGCCGCCTTCGTTGAAGAACGGCAATCCATAAACACTGTAGTTTCGGCCTTGGAATAGAGTTTCAAGTTTTGCTTGAGATTTGACTTGCGCGAGGAAGTCTTGTTTCCAGTCGTCTTGTGGGCGCAACTGATCGCCCTTGGGTTCGATGAATAGCTGCAAGATCGTGCTGGCCTCTTGGCCCTTCTTTCTTAGAAACAGAACGAAGTCGGGTTCAAAGGCGCGTCCGGTGTCGAAGTCGTACAGCTTCACCGCCTTCTCGTTCCGTAGCAGGTAGAAGTCGTCATACACACCGCGCAACCGGGCTTCCTGATCGTGCATGTACTTGATGAAGTGCTTTTCCTGATCCGTGCCGTAACTGTCGTCATAAGCGTGCCAGTCCTTTCTGGTCAGGTCGATCTGGTCCAGCCCCGGCACATTGCTTTCGGTTCAGCTTAGCCCGGTCTCGCCCTCGATCCGTTGTTTCAGCACCTTGTCGGTGAAGCGGTCTTTGATGGGATAGGGCTTAAAGTCCTTTGTGCCGATATACTCGACGCTTTCGCGTTTCACGCCGCTTTCGATCTGGTGCAGGACATATTGAGCGATGTCCAGCTTTTGCCGTGCTGTCAGGTTGTCCAAGTCATCAGGCAAGCCGCGCACGCTCACTATCGCACCGCCCAGATAGGTGTCAGAGGTGACGAACTGCGAGGCGCTGGCAAGTTGTGGGAAATAGGTCCGTAAGTTGGCGAAGTGGAAGAAGTCGTTGGCGTCCATCGCAAAGCCCAGAATAGCTCTGCCGAAACCGGCCAGCTTGAAATCGCGCGATACGGGTTCTTTGCGTGACGGCTTCAATGTCAACGGCCCTCCACCGAATGCAGAGGCTTCCGTCACACGCCCGGTCATCAAGTTGGGGTAGATGAAACTGCTTTCGATCTTGTAGGCGCTTAGCCCGTCTACACCGTCACGCGGATTGCGCACCCGGTCATTCACCCAGACATGACCCCACTCATAAAGGTCAGTCTGTTTGAAGCTGTCCTTGAGCCGCAGCCGCACCGTCCGGGCGGTGTCGTCCAGCATCCCGGTTTCGCGCAGGGCGTTGCGGATGTCTTGGATGTACTTGGGATTGTGGGAACAGTGGTAATGCAGTTCCTCCAAGATTCGCAGGGGCGTGTCCATCGCGCTATCGTACTTGCGCTTTTCCCGCGCCGCGTCGGGCTGATCCGGGGCCACGAAGGGGAAGTAGCGCGCCCCGCGCCCGATCAACTGGGCCTCGGCCATCGTGGTCTTGCCGACCTTATTGGCCTTGCCATCGCGGGTGTCGTAGAGGCGCACGATGTCGAACAGGTTTAGCACGTCCCAGCCTTCATTCAGCTTATCTACGGCAAAGAGCACCCGAATCTCGTTGTCGAGGTCTTCCAAGGCATTGAGTTCGATCTGTCTGTTTTCCAAGTCCTTGGGGTTGTTGACGTTCACCACCTTCTCGGGGGCAAAGTCGCCCTGTAGCTCACGGGCGAAATCCGCGCCGCTCATGGCCCGTTCATCCATGATGAAGGCGAAGGCCCGCGAAAGGGTTTCATCACCCTCAGAGGCCGCCCTGAGCGCGCCCAGCGCCTCGCCCGTCAGCCCGGCCACCATCGCCGTGAACGCGGCCTCGTTGTCGGCGCTTTCCTTGATCGTCTTGGACTTCATCAGGATCACGGGCTTGCAGTGCAGCCCATGGGCGGCGATGATATCATCGACTTGACCAGCCCTGATTACAGCCTTGCAGGCATCGCCATGTCTATCGACGGTGGTGACGGCAATGATGTGATTTGGGGATCGGATGCCAACGAAAACATCGTCGGCGGCAATGGCGATGACACCATTTTCGGTGGCATCGGAACCGATATGCTGACAGGTGGTGCAGGTGCGGATGTATTCGAGTTCACGCGAACCTCGACCAACACATCGGTGACTGATTTCGATATCAGTGAAGGCGATACGCTTCGCTTCTACAATGCGGGTGGGGCCGAGTTTGACGCTTCAAGCGTCGTGCTGACAACAACAGGAATACAGATTTCTTACACCGACACGGCATCTGGTATTGATCACAGCCTGTCGATTTCTCTCGCACAAACCGGCTCTGATTTTACCGCCACATTGGTGGAAATCCAGAATGCATTGGAAATCATCTGACATTTGAATTGCTCGATAGATCTGCACCACCTAACGAGCAATACTTCCCGCCACCTACGATCACCTTCACGGGTGTGGGTATGCAAAATGATGAAGGATGCAAAACACGCCTGATCGCCGGGCGTGATGTCAGCCAAAGTTACTGCTTTTCACAGGGATGGTCGGCGTTTCGAGCAGTTGTTTCAAACCCTGCCATTTTTGCAAAACAGACATGGCCCCGACATTTTCAATCTGTTGCGTGACCCAGTCCAACCCGCAGTTATAGGTGACAACATAACTGCGAAGGGCCTGAATAATGACCAGCCGCTGGGTTGCCGTTCCTTGGGTTTCAAGGCCAAAAGTCATGAGCCATTCAATCGCATAGTCACGATCCCAGCCACCGTACAGAAACCCGCGCGCGACTTCGTTTCGGGCGAAATTCAGCTTTTCCACAAGATCGACGTAATGATGATAGGCGTCCAGATCGGCGGAAAGATGGGACAAGCCGGTCATCGGCAACACCACGTCGCGGTCAAACGCAAGGCGGGTTTCGCGATCAAAGGCCAGCCGTACCCCGTAATTGGCGGCGCCTTCGGCCAGAACGGTATGCGCCCCGAACAGGGGTAACATTGTCCATTCCAGCCAGCCCCGCCGATGAACAAGTTCGGCCTCGATCAAAGTGCCCTGAACGTGATGTCCGGGATAGGCCTCGTGGGTTGCCAGTTCCACCACCCGATCAAGGTGCAGCGGCTGGGTTTGCGAAAAGTGGACAATCGTCCGACCCTGCCCAAGGTATTCGGCAAAACCGGAAAAATGCCCATCGGTATCCATTTGCACGGTGACGCCTTCGGTTTCCGGCAGGTCGAAATGCGCCAATGTGCGGGTGCGGGCTTCGTGCAGGGCTTCGGTCATTGCGGCCTGAATACGGTCGGGGGCAATCAGGAACCGATCCCGAAACCGAACAAGACGTTCGGGCAGCGGGCCAGAACCGGGGACGATCTGTTCCAGATCGCTGGCAAGCGCCCGAAAATGCGCCACGTCCTTGTGTGGAACGTCAAGGGAATAAAGCGCGTGAACCTCGTCCGTGAAACTTGCGGGCATCCTGCCCTGCAAGATCCCTGAACGCACCTGCATCGCTGTGATACGTTCCGCCAATATCTGACGACGGTATGCGCCGCCGTCGATTTGGGTTTCCGGGAATGCCCCAAGCGCATCTTCAAGGACGTTCAGTCCCCGATCAATCATGTCCAAGGGCATGACGTTGGTTTGCGCCTGCGCCCGTAGTTCAGGATCTCCGATATAGATATAGGGGTTGGGATCATGGTTGTGCAGTTGAAGCGCCAGCCAAACATATTCCCGCACGATTGCATCAAACGAATCCACGGCCATGCGCTCCCCTATCGTAATTCCCGGCGCAGGACTTTGCCCACGGCGGATTTTGGTAATTCTTCCAGAAAGGCGACATGGCTGGGCACTTTGTACCCGGTCAGGTTGGCCTTGCAAAATGCGCGCACGGTTTCTGTGGTTACGGTCTGGTCTTTGGTGACGACGAACACCTTGATCGCCTCGCCCTTGTCCGGATCAGGGATGCCCACGCAGGCGCATTCGATAATCCCCGGCATGGCGGTCAGAACGGCTTCGATTTCATTGGGGAATACGTTGAACCCGGATACAAGGATCATGTCCTTTTTCCGGTCGACGATTTTCAAATATCCGTCATCGGTAAAAAGACCGATATCCCCGGTTTTGAAATACCCGTCTGCGCTCATGACTTCGGCGGTGGCATCGGGGCGGTTCCAATAGCCCTGCATGACCTGCGGCCCCTTCACACAGATTTCGCCGGGCTGGCCATGCGGCAGTTCCCGGCCCGCATCGTCGCGGATGGAAACATCGGTTGACGGTACGACAACCCCGATCGTGCCATTGAAACCGTCAAATGTGGGCAGGTTGATCGAAACCACGGGCGAGGTTTCCGAAAGCCCGTAGCCTTCTTTGATATGAACGCCTGTGCGCTCTTTCCAACGGTTCGAGACGATTTCCTGAACCGCTGCGCCGCCTGCCCAGCAGACTTTTAGCCCCGAACAATCCACGTCTGCAAATGCCGGTGCGTGCAACAGTCCATTATACAGCGTGTTGACCCCGATCATTGCGGTAAACCGGAACGCGCGGAGCGTTTGAACAAAAGCCTCCATATCGCGCGGGTTCGGGATCAGGACGTTCAAAGCGCCATAGCGGGTGTAACTCAGGACTGAAACCATTAGGGCCAGAATGTGATACATCGGCACAGGCGTTACGATGATTTCGCGTCCCGGTGTGGTGATGGGACCGGCCAGCCAATCATAAACCGCCATGTTAGACGCAAGATTGCCGTGCGACAGCATCGCGCCTTTGGACAGCCCGGTCGTGCCGCCCGTGTATTGCAGGAACAAAAGATCGTCCTGACCGATTTCTGGGCGTTCAAACGTCAGGGCCGCCCCTTGCGATAGCGCATCCGGCAATGGCGTATAGGTGGGGATCGCGGGATCAATCGGGGCATCGGGAACCGGCGCGTCGATCATATCGCCAATCTGAACCGTGATGACATTCCGGACCGAGGTCTGATCCAGAATAGCCCCCAGCGTTTTCGAGGCCATCGCCGCAATGATGATGGTTTCAACCCCCGCATCGTTCAACTGATGCAGCAATTCGCGCGGGGTATACAGCGGGTTGACGTTGACCTGAACCATACCCGCGCGGACCACGGCGTATGTGGCCACATTGAACGGGATGATATTGGGCAGCATCACCGCGACCCGGTCGCCCTTGTTGTGGCCCAGTTTCTGTTGCAGGAAGGCCGCCAGCGCCCCTGATGCCTGATCGACCTGTGCATAGTTTAGGGTCGTACCCAGACAATGCACCGCCGGGAGATCACCAAAGCGGTCAAACGCCGTTTCGATAACGTCAGCCATAGACCCAAGCGATGCCCATTCGATGTCTTTGGGTATGTTGCCATAATGTTGATGCCAAATGCGATCCATGCCGGACCCCCTTTGATAAAGCGTGAAACCGTTGAGTCAGAGGTGCCGTTCAAACAGCCGTGTCGTTGGCGGGGCAGCCAGAAACCGCGAAAGAACCTGTTCCTGTGCGTCACGGGTTGGGTGGGTGGTCCAGTCCTGAAAATCTTGGGCTGTCTGCCATTCCGCGATGACAGACACGGCATCGGGATCGGCGTGATCAGCCAGAAGAAACGCCTGAATAAAGCCGGGTATCGCG
Organism: Thalassovita litoralis; assembly: GCF_900182725.1. Classification (GTDB taxonomy): domain Bacteria; phylum Pseudomonadota; class Alphaproteobacteria; order Rhodobacterales; family Rhodobacteraceae; genus Thalassobius; species Thalassobius litoralis. The sequence continues at coordinate 49,017 of NZ_FXTO01000009.1, forward strand.
GCGGCGCAGTCCGTGAAAACGTTATGCGCACGGAACACTTCCATTGCCTCTTGGCGTTGGCCGGGACGCACCTGAATGCTCATGTGGCTGAAAACGGTCATTGGATTGCCCCTTGGGGCGTAGCGGGGGGAACAATATCGGTTGGCCCCTGATAGCCCAAAACCCCACAGGCCGCCCGCGCGATGACGTTGGCAAATTCATCCACATCCGTCGGGAACTGCGGCCCCATACCCAATTCTGTCTGTAAGACGCACATGGTCATCAGTTGCACGGCATGGGCCACGGTTTCACGGGACGGGGGCGTGACAAGCTGATCGGCATATTCATCTATTGCATTCCCCACACCGGCAATAACCGTTGCCCCAATGATCCGAAGATCGCCGAACCCTTCGGCCTGATTTTGCGCGATTTCCGAAATGGCCCGGTAAAATCCGCGATTGCTGGCAATCAGGTCGCGCCCAGACATGGTAAGGGCATGAAACAACTGGAAAAGCGTTTCATTCCCAGCCCGTGAAAGATCAAAGTTGCCCATTGATTTGCGGAAATCGGCCAGCACATTTTGTTTTGCCCGATCCAGCAATTCGCGCTTGTCGCTGAACTGGTGATAAAATGACCCCACAGAAAGCCCGGATTCTTCGATAATCTGGGCAATCGTGCAACCAGCGAACCCGTTGGTCCAGAAAACGGTATTGGCCGCCTCCAACAGTTTTTGTTCGGCTTCTATCCCGCGCTTGCTGCGCTTGCGGGGTTTAGCAATGGTCTGAGCGGCGGAATTGGTCATCTAATCTCGCTTTGATCTTTGATTAACACGGCAGGGTCAGTGCTTCTAATGTATCTGGCCACGGGGTCATATTGATATTTCCGTTTTCTGTAATCAGCACGGTATCCGAATGGCGGAACCCGCCAACCTGCGGCAGGTAAATCCCCGGTTCGATGGTCAGCACCATGCCGGGTTTCAGCACCCGGTAATCGCCTTCTGCAAGGAATGGCCCTTCGTGTGCCGTCACACCCAGCCCATGCCCCGTGCGGTGCAGCAGGTTTTCTCCATAGCCAGCCTTGCGCATAAGTTGGTTCACGGCAGCGTCGACATCGTGCATCACCGTCCCCGGTTTGGCCAAGGCATATGCCAGCGCACGGGCTTCCATCATCACGTCGAAAACCGGCTTGGCGGCTTCGGGAACGTGGCCGATGAAAAAGGTCCGTTCGACCTCGCCGCCGTAGCCATTCGTCATCCCGGCAGAAAGCGCAACATGTGGCCCACCTTCGGCCAGCGGCACGAAAAGATTGGTGAAATTATGAGGGTCATGGGTCAACGGTTGCGGTTGGGTTGAGGCCTGCAATTTCGTGGAAAACATATTTGTCGTTGGCAAGTCCCCGAACATCTTGGCGTTCATCTTGCCCGCCGCTGCGCCATAAATCTGGATCGGCAACGCACCCGGTTTCGACAGGTTCAGGGTTTCTTCCAGCCCAAGCATGAACATGTCACAGGCATATTGATGACGGCTGATCTCCCAATCCGATTTGATCGCGCGCAGGTCTTCGACGATGTCAGACCGGACATGGTGCCCCTCTAACGCTTCGATCACATGCAAGGGGCTGTCATACTCGACCCCGATATTGGTTTTTCCTGCGATCACCTCTTTCAGCTTGGCATCCCACCCTTGCCCGGCGGGGGCGGGGAATTCGAAATACGGGGCAAATTCCAAATCTCCAACGGCGCGAATGCGGACATGCGGTTCTTCCAGTTTCGGCATGACGAAAACCGGACAGCCCGTGGTGAACAGGACCAGAATAAAGGGCCGTTCATGCACCATGTTGGCAAAGTTCGTCAGGTAAAACACGTTGTCAGGATTGTGCAGAACAAGCGCATCCAGACCTTGGTCTTGCATCGCGGCCTGTAGGCGTTGGCGACGCGTCTGGATTTCCACAGCTTCCGGCGGGGTACACAGGGGAATAATCGACATGGGGGTCTCCAGTTAATTCACGAAGTAAAGCGAAATTTCGGGCAGCCAGCTGATCAGCGCCAAGGCAAGGACCATCAGCGCGATGAATGGCAGTGCGGCACGCACCAGAAGGCCGAATTTTTCCTTGAACGCGGACATGGCCACGATCAGGTTCAGGCCAACCGGCGGTGTCAGAAGGCCGATTTCCAGATTCACGATCATGATGATGCCAAACACGATCTTGTTGAAACCATAGACCGCCGCAATCGGTGCAAGGATCGGCGCAAGGATCAGAATTGCCTCGGCTGTGGTCATCATCGCTCCCACGCCCAGCAGCAACAGGTTCACGATAATGATAAAAGTGATCGGGCTGGTGATCCATCCATCGACAAGGCCCAGCATCATGTCAGGAACGCGGTTTTCTATCAGGATCAGGTTCAGGCTAAGGGCAACCGCGATCAGCGGAAACAGCGCCCCGCCAAGTTTTGCCGCTTCCAGAACCACATTCTTCAAATCGGCAAACCCGATTTCACGGTGAACAGCCAGTTCGATCACGACCGAATACATCAATGCTACGGCTGCGGCTTCGGTTGGGGAAAACAGGCCGGAATAAATCCCGCCCAGCAGAATGACCGGCATCAACAGCGCCCAGATCCCACGGCGCAGGCTGTGGCGCAGGGTTTCCAACGAAAAGGGCGTGGTGGGCATATGGCGGTTCGCGGCAACGGAATACACTGTCATCAGCAGGACAAGCAAAATGCCCGGCCCGACCCCGGCGCGAAACAGATCGACGATCGAGCTTTCCGTTACCAGACCATACAGGATCAGCGGGATCGAAGGCGGAATGATAATCCCCAGCGTTCCCCCGGACATGACCGCACCCAGCGCGAAACGCTTGTTATAGCCAGCTTCGCGCATCGCCGGATAGACCACGCTGCCAATCGCCAGCATCGTTACGATGGACGACCCGGAAATCGCTGCGAAAATTGCGGAACTGATGATCGCCGCAATCCCAAGACCGCCGGGCAAATGCCCCGTCAGTGCGCGTGCAACATCCGTCAGGCGGCGCGCGGTTGATCCTTTGGTCATCACGCCGCCGCACAGCATGAACATCGGGATGGCAAGGATCAGCTCCTTATCCAGCGATACGAACATATCTTCGATGATCCACGTCAGATGACCACCGCCCCAGATGATTTGCGCATAGGCGATTGCCGCCAACAGGATCACCAAAAGCGGCTGACGCAGGATCAGCAGGGCACAGACGATAAGAAAAAGAAGAAGGGCGTTCATTCCATTGCCTCCGCCTGCTGTGGGCGCACATCAGGCCAGATGACAAAGGCAAAGTACCGCAATGCAGCAGAGGCAAAGCCAAGCGGAATCGCGGCCTGCACTTTCCAGACCTCGATCCGCAATCCCCCCGAAGCACGCTGCCCGGATTGGAAAGACTCGAACACGAAATCAGCGGCCACTACGGCCACGGCCATCAGGAACAGAAAGGTCACTATATCCGCCGCCCGGTTGGCTAGGCCGTCAAATCGTGCCGGGACGGCTTTGAACCCGACCTTGGGGATCAGCTGCGCCCCTGCCCATGTTGCAATCCCGATCCCGGCAAAAGCCCCCGCCACCAGCAGATATACAGCGATTTTCTGCGAGCCATAAAGAACCAGCCAGCGTCCTTCCAATCCCATCAGGGACAGGAGGGGAAGAACGGCCTCGCGCACCAGAACATCATAGATCAGGATCAGCGCAATGGCCGAGAAGGCAATGACAGCGATCCAGACCTCGGCGCGATGCCACAGATCCAAGGCGCGGCGAACGAAAACAGGGGGGGCTTTGTCTGTCATCTTGCTGATCCTCCAGAAATTTGGCGACACCCGTTGGGGTGCCGCCACGCGGTGTTATTGCGTGCAGGCCTGACGCGCTGCCTTCATTTTTTCCCAGAAGGCGTGACCTTCATCGCTGACGTTGGCCAACACCTGATCATAGTAATCTTCGATGCCAACGCTCCATTGTGCGCGCTGTTCGTCTGTCGGGACTTCGATCTTGACGCCCTTTTCCTGCGCCATGCCCAGAACAGCCTCTTCAAAGGCAAAGAAAGCCGCTGAACGTTCCGTTGACGGGTGCCGCGCAAGGGCGCGGTTGATGCCTGCGCGATCTTCGTCCGACAAGCTGTCCCAAACGCCTTGGTTGATCACCATCGCCGCCGGGGACATCACATAATCCAGACGCGTCAGCACCGGGGCAACCTGTGCGATGCCACCAAAAACATAGAACACCGGGATCGTCGGATAGACATCAATCAAGCCCGTGGACAGGTTTGACGCGGCTTCGCTGGCTGGTGTCATTGTCGGGAAACCGCCAAGTTTTTCCCAATAGGCATTTGAAATCGGGTTGGCTGCGGCCCCAATGCGGCGTCCGGACACGGTATCAGGCGTCAAGAAAGGTTCCGCCCCGGCCAGCTGCCCGGTGCCAACCTCGGTCCAGTCCAGAACGCGCACGCCAGTCGGGGCCAGCATAGAGCGGTAATCTTCCCGCACAGTATCCAGAATACAAGAGCGGCTGGCAACGTCGTCATAGAAGAACAACATCGACACAAGATAGGCCTCGGGCAACTGATCAGCCAGCGACGCAACCGAAAACGCGCCCATATCAATCCGCCCACGCATCACCTGCGGAAGAACGGCTTGTTCGGCACCCAGTTGGGAATTGTAAAACACTTCGATTTTGACATTGCCTGCCGTTTCTTCGGCAACATCGGCGGCAAACTGATCCAGTTGTTGCTGCCAGATCGTGTTCGGCGGTGCTGCTGTCGCAAGCCGCAAGGACTGAGTTTCAGCAAATGCGGGGGACATGGACAGGCCAGCAGTCACCACAAGATTCGCGATAAGTTTTTGTTTATTCAGCACTCTTTCCTCCCAGATACCGAATGAACCCGTTGGTTTGTACTTTCTTTTATCAAACTAGAGGAAATTTTCTAGAGTATTTATTCTAATTATTGTGGCGCGAGCATAATCAGACGAATTCTGCCGCAAATTTCCGCAGCTTACCCGTGGTGCGACTGCCTGCCCAAGGATGTCCGGAAGAGCCACTGCGAATGGCTCCTGAAGTGTATGCGGATCGGGCGCGAGGATTTCGCTTCCAAGCTGGAAGCGGTCATTTGCTGATTGTGGGCATCCTGAGAAAACACGCGCCGTTTGATATGGCGAACTACCCAGCCGCCGTGGTGCAGGATGTAACCGACCAAGCCGGAAATAGGGCTTTCTTTATATTTGGAGACAGCCTTGGAAGCGAGCGGTCAGATGTGACCGAGTGCGTCAAGATAAGCCATATAAATCAAATGGAACCTCTTAATGCACGAAAGCCCGCGCAATGAAGCGCGGGCCTCGGGAAGAGGGCAAGACAAGAGCCTTGCTACGTCGAGCGCCCCTCCATACCGGCCTGAAGGCTGGATGGCGCGCCTGGAATGCGCATCTCGAAAGTATTCTCGATCACGGCGTAATCGTAATACCCCATGCGGGCTAAGGGCTTGATCTTCGGGACCATCAGCTTGCCCTCTGGGGAAATCACTTCGTCGTTCACGTGGATGCGCACGACCTCGCCATAGACGACGTCAACCCACGTGTCGCGGTCGCCCCCGGACAGCCGGTGTGTGCTGAGATAGCGGCATTCGAAGTGCGCCGGGCTTTCCGCGACTCGTGGTGCATTTGCGTCGATGCTGGCAGCCTTGGTTACGCCTGCGGCGACAAATTCGTCTACTTCTGGTCCGGTATCCATTCCCGAGATGTTGACGGCTTCGCGCAGATCATAGGTTGCCATGTTCCAGACGAACCAGCCGGTTTCCTCGGCGTTGACGACGGAATCCTTGCGGCGCGCACCCGTGCGATGGTTGGCCGCGAACATGACCATGGGAGGGTTGAAATTCAGGTTTTGCCATTGGCTGAAAGGCGCAAGGTTATCGACCCCGTTTCTGCTTGTTGTCGATATCCAGCCGATTGGGCGCGGTATAGTGCAGGCCTTAAACGGGCTGAATGGCAGGGGGCACGGCTCCTGACCTGGTGCATAATGCATGAAATTTCATCTCCCTTTGGTGCTGATCGGCGTGAGTTGCGTAGAGCCAGGTATAATGGCGCGTCACGTAAGATTGTTCGCCTCTGTGCTTGGGCGATGGTCCGGTCGCGTGCCTCTCCTCCTGCTGGCTACTGGACTATAATGCAGATTAGTTATCTTGCAAATAATTATCTAGCAATCAAAATGGTGGGGTGATTTGAAGGGGCACACACGATCCCAGCGATCCTGCTGCATCTGGGCGCGTATTTTCCGCAATCATGCGAAAGCTATCGCGGGAATATACCACAGCCCCCACAACATCGGGTTTTGTTGCGGGGCATCTGGGGAACTGTGTGGTCTTCCAGCCCGGTGCATGGGCGAAACGACACAGACCTTGGGCCGTGTCGTTTCTGGCTGGCAGGGGTGGCAGTCGTTCGCGGGTCAGACCCGCATACGCGGCACGTTGTTCGGGTCCAGACGCAATTCGATCAAAAGAGGTTTATTGCGGGTTTCGATGGCCTGGATCGCGGCTTCAAGGCTTTGGGCGGAATCGACCAAAACACCCTGACCGCCCAGTGCTGTTCCGATTTGGGCAAAGGATGGCCAGTCGAACATTGTCAGTCCCGGATCCATTTTTCGATCGAGGAATTGAATGTGTTCAGCCCCATAGGCCGAGTCATTAGCCACGATCACGATCAGATCCTGATTGGTTCGCACGGCCGTGTTGAATTCATTGATGCCGCCCATCATGAACCCACCATCGCCGGTGAAAAGCACGACGGGCCGTTCCGGCACCGCAAAGCCCGCGCCGACGGCAACCTGTAGCCCCAACCCGATAGAGCCGAAATTGGTGGTTGTGATGAAGCTTTCCGCGTTGGGGCAGGAAACCCTGCACCAGACCTCGGTCATGAAACGCCCCCCGTCGGTGGTCAGAAAGCGGTTCTTGGGCAGGGCTTGTTCCAGTCGGTCCAGTGCGTATTCAAAATTCACGAATCCGGGGGCTGCTTTGTCGGGGTTGCCCTTGGGGTGGGCGGTCAGCACGGCCATATCCAGTTCTGCGGTAAAGCCACTGCCGGGGATTTCGGCTTCGTCCAGCCACCACATGATATTGTCAGCGGTCAAACCCGCATCGGCCACAAGCGCGGCATCCGGGTGGTAGTTTTTGGCAACCTCGGTGACGGTATCATTGATTTGCACCACGCGCTTGCCCTTCATCAACGCGCCTTTGTCCGTGGTGAAATGGTGCAGCGATGTGCCGAACGCCACGACGCAATCGGCCTTGGCAATGGCCTCATATGCGGCGGGTGTCGACAGTGTGCCGAAGATGTCGATGTTATAAGGGTGGCCGTTGAACATCCCCTTGGCTTTGAGCGTGGTGGCCAGCGGAGCCTCCAGACGGTCAGCCAGTTTCTTGATTTGCTCCACAGAGTCTTTGGCGCCGATCCCCGCCAGAATGATCGGGCGTTTGGCGCTGGCAATCATGCCCACGGCTGTGTCCAGATCGTCCCCTTCGGGCACAAAGGCGGGTGCGTTGAACGCGGGAAAGACGTGGCGGGTGTGTTCGACTTCTTGCCACATGTAATCGGCGGGCATGTTCAGCACGATGGGCCGTTTTTCCACCTGCGCCCGGTAAATGGCATGTGCCACATCGTAGGACGCAGTTTCAGCCGAGCGCATCTGCTCGAACCCGGCGCCTGTGACCTTGACCGTTTCGCGCTGGTCAATGTTTTGCAGGTTGTGCGGGTTGGATACGGCGGTATCGCCTGCCAGCAGCACCATAGGAACGTGGCCGCGCGCGCCTTCGGTTAGGGCGGTCACACAGTTGGTCAGCGCGGGGCCGTGGGTGACTGTGGCGATGCCGACCTTACCCGCAACCCGACCGTAGGCCAGCGCCATCAGAACCGCGCTCCCCTCGAAGGCCACTGGGACAAAGGTTGCATTCCCGGCACGCACGAAATGGTCGACCATGAAAAGATTGGCGTCCCCCATCAGCCCGAACATTGTGTCACAGCCATGATCGGAAAGGGATTGGGCAATGGATTGATATACGTACATGTTGCGGCTCGTTGGTTGTGTCTGTTGCGCTTTTTTCCGTCATACCGAACCGGGGATGCGCAAAGTACGCAAAGTATCAGTCCGCAGTAAGAGTTTTGGCGGGGAATTTGCGTATTTTGCCGATATTATGCGTGTTTTGCGCATGATATTGCCTGTTGGCGTGTTTTTGTGTCTTTGGATGGGCAAATTTTTGGTTTGCTTGGGTGTCTTTGGCAGACCGTTGACTTTCGTCAAGGAGGTGCCGCGCCCTGACTCGTATTGCTGCGGGCATGACACGTCTAGCGTTCCAACTGTCAGCCCTTGTTCTTGTCGTGAGTCTGGTACTCACGGCAGGTACAAGCGGTTTTTTACGCACCACCCACGCCATTGCGTCGGTGGGGTTGGAAACGATTGTCATCTGCGGCAGCGAGGGTGCCGAAACCGTGATGCTGGACCGGAATGGTACGCCGGTATCGCCATCCAGCGAACAATGCCTGCATTGCGCCGACTGTAACCTGCCCACCATTGCCGCATTCGTGCCGGTTTCCGGTTTCTCTGTCCGCGGCTTCAGCCTCGTGTCCTATCACGTTCCGCAGGATCGCCCGGTCCGGCTGACGGCTCGCGTGGAAAATCCGTCACGCGGCCCCCCATCCCTTAACGAAATATTGTGGACATGATGACCTTGTTTTCCCCATCTGCACGTCGCCTGACCCGCTTATTTGCCTCTCTTGTGCTGGTGTTTGGTCTGCTGATCACCGCCGCGTCGGCTCAGGCTCAATCCTCTGGGTCTGTCCTGTCCCGGTTCCTGCCAAAGGTTGATCCGGCGGAACTGGTTGAAGGGGCAGACGCTTTCGGCGCTATCCGGCAAGACGTACCCACGGCCCCCATTCTGAAAGGGGGGCAGGAAATCGGGACGGTGTTTATCACCTCTGATTTCGTAGGCACCACCGGCTATTCCGGTAAACCCATTCACACCATGGTGGCCCTTGATAAGGACGCCAATATCCTTGGTGTATCGCTTGTCAAACATTCCGAACCAATCGTTCTGATCGGTATCCCCGAAAGCAAAATTCGCGGGATGATGGAAGAATATCGCGGTCTGTCCCTTGTGGCCGAAGCACAGGCCGGTGGGTCGGGGCACGATCTGGATATCATCAGCGGCGCGACCGTCACCATCATGGTGATCGACGACAGCATTATTCGTTCAGGTCTAAAAGTGGCCCGTGCGCTGGGGCTGGGCGGTCTGTCCCCCGAAGTGGATACCGGGCCAAAGTTTGAAATCGCCGATCCCTCTCCGGTTCCGGGATCGTGGATGCAAATGGAAGGCGACGGCACCGTGCGGCGGTTGGCGTTGGACGTGGGGCAGGTCAATGCCGCGTTCGAGCAGGTGGACGATCCCCGCGCCGCCGAACGCGCCCTGACCGAAGCGCCGGAAACCACCTTCATTGACATGCAAACGGCGCTGGTATCGGTGCCGGGCATCGGACAGGCCGTTCTGGGCGAGGCGGAAAATACCAACCTTCAGGCATGGCTGGAACCGGGCGACCATGCCATCGCGGTTCTGGGCCGTGGTTTGTATTCCTTCAAAGGGTCGGGCTATGTGCGCGGCGGGATCTTTGACCGGATCGTGCTGATCCAGAATGACGTGTCGGTGCGCTTCCGCGACCGGATGCACCGCCGCATGGGGCCGGTTGCGCTGGACGATGCGCCCGAGTTCACCGAACGCGATCTGTTCCGTATTCCCGCCGATACCGGGTTTGATCCGACCAAACCGTTCCGCCTGCAACTGCTGGTGCAACGCGACGTGGCTGCGATTGAAAAGGTGTTCACCACTTTTGACCTTGGCTATCAGCTACCCAAGCCGTTCCTGACGCCCGTTGCCGTGCAGCCCGTGGCCGCCGCAGAAACGCAAAGCGAAGCAGACGCCCAAAGTGCGCTGTGGCGGAAAATCTGGAACGACAATACCATTGAGATCACGGTTCTGGCCTCGATGCTGGCGATCCTGACGCTTGCGTTCTTCTTCCAGATGCAACTGACGCGGTCGGAACTGCGGGTTAAAATCTTCCGCTACAGCTTCTTGACGGTGACGCTGGTTTTCCTTGGCTGGTTTGCCAATGCGCAGCTTTCGGTGGTCAACCTGATGGCCCTGTTCGGGGCGCTGACCACTGATTTTAGCTGGCAGGCGTTCCTGCTGGACCCGCTGACCTTTATCCTGTGGTTCTCGGTTGCGGCGGCGCTGCTGTTCTGGGGGCGGGGGGCGTATTGCGGCTGGCTGTGTCCGTTTGGCGCGCTGCAAGAGCTGACCAACCACATCGCGCGTAAACTGGGCGTGCCGCAGGTGAAACTGCCGTGGGGCCTGCATGAACGGCTGTGGGCGGTGAAATACATGATCTTCCTGGGGCTGTTCGGGGTGTCGCTGTATTCCATCGAACAGGCCGAGCATCTGGCCGAAGTTGAACCGTTCAAGACCGCGATTGTGCTGAACTTTATCCGCGCGTGGCCTTTCGTGGCTTATGCCGGGGCGCTGGTGATTGCGGGGCTGTTCGTGGAACGGTTTTATTGCCGCTACCTGTGTCCGCTGGGCGCGGCACTGGCGATCCCGGCGCGGTTGCGCATGTTTGACTGGCTGAAGCGCTACAAGGAATGCGGCAGCCCGTGCCAGACCTGCGCCAATGAATGCATGGTCGGGGCCATCCACCCCACCGGCGAAATCAATCCCAATGAATGTCTGAACTGTATGCACTGCCAGGTGCTGTACCAGTCCGACGCGAAATGCCCTGTCGTGATCCGCAAGCTGAAGCGGCGCGAGAAGGTATCCCAACCCGACCTGTCCCCGGCACATGCACGGGCGGTCGCCAATCATCCCAATATCAAGGGTAAGACAGAGGAGACTAAAAATGTCTGACCAACTGAAGAAAGGCCTGAGCCGTCGCGGCTTTATGGGGGCCACCGCCACCGGCGCCGCGCTGATGGGGTCCGCTGGGGGCCGTCTGGGCCTGATGGGGGGTACCGCGGCCCTTGCTGCTGCCAGCGCCACCGCGGCCAGCGCAGCCACCGGCCACGCCACCCCCGCACCGGGCGAACTGGACGAATATTATGGCTTCTGGTCGTCGGGCCAAAGCGGCGAGATGCGCATCCTTGGCATCCCGTCCATGCGCGAACTGATGCGCGTGCCGGTGTTCAACCGCTGCTCGGCGACGGGCTGGGGGTCGACCAACGAAAGCCTGAAAATCCTGAAACAGGATATGATGCCCCAGACCAAGGAATATCTGGCCGCGCAGGGCAAAGAAGTCCACGACAACGGCGACCTGCACCACGTCCACATGTCCTTTACCGAGGGCAAATATGACGGCCGCTTCCTGTTCATGAACGACAAGGCCAACACCCGCGTTGCCCGCGTGCGCTGTGACGTGATGAAAGCCGATAAAATCATCGACATCCCCAACGCCAAGGCCATCCACGGTCTGCGCCCGCAGAAATGGCCGCGCACCAACTATGTCTTTGCCAATGGCGAAGACGAAGTGCCGATGGTCAATGACGGCAAAATCCTTGACGATCCGTCGCAATACGTCAACTTCTACACCGCCATCAACGCTGACGAGATGACGATTGCATGGCAGGTGATGGTCTCGGGCAACCTTGATAACACCGACTGCGACTATGACGGCAAATATGCCTTCTCGACCTCGTACAACTCGGAAATGGGTATGAACCTGGCCGAGATGATGGAAGCCGAGATGGACCACGTCGTCGTGTTCAACATCAAGGAAATCGAAGCCGGTATCGCTGCGGGTGACTTTATCGAACTGAACGGCGTGAAGGTTCTGGATGGCCGCAAAGGCAAGAACAAGAAATACACCCGTTACATCCCGATCCCGAACTCGCCCCACGGCGTAAACATGGCCCCCGACAAGATCCACCTGTGCATCAACGGGAAACTGTCGCCCACCGTTTCGGTGATCGACGTGCGCAAGCTGGACGCCCTGTTTGAAAGCGACGTGGACCCGCGTTCGGCGGTTGTGGCAGAACCGGAACTGGGGCTTGGGCCGCTTCACACCTGTTTCGACGGCAAGGGCAACGCCCTGACCACGCTGTTCCTGGACAGCCAGGTGGTGATGTGGAACATCGAAGACGCCGTGCGCGCCTATAACGGTGAAAAGGTCGATCCGATCCGCACCAAAAAAGACGTGCATTACCAGCCGGGCCACAACTCGACCTCGATGGGGGAAACGCTGGACGCGGATGGCAAGTTCTACATCTCGATGAACAAGTTCTCGAAGGACCGCTTCCTGAATGTGGGTCCGCTGAAGCCTGAAAACGAACAGTTGTTCGCCATTGATGGCACCGAACTGACGCTGATGCACGACGGCCCCACCTTTGCGGAACCGCATGACAGCATCATCGTTCACCGTTCGGTTGTGAACCCGAAATCGGTTTGGGACCGGCATGATCCGATGTGGGCCGATGCCCGCGCACAGGCCGAAGCCGATGGCGTGGATCTGGACGATTATCAGGACACGGTGATCCGCGACGGCAACAAGGTCCGGGTCTACATGTCCTCTCAGGCGCCCGAATTCAGCCTTGAAAGCTTCACCGTTCAGGAAGGTAACGAGGTCACGGTCTATGTGACCAACCTTGATGACATCGACGACCTGACCCACGGCTTTACGCTGAACAACCACGGCGTTGCGATGGAAGTTGCCCCGCAGGCGACCGCCTCGGTCACGTTCACCGCAGCGAAGCCCGGCGTTTACTGGTACTATTGCCAGTGGTTCTGCCACGCGCTGCACATGGAAATGCGTGGCCGTATGTTCGTGGAGCCGAAAGCCTGATGAAACGCTTTGTCCCTGTCTTGTTGGCCCTGTGCCTGTCGGCGTTGCCCGCATGGGCCGACCAGTTCCGCGTTCCTGCCGAACCCGGTGCGCTGGCCGATGCGCTGGCGCGGGCCACGGACGGGGACGAGCTGATCCTTGCAGCGGGGCGGCATGCCGGCCCGTTGCACATCCGCCACCGCCTGTCGTTGATCGGTGAAGACGGCGCTGTGGTGGACGGGGGCGGCACCGGGTCCGTGATCACGGTAGATGCTGCCGGTGTCACGATCCGCCGTCTGACCGTCACCAATTCCGGCCGGTCACATGATGAAATTGATGCTGGTGTAAAACTGACGAAAAAGGCCCGCGATGCCCGTGTTCTGGATAACGACATTCTGGGCAATCTGGTGGGGGTCGATGTCCACGGCGCCCGCGATGCGTTGGTCAAGGGCAACCGGATCGAAGGGCTACGCCTGCGCCGAATGAATGACCGGGGCAACGGCGTATATGTCTGGAACGCGCCGGGGGCCGTGGTGGAAGAAAACGAAATCCGCTATGGCCGCGACGGGATTTTTTCCAACACCTCGCGCCACAATACCTATCGCGGAAACCTGTTCCGCGACCTGCGCTTTGCGGTGCATTACATGTACACCAATGACAGCACCGTGCAGGGAAATGTTTCGATCGGGAATCACCTTGGCTTTGCGATGATGTATTCTGACCGGATCGTGGCGCGGGATAATATCTCGATCAATGACCGCGATCATGGGGTGATGCTGAACTATACCAACCAGTCCGATATTTTCGCCAATTTCGTGACGGGGGGGACGGAAAAATGCGCCTTTGTCTATAACTCGCACCGTAACCTGTTGGCGGACAATACGTTCCACGGTTGCGGGATCGGGGTGCATTTCACTGCCGGGTCTGAACGCAACACGATCACCGGGAATGCCTTTATCGGCAATCAGACGCAGGTCAAATATGTTGGCACCCGTGATGTCGAATGGAGCTTTGAAGGACGGGGGAATTACTGGTCCGATCATCCGGGGTTCGATCTGGATGGCGATGCCCGTGCCGACAGCCCGTACCGGCCCAATGACCTGATGGACCATATCCTGTGGTCGCAACCGGCGGCCAAGCTGCTGCTGGGTGCGCCTGCCGTGCAACTGGTCCGCTGGAGCCAGGCACAATTCCCCGCCGCCCGCACCGGGGGCGTGGTGGACAGTCACCCGCTGACGGGTGCGCCGGTGCCGGACATTCCGCAACCGTTTCAAATGTTAGCCCAAGCTGATCCGCTGTGGGCAAAAGGAGAGCATGATGACGATTCTGACCCTCTCGCATCTGACTAAACGCTATGGCACGCGGACCGTGCTGGATGATGTATCGCTGACCATTTCCGCTGGTGAACGGGTGGCCCTGCTGGGCCATAACGGGGCCGGGAAATCCACGATGATGAAGCTGATCCTTGGCCTGATCCATGCCGACGGGGGCGCGGTGGATATTGCAGGCCATGCGCCGGGATCGTCCGTGGCGCGGTCACTGACGGCCTATCTGCCGGAAAACGCGGCCTTTCACCCGGCGCTAACCGCGCGGGAACAAATCCGTCACTACCTGCGCCTGCGGGGGCAACCTGCCAGCAAGGCTGACGCGCTGTTGGAAAAGGTCGGGCTGGCTGATGCCGCACGCCGCCGCATTGGCACTTATTCCAAGGGGATGCGGCAGCGGGTTGGATTGGCCCAAGCCCTGATCGGCGCGCCGCGCCTGATGATACTGGACGAACCGACCTCGGGGTTGGACCCGGTGTCGCGTCGTGAATTTTACGCGCTGTTGGATGAACTGGCCGCGCAGGGGACGGCGATTTTGCTATCGTCGCACGCGCTATCCGAGCTAGAGGCCCGTACCGATCGTATCGTGATCCTGTCGGGTGGCAAGATGGTCGCCGAAGGGCCGTTGGCGCAATTGCGCGGCGAAGCGGACTTGCCCCTGACGGTCCATATCCTGCCTGCCGAGGGGCAGGGCGCCGTGCTGGCCGCCGCCTTCCCCGAGGCCGAACCGCAGGGCAATGCGCTGTTCCTGCATTGCGCCCCAAGTGACAAGCTGGCGCTGCTGGAACGGATCGCGGCCAACCGTCATCTGGTGGCGGATTTCGATCTGCAACCGGCATCGCTTGACGATCTGTATTCCCATATCAGCCGGAGGGCCGCGTGATGCTGTCCCGTATTCTGTCCACTGCCAGTATTGAATTTGCCATCGCCCTGCGCAACCGCTGGGTCGCTGTTGGCGCGGCAATGATGGTGCTGTTTTCGCTGGTCCTGTCGGCGGCGGGGGCCGCGCCTTCGGGTGGGTTGTCGATTGATCCGCTATCGGTGATCGTGGCCAGCCTGATTTCGCTGGCGGTCTATCTGGTGCCGCTGATTGCCCTGCTGATTTCATTCGACGCCATCGCGGGCGAAGTCGAGCGCGGCACGCTGCCGCTGCATCTGGCCTATCCACTGTCACGGACCGAATTGCTGGTGGGCAAACTGCTCGCGCAATTGGTGGTGATCGTGCTGGCCGTGCTGGCGGGCTATGGCGCGGCGGCGATCATGGCCTTTGCCCGTGGCGGCATGGACGCCACAGCGGGGCTGGGCGCATTGTGGCGGCTGGTCTGGACTTCGGTCCTGTTGGGGGCGGTGTTCCTGTCGCTGGGCCATGCGATGTCCTGCCTTGCGCGGCGTCCTTCGGGGGCGGCGGCAATGGCGATTGGGCTGTGGCTGGTGGCTATCGTGCTGTACGATCTGGGCCTGCTGGCCGCTGTCGTGGCGGATGATGGCGGGGCGTTTACCACGCAGGTGTTCCCGTGGGCGCTGGTGCTGAACCCGGCGGATGCCTTCCGTATTTTCAACCTTGCCGCTTCGGGGGCAGTGGATGCGGCCTCGGGGCTGTCGGGGGCAGCCGGGTCGATTGCCATCTGGAAACCGCTGCTGGCGCTGCTGGCATGGCCCGTGCTGGCCGCCATCATTGCCCGCCTGTCATTTCAAAGGGTGCAGCCATGAAAACCTCTTTTCTTGTCCTTGCTTTACTTGCCTTGACCGCCTGCAAAGAGGACGTGGCGCAACGTCCTGCGCCGGTCGAAATCACAGCCGAGGCTGCCGGGTTCTATTGTCAGATGGGGCTGTTGGAACATGACGGTCCCAAAGGGCAAATTCATCTGGATGGTATGCCCGCCCCGCTGTTTTTCAGCCAGGTACGGGACGCGGTGGCGTATTTACATATGCCCGAACAAAGCCATGCCGTGACAGTCACCTATGTTCAGGACATGTCAGGGGCCACATGGGATGCGCCCGGCAAATGGATCACCGCCCAAGAGGCGATCTATGTCATCGGGTCAACCGCGCGGGGCGGTATGGATGCGCCTGAATTTGTGCCGTTTTCCGATGCCGCAGGGGCGCTGGCCTTTATCGACCGGCACGGCGGCATGATGCGCCGGTTCGAGGAGATCACGCCAGCAATGGCGCTGAGCGCCACATTGCCCACCGACATCGCCCCGGCACCTTCATCAGATATGTCGAACCGCTTGCGTGCGCTCGGCCAATACAAGGGGAACTGAGTATGAAACCCACCCGTCGCCGTTTTCTGACGCTTGCATCGGCTGCCTGTTTGGGCGCGGCCCTGCCTGCACGTGCCTATCAATGGCAGGGAACTGCCCTTGGCGCCCATGCCCAGATCATTCTGGACCACCCAAACGCCAAGGATATCACCCGCGCTGCAATGGCCGAGATTGCGCGGCTGGAACGTGTGTTCAGCCTGTATAAATCCGGATCCGAGCTATCCCGGCTGAACGCCGCTGGCCGATTGGAAGCGCCATCATTTGAACTGTTGGAATGCCTTGCTGTTGCACGGGATGTTCACAGGATCACCGAAGGCGCGTTTGATCCCAGCATCCAGCCGTTATGGGCCGCTATGGCGCAGTCTTATTCCGCAGGGCGTTCCCCCACCGCCAAGGACCTGACACAGGCCCGATCCGCCATTGGATTTGATCGGGTGCGGTTCGATGCGTCGGCTATCGAACTGGCGCCCGGACAGGCGTTGACCCTGAATGGTATTGCGCAGGGCTATATTGCGGATCGGGTGGCCGATCTGATGCAACGGGCCGGGGTGCAGGATGTTTTGATCAATACCGGCGAAATTCTGGCAATGGGACCGTCCGATACCGGCGCTGGCTGGCCGGTTCGGATTGACCGGACGGATCAGAAGCTATTCCTGAACAACCGCGCAATCGCAACGTCGGCAAGTTTTGGGACCGTGCTGGATGCGGACGGCAGGCAAGGGCATATTCTATCGCCCGATCCACGGGCGGCGGTTGCGGCGGTTCAGGTATCCGTCAGCGCCCCGACCGCGGCGTTGGCGGATGGGTTGTCTACCGGGCTTTGTGTGTTCGACAGTCTGGCCAAAGTACACGATACGCTGCGCAAAGCCCCGGATGCACGGCTGGAAAGCTATCTGGAAATCGGGACACTCTGAAGCGGGCGCTGCGGTGCGGCGAAAAAAATCAGCCAGAAGTTTGTGCCAATCGGTTGACTCGTGCATTTCCGCTCCTTAGCTATGCGCCGTTAGCACTCGACTAGGGTGAGTGCTAACGGCCCCGCTTAATGAGAAGGGGGCCAGGATAACTTTGAGCCAAGGAGCCTCAGAGATGGCATTTACACCGCTTCATGACCGCGTGCTGGTTCGCCGCGTGGAAAGCGACGAAAAGACCAAGGGTGGTCTGATCATCCCCGACAGCGCAAAAGAAAAACCGGCCGAAGGTCTGGTTGTTGCAGTTGGCGCAGGCGCAAAAGACGATGACGGTGATCGCATCGCAATGGACGTCAAAGAAGGCGACAAAATCCTGTTCGGCAAATGGTCCGGCACCGAAGTCACCATCGACGGCGAAGAGCTGCTGATCATGAAAGAATCCGACATCATGGGCATTCTGTCCTGATCGTCGACGCTGAAATTCTAGGATACAGGAGCAAGCAATATGGCTGCTAAGGACGTAAAATTCGATACCGAAGCCCGCAACAAGATGCTGAAAGGCGTCAACATTCTGGCTGATGCTGTGAAAGTGACGCTTGGCCCGAAAGGCCGGAACGTGGTTCTGGACAAATCTTTTGGCGCGCCCCGCATCACCAAAGACGGTGTTTCGGTTGCCAAGGAAATCGAACTGGAAGACAAGTTCGAAAACATGGGCGCGCAGATGGTGAAAGAAGTCGCCAGCCGCACCAATGACGAAGCCGGTGACGGCACCACCACCGCAACCGTTCTGGCCCAAGCCATCGTCAAAGAAGGCATGAAGTCGGTTGCAGCGGGCATGAACCCGATGGACCTGAAGCGCGGTATCGACCTGGCAACCGCCAAAGTCGTTGACGCAATCAAAGCCGCAGCGCGCCCCGTGAACGACAGCGACGAAGTCGCCCAAGTCGGCACCATTTCGGCGAACGGCGAAAGCGAAATCGGTCGTCAGATCGCGGACGCAATGCAGAAAGTCGGCAACGAAGGTGTGATCACCGTCGAAGAAAACAAAGGTCTGGAAACCGAGACCGTTGTTGTCGAAGGGATGCAGTTCGACCGTGGCTACCTGTCGCCCTACTTCGTGACCAACCCCGACAAGATGATTGCAGATCTGGAAGACTGCATGATCCTGCTGCACGAAAAGAAACTGTCGTCGCTGCAACCGATGGTTCCGCTGTTGGAATCGGTGATCCAGTCGCAAAAACCGCTGCTGATCATCGCGGAAGACGTTGAAGGCGAAGCGCTGGCAACCTTGGTTGTCAACAAACTGCGCGGCGGTCTGAAAATCGCAGCCGTGAAAGCACCGGGCTTTGGTGATCGCCGTAAGGCCATGCTGCAAGACATCGCGATCCTGACCGGCGGTCAGGTCATCAGCGAAGATCTGGGCATGAAGCTGGAAAGCGTCACCATGGACATGCTTGGCACCGCCAAGAAGATTTCGATCACCAAAGACGAAACCACCATCGTTGACGGCGCAGGCGAAAAGGCCGAGATCGAAGCACGCGTGGCTCAAATCCGTACCCAGATCGAAGAAACCTCCAGCGATTACGACCGTGAAAAGCTGCAAGAGCGCGTGGCCAAACTGGCTGGCGGTGTTGCCGTGATCAAAGTCGGCGGCATGACCGAAGTCGAAGTGAAAGAGCGCAAAGACCGTGTGGACGATGCTCTGAACGCGACCCGCGCAGCCGTGCAGGAAGGTATCGTCGTTGGCGGCGGTGTGGCTCTGGTTCAGGCAGGCAAATCGCTGGATGGTCTGGAAGGCATCAACAGCGACCAGAACGCCGGTATCGCCATCGTGCGCCGCGCACTGGAAGCGCCGCTGCGTCAGATCGCTGAAAACGCCGGTGTGGACGGTGCGGTTGTTGCGGGCAAAGTCCGTGAATCGACCGATCTGGCCTTTGGCTTCAACGCTCAGACCGAAGAATATGGCGACATGTTCAAATTCGGCGTGATCGACCCCGCCAAAGTAACCCGTACCGCGCTGGAAGATGCGGCATCGGTTGCTGGCCTGCTGATCACCACCGAAGCAATGGTGGCCGACAAGCCGCAAAAAGACGCCCCCGCAGGCGGTATGCCCGACATGGGCGGCATGGGCGGCATGATGTAATCTGCCGAACATCGGATTTCGGAAAGGCCCGCCTTTGGTGGGCCTTTTCTTTTTCGTGCCGCGTGCCACGATGGCGGCATGAGACTCATTCTTCTGACGACGCTGACGATGGTCGCCTTCGCGGCGAATTCTGTACTGAACCGGATGGGGCTGGCGCAGGCAGGTATGGACCCCGTGGCCTTTGGCACGATCCGGCTGGTTTCCGGCGCGGCGATGCTGGGCGTGCTGGTGCTGGCCCTGCGCGGGGGCATTACGCTGGCGGGGCGGGGCGGGGACGTGTGGCCGGTGTGTCGTCCTTGGTGTTGTACATATATGGGTTTTCCGGTGCCTATGTTGCGCTGGACGCGGGGATGGGGGCGCTGATCCTGTTTGGCACGGTGCAAATCACCATGTTCGCGGGGGCACTTTGGCAGCGCGATACCCTGCCGCTGATGCGCTGGCTGGGGGCTTTGGTGGCCTTTGCGGGATTGGTCTGGTTGCTGTGGCCAGGCGCAGGCGCGGAGGTGCCATTTGCGCAGGGCGGTATGATGGTTTTCGCTGGTGTGGGCTGGGGTATTTATTCACTGGCTGGTCGTGGGGCCGGGGATGCCTTGGGGACGACTGCCGCCAATTTCCTGCTGGCTGTGCCGGTGGGGGGCTTACTGGGACTATGGCACTCAGCCGGAGGAGAGGCGGCCCCCGCCACC
The DNA here is from genome assembly GCF_900182725.1 of Thalassovita litoralis. Lineage (GTDB taxonomy): Bacteria > Pseudomonadota > Alphaproteobacteria > Rhodobacterales > Rhodobacteraceae > Thalassobius > Thalassobius litoralis. Next base: position 69,181 of record NZ_FXTO01000009.1, read on the forward strand.
GCAACAGGTATCGGGCTGGCGGTTCTGTCTGGCGCGGTTACGTCCGGTCTGGGTTATGCGCTGTGGTACAGCCTGTTGCCTGCTTTAGGGGCGGGGCGTGCCGCAGTGGCGCAGCTTTCAGTGCCGGTGATTGCCATGATTGGCGGGGCGCTGCTGCTGGCTGAATGGCCGGACCCCAATGTGCTGCTGGCTGCCGCGGTTGTGCTGAGCGGGGTCTTTCTGTCGCTCAGGGCAAAATAAAAGGCCCGCCACTGGCGGGCCTTTCTGTATCTTGTTGCGTCCGTCGGGCGCTTACAGTTTGCCGGTCAGATCCGGGACTGCTTCGAACAGGTCGGCAACCAGACCGTAATCGGCGACTTGGAAGATCGGTGCTTCTTCGTCTTTGTTGATTGCGACGATGACCTTGGAATCTTTCATCCCGGCCAAGTGCTGAATCGCACCCGAGATACCGACGGCGATGTACAGTTCCGGTGCCACGACCTTGCCGGTCTGACCCACCTGCCAGTCGTTCGGGGCAAAGCCCGAATCCACTGCGGCACGCGATGCGCCAACAGCAGCGCCCAGCTTGTCGGCCAGAGCTTCGATAATGGCAAAGTTTTCTTCCGAACCCACGCCACGGCCACCGGACACAACCACCTTGGCCGAGGTCAGCTCGGGGCGGTCGCTTGCGGCAACTTTGTCTTCAACCCATTCGGACAGGCCGGGGTTGGCAGCGGCTGCGGCAGCTTCGACAGCGGCAGAGCCACCTTCGCCAGCGGCGTCAAAGGTCGAGGTCCGAACCGTCAGAACCTTTTTGGGGTCATTCGATTTCACCGTCTGCATGGCGTTGCCCGCATAGATCGGGCGCTCGAACGTCGAACCGTCCACAACGGCGGTCACGTCCGACAGAACCATCACGTCCAGCAGCGCAGCAACGCGCGGCAGGATGTTTTTGGCCGATGCGGTCGACGGGGCCACGATATGTTCGTAGTCGCCAGCCAGCGAAACAACCAGATCGGCGACCGGCTCGGCCAGACCATTGGCATAGGCGGCATCGTCAGCCACCAGAACCTTGGACACGCCGTCGATTTTGGCGGCGGCATCTGCGGCAGCGGCAGGACCGGCGACCAGAACGGTCACTTCGCCCAGTGCTTTGCCTGCGGTGACAGCTTTCGCGGTGGCGTCCAGCGCCAGTTCACCGCCCGAAACTTCTGCAAGAAGAAGAACAGCCATTACACGATCCCCTTTTCTTTCAGCTTGGCGACCAGTTCGTCGACCGAGCCAACCATTTCACCAGCCGAACGTGCGGCGGGTTCTGCGGTTTTCACGACTTCCAGACGCGGGGTGACATCGACGCCGTAATCGGCGGCGGTTTTTTCATCCAGCGGCTTTTTCTTGGCTTTCATGATGTTGGGCAGCGACGCATAGCGCGGTTCGTTCAGGCGCAGGTCGGCGGTGATGATGGCGGGCATCTTCACCTTGATGGTTTGCAGGCCGCCGTCCACTTCGCGGGTTACGGTGGCGCTGTCGCCGTCCACACCCACTTCGGAGGCAAAGGTTGCCTGGCTCCAGCCCAGCAGTGCCGACAGCATCTGACCCGTGGCGTTCATGTCGTTGTCGATCGCCTGTTTCCCGGCGATGATCAGGCCCGGCTGCTCTTCCTCGGCCACTTTGGCCAGGATTTTCGCAACGGCTAGCGGCTCGATGTCCTGATGTACGTCATCGGCAGCCACAACCAGAATGGCGCGGTCCGCACCCATCGCCAGCGCCGTGCGCAGCGTTTCCTGCGCCTGTTTCACGCCGATGGACACAACCACAATCTCATCGGCTTTCCCGGCTTCTTTCAGCCGGATCGCTTCTTCGACTGCGATTTCGTCGAACGGGTTCATCGACATTTTGACGTTGGCGAGATCGACACCGCTTCCATCCGCTTTCACACGGACCTTCACGTTATAGTCGATCACACGTTTAACAGGTACGAGTACCTTCATATCCGTGGTCTCCCTTCAGTGGTGGGAAGGCGCGAAACGACTCCCCAAGAACTCTCTGCGCGTTGATATATACTTGCGCGGCGGCAAAACAGTGCAAAATCGTCACGTTAGCGCCAACCGACGCCGCGTTTCTGCCGATTTGACATAAAATGCCGTTAGGGCAGGACTGTTCGCATGTGAATTATAGCTTGTCCAGAAGAATTTTGCACATGCAGCAAAGCGGCGCCCTAGGTTTGATTCCTCAGGTCCGCTTTAGCGATTTGCGCCCGGCACCCACAGCACGTCACTGTTTCCATTGTCATTGGCCACACGGGCGGCCACGAACATCCAATCGCTGAGGCGGTTCAGATATTTCACGGCGGCGGGGTTGACGGGTTCAGACAGGGCCAGTTCCACGGCCAGACGTTCCGCGCGGCGCGATACGGTGCGGCACAGATGCAGATGCGCGGCCAGCGCCGACCCACCGGGCAGGATGAAGCTGCGCAGGGGTGACAGGTCTTTGTTCATTGCGTCGATTTCGGTTTCCAGCCGCGTGACCTGTGCGTCGGCCATGCGCAGGGGCGGGTATTCGGATTCGGCGTCTTTTTCCATATCCGGGCGGCATAGGTCGGCCCCCAGATCGAACAGATCGTTTTGAATGCGGGCCAGCGCGGCATCCAGTTCTCCGGTTGCGTGCAGGCGGGCCAATCCCAGCGTGGCGTTGGTTTCGTCCACCGTGCCATAGGCATTTACACGGGCGGCATTCTTGGCCACGCGATCGCCGTTGCCCAAGGCGGTGTCGCCCTTGTCCCCGGTGCGGGTATAGATTTTGTTCAAAACCACCATGATAGTCAGCCCCTTCTGATCCAGACGAACAGCAGAATCAGCAACACGGCAACGAACTGTGCCGCGATACGCATCCGCATGATTTTATTGGCGTGCTTGCGGTTGAAATCGCCACCTTTGGCAAAGCCGCCAATGCCGATCATCAGGATCACCACTACGCCCAGACAGGCCGCAGCGACGACATAAAAAAGGGGATCGTCCTTCATTGCGAAAGGTCCTTTCGATTGCTTGCGCCTGATGTAGCGGTCCCGCCGGGAAAAGCGAACCCGCGTTTTGTCGCGCAGCTTAGCCTTTGGCCAGCAGCCAGTCCAACATGCGTGTGGGCAGGATACGGCGCAAGGTGCCCATGATATAGGTGGCCGTGGTGACATAATACCGTGGGCGCGGCGACGGGGTGTTCAGGATGCGCAACACTTTTGCCGTAACGGCAGAGGGGGGCAGCTCAAACATGTCCTTGCCCTCTTTCTGGGCATACAGGCGCGGGATCAGGCTGTCGCGGTATTGCTGGGCGCGAGGGGATGATTCCCAGTCGATCCATTTTTCAAAATACGGCACGGAATTGGCCCGGATGCGGGATGTGACGGGGCCGGGTTCCAGCAGCACCACCTGAATATTGGTGTCCCGCATTTCCAGCCGCAGCGTATCTGTCAGCCCCTCTAGTGCGAATTTCGAGGCGTTATAGGCGGACCGCCACGGCGCAGCCACCAGCCCCAGCACCGAGGAACAGTTGATGATATGCCCGTGGCCCTGCGCCCGCATGACCGGAATCACCAGCCGGGTCAGATCGTGATAGCCAAACAGGTTAACCTCGAAAATTTCGCGCAACGCGCCGCGGGGCAGGTCTTCGGCAGCGCCGGGGCAGGCGAAAGCGCCGTTATTATATAGCGCATCCAGCGTACCGCCGGTCTGTGTCAGAACGTGATCCAGCGCCGCGCGAATGCTGGCCTCGTCCGCGTAATCCAGTTGCAGGGCGTTCAGCCCTTCGCTGCGCAGGCGTTCCACATCTTTTGTCTGGCGGCAGGCCGCGAAAACACGCCATCCGGCCCGCTGCAACCCATGCGCCGCGTCATATCCGATGCCCGATGAGCATCCGGTGATCAGGATTGATTTTGCCATGCTGCCCTTGCCGCCTGTTTGCCCGTTGCGGCAAGGGCTAGGGGAAATACCGCGCGGTTGCAATCACGGCTGTTTCAGCCTTCCAGCTTTTGCAGCAAACGGCTGGCCATCCATCCGATGCGGCCGTTTTCAGCAACCTTCAGTTTCACCCAGCCATTACCCGGCTCCTGAAGGATTTCCACACGCGTTCCTTGGGTCAATTTCAGAATCACGTTGTACTGGGTGCTTGGCCCATTGCGCAGGTTCACGCGGGTGGCGGTCACCTGTCGTATATCCGGGGGGGAAGCTTCGGGGTGTGTTTCTGCTGCGATGGTGTCCGGTTTGGAGGCGGCAGAGGTGGAGCCTGCCGTGTTGTCCAATACCGGGGATGACGCGTCGAACGCCGCCCGCGTCACCATTGCGTCACTGATGTCCGGGGTGTCGGTTTTGTCTGGCAGGCGGGCGTTTTGCTGTTCGCGGGCCGCCCGGTCTGCGGCCTGTTTTTCAGCCAGTTGTGCGGCTGCTTCGGCGCGCACCTGTTCCTTTTGGGCCATAAGATCAGCCGCAAAATCCGTGCCGCCGCTGACCTCGTAAAAGGCCCAGCCAAGGAAAACGAACGACAGCAAAATAAAGCGCAACATCACGCGCCCCCATATCAAACGAACACTAAAATTTAGATCAGCATAACATGGATTTGGTAAAATGCTTATGGGGAAAGCCGGAAAACTGTTCCCCCGCAGTCAAAACACCATGCGGAAATCTTCAACAACACAAAGGGGATAGCCGGTTATGCACAACAGATTGTCTAAGGATTTGGCCTGTGGCTTGCCGCGCCAGATTTTGGGCGGTACACAGCATGTATGAGCGATGTGCTGGACGACCCCAACATGAACCCAACCGAACTGGCCGAGCCGCTGCGCCGGGCCATCGGTGAACGTTATCTGACCTATGCGCTAAGCACGATCATGCACCGGGCCTTGCCCGATGCGCGTGACGGGCTGAAGCCGGTGCATCGGCGAATCCTGTATGCGATGCGCGAATTGCGACTCAGCTCTACCGGGGGGTTCCGTAAATCGGCTAAGATCAGCGGTGACGTGATGGGCAACTATCACCCGCATGGTGATGCCGCGATTTATGATGCGATGGCCCGTCTGGCGCAGGATTTCAACGTCCGTTACCCGCTGGTGGACGGACAGGGGAATTTCGGCAATATCGACGGCGATAACCCCGCCGCCAGCCGGTATACCGAGGCGCGGATGACCGCCGCCGCCGAGGCGCTGCTGGAAGGGCTGAACGAAAACGCCGTTGATTTCCGCGAAAATTACGATGGCACCCTGACTGAACCCGTGGTGCTGCCCGCCGCGTTTCCGAATCTGCTGGCGAATGGGGCGGCCGGGATTGCCGTGGGGATGGCGACGAACATCCCGCCGCACAATATCGAAGAACTGTGCAACGCCTGCCTGCATCTGATCAAGGCACCGGATGCGCGGGACGATACGCTGCTGCAATATGTGCCGGGGCCGGATTTTCCAACCGGCGGCGTCATCGTTGAACCCAAGGAAAATATCGCACAGGCCTATCGTACCGGGCGCGGATCGTTCCGTCTGCGTGCGAAATGGGAGGTCGAGGATCTGGGCCGGGGGACATGGCAGGTTGTCGTGACCGAAATCCCCTATCAGGTGCAGAAATCCAAGCTGATCGAAAAAATCGCCGAGGTTATCCAGACCAAAAAGGTTCCGATTCTGGCCGATGTACGGGACGAATCCGCTGATGACATCCGGCTGATTCTGGAACCCAAATCGAAAAACGTAGACCCGCAGGTGTTGATGGGAACGTTGTTCCGCAGCACCGATCTGGAGGTGCGTTTCAGCCTGAACATGAACGTCCTGATCGACGGCGTGACCCCCAAAGTGTGCAGCCTGAAAGAGGTTCTGCGCGCCTTTCTGGATCACCGCCGCGAGGTGCTGCTGCGCCGTTCGCGTCATCGGCTGGAAAAGATTGATCACCGTCTGGAGGTTCTGGAAGGGTTCATCATCGCCTTCCTTAATCTGGATCGCGTGATCGACATTATCCGCTATGACGACGATCCCAAAGCCGCCCTGATGGCCGAAGATTGGGGCGTATCGCACAAGCGGGCGACGTCGGAAAAGGATTACCTGTCGCCGCTGCCCGCCAAGGGCGATGGTGAACTGACCGAGGTTCAGGCCGAAGCGATCCTGAACATGCGCCTGCGCAGCCTGCGGCGTCTGGAAGAAATCGAACTGACCCGCGAACGCGATGCCCTGATGGCGGAACGTGCCACGATTGAAGATTTGCTGGACGACGAAGGCCTGCAATGGGGGCGCATTTCCGACGAATTGCGGGAAACACGTAAACGGTTCGGGCGTGACTATGAGGGCGGCGCACGTCGCACCCAGTTTGCCGAGGCGACCGAAGTCGAAGACGTCCCGCTGGAAGCCATGATCGAACGGGAACCGATTACGGTGGTCTGTTCGCAAATGGGCTGGATTCGCGCCATGACGGGCCATATCGACCTGACCCGCGAACTGAAGTTCAAGGATGGCGACGGTCCGCGCTTTATCTTCCACGCGGAAACCACCGATAAGCTGCTGGTCTTTGCTACGAACGGGCGGTTTTATACCTTGTCAGCGGCCAACCTGCCCGGCGGGCGTGGTATGGGCGAACCGCTGCGCCTGATGGTCGACCTGCCGAACGAGGCGGAAATTATTGACCTGTTCATCCACCAGACGGGGCGGAAATTGTTGGTCGCCTCCTCCGAAGGGAACGGGTTCATGGTTGGCGAAGAGGATGTTCTGGCCCAGACCCGGACAGGCAAACAGGTGTTGAACGTCGGTGATGGGGTCAAGGCGCAACTGGTACGTCCGATCGCGGGCGATCATGTTGCCATCGTCAGCCAGAACGGCAAGCTCTTGGTGTTCCCGGTATCCGACTTGCCCGAAATGACACGGGGCAAGGGCGTGCGCCTTCAGAAATACAATATGGCGCGCGGACGTCAGGGGACGCTGGAACTGGATGGCGGCCTGTCTGATGTCACAACCTTCAATTGGGATGATGGTCTGTGCTGGGAAATGGGCGGCGGCAAAACCCGCCACGAACCGGACCTGACAGAATGGCTGGGAAAACGGGCCGGGGTTGGGAAAAAACCGCCCTATGGGTTCCCGCGGTCCTTCAAGTTCAGTTAAGCCAGCGCAAGTGCGCGCCTTCTCCTTGCAGCTTGGGGCTTTGCCCCAAACCCCAGAGTGTTTCTGATCAGAAAGAAATCAATCCGCTTCTTTTTGATAAAAAATACTCCGGGGTGAATGCGCCGCAGGCGCAGAGGGGCAGCGCCCCCTTTTCCTGATCGAAAGGGGATTACAAGGCTTCGTCCTTGACCGATTGCATCGACACATGGGTCGAGGTGGAGCCAACATAGGGTAGGGTGGAAATCACCTCTCCCAGGACGCGGCGATAGCTTTGAATGTCACTGGTCCGGACCTTCAGCAGGTAATCGAAGGAACCGGCGATCATGTGGCATTGTTCGATTTCCGGCACCGCCAGAACCGCCTTGTTGAACGCCCCCAGGGCTTTTTCGGTGGTGTCTGTCAGTTTCACTTCGGCAAAGGCGACGTGTTCCAGCCCCAGCTTTTCAGCGTTCAGAATGGCGCGGAAACCCTGAATATAACCATCATCCTGAAGCCGTTTCAGGCGCACCTGACAGGGGCTTTTGGACAGGCCCACCTTGCGCGCCAGTTCGGTCACGGGAATGCGCCCGTTTGCGGACAGAATGGTCAGAATTTTACGGTCGATACGGTCCAGATCGTCGCTTAGATCGGGGTGAGGCATGGATATGGCCTGTCATTTGTTTAATTTTCAGGCCAAATGCCTGTGAATTTCAATTCTACGGGAAAACTGCCCGAATTGCATCTGGTAATCTGCCGGTACTGTCCTTTTGAGAGCCACTGATGACCGATATGACCCCCCTTCGTTTTGCCGAACTGGCCCCGCAGCGCACCGCGATCCGTCAGGTGCATCACATGGCTGAAACCACTGTTTTATCGGACCTGCGTGCGGCCCATGCGCCAGATGCCACCGTCCGGCAGTCTGCCGTCGCGGCGGGTGTGTCGCTGGTCAAACGTATTCGCAGCGCGAAAAATGCTGGTCTGATGGAGGTGTTCCTGTCCGAATATGGCCTGTCCACCAAAGAAGGCATCGCCCTGATGTGTCTGGCCGAGGCGCTGCTGCGGGTGCCGGATCGTGACACGATTGACGAATTGATCGAGGATAAAATCGCGCCGTCGGAATGGGGTGCGCATCTGGGGCGGTCGTCGTCGTCGTTGGTGAATGCCTCGACCTGGGCCTTGATGCTGACGGGCAAGGTGCTGAAAGAAGACGAAACGCCGGGATTGGCGGCCACCTTGCACGGCGCTGTCCGGCGCTTGGGCGAGCCTGTGATCCGCTCTGCCGTGGCGCGCGCGATGAAGGAACTGGGTGCGCAGTTTGTTCTGGGGCAGACGATTGACGAGGCGATCAAGCGCGGCAGCGCACGGGCGAAAGACGGATATACGTTTTCCTATGACATGCTGGGCGAAGCGGCGCTGACGGCCCGTGATGCCGCGAAATATCACGCGGCGTATCTGGATGCGATTCAGCGTCTGGCAGGGGAATGCCGCCATGATGACATTCGCCAGAACCCCGGCATCTCCATCAAACTGTCCGCGCTGCATCCCCGGTACGAGGTGGGGCAGGCGGATCGTGTCATGCGCGAACTGACCGCGTCGACGCTGGAACTGGCCCTGGCGGCGAAACAGGCAGGCATGGGGCTGAACATCGACGCGGAAGAGGCGGATCGGCTGGACCTGTCGCTGGACGTGATACAGGCAGTTCTGGCGGATGATCGGCTGGCGGGCTGGGATGGGTTCGGCGTGGTGGTGCAGGCCTATGGCAAACGTGCGCCTTTCGTACTGGATTGGCTGCATGGGCTGGCGCAGAGCTTGGATCGCAAAATCATGGTGCGGCTGGTCAAGGGGGCCTATTGGGACACGGAGATCAAACGCGCTCAGGTCGAAGGGCTGGGCAGCTTTCCGGTTTACACCCGTAAACAGGCGACCGATGTGGCCTATCTGTGCTGTGCGCAAAAGCTGTTGGGGATGACGGATCGGATTTATCCGCAATTTGCCACCCATAACGCGCATACAGTGGCCGCTATTCTGGAAATGGCGCGGGGGTTGACGGGGCAACCCTATGAGTTCCAGCGCCTGCATGGCATGGGCGAGCTGCTGCATGATCTGGTGAAGCAGGACAATCAGACCCGCTGCCGGATTTATGCGCCGGTGGGGGCGCATCGGGATTTGCTGGCCTATCTGGTGCGGCGGTTGCTGGAAAACGGGGCGAATTCGTCCTTTGTGAATCAGATCGTGGACGAGGATGTCGCCCCGGAAACCGTGGTCGCCGATCCATTTGCGGCGCTGGACGGTTTGGCGGGCACGCCTGTGCGCGGTGTGGCTGCACCTGCGGATTTGTTCCGGCCCGAACGGGGCAATTCGCAAGGCTGGGATTTGCACGACAGCCGTGATCTGAGCAATATCGAGGATGCGCGCACCCCCTTCCGGACCCATCAATGGCAAGCTGCGCCGCTGACGGTCAGCCCCGCTGCGGATGGCCCGGTGCGGGCGGTTATGAACCCCGCGCTGCCGGGCGATACGGTGGGGCTGGTGGCCGAAGCGACAGCCACACATGCCGCGCAGGCGGTGGCCGATGCGCGGGCATGGGATGTGCCGGTTGCGGATCGTGCGGCGGCGCTGAACCGTGCCGCAGACCTGTACGAGGCGCATTTTGGCGAATTGTTCGCCCTGCTGGCCCGCGAGGCAGGCAAGACCCCGAAAGATGCGATTGCCGAACTACGAGAGGCGGTGGATTTCCTGCGCTATTACGCAGCACAGGCGGCCGGTCTGGATGCGCCCGCGCGTGGTGTGTTCACCTGCATTTCGCCGTGGAACTTTCCCTTGGCGATTTTCTCGGGGCAGATTGCGGCGGCGTTGGCGGCGGGGAATGGCGTGTTGGCAAAACCGGCGGAAACCACCAGCCTGATCGCCCATCGCGCCACGCAATTGTTGCATCAGGCCGGGGTGCCAGTGGCATCGCTGCAATTGCTGGCGGGGCCGGGGCGTGAACTGGGGGCGGTTCTGACGGGCGGGGCCAGCATCAATGGTGTGTGCTTTACCGGATCAACCGCCACGGCGCAGCGCATTCAACAGGTGATGGCGCAAGACACCGCCGCCGATGCCGCATTGATTGCGGAAACCGGGGGGCTGAATGCGATGATCGTGGATTCCACCGCGCTGCCGGAACAGGCGGTGCGGGATATTATCGCCTCGGCCTTCCAGTCGGCGGGGCAGCGGTGTTCGGCCCTGCGCTGTCTGTATGTCCAAGAGGATATCGCCAACAGCCTGTTGGCCATGCTGTATGGCGCGATGGATGAACTGCGGATCGGTGATCCGTGGGACCATGCCACCGATGTGGGGCCTGTGATTGATGCCCGTGCGCAGGCGGATTTTGCGGCTTATATCGCGGCTGCGCGGGAGCGGGGGGCGCTGTTGCACCATCTGGCCGCGCCCGAACAAGGGCATTTCATCGGCCCGGCAGTGATCCGTGTGAACGGGATTGCTGATCTGGAACGGGAAATCTTTGGCCCGGTGCTGCATGTCGCCACCTTCAAAGCGGCTGAAATTGACGCGGTTGTGGATGCGGTGAATGCCACGGGTTATGGGCTGACCTTTGGGCTGCACACCCGGATTGACAGCCGGGTGGAACAGGTGTCCAGCCGCTTGTGCGTGGGCAACCTGTATGTGAACCGCAACCAGATCGGGGCCATTGTCGGCTCGCAACCCTTTGGTGGCGAAGGCATGTCTGGCACGGGTCCAAAAGCAGGCGGCCCGGCCTATTTGCCGCGTTTTGCCCAATGTGACCGGATCGCGCATTCCGCCTCAGGCGGGAAGGCGGTGAAGGTGGCGCAGGTGCAGGCCGAACTAGACCGTCTGGCCGTCTTGCCGCAAGAACGCTTGTCCGTCACCGATCTGCCGGGGCCGACGGGGGAATCCAACCGCCTGTCTGTTTATGGGCGTGGCACGGTTTTGTGCCTTGGGCCGACGGCCGAGGATGCAATCGAACAGGTGCGCATTGCGCGGGATAACGGGTGTCAGGCCTTGGCCGTTGCGCCCGGTGTTCCCCCGGCGCTGGGGCTGGATGGCACCCTGCCGCGCGGCGCATTGGAACATCTGGAGCATGTCGCGCTGCTGGCCTGCTGGGGGACGGATGCCGATGTGGCCCCGATCCGCCGCGCCTTGGCGGCGCGGGACGGGGCGCTGATCGGGCTAAGCTGCGGGTCCGATCTGGCGGCGCGTTGCCGGATGGAACGCCACATCTGCGTGGATACCACCGCCGCAGGTGGCAACGCGCAATTGCTGGCGGCAAGTGCCTGATTCGGCGTCATATTGGTCGTATAGGGCGGGGATCAGCCCCGGCCCTATACGTTTGAAGTAGTTCAGCCCCGGATTGCTACCCAATGGTGGGTATGCGAAAATTTGACCAGTCAGGAAAGGGTTGGCACCAGCGGATCACTGTACTAGCTTCCCCAGATGTCAGCGGCAAAAATCAACAAAGCCGCCTACTGGGAGGACATCATGAAGAACCTTATGACCAAGGCCGCCGTGGCGGCCCTTGCCTTTGGCTTTGCAACCGAAGCAATGGCAACAGAATGGAATGTTTCCGTTTGGGGTAAGCGCCGCGCCTTTACCGAACATCTGGAAAAGATGGCCGAAATCGTGGCCGAAAAGACCAATGGCGAATTCACCATGAATGTCAGCTATGGCGGTCTGTCGAAGCCCAAGGAAAATCTGGACGGTATTTCAATCGGCGCGTTTGAAATGGCGCAGTTTTGCGCGGGCTATCACCCGGACAAAAACCCGACCGTGACCGTTCTGGAACTGCCGTTTCTGGGCGTGAACACGCTGGCCGAAGAAGTGGCGGTTTCCAATGCCGTCTATGCGCATCCTGCCGCGCAAAAGGATCTGGCCCGCTGGAATGCAAAGCTGCTGATGCCGTCGCCCATGCCGCAGTACAACATTGTCGGCACTGGCGAACCGCGCGATACGCTGGAAAAAATGAACGGTATGCGCGTCCGCGCCACCGGCGGGATCGGTCAGGCGTTCAAGTCGATCGGCGCGGTTCCCACCTCGGTTCCGGCAACCGAAGCCTATAACGCGATGGAAAGCGGCGTTGTGGATACTGTGGCCTTCGCCCAGCACGCGCATTTTGCCTATCGCACGATTGATCAGGCGAAATGGTGGACGGCGAACCTGAACCCCGGCACCGTGAACTGCCCGGTGGTGGTGAATATCGACGCCTATGAAAGCCTGTCGGACGCCCACCGCGAGGCGCTGGACAGCACCGTTGATACCGTTGTGGCGTATTACCTGGAAAACTATGGCAAGACGCTGACCAAGTGGGATCAGGTTCTGGCCGAAAAGAACGTGACCAAGGTTATGCTGAGCGAAGAAGAAATCGCCAAGTTCAAAGCCACCGCAGCCGACCCGATCCGCGAAGAATGGATCGCCAAAATGGATGCGCAAGGCATTCCGGGTCAGGATCTGTATGACACGGTGATGACGGCGCTGGCGGAAGCCCGCAAATAAGCAAAGCTGCTGAAAATACCCGCCCGAAGGTTTCGGCCTTCGGGCGGTTCGGCCTTTTTGGCCCAATGAAGCAACAATTTACAGACAGGGGGATAGCATGGCAGGCGGAGCGGCTGTGCTGGAAGATGGCTCGGGGTTGAGCCGTCTTGACCAGGGACTTCACAAGGTTGAACGTGTTTTGGCCCTGATCAGCGGTATCGCGGTGTTTTCACTGATGCTGCTGGCGGTGGTTTCTGTTGGGGGGCGCAATTTGTTCAATGCGCCCTTGCCCGGTTATGTGGACTGGATTGAACAGGCCATGCCATTGATCGCCTTTATGGGGGTTGCCTATACCCAGCGCGATGGCGGTCATATTCGCATGGATATTCTGGTGGGCCGCCTGAAAGGGCGTGTGCTGTGGGGGGCGGAATTCCTGACGGCGCTGGTGACGCTGATCCTGATGGCGCTGCTGGTTTGGGGAAGCTGGACCCATTTCCAGCGTAGTTTCGATTTCGGCGCCCCGATGTGGAGCCGCGACAGTTCCATTGATATCGGCATTCCGCTGTGGCCCGCAAAACTGCTGGCACCTGTGGCGTTTTCGGTGCTGTGCCTGCGTATGGTGCTGCAAGTCTGGGGCTATGCCCGTGCCTTTGCGCTGAACCTGTCGGAACCTGTGGCGGTGCCGCTGGTGATGTCCGCTGCCGCGCAGGCCGCGGAAGAGGCGCAGCATGTCAGTGGTCTTGATGAAGAGGACGCGAACTGATGGAAAGTATTGAAATCGGTCTGTGGGTTTCCGGGTTCCTGCTGCTGCTGGTGCTGCTGGGGATGCGCGTGGCCTTTGCTGCGGCGATGGCGGGTCTGGTTGGGCTGGTCTGGATTTTCTGGAACAAGTTTGGCTACGATCCGTCGCGGTTCCTGAAAGCGGTTACAATCGCGGTGAAAACGGCGGGGCAGGTGCCGCATTCCAAGGTTGCCAGTCAGGCGCTTAGCCTCATCCCGACCTTTATCCTGATCGGCTATCTGGCCTATTACGCGGGTCTGACCAAAGCCCTGTTCGAGGCGGCAAAACGCTGGGTCGGCTGGTTGCCGGGCGGTCTGGCGGTGTCCACTGTGTTCGCCACTGCGGGCTTTGCGGCAGTATCGGGCGCATCGGTGGCAACGGCGGCGGTTTTCGCCCGGATTGCGATCCCCGAAATGCTGAAGGTCGGGTACGATAAACGCTTTGCCGCTGGTGTGGTGGCGGCTGGTGGCACACTGGCGTCCTTGATCCCGCCCTCGGCCATTCTGGTGATTTACGCGATTATCGTGGAACAGGACGTGGGTAAGCTGCTGCTTGCAGGGTTCATTCCCGGTGCATTTTCGGCAGTGATCTATGGTGCCTTGATCGTCGGTCTGGCGTTGGTGTTGCCGAAATTCGGCCCGCCGGTGCGGGGCTTCACATGGAAGCAGCGGTTCGCGTCGATTCCCCCGGCGTTCCCGATCTTTTTCGTGGTGCTGATCATCGTGTTGTTCATCTACAACCCCTTTGGCGGTGACGCTTGGGGCACCCCGACCGAAGGCGGTGCATTAGGGGCGTTCGTGGTGTTCCTGATGGCGGTTTATCGTGGAATGCGCTGGTCGCAATTCAAGGATGCGCTGCTGGAAACGGCGAAGCTGTCGGCGATGATTTTCACGATCATCTGGGGCGTGCTGATCTATGTTCGCTTTCTGGGGTTCGCCGATCTGCCGGGCGCGTTTTCGGATTGGATCACATCGCTGCATCAACCGCCGATGATGACATTGATCCTGATCCTGCTGGCCTATGCGGTGCTGGGCATGTTCATGGATGCAATCGGGATGCTGCTGCTGACTTTGCCGGTGGTTTATCCTGCTATCATGGCCCTGAACGGGGGCGAGATGGTCAGCGCAGCCGACAGCGCCTTTGGCATGTCGGGGCCGATGTGTGCGATTTGGTTCGGCATTCTGGTGGTGAAAATGGCGGAATTCTGCCTGATCACGCCCCCCATCGGGTTGAACTGTTTCGTCGTGGCAGGCGTGCGCCCTGACCTGAGCGTTCAGGACGTGTTCCGCGGCGTGACACCGTTCTTTGTGGCGGATGCGGTCACGATCGGGTTGCTGATTGCCTTCCCGTGGATCGTGCTTTGGTTGCCATCGCTGGCCTGACCTGATCCCGATTTGATTGGAAAACGCCCCCGTTTCGGGGGCGTTTTTTCGTTTTCAGGTCACACGGCCGTATTCTTGGAAGGATATACCGCAAGGGGCCGTTTCAGCGTTATTCCTGGGATGACAGGCCGGGAAAAATCCGTTAGTCACGGTTTGAATGCTAATCTAAGGAACGCGAAAATGGCAGACTTCAAGCCCGGTGAAATGGACGTAACTGTTCAGGAAAAAACCTTTGCAGGGTTCATTAACTTCACCAAATATTCGGTTGTGGTCATCATCTGCACGCTGATTTTCATGGCGCTGGTCAACGGCTAAGCACTGTTTGCCCAAGGGGACCCCACCGATGCGTAAATGGTTATTGGTTTTGGCAGCGGTCAGCCTGACGGCTGGTTGTGCGGTAAAGCAAGATCCGCCCGTCACGGACGAGCAGATCATCAATGCCACGTATCGGCATGATGCACCGCCTGAACTGACGCTTTATACGATGATCAACAACCAGAACGGATCGGGGGCGCATACGTCCCTGATGATCAACGCCAGCCAGCGCGTGATCTTTGATCCGGCGGGGTCTTTCCGGGATAAGGCCATCGTGGCCCGCAATGACGTGGTGTATGGTGTCACCCCCTATGTCGAGGATGTGTATACCCGTTTCCACGCGCGCAAGACCTATCATGTTGTGATCCAGCGGTTGCAGGTGACGCCCGAAGTGGCTGAACAGGCGTTGCGTCTGGCGCAGGGGATGGGCGAAATCGGTGACG
This sequence comes from Thalassovita litoralis, assembly GCF_900182725.1. Taxonomy (GTDB): domain Bacteria; phylum Pseudomonadota; class Alphaproteobacteria; order Rhodobacterales; family Rhodobacteraceae; genus Thalassobius; species Thalassobius litoralis. Next base: position 84,661 of record NZ_FXTO01000009.1, read on the forward strand.
GTCAATGTGCCAGCTCGACCTCGCGTCTGCTAAGCCAGTTGCCGGGGCTGAATATTCAGCAAACCATGCTGCCGAAAAAGCTGATGGCGCAATTCGGCGACGCCCCGTTGATGAGTTCGCGCAGCCTGTATGAATACGATGACGAAGATCGGTTCAAGGCGTTGCGGGAATACGATCCTGAAAAGGCCAAGGCCAGTTTTCAGCGTATCCGTGAGCGCGATTCTGCAAAGGCCGACGATTGATTGATCTGCTGGGATTAGCCCAGCAGATACAATGACAGATACAGGCTGGCAGCTCCTGCAAAGATCGCGGCCAGCACGTTTTTCCACAGATAGCCCACGATCACAGTGACCGCCGCAGCAATCAGGCGGGCCGGGTCCGGCTGTCCGCCGGTCACTGTGGGCCACATGACGGCGGGGGCAACCAGCCCCGGCAGGATTGCCACTGCCGTATAGCGCAGGTGACGCAGCAGCCATTCGGGCATGGCACGCTGGCCAATGATCCCGGTGAACACAAAACGCAGGCCAAAGCTGCCCAGCCCCAGACCGATCATGATGGTCCACAGGGTTTGAGTATCAATCTGATGCATCAGGCTGTTCCTTTCCGGGTGGCGCGGCGGGTGGTCCACAGCTCCACCTGTGCGCCGGTCATCATGCCGCCCAAACCGGCCACCAGAAGCCCCGTGTTATAGGGCATAAAGGCAAAGATCAGTGCCAACACGACCGATGACAGCGCCGCCGCCCGATGTGCAGCCGTGTGCAGCATGGGGGCGATCAACGCCAAAAAGGTGATCGGCACCGCGAAGTCCAGCGCCAGTTCCGGCGGGATATTCGCCCCGATCAACGCACCCGCCAGTGTCGAGAGATACCAGCTTGGGCAGACAGGTGTGACGACGCCAAAGAAGTAGCGCAGTTTCTGGGACAGGGACCAATCGGGATTTTTTTCGTATGCCATGATCGAGCAGGCATAGCTTTGGTCGACAGTGAAATAGGCGGCAAATGCCCGCTGCCATAACGGGGCCGCGCCGATATGTGGGGTCAGCGATGCCGAATACATCGCCATGCGCAGATTGACCGCCAAGGCCGAGGCCAAAATGACCAGCGTGGGGGCGTCCTCTTTCAACAGTTGGATGGCGGTAAACTGTGCAGCCCCCGCAATGACGACCACCGAAAAGCTAAGCGTTTCAAACACGTTCAGGCCTGCTTCGGTGGCGATTACGCCGAACAGAATACCAAAAGGAATCATCACCAGAAGGAAGGGCAACCCATCCCGGACGCCTTGCCAATATGTCGAACGGTCAGACTGTGACATGCCAATACCCCTATCTCAATGGGCATGGCCTATCGGCTGGACCGGGAAGATGCAATGTGGATCGGGCGCTGCGGGGTGGCTTGTGCTGTATGCGCCCGGTTCCTGTGCAGCTTAGTCAAACATACCTGTCACACGGCCCAGCAGCATAAAGGCGCGGGCGGTGCGGGTGTCTGACAAATCCGCAATTTCATTGTCGCTGGCGGATTCCGCGAATTCGGCCAGCATCCGATCGAAACGGCGCAGGAAATGGTGCGCGGTGTCACGGAAAATCGGGTCTTGCTTCATGCGTCCGGCTGACAGCGCCAGCGATGAACGGTCCCGAATCCCCCCAAGCGCGGAAATTGTGCGCCCGCGTTCGCCCTGCGCAAAGCGCCGCCAGATTTCTGCACGGGCGCGATCCGGGCGCAGGTCATCCATGTAAATGCCGTCCTGACTTAGCAGGGTCAGAATATCTTGTGCGGCCTGAATCAACTGCGCGGCTTGCCGGTCTTTCAGCGCCTTGCGCAGCGCGGCAAACCCTTCTTCGTCTTCGGCGGTTTCCGGGAAATTCAAGGCGCGGATGAAATCAGCACGTTCCAGCGGCGGCGCCAGATCTTCGGCCGGGGTGCCAAGCGGCAAGGGCGCCTGATCCTGTGGTGCGGGGGCGTCCGAGGGCTTGGGGGCCGGGCGCAACAAATCAGGCACAGCCCGGTCACGGGTCGAGGTAAACGTGGCCAGCGCGATTTCGGTTTTCTTCTGCGCTTCGGCGATTTCTTCCAGCTTTTTGGCGATGGTCGAATCCCCGGCTGACGACCGCCCTTGTGACTGTGCCAGATAGGTTTTGCGAATTGCGTCAATCGCAGCCTGAAGGCGGGCGCTTTCCTCGCGCATAACGCGCGAGGACCGTGCGGCGGTGGCGGCAACCCAGATCATTGCGACGGGCAGAAAGATCACCATCAGGGTCATCATGAAGCGCAGGGCCATATCAGCCGATGTGTCGCCGTTCAGCAGGAAAAAGAACACACCCGCCCCCAGCAGCCAAAGCAGGCTGAGGATGACGGCGATCATTTCGATCCCGGTTACGCGCCCGCCAGCGGGGCGTTCATACAGACCCAGCGGGGTCGAGCGGCTTTCTTCCTTATCGGCCATCGTCGCGGACTGCCTGCTGTCAGATGAACTGTATCTTCAACACTTCATAGGATTTTTCACCACCGGGCGTTCGGACTTCGACGCTGTCGCCTTCGTCTTTGCCGATCAATGCCCGCGCAATAGGCGATTTGATGTTCAAAAGACCTCTTTCAATATTGGCTTCGTGTTCGCCCACGATTTGCCAGGTCTTTTCTTCGTCGGTGTCTTCATCCACCAGCGTCACGGTCGCGCCGAATTTGATCGTGCCGGACATGGTGGTGGGGTCGATCACTTCGGCCAGGCCGATGATGCCTTCCAGTTCCTTGATCCGTCCTTCGATAAAGGACTGCTTTTCGCGGGCCGAATGATATTCGGCGTTTTCCGACAGGTCGCCCAATTCGCGCGCTTCGGCGATGGCCTGAATGATGGCCGGACGTTCGACGGATTTCAGGTTTTTCAATTCTGCCTCAAGCGCGACAAAACCCGCGCGGGTCATCGGTATTTTTTCCATAAGCCCATAGTTCCACGAAAGGCACGGCGGGCGCAGAACGCCCGCCGCATAGATAACATTCCTATTCGGGTTATCTGACCCGAAGCCCCGATACAATGCAAGAGATACATCGCCGGGCATTCGCGCGGATGGCGACCCGCGACAGGGGGGCGCCCTTTGATGGCGACCGTGTGCAGGAAAAACTGCCCGCGCAGCGCAGATTCCCGTATTTTAACGTTGTGTCGCAATTGACCAACATTGCTGCGCTGCGGTATCCCCGAGCGAAATAAAGTTACGCGCGTGATCCAGAGGAGGGCCACCCATGTCGGAAATCGAACGGGAAGCAATGGAATATGACGTTGTTATCGTCGGCGCAGGCCCTGCGGGCCTGTCGGCTGCGATCCGTCTGAAACAGCTTGATGCGGACCTGAACGTGGTGGTCCTTGAAAAAGGGTCCGAAGTCGGGGCGCATATCCTTTCGGGGGCTGTGCTGGACCCGTGCGGGCTGGACGCGCTGATCCCGGATTGGAAAGCAAAAGGCGCGCCGCTGAATACGCCGGTCAAGCACGACAATTTCTATATGCTGGGCGAAGCCGGGCAGGTGCGGGTTCCCAATTTCCCGATGCCGCCGCTGATGAACAACCACGGCAACTATATCGTGTCGATGGGCAACGTCTGCCGCTGGATGGCTGAACAGGCCGAAGAACTGGGCGTGGAAATCTTCCCCGGCATGGCGTGTTCCGAACTGGTGTATGGGGACAACGGTGAAGTCAAAGGCGTAGTGGCCGGTGTCTTTGGCCTGGAAGAGGACGGTTCGTATGGCCCGAACACCGAGCCGGGAATGGAGCTGCACGGCAAATATGTGTTCATCTCCGAAGGTGTGCGCGGGTCGCTGGCCAAGGAACTGATCAACAAATACGACCTGTCAAATGGTCACGGGCCGCAGAAATTCGGCATCGGGATGAAAGAGATCTGGGAAATCGACCCGGCCAAGCACCGCGAAGGCACCGTGACGCACACGATGGGCTGGCCGCTGGGATCGAATGCGGGTGGTGGATCGTTCATCTATCATCTGGAAAACAATCAGGTCTATGTCGGTTTCGTGGTTCACCTGAACTATAAAAACCCGCATCTGTTCCCCTATATGGAATTCCAGCGCTTCAAACATCACCCGATGGTGGCCGAACTGCTGGAAGGCGGCAAACGCGTGGCTTATGGCGCGCGGGCAATTTCCGAAGGCGGCTATCAGTCCATGCCGAAAATGGTGATGCCGGGGGCCGCGCTGCTGGGCTGTTCGGTGGGCATGGTCAACGTGCCGCGCATCAAGGGCAACCATAATGCCATGCTGTCGGGTAAGGCCGCCGCCGAAGCCGCCTATAAGGCCATTCAGGACGGGCGTTCGGGCGATGAGCTGACCGCCTATGAAACCGAAGTGCGCACAGGCGCTATCGGCAAAGATCTGAAAAAGGTCCGCAACGTGAAACCGCTGTGGTCGAAATTCGGCCTGATGGCGTCGCTTGGGTTGGGTGGGTTCGATATGTGGACCAACACCTTGGGCTTTTCGCTGCTTGGCACGCTGAAGCACGGGAAAACCGATGCTGCGGCAACCGAGGAAGCCAGCAAGCACAAGAAGATCGACTATCCCAAGCCGGATGGAAAGCTCAGCTTCGATCGGCTGACCAACGTGTCGTTCGCCATGACGAACCACGAAGAAAGCCAGCCCTGCCATCTGCAACTGAAAGATCCATCGGTTCCGATCAACGTGAACCTGCCGAAGTTCGATGAACCGGCGCAGCGGTATTGCCCGGCAGGTGTGTACGAGGTTCTGGACGGTGAAAATGGCCCGGAATTCCGCGTCAACTTCCAGAACTGCGTTCACTGTAAAACCTGTGACATCAAAGACCCCAGCCAGAATATCAACTGGGTCACGCCGCAGGGCGGGGATGGTCCGAACTATCCGAATATGTAAGCAAACAGGGCGGCCAAATGGTCGCCCTTTTTCTTTATTCCGCCGATATGATCGTTGCGCGGGTCTGGCGCATTGCCTTTGTCGCGCAGCGCGTTAGTCTGTCTGTCCGAGAAGTGAGAAGACAGGCAGGCAAATGGCGGGGATATCCATGCGCAAACGGATTTGGGGACTGGCTTTGGCCGTGGCAATCGGGTCTGCCGTGCCTGTACATGCGCAGGGGATTGCCGGGTCATATCTGGCCGCCCGCAGTGCGGGTATGTCCGGGGATTATCAGGCGGCGGCGGATTATTTCACCCGCGCATTGGCCCGTGATCCGTCGAACCCGCAACTGATGGAAAACACGGTGCTGGCGCAATTGTCTTTGGGGCAGTTGAACCGCGCGCTTCCCGTAGCCCGGAAGATAGAAGCAGACGGCCTGAACAGCCAGATCGCCCGCATGGTGCTGATTGCGGATGAAGTCGCCAATGACAAATATGACGCTTTGCTGACCCGGTTGGCAGAGCAGCGCGGCGTTGGTCCGCTGGTTGACGGGTTGCTGAAAGCATGGGGGCAACTGGGCGGCGGCGACTTCGGCGCGGCATTGAAAACTTTTGGGGAGGTGTCGCAAGAACGTGGTCTTGGGGCCTTTGCAATGTATCACAAGGCAATGGCGCTGGCCTCGGTCGGGGATTTTGAAAGCGCCGATGCGATTTTTACCGAAAACGCAGCCGGGCCGTTGCAGATGACCCGCCGGGGCGCAATTGCCCGTATCGAGATTCTAAGCCAACTGGATCGCAGCGAAGAGGCGCTGGCCCTGTTGGATGACTTGTTCGGGCAGGCCTTTGACCCTGCAATTCAGGATATCCGCGCCAAGCTGATTGCGGGGGAAAAGCTGCCATTTACCTTGGTGCAAAGCCCGCGCGACGGTGTGGCCGAAGTGTTCTATTCCGTGGCTGCCGCGCTGAACAGCGAAGCGGGCGAGGATTATACGCTGCTGTATACCCGTGTTGTAGAATACCTGCGCCCGGATCACGCCGATGCCATATTGCTGAGCGCCAATTTATTGGACGCTTTGGAGCGGTACGATTTGGCTGCTGCGGCCTATAAATCGGTGCCATCCGGCAGCCCATCGTATTTCGCAGCAGAGCTGGGACGGGCGGAAACCCTGCGCAAGGCTGACAAGGCCGATGCTGCCGCCGAAGTGCTGGAACAATTGACGCGCAGCCACGGTGAATATCCTGCGGTTTGGGTGACGCTGGGGGATTTGATGCGCCAGCTAAAGCGGTTCGAGGATGCCGTCAAAGCCTATGACAAGGTGCTGGATCTGGCAGGAGAGCCGGACCGTGACCAATGGTTTGTCTTTTACGCCCGCGCCATCAGTTATGAGCGCCTGTCCGAATGGCCCAAGGCCGAGGCCGATTTCCGCAAGGCGCTGGAATTGAATCCGGGGCAGCCGCAGGTTTTGAATTATCTGGGTTATTCGCTGGTCGAACATAAAATCAAGCTGGATGAAGCTCTGTCGATGATCGAACAGGCGGTCGAGGCGCAACCCGAAAGCGGCTATATCGTCGATTCGCTGGGGTGGGTTTTGTACCGGCTGGGGCGCTATGACGAAGCGATTGGCCATATGGAACGGGCCGCGGAATTGATGCCAGTCGATCCGGTGGTGAATGACCATCTGGGCGATGTGCTTTGGGCTGTAGGCCGTAAACGCGAGGCGGAATTTCAGTGGCACCGGGCCTTGTCTTTTGTGAAATATGACAACGCTTCGGGCGATGTGGACCCGGATCGTATTCGCCGCAAGCTGGCGGTTGGGCTGGATGCCGTTCTGGCCGAAGAAGGATCACCGCCGTTGAAGGTGGCGCATGAGTGACGGTTGGGTTCTGGCCCCGGCCAAGGTGAACCTGACGCTACATGTGACCGGACAACGTGATGACGGCTATCACGTTCTGGATTCGCTGGTGATGTTTGCCGATATTGGGGATCGGGTGCGGGTGACGCCCGCGCCGCAGATGGGATTGACGATTAGCGGGGCGTTCGCGGGAAATATCCCTGATGATGCGCGGAACCTGTGTTGGAAAGCCGCCGAGGCCTTTGGCGAAACGGTTCAGATCGAATTGGAAAAGAACCTTCCAGCCGAGGCCGGGATTGGCGGTGGTTCGTCAGACGCCGCTGCGGTGCTGCGCGCGATGGAGGCGACGTTTGGGCGCGCCTTCGAGCGGGACCCCATTGTGTTGGGGGCGGACGTTCCCGTGTGTTGCGTGGCTCATGCCGCGCGGATGCAGGGGATCGGGGAACATGTTTTACCGCTTTCTATGAAGCCGATTGCTGCGGTTTTGGTGAACCCCGGTGTGGCCGTGTCCACCCCCGAGGTGTTCCGTGCGATGACCCATCGCAACAACCCACCTATGACGGATTGGCCTGAAGGGGGCGGAACCCCGGAAGCGTTGGGGTGGATTGCATTACAGCGCAATGACATGGAGGCGGCAGCGATTGCCCGTCAGCCCGTCATTGCCGTGGCGCTGGCAGAGATTCAGCGCCGTGCGGATGTGAAGGTGTCGCGCATGTCCGGGTCCGGCGCGACCTGTTTTGGATTGTTCCCGAATTATGCGGCGGCCTGCAACGCTGCAACTGTGCTGGCGGAAAAGCATCCGGGATGGTGGGTCAGGGCCGTGACGCTACAGTGAAATCTGCGCCCGTTTCGGGGCGCGGATTTTGAGTGTTTTCAATCAGAAAGAAGCCAAAGCGCGGATTAGTTGATCCGGGCGACCACATAATCGGCCAGATCGGAAAGCATTTGGCGGATCGGGTGTTCTGGTAACGTGGCAACGGCGGTTTTTGCCTTGGCCGCCCAGTCCAGCGCATCCTGTCGGGTGGCGTTCAGCGCACCATGTTTGTGCAACAGGGACAGCGCGTGGTCCAGATCGCCGTCTTCCTGTTTTCCCTTTTCGATGGTGCGGGTCCAGAACGTGAGCTCTTCTGTGTCGGCTTTGGCAACGGCTTTGATGACTGGCAGGGTGAGTTTGCGTTCGCGGAAATCATCGCCGACATTTTTGCCGGTAGCTTTGGAATCGCCTTGATAGTCTAGCAGGTCATCTACGATCTGGAATGCGATCCCCAAGGCGTCGCCATAATCGAACAGGGCTTTGACATGGGATTCGTCTGCGCCCGCAATAACCGCCCCGGATTCTGTGGCGGCGCTGAACAGCGCAGCGGTTTTGCCACGGACTACTTGCAGATAGATGGATTCATCGGTGCGCAAATCTTGGGCGGCGGTCAGTTGCAGCACTTCGCCTTCGGCAATAGTGGCCGCTGCGTTGGACAGGATATTCAGGACGCGCAGATTGCCCGGTTCGACCATCAACTGAAACGCGCGGGCGAACAGGTAATCGCCGACCAGAACGCTGGATTTATTATCCCACAACAGGTTAGCGGTGGGGCGTCCCCGGCGTTGGGCGCTTTCGTCGACGACATCATCATGCAACAGCGTGGCGGTGTGGATAAATTCCACGGTTGCCGCCAGATGGATGTGATAGGGACCGCTGTAGCCGCACAATTCCGCTGCGGCCAGCGTTAGCATCGGGCGCAGACGTTTGCCGCCTGCCTCTACCAGATGGGCCGTCACCTCGGGGATGCGGGGGGCGTGTTTTGACGCCATGCGGGCGCGGATCAGGGTATTCACCGCCCCCATTCCATCGGCCAGATGGGCCGCAAGTTGCTCGTGCGGTTTGGTCGCGGCTTGATCCAGGCTCATCACTGTACCGTCACATGGCTCGACAAATGCGGCGCCATGCCCTTAATTCCCCAATTATGAAACAGTTACTTAGCACGACCGATCCGACGATCATTGCCTTTGCCAAGGCCCTGCTTCAGGGCGAGGGTATAAACTGCTTTGAAATGGACGTAAATATGAGCGTCCTTGAAGGTGGAATAGGATTGTTCCCGCGCCGGATCATGGTGGCGGACGATGATTATCTGCCTGCGGCGCGAGTGATGCGCGATAATGGGATTGCGGTGGATGGCTGAGCTGAGCTGCAATGCCTTTTTGGGGGGTAAAGTCCAGATTTGGCAGCCTGTGCGCGGCTATCGTGCGGGGGTGGACCCGGTGCTGTTGGCAGCCACGATACCGGCCCGCGCGGGGCAGCGAGTGCTGGAACTGGGCTGCGGTGTGGGGGTTGCGTCACTTTGTCTGGCGGCGCGGGTGCCGGGGGTTGAAGTGACCGGGCTGGAGATTCAGCCGGAATATGCCGATCTGGCGCGCCGCAATGCGGTTGAAAATGCGGCTGATTTTACCGTGATCACCGGGGATTTGCAGCAGTTGCCCGAGGCGTTGAAGCAACAGCAATTCGATCATGTGATGGCTAATCCCCCTTATTTTCGGCGCGAAGCCGGGACGGGGGCTACGGACCCCGGTCGTGATTTGGCGCTGGGGGGCGATACGCCGCTATCGCTATGGGTCGAAGTTGCGGCGAAACGCTGTGCGCCACGGGGCTATGTGACCTTTATTCAGCGGGTGGAACGGTTGCCCGAGCTGATGGCGGCGATGCACCTGCATCTGGGCAGTCTGGAATTGCTGCCGCTGATCCCCCGGCCCGGACGTCCACCACAGTTGATCCTGATTCGGGGTCGGCGCGGGGGGCGGGCTGATTTCAAATTGCATCCGGGTGTGTTGGTGCATCCGGGCAATGCCCACCAGGACGGCGGCGAAGATTACACCCCGTTGATGTGGGACGTACAAAGATATGGGGCGTATTTACCTTTTGATAACGCTGAGTGAAGAAACCTGCGCAAAATGCTGCGCTGCCGCGTGACAGAAGCCGATTCTTGTGGTGCAATTGTTACACGTATTTCACAAATGAGAGGAGAATGCCCATGAGCTTGAGTTCGCATGTCGAAGAACTGAAGAAGAAACACTTATCCCTCTCGCAGCGAGTTGAGGAGGCGCAGCGCACTCCTAGCTTTAGCGATGCTGAACTTGTTGAACTGAAGAAGCAAAAGCTTCGCCTGAAAGAAGAAATCACCCGTCTGTCGACTGTGTGACACCAGAACGTAAGCTGGCGCGCGCAGCCAAGGCTGCGCCGCCAGTGATCAAGAAGGCGGCCCCTGCCAGACTCCAACTGGGGGACGTGACGCCCGTTAAGACCAAAACCAAGGTAGACAGTAGCGGTGCGGCGTAGGACGCCACCCCCAAAAGCTGGATGTCGCCGCGCTTTACCCCAATATCCCAAACATAAAACGCCAATCCGACCGGGCCTAACCCCAATCCAATCGCGGCGGCCCAGCCGATTGTGCCCTGTGGCCAGACCGTTTCTTCCGTGGCCAGATGCAGAAGGGCGGACAGAATTGCCGTGGCAACACAGAATACGGCCACCGATTCTGTAGGCGCATCGCCCAGTTTGCGCGACAGGACAGAATAGGTGGACCACGTTAATGCGCAGGCCAAGGCCAGAAGGTAGCCGGGCAAAGATTGCGGATCAAATCCCGTCGCCCCGCCGCCAATGATCAGCGCCGCACCCAGAAATCCAACGATACCGCCTATCAAATGCCCGGCCCGTAATGTTTCACCGGGCAGCAGGCCGGAAAACAACACAATCAGAAGGGGCCACAGATAGGCGATCAGCCCGGCCTCGGCAGCGGGGGCCAATCGCAGGGCGCTGAAATACAGCGCGTGATAGCCGAACAAGCCCAACGTCCCAAACAGGTAAACGCGCAGCGGCACCTGCCGTAGGCGGGCGAATCCCCCGGTGCTGCCGGTCCAGATCAGCCCCAGCGTACCGCCAATAGCGAAACAGATGGCGTTCAGCAGCAGGGGCGGGGTCGGGGCGGTGCCAACGGTGAACAACGCCAAGAGCGCCCACAGAAGAACAGCAATGAAACCGATGGCGGTGGCTTGGCGGCGTGGCATTGGGCGTAATCGTCCTTGCGTGAGTAATTTCGGTAATACCTGCAATGAGATGCGGGCGAAAATCAACAGATTGAACGGGGTCGCAAAAGAAAAAGGGCCGATCGCAGACCGGCCCTTTGATATGTAACGATGTCTGCGGGTCAGACGAAGAATTGCCCGCCGTTGGCCGAAATGGTCGAACCGTTGATGAAACCTGCATCGTCCGAGGCCAGGAATACGACGCAACGCGCGATTTCTTCGGGTTCGCCCAAACGGCCAGTGGGGATTTGTGCGATGATCGAATCGCGCACCTTTTCCGGGACCGCCATCACCATGTCAGTGCCGATATAGCCGGGGCAGATCGCGTTGGCGGTGATGCCTGCGCGTGCGCCTTCTTGGGCCAGCGATTTGACGATGCCCAGATCACCCGCTTTGGTCGCAGCATAATTCACCTGCGCGAACTGGCCCTTTTGACCGTTGATCGACGAAATCACGACGATACGGCCAAATTTACGTTCGCGCATACCCGGCCAGATCGGATGAACCGTGTTGAACACGCCGGTCAGGTTGGTGTCGATGACCTCGTGCCACTGTTGCGGGGTCATTTTGTGGAACGGGGCGTCGCGGGTGATGCCTGCGTTGGCAACAACCACGTCGATCGGGCCAAGATCTGCCTCGACTTTGGCGATACCGGCAGCCGAGCTTTCGTAATCGGCGACGTTCCATTTATAGGTTTTGATGCCGGTTTCTTCGGTGAACTTTGCCGCGGCTTCGTCATTCCCGGCATAGGTTGCGGCCACATCGTAGCCTTCGGCCTTCAAAGCCTTTGAAATGGCTGCGCCGATGCCGCGCGAACCGCCGGTGACGAGTGCTACTCTTGCCATGATCTTCCTCCAGTCTGGCGTGATGCGTTGGTAACTCTATTACTTTGTATGCCGCAATTGCGCAATAAAATTACGTGATAAAAATGAGTGTTGGGCGTATTTTTTTGCGGGCGCAGCATTTGGGATGAAAAAAAAGGGGCGCTAAAGCAGCGCCCCTGATATGTGGTTATCGGGTCATCCGGGATCAAGGACGCTCAAGGCACATGGCCACGCCCATGCCGCCACCGATACACAGGGTTGCCAGCCCCTTTTTGGCTTCGCGGCGTTTCATTTCAAACAGCAGCGTATTCAGGATACGGCAGCCCGATGCGCCGATCGGGTGGCCGATGGCGATGGCCCCGCCGTTCACGTTCACGATCGAAGGGTCCCAGCCCATGTCTTTGTTCACGGCGCAGGCTTGCGCGGCAAAGGCTTCGTTGGCTTCTACCAGATCCAGATCGCCCGCAGCCCAGCCTGCTTTGTCCAGCGCCTTGCGCGAGGCATAGATCGGGCCAACGCCCATGATGGACGGGTCCAAACCAGCGGTGGCGTAGGATGCGATGCGGGCCAGCGGTTCCAGACCACGTTTTTCGGCTTCTTCCGCGGACATCAGCAACACAGCCGCGGCACCGTCGTTGATCCCCGAGGCATTGGCGGCGGTAACGCTGCCGTCTTTGGTAAAGGCCGGGCGCAGCTTTTGCATGGCATCCATGGTCGCGCCGTGACGGATGTATTCGTCTTTGTCCACGATGATGTCGCCCTTGCGGGTTTTGATCGCGAAGGGGATCACCTCGTCATCGAATTTCCCGGCTTTTTGGGCGGCTTCCGCTTTGTTTTGCGATGCCACGGCGAATTCATCCTGCATGTCGCGGGAAATTTGCCATTGCTGGGCGACGTTTTCGGCGGTCTGGCCCATGTGATAGCCATTGAACGCATCCCACAGACCGTCGCGGATCATGGAGTCGATGTATTTCACATCGCCCATTTTCACCCCTGCGCGCAGGTGGGCAACATGGGGGCTGAGCGACATGTTTTCCTGACCGCCCGCCGCGACGATTGCGGCATCGCCCAGTTGGATGTGCTGGGCTGCCAATGCAACAGCGCGCAGACCCGAACCGCAAACTTGGTTCAGACCCCAGGCCGCGCTTTCGATGGGCAGACCGGCATTGATATGGGCCTGACGGGCCGGGTTCTGGCCCTGACCTGCGGTCAGAACCTGACCAAGGATCGTCTCGGATACTTCCGATTTGTCGATCCCGGCGCGGGCGACGATGGCTTCCAGCACAGCCGCGCCCAGATCATGGGCCGGGGTATTCGCGAAAGAGCCGCTGAAAGACCCAACGGCAGTTCGCGCCGCCGAGACGATAACAACATTGGTCATGTTCATCCTCCACCAATTGTCTTGGGGGGAAACGCCGGGCGCGCAGCGTGCGGGCCCTGGTCTTCCCGCCTTATATCACGTCATAAAACAACTGCCGCACTGCGGCAACTGCGCAGAATTGCCGCGTTGCAGCGCAATTTATGCGCGACGCTGATGGGGCATTCTGGAATTTTCTTTCCAAGGGGGCTGAATGGTCGGTGCGCCAAAATAATACCCCTGCAAACAATCCACGCCAATCTGTTGCAACCAATGAACATCTTCTGCATTTTCAACGGATTCCGCGACAGTGAACATATCAAACTGCTGAGCGACACTGACCAGTGCTTTCGTTAAGACCTGATTATCCGCATCGGCATGGATATTGCGAATGAACTGCCCATCAATCTTCAGAATGTCGAAATAGAAATCTTTCAGATAGCGGAAAGACGTGTACCCGGCCCCGAAATCGTCCAGCGCAAAGCTGATTCCCTTGCGTTGCAAGTCGCCCATGAAGCGGACCACCAGTTCCGGTACGGTCATCGCAGAGCTTTCCGTGATTTCCAGAATCAACCGTTCGGCTACGGTTGTGTCCGCCTCCAACCCCTTGCGCAGGCTGGTCATCCAGCGGGGATAGCCGATGGATCGCGCGGACATGTTGATGGACAGCCGGATGCCCGGTTCCTCTCGCAGTGTGCGCAGTCCGATTTCCAAAGCCAGACAGTCAATCATCCTGCCCAACTCGGTTGCTTCGATATGGTCGATGAAATCTTTGGCCGGGATGATGCGCCCGGTTTCATCGAAGATGCGAATCAGCCCCTCGTAGAAGGCGGGGAATGTCGGGCGACTGGCTTGGACCACTGGTTGATAGGCCAGCGTCACCTGTTTGTGACGTACAGCATCGGCAACCATGCCCAACACCCCGGCATCCCGCGACGTCACGGCGAAATCCAGCGGTGATTGATGACCTGCGTGTATGTCATTCCATTTGTTGCCTTTGCGTTTTTTCACGTCAGCCTCCGGTGTTCGGTTGCCAGAACACAATGGTGCCGCAGACGTTACCAGTAGTTTAACATTCACATTTTGTTCTAATTGTCCGAAACTGGCGAAGCCAAGTGGAGAAAGAGTAATGAATATGGGTGAAAGATGCGGCTGGGTGGGGTCCGAACAAATCTATCTGGACTATCACGATACAGAATGGGGCGTGCCGGAATATGACAGCCGCGCGCTGTGGGAAAAGCTGGTTCTGGATGGATTTCAGGCGGGGCTGAGCTGGATCACTATTCTAAAGAAACGAGATGGATTTCGTGCAGCATTTCAAGGCTTTGATCCGAATGTGATTGCCGAATGGGGGGCGGATGACGTTACCCGCTTGCTGGGCGATCCGGGCATTGTTCGACATCGCGGAAAGATCGAGGCGACCATCACGAACGCCCAGGCCTGGCAACGGATCGAAGCGAACGAGGGCTTTGCCACGTTTCTGTGGAAATACGTTGATTTCACGCCGGTGCAGAACCAATGGGACCGTTTGGATCAGGTGCCTGCGTCCACGGAAATCTCTGTACAAATTTCAAAGGATTTGAAGAAAGCGGGCTTCAAGTTCTGCGGGCCAACCATTGTCTATGCGTTCATGCAGGCGTGCGGCTTGGTGAATGATCACCTGACTGGCTGTCCCTGTCATGGTCCTGTGGCGCAGATAGGGCAGCACGGGATGCCCCGGTAACGGTGCCGGGGCATAAACGCTTCAGGATTGCGGCAACAGCGCCGCAATCAGGGCGCGGGCGCTATCGGAATGCCAATCCGCATCCCCCATCAGGCGCCCGATTTCCTGACCATCGGCATTCAGGATCACGCTGACCGGCAGGCCCAGAACCGCCATCTGCCGCGCCAGTGCCGATTTCGGATCGCGGTGCAGCGGCAGATTGGTCACACCGATCTGATCAAAGAACTTTGCCATCGCGGGGGGCGGGTTGCGCCCGGTGGCGATTGTCACCACCTCGAAATCATCGCCACCGAACTCTGCTTGCAAGGCGGATAGGGCGGGCATTTCCTTGCGGCAGGGGGCGCACCATGTTGCCCAGAAATTGACCAGCACCAGTTTGCCCTTGTAATCCGCCAGCGTCATATCGGTCCCGTCCGCCGACACAAAGGCGATGTCTGGCACGGCTTGCGGGGCGCTGTGCAGGTTCAGTTTTTTCATGTCGTCCACGCGCAACGCTTCCAGTGCGGTGTCCCCGGCGATGGACGCATTTGCACCAAGCGCCAAGGCCGTATAAAGGACGATCCGATAAATCCTGTGCATGACACCTCCTAGGGGCCAATTATGACTGACAAATCCTCGAACCAGATGTGGGGCGGCCGCTTTGCCGCCGGTCCTGACGCGATCATGGAGGCAATCAATGCCTCGATCGGGTTTGATCAGCGTATGGCCGCGCAGGATATTGCCGGGTCAAGGGCCCATGCCGCCATGCTGGCCGCCACGGGCATCGTCAGTGATAGCGATGCCAGCGCCATTCGGGAAGGGCTGCTCACGGTCTTGTCAGAAATTCAGGGCGGGACGTTCGAGTTTTCCACCGCGCTGGAAGACATCCATATGAATGTCGAAGCACGGCTGAAAGAAATCATCGGTGAACCGGCGGGACGCCTGCATACAGCCCGCAGCCGGAACGATCAGGTGGCAACCGATTTCAAACTGTGGGTGCGCGATCAGATCGACGCCGCAATTGACGGGATCGAGGCGCTGATCAAAGCCCTGCTGGGGCAGGCCGAGGCCGGGGCCGATTGGGTAATGCCCGGCTTTACCCACCTGCAAACGGCGCAGCCTGTAACGTGGGGGCATCACATGATGGCCTATGTGGAAATGCTGGGCCGGGATATGTCGCGTTTCCGCGATGCGCGCGCGCGGATGAACGAATGCCCGTTGGGATCGGCGGCGCTGGCGGGAACCTCGTTCCCGATTGACCGGCATATGACGGCCACGGCACTGGGATTCGATCGGCCTACCGCCAATTCGCTGGATGCGGTGGCGGATCGCGATTTCGCGCTGGAATTCCTGTCCTGCGCGTCGATCTGCGCCATGCACCTGTCGCGCTTTGCCGAAGAGTTGGTGATCTGGTCCTCGGCCCAGTTCCGGTTCGTGGCGATGTCTGACAAATGGTCCACCGGATCGTCCATCATGCCGCAAAAGCGCAACCCTGATGCCGCCGAACTGATCCGCGCCAAGATCGGCCGTATCTTCGGGGCGAATGTGGCGCTGATGACTGTGATGAAGGGGTTGCCGCTGGCCTATTCCAAGGACATGCAGGAAGACAAGGAACAGGTGTTCGATGCGGCCGATAACCTGATGCTGGCGCTGGCGGCCATGACCGGCATGGTCAGCGATATGACCGCACGCCGTGAAAATCTGGCTGCGGCGGCGGGGTCGGGTTTTTCCACCGCCACCGATCTGGCCGATTGGCTGGTACGCGAACTGAACCTGCCGTTCCGCGACGCGCATCATGTGACCGGGTCGCTGGTGGCGTTGGCCGAAAGCAAGGGCTGCGATTTGCCGGACCTGACATTGCAGGATATGCAATCGGTTCATGCGGGGATCACCGATGCAGTGTTCGGCGTGCTGGGGGTTGATAATTCCGTGGCCTCGCGCATGTCTTATGGGGGAACCGCGCCAGCACAGGTGCGGGATCAGATCGCAAGATGGAAGGACGTGCTGAAATGAAAGCGCTGGCCGGATTGATGATTGTAGCGCTACTGGCGGCTTGCGGCGCGGACGGCGCGCCGGTGCCGCCCCGCGAGGAACCAACAAAGACCGGGGTGACGATTTCAGGATCGGCCCGGTTTGGCGTGAGCAAATCATTCTGATGTCCGGCCTGCGGATGGCATATTTGGCGTTGGCCGTTCTGGGGGCGGTCTGGCCGATGTGGCATTTGCTGCCGTGGGTCTGGGAACATGGCCTGTCCCTCGATGGGCTGATCGCCGCTTGGCACGCCAATGCTGCCGCGACGGGACTGTTCTGGGATCTGGTGATTTCCGCTGTGGCGGTAAGCTTGTGGATTTTGGCCGAGGTCAGCGTGCGCCGCAACTGGGGCGCGTTATGGGCCATTCCGGCCACGTTTTTTATCGGCGTCAGTTGCGGCCTGCCGCTTTATCTTTTTTTGCGCACGCGTCCGGTTTGATCCAAAGGCGGCGCTGATGTGTTGCGGATCTTGGGGCGTGGGGGCGTTGCCCCCGGTCGCCTGCGGCGCCCTCCCCCAGAGTATTTCAGATCAGAAAGAAACCAATCCGCTTCTTTCTGATCTGAAATACTCATATTCCGACTGGGGCGGCTGGGAAGGCCGATTGAATTGGCGCGATAGTCTGCTATGACGCGGAGGAACCAGCGGAAGGGCGGATGCGATGGATCATTTTCTTTACAAAGACGGTGCGTTGCACGCCGAAGACGTGCCTGTGGCCGAAATCGCCGCCGCTGTCGGAACGCCCTTCTATGTGTATTCCACGGCAACCCTGTTACGGCATTTCCGCCTGTTCGACGAAGCTTTGGCGGGGATGGATCATCTGGTGTGTTTTGCCATGAAGGCCGCCAGCAATCAGGCCATTTTGAAGACATTGGCGCAGGCCGGGGCTGGAATGGATGTGGTGTCGGGTGGGGAATATGCCCGTGCCAAGGCCGCCGGGGTTCCGGGGGATCGGATCGTGTTTTCCGGGGTGGGCAAAACCCATGCGGAAATGCGGGCGGCACTAGAGGGTGGGATTCGTCAGTTCAATCTGGAATCCGAACCAGAGATGGAGCGGCTGAACGAGGTGGCGCTGTCCTTGGGGGTAAAGGCACCCGTGACGGTGCGGGTGAACCCCGATGTCGATGCCAAGACCCATGCCAAGATCGCCACGGGCAAATCCGAGAACAAATTCGGCATTCCAATTTCACGCGCGAAAGAGGTCTACGCCCATGCGGCCCGTTTGCCGGGATTGGACGTGGTCGGGATCGACGTGCATATCGGCAGCCAGTTGACCGATCTGGAACCCTTCCGGTTGGCCTATCGCAAGGTTGCAGCATTGACCGAGGCGCTGCGGGCCGATGGGCATAATATTCGCCGTCTGGATCTGGGGGGCGGATTGGGCATTCCCTACACCCGGTCGAACGAAGCGCCGCCGCTGCCGTTGGATTATGGCACTATGATCCGCGAGGAACTGGGCCATCTGGGCTGTGAGATCGAGATCGAGCCGGGCCGTTTGATCGCGGGCAATGCGGGGCTTCTGGTCAGCGATGTGGTGTATGTGAAATCGGGCGAAGGGAGGGATTTCCTGATTTTGGATGCCGCGATGAACGATCTGGTGCGTCCGGCCATGTATGACGCCCATCACGACATTATCCCGGTGGTCGAACCGGCCAGCGGGGTCGAACAACGCCCCTATGACATCGTGGGGCCGGTGTGCGAAACCGGCGACACCTTTGCCAAGCAGCGGATGATGCCGCCGGTGCAGGCGGGCGATCTGGTCGCCTTCCGGTCTGCGGGGGCTTATGGTGCGGTGATGGCTAGTGAATATAACACTCGGCCTCTGATCCCCGAAGTTTTGGTCAATGGGCATCAATTCGCCGTCATTCGGGCGCGTCCGAGCTTTGACGAAATCATAAACCGCGATACCATTCCTGAATGGCTGTGATGCGATCCCCGCATCGGGCCGCCGGGAAAAGGTATGTCTGACGCTGGTCGCATCGTTCTGAGGAAAATCCGCTGGCCGCTTCGCCTGACATGGGCGGGGCTGATTGCCGAGCGGCTGACGCGCGCGTTCTGGCCATTGTGGTCGGTGGTGATGCTGGCCGCTGCGGTGCTGATGTTGGGGCTTCAGGATCATGTGGCGGTGGAACTGGTGTGGGGCGCTGCGGTTCTGACTGCGCTGGCGGCGGCGGGTTTTGCCCTGCGCGGTGCGATGCAGTTCCGGTTTCCCAAACGGGCCGAGGCCTTGGCCCGGCTGGATGGCGCCATGACAGGCCGCCCGATTCAATCGCTGTTGGACCAGCAGGTGATCGGGGTGGGGGATGCGGCCTCGGCTGCGTTGTGGCGGGCGCATCAGGCACGGATGGCTGACCGCGCGGCGGCGGCAAAACCCGTGGAGC
Organism: Thalassovita litoralis; assembly: GCF_900182725.1. Taxonomy (GTDB): domain Bacteria; phylum Pseudomonadota; class Alphaproteobacteria; order Rhodobacterales; family Rhodobacteraceae; genus Thalassobius; species Thalassobius litoralis. The sequence goes on from NZ_FXTO01000009.1 coordinate 103,733, forward strand.
CTGATCTGAACCTGACCAGCCGCGATCCATTTGCGCTGCGCTATGTGGCGATTTTGGGCCTGTCTGTTGCATTGCTGTTCGGCACATGGAGCAAGGTCGGATCGGTCACGGGCATGGGGCCGGGCGGCAAAGGCGGGCTGGCTGCTGGCCCCGCGTGGGAAGGCTGGATTGAACCGCCAGCCTATACCGGGTTGCCGGTGCTGTATCTGGCCGATCAGGCGGGCAAGCGGTTAACGATCCCGCAGGGCAGCCGCATCACGTTGCGGTTTTATGGGGAATTGGGGGCGCTGACGCTGGCGGAAACCGTATCAGGCCGGGTGGGGCAGGTGCCTCCGGCGTCGGACCCGGCGCAGGATTTCACCGTCGCGCAATCCGGCACTTTGGCGATCGAAGGCACGGGCGGGCGGCAATGGGATGTGACGCTGTTGCCAGACCTGCCGCCGATGGTGGATATTGCCGGGCTGCCGGAAACCAATGTGGATGGGCAGATGAGCCTGCCCTTTACCGCAGCGGATGATTATGGCGTGACGGGGGGCAGCGTGCGCATATCGCTGGATCTGGACACGCTGGATCGGCGGTATGGTCTGGCCTTGCCGCCGGAACCGCGCCAGCCTGTCGATATGGACCTGCCGATGCCGATTTCGGGCAGCCGCGCGGAATTCACCGAACAGTTGATCGAGGATTTTTCCCAACACCCGTGGGCGCATTTGCCGGTGCGGTTTGAACTGTCGGTGCAGGATGCCGCAGGGCAATCGGGGGTGGGGCAGCCCGTGGTGATGAACCTGCCCGCGCGGCGGTTTTTCGATCCGCTGGCGGCGGCGCTGATCGAACAGCGGCGAGATTTGCTGTGGACCCGCGAAAATGCCCCGCGCATTGCGCAGGTGTTGCGGGCGATTTCGTGGCAACCCGAAGAACAGCTTTTCCCGGACGAAGCGAATTATCTGCAACTGCGTGTCATTTTGCGACGGATCGAATCCTATGCAGCCAGCGGCATGACAGATGAACAGCGCGATGAAGTGGCTGCGGCACTGTGGGAACTGGCGATCCAGATCGAAGAGGGCGATCTGGACGACGCGATGGATCGGATGAAACGCGCACAGGACCGGCTGAGCGAAGCCATGAAAAATGGTGCTTCGGAACAGGAAATCGCGCGGCTGATGCAGGAATTGCGCGATGCGACGCAGGATTATCTGCGGCAATTGTCGCGGCAGGCGCAGCGCGATCAGGAGCAGGCGGATGCGGACATGCAGATGTCCGACAACACGATGCAGATGGATATGGACGATCTGCAACGGATGATGGACCGCATTCAGGAATTGATCGAACAGGGCCGCATGGCCGAAGCACAGGAAGCGATGCGCCAGTTCCAGCAGATGATGGAAAACATGCGCATGGCTCAACAGCAGGGCGGGCAGGGTGGCCAATCCCCCGGCGACCGCGCGATGGAGGAGTTGGGCAAAACTCTGCGCGATCAACAAGGCCTGTCAGATCGGGCCTTCCGTGACTTGCAGGAACAGTTCAACCCCGGTGCCAATCAAGGCCAGTCGCAGGGCAACGAAGGCCGTGATGGGGGCATGGGGCGGGGCCAAAGCCACGAGGGGCAGGATGGTCAGGGACAAGACGGCGATCAGGGCCAGCAAGGTCAGGGATCATTGGCGGATCGTCAGCAGGCCTTGCGGCAGGAATTGGAACGTCAGCGCGGTAATCTGCCCGGTGCCGGAAGCGAAGGCGGTGAAGCCGCCCGCGAGGCGCTGAAACAGGCGGAACGTGCGATGGACGGGGCCGAGGAAGCCTTGCGTCAGGATGATCTGGCCGGGGCCATTGATAAACAGGCGGAAGCGATGGAAGCCCTGCGCGAAGGGATGCGCAATCTGGGCGAGGCGATGGCCGAAGCAGGCCGCCGTCAACGTGGTGGCGATGGCCGCGAAACCGGGGACGCGCAGACGGGGGCGCGTGATCCTTTGGGGCGGAACCCCGGATCGCGTGGCGGCGATGTCGGCACCGAGGACAGCCTGCTGCAAGGCGAAGATGTCTATCGCCGCGCCCGCGAATTGCTGGACGAAATCCGCCGCCGCACTGGCGAAGGCGACCGCCCGGATGCTGAACTGGATTACTTGCGCCGCCTGTTGGAACGGTTTTGATCTGACGGGCAGCTTACGGTTACGGTTTCAGTGCCTTGTTTTGTCAGGCTGTTGGCGATTAGACCCGGTGTTTCCGGCCAGTGGATCATCGGGGGCAATACGGCACCGTTAAACCCTGCGGCAGTCAATGCGTTGGGCAGATCGTCCAGAACATGCCCGGCCTCCAGCGCGAAATAGCTTAGGCAGATGGCTTGCCCCAGATCGCGGGCTTGATCGTGGACAAAGGGCGGTTCTTCGATAAATCCCGCGCGGGTGGTGCGGAATGGCAACCGGCGGGCCAGTTCACGTTCCATTGCATGAGTACTGTCGGCGCTGGTGCGCGATACTGCGCTGCCGTGGGCGGCCATCAGTAGCGCGGTGTCTTGGGCCTGCCAGCCCCGGTCTGTCAGGGTGGCCCGCAGGCGGGATTCTGCGACGTCGGCCAGTCCGGTTTCTACGCCCAAGGGCGGCAATTGGGTCAATCCCAGCGCCGTTGTTTTCGGGGCAAGAACGCGATTGGTGAAATAACCCTGCGCCATGAAAAACGGGTATATCAGCGGGTGATCCAGCCCATTCAATGCAGCATCGAACCGCCCCGGCGCGGCCAAAGTAGCCCCCCGGATTTGCCAGCCGGGCAGCAGGGTTTGCACCTTTTCGGCTAAGGCCTGCATGGCCTGTTCCTGTGGATCGGGATCGGACGGGCTGCCGTGGGCGATCAGGATTGCGCAGCGGGGCATGGACACCTCTTAGATTTGGCGCGCCACGCGGTGACGCAGGGCCGAACCGATACTGGACAGGGTAAACAGCACTGCGGCCACACATACAATAGACGGCCCCGTTGGTGTGTCAAAATGATAGGACAGGACCAGCCCACCAACCGAAGATATCGTTCCCAACGCCGCTGCAATCATTCCCATGCGTTCGGGGGTGGTGGCAAAGGGGCGGGCCGTTGCGGCCGGAATGATAAGCAGCGCCGCAATCAGCAGTACGCCCACCACCTTGATTGCCACGGCCACCACCAACGCCAGCGCCACGGTCAGCACCATTTGTTCGCGTCGCGGGTTCAGCCCGGCGGCATAGGCCAGATCCTGATTGAGCGAGGACAGCAACAGCGCCGACCATCGCCACCACAGCAGCGCCAGAACCAGCGCCGTGCCGCCCCAGATCACGGCCAGATCGGTCTGGCTGACCGCCAGAATATCCCCGAACAGATAGGCCATCAGATCAATCCGCACCCCGGACAGGAACGATACCGCGACCAGACCAAAGGCCAGCGCGGAATGGGCCAGAACCCCCAGCAGCGTATCCATCGCATAACCCCGACCGCTTAGGGCGGAAACCGTCAGGGCCATGACCAGTGCAGCCACCAAAGCGCCCGCGAAAATCGAGGTGGAAAACGCCAGCGACAGCGCCACACCCAGAATCGCGGCATGGGCGGTTGCATCCCCGAAATAGGCCATGCGCCGCCACACCACGAAACACCCCAGCGGAGCGGCCGCAATCGCAACACCGATCCCGGCCAATGCGGCACGGATCAGGAAACTGTCCAACAGTGATGTCATTCTGCGGCCTCGTGTGTGTGGCTGTGATCATGGCCGCAACCGGGATCGTGGCTGTGGTTGTGTTCATGACGATACAGCGCCAGCGCGCCTTGCGTGCCTGACCCAAACAAAGCCCGGTATTCCGGGGCCGAGGCAACGTGTTCAGGTTCGCCCTGACAGCAGACATGCCCATTCAGACAAATCACCCGGTCCGATGCTGCCATGACGACATGCAATTCGTGGCTGACCATCAGCACAGCACAGCCCAGATCGCTGCGCACCTGTTCGATCTGGCGGTAAAATGCTGCCGATCCGGGTTGATCCAACCCCTGTGTCGCTTCGTCCAGAATCAACAATTGCGGTTTGGACAACAGCGCCCGCGCCAGCATGACGCGCTGAAACTGCCCGCCGGACAGGTCCGCCATCTGGCGATTGCCCAGATCTTCGGCCCCGGCTTCGGTCAAGGCCCGGCGCACGTCGGCATGGGCTACCTGATGGGGCAGGTTCATGAACCGTTGCACCGTCAGCGGAAGCGTTGGATCGACATGCAGCTTTTGCGGAACATAGCCGATCCGCAGATCAGGGCGCAGGCGCACGGTTCCTGCGCTGGGGCGAATTGCGCCAATGATCGCTTTCAACAGGGTGGATTTGCCGGACCCGTTGGGGCCGACAATGGTGACAATCTCGCCTTCATCCATATGGAAATCGACATGAGACAGCACCGTGTTGCCGCCCAGACGAATCGTCAGATCCGTGACCTCGATCAGGCTCATGCCGGTTCCTTTGTCTGGCAGGCGGGGCACAGCCCTTCGGCTTCGATCACGGCTTTTTCGATGCGGAACCCTTCGGCGCGGGCGGTCTTGCCCAATGTGTCCGCGGAAATCTGGGTGGTGGCTTCGGCCACGGAATTGCAGGCCCGGCAGATCAGGAACATCGGCGTATGGCTGTGGCCCGGATGCACACAGGCGGCAAAGGCATTCAGGTGTTCGATCTTGTGCGCAAACCCGTTCGACACCAGAAAATCCAGCGCCCGATAGGCAACCGGGGGCTGTGATCCCAGCCCTTCGGTGCGCAGCATGTCCAGAATTTCATACGCGCCAAGCGCCCGGTGTTCATGTAGCAGGATTTCCAGAACCCGACGGCGTACCGGGGTGAATTGCAGCCCGTTGTCCTGACATATCTGTTCTGCCGCTGACAAATTGGCGGCGATGCAACTGTGGTGGTCGTGATGTGCGAAACCAACAGGGTCCATAGGCGGCCTTCCGGGTTGGGAAAGATTGGGGTTGCTATGGTATAAAGTAACAGGTATCGACTGTCGATATGTTATACAATTACACGAGGTAGAAAATGCGTTTGCCCCTGATGACCTGCGGCGCGGCCTTGCTGGCTGGTTCCGTCTTGGCTGAAACCCCGCATGTGGTGGCCGATATTACGCCGGTGCATTCGCTTGTGGCGCGGGTGATGCAGGGGGTTGGCGAACCGACCCTGCTGGTCGAACCGGGGGCTTCGCCGCACGGGTATGCGCTGCGCCCGTCGCAGGCCGCCGCACTGAATCGCGCCGACGCCGTTTTCTGGATCGGAGAAGCGCTTGAACCTTGGCTGGAAGGGCCGCTTGAAACCCTTGGCGGTAAAGCGCGTCAAATCGAGCTGATGACCGTGCCGGGTACGACGGTGCTGGAATATCGGCTGGGGGCGGCGTTTGAAAAGCATGATCATGGTGACGATGACGACCACGGACATGACGATGCCGCAGACGACAAGCATGACCATGATGACCACGATCATGATCACGACGAGCATGATCACGCTGAAAAAGATTCGCATGACCATGAAGGCCATGACGATCATGCGAAGGCAGAGACCGATCAGCATGGCGATCATGATGGCCACGACCATACCGGAATGGATTCTCATGGTTGGCTGGACCCGATGAATGCGCATGTCTGGCTGGGGGCGATTGCGCAGGAACTGGGCCGGATTGACCCGGAAAATGCCACGCGCTACGCGGCCAACGCTGCCGAGGGGCAGGCCGAGCTGGATGAACTGGTGGCAGAGCTGAATGTGCAGCTTGCAGCGTTCCGGCAGGTGAACTTTATCGTGTTCCACGATGCCTATCAGTATTTTGAAAACCGCTTCGATCTGTCGGCGGTGGGGTCGATTTCGTTGGGGGATGCGTCTGAACCGGGGGCGGCCCGGATCGCTGAAATCCGCAACAGGGTTCAGGAACTGAACGTGACCTGCGTGTTCGCAGAGCCGCAGTTCAATCCGGGCCTGATCAAGGCTGTGTCCGATGGTGGCGTAAAAGTTGCGGAAATCGACCCGCTGGGCACCACGCTGGAGGTTGGTCCATCGCTTTATCCCAGCCTGATGCGTGAATTGGCAAATAGCATCAGCGCGTGCCAATAAAATGCCACACCACCACTCACTGCCGCATCCGGCTTTGGCCGGGTGCGGGGCGTGTGTGCGTTTCTAAACGATCATTTTAGCTGGCAAATGCCGCGGCGAACGGGGCGGGCAGATCAAATTCCCGCAACACCCGCGCCCGTCCTTCGACCGACATTTTGCGTGCCGTGCGGATCACGATCTTTTCCAAGGCTTCGGGTGACTGCGTTCCGGCGAAGGGGTGGAAATACCATTTCAGGAAGGTAAAGCAGATCACGTCTTCTAAGGCCTGCACCTGAGGATCGCGTTTGATCCCTTCCTTGCGCAGCATAGTGCCGACCTGTGCCTGTTCGTCTTGGGAATATCCGGCCTCTGCCATCATATCCGCCAGCCGGACCCCGTGCCGACGCCCCTGTTCCTTGCGCCATTCCAGATAGCCGTTGCGCCCCTCGGGGTAATCCTTGCGGGGCAAAAGCCAGCGTTCGATATGCTGACCACGCGCCGCGATTTGCAGCGGTTCCGACGCATCGGGAAACAGGCGCCGAAGCTCTGCTGTCATGCGTTCCCCATAAAGCTGCGCTGCGGGGCGTCCGTCTTCTTGGGTCGGGTCGGCGGCGTTGGCGGTGTCGATTGCGGTCAGAACGGTTTGCAAACGGTCGGACATGGCGGGCCTTTCGGTCAAAGCGGGGTCGCGCCCAGCCTATACCGGGTCGTTGCGCTGTAACAGGGGTTACAGGCTGCGCAGCGTCAGCCGATCCCCCGGTTCACTGATCCATTCCAACTGTCCGCGTTTGACCATGAAATTCACATGGGCCAACACCTCGCTAAAGGCAAAGCTCATTTGATGAGGGTCCAGTTGGCGGTGAAAAATCACCGGAATCAGATCATTCGCGGAAATGTCACGGGTTCGGCAGGCATCGTGGATCATTCCGCAGCGTTCTTCGTGGTGGGCGACCAGATCGGTGCAGCGAATATGCAGGCCGTAAAAGGGCAGGCGATGGCCGGACAAAACCAACACATCCTCGGGCAATTCGCGTTTCAGATAATTCAGCGAATGGATAAAGCCGCCCAAGGGGTTTCCTTCGGGTTCGGTGGCCATCACGGATACGTTGGGGCTGATTTTTTCAATCACCTGATCAGCGGCCAGAAACAGCTTTTCTTCGGGCAGGTATAGCATCACCTGTTCGGCACAATGACCATCGCCGGTCAGCACCTGAAATTTACGATCCCCGATTGGCAGGGTCATGCCATGATACAGGCGCCGATAGGTAAAGGGCGGCGTGGACAGCATCCGCAGATAATTATGCCCCTGTGTGCTGACCAGCGCGGCAATTTCCGGGGCCATGCCGTGACGGGCGTAAAATTCACTATAGGGGGTGGCCTCCATCACTGCGGGGGAATGGGCGAACATCATACACGACAGGAACGAGGTGCGGCTGGTCAGCATCGGGATGTCCAGCTTTTCGCACAGCCACCCGGCCATGCCGATATGATCGGGATGGTGATGGGTGATGATCAGCCCGGTAAATTTTTCCCCCGCAAAGGGACCGTTCAGCAATGCCTCCCACGCGGCGCGGGTCTGCTTGTTGGAAATGCCACCGTCGACGATCATCCAGCCGTCATTATCCTGAAGGAAGTAAATATTCACATGGTCCAGTTGGAACGGCAGTGCCAGCCGCGCCCACAGGATGCCGGGGCGAACTTCGATGACGTCGCCGGGTTGTGGCGGGGTGGTAAAGGGATGATGCAGGCTCACGGGGGTCTCCTTGCTGGCTTGTGGTAGTGTGGCGGCAATCGTCAGACGATTGCAAGGTGCGAGGAAAAGAACGTCACGGCACAGCGGGGGTGCTTTTTCATTGGGGTTCTGCCAGTTTTGTGGCGATACTGGTGGCGTTGTCGGCATTTTGCCGGGGGCGCTGCCGAAGAATGGGATTTGGTTTTTGCAGATTGAGTGGGTTTTGCATGGAAAGGAATAGTCTTGGCCCGACACGACCGTGACATGCCGTGCAGGATCGCCCAACGGGTCGGCATTCTGCGGCAGGGGGGGATGCCCCCACGCCCCCATCGAGGGGGCGCGTGGACAGCCTTTGGCAAGAGTATTTCGGGCAAGATGAAGGCGGGTTGTGTCGCTGGGTTGTTAGGTCTGGCAGCGGGGGCGGTACAGGCGCAAACGGTGGAGTTTCATCTGGATCTGGATACCGGCGGGCATCGCGCGGTGATCCGCGATGTGGTGGCCAGCGCGGATGGGGCGGTGGTCGTTTCGGCGTCCGATGACAAAACAGTGCGGATCTGGAATGGTGGTACAGGCGAAAGCACGGCTGTGTTGCGTGGCCAGATGGGGCCGGGCGGCGAAGGTGTGGTGAATGCCGTGGCCCTGTCCGCCGATGCTGGGGCCGTTGCCGTGGGCGGATATTTTGCGGGTCATCAGGCCGCGCAGGGACCGTTTGGGGATGTGCGGATTTTCGATGTGCAAAGCGGGGCAATCCGGTCGGTTCTGCGTGGTCATGAACTGGTGGTGGAAACGCTGGCTTATGATGCCGGGCGTGATGAACTGGCGGTATCGGGGCAGGGCGGGCAGGTGCATCGCTGGGCTGCGCCGTTTTCCGATGCGCCGCAAGCCCTGCCAGTGCTGGATACCCAAAGCTGGCGGGTCAGTCGGGTTGACTATGCGCTGAATGGGCAGCAGTTGATTGTGGCGACCTATGATTATGGGCTGCGGATTTGGGATTTGGACAATGGTACGGAAATCGCCGCACCCGATGCCGAAGCCCTGTGGGACACGCCGCTTGTGGCATTGGCGGTCAGCGCGGATGGGGCGCTGTTTGCACTTGCGGATGATCAAGGGCGTGTGACGGTGCGCGAGGCGGCGACCGGGGCGGTGATTGCAGCCTTACCCCAGCGCCCGTTCCGGGTGGATGCGTTGGGATTTTCCGGGGATCGGCTGGTGCTGTCCTGCGGGTATCGCTGTGGCGACAGCTATGGCAGCGAAACATGGGACTGGGCCACTGGAACCATGTTGACCGAATATCGGGCGCAGGACGGCGGGGTTCATGCTTTGGCGATATTGCCCGAAGGGCGGGTGGTTACGGCAGGCGGGCGGTTGAACCGGCTGGATATGTGGGACGTGTCGACCGGGCAGGCCATGCGGCAGATGGGCGGCATCAGCGCGCCGGTGGCGGCGGTTGGGCTGTCGGCAATGGCGGATCGGATCGGCTGGGGGGCGGATGACCCCTGTCCCACGCAGGCGATTTGCCCGACCCGGATGGGTGAACTGACGCAGGAAATGGAACTGCCCACGGCAGAACGGGCCTTTGAAAAACCGGGGCCGCGCGGGGCCGCGCGGTTGGGCCGGGCTGTGACTGCGCTTCCGGGATTGGAGGTTAAGCTGGACAGCGAACCCGGCACCGGGTTTGACGGTTCGCGTTTGCGCATTGGCGATGCTGCCGTGATCAAGGGCGGGGATAGCGGCTATTATCATAGCGCCTATAGCTTTGTGCCGGGGCTGGACCGGGTCATTTCCGGCGGCGGGAACGGGATATTGCTGGACTATGGATTGGATGGCAGCATTGCCGGGGAATTCGTGGGCCACACCGGAGAGATTTTGGCGCTTGCCGTCGCCCCCCGCGCGGAACGCTTGCTAAGCGGGGCGGCGGATCAGACGGTGAAGCTGTGGAACCTGAAAACCCACGAGTTGCTGGCGACATTGTTTTTCGCTGGTGACGATTGGATCATCTGGACGCCGCAGGGGTATTTCTATTCCTCGCCAAATGGCGACAGGCTGGTAGGATGGCGGATCAATCAGGGGCAGGATCAGGCGGCGCGTTATGTGACGGCCCGGCAATTGCGTCAGCATTTGCATTCGCCTGAAATCGTGCGGCGGGCAATTATTGGCGGGTCCGCGCGCGCGGCGGCGCAGGAATTGCGAGGTCGGGACAATGAGCTGGAAGAGCTGCTGACCCGTAAACCGCCTGCGTTTGAGATCCGTATGATTGATGGGGACGCCCCCGAAGGTCAGGCCTTGATCGAGGTCACGGGCGCGTCGTTGGAGGAGGTGGAAAGCTGGGGCTATTCCGTACTGGTGAATGACCGCCGGGTGCGCCCGGCCCGAATGGGGGGCGTTGACGGGCGGTTGGTCTATGCCGTGCCGTTGGAGGTGGGGGAAAACCGCATCACCGTGGCGGGGCGGGATGATTTTGGGTATGTCACGGAACGATCCGCCGTGGCCCTGTCCAAAAAACGGGACACGCCGGAAAAACGCGGCAAGCTTTATGTGGCCGTTGTGGGGGTGAATACCTATCCGAACCTGCCCGAGGCCTGTGGCGGCAAGGCCTGCGATCTGGCCTATCCGGTGGCGGATGCGTTGGAATTTCTGAATGTCGTGAAACAACGCAGTGCGCCGCTATATACCGGGATGGAAACGCTGGTGATGGTGTCCGGCGATGCGCTGGCGGCGGATGCGCCGCGCCAGCAGGCCTTGTCTTTGTTCATGGAACCCGGTGCGGTGCTGGAACCGGATGCAAGAACGGTGTCGGGTGAATTGGTGGATTTTCTGGCCCGTCCCGGCCCCGAGGATACAACAGTGATCTTTGTTGCCGGGCATGGAATGAACCTAGAGGAGCAATATTATCTGCTACCGTCGGATGCACAAAAACGAGGGGATCGTTGGCGGACCTCGTCCTTGGTGGACTGGAGCGTGATTCAGGAAGAGATTTCCTTTGCCCAAGGGCGGCGCATTCTGGTTTTGGATACGTGCCACGCCGCGAACGCCTTTAATGCCAAGCTGGAAAAAGAAGCGGCAGATGCGCGGGTGATCGTGTTTTCAGCGACGGCAGCGAATAACACAGCGGGGGAACGGCCCGATCTGGGGCATGGGATTTTCACCTATGCGATGCTGGAAGGATTGCGCGGCGCTGCTGCACGGGCGGGGGAAGGTGTGCGTTTGTTGGGGCTGGCGGATTATGTCTATCACGAAGTGGTGCGGTTGAGCCGAAACAAGCAGGAGCCGTTTTACCATATCTCTCAGAGTGCGAATTTCTTGGTGGCGCAGTAGTGACTGGGGGGCGTGATACGATACCGGCGGGCGCGAATGCCCCCACGCCCCCATCGAGGGGGCGCGAAGGCAGCCCTTGGCAAGAGTATTTCGGGCAAGATGAAAGGGCATTGCGGGGTTTGGCTGCGATTGGTCTGGCCTGGATCATCATGCTTTGGGCGGTGGTCGCCTATGCAGATTGCCCGGAGGCGGCATTCCCGGCGTTCTACACGCAACCGGACGTGTTCGAGGCCGGGCTGGCCGCATCCGAAGATGTGAATCCGGTTGATGGGATCGGCGGGGCGATTTTACCGCATCATTTGGAAATGCCGGAATTATTGGCAGGGGCCGTGCGTATGGTGGCGCGGCCCGGTGTGCGGCGGGTCGTGATCTTGTTTCCCGATCATTTCTACAAGTCGCGGGTGCCTTTTGCCACGACGGGGCGCGGATTCCAGACCATCTTTGGCCCGATTCCGGGGGATGCCGCTGCCGCGAGCAGTTTGCTGGGGGATGGGCTGGTCGAGGAAAGCTGCCTGTTTCAGGACGATCACGGGGTACGGGCGGTTCTGCCATTCATGGCCCGGTTGATGCCGGGGGTGGCCGTGGTGCCGGTGGCTGTATCCATCAATTCGACCCGCGACCAGTGGGAGGCTATGGCAGTCCGTCTGCGTCCTTTGGTGGGGGCGGATACCGTGGTGCTGCAAGTCACGGATTTTTCGCATTACCTGCCGCTGCATCAGGCGCGGCTGCGTGATCAGCAGGTGTTGAATGTGCTGGCAGCGATGGATCGGGATGCGGTGGCCGGGTTGGTGCAGCCGGATCATGTGGATTCGGTGGGGGCGATGTATCTGGCGATGACCCTGATGGGGCAGCGTGGATTGCGCCCGGTCGTTGTGGCCAATGCCAATATGCAGGGATTGTATCGCCGCTTTATTCCCGAAACCACCAGCTATGTCGTGGCGGCTTTCGTTCCCGATGGGGGCGATGCACCGCCCTTTGCCGGGGCGGAACGCTTCCTGATTGGGGGGGATTTGTTTCTGGGTCGGGTCTTGCCCGAATATCTGAGTGATGAACTGGCGGCCCGGCGTGTCGAAGAGGCGGCGCTGGCTGCCACCAAAGGGTTGCCGCTTGTGCTGAACCTTGAAGGGGTCTTGCTACCGCAATTGCCGCGTGCTCTGGATCATATGGTTTTGGGGATGCCAGCGGATTTGCTGCGCGATTGGGCGGAGCGGCTGAACATTGTGGCGGTGTCGCTGGCGAACAATCATGCACGGGATATGGGCGACAGCGGTCTGGCGGAAACGCGGCGGGCGTTACGGCAGCTTGGCATTCCATTCGTCGGGCAGGGCGATGTGATCCGCCTGAACGGGGCGGCTTTGGTTGGGTTAAGCGATCTGGATGGCCGTGCGATGCCTTCGGTCGACCGGCTGACGCCTGACTTGTTGGATCGTGCGATGATCGGGGATGCCGCTGTTCCGGTGATTGCGTTGCTGCATTGGGGCCGGGAGTTCGTAACCGTACCATCCGCAAGAGAAAGATGGATCGCTGAAAACCTGCGGGGGCGTGGGGTGGCGGCGATTGTTGGCGCACACCCGCATCAAACAAGCCACAGCCCCCGTGTGATCGGTGGCGGCGATACCGTGGTGGTACAGTCCGTAGGGAATTTCCTGTTTGACCAACTTCCGCCCGCCGCATCTGGCAGTCTGGTCGAAGTTCGGGTTTTCCCACAGGGAACGGTGTTTTTACGCCAGTTGCCATTGCCGTCTTTATTCGCGGCGGCGCTTGGGGAGCGATGAAGCAGGACTTAGCTCTTGTCTGAAAGGTTGGAGCGCGGGTAGCCTGACACCAAGATATTATCACAACAGGGGACAGGGATCATGACGCGCTGGGGATTTGCTGGGATGGTTGGGCTGATGCTGGCCGGTGCCAGCGTGGCAGAGCAGGCACCGACACTGTCTGCAGTGACGATCTCGGAAAAGCTGCATGTGATTTATGATCCGCATAGCCGCGAAGTGACCCGGCGGATGGTTCGGGTGTTCGATCCGCATCCTGAGATGGCGCTGGAATTCAGTTGGGACCCGGCGCCGGGCAACTGGCCGGGTGTAACACCTGACGGCTTTGCCACGGGGGCAGGTGTGCTGAGCTGGCGTGTCCCCGGCGCGGCCAGCTATGACCCGCGTGCCGTGCATCACACCTATGAGGGGGCGGTGCTGAATGGTCGTTTCGAAGGCGAAGGTCGGCTGACTTATCGTGATGGGTCTTTTTATCGGGGCAACTGGGTGGCCGGGGTGTTGCAGGGACCGGGGGAGTATCTGGACGCCGCGGGCAACCGCTACGAGGGGCCGCTTGTCGATGGTAAACCCGAAGGGCAGGGGATTCTGCGCTCGGCCGAAGGGTGGGTCTATACCGGCGGTTTCAGCAACGGGCTGCGCGATGGGCATGGCGCGATCATAGAACCGGGTGGTCTGCGCTATACCGTGGAAATGGTGGCGGGTGTCATGCAATCCTCGACCAAGCCGGTGGTCTATGCCGACAGTTTGCTGGGCGGGCTGTTACCGGCGCAATCGGGCGGCGATGCAGGGAAAACCCAGATCGCGGTAACGGCTGATACCCGATTGGGCCAACAGCAAGAGGTGGGATATGCCCATTACGCCCAAAACGGAGAGGTGTTGATCGTTCCGCTGCGCGACAGGTGGCGGGATGTCTGGAATGGGACCGGGGGGATTGGTACGTTCTTTGACTATGCCAGCATGGGGGACGCAGAATGGGCAGACAATCGTGCGCATACGCAATTTCGTCTGGCGACACAGGACGGTAGCCGCGTGCGCCTGAAATCGCTGGACCTGGCGGTGGACTACAGTCTGCCGCATCTGCGCCCGGTTTTGGTAACCGAAGACCATTATGGCTGCACAGGTTTCCGGCCCAGCTTCAATTTTCTGAACTATGGTTGGGGGCAGGTGGAAAATGCCACGGCCCGCGTCGGTTTCCGTAATGGGGATGCGGTGGACTGGGCCGCACGCCACACAACGCCGCCCAGTACGCCGTGGTATCAGGTCGACGTGGGAAGCTTCGATCAGGGGATGGATGTCTATATCCGTAATGCGCTGATTGATGCCGGGGTGGATGTGACGGCCCTGGAAAACCGCCGCTTTACCTGTCCCAGTGCCGAGGTGCTGGAAACCTGTAAGGCGCAAATCCAGAAAGACCTGAACTTGGGGGCGTTGACCGGGCTGATCTCGGGGTGGGGGGATTTGCAAACCGACATGATCGGGGAATTGTCCTATGATTGGGTGGATGCGTTCGGGGAACGCCATCACGAAGTGCAATCATTCTCTGCCACGATCAGCCTGGCCGCGATCGAAGTGCCGGGGGGCCTTGCAGAATGCGGGGATGGTGGTGCTTTCGCCCTACAGGCACCGCAATATCTGGATGTCGATCTGCCCTATGATGCGCAGGCCTATCGGATCAACATCCCGGTGCGGGGGAATCCGAATGTGTCCTCGCTGCTCAGCGGGTTGCGATTCTATGCGGAACGGTCGTCGATCCATCAGATGCAGATGGAAGCGACATTCGCGGATGGCAGTGTCCGCAAATCCGCCCCGGTGAAGCTGTTCTTCCTGCACAACCGCACGCCTGAATTCCAAAGTGGCACAACACCGGCGATCTGCACCCTGCCACCGGAACGCGCGGCAAGCTGCTGAATCGGCTGATTCTGTTCTGTTTTGTGTTGATTTTCGTCTGAGGCGATTTGCTTTGCTTTGATTTGGTGGTTTCTGCTGTTGTTTTGTGCGTTTTAGAGTGTTGATATTGTTTAGTATTTTTTGGTTTTGTTGGAAAGTTTTGGATTTTTTCGTATTTCTGTCAAAAACTGCTTGCGGGTAGTGGGAGTTATGCTTAGAACCCCCTTCACCGGCGGCGCTGAGGCGCTTGACGGTGGGTCGGACGGACGGCGAGGCGG
>NZ_FXTO01000010.1 GCF_900182725.1 Thalassovita litoralis
AACACTCTAAACCGCACAAAACAACAGCAGAAACCACCAAATCAAAGCAAAGCAAATCGCCTCAGACGAAAATCAACACAAAACAGAACAGAATCGACCCTCTCATCCCTGTCTAACTAACAGACTCGCCCCCCTTCCCTCCCCCAAAAACCAACACAGGCCCCCAAAAGGGAGCCTGCGCAAATCAAGCAACGTTTGCCCGCATCAGAATGAGGTGATCACCGTTGCGCCGACCGATTGGAATTTGTCCATATCCATCAACGCCTTTGGGGCTTGCGCTATATTGATTCTGTCCCCCACCAAACGGTCCGGCGACAGTTTGCCCGACGCAATCATATCCAGCATTGCGCCATAGCGATGCGCCTGCATCCCATGTGAGCCAAGGATTTCCAGTTCTTTACCGATCACCTTGGCCATAGGCACCTGCGGCGTCATATGTTCCCCCAGCATCAAGCCC
This sequence comes from Thalassovita litoralis, assembly GCF_900182725.1. Taxonomy (GTDB): domain Bacteria; phylum Pseudomonadota; class Alphaproteobacteria; order Rhodobacterales; family Rhodobacteraceae; genus Thalassobius; species Thalassobius litoralis. The sequence goes on from NZ_FXTO01000010.1 coordinate 458, forward strand.
ACCTGCACATGTTTCCCGCGTGGGCGCAAATTCAGGATCGAGTTGAAACACGTCACCGGATGCCCAAGCGCATCCAGCGAAACATGCGCCCCGCCCCGCGTCAGTTCGATGACTGCCTCGGCAACATCCCCGGCTGCGCCATTAATAGTGGCGACCGCCCCCAGTTCCTTGGCCAGCGACAGCTTTCGGTCATCAATATCTACCGCAATCACATTTGCCCCAACGGCATTGGCAATCATCACCGCAGACAGGCCCACACCACCACAGCCATGCACGGCAACCCATTGCCCCGCGCCAACCCTGCCTTGATCGACCACCGCCCGAAACGACGTGGCAAAGCGGCAGCCCAGACTGGCAGCGGTGGCGAAATCCATATCCTCGGGCAGCGCAACCAGATTCAAATCGGCCTGATGAATTGCCACATATTCCGCGAAAGATCCCCAATGGGTGAAACCCGGCTGTTCCTGATTATGGCAAACCTGCTGATGCCCCGCATGGCATTCCGGGCACGACCCGCACCCGGAAATGAATGGCACCGTCACCCGGTCCCCCGGTTTCCAGTTGCGCACATTTTTGCCCACGGCTTCGACAATACCGGCCAGTTCATGACCCGGCACATGCGGCAATTCGATGTCACTGTCATGCCCCATCCAACCATGCCAGTCTGATCGGCAAACCCCCGTGGCCTGAACCTTGATCACAACACCGTCCACATCCGGGGTTGGATCGTCAAGGTTCACCAATTTGGGGGCTTCGGCGAACTTTTCAAACAGGACAGCTTTCATTGAACGTTTCCTTCAAAACCAATGTGGATTCAGGGTGTTCTACCCTAATCGTTCGCAGATCATAGCCATCCCGCCAAAGGGTCAGCAACGGGTTTCAGACGCGCCAGCGCGGCCTCGGTTTATATACTGGCCTTCTCCCTCTGACCGCCGCGCCACGCATGGCTAAGCGGGATCAGCGACAGGGCAAAGCCCGCCAATGTCAGCGTGGTATGGCCCAGCCCGGCCACGCCCCCGGCGGGGGCCGCGATCATCAAGGCGGCAAAAAACAGCACCACCCGCATAACCGCACCCATCGGCCCCGATCCTAACGGACCCAGAAAGCTGACATAGGCCTGAAACGATGCGGACAGGAACCACACACCGATCAGCGCACAAATCAGGACTACGGTCACCTCCAGCGGGCTGCCCTGGCCGATCAATGCGGGGTTCAGCACGAAAAAGAAGGGAACGATGTAAATCACCCCGCCCAGCTTCATTGCCTCGAACCCGGTGCGCATGGCGCCCGCGCCCGCCATCGTGGCGGCGGCAAAAGCCCCCAAAGCAACGGGGGGCGTGATAAAGCTGACCATGCCCCAGTACAGAATGAACAAATGCACCGCCAATTCGTTCAACCCGGCCTGCACCAGCGCGGGTGCCAGCACCACAGCCAAAAAGATATAACAGGCGGTGACAGTCATCCCCATGCCAAAGATGAACGAGGTCACAGCCCCCATGATCAGCAACATCGGCACGGAACTGCCCGCCAGATGCACCAATTCATTCGCCAGCGGTCCGGTCAGCCCCGTGGCCTGAAAGGCCCCGACAATCATGCCAATCCCCAGCAGCACCGCGACCAGTTCCGCCAAGGTTCGCCCGACCGAGGCAATCACATTCATGAACTCATGCCACGACATGCGGTCTTCGCGGTTGAATTGGTTGACCACCAGCAACAACAACACCGCATAGAAAGGGGCCGTGGTTTCCCAGCGGAACGCGACCATCAGGAAAATTAGCAACGCGAATACGGCGATATACAACCATCCTTCGCGGACGGTCCGGCCCAGTTCGGGCAATTCTGCGCGGGTCATGCCTTTTAGACCACGCCGGGCGGAATAGGCATCAATCTGCATGAACAGGCCGAAGAAATACAACAACGACGGAATTGCCGCCGCCAGCATGATTTCAACATATGGGCGGCTAAGCCACGACGCGATCACAAAGGCCGTGGCCCCCATGATCGGCGGCATCAGAACCCCCCCGGTCGAGGCGCAGGCCTCGGTCGCGGCAGCGTAACGGGCGGAAAATCCGGTTTTTTTCATCGCTGGAATCGACACAGCCCCAGTTGTCAGCACGTTCGAGATGACCGAACCGGACATTGATCCCATGAACCCGCTGGCAAAAATCGACACCTTGGCCGCGCCCCCGCGATACCCCCCGACAAGCGACAGCGCCAGATTATTGAAAAACTTGCCGCCCCCCGTGAATTGCAGAACGGCCCCGAACAGGATGAAGCCAATCACAAGGTTCCCGAAGGCCCGCATTGGAATGCCAAAGGACGCCTCGGACGAGATCATGAAATAGGGTACGACATCGCGGAACGGCTGTGTAAACCCATTCAGCGGATCGGGGACATGTTCGGCAAAGGTGGGATATAGCGAAAACAGCAGCACAATCCCAAACAGTACCAGCCCCCCGGCGCGGCGGGTGCCTTCCAGAATCAGGGCATAGAAAACGATGGACATCCAAACTGCCTGATCCGGCGCGGCATACTCCCATCCGGAATCAAGGCTTTCATTCGCGGTCCATGTAAAAAATCCGGCAACGCCCAGCGTGATCCCCGCCAGCACCCAATCATACCACGGCACCGTGGGCGAGGGCGGACCCCATGCGCGAAAGGTGATAAAGGTCAGGCTTAGAAACAGCCCGGCCAGAAGATACAGATACATCCCTTCCAAAAAGGAAAAGCCCCCCAGCCGGATATTGAACAACTGGTTCACTGCCAGGCCAATCGCCGCCAGCGTGCAGATGATGATCATCCAGCGCGCCGCGCCGGTAAAAATCAACCGTTCTGCTGCACGCTCCGCCTCGATAGCGGCGTCGCCGCGGGCGTTCGAATGGTCTTTGTCTGTCGTCATGGGGCATCCAATCCAATGGGTCCGGCGTCACCGGGCAAAGCAGGTAAAATGGGCAGGGTGTTCGGGCAGGCACAGGACAGGCCCGCCCGTTCAAAGCGTGTAGCGATCAGAAGACGACCGCGAAACCGCCAGCTTTCAACGCCTCGCGGCGTTTGGTGGCCCATGCGTCTTCCCAGTTATCCGGGTTTTCTGCTTTCAACTCTTCCCATGCTTTCATCAGGGCTGCCTGACGCGCGATCAGATTGTCATTATGGGCCTGATCCGCGTCGGTCCATTGGCCGACTTCCTTGTAATACCGGATTGCACCGTCATGATATGGGGCAACCCATTGGAAATCCTGCTTATCCATAGCCCAACCGTTGATGCCCGGTGCCTTGCCTTTGTAGGCATCAAAAAAGACATGCATAGCCTTGGTCATGTTATAGGTCAGTTCTTCGTCCTGAACGTCATAGGTCATCAGAACCGGATAGGCATAGCCCGCCGTTGGCGTGCCGGGCGTGCCGTCAATGGCGGCCCCCACCGTGGCGGTCATCGGGCTAAAGAACGGGGCAATGGCGGCCATCCGTGCCAGACCTTCGGTATTGTTCGGGTCAATCGGCGGCCAGTAAACGCCACGCGGGCTAGAGGCAGCCTCGTATGCGCGGCCCGAGTTGGTCGACGCAAAAGCCGCATCCGTGCTGCCGTCGATCATGCCCTTCCAACTGTCACCGAAACCGCCGAATTCAACGGTTTCCACATCGTCCCACGTCAGCCCGCCATAGGCCAGATAGGCCTCATTATTCACGTTCAGCGACGGGGCGCCTTTGACCAGACTGACGCGCAGCCCCTTTAGGTCAGCATAGGTGAACCCTTCGCATTTCGGTTTGCCCACCTTTTCACAGGCTTCGGCTGCCACTGCCAGCGACAGACCAACGGTGCCGCCATTGTTCGCCGCCAGCACCCGCACCGGCTGCGGCCCCCAGTTTTTCGCACCGAACTGAAAGACGCCTTCTTGGGCCATGAACGAGCCGCCAACACCATTGGCCGAAAACTGCACCTTGCCCTGACGCAGTGGCTCGGTGCGGGCGATGTCATTCTTACCCGGCAGAACCCGCAGGTTCACATTTGCCGCTTCTTGCATCGCTGCACCGATTGCCACCGCCTGATTATACCCCGCCGATCCGGTGCCATAGGCTGTCCACGTCACCTGTGATGGCAAACTTACGTCTTGCGCCGACACTTGGCTTGCCGCGAACACAAGTCCGGCAGTTACAAACGACTTCCACATAGTACTTCCTCCCTGATTGCACCCTTTTATCGTCAGTGCGCTTATGATTGTAGCAACGTTCCCCCAAAGCAGGCGGACCTGTCAATTCCGAGCGAAAGTGACGCAACGTTTCAAAAATAGTGAACCGCTAGGCCATACCCTTGATCTGGTCCCCAAATTCTACGCGAAACATCCACCTGCCCCAGTAAAACAAGCCCTGCGCAACTCGGAGGTTTTATGGGAGGAAAGGTGAGGTTCCGAACGCCATTGAGGCGCTGAATTCGAAAATCCGCCGCGCCGCCAGAACCGTAAGCCAGTCCCAAGCGACGACGACGCGGCGGAATTGATCTATCTGGCGCTCAATACCACATCAGTCGAGTGGAAGCGTTTGGTACGCGATTGGCACGCTGTCAAAAGCCAGCGAGCCATCATGTTCGAAAACAGTTTACCCATGCCCCAACAGAACACGTCAGGCACAAGATACTGCACATTCTCATTCAGACGGGTGAAAAACTTGGCAACGCCGAGGCAATCCCTCCTTCAATTCCGCTTTAGCGGTTTTGCCAAACAACCTGTTGGAAACCGGGAGAAACGATCTGCAACGTGCCATCCAGAGACAGGTTCAAAAGCGAACCCGGAACCGGAACGGCGCTGCTTTGCGGGACAGACCAAAGCTCCGCACCGCTTTTGCTCAACGCAATCAAGCGTCCGTCTTCGTTCATGCGCATCCTGTCGATATCAGCCAGATTCAATCCGGCCGCCTGATCCAGTCCCCAGACATAAGGCATTTCCGCCCGCGCGCCCTTGATGACAAAATTTCCATCCCCCTGCAGTTCCATGTAGCGATTGAGGAATGAATAAAGCTGTTCGCCGTGGACCCGACCTTTGCCCGCCATGGTCGGAATCTTGTCTTGGTTCCGGACGGCAAATACGCGGGTTCCGCGCTGCAACTCCTGCCCCGGCTGAATCCCGTCATAGGTCCATATCGCTTTGCGCGAGGCCCAGACAGGGGGGCCATCGACATCGTCGGAAAAAACGATCAGCGTCCCATCTTCGGACAGCATCATCTCGATGTCGGACAGGGACGGCGATGGGGTAGCCGTGCTCCAGATTTCCTTCATGTTGGTATCATAAACGACAAGCCGGTCTCCGGTGAACGCGACCTTGTCGGCTTTCTGATAATCAACGCCCGGCTGTTCGTTCAGTCCCCAGACAAACATGTGGTCCGAGGCGCGCTTGATCACCAGATTGCCATCGCTCTGATGCATCAGATACATCCCCATCCCGTTGGAATGATAGGGATTGTCCTTGGTCATGTACTGGTTTTTGCCGATATGACCAACATAGGTGCGCGCATCTGCGGGTGTCTCTGTCAGAACCGGCGCAGGCTGTGCGGTTGGCATGACAACGGGTTTCGGTTCCGGCTTTGCAACTGGTTGCGGTTTGGGTTGCACAGCGGCTTGTGTCACGCCATCGGGCAGTTCAGTGCCGCCGATCTTGCAAAAGTACCAGCCCCGGTCCGTCTTGGCCGCGCCTATGCCCATGGATTTCACATGATAGTCGATGCTGAACCACGGACGGTAATGGGTTTCCGACGTCATCCATGTGGTCGGTGCCGAGTCCGCCGCACCTGCACCGGCAAGCCCTTCACCTGCCGAACCAACACCCGGCGCAAAATGCTTCAGCCGGTCACCCAGCCCGTCCATCTTGGCCCCTTGCCATTTGACACCCGGCGCATCGTGTTTACGGCCCTTAGGCATATTCGTGTTACCGTTGGTGCGGGCGTAATACTCGGCCATGAACTGACAGGCCTCGTTCAGCTTGGGGTGCAGAACCAGATCATTGAAGTAAAGCGGAGTGGGATTGTCGTGGTAGATTTTTTCAGGCCCGTTGACACTGGTCACAGTCGGCCCGCTCAGGTCCGACGCGTATTTGTTGTTCTTACGATAGTTCGGATCGCGCCGCCCCAGATTGCCCAACGCCGAGATTTCCCGGCGCATCGCGTCGAGATCGGCTGGGTTCTGCACCTCATTGGGGTAGAACTGCCCGCGAACCGTCGTGGCTGCGACTTTGTGCATCCGCGCTTTGATTTGATCCTCTTCCGGGATCGCCAGCCGTAATGTGACGTTCGGGTTGTTGTCGCCTTGGCCTTCCATCACCAGGAACTTAGCGACGCGCCATGTGCCATGTTTTGAAACGATATTCTTGTCCATCAGCGCAACAATTGCTGTGCTGTTCTTCAAGTCGTTCGACGGTGTCATCCATTTCGCGCCGTATCCGTTCCCGGTATGCAGGCTGAACATGCCACCGTTAGCCGGGTTCGCATGGTTGCTAGTGTCCCAGTCGACTGACACTTCGTAAAAGACGCGATCCCCCCTGATCCGTCGGATGGGTGACGCGCGTCCCGTTCTGCATCAACCAGGTCCCGACATCCTTGGGAATCTGGGTGCCATACGAATAAGTTTTTTCCGTTTCCGTCGACGTCATACCACCCAGCCAAGCCGTCGTTTGGGCCTGAGCCATCGGCCCCATACACAACGCCGCGACAATTACAGAAATCAGGCGCATATTGGGCGCTCCTCTATGAAGTACTGAAAAGGTCCGGCGGGTGTTGTTAATCGCCGGTCACACCCGTCACTGCACGGGCTCTAATTGCCAGACGTCGCCGAAGCCAACGAATTCCGAGGTGTCGATATACGGACGTCCGTCGCCTTCAGCCGGGCAACGGCTGCCATAGGTCGAGATATTGATGCCCTTTGTCGACTCGGACGTGTCTTTGGGCCAGACATACCGGCCATCCGGCGCGATGATCGCCAGTTTCCCTAGGGGAGTCGCCGTCAGGCTTGACCCGCGAACGGCTCCGGACTTGGGAACCGAATACAGGATGTCGCCTTTCCCGTCGCGCAAAGCTAATACGCCATTAGTGCCCATTTCAGCGGATTTGACGCGGTTTCCGAATCCCTTGGCATCAGGCTCTTCGTAAATCGAAGACTCGTAATTGCCCGTCTTAGCATCATTAACAACGATGTTGCCGTCCGAGCCGAGAGCAATCGAATAGAAATCACCATCGGTCAGGTATCTCTTCTTGACGACCAGGGACTGACCCGGCCCGATCGGCGCGCGACCAGTATCCGCCGAGGCAGCAATGGCCTGCGGTTGTGGTCGTCGACGCTGGTTCTGACAGATGGGCGTGTCGAAGTTCGGTTTCGGTATGGGTTGCACTAGACGCGTTGGGGGCGGATTCGGGGCTGGCGATGGGGTCGAACGAGTCTGTGTCAAAGTCGGCGACGGCAGCAACTGGATCGGCTGGCCCATCTGCGGCGAACAACCGGTAGCTCCACGCGTGCGGATGATACCGTCGCTGTAAAGATACTGACATCGCTTTAGAACCCGCTTGTCGCCCGTCGCCGGGATCGGGTCGCCATATCTGCGAACGATATATGGCGGATCGGCCGGCACTTTCCGACGCCGGGCGGGATCTGCATTGGCCTGACCGCGAGTGCCCGTTTTGTCAGTGGAACAATCAAAGCCTCCTCGCGTTCTCACCGTGCCGTCGCTGTAAAGCGTCTGGCAGGGGTTGAGCACGGTCTGATCCCCCATCGGCGGAATCGGATCGCCGTACTTGCGGACGGGAACCGGAGGCGTGGAGGGCACAGCTCGCCGCGGTTTCGTTTGAGCATTTGTCACCGTCGGCTGGAGCGGATAGCAATGATTGCCCGACCACCAAGTCATCCCCTGTGAACGTTCTGTGGTCACGCCCTGTTCCTGCCACCGAAGCGTGACCGTTGTTGTCTGGCCATACGTAACGTCATGGCTTTTCCCCGGCCCAAGCCGGAATCTGGTTGCCAGAACACCGTCATTGAACTGGCGAATCTCCAGCGTATAGGGATGCCGGTTCACCACCCGGTAGAATTTGAGCACCTGACCTGACGCATTTGTCATGCCCTGCGTACAAAGAGGATCAGTCTGAGCGGCAACCGGACTGGCGGCCAAGGTGCCAAGGGTCATGATCGCCGTACCAAAAAAGACGGACCGGACCCAACCAACCGCCGGTCTCAACACATTCAGGCGTGGGAATTGCGAAAGCATCGGTCGACTCCAATTCATCCTACGTTGGATTTTCAGAGCCGAACGCCGGTTCATCAGGCGTCCGGTCAAAATGTTTTGCACACCAATGGTCAATGCGAACGTCATTGTTCAGAGAACAAGTCAAATGTTGCGTCGCGCCGCTCCAGACTGGACGAGTCCGCGTTTATCGGATCAAGCGTCAGCGCATAGTTCTGGTGACGCAGGAACTGGCCCGGATAAACTGCGGATTCAAAGCTGGCCAGCCGCACCGGGAGTTCGGAGACCTCCCAGGGATTGCGCACCTTAAACACCGAGGCCTCGGTCGCATTTTCCGTGAAAATCGCACCATCTTCGTGCGCGGTCAGGAACCCGAAATCCAAGGCGCGGAAGACAACGGTATCTTCTCCCAGGACATAAAGTTCGAGCTTCGCCGCATAGCCCGGTCCGCCAATCCAAGCCGCACCTTCGTTCGAGGTCACGAAGAAATCGGTGTCACTCAACTCTGCCGTTTCGCGAACCTCGTCGTTGACCGAATAGGCGCGCAGATAGATAGCCATCACCGGCTCGGGGGGAAGATCAATCGGGTTGGTCCCGGCTTTCGTCTATTGCGGCGTATCGTTCAATTCCGAAACTTGCGCTGGTCTCGTTCAGGCCCCAAACATAGCCTTGATCCGCCGTGTAAACGACGAGGTTGCCGTCATCTTGGAAGACGAGCTGGCACGCTCCGTCCGGGGATGGGTAGGGCACATTACGCTCAATCCGAAAAATACCATCTTCCGACTCGTTCTCTACAATCTGGGCCGGAGAGTCGTTGAATCGGGCGTTGCTTTGATCTGCCGGAGGCGGTGGCGTATTGGCTACCGGGTTATCGACCGGAGTCGATGTACCCGCGCCGGGATTGCCAGCAGGCGCAGGGGCAGGGGCAGGGGCAGGGGCAGGGGCACCGCCGATCAAAATCTGCGCCGAGTCCAGTCTGCTATCGTTCTTGCAAGCATCCACATGCGTCACGACGATCCGGTTGATCCCCGGAGCCATGAATTCGCTCAGATCCCCCGTAGCGGTATTTTTGAGCGTGACATAGCTGCCTTCATCCACGATGCCTGCGGGATATCTGTCATTGAAGACGGTGGCTCGGGCGCCATCGTCCAGACCTTCGAATGTGATCTCCACTTAAGGCAGGGGCGCGGTTTCGGGGATGCGGATAAAGGTCTAAAAATACGTGTAATTCACGGCTTTCATGCAATTATCACGCCAGTTTTCCCCCGGTATCTCCGACGTTCCGGGGCCGCCGAAACCGATGATCTCGGGGTCTGGTGCCGCCCCCCAGCCTGTATCGTCGGCCATCGGGATATCGGCCCATTGATAATTGTCCAGAGCGCCGGGGCTGCTCAGATTTACGTCCAGCATTTTGACCGGCAGTCCCATGTGCATTTGCCAAGGCGTCCGGCCAAACGGAAGTTCTGGTACGTCGGCGCCTTGTCCCCCACCGCCGTTGCAGGCGACTGTGCCGTCACCGCTGTCCATCGGTCGGTCAGACACCATTTGTTGGTCCGCGGGGGCTTCTGGTTCTTCCCACGGCTCGATCAGGACTCTTTCAAGCAGGATCGCTTCGTTCGAACTGGAAACATCCCCCGTAGCGACACCGCCGCAACCGATCCTTCGTGCCCGTCAGACAGGCTAAGAATGCTGTTGGTTCTAATGGTCCTCGGGGTCTGACCGAACTGTGGTTCCACGTCGGTAGTGATCCGGGAGATAAGCCGAAGTTTCCAAAAGCCTTTGTTTTCAATACGTCAATTTTCCAAGAAAACGTACTCTGGCGCGACGATGATAGCTTTCACATTCAATTTCAAGCAAAAGTATTTCTCATAACCCAAATCGGAAACGTCAAGTTGTTGCTTTCGACCGCCCCGATCGAAAGTGCCCTCCAATGCGGCTAACCCGGCAATCCGGCCATCATTGCCGGCGGGTTGACCTTCATTCTGCCATCGTTGCCAATTTTATAGCCGTAATTCCCCAAGGGGCTGGACTGCAAAGCTGGATGCGTTCCGCGTTGCCCCCCTGCCTGCGGATCACCCCTATTGGGCGCACCCCAAGGTGACGGTCACGCCCCACATCGCTTCGGAAACCCGCCCGGAAACCGCGTCCGAGGTGATCGTCGAAAACATCCGGCGCAGCGAAGCAGGCGAAGAGCTATTATTCCTTGTGGATCGCGATTTAGGATACTGATCCAACCGCTTCTTTCTGATCCCAAATACTCCCGCCGGAGGCCCGGAAAATTACAAATTTTCCGGTCAAAATTCTTTGCAAGAATTTTACCCCCCCCTTGCCCATCAGCGCAGGATCGGTGGTTTGGCCGGGTCTGAACCGGGGGCCGCGCGTCCCAATTCCTGTGCCTCTTGCGGTTGGGGCAGTTCAAAATGCAGCCCCCATTTTGCCAGCGTGGCCGCCATCGCATCGCTGGCCCGCACGAAACTGACATCCAGCGCCCCGGCCTCGATCCCGGAAAAAACCAGCGCCTCGGACACAGCTTTGGCCAGCGCACCTTCGGCCCCCGGAATCGCATCGACAAAGGCCAACAGGTGCGTGCGAATGCCATTTTCATAGATCACCCCCACCAGATAGGCACTATGGGCCAATCCGGCGGCCGTAGTCAGTTTTGCGTCCAGTGCGCTCAACAGGTTTTCTGGCATCCCGACCGGCGGCATGACGTCCTGAATTTTCGCTTCGGTTTCATCCGGGGCATTGCCCAGCGTGTCATGCAGCCACCCAATCGCCTGCGGTGGGATCAGGATCGAGGACGGGGCGACCTCCAGATTCAAGCCCAGCCCCATGCCCTGCTGCGCCAGAAGGCTGGCGATGATCCGCCCGGACAGCGCCGCATAGGGCGCGGATTTACCGACGAAATCGGCCAGCCGTTCCTCTCGGTCGAACACCAGCACGAATCCTGTGTCTTCGACCTCGAACACCTCGGGGGAAACATTTTCGTTCACGGGCTCTTCGGTCAGCAGCAGGAACAATTCGCTATCGGCCAGACGTTCGTAAAACCGCAGGCGGGCGGCATCGTCGGACTCGTCCGCGATCATCGCGGCATGGGCCAGATCCAGGGGTGTTTGCTCAGTCATTCAGAACCCTTTGAACATGCTGGCGCAGTTCGGGGATCAGCTCGGCCTCGAACCACGGGTTTCGGCGCAGCCATGCCGTATTGCGCCACGACGGATGAGGCAAGGGAAAAACGCCCGGCGCATGATCCCGCCAGCGCCGAACGCGATCTGTGACGCTGATCCGCCCCCCCAGATGAAACGCATGGGCATAGCCGCCTACCAAAATGCGCAGCGGAACAGGCCCAAGATCAGCCATGACCTTCTGATGCCACGTCTGCGCACACAGCTTGGGCGGCGGCAAGTCCGACCCTTTGGCATCATAGCCCGGAAAACAAAACGCCATCGGTACAATTGCGACCCTGCCCCGGTCATAAAACGTATCGCGATCCAGCCCCAGCCAATCGCGCAGCCGGTCCCCCGAAGGATCATTGAACGGCAATCCGCTTTCATGCACCCGCATTCCCGGCGCCTGCCCGGCAATCAGCAAACGCGCACCGGGACGGAACCAGACCACCGGATTGGGCCGGTGCCGGGTGGCGGTTTGCGCGAAACGATCCGCACACAGGCGGCAGGCGCGTATCTGATCGGGCAGCGGTGTCATACACAAAAGATATATCCACAAGGCAAAGGGATCAAACCTTCGTCCAGAAACCACCTGCGGGGTATCTGACAAAGCGCTTCGTTCATTTCAGCGTGAAAAGACGCAATTTCCTTGCGCTTGGTCCGGCTTTCGGTTGCCGAATTGTAGTAAATGCCATAGTCCTCGGCTCACTTGTGTACAATAGACGACGGGGCCTGCATGTATCGCGTTTGGAATTTTCTCACCAATTACTCGCTCTTGCTGATATTCGGTGCATTGATTGCGTTGGTATGGGCCAATGTGAATCCTGGCAGCTATCACCATTTCGTTGAAATGCCGCTGTGGGAAAACGCCCCGATTGGACATTTGCACGATGGCCACCGTACGCTGACGCTGCATTATCTGATCAATGACGTGCTGATGGCGTTGTTCTTTGCCATTGCCGCCAAAGAGGTATGGGAGGCCGTGATCCTTGATAACGGGTCGCTGCGTGGGAAAAAGGCCGCAACGCCCTTGATCGCAACCGCCGGTGGGATGCTGGGGCCGATTGCAGTATATCTGGCAATGGCGCTGTTCATCTGGCCCGATACGTTCAACGACGTGAAAAACGGCTGGGCCATTCCGACGGCAACCGACATCGCCTTTTCCTATTTGGTGGGGCGTCTGGTGTTTGGCGCGGGCCACCCGGCTGTGCGTTTCCTGTTGTTGCTGGCGATTGCCGACGACGCGGCAGGGCTGATCATTCTGGCGATTTTCTATCCCTCGGCGGAACTGGCGCCGGTCTGGTTGCTGTTGTCGCTGGCCGCAGCGGTTGCTGTTTTCGTGCTGTTCAACTGGCTGCCACGTCGGATGGACCGGGGTAATCAGGATCGTCCGAACTCTACTTGGGTGCGCCAAAACATCAGCTTCTGGCCCTATCTGATCGCGGGCTGCATCAGCTGGTATGGGTTCATGCGGGCGGGGATTCACCCGGCTTTGGGCCTGCTGCCTATCGTGCCGACCATCCCACATGCCGACCGCGCTTTTGGTATCTTTAGCGAGGCGGAACAATACCTGTCGGACCTGCTGAACCATATCGAACATGCGCTGAAGCATCCGGTTGAAATCATCCTGTTCTTCTTTGGGTTAATGAATGCTGGCGTGGAGTTTTCCGCCATTTCGGAACCGACATGGCTGGTGCTGGGCGGCCTGCTGATCGGCAAGCCGGTGGGCATTCTGGTCATGGGCATCATCGGGGCGCATGTGCTGCGCTTCGGCCTGCCGCAAGGGATGCGCACCATTGACCTGCTGGTGATTGGCTGTGTCGCCGCGATCGGCTTTACCGTATCGCTGTTCGTGGCTTCGGTGGCGTTCCCCGGCGGGCCGGTGCAGGACGCCGCGAAAATGGGGGCGCTGTTCAGCTTTGCCGCAGCGGGGGTCTCGTTGCTGGCCGGAATGATGTGCCGGGTACAAAAGCAGCAGCTATAACCCCCTGATCACATCAATTTTTTGCGAAACCGGTTCCGTAAGGGGCCGGTTTCTGCCTTTATGGGCCTTAATTTCGACAAGAAGAATTGCAATCTTCTCTTTCGATCTGATCGACGGACCATAAGCGGTATTAAACCGGACGTAAGACAAGACCGTTATCAGTAAGGCAGAGCAGAACCGGAGCCAGTGATGCTGGAGTTCGAAAATGTCAGCAAGTCCTTCTGGACGGGAACCCAGCGCAAGGTGATCCTTGAACGCGTGTCTTTTCGCGTGGAACTGGGGCAGTCGCTGGGCATTCTGGCCCCGAACGGCACCGGCAAAACCACTTTGATCAATATGATGGCCGGGCTGGAAAAACCGGACGAAGGCCAGATCCGCCGCGAATGCAACGTCAGCTTTCCGCTGGGTTTCATGGGCGGGGTCGTCAGTAAGCATTCGGCCGTGGAAAACAGCCGGTATATTGCGCGGCTTTACGGTCTGGACCCCGATTATGTCGAAGCATTCTGCCGCTGGCTGTGCGGTCTGGGCGAATATTTCGATCAACCCTTGGGCACCTATAGCTCTGGGATGAAATCGCGGTTTTCCTTTGCCCTGATGCTGGCGCTGGATTTCGATCTATACCTGATCGACGAAGGGATGCCGGGATCAACCGACGTCGAATTCAACCGCAAAGCCGGGGAAATTCTGCGCGAACGATTGCGCACGACCACTGTCATTATCGTATCACACCAACCCGCCACGCTGGAAAAATTTGCCCGCTCGGCGGCTGTTCTGATGAATGGTAAACTTCACATGTTTGATACCTTGGAAGAGGCGAAGCAGCTTTATGACTACGAAACCCAAGGCTAAGAAATTCCGCATTCGCCGCAGCCAACCGCTTTCGATGGGGGGACATCCCGTTGGGCATCCCAGCGGGGCTACTGCCCCACTGCGCGCTGTCACACAGCCCGAGCCAGAAGCGCAAGAAGCCCCGCGTCCGGCAGCAGAATCAGTGCGCCGCCACCTGTCCGCCGTGCGCACCGATCCGCAGCCCCAACCGCACCCCACCGCGGGCGCAGATGTGCCGCCACAACCGACCGATACACCACAGGACGATCCGGTGGCGACCGTGGCGGAAACGGCATCCCCCCGGCAGGTATCAGGCGAAAACACTCTGGATCAAATCCGCCGCGAAGGGCTGACAGGCCGTCAGTTGCGCATGGCCCGCCGGGTCGCGCAAAAACACGGGCTGGCCCCGACTTCGGATTTCGATGCCGTGCGATTGCTGCGCGCCAAGGGGATTGATCCATTTCAACGCTCGACCATGCTGGAACTGGTGGTGCCGCAGGACAACGCCCCGGTGCCGTCCAACGAACATATGGTGCAACTACCCCAAACGGTCGAAGTAGAAAAGCGCCTGCCCTCGACTCAGGTCGGGGTGGACGGGATCAGCCCCTCTGATCGGCGTGCGCAGGAAATTTCTGAAATTCAGCGCGATATTGCCCGGCGCCGACGCCGCAAATCAATGTTGCTGCTGTCCCGGCTGGCGTTCTTTGTATTTCTGCCAACGATCTTGGCCGGATGGTATTATTTCACCGTGGCAACGCCGATGTATGCCACCAAATCCGAATTCCTGATCCTCGAAGCGGATGCCGTGGGCGGCTCGGCGCTTGGGGGGCTTCTCAGCGGCACCCAATTCGCCACCAATCAGGACGCCATCGCCGTTCAATCCTATTTGCAATCGCGTGATGCGATGCAACGTCTGGACAGCGATATCGGCTTCAAGACACATTTCAGTCAGGACTGGATCGACCCCATTCAACGGCTGGAACCCAATGCGTCGGACGAAGCGGCCTATGGCATCTACAAGAAAAACGTCCAGATCGGCTATGATCCGACCGAAGGCGTCATTCGCATGGAAGTCATCGCCGCAGACCCCAAGATCAGCGCCGCCTTTTCAGAACATCTGATTTCTTATGCCGAAAAGCGGGTGGATGACCTGTCCCGCCGCAAACGCGAAGATCAGATGAAAGAAGCCCGCTCCAGTCTGGAAGAGGCCAAGCAAGAACGCCGCGAGGCGCAGGTGCGGCTGGTTCAACTACAAGAAGGCACGTTGCTGGACCCCGAAGGCGAAATCGCCAGCATCCGCTCCCTGATGAACAATGTGGAACTGCAATTGCAGGAAAAAGAGCTGCAACTGCAAACCCTGCTCAACAACGCCCGCCCCTCGCAACCGCGCGTGGATGCACTGCGAACTGAAATCCGTCTGCTGGGCGAAGAGCTGAGCAAGCAAAGCGCCCGTTTGACACAGGCCACCAATGGCGGCACGTCGCTGGCCGCAAAAGCCGCGCAAATCCAGATCGCACAGGCCGATCTGGCCACCGCTGACCTGTTCCTGCAATCCGCCCTGCAAAATGAAAAGCAGACAGCACAAGAAGCCAACCGCCAGGTCCGCTACCTGACCACCAGTGTCAGCCCGGTTCCACCGGATGACCCCACCTATCCACGCGCGTTCGAGAACACTTTGCTGGCGTTCCTGATTTTTTCCGGAATCTACCTGATGTTCTCGCTCACCGCGTCAATCCTGCGCGAACAAGTGTCCACCTAGTCCGGACCACGGGACGTCCGAATTACAGGCAATCGGCGCAGACTGACCAAGGAATGCGTCGCATGGCTGTTGTATTCGGTATCCATACTCGGGCATACCTGTTGGTGGTTCAAAATCCATTCCGTTTCTAGAAAGAGGTCAACGTGACCAAACCAAATTATAACGTCACCCCCAATACCTGGGATTTTCTGAAAAACCCAATGATCAAGCCAACTGGGTTTCGCGAATATGATGCCCGCTGGAAATACCCCGATGAAATCAACCTGCCCGGCATGACGGCTCTGGGTCTGGGGATCGGCACCCAGATGCGCAAACACGGGCTGGACCCGGTGATTGCCGTTGGTAACGATTATCGGGACTATTCTTTGGCGATCAAAAATGCGCTGATCCTTGGCCTGATGCAGGCCGGTATTCAGGTGAAGGATATTGGTCCCTGCATCACCCCGATGGCTTATTTCAGCCAATTCCATCTGGACGCGCCCGCCGTGGCGATGGTGACGGCCAGCCACAATCCGAACGGCTGGACCGGGGTAAAGATGGGGTTCCAACGCCCGCTGACCCACGGCCCCGATGAAATGGCCGAACTGAAAGACATCGTTCTGAACGGTCGGGGCGAACCGGCCCCCGGTGGCGCCTATGAATTCGTCGATGGCGTCTGGGATGCCTATATGGACGATCTGGTCGGTGATTTCAAAATGACCCGCAAGTTGAAGGTCGTCTGCGCCACCGGCAACGGCACCGCCTCGGCCTTTGGTCCGGCGCTGTTTGAACGTCTGGGTGTGGACATCGTGCCCAGCCATAACGAACTGGACTACACCTTCCCCAACTACAACCCCAACCCTGAAGCGATGGAAATGCTGCATGACATGGCTGCCACGGTCAAAGCCTCGGGTGCGGATTTCGCGCTTGGCTTCGATGGCGACGGCGACCGCTGCGGTGTTGTAGATGACGAAGGCGAAGAGATTTTTGCCGATAAGGTGGGCGTCATCATGGCCCGCGATCTGGCCAAACTTTATCCCGGCGCGACCTTCGTGGCCGATGTGAAGTCCACCGGCCTTTTTGCCTCGGACCCCGAACTGCAAAAACACAACGTCAAAGCCGATTACTGGAAAACCGGCCACAGCCACATGAAACGCCGCGTTCACGCTCTTGGTGCTTTGGCAGGCTTTGAAAAATCCGGCCACTACTTTTTGGCCGAACCGATCGGGCGCGGCTATGACGACGGGATGCGCGTTGCCGTTGAAATCTGCAAATTGATGGACCGCAACCCGGACATGTCCATGTCCGACCTGCGCAAGGCGCTACCAAAAACATGGTCCACCCCCACCATGTCGCCCTTTGCCGCGGACGAGGAAAAATACGACATCCTTGATCGCATCGTGCAAAAACTGGTCGCCAAGGCCGACGCAGGCGACAGTTTCGCAGGCAAACCCATCAAAGAGGTCGTCACCGTTAACGGTGCCCGCGTGATCCTTGAAAACGGCTCTTGGGGGCTGGTGCGTGCCTCCTCCAACACGCCCAATCTGGTTGTGGTCTGTGAAAGCAGTGAAAGCGACGCGGAAATGCGCGCCATCTTTGACGAACTGAACACCGTTATCCGCACCGAACCCGGTGTCGGCGATTACGACCAAACAATCTGAACAGGCAAAAGGCCCGGCACATCCCGCCGGGCCTTTTCTCATTTCGGCTTCTTTCTGATTGAAAATACTCGGGGGGTGAATGGCCGCAAGGCCAGAGGGGGCAACGCCCCTGCCCCGCCCGCCGCAGGCGATGTTACGCCAGCAACCCACGCCCTTTCAGCAATGCCTCAACACCCGGCATCCGGCCCCGGAATGCCGTGTACAGCGCCTCGGCCTCTCTTGATCCGCCCGTGGACAGGATATTCGCCTCCAGTGCCCGCGCCGTTTCGGGGTCGAACGCATCACCCGCTTCCTCGAAGGCCTCGAACGCGTCGGCATCCATCACCTCGGACCACATGTAGCTGTAGTAGCCACTGGAATAGCCATCACCTGAAAACACATGCGCGAAATGCGGCGTCGCGTGACGCATCGCAATTTGCCGCGGCATCCCCAACCCGGCCAGCACGTCCCTTTGCATCGCCATCGGGTCCGCCGGGGCCGCGCCACGGTGAAACGCCAAATCCACAAGGGCCGAGGCCACATATTCCACCGTCTGAAACCCCTGATCGAAATTGGCCGCGCCCAGCACCTTTTCCAGCATGGCTTGCGGCATCGGCGCGCCGGTTTCGGCATGGGTGGCGAATTCCGCCAACACCTGCGGCACCTCCAACCAGTGTTCATATAGTTGCGAGGGCAGTTCGACAAAATCACGCGCCACGGATGTCCCCGAGATGCTTTCATAAGTCACATTCGACAGCATCTGATGCAGCGCATGACCGAATTCATGGAACAAGGTCCGCGCATCATCATAAGACAACAATGCCGGATCGCCCTTGGCAAAGTTACACACGTTGATCACCACCGGGGTTTGTACTTTCGGGAATTTCGCCTGCGCCCGCATCGCGGAACACCACGCGCCAGACCGTTTCGATCCCCGCGCGAAATAATCCCCAATGAACACCGCCACATGCTCACCGTTCCGCGTGACCTCCCACGCGCGACAATCGGGATGGTACAGCGGCACATCCAGCGGCGCGAATTCCAGCCCGAACAGGCGATTGGCACAGGCAAAGGCCGCCTCGATCATCCGGTCCAGTTGCAGGTAGGGTTTCAACGCCGCCTCGTCCAGATCGTGTTCGGCCTTGCGCCGCCGCGCGGCATAGTAATGCCAGTCCCATGCCTCCAGATCGCCATTGATCCCATCTGCGTGCATCATCTGTTCCAACACGGCAGCATCCGCTTCGGCCCGCGCTTTGGCCGGTTCCCACACCGCCATCAGCAACTCCTCCACCCGCTCGGGGGTCTTGGCCATCTCGGTGTCCAGCTTGTAGGCCGCAAAACTGTCGTATCCCAACAAGGCCGCCCGCTCTTGCCTCAGGGTCAGAATGTCCGCAGCGATGCCCCGGTTATCCGTATCGCCCCCATTCGCCCCACGCGCAACGAACGCCTGATACGCCCGCTGCCGCAAATCACGGCGTGGCGAGAATTGCAAAAACGGCGTGATGATCGACCGCGATAGCGTCACAACCGGGCCATTCGCGCCTTTCTCCTGCGCTGCGGCCCGCATCGCGGCCACCACGAAATCGGGCAGCCCTTCCAGATCATCCTCGGTCAGTTCCATGAACCAACTGCGTTCATCCGCCAGCAGGTTCTGGGTGAACTGCGTCCCCAACGTTGCCAGACGGCCCTTGATCTCGGCCATCCGGACATCCTCGGCCCCGTCCAGTGCCGCCCCGGCCCGCACGAACCCGCGATGGGTCAGCATCAACACGCGGGCCTGCTCGGGCGTCAGGCCCAATTCATCTTTGCGCGCCCACAGATCGGCAATCCGCGCAAACAGCGCCTTATTCGATGAAATCGCCGCATAATGTGCCGCCAGCCGTGGCGAAAACGCGGTTTGCAACTTCTCGCGCTCGGGGGTGCTGTCCGCGCCTGCCACGGTGAAAAACACCGACAACACCTTGTCCAGCGCCTCGCCCGCCGCCTCCATCGCTTCGACCGTATTGGCAAAGCTGGGGGCATCCGGGTTATCCGCAATGGCAGCGATTTCCGCAGAATGGGCTTTCAGGGCATCCTCGAACGCGGGGGCAAAATCCTCGTCCCGGATTTCCGCGAAAGGGGCCAGTTCAAAGGGCGTGGTCCAGTCGGACAACAACGGGTTGGTCATTGCATATCTCCTTTGGGGAAACAGGTAATGACACCCCGCCGGATCGTCCAGTGCGCCTAATGCGTTTCCCCGCAGATCGGGCAGTCGCCCCGTTTTTTCAGCGCGATCTTGCGAGTTTCACCCCACAGCGCGTCATAGATCAGCATTTCCCCACGCAGCGGCGCACCCGCCCCGGTCAGCAGCTTGACCGCCTCCACCGCCATCATGGTGCCGATCACGCCCGGCAAGGGGCCGATCACCCCGGCCTCGGCACAGGATGGGGCCAATCCCGCCGCTGGGGCTTGCGGAAACACACATTGATAACAGGGGCCGCCAGTGGCGGGGTCGAATACGCTGATCTGGCCTTCCCATTGCGACAAAGCACCGGAAACCAGCGGAATACCCCGCGCCACCGCCGCCGCATTTGCCATATAGCGGGTGGAGAAATTATCGGTCCCATCCAAAACCAGATCGTAGTCCGCGAACAGTTCAGCCGCCAGTTCCGGGGTCAGGCGGCGCCGATAAGGCCGCACCGTTACGAACGGGTTCTGCGCCTCCATCGCCTTTTGGGCGGAAAACACCTTGGGCATTCCAATCGCCGCATCCGGGTGGATCACCTGCCGTTGCAGGTTGGAATTGTCGACCTCGTCATCGTCAATCACGCCAATGGTGCCCACCCCCGCTGCCGCCAGATACAGCAGCACCGGCGATCCCAGCCCCCCGGCCCCGATCACCAGCACGCGGGCGTTCTTCAGCTTTTTCTGTCCCTTGCCGCCAATTTCCCGCAACACGATATGGCGGGCATAGCGGTTCAGTTCGACCTCGGAAAACGCCCCCTGCGGGGCCGGGTCGGTCACCGGCGCAACGCGCCCCCGCAACCAGCGCAGGCCGATACGGTACAGCTGCACCAGCCCCACAAAGCCCCCCAGCAACAGCCACGGCGCGGCACTGCCCCCGGTGCTGGCCCGCAGCGGATGCGCATCAGGCAACAGCAGGTGCAGCCCGACAATCGCCAGCCACAACAGGCCCAGCATAATCGCCCGCACCCGCTGCGGCACTTTCAGCACCACGCCCATGCCCCACAATGCGGCGGCCAGAAACAGGATCAGCGCCATCAGCCCCGCCCGGTCGACCCAAAACCGCCCGCGCCCCGATCCGTATCGGTCAGCGCCTCTACAACGGTAAACCGCGCCTGCACCACCGGGGCCACGATCATCTGAGCGATGCGATCACCGTGTTGAATCTGAAACGGCTGATCCCCGGCATTCATCACGATCACCCCCAGCGGCCCGCGATAATCACTGTCAATCGTGCCGGGGGAATTGGGCAGGGTAATCCCGTGCTTCAACGCCAGCCCTGACCGGGGTCTCACCTGCACCTCGTATCCCGCAGGAATTTCCAACCGCAGCCCGGTCGGGATCAACGCCCGCGCACCGGGGGCCAGCACCATGCCATCGGCCCGCAGGTCCGGCCCGAAATTCGCCCGCAAATCAGCCCCCGCCGCACCTTCGGTCTCATAAGCAGGCAAGGGCAAATCGCGATCCGCCTCTTCTGTCCACAAAAGCGCGACAGTCACCATGACACGATCATCCCTTCTTTCTGATTCCAAATACTCTTGCCGAAGGCATCCGCCTTAGCCGCGCAATGCCCCGGCGATCCGGTCCGCCAACCGTTCCGCCACCTGCGCCTTGCCCATTTTCGGCCAATCTTCGACGCCTCTATCACTAATGATATGCACCGTATTGTCAGCCCCGCCAAAGGTGCCGGTCCCCACGGACACATCATTCGCCACGATCCAATCGCACCCTTTGCGCAACCGCTTGGCCGTGGCATTGGCGATCACGTCATCGGTTTCCGCAGCGAACCCCACCACCAGCGGCGGGCGGCCTTCGGTCATCTGGCTGATTGTGGCCAAAATATCGGGGTTTTCGGCAAAGCTCAGGGTCGGTAACGCGCCTTTTTCCTTTTTCATCTTCGATGTCGCTTCTTGCGCAACGCGCCAATCGGCCACGGCGGCGGCAAACACAGCGGCATCGGCGGGCAGAGCGGCCTGTACCGCATCCAACATCTGTCGGGCGGTTTCGATGCGCACCAGTTGCACCCCTTCGGGGGGCGGCACATCGGCGGGACCGCTGACAAACACCACCTCGGCCCCCAATGCCACCAGCGCCCGCGCGATTGCCGTGCCCTGCGCCCCGGATGATCGGTTCGAGATGTAGCGCACCGGGTCGATCGGTTCTTGCGTCGGCCCCGAGGTTATGACGATCCGTTTTCCTTTCAACGGCCCGTCAGACAGCGCCGCCTCGGCTGCGGCGACGATTTCCAACGGTTCAGACATGCGCCCCGGACCAAATTCGCCACAGGCCATATCGCCCGCATTCGGGCCAATCACGGCAATGCCATCCGATTTCAACGTGGCCAGATTGCGCTGGGTGGCCGGGTGTTCCCACATCCGCACATTCATTGCGGGCGCGATCATCACCGGCGTATCCGTCGCCATCAACAGGGTCGAGGCCAGATCATTCGCCTGTCCCCCCGCCATCTTTGCCATCAGATCAGCGGTTGCAGGGGCCACGATCACCAAATCAGCGCTGCGTGACAGTTGAATATGGCCCATTTCCGCCTCGTCCGTCAGATCGAACAGGTCGGTATGCACTTTTACCCCAGCCACGGCGGAAATCGTCAATGGGGTCACAAATTCGGCCCCCGCACGCGTCAGCACCGGGGTTACACTGGCCCCGCGTTCACGGAACCGGCGGATCAGGTCCGGTGTCTTATAGGCGGCAATACCGCCGCCTATGATCAACAGGATACGCTTGTTCGCAAGCATTGCAGCCCCCTTTGTCAGATCGGGCTGACACTAGGCATTCGGGCGCAAACTGACAAGCCTGCCCGTCAGTTACCGAAACGCCTTGCAGGGGTCTTCGCGTGGCGTCTTGGGGGCGGATAACACCATGTCAAACGCAGGATCGGCGGTGTCGTCCTCCTCGGTCTGGCCCAGTGCGAACATCACCGCATCCGGACGGACCCGGTGAATGTAGCTGGGAACCCCCCAATCCTTGCGGGCATGGCCGTTGCCCAGAATGATCGCCACCGGCCCGCCGGTTTCCTGCAACGCCTGCACAGCCACCCGCGCCAGTGCTGCATCACGCAGGCGTTGACCATCCACCATCACCGGCAACATCGCTTCGGGTAGCGCATCGCAATGCGCCTCCATCTGCATCTTTTCGCGCTCTTGCTGCTGTTCTTTGGGCAGGGGGGCGGACAGCCCATAGGCGGCAGCCTGTTCCCCGAACCATGTCGCAATACCCTGCTTTAATGCCTGCCGGGCGTCATCACGCGGGACGCCCCCGCCATAGATGGCCGCCGCGGGGGCTGCTGCGAAGACCGGGAAATACATCCCGAAATCCGGCCATCCGGTATTGGCCCAGCCCACCGCGGTTTCCAAGACATCGCGCTCCCGTCGCGCCTCGGGCGTGGCGCTGGCGGCCTGTTTGGCGGTCAACATTTCAAACACCAGCGCCTTGGGGGCGATCTGCCCCACGAATTCGGCCTGACGGGCGTGGTGATCCGGGTTGTCGTGGATTTCGCCCAACAGAACGATTTGCGCGGCTTTCATACCCTTGGGCATGGGTTGCGCCCATGCAGAAGCCGCCGCGACAAGCGCAGCGGCACAGATTACGGTAAACGTCTTCATGACAGTAGTTCGTGAACCTCTTCAGAACGATTTTCAAGCTGCTTACGCATTTTAGCAAAAGCTGCCGCTTCCAACTGGCGGACCCGTTCCTTGGACAGGTTCAGCTCTTGCCCCAGCGATTCCAGCGTGCGGGCGGGGTCCCTTAGCTTGCGTTCTCTGATGATAAATTGCTCGCGCGGGTTCAGGGCGCCAATAGCTTCGACCAGCCAATCGCGTAGCGTCTGCCTGTCGTGGCGTTCTTCGACAATTTCCGAGGATTGCGCCCCATCATCCTCTAACGTGTCGATCCATTCGCGGCCCTCATCCTCGGATGATTGGGTCGCGTTCAGCGAAAAGTCCGACCCCGAAAGCCGACCTTCCATCATTTCCACATCATGCAACGGCACACCGATTTCCGTGGAAATTTTGTGCCGCATCTGGTGGCGGTCCAGTTCTTCGCCCCGCGCCATCGCTTCGCGCTCCAGCCGGGCCTGCACCCGACGCAGGTTGAAAAACAGCGACTTCTGCGAAGACGTGGACCCCGTGCGCACCATCGACCAGTTGCGCATCACATAGTCCTGAATGCTGGCCTTGATCCACCACACGGCATAGGTGGAAAATCGCACGCCGCGATCCGGGTCAAACTTGTCTGCGGCCTTCATCAGGCCCAGCCCCGCCTCTTGGATCAGGTCATTCATGGGCGCGCCATAGCGTTTGTATTTCGCCGCCATTGAAATCGCCAACCGCATATAGGCCGTGATCAGGCGATGCAGCGCCGCCTCGTCCCG
Organism: Thalassovita litoralis; assembly: GCF_900182725.1. Lineage (GTDB taxonomy): Bacteria > Pseudomonadota > Alphaproteobacteria > Rhodobacterales > Rhodobacteraceae > Thalassobius > Thalassobius litoralis. Next base: position 24,635 of record NZ_FXTO01000010.1, read on the forward strand.
CTGATCCCGCCACGCATAGGCCAGCTTCAATTCGGTTTCAGCATCAAGCAGTTCCGCCTTCATCGCAACCCGCGATAAGGACAGTTCGTTCGGATGATCCAGCGCCATGACACCCTCCAGACTGAGTGCAATGTTACATTTCCGGTGCCTCTTTTTGATTAGGCCTTGTAATGATACGCACCACAAGACTGTTTGGTTCACAAAAAGGTGTGCAGAAAATGCTTGATAAACTGACCCTAGTGTTGGGCGGGGCCGGATCGGGCAAATCCCTGTGGGCCGAAACGCTGGTGCGCAACGCCGGAAAAGACCGAATTTATCTTGCGACAGCAAGGGTTTGGGACGATGAAATGCGCCAAAAAGTAAACCATCACATCGCCCAACGCGGCCCCGGCTGGACCACGATCGAAGCCCCGTTGGATGTTACAAGCGCCTTGGCACAAGCCCGACCGGATCAGGTGGTTCTGTTGGATTGCGCGACGATGTGGCTGTCCAATCATCTGCTGGATGAAACCGATCTGGCCACCGAAGAAGCCCGTTTTCTGACCGCTCTGTCCACCTGCACCGCCCCGGTCGTCGTTGTCTCGAACGAGGTGGGCCTGTCCGTCGTCCCCGATAACGCGCTGGCCCGCCGGTTCCGCGATGCACAGGGGGCGCTGAACCAAAAGCTGGCCGCACAGGCCGGGTTGGTGGTGGCGGTCATGGCGGGCCTTCCGCTGACGCTGAAAGGAACATTGCCATGAGCCGCTTTTTCTGGGTTCGCCACGGCCCCACCCATGCCAAAGCTATGGTGGGCTGGACCGACCTGCCCGCCGATCTGTCAGATACCGCACTGCTGGGCCGTGTGCGGGATCACCTGCCGGACAATGCCCTGATCATTTCATCGGATCTGGTGCGGGCAGTTGACACCGCCACCGCGATTACCGGGGATCGACACCGCCTGCCGCATGATCCGGCATTGCGGGAAATCAATTTCGGCGCGTGGGAAATGAAGCGCTACCATGAAATCGACGATCAGGATCACGCCCGCGCCTATTGGGAACAGCCCGGCGATATTCACCCACCACAGGGCGAAAGCTGGAATCAGGTCCGCGCCCGTGTTGATGGCGCGGTGGATCGTCTACTTGCCCAATATCCGGGGCGCGATTTCGTGGCTGTTACGCATTTTGGCGTGATCCTGACACAGGTCCAAAAGGCGCTGAACATCCCGGCGACGCGGGCGTTTTCCCATAAAATTGACAACCTGTCCGTCACCGAAATCCGCCTGTCAGACGGGCAGTGGCAAGCCGCGTCAATCAATCATCTTCCGTGATATATACCCCCCACAACAATTCACTTTTCCTGATATCACACTCATTCTACGCTGCGCCCATTATTCAGAAAGGGCAAAGCATGAGTTACGAGCTATTCATCGGGGACAGAACTTTTTCCAGTTGGTCCTTACGCGGCTGGTTGATGTTTGAAAAATTCGGCCTGCCCCACACCGTCCATATGGTTGGGCTGTATGATGGCACGATGGCGCAGGATTTGGCCGATCTGGCCCCGGCCCGTCTGGTTCCCGCCATGCGCACCCCCGATGGGATCGTTGTGGGGGAAACGCTGGCGATGGCCGAAACGCTGGCGGAACGCCACCCGGACGCCGGGCTGTGGCCCACCAATCCCGCCGCGCGGGCGCTGGCGCGCTGGCTGTCGGCGGAAATGCACGCCGGGTTCGGCGCCTTGCGTAGCGCCTGCCCGATGCAACTGCTGCACCAATATGATGGCTTTACCCCCAGCGATGCCGTGCTGGCCGACCTGACCCGGATCACCGAGTTGTGGACATTGGCCCGCACCCGCCACGGCGCGGATGGCCCTTGGTTATTCGGACGCTATTCGCTGGCTGATGCCTTCTATGCCCCTGTTGCGGCGCGGATTGCGGGGTATGATTTGCCGGTCAGCGATTTGGCGCAGGATTATGTGCAAACCACATTGGCCGATCCGGCCTTTTGCGAATGGCGGGCAATGGGGCTGACCAAATCCTATGATCCGGTCCCCTATGCGATGGACCTGCCAACGCGCCCGTGGCCCGGTCCCGACGCGCGTTAACCATTCCTCAATCTTCCTGCGGCTAAGGTTCCGTTAACCTTGGTGGAAGGGGATCAAACATGGTGGCGCGGGCCTATACCGTCGCGTTCGAGGGCGTCACCGCCCGCCCGGTCGAAGTGCAATGCGCCGTCAGCCCCGGTATGCCCGCGTTTTCCATCGTGGGCCTGCCGGACAAAGCCGTATCAGAAGCCCGCGAACGGGTACGGTCGGCGCTGGCGGCGATGGCCATTGCCCTGCCTTCGAAACGGATCACCATCAACCTATCCCCCGCCGACCTGCCGAAAGAGGGCAGCCATTTCGATCTGCCCATCGCCCTTGCCCTGTTGGCCGCGCTGGAAATCATCCCCAAAGACGCCGCCGAAGGCACCACCGCATTGGGTGAACTGTCGCTGGACGGGTCTTTGGTGCCTGTGATCGGGGCGCTTCCTGCGGCAATGGCCGCCGCCGAAGCGGACAGGATGCTGCTATGCCCCAGCGCCTCGGGGGCCGAGGCTGCATGGGTCGGGGCCTGTCAGGTGATCGCCCCCGCTGGTCTGGCCGAAGTGGTCCGCCACTATACCGGCCAATCCCCCTTGCCCCCCGCACAACCGGGCGAGGTCACATCTGCCCTGCAATCCCGCTGTCTGCGCGATGTCAAAGGACAGGAACGCGCCAAACGCGCCTTGGAAATCGCCGCCGCCGGGCGGCATCACCTGATGCTGGTCGGCACGCCCGGATCGGGCAAATCCATGCTGGCCGCCCGTCTGCCCGGCATCCTGCCCCCGCTAACGGCGGCAGAGGCCTTGGAAACCTCGATGATACATTCGCTGGCCGGGCTGCTGGACGAAGGCGGAATTTCCCGCACCCGCCCGTTCCGCGAACCGCATCACACGGCCTCGATGGCGGCGATTGTTGGCGGCGGACGTGGGGCAAAACCCGGCGAAATCAGTCTGGCCCACAATGGCGTACTGTTCATGGATGAATTCCCGGAATTTCCGCGGACCGTTCTGGAAACCCTGCGCCAGCCCATTGAAACAGGTCAGGTCATGGTGGCCCGCGCCAATGCCCATGTGAAATATCCCTGCCGTTTCATGCTGATTGCCGCCGCGAACCCCTGCAAATGCGGGTATCTGTCCGATCCCGCCCGCGCCTGCACCCGCGCCCCGATCTGCGGACAGGATTACATGGGCCGGATCAGCGGCCCGCTGATGGACCGTTTCGATCTGCGGGTCGAGGTGCCGCCGGTCGCCTTTACCGATCTGGATTTGCCGCCTTCAGGGGATCGTTCTGCCGATGTGGCCGCGCGCGTGGCACAGGCCCGCGCCATACAGGCGGATCGGTATGCCCGCGACGGCGCGGCCCATCAAAATGCCGATATCGAAGGGGCGTTGCTGGAACGGGTTGCGACCCCGGACAATGCGGGCAAGAATTTACTGGGCCGTGTGGCCGAACGGTTCAGCCTGTCGGCACGGGGGTATCACCGCGTCTTGCGCGTGGCCCGCACCATTGCCGATCTGGATGGCGATGACGCCGTGCGCCGCGCCCATGTGGCCGAAACGGTATCTTTCCGGCTTAGCGCGCAACCTGACGCGCAATAGCCGCCGCAATCCGGCGCAAATCCCGGTCCGCCTCTGGCGCAAACCGCCAGAAAAACGGCCAGACATGTGGCAGATCATGGCCGTGGATCAGATCGACCGCTGCGCCCTGCGCAATCAGCCGTTCCTGCAATCGCAAGGTATCATCTTCCAGAATCTCTGTATCACTAACCGCCAGCAACACAGGCCCGACCCCGCTGAAATCTGCGAATAAGGGCGAGGCATGGGGATCATGCGGGGCTGCCCCTTGCAAATACATGTCGCGCAATTCTTCCAGCCGCGACACAGGCAGCATCACATCCGCCCGCGCATTACGCCGGATCGACGCCCCGGCAAAGGTCATATCCGTAAAAGGCGACAGCGCATAGGTCAGCGCCGGTTGCCGCATCCCCGCCGCATTGATTTGTGACAGAAGCGACAGCGCCAATCCGCCACCGGCACTGTCACCGCCCAGAATGATCGGACCCTGCACCTGATCACACAGGGCGCGATAGGTGGTCAGCGCATCCTGTACCGCGGCCGGGAACGGATATTCGGGGGCCAGTCGGTAATTTGGTAAATAAACGGGCAGCCCGGTCAATTGCGACAGCCGCCCCAGCATCCCCCGATGGGTCCGGGCAGACCCGAATACATAAGCCCCACCATGAAAATGCAGGATTGCGCCGGGGCCGTCCCCCTTGATCCGCAACGCCGACACCCCGTTCAGGTTCACCCGTTCGGATTGCGTGCCGCGTGGGGCGCGAAACAAAAGCCGCGCCTTGCGTTCAAAACTGTCCCGCACCTCTACCGGGTCCTGAACCCGCGCCAGATACCGTTTTTCTGTCAGGCGCAGGCACAGGTTCAGCAGATGGCGGCGCAGGCTCACGCCCGTTTTGCCTCGATCGCTTCCCAAATCAGTTTCGCCGTATTGGTGCCGTCGAACCGTTCCAGTTCCTGAATCCCCGTGGGCGAGGTCACGTTGATTTCCGTCAGATAATCACCGATCACGTCAATCCCCACGAAAATCTGGCCTTTTTCTTTCAGCCGCGGGCCAATCGTGGCGCAGATTTCCAAATCGCGCTCTGTCAGCCCGATCTTTTCAGGCCGCCCGCCCACATGCATGTTGGACCGGGTTTCCCCCGCCTGCGGCACACGGTTGATTGCCCCCACGGGTTCGCCATCCACCAGAATAACCCGCTTGTCCCCCTTGCTGACCGCAGGCAGATATTTCTGCACAATCAGCGGTTCGCGCGAAAACCCGGTGAACAGTTCATGCAAGGATGACAGGTTCCGGTCGCTTTCCGTCAGCCGGAACACCCCCGCCCCGCCATTGCCATACAGCGGTTTCAGGATCACATCGCCATGTTTTTCCTTGAACGCCCGGATCGTCCCCAGATCACGGGCAATCGTGGTGGGCGGCATCAATTGCGGGAAATCCAGAATCATCAGCTTTTCAGGATAGTTCCGCACCCAAAACGGATCATTGACCACAAGCGTCTTGGGATGAATCCGCTCTAGCAGGTGGGTCGTGGTGATATAGAACATATCAAACGGCGGGTCCTGCCGCAGCCAGACCACATCAAATTCGGACAGATCCACCACCTGTTCTTCGCCCAGCGCGTAATGATCCCCCTCGACCCGCTGCACGGTCAGCGGCCATCCCCGCGCGGTGACACGGCCTTCTTCATAGGCCAGCTTGTCAGGTGTGTAATAAAACAGCTCGTGCCCACGCGCCTGCGCCTCCAGCGCGATACGGAACGTGCTGTCAGCGTTGATGTTAATCGGCCCGATTGGGTCCATCTGAAAGGCGATTTTCATGCGCAGTCCCCTTGGTTGCTTGCCCCTTACATGGCGCAAGGTGTGGGGGGAGGCAAATCAGAAATGCCCAAACGCGTTTTCAAGGATCAGTATCCGCCCTGTCTGGTCGCAACAGGCCAGATCAAAACGCAGGTCCGTCAGCCCCCCGTCCGGTTCATGGATCAGGTATTCTTCGGCCGCTTTGTGAATGCGTTTCATCTGGGCTGGGCGTAAATGAGAAATTGCCGTATCCAGATCGCGGGATGCTTTGACTTCGACAAAAACCAACACCGGGCCATCGCGCAGGATCAGATCAATTTCCCCGGCTTTCCCCCGCCACCTGCGGCGCTGCACATCGGCGCCGCGCCGGATATATTCCCGCACCACCTGATTTTCCGCTGCCTGTCCAAACAGGTACGCCCGCGCCCCCCGGCGACGACGGGCCACGCCCGGCCCGGCAACAACAGAACCGGCACCACAATCACCATCGAAAAAATCCGGCATGGATCGTCATCCCGTCAGGGGGCCAGTTTCAGGGCCAGTTGATAGACCTGCCGCCGGGGTAATCCTGTCTGCTGTGCCACCTTATCAGCCGCATCCCGGACCGTTCCATCAGACAAGGCTTGCTTAACCAATTCTTCTAAGTCCGATTCGCTAATATTCGGTAAACCCGGACGGTCAATCAGCACCACGATTTCACCTTTCAGCGCCCGTTCAGCGCAGATATCGGCCAATTCAGACAGTGGCGCGCGGATCACCTCTTCGAATTTCTTGGTCAACTCGCGGCAAACAGCGGCCTCACGTTCGGCCCCCAGCACCTCGGCGGCATCGCGCAGCATCGCCGCAATGCGTTTGGGTGATTCGTAAAACACCAGCGTTCCCGGCACGTCCTTCAGCCCCCGCAGCGCGGTTTTCCGCTGACCGGAACTGTTGGGCAAAAATCCGTTAAAGAAAAACCTGTCTGTCGGCAGCCCGCCCACAGTCAGCGCCGTAATCACCGCCGACGGGCCGGGCGCGGATACCACCGGGACCCCTTCGGCGCGGGCGGCGCGGGCCAGATCAAACCCCGGATCGGCCACCATTGGCGTTCCCGCCTCGGACCCGTAGGCCACCGATTTCCCCTCGGCCAGCAAGGCCATGATACGCGGGCGCATCTGGCTGCCATTGTGATCGTGATAGCTCAAAACCGGACGATCACGCAGCGCCACGCCGTGAATATCCATCAGCTTGCGCAGGCTGCGCGTATCCTCGGCCACCAGTACATCGGCAGAGGCCAGAATATCCAGCGCCCGCAGCGTAATATCCCGTGCCGTGCCAATCGGCGTGGCAATCAGGTACAGGCCCGGCAACAACGAAGCAATTTGCGGATTCAACACTGGACCCCTTCCACACGGTGTCTATTATCGGGCCTTGAAAACCCAGGGCATCATACCGCCCGCCCAAAGGGAGTAAAACCTTTCGATGCTTGCCATTTTATCTGCACCCCGCAAATTGATCGCCTATGTATTCGCGGCGCTTAGCCTGATCGTGCTATCCGCCTGTGAGCCCCTGCCCGGTGGCGGCGGTCCGCTGATCAATACCCAAACCCCTGTACCCGTTGCCCTGTTGGTGCCACGCGGCGGGGGCAATTCCGGGGATGATATTCTGGCGCAAAGTCTGGAAAATGCGGCCAAGCTGGCGATTTCCGATCTGGAAGGCGTGAAAATCGATCTGCGTGTTTATGCTACCGCTGGCGATCCCGGCACCGCGCAATCGCAGGCTATCAAAGCCGTGAACGATGGCGCGAAAATCATCCTTGGCCCGGTTTACAGTGCCGAAGCCAACGCCGTGGCTGTTGGTGTCGCCTCCAAAGGCGTGAATGTCCTGTCGTTTTCCAATAATGCCACGGTTGCAGGTGGAAACCTGTTCATTCTTGGTCCGACCTTTGACAACACCGCCAGACGGCTGGTGCGCTACGCCGCAACTCAGGCCAAGGGCAATATCGTGATTGCCCATGACACCAATCTGGCCGGGGAACTGGGCAAAAACGCCATTCAAACCGCAATCGGCCAAACCGGCGGTACATCTATGTCGGCGGCTGTGGGCTACGAGTTTTCGCAACAGGGCGTGGTTGCCGCAATCCCGCAAATCCGTCAGGCTGTCCAGAACGGCGCGGCGAATGCGCTGTTCCTGACCGCCAATACCGACGGGGCGCTTCCCCTTGTCACACAGCTATTGTCCGAAGCCGGGGTAAACCCGCAAACCACCCAGTATATCGGCCTGACCCGTTGGGACGTGCCGCCGCAAACGCTGGAACTGCCCGGCGTACAGGGTGCATGGTTCGCCATGCCCGACCCCACCATGACCCAACGCTTCAGCAGCCGCTACGCACAGGCCTATGGCGGGCAACCCCATACCATTGGCGGGCTGGCTTATGATGGCATCGCAGCCATCGGCGCGCTGGTGAAGGCCGGACACAGCAATGCACTGACCGGCGCGGCGCTGACCCAAGGGGCCGGTTTCCAAGGGGTGAACGGCATATTCCGGCTGTTCAACGATGGTACGAATGAACGTGGTCTGGCTGTGGCCCAGATCCAGAACAAGCGGGTCGTGATCATTGATCAGGCCCCGCGCAGCTTCGCCGGCGGCGGGCTTTGACACAAAGAACGAGTCATGAAAGACATGCCTGAAGCGCCGGACAGCCTGATCTGTCCGGCAACTGACATTTTCAACGCCCCCCATGTGGATCAGCAAATCGCCGACGCCACCGCGGGCCTGAAAGACCCAACCGACATTCGCGCCGTTGTGGTGCCGATCCTGATGCAAGCCCGCAAGGACGGGATGGACGCCATCGCGGCGGCCTTTGCCGATCAGCCCTTTGCGGCGCGCCCCACGACCCGCGCCTATACATGGCTGACCGATTGCATCGTGGTCACGGCGATGGATGTCGCCACGCGGCTGTTATCCCCGGCAGCGCCGAACGAGCGGCTGGCGCTGATTGCCGTGGGGGGATATGGGCGGGGGGAAATGGCCCCCTATTCCGATGTGGACCTGCTGTTCCTGACCCCGCAGAAAATCACCGAATGGGCGGAAACCGTGATCGAATCCATGCTGTATATCCTGTGGGATTTGCGGCTGAAGGTCGGTCATTCCTCGCGCACGGTCAAAGATTGCATTCGCTTGGGCAAAGAGGATTTTACCATCCGCACCGCCCTGCTGGAACACCGGGTTCTGACCGGGGATCATGCGCTGGCCAAGGAACTGGACCAGAAACTATGGTCTGACCTGTTCAAAAACACCGCCCCCGAATTTATCGAGGCCAAGCTGGCCGAACGCGACGCCCGCCATATGCGGCAGGGGGGGCAGCGCTACGTTGTGGAACCCAATGTCAAAGAGGGCAAGGGCGGTCTGCGCGACCTGCAATCGCTGTTCTGGATTTCCAAATATCTGCACCGCGTTCAAAACACCGAAGAACTGGTCCGGCTGAAAGTCTTTACCGCCGACGAATACCAAACCTTCATCCGGGCCGAGGATTTCCTGTGGGCCGTGCGTTGCCACCTGCACCTGATCACCAAACGCGCAGCGGATCAGCTGACCTTCGATCTGCAAGTCGAAGTGGCAGACCGCATGGGCTACAAGGACAAGGGCGGGCGCCGCGCGGTCGAACATTTCATGCAGGACTATTTCCGCCACGCCACTGCCACCGGCGACCTGACCCGCATTTTCCTGACCAAACTGGAAGCAATGCACGTCAAAAGCGGCCCGCTTTTGGAACGCATCTTCCGCCGGACCCCCAAAACCAAACCGGGTTACAAGGTCATCCATAACCGTCTGGCCGTGGAAAACGAAAAGAAGTTCCTGTCGGACAAAATGAACCTGCTGCGCCTGTTCGAAGAAGGCTTGCGCACCGGGATGCTGATCCACCCCGATGCCATGCGTCTGGTCACGGCGAACCTGCATCTGATCGACGACGACATGCGCACCACGCGCGAAGCGCAGCGCATTTTTCTGGACCTGCTGCTGAAACACGGCAACCCGGAACGCGCCCTGCGGCGGATGAATGAGCTGGGGATTCTGGCCGCCTTTATCCCCGAATTTGAACCGATCGTGGCGATGATGCAGTTCAATATGTACCACCATTACACGGTGGACGAACACATCATCCAGTGCATCAAGGTACTTAGCGAAATCGAACACGGCGATCTGGTCGAAGAATTGCCGGTTGCCAGCAGCATTCTGGAAAACGGCGTCAATCGGCGCGTGCTGTATATCGCCCTGTTACTGCATGACATCGGCAAGGGCCGGGACGAGGATCACTCGGTCCTTGGGGCGCAAATCGCCCGCAAGGTGGCCCCGCGTCTGGGGCTGAACAAGGTGGAATGCGAAACCGTGGAATGGCTGGTGCGGTATCACCTGCTGATGTCCGACATGGCGCAAAAACGCGATCTGTCGGACCCCCGCACCCTGCGCGATTTCGCCAAGGCCGTGAAAAACCGCAAGCGGCTGGACCTGCTGACAGTGCTGACTGTCTGTGACATTCGCGGTGTCGGGCCGGGGACGTGGAACAACTGGAAAGCCATGCTGCTGCGCCAGTTGCACCGTGAAACCGCGCAGGCATTGGAACACGGGCTAGAGGAACTGAACCGTGAAAACCGCGGTGCCGAAGCCCGCCGCCAGTTGCGCGAAGCCCTGGATGGTTGGGACCCGGCCGCCCTGCGCCACGAAAGCGGTCGCCATTATGCCCCCTATTGGCAGGGCTTAGATACCGCGACACAGGTGATTTTCGCCAACCTTCTGCGCGATATCCCCGATGACGAGGTGAGGATTGACCTGCATCTGGACGCGGACCGCGATGCCACCCGCGCCTGTTTCGCGCTGGTCGACCATCCCGGCATCTTTTCGCGTCTGGCCGGGGCACTGGCACTGGTCGGGGCCAACGTGGTCGATGCCCGCACCTATACATCGAATGACGGGTACGCCACGGCTGCATTCTGGATTCAGGACGCCGATGGCCACCCCTATGAACAGGCCCGCCTGTCCCGTCTGCGCCAGATGATCCTGAAAACCCTGAAGGGCGAGATCGTGGCGACCGAAGCCATCAAATCACGCGATAAGATCAAGAAACGGGAACGCGCCTTCAAGGTGCCGACCTCGATCATGTTCGATAATGAAGGATCGGAAATCTACACGATTATCGAGGTTGATACACGCGACCGCCCCGGCCTGCTGTTCGATCTGACCCGCACGCTGGCCAATAACAACGTCTATATTGCCAGTGCCGTGATTGCGACCTATGGCGAACAGGTCGTGGATACGTTCTATGTCAAAGACATGTTTGGGCTGAAATTCCATTCAGCCGCCAAGCAAAAGGCACTGGAACGCAAACTGCGCGAAGCCATCGACAAAGGTGTTGAAAGGGCGATTTCGTGAAACCCATCCGCCTGCTTTCGGGCTTTCTGACGGTCGGGGTCTGGACCTTGGCCAGCCGCATTCTGGGCTTTGTCCGTGATGCGATCATTCTGGCCTATCTGGGCACCGGCCCGGCATACGAGGCCTATGTCGTTGCCTTTCGCCTGCCCAACATGTTCCGCCGCTTCTTTGCCGAAGGGGCGTTCAACATGGCCTTTATCCCAATCTTTTCCAAGAAACTGGAAGGCGGCGAAGATGCCGAAGGCTTCGCCGCGCAGGCCTTTGCCGGGTTGGCCTCGATCCTGATCGTGCTGACGCTGGTGGCGCAACTGGCGATGCCGTGGCTGATTTATGGTCTGGCCTCGGGGTTTGCAGGGCAGGAACAATTTGGTCTGTCGGTGGAATTTGCCCGTGTCGCCTTTCCCTATATCCTGTTCATTTCGCTGGCGGCGCTGCTGTCGGGGGTGCTGAACGCGCTGGGGCGCTTTGCCGCCGCCGCTGCTGCCCCGGTTCTGCTGAACGTGATGCTGGTGGGCATGATGGTTGTGGCCGCCCTGACCGGCGGCGATGTGGCCCGTGCGCTGATCTGGACCATCCCGGCGGCAGGCGTGGCGCAATTGGCGCTGGTCTGGGTCGCGGCGCGCAAGGCGGGGTTTCACATTCACCTGAAACGCCCCCGTCTGACGCCAGATATGCGCCGCCTGATCCGCGTCGCCATCCCCGCCGCACTGGCCGGGGGCGTGGTGCAGGTCAACTTGCTGGTGGGTCAGCAGGTCGCCAGCTATTTCGATCGTGCCGTGGGGTGGTTGTATGCGGCGGACCGGCTGTATCAACTGCCGCTGGGTGTGGTTGGCATTGCGATTGGCGTGGTGCTGTTGCCCGATCTGTCGCGCCGCCTGAAGGCCAACGATCAGGATGGGTCGCGCAACGCCCTGTCCCGCGCAGCCGAGGTATCGCTGGCCCTGACCATCCCCGCCGCCGTGGCCTTGATCGTGATCCCGCTGCCACTGGTTTCCGTGTTGTTCCAACGCGGGGCCACAACAGCGGATGACAGCGCCGCGATTGCGATGGCCGTGGCGATCTATGGCCTGGGGTTGCCAGCCTTCGTGGTGCAGAAAATCCTGCAACCGCTGTTTTTCGCCCGCGAGGACACCCGCCGCCCGTTCAACTATGCCGTTGTGGCGATGATCATCAACGCAGTGGTGGCAATCGGGCTGGCCCCGGTGCTGGGCTGGATTTCCAGTGCCATTGCGACCACGCTGGCCGGTTGGGGCATGGTTGCGCTGCTGTCCATCGGGGCGCGTCCCTTTGGCGATGTGGCGCGGTTCGATACCCGTTTCCATCAGCGCATATGGCGCATCACCGCCGCCTCAGCATTCATGGGCGCGGTGCTGTGGGCTGCAATGGCGTTGCTGAACCCGTTTCTGGGCATGGCGGGGGTCCGGTATCTGGCACTGGCGGCCCTGATCCTGCTGGGCATGATCAGCTATTTCGGCGCGGGTCAGGTGATTGGCGCGTTCCGCCTGTCCGAATTCAAACGCAACCTGCGACGGGGGGGGTGATCCCTCCCGCCGCTTATTTCCTGCCGTTCCCTGAGAACGGCGAAATGGCTCGCGCTTCAGTCCTGCGCGGCCAGCCAGTGTTCGGCATCCAGCGCCGCCATACAGCCCATCCCGGCAGAGGTGACAGCCTGACGGTATTTGTGATCCGTCAGATCGCCCGCCGCAAAAATGCCAGGGATCGAGGTTTCTGTTGAGCCGGGCTTCACCTTGACGTAGCCGCCGTTATGCAGATCCAGAACGTCCTTCACCAACTCGCTGGCGGGGGCATGGCCGATGGCGACGAAAACGCCCTTGCAGGGGATTTCCGATACTTCGCCGGTTTCCACATGTTTGACGCGCACGGCGGTGACGCCTTTGGGGTTATCTTCGCCCACGACCTCGTCCAATACATGATGCCACAGCGGTTCGATCTTTTCGTTTTTCATCAGACGGTCGATCAGGATTTTTTCCGCTCGCAGTTCGTCGCGGCGGTGGATCAGCGTCACCTTGCTGGCAAAATTGGTCAGGAACAGCGCTTCTTCTACTGCGGTGTTGCCACCACCGATGACCACGATTTCCTGCCCGCGATAGAAAAATCCGTCACAAGTGGCACAAGCCGAAACGCCAAAGCCCTTATAAGCATCTTCCGACGGTAGCCCCAGCCATTTGGCGCGGGCGCCGGTGGCCAGAATAACCGCATCCGCCGTGTAAACCGTGCCACTGTCACCCGTCGCCGTGAACGGTCGCTTCGATGTGTCCAGATTGGTGATAATGTCGCCCACGATTTCACAGCCCATTGCCTGTGCGTGTTCCTGCATTTTGATCATCAGGTCGGGGCCTTGCACCTCGGTGAAGCCGGGGTAGTTTTCAACCTCGGTGGTGGTGGTCAACTGGCCGCCGGGTTCGATCCCCTGCACCAGAATGGGGGACAGCATGGCGCGGCTGGCGTAAACGCCAGCGGTATAGCCAGCCGGACCAGAGCCAATAATCAGAACTTTGGTGTGACGGGTTTCGGACATGGGAACCTCTTTTCGCGGTGATTGCGTTGGCAACGGATATAATCCCCACATGGCGCGGCGAAAACCCCCTTGGGTGTGGAGTGCGGCCTTGTTGCGGTTTCTGGGGCGTGGTGGAAAATTGGGCAAAACTGTAAGGAAAATGTAACGATCTTGCGGCTACGCGAAATAATATTGCGCACGGAAAGAGGGTGTTATAAGAAACCGTTCCATAGGAGGATAATTATGCCAACCTCGCGTCTTGATCCCATTGATCGCAAAATTCTGGCCGAGCTTCAGGCGGACGGTCGCATGACCAATGTCGAACTGGCCAAACGGGTCGGGATTTCCGCGCCGCCATGCCTGCGCCGGGTGCGTACGCTGGAGGAGGCGGGATTTATCCGGGGCTACCACGCCAAGGTTGATTCGCGCGAACTGGGGTTCGAGGTTCAGGTTTTCGCAATGGTCGGCCTGCAAAGCCAGGCCGAAGTCGACCTGAGCAAGTTTGAACAGCGGTGCCGGGATTGGCCACTGGTTCGTGAATGCCATATGCTGAATGGCGAGGTGGATTTTATCCTGAAATGTGTGGCACCTGACCTGAGTACGTTTCAGTCTTTCCTGACGGAACAACTGACTGCGGCGGAAAACGTGGCAAGCGTGAAAACCTCTTTGGTGATCCGCTGTGCCAAGGACGAGCCGGGCGTGCCCTTCAGCGTGATGGAAGAACGCCTGAACCGGACCGCCTGACTGCGGTCAAACGGTCCAGAACGCGACAATCCACGCCGTACTTAATACAGTTGACCGCACATATCCTGCCAGTCATCGCTGCGGGAATGGGCCAATGGGCCAAAATCCGACAGCGTTGCAACATGCGGGAACATGTTCAGAAAAACGCGCAACATATCCGGCCCCAACAATTCAGCCTTGCAGCCGCGCGGATGATAGGATTCCAAATGCAGCCCTTCTGCCAATAGCGTGGCGTGACGGGGCAGGCAGATATGAAACACCCGTGTTGGTGCGGGCGGGGTCAGTTGAAATACCCCATCCCCATCAACCATATCGGCCACAGGAACATAGGCAGCATCCGCCCCTTCCCCACGCAATAGACGCGCCCCCGGACCAAGGATCATATCCACAACGGGCCGACCGATCCCAAAGCGGTCCGCCATGATACGGACCAACCGGGATTGTTCCGGCTGATCGACCGGCACGTTGGGGATAACCTGCATCGAACCAATCCACAGCACGGGAAGGGGACCGTACTCTAGCGTTTCGACGGCCATGCCGGGGATCAAATCCTCGACAGCGCAGGGACCTTCTGGTGTTGTTAACAACAATCCCCGGCCAAAGGCCGAAAATGCCGCTTCAAACAATGGCAAAGCCGGGGCCACCAGTTGCCGATGCGCGGGAAGGTTGTCTTCATCCAGATAAGCCAGATCATAACGACGGGTCACAACCGGCCTGCGCGCCACACCCAGACGGGCATCGCGACCAGAGAGAGAAGGACGAGCAACCACGTCATAGACGGGGGCAAACTTATTCATGTACGCACCTTTCCAGGTTCGTCACATCCGCGTCGGCCCCCACCGACAACGACAGAAGGACAGGTTTCCATCTGTTGATATGGAAATAATGCCCGGACAAGACAGGCATTGTCAAAGATTTCACCGTATTGTGTCGCTACAGTCGGAAAAATATAGGGTTCGCCCCAGAATTGTTTCCGCAAGCTGAACGAAGATGCCTCAATTGCTGCATCTGGGCGATTCGCACCCACGGAACCCTGCCGTAGAATGGCAAAAGGCCGCCCGATTGGGCGGCCTTCTACACGTTACAAAATGCACTGGTTACACAATTAATTCGCTTATCCCACCCGCAACTTCGCAACAGGGGCAGGTTGGGCCGGTGTCACATCCCGACTGCGTTTGGCTGGCTTCTGGCTGCGGGCCCACGGCATAGCGGGCATATCCGTTTTCGACGTTTCGACCACCGATTTCATCCAGCGTTTCTGTTTACGGGCCATTCTGACGCTCCTGCGAGTCGGGTATTCGTTTCTTCCTAAGGAAACAATTTGCCCCGGCATTGCGGCATTGTTTGGGCGTTTACACCAAAACAATGGGGAACAATTGTGACGTTCCCCGTTCTGAATTTTCACATGCAGAATGCAGCTATACGCCTTACAGACGGATAACAGACATCAAGCGGCCATAATCTGCTTCTTTGGCGTGTGTGGTCCGCCGATATGAAAAGAAACGATCAGGGTCCGAATAGGTGCAGTGCCGAATCCATTCGGCTTCGCCCACGCCCGCCTGCCGCAGGCGGTGCAACCCGTAAGAGGGCAGATCGAACATATAACGATCCCCCTGCCCATTGGTGAAGAAACGGGTATTGTCCATGTCTTCCACCATGAAATCATCCAGAAACTCTGGCCCAACCTCATAAGCGCGTTGGCTGATGGTAGGGCCGATGGCGGCCCGGATGTTGGCGCGCTTTGCGCCCAGCGTTTCCATTGCGTCCAGCGTCGCCTCCAGCACACCATCCAGCGCCCCGCGCCAGCCCGCATGGGCGGCGCCGATCACGCCAGCCTGTGGGTCCGAAAACAACACGGGCTGGCAATCCGCCGTCAGAATCCCCAGCGCGATACCCGGCTGATTGGTGACCATGCCATCACCGGGACCGATGTCCTGTTCGGAGTCGGTTATGATCGCGACATCGGCGGAATGGGTTTGGTGGATCGTCAGCAGCGCATCGTTTGGCAGGTCCATTGCCTGCGCCACGCGGCTGCGATTGATCGCCACGATTTCGCGCTGATCCGATGATCCGAACCCGCAGTTCAAACCGCTGAATATCCCCGAAGATGCCCCGCCCTTGCGGGTGAAAAACCCGTGCTGCGTTCCGGTCAGCAAATCCGACGTGAGAAATTCCAGCATCATGCCTCCAGTCCGGGGGGTGCGGTTTTGCCATCAGGGTACAGGCCCAGCACTTTGAACAGGGTTCCCATTTCTGCCGGATGCGTCAAGCGCCGATGTGCAGCAATCAGGTTTTCCAGATCAGGACCGCTTAGTTTGCTGGCCAACGCCTGCGCCCTGCCTGTAATGCCCAACCGTTCCAAAAATACGCCCTGCGTGGACAAGCGGGTGAATTTGGCCGGGGCAGCAGCAACGGCTAATGCTTCGAAATCGACATGAGAGGTCAGATCGCATTGGCCGGGGCTGGTCAGCGGATCGACATGCTGATGGCGGTGCAACGCCTGAAGCGTATCGCCCAGACTGCGCCAATCACCGTAATCAAGGATCAGCGCCGCGCCACCATGCTGCGCGATGCGCTGGCCCAGATCAGCGGCAATCGCAGGGGCCGCCGGGCATAGTTCGACCAGATCGCCGTCTTGGGTATCTTGCAAACGGTGATCCAGCGCGGATACCGGCCCCGGTTCCGTCAACGCAAAGCGCAGATCGCCGTCCGATGCGATGATGCGGCGTTCACGCCATGCGGAGCCTTCGCGCACAAACTGGCGGATCGGCAGCGCATCGAAAAATTCGTTCGCGATAAAAAACAGGGGACCATCCGGCAGGCCTGCCACTGTATCGTGCCATGCGGGGGCATATTGCGCCAAGGTATCAGCCTGTATGGCCCGCAGGGTCGGGGATGCTTCGATCAGATGCAGGCGCAGCGCGGCATGAAACCCCGGCACGGCACGGGTGGCCCGCAACACATCGGCCATCAGGGTTCCGCGTCCCGGCCCTGCCTCGGCCAGAATGAATGGGGTCGGTGCGCCCTGATCCAGCCATGTTTGCGCCAATGACAGGCCAATCAGTTCCCCGAACATCTGACTGATTTCAGGCGCAGTGGTGAAATCCCCCGCAGCCCCCAGCGGGTCGCGGATGGTGTAATACCCCAGCGTAGGATGCAACAGGCATTCGGCCATATAATCGGCCACGGTCATTGGCCCTGCACGCTGAATGCGGGCTATCAGGTGTTCGGTCAATGTCATTTCACCCGCCGCGCATACAGAACAAAGCCCAACCCGATCAGGATCATCGGCAAGGACAGAATTTGCCCCATGCTTAGCCCCCATTCACCCAGCCGGATGACATGGCCCAGCGGGTTATCAACGGTAATGAACTGGTCGTCGGCCTGCCGGAAATGTTCGACGATCACACGGGCAATGCCGTAACCCATCAAAAACAGGCCCATGATCAACCCCGGTTTTTTCAACGCCCCCCGACGAAACGCCAGCCACAACAGGATCGAGGCCAGAACGACACCTTCCAGAAATGCCTCGTACAGCTGCGACGGATGGCGGGCGCACAGGCCGATCACACCCTCACAGGTCTGGGCGGAAGCACCGGGGAAAATCACCCCCCACGGCAGATCGGTCGGACGGCCCCATAGTTCGGCATTGATGAAATTCGCCACCCTGCCCAGCATCAGCCCGATGGGCGCGGCCAGCGCCAACAGATCGCCGGTGGACAGGCGCGGAATACGGTTCAACCCGGTAAAGATCAGCGCAGCAATCACCACCCCCAGAAAACCGCCGTGGAACGACATCCCGCCTTGCCAGACTTTCAGAATGTCGCCCGGATGATCCAGATAATAGCCGGGCCGATAGAACAACACGAACCCCAGACGCCCACCGATGATGATGCCCAGAATCATCCATGTCAGCAGATCTTCGACCTGTCTGGGTGTCATGGGGGGATCGTTCGGCCATAACGCGGCGCGGCGCACAGCGGTTACGACAATGCGCCAGCCGATCAAGATGCCAGCGATATAGGCCAGCGCATACCAGCGCAGCGCAAATTCGAACCCGAACAGGGAGATCGAAAAAATCTCGGACGAGATATTGGGAAAGGGGATGACAGCGTTCATGTGCGTCTGTGTGCCTCTGGCTGGGAAGAGAAGTCAACCTTGTGGCCGAAGCCGCTACGGCCCATATAGGAACAAAGTGCAACGGTGGAGAGCATAGATGCAGACCCGCAACAAGTTTCTGGACGATATGTCCCAACTGATGACCAACGCGATGGGTGTCGCGCAGGGGGCCAAGGACGAGGCCGAAACCGCGATGAAAAGCCTGATTGACCGCTGGCTGGCAGATCGCGATTTTGTCACGCGTGAAGAATTCGAAGCGGTCCGCCTGATGGCGCAAAAAGCGCGCGAGGAAAACGAGGCGCTCAAAGCGCGTCTGGACGCTTTGGAAAAAGCTGCAAAATAAGGGCGGGGGCGCGCGGGCGCCCTTGGTCGTTCGCAAAGGATTCCATGCCATGCGCGGGTTTTTGGCACTGCTTGCCATCAGTCTGTTTGCCCTGCTGTGGCCCCCGCATCAGGGGGCGGCGTCCCCAATGGATATGGGGGCAATCACAAGCCACGCGATGCAGGATTGCGCGGATTGCATGGATATGGATGCCGAAACAAACCCCTGCACGCACGGCATCGCCTGCGGGGCGGGGCTGATACTGGTCGGCCCTGTGTTCGTCCCGATACCAATGGATATTCCTATGGTTTGGCCGGTCTGGCGGGGAATATCCCTTGTCGGTTTTGGGCCGGGGCCGGGTGTGCCACCGCCGAAACCTGTCTTTTTTGCCTGATCACGGCGGCGTGAAATGCGCCGTTTCCAGATAATTCGGACAAAAGAGACCACTATGAAATCGTATCTTTTTGCTGCCGCTGCTGCGGTGGCCTTGGGCGTGGGCGGATATCCAGCCTTGCGCCCTGCTGACCCCGCATTGGCCCAACCGGCACGGGGCAGCGCAATCGTTGAAGTGACGGAACCCGCAACACTGTCAGCGCAGGCCCAAATGGGCAAACGTGGCTTTGATGCCGTATGCGCAGCCTGTCACGGAACGAATGGTGTGGGGCGTGTCGGCATGGGGCCGCCCCTGATTCACCGTATTTATGAACCATCGCATCATGGCGACATGGCCTTTTTCATGGCGGCAGAACGCGGGGTGAAATCGCACCACTGGCGGTTTGGCGATATGCCACCGCAATCCGGGCTGACCCGCGCGGATATGACCGCCATCATCCGCTATGTGCGCGAAGTTCAGGCCGCGAACGGGATCAACTGATCCGCCAGCCCCGACAGGGGTCAACACAGATGACGGGGAAGGGACACCATCCCATCCCCGTCTTTGATTTTTCTACGATAGGGCGTGGAAACGCGGCGCGGGGTCCATATATGGGGCAGGATACGCGACCCATTCTCATTGATCACGAACAGGACCCCATGACACAGACCGCACCGGACGATCTGCGCCGCATTCCCCCCATTCAGCCCGGCCCGCTGGGCGCGATACAGCGCCTTTTGGAATCCGCGCGGTTTCAGCAAGCTATCATTGCCCTGATCGCGTTGAATGCAATCACACTGGGGCTGGAAACCAGCGCACGCGTAATGCAAGCCATCGGCCCCCTGCTGATGATGCTGGACACTGTTTTGCTGACGGTATTCGTCGCCGAACTGGTGCTGAAACTGGTGGTCTATCGCAGTCGCTTTGCGCGCGATCCGTGGAACCTGTTCGATTTCGCCGTCATCGCCGTGGCGCTGATCCCCGCCACCGGCAGCTTGTCTGCGCTGCGGGCGCTGCGCATTTTGCGGGTACTGCGGCTGATTTCGGCTGTCCCCTCAATGCGCCGGGTTGTTGGTGCGCTAATCGCATCCATCCCCGGAATCGGGTCGATTGTCGGATTGCTGTCACTGGTGTTCTACGTCTTTGCCGTGATTGCGACGAAACTGTTTGGCGCGTCCTTTCCCGAATTTTTCGGCACGCTGGGCGCATCGCTGTACACGCTGTTTCAGGTTATGACGCTGGAAAGCTGGTCGATGGGCGTGGTCCGCCCGGTGATGGAGGTGTACCCGCTGTCCTGGGCCTATTTCCTGCCGTTTATCCTGCTGACATCGTTTACCGTGCTGAACCTGTTCATCGGCATCGTAGTGGACGCAATCCAGCGCCAACACGAGGCCGAAGCCGCCGACGATCCGCAACCGGATTTACAGGATGTGATGACCGAACTGCGCGCCCTGCGGGCCGAGGTGCAATCGCTGCGCAAGGGATGAGCGATAAGCCGAACGGGGGCTGTGCGCCCCCTCGATGAGCGAAAACTTGGCCCTAATGAAGGGCCGTGCCTGACGCTTAGTGTACAGTCACAGGGGCCAGATCGTGCTGGCGGGCCAGCAAGAAGGCCAGTTTGCGGTCATTGACCAGCGCCAGCCTTTCGCCCTCGGCGTTATGCACGGCGTAAAGTTCGGTCAGATCACCCGCCTGTTTGCGCAATTCTTCGGGTAGGTCCGCCACTTTCACAGGGCGGACATAAACGATGCGCTGTTCGCCATCCTGGCCGAAATCATATTTGGTATTCATGACTTACCCCTTTTTGATCTTGATGCTTTGAACAATCGTATCGGGCTGAACGCGGGTCAGATCGACATGCAGCAACCCGTTTTCCATCACGGCCTCGCCCACCTCGACCCCGTCGGCCAGAACGAAAGACCGCTGAAACTGCCGCGCAGCGATTCCCCGATGCAGGAACACGCGCCCGTCCAGATCTTCTTGCTGCCGCCCACGGATCACCAATTGCCGGTCTTCCAGCGTGATCGCCAGATCATCTTCGGCGAAACCGGCCACGGCCAGCGTGATTCTGTATGAGTTTTCCGAGGTTTGCTCGATATTGAAAGGAGGATACCCTTCATTGCCGGATTTGGCATTGCGTTCCAGCAGGCGTTCAAGCTGGTCAAACCCCAGCAGATACGGGTGCGACCCCAAGGTAAGTTTCGTCATCGGCACGTCCTTACGGCTAAGCGACAGTCCATTTTTATCCGGCCCCGTTACGGCGACCCGATACAGGAAATATGGGCAGCACAAGCCACAGGCGCAAGGGCTTTGCGAAAAGGTTCCTTTTCAGTATGTTAAGCCAATAGCCAACAATAAGAATCACAGCCATGAACGCCCCCACCGATATTTCGATGAAAACCGATGACGTGCTGCGGGTAGAACTCGAAGTGTTCCGACAGGAACACCGCGATCTGGATCAGGCGATCACGGCACTGGTGGAACGCGGCACTTCCGATCAATTGACCCTGCAACGGCTGAAAAAGAAAAAGCTGCGGCTAAAGGACATGATTTCCCTGATCGAAGACCGCCTGACCCCTGATATTATTGCGTAACGCCGCGCCTTGACTATAGTGCGCCCCTTGAACACACGGGACCACGAAACCAAGAAGGGCACGGGTAAATGACGGACGTAAAAGTGGGCATCATCATGGGTAGCCAATCGGATTGGCCCACCATGAAAGAAGCCGCCGATGTTCTGGATGAACTGAACATTCCGTATGAGGCGAAAATCGTTTCCGCCCACCGTACCCCGGACCGTTTGTGGAACTATGGTAAAACCGCCGTGGACCGCGGCTTGCATGTGATCATCGCAGGCGCAGGCGGGGCGGCGCATTTGCCGGGCATGATGGCGTCTAAAACCCGCGTGCCGGTAATCGGCGTCCCGGTCCAGACCAAGGCGTTATCCGGTGTGGACAGCCTGTATTCCATCCTGCAAATGCCGCGCGGGTTTCCAGTGGCTACGATGGCCATTGGCGGCGCGGGGGCGAAAAACGCGGGCCTGATGGCGGCGGCCATTCTGGCCAATACCGATGCTGAACTTGCCGCCCGTCTGGACGCATGGCGTCAGGCGTTGTCGGCCTCTATCCCGGATGAACCGACTGATGACTGATACGCTTTTGACTGGTGCAACCATTGGCATTCTGGGCGGTGGCCAACTGGGCCGGATGCTGTCTGTTGCGGCGTCCCGGCTGGGGTTCAAAACCCATATCTTTGAACCCGGTGCCAACCCACCCGCCGCAGATGTGGCCCATGCCGTGACCACCGCCGCTTACGAGAACGAAGCGGCCTTGCGGGCCTTTGCCGCGACGGTGGATGTGATCACCTATGAGTTTGAAAACATCCCGACCTCGGCCCTTGATCTGCTGGAAACGCTGAAACCGATCCGTCCCAATCGCAAGGCGCTGGCCGTGTCGCAGGACCGACTGACGGAAAAGGCGTTCCTGACCGATCTGGGCCTGAAAACCGCCCCTTTTGCCGCCGTGGATGATGCCGTTGATCTGGCCGAGGCAATTGCCGAAATCGGCACTCCCGCGATCCTGAAAACCCGGCGGTTCGGGTATGACGGCAAGGGACAGTCGCGCCTGAAATCAGCAGAAGACGCCGAAACCGCACTGGCCGATATGGCCGGGGCGCCCGCAATTCTGGAAGGCTTCGTGAATTTCACCCACGAGGTTTCAGTGATCGGCACCCGTGGCGTGGATGGTGAAGTGGCCTGCTTCGATCCCGGCGAAAACGTTCACCGGGACGGGATTTTGCACACCACAACCGTGCCCGCCAACCTGACCGCCAGTCAGAAAATGGATGCGGTTCTGCTGACCGCGAAAATCCTGAACGCCCTGAAATATGTCGGTACAATGGGCGTGGAACTGTTCGTGACACCCCAAGGGCTGATCGTGAATGAAATTGCGCCGCGTGTGCATAATTCCGGCCACTGGACACAAAATGGCTGTGCTGTGGATCAATTCGAGCAGCACATCCGCGCCGTGGCAGGCTGGCCGCTGGGCGATGGCAAGCGCCATTCGGATGTGGTGATGGAAAATCTGATTGGCGATGATATGGACCGCGTGCCAGACATCGCCAAGGAACCGAATGCCGCGCTACATCTGTATGGCAAAGCGGAAACCAAACCGGGCCGCAAGATGGGCCACGTCAATCGGGTGAAAGCCTGATATAAGACGCAAAGCCGCCTGAAACCCGGTTTCCGGCGGCTTTTTTCACCTGTTTCAGCTTAGAAAGCGCGTAGCAACTTCGCCCGCCAGATAGGTGACGCGCCCGCCTGCGATCGTGGCCCCGACGCGGCCCGCATCATCCAGCACCACCAGATCGGCACGTTTTCCGGGGACCAACACACCCCTGTCCGTCAGCCCCAACACCCGCGCCGGACCTGAGGAGACAAGATCCCAATTCCCCAGCGACAAGGCCGCAAGGCGCGGGGCCGGGTAATGGTAATCTGACGCCAGCGCATCCCCAATTCCCTGCGCCAGCAAATCCGCAGCGCTGACATTACCGGAATGCGATCCGCCGCGTACCACGTTCGGCGCCCCCAGAATCACCGGATCACCGGCATTGGCCGCAGCTTGCGCCGCCGCCAGCGTTTCGGGAAATTCGGACACCGACACGCCAATATTACGCCAATTCGCCCGCTGATCGGCATCGCGGTCATCATGGCTACCCAGCACGACACCCCGCGCCCGCAATCGCGCCGCCAACCCGGCCAACGCCTGCGGCACATCCTTTGCCGCGTCATGTAATGCCTGCATCAGCGCCAAATGCGCCTCGGGGCTGCGCCCGCCCTTCAACGCCTGCCCGGTCAGACGCGGCGGGCGCTTTCCCTTGATCAGCGCGTCATGCGGCAGGTGATCGTTGAACACCACATAAGGGATGCCGTAACGCACAACGATGTCTTCGACCTTGGCGTAATCGTCCAACATATGCGTTTCAAACCGCAACTGGGTCCGCAGATCGGTGCCAAGCCCGTCATACCCCGCCAGCGCCTCCAAGAACCGGGTGGCGAAATCCGGGCCACGCATTCCGCCTTCCCAGCTCCAGAATTGGGCCAGAACGGCGGTGGTGATACCGTTGGCCGCCAGTTCCGCCTCGGTCGCGGCCAATCCGGCGGACAGGTCTTTCATCGCGCCACGACGGGGGGCAAGGTGGCGTTCAAACCCGTCACCGTGGCAATCCACAATGCCCGGCAGCACCCGAAACCCGCGCAGGTCCACCGACCGACCCGCCCCACCATCAACAATCAGGCCATTCGCAAAGCTAAGATCGCCGGGGCGTGTGCCATCCGGGAACAAAACGGTGGCATTGGTCAAGGTCAGGCAAAGCGTCATTCAGCATCCGGCAGGGACCGAATGGCCTGCCCCCATGTCATAGCGTGGTCGAACGCCCCCTTTTCGATGAATTCCACCACCTGCGCAATCACCAGCGGGTTATTCATCATAAACGTATGCGTCACCGGCAACACGATATGATCCGCCATCCCATCCACCCGAGTAGATGCGACAGACACCTTGCCGTCATCCGGGCCGTCGATCAAAGACGAAAAGACAGGGTTCAGCGATTGATCCCCCGCGATCACCCCCAGATCAAAATCCACCTTCGGCAAATGCGCGGGCAGCCCATGTTCGCCTGTGCCCAACTGTTGCCCTGCCGGGCCGTTGAACCAGCCGAATGCTTCCAGATCACCCAGAACATCCACCAATTCCGAACCGCCATTGGGCGGGGCCAACATTACGACCCGGCCCAGATTGGGAATCTCATGCCCAACCAGCCAATAACGCAACAAAATCCCCCCCATGGAATGCGTTACAACATGGGTCCGTTGGCCATGACAGCCCTGAATCGCACGCGGCAGCACATTCAGCGCCAGATTGGTGATGGTTTCCTGCCGTGACGGGTATCCGGGCCGCACAACATCAAAGCCTTTGACCTTTAGTACCTGCTCCATCAACAGGAACGAATTTTCGCTGCGGGCCAACCCGTGCAGCAGCACCACGCAATCAGCGCAGGCCAGTGACGGGAACAAAAGAAACAATGCCAGTAGAATTTTCATCCCAAAGACATAGGCGCAATTCGATCCAAAAAGAACAGGCCCCATAACGAACCATCACACACATACGTTATCCTGTTCTTTTCTGGGCTTCATGGCGGATCAAACCATGCCCAAATCCTCCAACACGGTCTTTAATCGCGTGGCAATCAACCCGTGCATTAACGGATTGGGCAGATCGGCAGCGGCAAATGCCTCCATCGCGCCAAACACCATCCCGGCGGTTCCTACGTCCTGAACCGCGCCGGATGGCAACACCTGAACCAATCCGGCGCTTCGTTTGCGTAAGGGTGCCAACAATTGCTCGTCCACAAAGGGATCTGCGGCGCGTCCAGTTTGTCCGGCAACATGTGGCAGCCACAGTAAAACCACCGGGCGTTCGACCCGCCGGATCATTCCAATGACCGAAGTCAGCCACGCCTTGCGGCATTCCAAAACAACCCTGCCAAATGCCTGTGGCGATGCTCGGCGCAAACTGCTCAGCAGATGGCCGACAAAATGAAACTCGGTAAAATCCAGTTGCGGATACAGCGCCACAAGCGGGGGTTTTGCCCGAATGAACCGATCATTCCGGCGCGGATGCACCGAATAAAACGCGTTACTCACATATTGCGGCCCCATCACCTGTAGCACAACGAACGCTGCACCACGCGCAATGCGCAGCACCGTTGGATCGCTGTGTACGGTTTCAATCCCCGCATTGATCACCCCCAGATTAACGCTGGTCAGTCCTGTTTGATCCTCCAGCAATGCCGGAAAGGGACGGGCAACGAATTTGCCATAAGTTTCTGTCCCACCAATAAAAACGCCATAGGGCGCATCCAGTGACCGCTCTGGCCCGCGAAACGAAAGCCGCGATTGCCCATAGCCACATGACAAATAGTCCAGGGCCGAAGCCCCGTTATGTTCATAGGTCATTTCACCCACCATATTTTCACCCACCCCAGAGAATCGGCGGAAGGTGTTGAAAAACTGCTAATTCTCGAATTCGACTCGAATTTTCATTTGTTCCCGCCCTTGCGGCAGGGCCGCCCCCGCGCATAAGGTTGGCCGGAACCGAAGAAGGAACCGGGTGCATGGACATCAAATCAATCGGGGTTATCGGCGCGGGTCAGATGGGCAACGGGATCGCTCATGTGATGGCGCTGGCGGGCTATGACGTGCTGCTGAATGACATCAATCAGGACGCGCTGAACAAGGCTGTGGCCCTGATCGACAAGAACATGGAACGTCAGGTCAGCCGCAATCTGATCAGCGCCGATGACAAGGCTGGCGCCATGTCCCGGATTCAAACCACGCTGGAGCTGACACAGCTTGGCCCGTCCGATCTGATTATCGAAGCCGCGACCGAGCGCGAGGATATCAAGAATAAAATTTTCGAAACGCTGGCCCCGCATTTGGGGGAACAGACAATTCTGACCTCGAACACATCTTCGATTTCGATCACCCGTCTGGCCAGCCGCACCGATCGCCCGGAACGATTCATGGGGTTCCATTTCATGAACCCGGTGCCCATGATGAAACTGGTTGAACTGATCCGGGGCATTGCCACGGACGAAGAAACCTATCAGTCGTGTCTGGCTATCGTGGAACGGCTGGGCAAAACCGCCGCCTCGGCCGAAGATTTCCCGGCCTTCATCGTGAACCGCATCCTGATCCCGATGATCAACGAAGCTTGCTATACCCTGTACGAAGGTGTGGGAAATGTGGCGTCGATTGACAATGCGATGAAGCTGGGGGCCAATCACCCGATGGGGCCACTGGAACTGGCCGATTTCATCGGGTTGGATACCTGTCTGGCCATCATGAACGTGCTGCATGACGGGTTGGCGGATACGAAATATCGCCCCTGCCCGCTGCTGACCAAATATGTCGAGGCCGGTTGGCTGGGCCGCAAAACCAAGCGCGGTTTTTATGATTACCGGGGCGAAACACCAGTCCCCACGCGCTGAACCACAAAGCCCGGCCATGCGCCGGGCTTTTCCTTAGGCTTTCAGCGACAGCGTATGGTCCCGCAACCACGCCATAAACCCGCGCGGGTCACTGTGCAGGCGTTCCATCTGATCATCCGTCAGCGGATGCCCCACGATGGGTTTTTGCGGCCTGTTACAGCTTTTGACGATCTCATGCAGCAACAACCCCTGCCGTAATGTCGGGGAAATTCGGTTGGCGATCTGATAGGCGCGCGAATTGGAGCCGGGGAAAAAGATCGGCACCACCCGCGCACCGGATCGGCGGATCATCTGGGCGGTAAAGACATTCCATTCCGCTTCGACGGCGGGGCCAAACATGCTTTCTGATGCGGCCACCACGCCCGACGGGAACACGCTGATCACGCCACCCGATTTGAGCACAGACATCGCCTGCGCCCGCATTTCCACGCTTTTGCGTTGCGCGTCTTCCTCGTGCGGGAACGGCACCGGGATCAGATAGGACGAAGCCACCTCGTCAATGCCGGTCAACAAGGATCGGGTCAAAATCCCATAATCCTGCCGCCGCCGCCCGATCAGATCGGCCAAAATCATCCCGTCCACCAATCCGTGCGGATGATTGGCCACCACGACAACCGGGCCTTCGGCGGGAATGCGATCAATCTGATCCTGTGGGGTGTGCAGCGGAATCCCCATCACGTTCAACGCCGCCCGCCAAAATGCCTGCCCTTGTGGGGCACCTTCGCGTTCAAACCGGCGGATCATCCGCAGGATCGTCAGCTTTCCGGTAAACCATTCGATCAGCTTGATCGTCAGTGATTTCAGCGGGCTGTCAAACGTGTTGGCATAGGTCAGGCTGCGCCGGTCATAGGTCGTATGCGTGACCGTATCGGACGTCACCGCGCGTTGATCGGAATGAGATCTGTCTTCCACCTTGACTGCACCATTTTCACGCCAAAGCGCGACGTTTACATTTCTTCCCCGAAACGGTCCCCAACCAGCGTTTCCAGCGCGTCGGCCAACGCCGTTGCGTCCGGCCCCGAGGTCCGCACCTCAATAGTGGTTCCCTTCGAGGCTGCCAACATCAAAAGCCCCATAATGCTGTCCCCCGAGGCTGACATGCCGTCGCGGCTGACTTCGGCGCGGGCATCGAAGCCTTCGACGACCTCGACCAGCTTTGCCGAAGCACGGGCGTGCAGCCCCTTTTCATTAATGATCTGCAAATTGCGTGTGATGCTATCGGTCATGGCTCAGTCTTTGGATATGTTTTGGCTGTCTATATATTTGCGCCCGGCTTCGGTGGCAGCCCGCACCGCATCGCCCACCGCCATGTGGCGGCTTTTGGCCAGTTTGATCAACAAGGGTAAATTGGCACCGTACAGGATACGCCGCCCGGACGGATGACAGGCCATCAGCGACAGGTTGGATGGCGATCCACCAAACATATCCGTTACCAGAACCACACCCTGCCCCTGATCCACCGCATCCGCGGCCTCGCATATTTCGCGCTGTTTCTGCCCGCGATCATGATCATTCTCGATCGAGATCGCCCGAATACCGCTTTGCGCGCCTACTACATGTTCGACCGCAGCCAGGTATTCCCGTGCCAGTCCCCCATGCGCGACGATGACAATACCGATCACGCTTGCCTTCCTTTACTCAGCGGTCCGTGTTTTCGTTTCCAGCGGCGGTACGGCGTTGGCCTTCCGCTCGATTTCACGGTGCCTAGTTGACACTTGCCACCCACGATCTGCAAGGGCCTTCGACAGCTTTTCTGTCATAGTGACAGACCGGTGTTGCCCACCAGTGCATCCAAACCCGATGGCGAAATGCGCCTTACCCTCGTCCCGGTAGGCGGGCAACAGCATTTCCGTCAGGTCCAGCACCCGATCAAAGAAGCCGGGGAACCGCGCGTCCTGCGCCACATACTCGGCCACTGCGGCGGAACGCCCGTCCAGCCCCCGCAGGCTGGCGTCCCAATAGGGATTACGCAGGAAACGGCAATCGAACACCATATCCATGCCGCGCGGCAACCCGCGTTTGTAGGAAAACGAATTCACCGACACCGCCAGATGCGCCCCCTTTTCCCCGGCGAACAGGCGCTCGACCTCGGCCTTCAGGTCGTGTGGCGTCAGGTCCGAGCTGTCAATCAAGATATCAGCCCGTGTCATGATTGGCACCAACAGATCGCATTCGCGCTGAATCCCCTGATCGGGGCTTTCCGCCGGGGCCAGAGGGTGCCGTCTGCGGGTTTCGGAAAACCGGCGCAGCAACACATCCTGTCGGCAATCCAGATACAGAACTTCGGGCCGGATATTGGGCATGTCCGTCAGGTGGTCGATCGTTTCAATCAACGCATTCACCGAAAAATCACGGTTCCGCACATCCAGCCCCAGCGCCAGATCGCTACCCAATGGCGGACCTTCCAACAAACGCGGCAGCAAGGACAGCGGCAAGTTGTCTATCGCCTCAAAACCCAAATCCTCTAGCGTGCGAATGGCCGTACTACGCCCCGCACCAGAGGGGCCGGTGATCAAAACAATACGCTTTCGGGCGGCGGTCGATGGGCTGTGGTCAATCATTAGATCATACAATCAGGCAAAACGCCCGGCTTTCAGATATTGAAGAATCGCCGCAGCAAAATGCTGCGCCTGCATATTGTGCAGGATCGGGCGGGAAACGCCCAGACAAACCTTTTCACGCTTTGGTGGCAAACGGTGGGTTTCCACCTGATCCAAATCGACCCATAGCGCCACTTGGGACGGTCCCACAGCGTCGGCATTCAGTATCCCAATGCCCCGCGCCTCGATCCGGCCCCGGATCGTGTCCGGTGTGTCCAGCCACAATGCCGGGCCGTCACGCCAGATCCGACAACCATCATCCGCCACCAAATCACACCCCATCGCCATCAGTTGCAGCGCCAATGCCGATTTCCCCGATCCGCTGGCCCCGCAAATGCAAACGGCGGCCCCGTTCAGGGCCACCGCGCTGGCATGAATGATCTGTTCACCCGACCCCACGTCAGACCGGCAGGCCCACAACAAACCGCGCACCCAGCGGTTCCGAGGTAGGATCAGCATCGGTGGGACGGATATTTTCAGCCCAAATCACGCCGCCATGTGCCTCGACAATCTGCTTGGAGATCGCCAGCCCAAGGCCGGAATTGTTGCCGAACTGGTTTTCCGGGCGTTCCGAATAGAAGCGTTTGAACACCTTGGTCAGCGCCTGTTCCGGAATGCCCGGCCCGGTGTCTTCGACCACGACCAGCACGCGATTATCCCGTTGGCGCACCCACACCCGGATTGCATCGCCATCTTCACAGAAGCTAATGGCGTTGGTGATCAGGTTCACAAAAACCTGTGCCAGCCGCGCCTCCAGCCCGTGAATCACGATGGGATGTTCGGGGATGTCCATAATGAACTCCACCCCCTTTTCACCTGCCTGCTGGCCCAGATATTCACCCAGGTTGCCGATCATTTTCAACAGGTTGAAGCTTTCCTGTTCTTCCTTTACCAGTTCGCTATCCAACCGCGAGGCGTTGGAAATATCGCTGACCAGACGATCCAGACGGCGCACGTCATGGTCAATCACATCCAGCAGCTTCGCACGCTGATCATCCCGTTGCGCCACCCGCAGCGTTCCCACGGCAGACCGCAGACTGGCCAGCGGGTTTTTGATCTCATGCGCCACGTCGGCAGCGAATTGTTCATTGCTGTCGATCCGGTCATACAGCGCCGACACCATGCCCCGCAGCGCCGAAGACAGACGCCCGATTTCATCGGGTCGCGCGGTCAAATCGGGGATGCGGATACGGCCTGCCGCATTATTGCGCCGGTCCCGCGCACCACCCAGTTCAGCGGCGGCGGCCAGATCAGCCAGCGGATTGGCAATCGTCGACGCCAGAACAAGGCTAAGCCCGATAGACACCAGCGTAGCAATCAGGAACATCTGAAGAATGCGTTCGCGTTCACCGCGCACCAGTTGATCAATTTCCCCGGCGGCGCTGGTCAGGGCGATCACACCTACGGTTTGCCCCCCCTGCATGATCGGTGTGGCAGCGGCGAAATAGCTGCCTTCGGCGGTTTGCAACCCGGTTTCAATCTGCGACCCGGCCTTGACCGTCGGCGGCACCATACCGCTAACCAATTGTTCCACAGTCGGCATCGTCATACGATTGCGAGGCCCGTTGATCAGCGCATCAAACCGGCTCCAGACCTTTGCCAGCGCATCGGAAATCAGCGTTGATCCCCGTTCGCCGTTTTCCCCGGCCCGCAGCACACCACGACCCTGCCCCGAGGCAATCAACGCGCCGGTCTGATCAAAAACAAACACCTCGACGCCTTTGCGCAGGTCCAGACCGCCCAACGTGGCGGGAATGTCCACACCATCCCCAGACAGCAAACTGACAGGCGCGCCCTTGGGCAATTGCGCTTCTACCACGTCAGACACCAGTTCCGCCTGCGCGATCAACGCATTTGCCCGATCCACCACCAATGAATCCCGAGAGGAGTTGAGCAACAACACCCCGGCCACCAACACATTCAACGCAATCAGATTGAACGTGATGATCTTGCGTGTCAGCGGCGACCTGTTCAGCGACAGAAATCCGCGCCGCGCCCGGCGGACGCGAAGCTCTTTCTCGACGGTGCTGTCCGGTGCGACGAATTCATCGCCCAGCACAACATCGCCGTCACGCCTTGGCGCCGTTTCCCGCAAATGTATCCCCTCAGCGAGAGCCATTATTCTTCGTTATATCTGTAGCCGATACCGTACAGCGTTTCGATGGCCGAGAAATCCGAATCCACCGAACGCATTTTCTTGCGCAACCGCTTGATATGGCTGTCGATCGTGCGGTCATCGACATAGACCTGATCGTCATACGCCACGTCCATCAACTGATCGCGCGATTTCACGAAACCGGGACGCTGGGCCAACGCCTGAAGCAACAGGAATTCGGTCACGGTCAGCGACACATCCTGTCCTTTCCATGCCACGGCATGACGCAGCGGGTCCATCCGCAGCTCACCGCGTTCCATCACCTTGGTTTCTTCGGTATCACCCACGATATCCCCGGCAACCGCATCCTGACGGCGCAGCAAGGCGCGAATGCGTTCGACCAGCAAGCGCTGAGAGAAGGGCTTTTTAACGTAATCGTCCGCGCCCATACGCAGGCCCAGAACCTCGTCGATTTCGTCATCCTTCGACGTCAGAAAGATGACCGGCATCGTGGTTTTCTGACGAAGGCGCTGCAATAGGTCCATGCCGTCCATGCGCGGCATTTTAATATCCAGCACGGCCATGTCCGGCAGTTTTTTGTTAAACGCATCCAACGCCGATTGACCATCATTATAGGTTTCGACCTCGAACCCTTCTGCCTCAAGGGTCATGGCCACGGACGTCAGGATATTCCTGTCATCGTCCACAAGGGCGATCTTAGACATTTTTGAATTCCTTGTACTGCTCTATATTATGTTTTTTCCGTTCATTATGCCGTCTTTTCGTCGGATCAATCAATCCCAAACTGCGAATCAGCCATCTTTTCGCCTTAATTCTGCGGGCGTTTCCTGAACGGATTGCTAATTTACACATGCTTTGCAGAACATCGTGGAACATTCGCCGGACCAATCGGTCAAAATGTGCCGTGATTGCGCTAACCTGCATTTGGTTGCGCTAACTGTGCTAAACCGTCCTGTTCCTTCACGGAAACGACATGCTAAGAGGCCCGTTATCGGGGGCTTCTCCGACACGATGCGGGAGGGAGCCCGCACCGGACGAAAGACAACGCCGCAGATTTCGCGGCTACAGGAGCTTGGCAATATGGCATTTGGACGGGTAAACCCGGAATTCCGGCTTGAGGATCAGGGGATCGAAGGTCTGGGCAATGTCTTTTACAATCTTATGGAGCCCGCGCTGATCGAAGCCGCGCTCAAGAATGGCGAAGGCAAACTGGGCAATGGCGGCGCGTTCCTCGTGTCCACTGGCAAATTCACTGGCCGGTCGCCCAAGGACAAGCATGTCGTCAAAACCGACAGCGTTGTTGATACGATCTGGTGGGAAAACAACCGCGCCATGTCGCCCGAAGGGTTCGACAATCTGTATGCCGATATGCTGGAGCATATGAAAGGCAAGGACTTCTACGTTCAGGATCTGGTCGGCGGCGCGGACCCGGCCTATGCGATCAACGTTCGCATGGTCACGGAACTGGCATGGCACGGCCTGTTCATCCGCCACATGCTGCGTCGTCCCGAACGCGCTGAACTGGACGGTTTCTTGGCGGATTTCACCGTCATCAACTGCCCCAGCTTCAAAGCCGACCCGGAACGCCACGACTGCCGCACCGATACCGTGATTGCGATGAACTTCGACAAGAAGCTGATCCTGATCGGGAACACCGAATACGCGGGTGAAAACAAGAAGTCGGTCTTCACCCTGCTGAACTACCTACTGCCGGAAAAAGGCGTGATGCCGATGCACTGCTCGGCCAACCATGCGATTGGCAACCCGGTTGATACCGCCATTTTCTTTGGTCTGTCGGGGACTGGCAAAACCACCCTGTCGGCCGATCCGTCGCGCACTCTGATCGGTGACGATGAACATGGCTGGTCGGATCGCGGTACTTTCAACTTTGAAGGCGGCTGCTACGCCAAAACCATCAACCTGTCCGCCGAAGCCGAGCCGGAAATCTATGCGACCACCTCGAAATTCGGCACCGTGATCGAAAACATGGTGTTCGACGAGGAAACGCTGGCTCTCGACTTCCAAGACAGCTCGCTGACCGAAAACATGCGCTGCGCCTACCCGCTGGAGTATATCTCGAACGCGTCGGACACCGCACTGGGCGGCCACCCGAAAAACATCATCCTGCTGACCTGTGACGCTTACGGCGTTCTGCCGCCGATCTCGCGGCTGACCCCGGCACAGGCGATGTATCACTTCCTGTCGGGCTTCACCTCGAAAACCCCCGGCACCGAACGCGGCGTCGTGGAACCGGAACCCACTTTCTCGACCTGCTTTGGTGCGCCCTTCATGCCGCGTCGTCCCGAAGCCTACGGCAACCTGCTGCGCGAAAAAATCGCCAAGTACGGCGCAACCTGCTGGCTGGTGAACACCGGCTGGACCGGCGGCGCGTTCGGCACCGGCTCGCGTATGCCGATCAAAGCCACCCGAGCCCTGTTGACCGCAGCGCTGGATGGTTCGCTGAACGATGCTGAGTTCCGCAAGGACGAAAACTTTGGCTTCGACGTTCCGGTTGCGCTGGAAGGCGTCGATGCGAAACTGCTGGATCCGCGCCAGACTTGGGCTGACGGTGCTGCCTATGACGCACAAGCCGCCAAACTGGTGCAGATGTTCGCGGCCAACTTCGAGCAGTACCTGCCCTACATCGACGAAGACGTGAAAGCTGCCGCAATCGGCTAAGGCTTTCGCCTGTGGCGGGTTCGTCCCGCCCCATCATATAACAAACGCCCCGGTCCCCGTACCGGGGCGTTTTGTTTTACGCACTCACCCCCCGACTCCCACATCAGGCGGCGATTGGTGCTTTGTGTTCCATCGGAACGTGGATCACATGGCGGATGTCGTCGATATCCATCCAGACCATATTGCAATCCAGTGGCTCGTTCCGGCCTTCGATTTTCCAGCTCAGGCAATAGGGATCGCAGTGCATATACCCTTCGCGTTCGGCCAGCCCCCGACGCGCCACGCTGCGCAGCATAAACCCGAACACAAAATCCGGCTGCCAGTGCAACGTTGCAGTCAAGAATGCGAACCGCGCCAGATAATCAATCAGCCCGCGACCGCGATAAACCGGATCGTCCTTCATCCACATCTCGCCGTGGTAGCAAGCGCGTCCAGTGATTCGCTTAGCGCCGGGTCCGGCACGGAACCACGACCCATCCATGTCGATCCCCACACCACCCGGCGGAAATTCCCCGAACCGCGCCCCCATATACCGGGCCAAGGTCTGATCGCATAAATCCAGAAGCCGCATCGCCTGTGTATGTACTAGCTGCCCCTGCGCGTTATGCCCAACAACCCAAACCCCTCTGGCAGAAGGTAAAAATTGCTTCACCGGGTCAAAAGGCGGACCTAGCGGTTGCTCGGGGCGGCCTGCTGCCACAATCCGCGCGTATTCTTCGAAATCATCACCGACCGTCAGGAATATCTGGTTCGCCCGCAGCGTATCTGTCACCTGCGTTAACAAACGCGCCCCATCAAAAACGTCGTGAATCGTCATTTGGTTTCTCCTTGTGTTAACCGTCCACACAGGATGACCAAAACCGATAAAAGAGTCTTTTCCTTGTTATTTTGACGCCGCGCAGGGGTCCGTATCCGGCATCAGCTCTATCTCGGGCATTCTTTGGATCATGGCCTGATCCACACCGAAAATCTGTAAATCGTAGCTGCGCTCGACAAGCGAGGCCAAAGCGAAACTGCCATCAGGGAAGCGACAGCCCATCAGCAACCGCTTATAGCTGATCGGTTCTATGCCCTTTCCACGGGTCATAAAGGTATGCACATGGTCATACCGCAACCCATGCGTGGCGCGAATTTCCTCGAAGGGTTGCGATAACAGATGCGCCACAGGCGTTCCCCCCGGCAAAACCGGCACCGGGCGCCCCACTGCGCTGCGGTGCCATTCCCAGCCGTACCATGTAGCGTAAGAGGACTTTTCACCCACCTCTGTGCAAACCCAATCCTCTTCCAGCCGCCGGAACACCATCAGATAGGGCCGCAAGGGCTGCAAGGCCGGATGCTCCAGCTGCCCTTGCGCCGCAGCCCAACATTGTATTCCCCCCCGTAGTAGGCTGGAATTTCCTGTCCATATCCCGGAAATCGGATGCTGTTGCAGGTGGAACTCCCATTCCTCTCCGTCTTCTAATTGGGAAACATGGAACAGCCCATTGACATGCCCCGCCTGCCCGGTCAGCCACGCCTCGCCTCGGGCCAGAATATCCTCGGCCTCTCGTAAAGAGCGCCGACCTTCGGCGCTCAGCCGATATTGGCGGTCTTCCACATCGAACAAAGGGGCGCCTTTGATGTCTTCCAGTATATTTATATGGCGTCGAACAGTTTGACGGGTGGATTTCAGCTCACGCACAGCCCGCGACAAATTCAGGGTACGGGCCAATGTCACGAAGGATCGTAACAATTCAAACAGCAATCCCGTATTCTGGTTCTTGGTCATTTGGCCCCGTCACTTTACAAGTTAACATATTAATTCTATGGCGCTTTTCCGCATACAGGCAAGCTATACCAATGCGCACGGACATGGACTCGCCCCCATAAATTTTCTAAGCGGTAAATTTATCATCCATCAAGGGTAAATATTTGCACCCATCGGGTAAACGCATACACCTAAAGTTGCAATTTGTAATAGATTGATCGTCGCGAGGGATTCGCTAGACCTGAATGTGACGATAGATAGTGGAAGGCAAACATGTCACACCCTGTAGACGAACACGTTGGTAAGAAACTGAAGAACCTGCGCGTGCTGCGTGGGCTGACCCAAACCGACGTTGCTAAGGGACTGGATATCTCGTTCCAGCAAGTTCAGAAATACGAACTGGGCCGCAACCGTATTTCAGCCAGCAAGCTGTTTGAAATTTCGCGCATTCTGGATGTACCGCCGTCCTATTTCTTTGATGGCTTGGGTGATTCCGAAGGGCAAAGCGGCCCCGTGATTGACGAAGAAACCGCACGCATCGCCAGCGTGATTTCTAAAATTCAGGACGAACGCCTGAAAACTCAGATCCGGTCCTTTATCGACGCCGTGGCGAATTACACGCCAGCCGCGTAACAGGATGGGCTGTTAGCCCATCATCCCGCGCCGGATCAAATTCAGCCCGGCGATCATCAATACGACCAGTGTCGCCTTTTTAAAGGCGTGCTGGTCGATGCGATCCTGCACCTTGAACCCCAGCCACGTTCCCGCCAACGCAGGCACCAAAAGCGCAATCGAAAACGGCAGCGTTTCCGCCCGCATGACGCCAGAGCCGATATGCGCCCCCAGCAGCATCACGGCCCCCAGCCCATAAATCACACCCTGAATGCGTATCTGATCCTGTTTCGGCGTATTGATGGCCGTCAGATACATCACGGTCGGCGGCCCCCAAATCCCGGACATCCCACCGATGAACCCGGCGAATGATCCGACCCCAGCCTCGACTCCATGATGCCCATCCTCGGGCAGTTTGACCTTGATGCCAAATAACTGGATCAGGGCGAAAATCACCACTGGCACACCAATCATCAGTAACAAAACATGCGCAGGCAACACCCGCACCAATTGCGCACTGATCAACAACGTGATCCCGCCACATATCAAAAACACCCGAAACCGCTTGACCGAGGCCCAAGCCGCCGCCCGCCCCTGTCGCAGCGATTGCCACAGGTTCGTCAGCACCGTTGGCAGGATCAGCCCCGCCAGCGCCCATTCTGCCCCAACAATGCTGCCCAGCCCGGACACCATGACCATCGGCATGGCGAAACCCACCATCCCCTTGATAATTCCGGCCAGCAACGCCACCATAAGACACAGGGCCAGGGTGACGGGCGGCAGATCGACAAACAGCATATCCATTCCCGCTCTGTAGCAGCTTCTTGGGCGCTGCACCGCAAAAAATTCACGCGCAATTTTAGAACGAATACCCACAAATAAACGCATTTATGTTGCGCTGCACCTGCGAAATAGTTAGGACGTGATCGAACATAGATAAGATGTGAATCATGGCTCATGACGGACAGGACCACGCAATGACGAAACCGATCATTCTCCCCGATTTGATGGCGCTGGCGGCAGCAGTGATTGCCCCGGCAGAACAAGTGTTGGAAACCGCAACGTCGAATCTGCGCGAAATGCTAAGCGAGGGGGGTCGTATTTCCGCCGCGCTGCTGGAGGAAAACCAAGCCGCAGCACACGGGCTGTCATGGCTGGCAACCTATGTGGAATCGCTGCGCCAGATGAAAGCGTGGGCCGATCGGCTGACCGATGCGGGCACTTTTGGCGAAACCGAACAATTGCTGCTGCAAATCGCATTCGGGGAATATCTGGCCCAAATGCGCGGCGGCATCCCGATGAGCCAAACCGAAATCCTGCGCCTGTCTGCGCTGGGGATCGACACCAGCGCGCTGTCCGGTGACGCTGTCGAGGCCCTGATCGCAGGCGGCAATACCCCCGCCGCCCGCAAGCGTCTGGTGGACCTGATGCAAGACCAGCGCGCCAACATCACCGTCGGCGCCACCGGGCTGGACGAAGAACTGGAAATGATCCGGGAACAGTTCCGCCGCTATGCCGTGGATAAGATCGAACCCCACGCCCACGACTGGCACCTGAAGGACGAACTGATCCCGCTGGAAGTCGTCAACGAACTGGCGGAAATGGGCGTTTTCGGCCTGACCATCCCCGAAAATCTGGGCGGTCTGGGCCTGTCCAAAGCGTCGATGGTCGTGGTCTCCGAAGAACTGTCGCGCGGCTATATCGGTGTCGGATCGCTGGGGACGCGGTCCGAAATCGCGGCAGAACTGATTTTGGCCGGCGGCACGGATGACCAGAAATCCCATTGGTTGCCCAAAATCGCCAGCGGTGAAATCCTGCCCACGGCTGTGTTCACCGAACCTAACACCGGGTCGGATCTGGGCAGCCTGCGCACCCGCGCTGTCAAAGACGAAAACGGCGATTACAAAGTGACCGGCAACAAAACCTGGATCACCCACGCCGCGCGGACCCATGTCATGACCCTGCTGGCCCGCACCGATCCGAACACCACCGATTACCGTGGCCTGTCCATGTTCCTTGCGGAAAAGACCCCCGGCACGGATGAAAACCCATTCCCGACCGAAGGCATGACTGGCGGCGAAATCGAGGTTCTGGGCTATCGCGGCATGAAGGAATACGAACTGGGTTTCGACAACTTCCATGTGAAGGGTGAAAACCTGCTGGGCGGCGAAGAGGGCAAAGGCTTCAAGCAATTGATGCAGACCTTTGAATCCGCCCGCATCCAGACCGCTGCCCGCGCCATCGGCGTGGCGCAAGCCGCGCTGGACGTAGCCATGCAATATGCCGAAGACCGCAAGCAATTCGGCAAGTCGCTGATCAACTTCCCCCGCGTGTCCGATAAGCTGGCCATGATGGCGGTGGAACTGATGGTTGCCCGTCAGTTGACCTATTTTTCGGCATGGCAGAAAGACCATGATAAGCGGTGCGACCTGGAGGCCGGTATGGCCAAGCTGCTGGGCGCCCGTGTGGCATGGGCGGCGGCGGATAACGGGCTGCAAATCCACGGCGGCAACGGTTTTGCACTGGAATACAAAATCAGCCGTATCCTGTGCGATGCCCGCATCCTGAACATTTTTGAAGGTGCCGCAGAAATTCAGGCACAGGTGATCGCGCGCCGCCTGCTGGGCTAAGCCCTGCCAGAAAGTTTGATCGAATAGAGCGGCTTCTTCTGAGGCCGCTCTGTTTTTGTGAGGGCGCAAAATTCTTACAAAGAATTTTGAGCGGAAAATTTGCAATTTTCCGTGCCTCCGGCAGGAGTATTGTTGGCAAGATGAAACACTTGCCGCATCTCCCTCGGCCTGCCACTCTGCCCCAAGGGAGAGAGGAGACAACAATGACACAGCCACGATGGGCGCAGCGCCCGCAGGGATCGACGTGGGGCGATTTTGGACCGGACGATCAGCTGGGACGCCTAAATCTGATCACAGCCGAAAAAACCCGCCAAGGTGCCGCCGAAGTTCAGGAAGGGCTGCGGTTCTGCCTGTCGCTGCCTTTGGATTATCCCGGTGGCAATGGGCTGAACCCACGCCGGTTTCCGCCAGTTCTGAAACCCACCCGGCGCGGCGAAGGGGTAAGCTTCAACGTCCAAATCCCCGGCCACAGCGATGTGGTTTGTGACGATCTGGCGATCCTGCATTTGCAGTATTCGACCCAATGGGACGGGCTGTGCCATATTGGCAGTCTGTTCGATGTGGATGGCAACGGCACCGCGCAGCGGGTCTATTACAACGGGTTCCGCGCAGATGACGATTTGGTGGTCGATGGCAGCGGGGCCGAGGCCACCAGCCACGCCGACAAGCTGGGAATTGAAAATATGGCCGCGCATGGGGTGCAGGGGCGCGGGGTGCTGATCGACCTGCGCCACCATTTCGGCGATGCGTTCCGGCATGTGTCCTATGACGATCTGATGCGCGTGATCGAGGCCGATCAGGTCGAGGTGGAAACCGGCGATATGGTTTGCCTGCACACGGGATTTGCCGATGTGGTGCTGGGGATGAACCGCGAACCCGACAATGACGCGCTGCATCAATCCTGTTGCGTTCTGGATGGGCGCGACAACCGCTTGCTGAACTGGATCACCGACAGCGGTCTGGCAACCCTGATCGCCGATAATTACGCGGTCGAGGCATATCCCGCCAAACCCGGCGCAGGTGACTGTTGCGCGGCCCTGCCATTGCACGAACATTGCCTGTTCAAACTGGGCGTCCATCTGGGCGAGTTGTGGCAACTGACCCCGCTGGCGCATTGGCTGCGGGAACATGGGCGGTCCCGGTTCCTGTTGACGGCGCCGCCGCTACGGTTGCCGGGGGCTGTGGGATCACCGCTGACGCCGATAGCTACGGTATAAACACGCTTGGCACGCCAGCCCGCCCCCGATAGGGCTGGCGTGTTTGCAGCACTGGTCTTGTTTATGCCCCCACAAATCCCCCTATCTGTTGTCGCCCTGGTCTGCGTTGCCACCACATCCATCGTGATGGGGGATGCCGCCGGGAAATTGCTGACGCAAAATGCAATCAGCCCGTTTTTCATCGCATGGTCGCGCTTTGCATTGGCTGCCGCTTTGCTGTTGCCCCTGTCCGGGATGACACGGGCCGAACTGCCGCATCTGCTGAACTGGCGGGTGATCCTGCGGGCGGCGTTTATTGCCGGGGGGATTTCATCAATCCTGACCGCGTTGAAAACCGAACCCATCGCCAATGTCTATGGCGCGTTTTTCATTGGGCCGGTCGTGGCCTATGCCCTGTCTATCCTGCTGTTGAAAGAGCGCGTCACCCGCGCCCGCAGTGCATTATTGGCGGTGGGCTTTGCCGGGGTCCTGTTGGTGGTTCAACCCAGTGCAACGATGGGGCCGGGTATGGGGTTCGCCCTGCTGGCCGGGGTGTGTTACGGGTCCTACCTGACCGCGACACGCTGGCTGGCCGGGGCGTATCGGCCACGGTTCCTGCTGACGGCGCAATTGGTGATTGGCGCTGTGCTTTTGGCCCCATTGGGGCTGACGCACCTGCCCGGCAGCGGCAGTCCTGCGATATGGGGGCTGGTGTTGCTTAGCGCACTTGCCTCGGCCTTTGGGAATTTCCTGCTGGTGGTGATCAATCGCACCACACCGGCCACGATTTCAGCACCTCTGATCTATTTCCAATTGGTAGCAGCCGCAGTGTTGGGCGTTTTGGTGTTCGGGGATTGGCCCGACATGCTTAGCCTGATCGGATTGGCGGTTATCCTGCTCTCGGGGCTGGGCGGTTTTGCCTTGGCGCGGCGCGGAAAATAAGAAGGGGCCGCGCCAGACAGACAGAGCGCGGCCCCAGCATGAGCATCATCGTCAGGGAAGAAGACCTCAGAAGCTCATGATCTTGGTGTCATCGTCGATCATTTCCGCCGCAACCGCCGGGGGTTTGGCTGCGGTGATCCCATCCAGCAGCGCATCGGGACCCACACCCTTGTTCGGCAGATAGATGGCGCAGACTTCGACTTTGGTGCCAGTCTTTTCCATGATCGTTTTCATCAGGCCTTGGGGGCTCATGCCTTTGGGTGCCTGCGGTGCAGTGGTGCTGGCGGGGGCGTCTTTCAGCGCCATATCCGCCGCCGGACCACACAGCAAAATCTGTGCCTTGGCCCCGGCTTGCACGGCATTCATGGTCAGTACCATCGCCATAAGCTGCGTTTGTGCATCCGGTGCGGTCAGCATGGTCAGCAGCTTGGGCTGATCCTCGGCCATCGCGGGGGCAGCCACGCCTGCAACAGTGGCGGCCAGTACAGCGGCGGTCAGGAAATGTTTCATCGAAGTCCTCTCTTGGTTACTAGGGGTAAAAAGTTACTCGGGAACGCAAACTTCGCCTGCGCTCATCGCTTTCAGGGTGCGCAGCGTCAGCGCTGCAATGATCACGACCAAGACCGCCAACAGCACCGTACCGAAATACTGATGCGCAACGCTGCCGGTTTTGGCCGCATAGGTGAAACTGGCAATCGTCACCGCCGCAAAGGGGAAGCCAAGTGCCCAGAAGCTCATGGCAAAGGGCAGTTTGACAATGCGCGGCAATTGCACAGCCACAATCACGGTAAACAGATACGCCCCGTTCAGCAGGATACGCGCCAGCGAATCCACGTCGCCCACCAGCCGGACCCACGCCACCATGCCCACAGCGGGCGGGGCGATCAGGATCACCAGCGTGGGCTGCAACCGCCCCGGCAGCGGGTCGTGGAACATCAGGCGGTTGATGACCAGGGTCATCAGCACAACCCAGAAAATCAAACCAACAGACATGAAATACCAACTGATTTCAGGATGGCCCAACGGCACACCCGCGATGGGTACGATCACATTCCCCACAGCCGGGATAAACCACGCCGGGTTCAAATGCCCGGTCTGAAAGGCGCGCGCCCCGATCCAGCCGGAAATCACGGCAATGGTCAGCACCCCCTGCAAAATCATACCGACATACCACAGCGGTTCAGCAAGCGCGGGCGCTCGGGTCAGGCTGGCGGCTGCCAGCAATAACAGGGAAATCGAAATCGCCGGGAAAAACGCAATGCGAACCGGGTGCTTCCATTCGGCCACAACGGCCTGCGGGTGTTTGACCGCCTTTGCCAGATACCCCAGCAGGATCAATGCAAACATCGCCAGCGCAACATAATACACGACGGTCGAGGCGGTATCCCCCACCTGCCAACTGTTTTCTGCCGCGTGAAGCGATAACGATAGGCCTGTCATGCCCATGATCGTTGCGAAAAACGTGACCGGGTAATGTTCCAGCCTGCTTTCGCCATGTGTTTGTGTTGCGTCTGTCATCTGCGTGTCCTTCCCTAAACCCGCATGTATTCTGTCTGATATGCGGTGATTGGCATATGATGCACCCAGCAAACTTTGATCCAAATCAAAAGGCATATTTTTGTCATACCTTTTTTACCTCGATCATTGGCCCGCAAACAAAACAGGCCACCCTAAAAGAGTGACCTGCCAATTCTCCGCTAATGATATGGTGGGATCAGTCGGCGCAAATCCGATCCGACAGGACCGCGCCCAGATAATCGGACCGGGCCAGATATGCCCCGATCTGCCCCACCGCCGCGTGACTGGCAAACCGTGGGGCCAGACTGCGCAGCAGCACCCATTCAGACAAAGCCATGAAATCCGCGGCCTTGCTGGCGGGTTCTGCTGCATCGCCCAGTGCCGCCCGCGCACGAGTCCAATGTGCCACCGCTTCTGGTGTGGCATTGTCCGCGATAAAGGCCGCGAAACGGTCCGCCGCCACCGCCGCGCGCCCCTGCACCAGACGCGTAGCCAGTGTCAGCGCATGAATGCCATTCGCGCCTTCGTAAATCCGGCAAATACGGGCATCGCGCCAGACCTGATCCAGCCGGTATTCCTGTAAATAACCATAGCCGCCCAAACACTGTATCCCCAGATCGGCTGCCCGCGTTCCCGCCTCGGTACAGAAATGCTTGGCAATCGGGGTCAGGAATTCCACCAGCATCGGGTCATCGCCCTTTTCCAGCTGGACAATCGCCAGATGACTGATCGCCCGCCCAAGCAGTGACAGCGCCCGCATTTCTGCCAGCATCGCGTGAACGTCATGGTGTTGGTCCAGCGTCACAGGCTGCCCGTCGGCCCCGCGCCCCTGCACCCGATCCGCGCAATAGGCAGCAGCAATGTCATAGGCCCGCGTGGCATGGGCCACCCCCTGAAGCGACACATCCACCCGCGCGTGGTTCATCATCGTGAACATGGCCTTCAGGCCTTCGCCTTCGGCCCCAATCAGTTCAGCCCGCGCCCCGTCAAACGCCATCTGACAGGTGGGGGACGCATGAAGCCCCATTTTTTCCTCAATCCGGGTAACGGTGATCGGGTTGCGGCTGCCATCGGGCAGATGCGACAGGCAGATAAACAGCGACAGGCCTTTGACCCCGCTATCCGCGCTGCCGGTGCGGGCCAGAACCAGATGGAAAATGCCATCCGTCATGTCCTGATCCCCACCCGAGATGAAAATCTTTTCGCCGTTGAGTTTCCATCCATCGCCATCCTGTTCGGCACGGGTACGGATACGACCCAGATCAGACCCCGCCCCCGGTTCGGT
This sequence comes from Thalassovita litoralis, assembly GCF_900182725.1. GTDB lineage: Bacteria > Pseudomonadota > Alphaproteobacteria > Rhodobacterales > Rhodobacteraceae > Thalassobius > Thalassobius litoralis. The sequence continues at coordinate 68,926 of NZ_FXTO01000010.1, forward strand.
CAGGCACATCGTAGACAGCCATTCACCCGATGCCAGACGTGGAATATAGGCGGTTTTCTGTGCCTCTGTTCCGTAGTCCAGCAGGGTCCGCACCGCACCCGGCACCAGACCCGTCACCATTTGCAGACTGTGATTTGCCCCGGTGAAAATCTCAGACACGCAGGCCAAAGCCACCCCGCCCAGCCCCTGCCCGGCATAGATTTCAGGAACTGTCAGCGCGGGCCAACCCTGTTCGGCATAGGCGGCATAAACCCGTTTGAACCCGTCCGGCATGATCACCCGACTATCCTTCAGGCGGCACCCTTGCCGGTCGCCGGGTTCGTCCAGCGGTGCGATTTCGCCCTCGGCAAAGGCGGCAAAAGCCTGCGTGATCTCTCGCATCAATGCGCCATCCCAATCCGGCAGCGCCGCAACACCCCCGACCTGTTCCAAGGTAAAAAGGATATCATCCACCGGGGCTGCATAGGGTTTCATGTCTGGTCCTTTTGAACAAAGAAAGATCACCCCCGCCCCGGAAGGCCGGGACGGGGGATTTTCAAACGGGTCGTTCAGGGCTTAGATCAGGCCCAGCAGACGGGCCGCGTTGTTTTTGGTGATGTCTTCGCGCAGTTCGTCCTTGATTGCGATCTGCTCAAAATCCGACAGCCAGCGTTCGGGCGTGATCATCGGCCAGTCCGACCCGAACAGCACCTTTTTCTTCAGGATCGAGTTGCAGTATTTCACCAGAATTGGCGGGAAATATTTCGGCGACCAGCCCGACAGGTCGATATAGACATTCGGCTTGTGCTGCGCGACCGAAAGCGCCTCTTCCTGCCAGGGGAAGGACGGGTGCGCCAGAATGATTTTCATGTCGGGGAAATCCACCGCCACGTCATCCATATACATCGGATTGGAATATTTCAGCCGCATCCCGTTGCCGCCGCGCATCCCCGACCCCACGCCGGTCTGGCCGGTGTGGAACAGGGCAATGCCGCCCTCCTCGGCGATGGCTTCGTATAGTTCGTAGGCCATGCGGTCATTGGGATAAAACCCCTGCATCGTCGGGTGAAACTTGAAGCCCTTGATGCCGAAATCCTTGATCAGGCGGCGCGCTTCGCGAGCGGCCATCTTGCCCTTCCACGGGTCGATCGAAGCAAAGGGGATCAGGACATCATCGTTTTCGGCGGCCAGTTCGGCCACTTCTTCGTTCTTGTAGCGGCGATATCCGGTTTCGCGTTCTGCATCGACGGGGAAAATCACCGCCGCGATATTCTGCTCGCGATAATGCGCGGCTGTCTGCGGGATGGTCGGCGGATGGGACCACGGCGCACCGAAATATTTCGCCATCGTCGATTGCAGATCGTCATAGCCATCATCGGCATGACAACCGCAGGGTTCTTCGGCATGGGTGTGGAAGTCGATTGCACGAACTTTCGTGATGTCCACCATATTCCTGTCCTTTCAAAGGTTATGCCAAAGGCGGGTTCGGGACGCCTTCGGCGAGAGAGTATTTCAGATCAGAAAGAAGCCTTAGACGCGGATCACATCCGCATCGGCATCATCGTAAATACGGGCCACCAGACCGGCGCGGCGGGCCAGCACCTTGCGCATGTTCAGGTTGCCCTTGGCCGTCATTTCGTGATCCGCAAGCGAGGGCGGTTCGGCCATGATCAGTGCCCGCCCGATCCGGGTGGAACTGCCAGTGGCATGTTCCGCCAGTTCAGTCAGCTTCGCACGGACGGTTTCCACCATATCCGCATCGGTCACGATTTGATCGGGCTGCCCATTGCGCGGCTGGGCCGGGAACAGCAGCGCACCGATTTCCGCGCGGTCCTGTCCGGTGATCACCAGATCGCCAATCACGCCTTCCAACGCGGTCAGGATTTGCCCGCGCAGCGCGGCGCAGCGCACCCATGTTCCCGAGGTCAGCTTGAAATCTTCGGATATGCGGCCATCGAAGCTAAGACCGCGGTCCGCATTTCCCGGTTCGACGAATTTCACTGCATCGCCGGTAATCAAGAATCCTTCGTCATCGAAGCTTTCGGCGGTTTTTTCGGCGTCTTCAAAATAGCCCGGCATGATATTGGGGCCTTTGCAGCGCAGCTCAAACCGGCCATCGTCATCTGGCAGCAGCTTGATTTCCGCCCCCGGAACCGGCACGCCGATGATCCCTGACCGATCCACGCGTTCATGCACAATCAGCGTGGCGGGCGAGGTTTCCGTCATCCCCCAACTGGACACCATCAGCGGCACTTTGCCTGTTACTTCTTGTGCCATATCCCCCAGCGATTGCCAGATTTCCTGTGGCAGTGACGCCCCGGCGTAGAATGTGAAATCCAACCCGGTAAAGAAATCACGGCGCAGATCGGGATCGGCCTTTAGCGCGGCCACCTGACGAGCAAAACCCACCGGCACATTAAAGGCCAGCGTTCCAGTGTGCATCTTCATGTTTTCCAGCGAACGCGGGAACAGCGCATCCGTAGGTTTGCCATCGTCGATATAGATCGACCCACCATTCGCCAGCATCATGTTAAAGTTATGCGACCCGCCGAACACGTGGTTCCACGGCAACCAGTCCAGAATTTTCGGCGGACGCGCCCGCAGCACCGGAAAGGCATCCGCGATCTGGGTCTGGTTGACGCACATCATTTTATGCGTGGTAATCACGCCTTTGGGATGCGAGGTGGACCCGGACGTGAACAGGATTTTCGCCAGCGTATCGGGCGTCACCGCCGCATGGGCCGCATCCACATCCGCAGCACCGCCTTGCAGCGCATCCGTCATTGCGATCACATCACGCGGGGCGCCTTCGGGCTGGCTGGCCAGCACATCGAACCCAGACAGCGCCGCCATTCCAATCGCATCGCCATAGCGTTTGGCATCGTCCACGAACAACAAGCCCGGTTTTACCTTTTCAACGATATACAACAGCCGGTCATGTGCGCCGGGGATCAGCGAATATTGTTCAGCCACCGGGACGCTGGCCATGCCCACATATTGCGTGGCCAGTGCCAGCAGCGCATGATCGACAGAGTTGCCGGACATGATCACCACCGGCCCTTTTTTGTCATAGCCGTTCGCCAACAGCCACGCCCCCAGATGACGCACCGCCGCCAGCGTTTGCGCATAGGTGACTTCGCGCCATCCTGCCCCGTCCCGTTCCGCGATAAATACCGCGTCCGGGGTTTTATCCGCCCATTGATGCAGCCACGCGCCTGTCGTGGGCGCGACTGGCCCCATCGGGTGGGATGAACGCAGGATTAGCGCCCCGTCGGCACGCGTTTCGGTGATCACGTCCTGCGGGACGGTGATGTCGTTGGTCATCGGTTGGATCTCCTCAATCCAGGGGGTCGATGCGGCGCAGCAGGTCCACCAGTTGCGCCCGTTCTTCCATGCTTAGATCAGCCAGCCGCTCCTCTTCGGCTGAGGCCAATGCCTTGGCGGCGGCATCCCGCCGTTTCATCCCGGCCAATGTTGCCCGCAACGCATAAGACCGCCGATCCGTCGGCACACGAAAGCGCCCGATCAGGTTGGCCTCTTCCAGCGCGTCAATGATCAGGACGGTGTTGGACCGTTCCATGTTCAACCCCGCTGCCAGTTGCGATTGGGTCACGTCGGGATTATCCACGATCACGCTAAGCGCGGAAAACGTGGTAATCCGCAGCCCGAACGGTTCCAACGTCCGCGCTGCGTTTGATTGCATGATGTTCGAAGCCCGCTTCAGGTTATACCCTGCATAGCTGCGCAAATGCCGATCCAAAGGACCGGGCTGCGTATCGGCCACGGGTGCGGGTCTGGGCGCGGGTTTGCGTTCCATGACCACTTACCGGAAGGTCGGGATACGTTTTTCAAGGAAGGCACGCAGCCCTTCCTCGGCATCCGGGCTGGTTTGGGTCAGCGCGGCACACAGACTTTCGGTAAAGAATCCGTCCTGTTTGGACATGTCTTCGATCCGGGCTAGCGCGTGGATCATGACATAGTTGGACAGGCCCGCGTTCTTGGCGATCTTGCCCGCCAGCTCCATTGCCAGCGCCATAGATTCGCCTTCACCCACGGAATAATGGCACAGCCCCAACCGCTGACCGTCTTCGGCATCGTATTTACGGCCTGTCAGCATCATTTCAGTCATGCGATCCGCGCCCAGAATACGCCCCACCCGGACCGAGGCACCGCCGCCCACATAAATCCCGCGCCGTCCTTCGGGCAGTTGGAAAATCGTGGACGGTTCCGCAATCCGCACATGGGTCGAGGTGGCCAGTTCCAGCCCCCCGCCAATCACCGCGCCGAACATCGCAGACACGACCGGCAGACCCGAATATTGGATTTTGTCCATGATCCCGTGCCATTTGCGCGAATGGCGCATCGTGCCTTCGGCATCGCGAGCGACGTGTTCGCTCAGATCCAGACCGGAACAATAATGCCCGTCCACCCCCGTCAGAACGACCACTTTGGCCGCTTCGGGTGGGTTGGAAAAGAACCCATCCAACGCCGCCAGCAGGTTATCGTTCATGGCGTTGCGCTTGCCGGGGCGGTTCATCGTCAGAACGGCAATGTTGCCCTTCATCTCGACCTTCAGGACTTCTGCGTCTGTCATTGCTATCTCCACTATTAGTTATGGAATATAGCTATATGCCATAAACAAGTCCAGCACCGTGTTTGCCACCCCAAGCACAGAAAAACGCCCCAAAGCATCCTTTGGGGCGTTTCATTTTTTACACTCTTGTCAGAGTGTTATCAGTGTAGCAACCGCACAAGGAACAACGTAATGCCGGGGAAGGCCAGCAGCAGGATCACACGAATGATATCCGAGGCGACAAAGTGCATAACCGCTTTGTAAGTCTCGATCATCGGGGTCAGACGGTCCATCGAATTGATAACAAACAGGTTCATCCCGACAGGCGGGGTAATCAGCCCCACCTCGACCACGATCAGAACGATGATCCCGAACCAAATTGCCACTTCTTCGGTGTTCATGCCGAAATCCAGTGTCGAAATGATCGGGAAAAAGATCGGGATCGTCAGCAGGATCATCGACAGCGAATCCATCACGCAGCCAAAAACCAGATACAGAACCAGAATCAGCGACAGCACGACCCACGGGCTTAGCCCCAGACCGACCACCCATTCCGACAACGCCTGTGGCACCTGACTTTGCGCCAGAAACCCGTTGTAGAACCCGGCACCCAGCACGATGAAGAAAATCATCGCCGTGCCGCGTGCGGTAGCGATGAAGCTTTCCACAAAGGTCACGCGGGTCAGGCCGCCATTGATCAGCGCAATCAGCCCTGTGCCAAACGCACCCACGGCGGCGCCTTCGGTCGGGGTGAAGATACCCATATAAATCCCACCAACCACAGCGATGAACACCAGTAACACCGGCCACACATCAGCCAACGCCCGCATCCGTTCGCGCATCGGTTGGGGTTCACGCACACCAGCCGATCCGGGGTGCATACGCACATAGACCGAAATGGTGATCATATAGCCCACAGCCGCCAGAATCCCCGGAATGAATGCAGCCAGAAACAGCTTTGCAATGTTCTGTTCGGTCAGGATTGCATAGATCACAAGGATCACAGACGGCGGGATCAGGATGCCCAGCGTCCCCCCAGCGGCCAGCGTTGCTGTGGAAAACCCACCCGAATAGCCATAGCGGCGCAGTTCCGGCAGGGCGACCTGACTCATCGTGGCGGCAGTCGCCAGCGACGACCCGCAGATTGACCCGAACCCGGCACAAGCCCCGACAGCAGCCATAGCCACACCACCGCGACGATGGCCCAGAAACGCCTCGGCCGCTTTGAACAGGGCTTGGGACATCCCCCCCAGTGTTGCGAAATGCCCCATCAGGATGAACATCGGCACAATCGACAGCGAATAGCTGGAAAAGGTCGAATAGGTTTCGGTTTTCAGCTTCGCAAAGGCAACGTTCCAGCCGTTATTGATCAGGTACAGCCCGACAAGGCCGGTCAGGAACATCGACAACCCGATCGGCACCCGCAGAAAGATCATGATCAGCAGGACAGGAAAGGACAGAAGTCCGATTTCAAGATTGCTCAGGTCGATCAATGGTCTGCTCCCCCGCCGACATGGATGATGGTACGACCACCGAAAAATTCCGCGATGCGCACGACCGCCATGTAAACGGCAACCAGCGCCGTCACACAGGCAGCAGCCAGACTGGCGGCATAGGCCCACCAGATCGGGAACTGCAACAAGAAGGTGGTTTCGTTATAGCGCATCTTCGAAATCATCCCTTCGTACAGACGCCACGCGATCAGGATCAGCGCAGCCGCGAACAGGATTTCCACAACCATCTGGATGAAGCGATTCACCTTCACCGGAAAGGCCGAGGTGAAAATATCAACCGACGCATGGCCGCCCGTGATCTGACACAGCGGGATAAACGCGAAAATGGCAAAGGCGATCCCGGCCTCGACGATTTCAAAATCCCCCAGAACCGGGCCAACGCCGGTGTCCAGCAGGGTCTTGGCGAAATCGCCCAGCACGGATTGGGCAGCGCCGGAATGCAAGATGGTGTTCAGGGTTCGACCAACGACCGAAACACAGGTCAGCAGGATCAACAGGGTCAGGATAATGCCGCCCAGAATGGCCATGAACCGGGCCAGTTTGTTCATGAACTGGTGCATGAGGTTCCTCTTCCTTGGCTAGAGAGGGTACGCGATATCACGGCGGGATCATACCCGCCGTGACCGTTCTCTTTGGCTTGCAGGCTCTTACTTGGTGTATTTAGCAATCAGACCTTTGGCCTGATCCAGCAACGCCTGACCGTCAAAACCCTTGCCGCTCATTTCCTTGGCCCAGTCAGCTTCTTGGCTGGCTGCTGCGGCTTTCCATTCGGCAACCTGCGCATCGCTAAGCTGAATGATGTTATTGCCACGATCCACCGCGATCTTACGCGCAGGCTCATCCGCTGCGGCCATTGTCTTACCGGCCCACGCCGACACATCCGCGCCCGAGTTGGCGTCGATCACGGCCTTCAGATCATCGGGCAGGCTGTCATACTTGTCCTTGTTCATGCCGAAGATGAACGAGGTCGTGTACAGCGAAGCATTCCCGAATTCGGTGTGGTTGCCCACCAGTTCCGAAACCTTCAGCGCGGCGGTCACTTCCCACGGGATCACGGTTGCGTCGATCACGCCTTTGGACAGGGCTTCGGGCACCGCAGGCACCGGCATCCCAATCGGGGTTGCGCCCAGTTCGGTGAACATCTTGTTGGTCACGCGGGTCGGGGCACGCAGCTTCACGCCGTTCAGATCGGCGGGGCTGGTAATCGCGGCTTTGGAATGGATCAGGCCCGGACCATGCACCCACAGGGCAATCGGCTGGAAGCTCTTGTAATCTGTGCTGAACATGTTCGCTTCGGCGAATTCCCAATAGGCGCGGCTGGTGGCCTCGGCATTGGTCATCATGAAGGGCAGTTCAAACACTTCGGCCTGCGGGAACCGACCGGGGGTGTAGCCCGCGACAGTCCAGACGATATCGGCAATGCCATCTTCCAGTTGGCCAATCAGTTCCGGCGGCTTGCCGCCCAACTGCATCGAGGGATAGCGCTCGATCTTGATACGGCCCTTGGAATCCGCCTCGACCTTGTCAGCCCAGACATCCAGAACGTCGCGCGGCACGTTGGCTTGTGCTGGCAGGAACTGGTGCATTTTCAGCGTCACTTCCTGAGCATAGGCCGTGGCCGCAGTCCCAGCCAGAATAGCCGCCGCTGCCGCAGTGCGCAGTGCAGTCTTGAATAGTTTCATTTAGTCTTTCCTCCCGTGGTTAAGATCGTTTTGCGGGCCAGAAGGGGCTGGCCCGCTGCCAGGCACGATCTTATTTCGCCTGGTATTCCTCCATCAGGGCGCGCACTTCGTCGATCATGGCCTGACCGTCAATGCCTTTGCCCTTCACGTCTTCGATCCATTTTTCATAAACCGGACGTGCCATTTCTTCCCAGATTTTTGCGTTTTCCGCGCTGACCGTCACGATGTTATTCCCGCGATCGACAGCCACCTGACGCGCCGGGCCGTCTGCTTCGGCCATTGTGCCGCCCGCAAAGATCGAGAAATCCAGCCCCGAATTGGCATCAATCACCGCCTTCAGATCATCGGGCAGACTGTCGTATTTATCCCGGTTCATCGCCAGCACAAAGGTCAGATTGTAAATCGCGGGGCCGTCGAATTCGGTGTGGTTGCCCACCATTTCCGAAACTTTCAACGCCGTGGTGACTTCCCACGGGATCGTTGCACCGTCGATCACGCCTTTGGACAGGGCTTCGGGGATCATCGTCACCGGCATACCCACCGGCACTGCGCCCACCAGTTCCAAAAGCTGGTTCACCATACGCGACCCGCCGCGGATTTTCATCCCGTTCAGGTCTGCGGGGGTTTCCACGGGCTTTTTCGTGTGCAGCATCCCCGGACCATGCACAAAGGCGCCCAGCACCTTTACATAACGGAAGTCGGTATCCGCCATGTGCTTTTCATACATTTTCCAATAGGCATAGGACGCGGCCCGCGCATCCGTGACCATGAAGGGCAGTTCAAACACCTCGGTGCGGGGGAAACGACCGGGGGTAAACCCGTTCACCGACCACACAATATCCGCGATCCCGTCAATGGCCTGATCAATCAGCTCTGGCGGTTTGCCGCCCAACTGCATCGAAGGATACCGTTCGATCTTGATACGCCCTTTGGAATCTGCCTCGACCTTATCGGCCCAGACATCCAGCACCAGCTTTGGAACGTTTGCCTGTGCAGGCAGGAATTGGTGCAGCTTCAGCGTCACCTCTTGCGCCTGAGCAGCGAACCCGGACAGGGCCAGCGCAGCAGCGGCGACTGCACCGCGCATCGTGAATTTGGTAAACATTACTTTTCTCCCTTACAGGTCAGCGGCCCCTCAGGCCTCGAAATCCGGCTGGTTCTTTGGATGTGCATCCGCAAAGGCCGGCAGTAATTGACACTGTTCATAAATCGCATTGATACGCGTCAGATGCGAAATATCAACATTGAAACGCTGGGCAGAAAACACCTGCGGCACCAGACAGATATCAGCCAGCCCCGGTTCATCCCCAAAGCAAAACCGCGATGCACCGCCCCGTTTTTGCAAAATATCCTCGCAGGCTTGCAGCCCGTCCCCCAGCCAGCGGGCCAGCCATGCGTTTACCGCATCTTCGCCCAGCGACAGGTCATTGCGCAGATATTGCAGCACCCGCAAATTTTGCAGCGGGTGAATCTCACAGGCGATCACCTGCGCAAAGGCACGGACTTGCGCCCGCAAATCCTTATCCGCCGGGATCAGCGCAGCCCCGCCATAGGTTTCGTCCAGCCATTCGATAATCGCCAAGGACTGATACAATTCCTGCCCGTCATCCGTAATCAACGCAGGGACCAGCTTCTGCGGATTCACTGCTGCAAACTCGGGGGCTTTTTGCTGCCCGGATTTCAGGTGAACGCTTTCAAACTCGTATTCCAGCCCCTTCAGATTAAAAGCGATCCGACAGCGATAGGCCGAAGAGCTACGGAAATATCCCAGAAAACGCATCAAATTATGAACTCCGGCTGGCGGGAAAAGGAAGGCGTGCGTATCCCAATTTTCAACAGCAACACATCGGCCACTGCTGCAAAACAGTGGGTTGCGGATTTTCCGCAGTGATGAACAATTGGGTCAACATCGGTCCTCCTCCCTAGGATTTGTGTTGAACGATTATTCGATATGTATTCATATTATTATGGGTTATGTCAATATCGTTGCAGCAGAAACGAAATGGCGACGATCACAAATCCGACCATATGGTCGGCTATAATAAAAAACCAGAGGAAAAATGGCAAAGTTTCACGACATGCCCGGACACTTGGTCAGGCGCGCGCATCAAGTTTCAACGGCCTTATTTCACAACCACATGACCGCCGAAGGCATTGATCTTACGCCATTTCAATTCGCGGCCATGTCCGCCATCAACATGAATCCGGGGCTGGATCAGGCATCGGTTGCGGCATGGGCTGCCTGTGACCGTGCCACCATCGGCGGCGTGGTCGATCGTCTGGTCGAAAAGGGATATGTCACCCGCGCCGTTTCCCCGCGCGATCGCCGCGCACGGGTTCTGGAAATCACTGATTCGGGGCGCGAAATCCTGAATCAGGTGCAGCAGATTGCGCTGGAAATTCAGGACGAAATCACAATGGGACTGACGCCAGACGAAAAAGACACACTTGTCCGACTGCTGAAACGTGTCAGCGAAAACCATCCCAAGTAAGACAAATGCAAAAGGGCCGGTTCAATGACCGGCCCTTTCCAATTCCGTGCCTGAAAGACTTATTTCAGCGCAGCATCCGTAACCGCATGGGTCCATGCCCCTTCGGGGGCTTTGGTGATCACGCCGCCATCCATCACGATGCCAACAGTCCGATCATAGGCCGCCGTATCCAGCGACCCGTTGCTACCGGCGGTCAGCTTGGAAATTTCCCGCATCATCCGGCGCTGGTGTTTTTCGGTCTGCGCCCCGGTCGCGTCGTTTTCCAAAACGATGTCAGCCGCTTCGTCGGGATGTTCTTCTGCGTATTTCCAGCCCTTCATGGATGCCCGCACGAAACGCGCCAGCTTGTCCACCTCGGCCGGGTCGGTCAGTTTTTCTTCGGTGGTGTACAAACCGTCTTCAAGGGTCGAAATCCCCTCGTCCTCGTATTTGAAAACCACCAGATCATCCGGCGTCAGCCCGGCATCAATGACCTGCCAATATTCGTTATAGGTCATGGTCGTGGCGCATTCGACCTGCTTTTGCAGCAGCGGATCGACGTTGAAGTTGATCTTCTGAATGGTCACACCACCAGCAGACCCATCCGTGGGAATACCCAGCTTGCCCATCCAAGTGTACAGAGGGATTTCATTGCCAAAGAACCACGTTCCCAGCGTATGACCGGGGAAGTCAGCGGGCGATTTGATCCCGTGTTCTTTCAGACAGGTCAGCATCAGACCCGAGGACGCGAACGGTTGCGCGATGTTCACAATCGGCGCACCCTTTTCCCGCGCGGCCAGCGCCGACGGCATCCAGTCCACCATCACATCGGCCCCACCGCCCAGCAAAACCTGTACCGGGGCAATATCCGGGCCGCCGGGTTTGATCGTAACGTCCAGCCCTTCTTCCTCGTAAAATCCTTTGTCCAGCGCCACATAGTAGCCGCCGAACTGGGCCTGCGTGACCCATTTTAGCTGCAACGTCATCTGATCCGCCGCCGCAGCCATTCCGGCCCACAGGGCCAGTGCCGAAACCCCAACCGATTTGAATACCGTTTTCATGTTTCATACTCTCCTTGTTAGTCGTTGATTTCCCGTTAATCCGGCTTTGTTATCTTTGCTCAACCGCGCTGAGAGGGATGCCAGAAGGTCATCGCCTTCTCCAACAGCGCCACGCCTCCGTAAACTGCGGACCCTGCGATGGCCGCTACCACGATTTCCGCCCACACCAGATCCATCGCCAACTGGCCCACACTGGTTGAAATACGGAACCCCATCCCCCGAATGGGCGATCCGAAAAACTCCGCCACAATGGCCCCGATCAACGCCAGCGTCGTTGCGATTTTCAACCCGTTAAAGATAAACGGCATCGCCGCAGGCAGGCGCAATTTGCGCAGCGTGACCCAGTAATTCGAGGCATAGGTCCGCATCAGATCGCGCTGCATGGTATCCGTGGCCTGCAACCCTTCGACCGTGTTCACCAGCATCGGGAAAAACACCATCACCACAACCACAGCAGCCTTGGATTGCCAGTCGAACCCGAACCACATCACCAAAATGGGGGCCATCCCGATGATCGGCAGCGCGGCCACGAAATTGCCCACCGGCAACAGCCCACGCCGCAGGAATGGGAAACGATCCACGATGACCGCCGTCACAACCGCCGCGCCGCAGCCGATCACATAGCCGCTGAATGCGCCTTTCAGCACGGTCTGCACGAAGTCTTCCCACAAGATGCCAGTCGACACCGCAAACCGGGCCGCTATCGCGCTGGGGGCCGGTAGCAGAACCGGGGAAATCCCGAAACCGCGCACGATGCTTTCCCAGATCAGCAACAGCGTGACCCCGAAAATCACCGGCACGGCCAGCCCCGTTGCCCGGCTTTTCGGCAGGCGGGACAGATACACATTCAGACCCCAGCCCGCCAGCCACGCCACAATGCCAAAGATAATCCAGCCCATCACGCCATCCCCATCCGTTTCAGAGTGACCCGCTGAACCACCCCGATCAGCGCCACCAGACCGGCAGCCAAAGCCGCGGCCATGATCAGCGCGCTCCAGATCTGGATGGTTTGGCCGTAATACGACCCGGCCAACAGACGCGCACCCAGCCCGGCCACAGCCCCCGTGGGCAATTCACCCACGATAGCGCCCACCAGCGATGCCGCCATCGCGATTTTCAAAGACGCGAACAAATACGGCATCGAACTGGGCAAGCGCAGCTTCCAGAACTGTTGCCCGCCGGTCGCGTTCCACGTCCGCATCTGATCCAGTTGCATCATGTCAGGGCTGCGCAGCCCCTTTACCATGCCCACGACCACCGGGAAGAACGACAGATACATGGAAATAATCGCCTTGGGCAGCAGCCCAGAAATCCCCACCGCATTCAGAACCACGATGATCATTGGCGCAATCGCCAGAATTGGAATGGTCTGGCTGGCAATGACCCACGGCATCACGCTCATGTCCATCACCCGGTTATAGACGATCCCAACAGCCAGCCCGATCCCCAACACGGTCCCCAAAACGAACCCCAGCAAGGTCGAACTCAGCGTCACCCCGGAATGGAACACCAAGGACCGTTTCGAGGTGATCTTTTTCTCAACCGTGGTGTTCCAGAGTTCCACCGCCACCTGATGCGGGGCGGGAAGCTTGGGTTTGTCCTGCGCCCATGTATCGGCCACAAGTTCGGAAAAGGACAATTCAACCCCGGCCCGCTTTGCCCGGTCATAAGCCCAGGGCGCGTTCAGCACCACGGACATCGCATACCAGATCACGAAAAGCGCGGCGACCACGGTCGGGACAGGAAACAGGCTTTTCCTCATGTGCGCGCCCCTGATTTCATCTTGCCCAAAATACTCATTGCACCATCGCTATCGCCCGGCGCGCCAGCCAAGGGGGCGCTGATCATGTAAACCTTAGTCATCATACGCATGTCCCGCCCGCAGCCCTTCGCGGACACGATGCGCGATCTCCAGAAACTCTGGCGTGTCCCGAATATCCAACGGTCTTTCTTTTGGCAGTGTGCTTTCAATCACATCGGTAATCCGCCCCGGTCGCGGCGACATCACCACGATTTTCGTACTCAGGTAAACCGCTTCAGGAATGGAATGGGTCACAAACCCGATGGTTTTGTTGGTCCGGTCCCAAAGTTTCAGCAATTGTTCGTTCAGGTGGTCGCGCACGATTTCATCCAGCGCCCCAAAGGGTTCGTCCATCAGCAGAATATCCGCATCAAAGGCCAAGGCCCGCGCAATACTGGCCCGCTGCTGCATCCCGCCGGACAATTGCCAGGGGAACTTTTTTTCAAACCCGGATAATTCCACCAGGTCCAGCACACGTTTTACCCGCGTGTCCTGATCCGCCTTATCATAGCCCATGATTTCCAACGGCAGACGCACATTCCCCCCGATGGTCCGCCACGGATACAGGCCCGCGTGCTGGAACACATACCCATAGGCCCGCGATTTCCGCGCCTGTTCAGGGCTGACGCCATTCACGGTAATGGTTCCAGCGGTGGGTTGTTCCAGATCGGCCATCACCCGCAAAAAGGTGGTCTTGCCGCAGCCCGACGGCCCGATAAAGCTGACGAAATCACCCTTCTGGATATCCAGATTCACATCCTTCAGCGCATGTACAGGCCCGTCATTTGTCTGAAATGTCAGGCTCAGATCTTTGGCGCTGATTACAGTCTCGGTCATATGTCCCAAGGTCCCTTGATGCCACGGTCACGCCGCAGTCTTGTTTTTTATCAGATGGTAGCGCCCCGGCCCAAACCGGGGCGCTCCTTTGGCTCAGATCCCCGCCGGGATATTCATCGGATCACGCTTGATCATCTTCGGCGCGGTCAGCTCTTTCCATTTCGACAGGGCCACGCTGGCCGGATTAAACGCCGGTCGCGGAATGAAGCGCCCCCGGCCCGGTTGCGGCTGGCTGTTCTGGCCCCAGGCCCAGATCACCTCGCCCCGGTTCAGGGTATAGCGTGCCTGTGCCGTCACATCGAACCCTTCAAAGACGTTATAGTCCAGCACAGAATGATGGTTGGATGCACTGATTGTCTTGCTGATTTTCGGGTCCCAAACCACAATGTCAGCATCCGCCCCTTCAACGATCGCCCCTTTCCGGGGATAGATGTTCAGGATTTTCGCCACATTGGTCGAGGTCGCCGCGACAAATTCGTTCGGCGTCAGCCGCCCGGTTTCAACGCCCATCGTCCACAAGACAGCCAGACGTTCCTCCAGCCCGTTCGATCCGTTGGGAATCTGGGTGAAATCCTTCAACCCCATCCGCTTTTGTTCGGTCGAAAAGGCCGCGTGATCGGTTGCCACCACCTGAAGGCTGCCCGATTGCAGACCCGCCCACAGGCTGTCCTGATGTTCCTTGTTGCGGAAGGGCGGCGACATGACCCGCCGCGCCGCGTGATCCCAATCCTTGTTGAAATATTCGCTTTCATCCAGTGTCAGGAACTGAATCAGCGGCTCCCCATAGACCCGCATCCCTTTTTGCCGCGCGCGCCGGATGGCCTCGTGCGCCTGTTCGCAGGACACATGTACGATATACAGCGGCGTTCCTGCGGCATCGGCAATCGTGATTGCACGGTTCGCCGCCTCGCCCTCGAATTCGGGCGGGCGGGAATAGGCGTGTGCTTCTGGTCCGGTCTTACCCTCGGACAGCAGCTTTTCCTGCATCGCGGCCACCAGATCGCCGTTTTCGGCGTGAACCATCGGCAAGGCACCCAGTTCCCGGCAGCGTTTAAAGGACGCGAACATTTCGTCGTCCTCGACCATCAACGCGCCCTTATAGGCCATGAAATGCTTGAACGAGTTCACGCCCATGTCCACGGCGTCTTTCATCTCGTTGAATACCTGCTCGTTCCAGCCGGTGATCGCCATGTGATAGCCCACGTCAGAACAAATCTGCGGCGCAGATTTACGGTGCCATTCGTTGATCGCGTTCTTGATGCTGCCATCCTCGCCCGGCAGGCAGAAATCCACGATCATCGTGGTGCCACCCACAGCCGCCGCCCACGTCCCGGATTCGAACGTTTCCGCCGCAGTGGTCCCCATAAAGGGCATTTCCAAATGGGTGTGCGGATCAATCCCGCCGGGGATCACATAAGCCCCTTCGGCGTCAATATATTCGTCGCCTTTCAGGTCTTCGCCAATCTGCTTGATGGTTTCGCCTTCGATCAGAACATCGGCTCTCCATGTGCGGTCTGCGGTGCAGACCATGCCGCCTTTGATGACTTTGGTTCCCATCTTTCTCTCCCTGTTGGCAAGGGACGCGCCCCTGCTTCATCTTGCTTTTCATACTACACAAGGGGCCGCTCTCGCACGATTTGAACGATGCTGCCCCTTGGTCCGGCGTTATCCGCTCACTCCACGATCTCGGCCGTTTCCAAAACCGCATGTAGCAACACATCCGCGCCCGCTGCTGCCCAGTCTTTGGAAATCTCCTCGGCTTCGTTATGGCTCAACCCGTCCACACAGGGGCACATCACCATCGCAGTCGGGGCCACCTGATTGATCCAGCAGGCATCATGCCCCGCCCCCGAGATAATATCCCGATGGCTATAGCCCAGCCGCTCTGCCGCTGACCGGATCGCAGTCACACATCCTTCGTCAAAAGCAACCGGATCGAAACCGCCGACCTTCTCGAACTCTATGCCCAGCCCCATTTCATCGCAAATCTTCTGCGCCCCAGCTTTCATGCGGGCTTCCATGTCTTCGATGACAGACAAATCCGGGCTGCGGAAATCGACCGTGAACACCACCTTGCCGGGGATCACGTTACGGGAATTGGGGTAAACGTCGATATGCCCGGCAGCCCCCACCGCATGAGGTTTATGCGACCACGCGATTTCATCCACCAGTTCCAGAACCTTCGCCATACCCAACCCGGCATTCTTGCGCATCGGCATTGGGGTTGATCCGGTATGCGCGTCCTTGCCGGTGATTGTGACCTGCGTCCAGCTTAGCCCCTGCCCATGCGTGACAACGCCAATGTCCTTGCCCTCGGCTTCCAGAATCGGGCCTTGTTCGATGTGCAGTTCAAAAAACGCGTGCATCTTGCGCGCGCCTACGTCCTCGTCGCCCTTCCAGCCGATCCGCTCCAGCTCGGCGCCAAAGCTCTTGCCCTCGGCATCCTCGCGCTCATAGGCCCAGTCTTGCGTATGAATTCCCGCAAACACCCCCGAAGCCAACATCGCAGGCGCGAACCGCGTCCCTTCTTCGTTGGTCCAGTTGGTCGCAACGATAGGGTGCTTGGTCTTGATCCCCAGATCGTTCAGCGTGCGGATCAGCTCCAGCCCCGCCAGCACCCCCAAAACCCCGTCATATTTACCACCCGTGGGTTGGGTATCCAGATGCGAGCCGACATAAACCGGCAGCGCCTCGGGGTCTTCGCCCGGACGCATCGCAAACATGTTGCCCATCTGGTCCACGCCCATCGAACAGCCCGCGTCTTCGCACCATGTCTGGAACAGGGCGCGGCCTTCGGCATCGGCATCGGTCAGCGTCTGGCGATTATTGCCACCCGCCACACCGGGGCCGATCTTGGCCATATCCATCAGGCTGTCCCACAGACGGTCCCCATTGATTTTCAGATTTTCACCGGGCGCAGGCATTGTTCTTTCCCTCGTCGTTATGCATTTCAGACAAGAGAGCGGCGCTCGGCTGGAGAGCGAGGCCCTCTTGCTGCTTTTTTACCATTTGGTAAAGTGACGATTGCGAACAGACCTGCCCGTGTCAAGAAAACTCTTGGCTATCGCGCCCCGCCCGATAGTCTAAAAGAGGCCCCGATGAATTTTACAGCACTTTACCGAAAGGTATTTGAATGAGCGTTGAAAAAACCGCGACAGCCAAAAAACCAAGCCGGATTCAACTGCGGAACCGCAAGAAAATTCTGGATGCTGCGCTCGAGGTTTTTTCCCAACACGGCTATCGCGGCGCGACGCTTGATCAGATTGCGGAACACGCCGGATTGTCCAAACCCAATATCCTGTATTACTTCGACGGCAAAGAAGCGATCCATGTCACCCTGCTGAATAAGCTGATGGAAAACTGGCTGGACCCGCTGCACGAAATGAATCCCAACGGCGACCCGCTGGAAGAAATCTGCGCCTATGTCCGCCGCAAAACGGAAATGAGCCGCGAATTTCCCCGCGAAAGCCGCCTGTTCGCCAATGAAATCCTGCAAGGTGCCCCACGGATGGCACCACATCTGGAAACCGGCCTGAAGCCGCTTTTCGATGAAAAAACCGCCGTCATTCAGGGCTGGATGGATGCGGGCAAAATCAACCGCGTCGATCCCCGCCATCTGGTCTTTTCAATCTGGGCCACAACCCAGCACTACGCGGATTTTGAAGCTCAGGTTTCGGTTCTGACACCCGGCGAAAAAGACATTATCCAAGGCGCGGAAACCTATCTGGACACATTATTCCGCAAATTGCTGGCCCCCTGAACGGACCGACCAAACCGTTCTTTCTTGGTCAAAATATCCTCGCCGAAGGCAAAACCGGATGGGATTTCCCACAGGGAAAACCCATCCTTATAAAGCGCGCCGCAGGCGCACAATTTGGAAAACCCCGGTCACAGGAACCGGGGCTTTGTATTTTATTCAGCCGCGCAGGCATTGCCCGGATTGTTCGGATGCTCCAGCCAGTTTCCGTATTCCTCTGGCACCACCTTGCCGGTACGTTCGTCCACTTGGCCGGGCGCAACGCGTTCCATCGTGATACAGCCCTCGACCGGGCAGACGTTGACACACAGGTTACAGGCCACGCATTCGTCATCCTTCACCGTGAACACGCGATCTTCGGACATGGCGATGGCTTGGTGGCTGGTGTCCTCGCAGGCGGCATAGCAGCGCCCGCATTTGATGCAATCGGCCTCGTTGATCTTGGCCTTGGTGATGTAGTTCAGGTTCAGATATTGCCAGTCCGTCACATTCGGCACCGCACGCCCCACCAATTCAGAGGTCGAGGTCATGCCCTTGCGGTCCATGTAATCCGACAGGCCCGAAATCATTTCCTGCACTACCTTGAACCCATAGGTCATGGCCGCCGTGCAAACCTGTACGTTACCTGCCCCCAAGGTCATAAATTCGGCCGCATCGCGCCATGTGGTCACACCACCGATCCCGCTGATCGGCAGACCGTGGGTTTCGGGGTTCCGGGCAATTTCCGCCACCATGTTCAGCGCGATGGGTTTCACCGCCGGTCCGCAATAGCCGCCGTGCGTCCCCTTGCCGTCAATCGTTGGTTCAGGCGCGAAATCATCCAGATCGACCGAGGTAATGGAATTGATCGTGTTGATCAGGCTGACAGCATCCGCCCCGCCCCGCTTGGCCGCCTCGGCGGGTTTGCGCACATCCGTGATGTTCGGTGTCAACTTCACAATACAAGGCATCCGGCTGTGCTTCTTCACCCAGCGCGTAACCATCTCGATATATTCAGGCACCTGCCCCACGGCGCTACCCATGCCGCGTTCGGCCATCCCATGCGGGCACCCAAAGTTCAGTTCGACCCCATCAGCCCCGGTATCTTCGATCCGCTTCAGAATATCGGCCCAGCTATCTTCGTCGCACGGCACCATCAGCGAAATGATCAGCGCCCGGTCAGGGTAATCGCGCTTCACCGATTTGATCTCACGCAGGTTGGTTTCCAGCGGGCGGTCCGTAATCAGTTCGATGTTGTTCAGCCCCAGCAGGCGGCGATCCGCCCCCCAGATTGCGCCATAACGCGGGCCGTTGACGTTCACCACCGGCGGCCCTTCGGACCCCAGCGTTTTCCACACGACACCGCCCCAACCGGCCTCGAAGGCGCGGCGGACGTTGTATTCCTTGTCCGTAGGCGGGGCCGAGGCCAGCCAGAACGGGTTTGGGGATTTGATCCCGATGAATTCGCTTGCGAGATTGGCCATCTGCTTATCTCCCTCTCTTACGCCATCAACGTGGCGTGGATGTCTTCGGCGGCATCGCGCCCTTCGGCCACGGCGGTCACGGTCAGGTCATCGCCACCGCTGGCGCAATCGCCACCGGCCCAAACGCCCGCCATGCTGGTGCGGCCCGTGTCATTGACAGCGATCTTGCGCCCGTCCAGTTCCGGCAGGTCAGTCCGCCCCAGCGTTTGCCCAATCGCCTTGAACACCTGATCCGCCGCCAGACGGAAGGTTTCCCCGGTCGGTGCCAGATCGTCATCGGTGTATTCAAATTCGATCTCTTGCACCGCACCGTTGCCGATGACAGCCTTGGGTGATGCGTTGGTGATGATCCGCACGCCCTTGCTGGCTGCCAGATCCTGCTCGAATACAGACGCATTCATCCGGTCCTTGCCCCGGCGATACACCAGCGTGACGTTCAACGCGCCCAGCAGTTTGGCCTGCACAGCAGCATCCACGGCGGTCATTCCGCCCCCGATGACCACCACATCACGGCCAATCGGCACCGTACTCATATCATCGGCCTGACGCAGGTCCGCGATGAATTCCACCGCGTCGTCCACGCCGTCCTTGTCCTCGCCTTCGACGCCCAGCGCATTCACACCAGCCAACCCGATTGCCAGAAAGACAGCATCGTGATCCGCTTTCAGTTTTTCCAACGACAGCCCAGCGCCCAGCGCCTGCCCGGTTTCCACCGTGATACCGCCGATCTGAAGCAGCCAATCCACCTCTTTCGCGGCGAAACCATCCACGGATTTATAGGCGGCGATGCCAAACTCATTCAGCCCGCCCGCCTTGGGACGCGGATCAAACACCGTCACGTCATGCCCGTGCATCGCCAGACGGTGCGCACAGGACAGCCCCGCAGGCCCGGCCCCAACCACAGCGACCGCCTTGCCGGTCGGTGCCGCCCGTTCAAACGGATGCACCCCCGCCGCCATCAGCGTATCGGTGGCAAAGCGTTGCAACCGGCCAATCTGTACCGGCTTACCTTCGGCGGTCTCACGCACACAGGCTTCTTCGCACAGGGTTTCCGTGGGGCAAACCCGTGCGCACATACCGCCCAGAATATTCTGGTTCAGAATGGTTTTCGCCGCCGCTTCGGGTGTGCCGGTGGCAATCTGGCGAATGAATAACGGGATGTCGATGCTGGTCGGACAGGCCGTCATACAGGGCGCGTCATGGCAAAAATAGCAGCGATCCGCCGCAACCAATGCCTCGTGATCGTCCAGAACCGGATGCAAATCCGCAAAGTTCCGTGAATAATCTTCGCCCGGCAGTCGCCCTGCGGCAATACCTGGCGTCAGGGTGTTTGAAGTCATTTCAACCTCCGCTGTGCTTGGTGTTTTTTTGCGATTCACTATTTCACGGTTTCATTTTTTATCAACTGGTAAAATTTGACCGCGTGAAAAACTTTACCCTCACCCCCGGTTTTGCCCGTTTTTTGATCATCCCGTCCGTTGAAATCCCACAAAGCGGCATTTTCCGCCGGATTAAACAGCGCTTCGTCACAGGACCGTCATCATTTTCCGGGCAAGAGTGTCACGCCCCCGCCCCCTTTTGCCGCAGAAGATTTTTCTGCATTTGCGAAATGATCGGACTCCGCGTATCCCGAAACCATGACAAAGAAACCGCGCCTTTCCCAGACCGACTGGCTGCTTGCCGGTTTCGCCGCCCTTGCACAGGACGGGCCAGACGCCTTGAAAGCCGAACCCTTGGCGCGGCGGCTGGGAACGACCAAGGGATCGTTCTACTGGCATTTCGCGGATGTTCCGGCCTTTCATTCGGCCATGTTGGACCTGTGGGCAGAACAAGCCACCAGCCATATTCCCGCCGCGCTGGAAACCGAACCCACCCCCGTTGCCAAACTGCGGCGGCTTAGTCAGATCGTTGCAGCCCATCGCAGCGAAACGCTGGGCGGTGTGCGGCTGGATACTGCAATCCGGGCATGGGCGCGGGCGAATGCGATGGTGGCCGACCGGCTGGCCCATGTCGACGGGCAACGTCTGACCCAGTTGGAAACCCTGCTGAACGAAACCGGCATCACCAACCCGGAATGGGCGCGGATCATCTATGCCGCCGACATCGGGATGGAGGAATTATCGTCACGCGATTCAGCCGACAATACCAATGCAATGGGATCACTTGTCGATCTGGTGCTGGCCCTGCGCTAACCGACGCAGGAACACATCCATGAACCGCTGGCGGGCCTCGGGCAGGGGTTTATGCCCCAGTTCCGGTGCCAGCCGGTTCATCAGGAAATATCCCGTCGTGCGTAATCCATCAGCAATTTCCGTATCGGACGCCCCGCCCTGTCCCAACATGCACAGCGGCAGGGGTAACAGCCGATCCGCCCAATCCCCCGCCCCCTGACGCGACACCGCCCGCCCGGTGCGCGGTGACACATAGATCAGATCATCCCGGCTGCCCGTCACCGCGCATTTGCGCAGGTCCAGCCCGAAACCCAATTCCTCTAACAGGGCCATTTCCCATTTCAGATAGGCCAGCGGCCAGACCTGTACCTCGTCCAAAATATCCAGCAACGCCTCGGTCCGGCGATACAGGGACCAATGCACCTCTCGCTCCGGCAGCAGGAACATCAGCAGCGCCGCCACAGCATTCAGCCCCGCCAGGGACAACCGATCCGCCATCGCCATCACCGAGCGGCTGCGCAGCGGTTCCACCGTATAGCTGCCAATGTGATCGTCCAACCGCGCCCGCCATGTCAGGTCCAGTTGCGCCCCCGGCTGCAACACCGGCGCAATCTTGCGGCTGGTCGCCCCGCGCATGACGCCCACATGCCGCCCGTGCCCTTCGGTGAATACCTCTAGTATGGCCGAGGTTTCCCCATGCCTGCGCACACCCAGTAATATGCCCTGATCCCGCCATTCCATGCGGCCACTATTCCCCGGAACCCGGCGCTATTCCAGCCCCGGTTCGTCCAGCAGATGCCGCCCGGCACGGTCTTCGACCTCGATCACCCACAAATCCGGGTCAAACCCGCGCTGTTTCAGGATCGCGGCATCCACATCCCGTTCTTCGCCTGCGGTCAGTTCCATCCAGACCCGTTCACCGCTCAGCAAATCAAAGGACCGCTGATACACCACCGCCGCGCCGTCCAGCGTGTTCAGTTTCACCAGAACCGCGCCTGCCGTATCGTCCCCGTGTTTCACCACGAAGGCGGGAATATCATACAGACGCAACCGCATCAGATAGGCATCGACCCAGAACCGGGCAGTCAGGCGGGCGGTCATGACAGATCAGCCGCCGCCAACAGGTTGCGGGTGTAATCCGTCTGCGGATTGGCGAATACATCTTGTGCCGCGCCCGCCTCGATCACATCGCCGTGGCGCATCACGATCATTTTGTGGCTCATGGCGCGGACCACGTTCAAATCGTGGCTGATGAACAAATAAGCCAGCCCGTATTTCACCTGTAGATCACGCAACAAGTCCACGATCTGCACCTGCACCGTCATGTCCAACGCACTGGTCGGTTCGTCCAGCACCACCAGACGGGGCCGCAACACCATCGCCCGCGCAATTGCGATACGCTGCCGCTGCCCGCCGGAAAATTCGTGCGGATAGCGGTGCATCATGGCCGGGTTCAGGCCCACTTCCTCCATCACCTCGGCCACCAGATCGCGGGTGCTGCGCCCGGCATCTATGCGATGCACGCCCAGCCCTTCGGCAATGATCTGTTCGCAGGTCATGCGCGGCGACAGGCTGCCGAACGGGTCTTGGAACACGATCTGCATATCCTTGCGCAAGGCCCGCAATTGGCTGGTCGACCATTTGCGCACGTCCTGCCCGTCAAAGGTAATGCCCCCTTCGGACCCGATCAGCCGCATGATCGCCAGCGCCAGCGTGGTTTTTCCTGATCCGCTTTCGCCCACGATCCCCAGCGTTTCGCCACTGCGCACGCTGATTGTCGCCTCATTCACGGCCTTCACATGGCCTACGACCTTTTTGAAAAAACCCTGTTGGATCGGGAACCAAACCCGTAATTCATCCGTCTGAATCAGCGTTTTCGCCCCATCCGGCACCGGCGCGGGCTGCCCCACGGCGCGGGCCGACAGCAGCTTTTGCGTATAAGGATGCTGCGGATTGGCGAAAATCTCGGCCGTAGGGCCGGTTTCCACGATTTCGCCGTCCTTCATCACGCAAACCCGATCCGCGATCCGCTTCACGATCCCCAGATCATGCGTGATGAACAGCAGCCCCATATTTTCGCTGGCCTTCAATTCTGCCAGCAATTCCAGAATCTGCGCCTGAATGGTCACGTCCAGCGCCGTCGTCGGTTCATCCGCAATCAGGATGTCGGGCTTATTCGCCAGCGCCATCGCAATCATTACCCGCTGCCGCTGCCCACCAGACAACTGATGCGGATACGCGCCCAAACGGCTTTCGGCGTCCCGAATGCCCACCTTTTGCAGCAACTCCAGAATACGGGTGCGGGCGGCATCGCCAACCAACCCCTGATGCAGCGCGATGCTTTCGGCCAGTTGCTTTTCGATCGTGTGCAGCGGGTTCAGGCTGGTCATCGGCTCTTGGAAGATAAAGCTGATGTCGTTACCCCGCACCTTGCGCAGCAGGTTTTCGGGCGCGCCAATCATTTCCTGCCCGTCATAGGTTACAGACCCGCCCACCTGCGCCGATCCGCCCAGCAACGATACCGTGGACAGCGCCGTAACCGATTTGCCGGACCCGGATTCCCCGACCAAGGCCACGGTTTCACCGCGATCCAGCGCAAAGGACACGCCCTTGACCGCCATTTGGGATTTCCCATCCTGCCGGAAGGATACGGTCAGGTCTTTGACCTCCAGAATGCTCATAGGCTCTCCAGCGTATTCAAGGCAATGACGGCCCAAACCGCCCCCACAACAGACAGGCCAAGCGACAGCCAGCCGGGGTGGCGCCCCAGTATTTTCAGCGCGGCGGCCACCCCGACCGCGCCCAATGCTGGCAACATCATCGCCATACCCGACAAACCGCTGTCAAACAGCACCCACGCCAATGCCGCCGCGCTGACAAAGGTCAGCGTGCCGAACATACCGTTCAGCCTGCATTGCAGCGCCGATGAACAGGTTGCGGCGTTCATTGGAACGTCTTTCTGGGGTCAAACGCATCGCGGACCCCTTCGAAGATAAACACCAACAGCGACAGCATCACCGCGAAAACCGTGAACGCGGTAAAGGCCAGCCAAGGTGCCTGAAGGTTCTGCTTCGCCTGCAAGGTCAGTTCCCCCAAGGACGGGGCCGAGGACGGCAAACCAAATCCCAGAAAATCCAGACTGGCCAGCGTGGCAATGGTTCCGGTTACGATAAAGGGCAGCATCGTGACCGTCGCCACCATCGCATTCGGCAGCATGTGGCGGAACATGATCACGGTATTGGACACGCCCAACGCTTTCGCCGCGCGGACATATTCCAGATTGCGCGCCCGCAAAAATTCAGCCCGCACAACGCCCACCAGTGCGGTCCAGCCGAACAACACCGTAATGAACACCAGCAGCCAGAAACTGCGCCCCAGCACAGCAAACAGGATGATGATCACATACAGCGATGGTGTCGCGCCCCAGATTTCAATCACGCGCTGGAAAATCAGGTCCAGCCAACCTCCGAAAAAGCCCTGTAACGCCCCCGCCACGATCCCCACGACCGATGCCAGCGTGGTCACGATCAGCGTAAACAGGATCGACAGCCGGAACCCATACAGCACCCGTGCCACCACGTCGCGCTTGGTGTCATCCGTGCCCAGCCAGTTTTGCGCATTGGGCGGCAACGGGGCCGCGCCGGGACGATCCACCACCGTGTCAAAGGAATAATGGATCAGCGGCCACAGCGTCCAACCTTTTTGGAACCCTTCGGTGCTGGTGTCGAAACTACCCGTTCCAATGGCGTCGATAATCCCGTCGGGGTCGTCGAAACAGTCCTCCAGCCCGCCGGACACGATCAGGCATTGCACCTCGGGGTCTCGATAGGCGGCTTCGGTCTGGAAATCCCCCCCGAACTGCGTTTCCGGGTAGAATTTGAAAATCGGGGCGTAATATTCCCCCCGATATTGCACCAGAATGGGTTTGTCGTTGGCGATAAATTCGGCAAACAACGACAGCCCAAACAGCACCGAAAAGACGATCAAGGACCAGAACGCCCGGCGGTTGCGCTTGAAATTGTTCCAGCGGCGTTGATTCAGCGGGGACAATGCCATCAGCCTTCCCTCCGTTCAAAATCAATGCGCGGGTCCACCAGCACATACATCAGGTCCGACAGGATACCGACAACCAGCCCGATCAGGCCAAAAATGAACAGCGTCCCGAAAATCACCGGATAATCGCGGGCGACGGCGGCCTCGAACCCCAGACGGCCCAGCCCATCAAGGCTGAAAATCGTTTCGATGATTAACGAGCCACCAAAAAACACCCCGATAAACACTGCCGGAAAACCCGCGATCACGATCAGCATCGCGTTGCGAAACACATGGCCATATAGCACGCGGCTTTCCGACAGCCCCTTGGCGCGGGCGGTCATGACATAGTGCTTCTTGATCTCGTCCAGAAACGAATTTTTCGTCAGCAAGGTCAGCGTGGCAAAGGCCGAAATGGTCGAGGCCACAACCGGCAACGCGATATGCCAGAAATAATCCCCGATTTTTCCCAGCCACGACAGTTGATCCCAATTGTCGCTGGTCAGCCCGCGCAACGGGAAAATCTGCCAATATGACCCGCCCGCCAGCAGCACCAGCAGCAGGATCGCGAACAGGAAACCGGGGATCGCATAGGCCACGATGATCAGCCCACTGGTCCATGTGTCAAAGCTGGTCCCGTCTTTGACCGCTTTCCTGATCCCCAGCGGGATCGACACCATATAAGCGATGATCGTCGACCACAGGCCCAGCGTGATCGACACCGGCATCTTTTCCAGCACCAGATCCGTCACGCTAATGGACCGGAAAAAGCTTTCGCCGAAATCCAGCCGCATATAGTTCCACATCATGTTCAGGAACCGTTCCAGCGGCGGCTTGTCAAAGCCAAATTCCTTTTCCAGTTGCGCAATGAATTCCGGAGGCAGACCGCGCGCGCCGATATATTGTTCGTCCCCCGTGGGGGCGGATGCGCCTGCATCCTCGCCCGATCCGGCGAACCCCTGAAACACATCGCCTTGCCCCTGCATCTGGGCAATGACCTGTTCAATCGGGCCACCCGGCACGAATTGCACCAGCGCGAAATTGATCACCATAATGCCGATCAGCGTGGGGATGATCAGCAACAGGCGGCGAAGGATGTAAGCTCCCATTCAGGCGTTACCTCAGCGCGCCAGCCGCTTTCAGAGCGGCGGCCTTGTCCGTGTCATACCACCAGAAATCCAGCACCCCCAACGAATAGGTCGGCAATTCGGCGGGATGTCCGAACATGTCCCAATAAGCGACCCAACTGGAATCGTTGTACCAGACCGGGATCATGAAACGTTCAAACCGCAGCACCCGATCCAGCGCCGTCAGCGCCACATCCCGATCTTCGGCGTTGGTGGTTTCCAGCGAAATGTCGATGATCTTATCCACCAGCGGGCTGGCCAGTCCGGCCGGGTTAAACAGGCTGAACGCCGCCTCGGCCGATCCATACATCTGATGCAGCCCGGTGCCGGTATCCAGAAAGGTGCGATAGCCGTCAAAGACCAGATCGTAATCACGGTCGCGCGTGCGCAGCGTGTATTGTGACGGGTCGATCTTTTCAAACTTCGCGTCGATCCCCATCGCCCGCAAATTCTGCACAAAGGTTTCCACCACCGCTTCCAGCGTCGCCGATCCGCTGGTCGCAATCGGGAATTGAACGGTCAGCAAGTCACCTTTGGCGTTCCGGCGCATTCCGTCGCTGCCCACGGGCCAACCGGCCTGATCCAGCAGCTTCATCGCCTTGCGCAGGTTGCGCCGATCCTTCAGACGATCCGGGTCTGACGTATGCGCCATCACAGCCGGTTCCGTCAGCAGTTCAGGCGGCACCAGATCACCCAGCGATTTCAGCAGCTCCAGTTCCTTGCCAGTGGGAACGCCCTTTGCTTCCAGATGCGACCCTTCGACAAAGGAATTGCGCTGCTTGAACAGCCCGTATTGCAGCGATTGGTTGGTCCATTCAAAATTATAGGCCAGCGACACCGCCTCGCGTACACGCTTATCCTTGAAAATCTCGCGGCCCAGATTGAACACGATTCCGCTTGGGTCCGGCGGGGTGCCATCCGGCAGGGTTTCCAGTTTCACCCACCCTTTTTGCACCGCCGGGAATTCATAGCCCGTGGCCCATTGTTTGGAATTTCCTTCGGCGCGGAACGTATATTCCCCGGCCTTGAATGCCTCGAACGCAGCCGAATCATCCCCGAAATATTCGATCCTGATCCGGTCAAAATTGTGCCGCCCCACATTGATCGGCAGATCTTTGCCCCAGTAATCTGGGTTCCGCTTGTACACGATGCGGCGATTAATTTCATAACTGTCCAGCATATAGGGACCAGACCCCGGTGCCGCGTCCATACGCGGTTCATCCAGCCGTGCGTCGGTTTGTTCAAACCAGTGACGAGGCCAGACCGGCACACCGCCGACCTGATCAATCAGGCTGCGCCGCGAAATCCCGGTGGCAAAGGTGAATTTCACCGTATAATCATCCAGCGCCTCGGCGCTTAGCACCCGCTTTTTCACGGCCTGCGCATAAGACGGCAATCCCTGTTCCAGCAACAGGTTATGGGAAAACACCACGTCATGCGCCGTCACCGGCGCACCATCCGAAAACCGGGCTTCGGGTCGCATGTGGAAAATGACCCAAGTTTTACCTGCGTCATATTCCAGACTTTCGGCCAACAACCCATAGCTTTCGCCATACACATCCGCCGGGGCGCCGCCACCAGCGGCAGGTTCTTCGCCCAACAGGCTTTCGTAGACCATCCAGCTATAGCGCCCCGCGCGGCCCTTGCGGCTGTAGGGGTTCATCGAATCAAACGTCCCCGGCGCCCACAGGGCGATTTCCCCACCTTTCGGCGCATCCGGGTTCACATAGTCGAAATGCGCGTAATCCGCCGGGTACTTCAGATCACCGAAATAGGAATAGCCGTGGCTTTTGATGACCTCCTCTGCTTTCGCAGGCAGGGCAGCCAACGCGGCGGCCAGTGTCAAAACCATCGCGGCCATCCAAGCCGACAAAGGAAACGAGCGCACCAATACGCGGGTCGTGGCGCGGGCGCGGGGCCGATGGGGTGTCAAATGCTCTTCCTCCTCGTCGTTCCGGTCTGGCGACTGTTACGCCAAGCTACCGGGCCGGGTGGATCATGTTCAAGCGGCTATTCCCGATCCTCACCGGGATTTGTGCGCCTGCGATCACCCAGACAGCAAAAAGGCCGCCGCCTCGCGGGCAACGGCCTTTGGAATCTCTGCCTAATGCCTAAACAGCGAACTTAGTTATCCAGCGTATCCAGATAAGCAATCAGGTTCGCGCGATCCTCGATCTTCTTCAGACCGGCAAAGGACATTTTCGTACCCGGTGCGAACCCTTTGGGGTTTTCCAGGAAATGGCTCAGGTTTTCCGGGGTCCACACATCGGCGGCTTCCTCCAGCTTACCCGAATAGGCAAAGCCGGGTTCCGCATCCACGTTCCGCCCAACAACGCCGTACAGCGACGGGCCGGTTGCGTTCACGCCAGCTTCGATCTTATGGCAAGCTTTGCACTTCGAGAACACCTTGGCACCGGCAGCTACATCAGCTTCGGCATACAGGGTTGCGAAGTCGGGGCCTTCTTCTTTTTCAGCGCCGCTATCCGCTTCGGAATCGCCGGTGTCGATCACATAGGCCTGATGCACTTCGTCGCCGTGACCGCCGCCACCTACATGGTACAGCGATTCCGCCGCCCAGTTGCCCAGCAGGAACACCAGAAGCGAGCCGCAGAGCGCGCCGCCGACTTTGGTAAGGGTCATCGTGTCAAACATGGTTCGCCCGTTCATTTCGTGTCTGTCGGCGCGTATGTATCCGCTTCCCCTTGCCTTACGCAAGGTGTAGTTTCCGCGACCAATCGCCCAATGGGTATAAAAAACCACAGGAATGACCGAAAATGACCAATCGCATCGCGTTTCAGGGGGAACCGGGGGCCTATTCCCATCAGGCCTGCCGTCAGGCCCGCCCCGAGATGGAGGCCCTTCCGTGCCGGACTTTTGAAGATGCGATCGACGCTGTGAACAGCGGTGACGCGGATATGGCCATGCTTCCGGTGGAAAATACCACCTATGGCCGGGTCGCGGATATTCACCGGCTGCTACCCCACAGCGGTCTGCATATCATAGACGAGGCGTTCGTCCGCGTTCACATCAACCTGCTGACCGTTCCCGGCGCCCGGCTGGAAGACATCAAAGAAGCACATTCGCATCTGGTGCTGTTGCCGCAATGTGCCGGGTTCCTGAAAAAACATGGAATCACTGGCAGGGTCAGTTCCGATAACGCCCGCGCCGCGCGCGAAGTGGCCGAACGCGGCGATCCGACAGTGGCCGCGCTGGCCAGCGAACTGGCGGGGGAAATCTATGGGTTGGACGTGATGGCCCGCCATATCGAAGACCACGGCAACAACACCACCCGTTTCCTGCTGATGAGCCGTGAGCCGGACTATTCCCGCCGGGGCGATCAGGGCATGATGACCAGCTTTGTCTTTCAGGTCCGCAACATCCCCGCCGCGCTGTACAAGGCGATGGGCGGTTTTGCCACGAATGGCGTCAACATGACCAAACTGGAAAGCTACATGGTGGACGGATCATTCACCGCCACACAGTTTTACGCAGATATCGAAGGCCACCCCGACGATGCCAACGTGAAACTGGCGCTGGACGAATTGGGGTATTTTACCACCAACACCGAAATTCTGGGCGTCTATCCCGCGGCACAGCGCCACCACTGACGCGGGGCGGCGCATCCCGATCCAAACAACAGGGCGCGGTTCCTCCGCGCCCTGTCCCGGAATAGCTCTCGGATTAGCTGATTTTGCTGTAGCGTTTTTCCAACTGTCGACCGTAATCCACCATCATACCGTCGAACCTTTTTCCAATCTGCCCCTTGGCCAGTTTCAGCGATTGCAAAAGCAACCGCGCAGGCAGGGTTTTCGCCTCCATCGACACTGTCGAAGTCATCCGCGTCAGGTCTTTTGACATCTGGATCAGCTCAACCCGCATCGTTGCTTCGATCCCCTGCCCGGTCGCCTTATAAGTCGCCAGTTCCGGGGTCTGAAACTCGATCAACTCCACCAGCACCTCGCGCGATTTCCCGCGAAAATTAAACTCGGCCCGCCATTGTGCGCCCAGTCCCAGTTCGGCATTGCCATCAACGCGCTGCACATCCGCCCCGCGCCGCAGGGCCGCTTTCTCGAAACTCTGGAAATCGGACAGGCAATCAAAAACATACTCTGCCGGTGCTTCAATATCTGCCTTGGTCGAAAATTCCATAAATCATCCTGTTTTCGTAAACTGCCCGCCCGTTGCGGCGCAGTGTCGCCTCAATCCAGCGTATCAGCAAGCCAGTTCCGCAACAAAAACTGCGCGATGGCACCTTTTCGCGCGGGCATCAACTCTGGGTGCTGCCCGGAAAACGCCAACATGATTTCCTCGCGGCTGAACCAGCGGGCGTCTTCGATTTCCTTGGGGTCGATATTTATATCACGGCTGATGGCCTGCCCCCGGCACCCCATCATCAAAGACGCCGGAAACGCCCAAGGCTGACTGGCCAGATATCCAACCTCGCCCACGCGCACGCCTGCTTCTTCCCAGACCTCGCGGCGCACGGCGGCTTCGACGGTTTCGCCCGGCTCGATAAACCCGGCCAACAAGGAATACATCCCCCGTGGCCAGCCATGCGACCGCCCCATCAGCACATCATTGCCCTGTGTGATCAGCATAATCGCCACCGGGTCCGTGCGCGGGAAATGCTGCCCACCGCAAGACGGACAATTCCGTTGCCATCCAGACATCGCAATTTCACTTTCCGCCCCGCACATGGCGCAAAACCGATGCGACCGATGCCACGCAAACACCGCCCGCGCCATCGCCGCCAGTTCGGCATCCCGTGCTGAAAGCTGCGTCATGATCCCACGCAATTCCGAAAACAGATGGGTTTCCGGCAGGCTGGGATGATGCTGCTCGCTGCGATCCATAAAGCTGTTCAGTTGCGCCTGATCCAGATCGTCAGGGTCCCAGCCCGAAATCTCATAGGCGAAAACCGGCCCTGTCTCCTCTCGGCCCAAAAAAATCGGCGGGTTGCCCTGTGCCTCGGCCAGAACCGGATGATCCAACGGCAGCCGTGCCAGTTCAACAGTCTGACCCATCCCCCAGACGACCAGCGGTTTGCCGCGCCACATCACCACCGCCACAGCGTTCACATCGGTTCGTGCCGCTTCTATCGCAGCGGTATCGCCCCGCCACTCGGCTGCGCGATCCAGCCCCGATCCGCCAAAGGTCACTGTCTCTGCAAATTTCATTCCGCTCGACTCCATATCTCCCGCATCGGGTTTACGGGAAAAACCGGGGGGATTTCACCACTAAATCCATTTCTGACGCGGAAAGGGTCCGGTCCCGTCACAAATGCGCTGCAATACCACCAAAATTTTTTGCCAAATTGTATCGGCTCTTGAACTCCTGCGCGCAGCGACTCAACCTATAGGCGATTAAACTAAAAATGAACTCTCCCGAGCAGCCTTTGTTTCACCCAACGCCTTTCCCCGTCGCCAGCGACGAAACCCATCTTCGCCTTTTGCAAACCACGGACGTACACGTCAATTTACTGCCCTATAACTATTTCACCGACAGCCCCGACCCAAATTCAGGTGGCGGGCCTGATCAATCTGGCTCGCGCCGAAGTACCTAATTCCCTGCTTCTGGATACCGGCGATTTCCTGCAAGGCACCCCGCTGGGCGACCTGTTCGCGGAAAACAACCCCCAGGGCGGCCCGACGCATCCGTCAATCACAACCATGAATCTTCTGGGCTATGATGGCGGCACCGTGGGCAATCACGAGTTCAACTATGGGCTGAGCTTTCTGACAGCAGTCACCGCAGGGGCCGGGTTTCCAATTGTTTTGGCCAATGCGGCCACACGGCTGGGCGACACCCCGGATCAGGACGAAACCCTATTCCCGCCCTATGTCATTCTGGATCGGCAGGTGCGTGACGCGTTGGGACAGGTGCGGCAGATTAAAATTGGGCTAATCGGCTTCGCGCCACCACAAATAGCGATCTGGGATCGGCACCATCTGGAAAACCGCCTGTTCATGCGCGGCATCACCGAAGCTGCCCGCGCCTATGTCCCAAAAATGCGG
This sequence comes from Thalassovita litoralis, assembly GCF_900182725.1. Taxonomy (GTDB): domain Bacteria; phylum Pseudomonadota; class Alphaproteobacteria; order Rhodobacterales; family Rhodobacteraceae; genus Thalassobius; species Thalassobius litoralis. Next base: position 101,408 of record NZ_FXTO01000010.1, read on the forward strand.
GCCGAAGGGGCCGACCTGATTATCGCACTGAATCATTCCGGGTTCGGCGCCTCGCAAGATGTATCAAATCAGGAAAACGCCAGCATTCCGCTGGCCGCGATCGACGGCATTGATGTCGTGCTATGCGGCCACCAGCACCGGCGCTTTCCCGATCCCGCCTTTCAGGAATTACCGAACGTAGACCCCACGAACGGCACGATCCACGGCAAACCCGCCGTTATGGCAGGCTTTTGGGGATCGGATCTTGGTATGATTGACCTGGCGCTGGCGCAGGACGCTTCCAAACGCTGGTATCTGCGCCGTCATCGGTCTGCACTGCGACCGATTTCAATGCAAACCGCCACATCCCCTGACGTGCCGCAAGCCCTGCAACGGGACCACAACCAGACACTAACCCATATCCGCCGCTCTGTTGCCCAGACCCGGCAACCGCTGCATACCTATTTCACCTTTGTCGGCTTCGATCCTGCCTCGCGTCTTGTGGCGATGGCCAAACGCGACCGGGCAGTTGCTCTGCTGGGGCCGCAAGACCTGCCAATTCTGGCGGCAGCATCCCCGTTCCGCGCGGGCGGCCACCCCGGCCCGGATAATTACACCATGGTCGCCGCCGGTCCCGTCAGCCTGCGCAATCTGGCCGATCTTTATCCGTTTCCAAATGCGCTTAGCATTCTGAAAGTGACCGGCGCACAGATAAAGGACTGGCTGGAACGCGCCGCGGGCAAGTTCAATCAACTGCACCCCGGCAAGCAAGACCAAATGCTGCTGAACCGGGATTTTCCAAGCTATCACAGCGGGTTCATTCTGGGTGTGGATTTCACCCTTGATCTGAGCCAACCCAGCCGGTTTGCCCTAGACGGCTGCCTGCTGCACCCGGATACCCACCGGATTCGCGATCTGCGCCACGCCGACCGCCCAATCGCGCCCACGGACATGTTCCTGATTGCCACCAACAGCTTTCGGGCGGGGGGCGGTGGTGCTTTTGCCGGGACTGGCCCCGGCATTCAGGTCCCCATCCCGACCGAGGATTTACGCACCATCCTGACGGATTGGGTGCGCAAACAACAGGTATTGGACCCGCGTCCCACATTAAACTGGAACTTCGCAGCGATGCCGGACACCAGCGCCTTATTGCGAACCTCGCCCCGCGCGCAGGACTTCGTGCAGGATGTACCGCTACCACTGGAACGCGTGGGAACGGGTCCACGGGGTTTTGCCCGCTATCGCCTAAATCTGTAAATGCAGCCAACATGACACGCTTGCGACAGGCCGCTTGCGAATCCGAACCCCGCCCCCTATATGAACGCCTGAGAGGTTGGCGCGGGCAAGCTCCTCGCCAACCCGGTCAGGTCCGGAAGGAAGCAGCCGTAACGAGTCCCGCTTGGGTCGTTGTCCAGCCTCTCACCTAATTCGCCTTATCGTCCACAGCCGCCACGGAGGGTCATTGATGTTTGTCGTTCGCACCCCTCGGGCCGCCGCAACCTAAGGCACGCGCCATTCCCGGACTGCCCGAAACCATTCGCCCCTGCCGCATCTTCGGCATCGGGGACTTTTTCGCGTTTTCCAAGGCAAACCAATGACATCCGATCTGAAAACCCTTGGCTGGACCCAGCATTTCACCGGCCAGCTTTCCCCTGACGAATTTGAAACCCAAACCCCCATGCGCCTTGCCGAAGTCCGGCGGCGGGATGTGGTAGCGCTGTCCGCCAATCTGGCACGGCACGATCTGGCACTGACCGGCGAACATGTCGCCAGCGAATTTGCCGTTGGCGATTTCGTTCTGACCGACGGCGACAGGATCACCCGCCGTCTGGATCGGCGCACGCTGATTTCGCGTAAATCCGCCGGGTTGATTTCAGACACGCAGTTGATTGCGGCGAATATCAACACGTTGTTCATCACCACATCTTGCAACGCCGACTTTAATGAGGCGCGGCTGGAGCGTTATCTGGCCATCGCGATCGAGGCCGGGATTGCCCCCGTGATCGTGATCACCAAGGCCGACAAACCCGAAGACCACAGCGCCGAGGATTATCAGGACCGCGCCCGCGCCCTGTATCGCGATGCCAACGTGCTGGCGATCAATGCCAAAGACCCGGCCCATATCGCAAAGCTGGAACCCTATTGCGGCACCGGGCAGACCGTGGCCTTGGTCGGGTCGTCCGGCGTGGGTAAATCCACCATCGCGCGCGGCCTGACCGGCGAAGATCTGGCCGTGGGTGACATCCGCGAAGATGATGCCAAGGGCCGCCATACCACCACCGCCCGATCCATGTACCGGATGCACGCCGGGGGCTGGCTGGTGGATACGCCCGGTATGCGCGAACTAGCCCTGCATGACGCAGCTGGCGGGATTGATCAGCTTTTCGCGGACATCACCGATTTGGCGGCAGGGTGCAAATTTTCAGATTGCCAACACCAGTCGGAACCGGGCTGTCTGGTTCGTACCGCAATTGATGCCGGGGAACTGGATCAGGACCGGCTGGAACGCTGGCGCAAATTGAAAGACGAAGACGCCCGCAATTCCGAAACCGTGGCGGAATCCCGCGCCCGTGGCCGCAAGTTCAGCAAACATGTCCGCAACACGATGAAGGCCAAACGCGCCCGCCGTGGTGAAGACTGACCAATCTGTTGCGCGACAATCCGGCCAATTGCCTGAAATGCCGCACACATACAAACATCGGCGCCTGCATCACGCGAAGGGAGGCGCCGATGACCCGCATTTTAACCAGCCTGATCCTGCTATTCACCCTGCTGACCGGCCCCGTCCGGGCGGAAATGACCGTAACACAGATCACCGCAGACAGTTTCGCGCTGGTTGGTCCCACCAGCAACCGCAGCCCGGAAAATCTGGGGAACAACTCCACCCACGGGCTGATTGTTACCTCCAAAGGCGCGATTTTGATTGACGCGGGCGGCAGCTATCAGGGGGCGCAGGCAATCCACACCCTGATCCGCAGCCTGACCGATCAGCCCGTGAAATTCGTGATCAACACCGGCGGGCAGGATCATCGCTGGATCGGCAATTCCTATTGGAAAGAGCAGGGCGCAACCATCATTGCCTCGGCCGATGCGGTGGCCGATCAGACCGCCCGCGCCTCGATGCAGCAAACCGCACTGACTGCACTGATTGGTGCCGATAAACTTTCGGGCACAACGCCCGCCTATGCCGACATCACATTCGACGAACGATACGACCTTAGCCTTGGGGACACCACGCTGCACCTGTCGCATGTGGCAGCGGCCCACACGCCGGGCGATACGTTTGTCTGGCACCCTGCCGCGAAAACCGTCTTTACCGGCGATATCGTTTATATCCGGCGTATTCTGGGCGTGATGGAATTTTCCAGCGGGGCCACATGGCTGGACGCGTTCGACGCCTTGGCCGCGCTGCACCCGGATCACGTGGTTCCCGGTCACGGCCCTGTCACCGATCTGGCCACCGCGACCCGTGACACCCGCGACTATCTGGACAATCTGCGCAGCAAGATGCGGGACTATATCGACGAAGGCGGCGACATCATCGGTTCGGTCGATGTAGATCAATCCGCCTTTGCCTATCTGGAAAATTTCGACACGCTGGCCCGCCGCAACGCACAGGAAATGTTCAGCCAGATGGAGTGGGAGTAACCGCCCATTTCATCTGTGCATCGTTTTCCACTGCGCAGGGACGCACCCTGCGCAACCGGGTCAGTGCCGCTTGCGGGTCTTCCCCGGCCTCGACCATCAGCCGCAGCGCCGTCATGCCAGATCGACCACAGCCGCCCATACAGTGAATCAGCACCCGCCCGCCCCCGGACAGCGCCTTGCGGGCAATCCGGCTGACCTCGGGCCATTTTTCTTCGACTTCGGCATCGGGAATCCCGAAATCGCGGATCGGCAAATGCACCCACCGCGCGCCCCGATCCTGAATATCCTGCCCCAGATGTCGCACACCTTTTTCCACCATCTCTACCTCGGTGGTCAGCGTGATCAGCATCGCGGGCTGCCATTCGCGCAGATGTTCCAGATCGGCGTCATAGTCACCGCCGCGACCGGGCAATGGCGACAAGGCCAAAATCCCCTCGCCCACCTGCAAGGCATGAATGACGAAATCCGGCACTGTCACCTCCTCTGACATGTGCGGGCGTACAGCCCCATCCCCTTCAGCTTTAGGCTACAACTGACGTGCATTCCATGTATCACACGCGTTGATTTTACCGCCTTTGTATCCTTTGGCAAACCAACGGGATCGCTGTTCGGATGTGCCATGCGTAAACGTATGCGGCTGCGGCACCTGACCTGCGCGTTTTTGCAAATGGTCATCCCCGATCATGCGGGCAGCGTTCAGCGCCTCCTCCAGATCGCCGGGTTCCAGCATCCCGTCGACATTCCGCGCCCAGACCCCGGACAGACAATCCGCCTGCAATTCCAGCCGCACCGTCAGCGCATTAGCCTGCGCAGCATTGACCTGTTGGCGCAGTTCATTCACCTGCGGCAAAATCCCCATTTCATTCTGCACATGATGCGCCACTTCATGCGCAATCACATAGGCCGCCGCGAAATCCCCCCTGGCCCCCAATTGCCGCGCCAAAGTGGCGAAAAAATCGGTGTCCAGATATGCTTTTTCATCCGCAGGGCAGTAAAACGGCCCGGTCGCCCCGCTGGCCCCGCCACAGGGGCTTTGGGTCACACCGGAATACAGCACCAGCACCGGCGGCACATATTCCGCATCCAACTGTTCCGCGAACACATCGGTCCAAACGGTTTCGGTCGTCGCCAACACCTGCGCCGCAAATTCAGCCGCTTTTTCTTCTTCGGCGCTCAATTCGCGCGGGGCCGTGCTTTGGCCGCCCATCTGCCCATCCAGCAATGGCGACACATCAATCCCAGCGAAATACCCGATCGCCAGCACAATCAGCAGCCCCACGCCACCAATACTGGCCTTTCCCCCGGCACCGCTGCGGCGGCGGTCCTCTATGTTGCGGCTGCCCCGCACACCTTTTAAACGCATCCTGTCGAACTTTCTTTCATGTAATCCCGCCAACGTAGCGCCTTTGTATCCGGCTGGATATGAAAAAGACCGGCGTGTTTTCCCCCTTTGTCCCGCCGCTGGCCCACATGCCGCGGCAATACGGTGGACGTGCCGCGCCGGGATGCTTAGTTTAGCCCAAACTTCCGAATCCACAGGCGCAGGCATGACCGACACCCCCACCCCCGGCTATCAGGTTCTGGCACGTAAATACCGGCCCGAAACCTTTGCCGATCTTGTCGGTCAGGATGCTATGGTGCGCACCCTGAAAAACGCGTTCGCGGCGGATCGTATCGCGCAAGCATTTATCATGACCGGGATTCGCGGCACCGGGAAAACCACCACCGCCCGGATCATCGCCAAGGGGATGAACTGTATCGGTCCCGATGGCACCGGCGGTCCCACCACCGAACCTTGTGGCAAATGCGAACATTGCGTTGCCATCATGGAAGGCCGCCATGTCGATGTGATGGAAATGGACGCCGCCAGCCGCACAGGCGTGGGCGACATCCGCGAAATCATCGAAAGCGTCCACTACCGCGCCGCCAGCGCCCGCTATAAAATCTATATCATCGACGAAGTTCACATGCTGTCGACCAGCGCCTTTAACGCGCTGCTGAAAACGCTGGAAGAACCGCCAGCCCATGTGAAATTCATCTTTGCCACCACCGAAATCCGCAAGGTGCCAGTCACGGTTCTGTCTCGCTGCCAGCGGTTTGACCTGCGCCGCATCGAGCCCGAGGTAATGATCACCCTGCTGCGCAAAATCGCCGGAGCTGAAAATGCCGACATTACCGATGACGCGCTGGCCCTGATCACCCGCGCCGCCGAAGGTTCGGCCCGCGATGCAACCTCGCTATTGGATCAGGCGATTTCCCACGGGGCGGGCGAAACCACCGCCGATCAGGTCCGCGCCATGCTGGGGCTGGCGGACCGGGGCCGCGTGCTGGATCTGTTCGACCTGATTATGAAAGGCGACGCTGCCGGGGCGCTGACAGAACTGGGCGCACAATATGCCGATGGTGCAGACCCGATGGCCGTGCTACGTGATCTGGCGGAAATCACTCACTGGATTTCCGTGGTCCAGATCACCCCCGAAGCCGCCGAAGACCCCACCGTTTCGCCCGATGAACGCGCGCGCGGTCAGGACATGGCCAAATCCCTGTCCATGCGCACCCTGACCCGCATGTGGCAAATGCTGCTAAAGGCGCTGGACGAAGTGGGCAACGCCCCCAACACGATGATGGCCGCTGAAATGGCAGTGATCCGGCTGACACATGTGGCCGAATTGCCCACCCCCGAAGATCTGGTACGCCGCCTGAAAGACGCGACACCCCCACCAGCGCCGAATCCCGGCGGTGGCGGGGGAATGCCAGCGCCCGGCAATGCGGCCCCGCGTGGTCAGATGACCCAGGCCTATTCCCCCGGCCCCGGCGGCGGTGGATATGGCGGCGGTGGTGGCGGCCCGGTCATGGCGCTGGCACAGGACACCGAACAGGCGCTGGCCCGCTATCCCAGCTTTGAACATGTGGTCGATCTGATCCGCATCAATCGCGATGCCAAGCTACTGGTTGATGTGGAAACCGGCATTCGACTGGCCGCCTACCGCCCCGGTCGTATTGAATTCCAGCCCACGGACAAAGCCCCGAACGATCTGGCCCCGCGTCTGGGCAGCGCCCTGCAACGCTGGACCGGCAATCGCTGGGTCGTGACGCTGGTTCAGGAAGGCGGCGGTGAAACCATCGCTGAAAAACGCGATGCCGCCGATCTGGCCCTGAAACAGGAAGCCACCCAACACCCGATGGTGCAGGCGGTTTTGGCGGCATTCCCCAAGGCAAAAGTCACCGAAGTCCGATCTTATGACGACATCGCCGCCGAAGCTCAGGCCGACGCCCTGCAAGAGGTCGAGGATGAATGGGACCCGTTCGAGGAAGATTAACCATCGCCTTCTAAGCCCCTATATGCTTAACACCCGGCCAAACGCCACCATGCGGCCCCGATGCCGCCCCAGATGACGGAGACATAAAATGCTAAAAGGACTCGGCGGTCTTGGCGATATGGCCAAGATGATGAAAGCGGCCAAGGACATGCAGAGCAAAATGACCACCCTGCAAGAGGAAATGGCCAGCATGACCGTAACCGGCGAATCCGGGGCCGGGCTGGTCAAGGCGACCTGCACCCTGAAATCCGAACTAACCGCGCTGGACATCGACCCGTCGATCTTCAACGCCGATGACAAAGAAGTCGTCGAAGACCTGATTTTGGCGGCTATCAAGGATGCACAGGGCAAAGCCGCCGAAGCTGCACAGGCCGAAATGGCCAAGCTGACCGAAGGTCTGGGCCTGCCTGCGGATATGAAACTGCCGTTCTGATCCGATGATCCGAAAGGGGCGCACCCCGCCCCTTTCATCTTGCCAAAAATACTCGATATCCCACCCCATCCACAGGCCACAGGTTGAGCAGTAACCGCGACATAGATGCCCTGATTGACATGATGGCAAAGCTGCCGGGCCTTGGTCCGCGTTCGGCCCGGCGTGCGGTGCTGCATCTGATCCGCAAACGCGCCCTGTTGATGGCTCCGCTGGCCGATATGATGCAAACCGTTGCTGCCAATGCCCGCGAATGTCTGAATTGCGGCAATATCGGCACCGGCGATATTTGCGACATCTGTGCCTCGTCCGCGCGGGGAAATGGCATCCTGTGCGTGGTCGAAGACGTGGCCGATCTGTGGGCAATGGAACGATCCGGCGTTTTCAAAGGACGCTATCATGTGCTGGGCGGCACCCTGTCGGCACTGGATTCGATTGGCCCGGATGAATTGCGAATCCCCCGCCTGTTGGACCGCGTGCAAACCGAATCCGTGACCGAGGTTATTCTGGCCCTGAACGCCACCGTCGACGGCCAGACCACCGCCCATTATATCGCGGATCAATTAGAGGGCCGCGTTGCGCTGAGTTCACTGGCGCAGGGTGTGCCGATTGGCGGGGAATTGGATTATCTGGATGACGGCACAATTACCGCCGCCCTGAACGCCCGCAAACCGATGGCGTGACGTCCCTACACAACAGCTTGATCCTTATGCCAGAAACGACAAACCCCCGGGCAGGGCCGCGGGGGTCGTCTTTAGCATCCAAGCTGAGAGGAGATCTTAGAGAAGACCTTCACGCTGTGCTTTCTTGCGTGCCAGTTTCCGGGCACGACGAACGGCTTCAGCTTTCTCGCGCGCTTTTTTGACGGACGGTTTTTCGAAATGTTGCTTAAGCTTCATTTCACGGAACACGCCTTCACGCTGCAGCTTTTTCTTCAGGGCACGAAGTGCCTGATCGACGTTATTGTCGCGAACGCTTACCTGCATGTGGTTTTCACCACCTTTCTAAGTTGAGTTGCAAGGATTTGCAGGAAGTGGCCATATAGCAAAGCTTGCCCTATTTGTCTAGGGTATGTCCGAACAGCAAAACTGGAGCCTGCCATGACCGCCCCCGATCTGAAGGAAACCCTGCTGGATGCCGCCCTGATCCATGTCGCGTTCGACGGCTGGACCGAAGACACGTTTCGCGCGGCAGTCGAAGACAGCGGCGTGAATATGGCGGTGGCCCGTGCAATTTGCCCACGCGGCGCAGTGGATTTGGCAGTGGCCTATCACCAGCGGGGCGACCGTTTGATGATCGAACGCGCCAGCGTTACAGACCTGTCTGCCCTGCGTTACAGCGAAAAGGTTGCCGCCCTGATCCGGTTCCGGATCGAAGCCGCCGATGACAAAGAAGCCGTGCGCCGCGGCAGCACCCTGTTCGCCCTGCCCAAATACGCCGCCGATGGCGCGCGGCTAATCTGGAACACCTGCGATCTGATCTGGACCACGCTGGGCGACACGTCAGACGATGTGAACTGGTACACCAAACGCGCCACGCTTAGCGGGGTTTATGGCGCGACCGTGCTGTATTGGCTGGGGGATGATTCGCCGGATCATCAGGCGACATGGGATTTCCTGTCCCGCCGCATCGACGACGTGATGCGGTTTGAAAAATTCAAGGCAGGCGTGCGCAACAACAAGGCGCTTTCCGCACTGTTGGCCGGACCAACGGCCATTCTGAACCAGATCAAGGCGCCATCGGGCGCACGTAATGACAGGCCGGGCCACACGCACGGCGGACAATAAGGAGACGACGATGACCGATATGATGCGGGCGGTGGAAATCACCGAAGCAGGTGGCCCCGATGTGCTGAAACTTTGCGAACGCCCTGTGCCGCAGGCCGCAGCCGGGCAGGTCATCATCAAGGTGGCCTATGCCGGGGTGAACCGCCCCGACGCGCTGCAACGCGCGGGTTCCTATGCCCCGCCCCCCACGGCCAGCGACCTGCCGGGGTTGGAAGCCTCGGGTGAAATCGTTGCCTTGGGCGAAGGCGTCAGCGGCTGGTCCATCGGCGATCAGGTTTGTGCCTTGCTGCCCGGTGGTGGCTATGCCGAATATGTCGCCACCCCCGCCGCGCATTGCCTGCCCATCCCCAAGGGCATGTCCATGAAAGAGGCCGCCTGCCTGCCTGAAACCTTTTTCACCGTCTGGTCTAACGTGTTCCAGCGCGGCGGGCTGAAAGCTGGTGAACGGTTCCTGATCCACGGCGGATCGTCCGGCATCGGCACGACGGCGATCCAACTGGCCCGTGAATTCGGCGCCCGCGTGTTCGTTACCGTCGGCAGTCAGGAAAAAGCTGCCGCTTGCGCGAAACTGGGCGCGGAAAAAACCATCATCTACAGCGAAGAGGATTTCGTAGATGTCATGCGCAACGAAGGCGGCGCAAACCTTATTCTGGATATGGTCGGCGGTCTGTATATTCCCCGTAATATCCGTGCTTTGGCCGATGACGGGCGTTTGGTGCAAATTGCATTCCTGCAAGGGCCAAAGGTTGAACTGAACTTTGCCCAGCTCATGACCCGGCGGCTGACGATCACAGGGTCCACCCTGCGCCCCCAAAGCGATCTGGCAAAGGCACAGATTGCAGACAGCCTGCGGGAACAGGTCTGGCCGCTACTGGATGCTGGAAAAATCAGCCCGGTGATGGACAGCGAATACGCCTTGGCCGATGCCAGCAAGGCGCACGCCCATATGGAAGCCAGCGGCCACATCGGCAAAATCGTCTTGAAAGTCGGGGGCTGACACATGGCTGAACAGGGTGGCCGCGCCTCTCCGATTGATCTGCTGGTCGACGATTCGATCCGCGACAGTTTCGAAACCTTCCGGGAGCAGATGACCAAAGCCATGCTGTTCCCCGAAAAGCGCGGCATCCGTAAGTACTGCCTGAAACAGGCCGTGGACCGGACGGGCTGTGATGGCCTGTTCGTGGAATTCGGTGTCTGGAAGGGCGTGGGTGTCAATCTGTTTGCCAAGTTGCTGGGCAAGCAAGGCACGGTCTGGGGCTTTGACAGCTTTGAAGGGCTGGAAGAGGACTGGACCGGCCACGCCAAGGGCGGACAGGCCGGGCGGTTCACGCTGAACGGCCACCTCCCCGAGGTTGAACCGAACGTGAAACTGGTCAAAGGCTGGGTACAGGACACGGTTCCAGGCTGGTTACAGGACCACCCCGATCAGAAGATTACCTTGGCCAGTCTGGATTTGGATACCTATACGCCCACCCGCTTTGTACTGGATGCCCTGCGGCCCCGGTTGGACGTGGGCAGTATCCTGCTGTTTGACGAATTGTACGGCTATCCCGGCTGGCGGCATCATGAATGGAAGGCCCTACAAGAAAGCCTGCCAGAGGATTGTTATCGGTTCATTGCCTTTTCACAGCAATCGGTCGGAATTGAGATCACCAGAAAGCCGTGAAAAGCCTTGATCCGTTCACATAGCGATTTCGCAATAAACTCATAAGGGGAAATTTTATTGTGATTCTAAGGCTGTATTTCCCCAACCCTTATCCTCTATTCATATTTAATTTGCATTTTTAATAAACGTAATACATACCCGAAAAGTATCTAGGCTCAGGACTCATAACCAAAACATGACTGTTGCGGCGAGAGCGATGGCCGAGAGGAAGACTTCGGGGCAGCGGTCATATCGGGTGGCGACCCGCCGCC
>NZ_FXTO01000011.1 GCF_900182725.1 Thalassovita litoralis
GGCGGCGGGTCGCCACCCGATATGACCGCTGCCCCGAAGTCTTCCTCTCGGCCATCGCTCTCGCCGCAACAGTCATGTTTTGGTTATGAGTCCTGAGCCTAAGCCGCGTTGCCCTGTCAGACGAAGCGCAGGCACAGGCTCCCACCGCCCGCAACGCTGACTTTGCTTACAGCAAGCTGGAGCTTGGGCTGGAACACCGCATTGCTTTGGGGAAAGAACGGGGGATGATCACGTGGGACGGGGCTATCAGCCAGTCCTGGTATGGCGGCGCGGCCTATCAGGATGCGCTACGGCTGGGGGTTGCACGCATGTGGCCGCTGGCAGCGGGACATCAGGCCGAAGTATCGCTGGGATTAGAACACGCGCGCGCCGCATCCGGTGGCGTGGAACTGACACAGATCGACCTGCGCGCACGGGTTGCGCGGGAATTGAACACCGGGGCTACGCTTCAATATGGGCTGGCTTTGCAGATGGTGGACAGTGATTTTACCAATGCCAAACGGCGGCGCGGCACGGTCTATCTGGCCTATGGATTACCGCAAAAACTGGGGCCAGCCAAAGTTTCGATGAGCATCGGCGGATCGTTGGGGGATTACTACGATTACCGGGTGGGGCCATTCATCGTTCCCGGCGGGCGCGAAGACCGGACCCTGTTTGGAAGCGCAGATTTCATATTTGAACAGCTTGACTATGCGGGCTTCGTGCCGTCTTTGAAGATACAGGCGCAAAAGACGCGATCAAATGTCAGCCGGTTCGAGACAAATGAAATGTCGGTATCGCTGGGGTTCGTTTCGCGCTTCTGACTGCGGCCAACATGGACAGGAACGAGGGGTAAACCAATGGAACTACGGTATTTGCACACGATGGTCCGGGTGAAGGATCTGGAAAAAAGCATGGCATTCTATGCGCTGCTGGGGCTGAAAGAAACCCGCCGCTATGAAAGCGAGGCAGGCCGCTTCAGCCTGATCTTCATGGCCCCCGAAGGACAAGAAGAATGCCCGGTCGAACTGACCTATAACTGGGACGGGGACGAAGGGCTGCCATCCGACAGCCGCCATTTCGGGCATCTGGCCTATGAGGTCGAAGATATTTATGCGATCTGCCAACATTTGCAGGACAATGGCGTTGTGATCAACCGCCCGCCCCGCGATGGGCGCATGGCATTCGTGCGCTCGCCCGACAACATCTCGGTGGAATTGCTACAGGCAGGCGAGGCGAAAGCCCCCGCTGAACCGTGGGCCAGCATGGAAAATACCGGCCACTGGTAAACATGTCTTTGTCCGCAAGGGGGCGTGAAAATCCCGGCACTGTTTTTTCACGCCCCCCCTGCGGATCAAATATGGCAAAGGATTTTAGGTGCCTTCCCTGCATGACGATTGTCAGTAGATATAGCGTATCTGATCGGTCCAGTACCGTTCGACCCGCCGCAATGAATTGGTAATCTCTGCAATTCCGTCCGGCCCCAGAACGCCCTTGGCCTCTAGCCCTTCGGCGTGGCGGGCGAACAGTTCTGAAATCACATCCCGAATATCCCGCCCCTTCTGGGTCAGGCGCACGCGCACAGACCGGCGATCAATTTCGCACCGTTGATGGTGCATGAATCCGGTTTCCACCAGTTTTTTCAGATTATAACTGACGTTGCTGCCCTGATAATATCCACGGGTTTTCAATTCGCCCGCCGTCACTTCGTTATCGCCGATATTGAACAACAACAAAGCCTGAACCGCGTTGATTTCAAGCACGCCTACGCGTTCAAATTCATCCTTGATCACATCCAACAGCAGTCGGTGCAGCCGTTCGACCAGCGCCAGCGCCTCTAGGTAGCTGCCCATAAAAGCGGCGCGGTCGCCGGTGCTGATGGGGTTATGTATGCTCATCCTGATCTCCGTCCGGGTGTATTCCGAGCCAGAGACTGCGCATCATTCCCCAATATTCGGTTAAACTTGGGCGGATGGCTAAAATGCGAATTATTCCGCCGCACCGATCAGGTTGCGGATGTCACCGATCAATCCGGCGAACCGCGCATCGGGGATCACCTGCCCCGACACCCATTGATATAAATCCTGATCGTTTTCCGACAAAAGCGCATCATATTCTGTCAGCTCATCATCCGACATCGCCGCCAGTTTCGCATCTGCGTAACGTGACAGGATAATATCCATTTCCTTGATCCCACGTCGCATGGACCGCATCGAAAGCCGTTTCAGACGGTTTTCGTGGGTTTCCCCAGATGGCGCTACGCTCATGCGTCTTCCCCTTTGAGTTTCAGCCGAAGCTGTTTTTCCAAACGCCCAATCCGATCCGCCGCGCCTGAAATCTGTCCTTTCAGGTCGCGCAGTTCGATCAGCAGAGCGTTGATATCAGGCGAAAGCGGCGCATCGTCAAGCGGCGGTGACACACCTTCGCCTTCGCCCGTCAGCAACCACCCAACCGAAACATTCAACAATCCCGCCATCATCGTCAGCTTATTCGCGCGCGGTTCGGCAATATCATATTCCCAATCGCGCAACGTACCCAGCTTGATGCCCAACCGTTTCGCCAGTTGTTTCTGTGTCATGCCCGCGCTTTCGCGTGCCGCTGCAACGCGGTCGCCGAATGTTGCCGCTTCGGGTCCGTACCAATCGTCGTGATCCTGGGGTGACATAGTTTTTCCTTTCCGCCGATCCCACTTGATCGGCTGTACCGCGCAACCTATGACAGGCAGGCTAGGATTACAAATTCCCCTTATTCCAACCCAAAAGGTCTACCCATGTCTTTCCTGTCTCAGACACTTGCGCGCGTAAAACCGTCGCCCACGATCGCCGTCAGCAATTTGGCTATGGACCTGAAAGCACAGGGCCGCGATGTGATTTCGCTGGGCGCAGGGGAACCGGATTTCGACACGCCGGAAAACATCCGCGCTGCGGGCATCCGCGCAATCGAAGAAGGCAAAACCCGCTACACCGCTGTCGATGGTATCCCCGAATTGAAGCAGGCAATCTGCGCCAAGTTCAAACGCGACAACGGGCTGGATTATACCCCGAAACAGGTGACGGTCGGCACCGGCGGCAAACAAGTGCTTTATAACGCCCTGATGGCCACCCTGAATCATGACGACGAGGTGATCATCCCCGCCCCCTATTGGGTCAGCTATCCCGATATAGTGCTTCTGGCGGGCGGTATTCCCGTCTTTGTCGAAGCGACGCTGGAAAACGATTTCAAAATCACGCCTGACCAGTTGGAAAAGGCGATCACTCGCAACACCAAATGGTTCCTGTTCAATTCCCCCAGCAACCCCACCGGGGCGGGCTATTCGTGGGATGAACTGAAGGCGCTGACCGATGTGCTGATGCGTCATCCTCATGTCTGGGTGCTGACGGATGATATGTATGAACATCTGGCCTATGACGATTTCAAATTCTGCACCCCCGCGCAGGTGGAACCCCGCCTGTATGACCGGACGCTGACGGTAAACGGTGTGTCCAAGGCCTATGCCATGACCGGCTGGCGCATTGGCTACGCCGCCGGGCCGGAAACGCTGATTGCGGCCATTCGCAAGGTGCAATCCCAATCCACATCGAACCCCTGTTCGATCAGCCAATGGGCCGCAGTCGAGGCGTTAAACGGCCCGCAGGATTTCATCGCCCCCAATAACGTCATGTTCGCCCGCCGCCGCGATCTGGTGGTTGGGATGCTGAATGAAATTGACGGCATCACCTGCCCCACCCCCGAAGGGGCGTTTTATGTCTATCCCTTCATTTCCGGGCTGATCGGCAAAACCACCCCAAAAGGCGTGACAATCACCAATGACGAGGTGTTCGCCACCGAATTGCTGAACGATACCGGCGTGGCCGTGGTGTTCGGCGCAGCCTTTGGCCTGTCGCCTGCGTTCCGCATCAGCTACGCCACCTCGGATGACCAACTGCAAGAGGCGTGTAGCCGCATCCAGGGCTTCTGCGCAGCATTGACATGACGCACAATCGGATCACGGCGAACCTGCCCTCTTCGGATTTTGAACGCACGATATCCTTCTACGGCGACCTTGGGTTCGCCGTAGACTTTCAGGACGAGGGTTGGCTTATCCTGAAACGCGGGGCGCTGGAGCTGGAGTTTTTCCCGCACCCCGACGTGGATAAATGGTCCAGCTGGTTCAGTGCCTGCATCAGACTGGATGATATTGATACGATGCTGGCGGAATGGGAAACTCTGGATATTCCGCGCGACAACACATCAATTCCCCGACTGACCGGCGCATTCAAGCTGCCCAACGCCCCGCGCATGTTTGCACTGGTAGACCCTGACGGGTCTTTGCTGCGGGTACTGGAAAACGAGGATCAAAACCAATGACAGACTTGCCCGACTATTTCTTTCGCGTGCGCGACAATGGCGCCTTCGTGTTCCGGGTGGATGCTGAAAACCGGCAACGCCGCATTGACATGGACCAGATCGCAACCGTGAACATCCGTAACGGCGAAATCAAACCACAAGGCGACCGGGTATTGTCTGACGCGGATGTAACCGCCATCAAGGAATGGATGGATGACCGCCAGAAAGTCCTGAACAAGCGCGAAATCGAGGATATTCTTCGGACGGTAGACCACCTGAACCAAACCTCGCATTGGGCGCAATCGCGGGCGACAGATGCGCAACTGGAACGCGTGACCAATACGCTGCTGCTGGCCATGCACGATCTGCGGGGCGTTCTGGTCCGCCGCAAGGCGGATCGTCTGGCAAAAGACGAAAAAAGCTGATCCCGGCATCCCGCGCCTTGCGCACGCCCCCCGCCGTGCCGCGCGGCCTGAACGATATCAGGCCGCCGCGACGCGCTTGACGGCAAACCCCCAGAACCGCACGGTCATGAACACACCGGCACAGGCCAGCCCCACCGCCAGCCCCAGCCAGACCCCCGGCCCCTGCCAATCCAGAACAAAGCCCAGCAGATAGCTGACCGGCATCCCGATCCCCCAATAGGATACGGCGGCAATGATCATGGGCACTTGCGTGTCTTTTACCCCGCGCAACAGGCCCAATGCCATGACTTGCGCGGCATCCGCCAGTTGGAATAGCGCCGCCGCCGCCAGCAGCGGCACGCCCAGCGCGATCACAGTCACGCGATCCGGTTCCTCCGGGGACAAAAACAGCCCCATCATCCATTCTGGGATGGTCAGAAATGCCACGACGGTCAACGCAGCCACGACCAGAGACAACGCCACGACCACCTGACCGCCGCGTTTCAGATCCACAAGATCACCGCGCCCCACCGCGCGGCCTGCCCGCACGGTGGCCACGTTCGACAGGCCCAGATGCACCATGAACGTCAATGACGCGATCTGTAGCGCGATTCCATGCGCCGCCAGCGGCAAAGCCCCCAGCCACCCCATCATAGTCGAAGCCGCAGCAAACAGCCCCACCTCGGCCAGACTTGTCACGCCAATCGGCCAGCCCAGCCGGAAGACCTGTCCGAAGGCTTCCCAATCCGGGCGCCAAAAGCGGATGAACAACTGATGTTCAGCTGTGGACCACGCCGCATACAGGCCCAACAACAGCCCCGAAACCAATTGAACGGCAACCGATGCAATCGCCGCCCCGCGAATACCCAGTTCCGGCATTCCCCAATGCCCAAAGATCAGGGCATAATTCACCACCGCATTCACCGCCACGGCGCTTAGCGTGACCCACAGTACAACGCGGGTCCGCTCCAGCGCCGCCAGATAAGATTTCAGCACCATAACCAGCAAGGCGGGGATGATCCCCCACCCCGCGATCACCAGATAATCCGCAGCCAAAGCCGCAATATGCGGCGGTTGCCCCAGCACATGCAGCAGATGTTCCGAAAAAATCATCAACGGCATCACCGCCGCACTGAACAGCAGCGAAATCCACATCGCCATGCGCGTGAAGCGGCGAACCTGGGTGGTATTCCCTGCGGCTTCGGCCTCGGCCACCATCGGCATCACCGCCCAGGCAAATCCCGATCCCATCAGGAACAGAACGAAAAACACCATCCCGCCCAGCACCTGTGCGGCCAACGCCTGAACATCATACCATCCCAGCATGATGGCATCGGTCAGCGAAATCGCAAACTGCGCAATATGGCTGCCGATCAGCGGAAGGCCCAGAACCATAACGGCGCGGGCGTGTTGAAAATAACTCATACGCGTATCCATACCCTGCCGTAGCCCCCGCAAAGGAAGCAGGCAAGATGCCACGCGGCAGGCACCGGAAAACTACGGTGCGGGCGGAAACAGACGCAGGCACATCGCTTGCCCACAGGCAAAGACCCGCCAAGACCCAAATTTACAACGATTTCCGCCCTTTTCCACGTCCTTGCGCCGCGCTACATCCGTCACATGCGCTACCTGCTTGCCCCGATCTGTTCCCTTGCCCTGTGCGTGCCACTACCGGCATTCGCGCATCCCCATATTTTTGTTGCCACATCCCTGACTATTCTGACCGATGATCGCGGCCACGCCACCGGGGTCGAGGTCCAATGGAGCTATGACGATCTGTATTCCCTTCTGGTGCTGGAAGATATGGAACTGGACGGCGATTATGATGGCATTCTGACCCCCGAAGAACAGGCCAGACTGACCGGGTTCGACATGCACTGGGTCGAAGGCTACGAAGGCGATCTTTATGCCTCTGGCCCGGACGGGCCTGTCCGGCTCAGCGCGCCCGAACCGCTGGACACCCGGTTTGCCGATGGCAAAATCATCACGCGCCATATCCGCCGCTTCGATCAGCCACAAAGCCAGTTGGTGCTAAAAGCATATGATCCGACATTCTATACCGCCTATGATCTGACGGGCGGAGTCAAAACCCCCGATGCCTGCCGCACCGCGCTGACAGTCGCGGATGAAAACGCCGCCTTTGCCTTGGTGGAAACCAAGCTGAAAGAAGGCAATTATTCCGAGGACGACTATCCCGAAGTCGGTGAAGCCTTTGCCGATACGGTCACGGTGACATGTCAGGACGCTTGACCCTCCTTCTGCCTGTTCTGGCACTCGGTTTGATGGCGGCGCTGGCGATCTGGCTGTGGCCGATGGGGGGAATGATACAGGTGGAACGCTGGGCCACCACGGGCCAACGCGAGGTACAAACCGCAATGGCAGGTGCGTTGCGGCGGCTGAAATCTGGCGATCCCGCCGCGATGACCGCGCTTCTGGGTTTGTGTTTCGCCTATGGGTTTTTCCATGCCGCAGGACCGGGACACGGCAAGGTGCTGATCGGCGGCTACGGGCTGGGGCGGCGGGTGCCTTTGCTGCGCCTGTCCGGGTTGGCCGTGGCGTCGTCACTGGCACAGGCAGCCGCAGCGGTGGCAATGGTCTATGCCGGGGTTTTCGCCCTGAACTGGACGCGTGAACGCATGGTCGCCACCGCCGAGGCTGTCTTGGCCCCGGCCAGCTACGGGCTGATTGCGGTGGTCGGTCTGTGGCTGTTGCTGCGCGGGCTGGGACGGTTGCGCAAGGCTATTCGGGCGCGGCAACCTGAAACGCATGTCCACCACCATGACCACGGCGGCACCTGTGGCTGTGGCCATAAACATGGCCCCACAGCCGAAGAGGCCGCAGAGGTGCATTCGCTGCGCGAGGCACTGATCCTGATTGGCACCGTCGCAATACGGCCCTGCACCGGGGCGCTGTTTTTGCTGATCCTGACATGGCGCATGGATCTGGACTGGATCGGTATTGCCGGGGCTTTCGCAATGGGGTTGGGGACCGCATCCGTCACGGTTGCCGTGGCGATCGGATCGGTACTGCTGCGCGAATCCACCTTGGCCCGCACACAGCAACCGGGCCTGCTGCGCTTAGCCCTGCCTGCGCTGGAAATAACCGCCGGTGCATTGGTGGCGTTACTTTCCGTGAACCTGATGCTGACCGCGCTATAGAGCGGCACAAAATAAAAGCCGCCATTCATCATAGCGGCTTCCACTCTTGGTCTTCCCCATCGCTTATTTCGATACGGGCCGCTCTGCATCGCGGGCCTTGCGCATATCCGGGTGCAACGCGCTGCCCAGAATATGATCCGAGCGGTGGATCACATGGTTCGCGCCCCCCACGATCAACGGATCAGGCGCATGGGCGATGTGCAAATCTTTGCCGGGATAATCCAGCGTCGATAGGAAATGCAGCATACAGTTCAGACGCGCCCGTTTCTTGTCGTTCGACTTGACCACAATCCACGGCGCATCAGCCGTATCTGTATAAAAGAACATCGCCTCTTTCGCTTCGGTGTAATCGTCCCATTTATCCAAGGACGCCTTGTCGATCGGGGACAGTTTCCACTGTTTTAACGGATCGGTTTCGCGGCTTTTGAACCGGGCCTGCTGTTCCGCTTGCGTGACAGAGAACCAGTATTTGTACAGCCTGATCCCAGAGCGAACCAACATACGTTCCAGTTCGGGGGTCTGGCGCATGAATTCCAGATATTCGTTGGGTTCACAAAATCCCATGACCCGTTCCACCCCGGCGCGGTTGTACCATGAACGGTCATACAGCACGATTTCCCCCGCCGTCGGCAGATGTTCGATGTAGCGCTGGAAATACCACTGACCGCGTTCTTCGTCCGTTGGTTTATTCAGCGCCACAACGCGGGCGTTGCGCGGGTTCAGGTGTTCGGTGAAGCGTTTGATCGTCCCGCCCTTCCCTGCTGCATCGCGGCCCTCGAACAGCAAAACGAATTTTTGGCCGGTTTCCTGCGCCCAAAGCTGAACCTTCAGCAATTCGGCCTGCAACTTGGCCTTTTGCGCCTCGTAGGAACGGCGGGACAGCTTGGTGGTATAGGGGTATTCACCAGACTCGAAGGCATGGCGCACCTGATCGGGGGTCGGCTTGGGATGACGAAACCGCGTGGCTTTCGGGGCTGATTTCGCCTCGGACTGCGCCGCGATTGCTGGGGACGAAGCCTCTGGCGTGACGTCAGGCTTGGTTGCGGTTTTGCTGGTGGCATTCGCCGGAGCGGAAACAGAATTCGCCTTCGCGGCGGGCGGCGTCACGGTCATACGTTTCTCCTTAACTGGTATGAATGCACTCTATCGCATGGCCGCGTCCGGTGCTTTGATAGAGGTCAATAAACTGTTACATTCTGGCGCAGCACAGTCAGGCAACGCCCCGCGCAGGAGACACAGAATGTCGATGTTGAGCCACCATATCGAACTAAACGGCCAGCCATATCATTATCTGGGTGCCGGAAAATCCGGGGCGCCGGTGCTGTTATTCCTGCATGGGTTTCCTGAATATTCAGGGGCATGGGCCGATCTGGCCCCACGATTTTCCCACGAATATCACTGCATTGCCCCTGATCAGCGGGGATATGGCCAAAGCTGGGCACCGGCGGAAGTGGCGGAATACCATGTCACGAAACTGGTGGGGGATTTGTGCGCCCTTCTGGATCATCTGGGGGCGGAGCAGGCCACTGTCGTTGGCCATGACTGGGGCGCAGCAGTGGCCTATGCGCTGGCTTTCATGGCACCGGACCGTGTGCGTCAACTGGTCATTCTGAACGGCGTGCATCCCTTCCCATTTCAGCGGGCAATGGCGGCAGGTGGGGCGCAAACGGATGCCTCGCAGTATATCCATACGCTGAAACGCGACGGGGCCGAGGACTGGCTGGCCGCCAATGATTTTGAGAAGCTACAACAACTGTTCGCGGCCAAAATGGATCAAAGCTGGCTGTCGGGGGACAGGCTGGAGGCCTACAAAACCGAATGGGCACGCCCCGGACGATTACGGGGCATGGTGAACTGGTATCGCGCCTCGCCGCTGAAACTGGGCGGTCCCGGTGAACGTATCAAGGACATTCCAGAAATCCCGCTAGATCGGGTACGCATAAAAATGCCGCATCTGCTGATCTGGGGGCCGGATGACCGTGCGCTTTTACCCGAAGCAACCGAGGGACTGGAGGAGCTGTGCGATAACCTGACCCGCGTCGAGATACCGGGGACAGATCACTGGATCATTCATCAAAACCCCGACGCGGTAGAGCGGATCATGAAAGACTGGCTGTCCCTCTGATCCCTTCGGTGCCTATGCTTTGACGCGGGGCGTTCCCAGTACCATCTTGTTCCCCGACAGCACTGCTGGTTCCCCTATCCACGCATAGGCCAGCAGCGCGGGTTCCAGATCGGACACGGTGATCCGATGCGCATGGCCCGGCGGGTTGTAAATTGACGATCCCGGCGCATAGACCCCGTAATCGTTTTCCGAAACGGAACCGGACAGGCAGATATAGCTTTCAGTGATCCCCTGATGGGCATGGGCCGGGTAGATGCAGCCGGGCGCGAACAGAACCAACCCCAAAATCACCTGTGACGATGGGATTGGGCCATTCGGTCCGGCAATTTCGGCATAACCATAGGCACGGGCCAACCCTTTTGGCAGACGATCATAGCCATATTCCCAATGCAGCCGCCCGCGTACCGCATCCAGCGCCCGCGCAACAGGTGCCAGCACACCAGACCGGCCTTCGTCCAGCGCCCGGCGCAGATGGGCCGTCACCGGCAAGGCGGCAGGCGATACATCCCGCAACGTTGGATTTTCCCGGATCAAGCGATTGATTGCCTCGCGCACCTGTTTTTGGTGGCTGCGGATTGCTTTGCTACCGCCAGCAGGCAGAAAGCGGTACATTTCGTAATATTCGCGCAACAGGTACAGCCAATCAGGCTGATCCGTCAGCCGCATGATTTCAGGCATGTACTGGTCTGCCCCATTCCCTTGCATTGCTCTGCGCCCTTAACCGCCCGAAATCCCCGATCCGGGGCAGTTTGCGGGCATGACCCGGCCCTGTCCCACCCAGAACAGACCATTTGGATGTCGCAAACGGACAGCCAAGCCAAACCAGACAGAACAACGGATCAGACGACCCGCCCAACACGCGACGACAGCCACGAAAGCCAACGCTTAGACATGCGCGACCATCAGATAATCGCGAATCTTGCTCCAGTCCTCGCCAAAGACGCGTTGCATATCTTCGGCCTTCACGCCTTTGGGGGCGACCAGATAGTCCCCCGGCGTCCAATCTGCCGGGACGGCCAGCCCGGAATAATCAATGTCTTTCAACGCCTCGAAACAGCGCAGAACTTCGTTGGTGGAACGCCCCATTTGCGCAGGATAGGTAAACTGCATCCGCAGCTTGTTTTCCGGATCGACAAACAGGCTGGGCCGATTGCCCAGCCCCGCCGCACCATCCGCGATCATCCCCAAGTGGCGCAAAATGCTGCCGTCTTCGTCTGCGGCAACCGGGAAATACACATCCAGTCCGAATACTTTTTCCAGATCCAGCACCCATTCCAGCGTATTTTGCAGCCCTGCCGGGGTAATCCCCATCAGCCGCACCCCCAACTTCTCGAACGCGGCGCGATGAGCGGCCAAGGCCATCAACTCGGTCGAACAAACCGAGGCAAAGGTGGAAGGGAAAGCGAACAGATAAACCCAGTTACCCGTTGCCCAAGGCCGGAACCCAAGCCTGCCGCGCGTGGTTTCGGCCTGAAAATCCGGCACGTTATCCCCAAGCGTTTGGTTCCATCGTAAACGTGCCGGGTGGCGGGGTGTCACCGGACGAACCGGGGCAGCGGTGTGGTGCGGCTTCGAGGTCATTCTGACACTCCTTTGCATCAGGTTTTCACAGCGGTTCAGCGGTACGACTCCGCCCTTTCGTGTTAAACGTGCGCCCGCTTGGAATGTTCCGCCCCAATCCGGGCAAAATTATGTCCCTGCCCCGCGGATTGCACAGATCGACACGCAACATATGGGGCCGTCGTTGATCCGATGAAACAGGATAGGGCTTTCCCCGGCGCGGTGCGTCCCTTATGATCCCGGTCCAATCACAAGCAAACAGAGCAGCCGCATGACCGACCTTCTTGACGGAACCCAGCCGGAAACCTACGACGCCTCCTCGATCGAGGTGCTGGAAGGGCTGGAGCCGGTCCGCAAAAGACCGGGCATGTATATCGGCGGCACCGATGAACGCGCGCTGCACCATATGGTCGCGGAAATCCTTGATAACTCGATGGACGAGGCGGTGGCCGGACATGCCAACCGGATCGAGGTAGAGCTAAACGCCGATTATTCGCTGACCGTGCGCGACAACGGGCGCGGCATTCCGATTGATCCGCACCCGAAATTCCCCGGCAAATCCGCGCTAGAGGTGATCCTGTGTACCCTGCACGCGGGCGGCAAATTCAGCGGCAAGGCCTACCAGACCTCGGGCGGGTTGCATGGTGTGGGTGCATCCGTGGTGAACGCGCTGTCTGATCTTATGGTGGTGCAGGTCGCCCGGAATAAGGAACTGTATGAACAACGGTTCAGCCGCGGCATCCCCCAAGGCCCGGTGGAAAAGATAGGTGCCGCCCCCAACCGGCGCGGCACGACCGTCACCTTTCACGCGGACGAACAGATTTTCGGCAGCCACCGTTTCAAACCCGCGCGGCTGTTCAAATCCATCCGGTCCAAGGCCTATCTGTTCAGCGGCGTCGAAATCCGCTGGAAATCGGCCATTGATGACGGCGAAACCCCGACAGAGGCCACGTTCCATTTCCCCGGCGGTCTGGCCGATTACCTGAAGGAATCGATGAACGGATCGACCACCTATGCCGATCAGCCCTTTGCGGGCACCGTCGATTTCACGGAAAAATTCAACACCCCCGGCAAGGTGGAATGGGCGATCAACTGGACCCCGTCGCGCGATGGATTCATCCAGTCCTACTGTAACACCGTCCCCACCCCCGAAGGCGGCACACACGAGGCCGGGTTCTGGGCCGCGATCCTGAAGGGCATTCGCGCCTATGGTGAATTGGTCAACAACAAGAAGGCCAACCAGA
Organism: Thalassovita litoralis; assembly: GCF_900182725.1. Taxonomy (GTDB): domain Bacteria; phylum Pseudomonadota; class Alphaproteobacteria; order Rhodobacterales; family Rhodobacteraceae; genus Thalassobius; species Thalassobius litoralis. Next base: position 12,797 of record NZ_FXTO01000011.1, read on the forward strand.
TCACCCGCGACGACCTGACCACAGGCGGCTGTGCGCTGGTGTCGTGCTTCATCCGCGAACCGGAATTCGTGGGGCAGACCAAGGACCGCCTTGCCACGGTCGAGGCGCAGCGCTTCGTGGAAAACGCCGTGCGTGACCATTTCGACAACTGGCTGGCGGCGGATACCAAATCTGCGGGCGCCATTCTGGATTTTCTGGTACTGCGCGCCGAAGAACGCCTGCGCCGCCGTCAGGAAAAGGAAACCGCCCGCAAAACCGCCACGAAAAAGCTGCGCCTGCCCGGCAAGCTGGTGGATTGTTCGGCCACCAACCGCGAAGGCACCGAATTGTTCATCGTCGAGGGCGACTCGGCCGGTGGATCGGCCAAAATGGGCCGCAACCGCAACAATCAGGCGCTGCTGCCCCTGCGCGGCAAGATTTTGAACGTGCTGGGCGCGGCATCGTCGAAACTGGGCACCAATCAGGAAATTAACGATCTGTGCCAAGCGCTTGGCGTTGGGATGGGAACGAAATTCAACGTCGACGATCTGCGCTATGACAAGGTCATCATCATGACAGACGCCGACGTGGACGGGGCGCATATTGCCTCGCTTCTGATGACGTTCTTTTTCACCCAGATGCGCCCGATGATTGATCACGGCCACCTGTATCTGGCCTGCCCGCCGCTGTTCCGCCTGACCCAAGGGGCCAAACGCGTCTATTGTCTGGACGAGGCCGAGAAAGAACAGTGGCTGGCCAAGGGGCTGGGCGGCAAGGGTAAAATCGACGTATCGCGTTTCAAAGGCTTGGGCGAAATGGACGCCAAGGATCTGAAAGAAACCACGATGGACCCCAAATCCCGCAAACTGATCCGCGTGACGATTGACGAGGACGAACCCGGCGAAACCGGCGATCTGGTGGAACGGCTGATGGGCAAAAAACCCGAACTGCGGTTTCAGTATATTCAAGAGAATGCTCGGTTCGTGGAGGAGTTGGATGTGTAATGCCCTGCGGCATTAACTAAATCTTGAGGTTTGGACTACTTTTGTTCTAACCTGACACCAGCCACCGAGGGAAAACAAATGAGCCAAGACGCGTCGCAAGACCTGAGACAATTTCTAGACGGGCAGAAATTCGCGACGATCATGGCAGACCCGCCGTGGCGGTTTACCAATCGCACCGGCAAAGTGGCCCCTGAACACAAGCGTCTGGCCCGCTACCCCACGATGGATCTGGATGACATTTGTGATCTGCCAGTGGCCGAGCATCTGGAAGATACCGCACATTGTTATCTTTGGGTTCCCAACGCCCTGCTCCCCGACGGTTTGCGCGTCCTGTCGGCTTGGGGGTTTGAATATAAATCCAATCTGATCTGGCACAAGGTACGCAAGGATGGCGGTTCGGACGGGCGCGGTGTTGGCTTTTATTTCCGAAACGTAACGGAAATCTTGCTGTTCGGTGTACGCGGGAAAAACGCCCGCACGCTGGCTGCGGGACGGCGCCAAGTCAATCTGTTCAGCACCCGCAAGCGGGAACATTCCCGCAAACCGGACGAACAATATGACATCATCGAAGCCTGTAGCTGGGGTCCATATCTGGAACTGTTTGGCCGTGGGCGGCGTGACAAATGGACGGTTTGGGGCAATCAAGCGGACGACGATTACAAACCCACTTGGAAAACCTATAAATACAATTCCAGCTTGGCCGCCGAATAATCATGTCATCAGACCAAAATGATGTGTCCTTTGGCAAAGTGGCTGATCATTCTGCCGCGCTTGACCGGATTTTTCCCGAAGACATTCGCCAGAAGTTTGAATTGTTCAGCTATCGAAATGCCGCTGCGATCCTGAAATCCAGCTTCCCAGAACATTATGACGAATTACTGGGTATTCTGCGTAATTTCTCGATCAGTCGAACGATGATCCGCACCCCCGGCGGCAGCAAAAGCGAAATTGCAAAATATGTGGATGATCTGTTCGATGACAGTTGGCAGGAAACGCGTATTTCCGCTGATCTGCATGTGAAACTGATCCATGCCAACCAATCCACGCGTGTTCTGTCTGAATATACCCAAGAAGGGTATCTGGATGGCCACCGCATTGATTTTGTAAAAGACAAAGTCGCACTCGATCTGGAATGGAACAGCAAAGACCAGACCTATGACAGGGATCTTTATGCGTTTTCCGCCTTTTACGAAGCGGGGGCCATTGATGTCGGCATCATCCTAACACGCGGCAGCAGTCTGGATAACACATTTTTCCGCAGCCTTGGCAAAGTCTTAAAGAAAGACGGAACGGACGGAACCGAGGAAGTGTATAAAAAATACGGCGCATCGACGACATGGATGGGTAAGCTTCTGTATCGTCTGGACGCTGGTCGGAACGGTGGCTGCCCGATTTTGGCGATTGGCATCACACCCGAATGTGTATCAGATTCCTGACCTCCTATTCCTTACAGGTCAGGAATCCCTGACTGTCGCCCTACCCTGTCCGAACGTATAGTCACCCCATAAGCACGAATATTTTCAGTGGGTTCAGATATGCGTTTCACCACGATCATTGTAGGGTGGGCCATAGCCGTCACGGCGATTTCCGCCATTGTGTCGGGTTTCGATGCGCAGGCTGTGCCGATCTCGGCACCTGCGGTCCTACGGCCCTGACCCGGACAGATTTCAGCAGCAAAAAGGGGCGGGCGCAATCCCGCCCCTTTGTTATGGTCCAACCGTTCTGCGGCCCTGTCCCGATGTCGCGCCCCTGCCCCTGACGGTTGACAAGCCCAGCCCCAATACCGGAAACCACCCACAGCGATCAGCCCCCCCGAAAGGACCCCGGTATGGAACCCACAGCCGCCCCGACCCCGACCGCCCTGCATCAGGGGTTGGCATCCGCTTGGGAATTCTTGCTGCTGGGCGGCCCGGCCATTTGGGCGATTGCGGCGTTGTCGGTGATTACTGTGGCGCTGATCCTGTGGAAAATCTGGGATCTGTCCCACTTAGGGGCATGGAATGGCGGGCGTCATATGAAACGTGCGGTTGCCCAATGGGCGGACGGGCACGAGGATGCCGCACTGGCAACCCTGAAAAACCGGCGCACCTGCCGGGCTGTTTTGGCACGGGCGGCGATGATGGCGCGGCGCGATGCGTCCTTGGATCACGAAGCGGCGCAGGCGGAAACCGCGCGTGTGGCGCGGCAGGTGCTGGCCCGTGCGCAGCGGGGTCTGCGCCCGCTGGAACTGATTGCAACGATTGCACCGCTGTTGGGGCTGTTGGGAACGGTCATGGGGATGATTGCGGCGTTTCAGGCCTTGCAACAGGCCGGGGCCAAGGCTGATCCGGCCACGCTGGCTGGCGGCATATGGGAGGCCTTGCTGACCACCGCCGCCGGGATGGCGGTGGCGATCCCGGCCTCTATGGCGCTAAGCTGGTTTGAAAGCGTCGCGGACCGGCTGCGTCACGAAATGGAGGACGCAGCAACGCGGATTTTCCTGCGTCCCTCGCAAGATCGGGCGCTGAAGGCCGCCGAGTGATGCAGTTCGGCCAACCCAGACCACGGCGAAAGCCCAGCCTGACGCCCATGATTGATGTGGTGTTTCTGCTGCTGGTGTTTTTCATGCTGGCCGCGCGGTTCGGCACCGATACACAGATGCCGTTGATGATCGGGGGCCAAGGACAGGATACATGGCAGGGGCCGCCCCGTCTGGTGGATATTGCCCCCGATGGGCTGCGGTTGAACGGAATCGCCACCCAGCCCGAGGCATTAGCCGGGGAACTGGCCGCGCTGATGGACGGCCCCGGCGATACCATCGTGCTGCGCCCGACCGAAGAAACACCGCTGCAACGTGTCGTGGCCGTGATGGAGGCGTTGCAAGGGGCCGGGCTGACCGCGCTGGTGCTGGTGGAATAGGTCATGCAGTTCCCCGCCCTGCCCCGCCGTCCGCGCGCCGAAAGCATCGTACCGATGATCAATGTGGTGTTTTTGCTGCTGATCTTTTTCCTGATGACAGCGCAAATCGCACCACCCGATCCCTTTGCCGTGACCCCGCCCGAAGCGGCAGCGGGCGATCCTGCTGACGGGCCTTTGGCCTTGTACCTGTCCGCCGAGGGGCAAATAGGCTTCCGCGACACGCTGGACGAGGCCGCGCTGGCAGCATTGCAGGCGGAATTGGCGAACGACCCAGAGCAGACAAAAACCCTGATGCTGCGGGCGGATGCGCTGGCCCCGGCGCTGGCCTTGGCACGGTTGATGCCCCGGCTGGCCGATATGGGCCTACGCGATGTGCAACTGATCACGGTGACGCCATGAAGGCGCTGGCAGAGGGGGCGGTTTTTCTGGCGGTTGCGGCGGGGCTGCATGTGCTGGCCTTTACCGCGCTGACCGCGCCGGGGGATGCTGCGGGGGATGCCGGGGCGGATGGGGCGGCACGGCTGACCTTGGCAGCGGCCCCGGCCAGCCTGACCGCACTGGTGCAGCAATGGGACAGCCCGCCCGAGGTTGCCCCCGCCGTAGCAGCGCCCCAAGCGCCGGAAATGCCGGACACCCCGCAACCAATGCCCCTGCCGGACAGCCCCACCTTGGCGCGGCCATCTGCCCCCGGTTTGGCGCTGCCGATGCCACGCACAGCAGACCTGCCGCAGATGGACACCACCCCGGCCCAACCACAGCCAGAGCCAGAGCCGAAAGAATCCCCCAAACCTCCACCAGAACCAGACCCGTTACCGGACCCCAAGCCGAAACCTGAACCAAAGGCCAAGCCGAAACCCAAACCGCCCAGCCCCGGTGTGGCGGCGCAGCGGGCGGCGGGAAAAACCGGGGCCAGCAGCAGCGGACAGGCCGGACAAAGCCGGTCTGGCACGGCCAGCCTGTCCAAGGCGCAAACCCGCAGCCTGACGGCGAAATGGGCGGCGCAGATCGTCAGCCGGATCGAACGGCGCAAACAATACCCGCGCGATGCACGGGGGCAGGATGGCACAGTGGGCTTGCGCATTACCGTTGGGCGCGATGGCGGCTTGCGGGGGGTCAGCGTGAACCGCAGTTCGGGCGTGGCGGCGCTGGATCGCGCGGCTGTCAGCGCGGTCAAACGCGCGGGCCGGTTTCCGGCTGCCCCGGCAGGGCTGGTTGCCCCCAGCTATGGCTTCAACCTGTCAATCCGGTTCGACAGCTAAGCGCCCCCTACCCCGTAGCGTCAATCCCACTGATCCCGCGCAGGAACACCCCCAGCGCCAAATCGCGCCGCTGTGCGCGCTGTTCGGGGCCAAGCATATCAGCACCAGGGTCCAAAAGATGCGGCAACACGTCCTCGAATGTCATATCCAGCAACAGTTCAGCCGCCTGTTGCGCTGGCACATCGCCTTTGGCGATTTCACCCCGCGCCACGGCCCGGCATAATTCCTGCCGCAGCAATCCAACCATCGGATACCACCCGGCCCGATGCACCCGCCGCGCCAGTTCCGGAAATTGCTTTTGCCCCGCCACCACGGCCCGCAGCAATTCGATCGAGTTACGTTCCAACCCCGGCATTTTGTTCACCGTCAGCAAACGGCGCAAACGGGACTCCAGCGGTAATTCGGATTCTTCGGCGGTCAGCGGGCGGAAAACCTGTTCCACCATCCGCGCCAAAGCCGCCAGCAACATCGCTTCGCGCGAGGGGAACATCGCATATAATGTGCGCTTTGACATAGACACATGCGCAGCCACATCGGCCATGCTGATCGCATCAAGCGGATGGTCACACAGCAGCACCGCGACAGCATCCAGCACCATTGCCTCGCGCCGTTCGGGGGCAATTTGTACCGGACGTCCCCGGCGGGATTTGCGATTGACGGTTTCCTTGCCCATTGGCTGACCTATTTCCCACAGCAGGGCCATTGTGCCTTAGTGCACAGAACGGCGAACTTTACAAAACCTATCGGTTTCCTTAACAGTTCACAAGACTCGCGGCCCTGCCCGCACCAGATATTTGAATTTCGGAGTAATCCATGCCGGTTCCCCAGTTTCTAAAGGCTGCCACATTTGCAACCATGACCCTGACGATGGCGGCCCTGCCCGTCACCGCACAGCAGGCAGGCCAGCAACCCCCGACCGCCGTCACGGTGGTCACACTGAAGGCACAAGATGTCACCCTGACCACGCGCCTGCCGGGACGTGTTGCAGCATCGGGTGTGGCGGATGTCCGACCACAGGTTACGGGCATTCTGGTGGAACGGCTGTTCACCGAAGGCCGCCCTGTCACCGAAGGCGACCTGCTATACCGGATCGACCCCGCCCGCTATGACGCCCAAAAAGCCGCCGCCCAAGCCGCATTGGCGCAGGCACAGGCCACATTGAAAGCCGCCGAACAAGAGGCCGTGCGCCAGCAAACGCTGCGCGACCGTTCCGTAACCAGCCAGCAAAATCTGGATGATGCTCTGGCACAGCGCGACGTGGCCGAAGCAGCGGTTCAGGTGGCAAAGGCCAATCTGTTATCTGCCGAAATCGACCAGACCCACACCGAAATCCGCGCCCCCATTTCCGGGGTTGTCGGGCTAAGCCAGGTGTCGCGCGGCGCGCTTGTGACGGCGGGTCAGGCCAATGCCCTGACCACGATCCGCACCTTGGACCCGGTCCATGTGGACGTGACCCAATCGGCGGCGGAAATGCTGCGCTGGCGGCGCTCCGGTGGGGCGCCAGCGGATCTGGAACAGGCGGATTCGCAAACAGTGACGCTGAAACTGGCGGATGGCACGACCTATGAACAAACCGGCCATTTGTCAGCGGCGGAACCCTATGTGAACGAACAAACCGGCGTTGTGGTGCTGCGGCTGGAATTCCCGAACCCCGATCATCTGCTGCTGCCCGGTATGTATGTACAGGTAGAATTGCCGCAGGGCATGATTGAAAATGCCATTCTGGCCCCCCAAGAAGGCGTGACCCGCGACCGCCGTGGCCGCCCGATGGCCATGATTGTCAACGCGCAGAACGTCGTGGAAACCCGCGAACTGACGATCCGGCAGGATCAGGGCGCACAATGGGTTGTGACCGAAGGTCTGACAGACGGGGATCGCCTGATCGTGGCCGGTTTCCAGAAAATCGGCAATGGCATGACCGTCACCCCCGAAGAACGCGCCGCCCCGGCAGCGACCCAATAACCGCAGACAGACAGGACGCTTTTCATGGCCCGTTTCTTTATTGACCGCCCTGTTTTCGCATGGGTGATTTCTATCCTGATTATGGGGATCGGATTGTTATCCGTCACCACCCTGCCGATTGCACAATATCCACAGATTGCCCCGCCTTCGATCCGCGTCACGGCGGTGTATCCCGGTGCCTCGGCGGAAACTGTTGCCAACACGGTCACACAGGTGATCGAACAACAAATGACCGGGCTGGATGGGATGCGCTACATGTCATCCAACTCGACCTCGGCCGGGGCGGCATCCATTACGCTGACCTTTGACACCGAAACCGATCCCGATGTGGCACAGGTGCAGGTGCAAAACAAACTGGCGCAGGCGACCAACCTGCTGCCCGAAGCTGTGCAGCGTCAGGGCGTCCGGGTGCAAAAAGCATCGTCCTCGTTCTTTATGGTGATTGCGCTGATTTCCGAAGATGGCCGTTTGGAACAGGCCGACCTGTCGGATTACATGAGCAGCAACATGGTGGACGAGTTCAGCCGGATCGAAGGCGTGGGCGGCGTTCAGGTGTTTGGCTCGCCTTATGCGATGCGCATCTGGCTGGACCCGTCGAAGCTGGCTGCCTATGAAATGACGCCTTCGGATGTGGTGGCGGCGGTATCCGCGCAAAACGCGCAGATTTCTGCCGGGGCATTCGGGTCCATGCCCGCCCCCGCAGGGCAGCAATTGAACGCCACGATCACCGCGCAATCGCTGCTGTCCACCCCCGAGGATTTTGAAAACATCATCCTGCGGTCGGAAACCGATGGCGGTTTGGTGATGCTGGCCGATGTCGCCCGCGTGGAAATCGGCGCCGAAACCTATGATTCTATCGCGCGGTTTAACGGCAAACCCTCTGCCGGGATGGCGCTGCAACTGGCCTCTGGTGCGAATGCGCTGGATACGGCGGAATTGGTCAAACAAAAGGTCGAGGAATTTTCAGCCTTCTTCCCCGACGGGGTTGGCTATGTGATCCCGTATGACACCACGCCCTTTATCGAAATTTCGATCCATGAGGTGCAGAAAACCCTGTTCGAGGCCATCGGGCTGGTTTTCGTGGTGATGTTGCTGTTCCTGCAAAACTTCCGCGCCACGATCATTCCCACGCTGGCTGTGCCGGTGGTTATTCTGGGGACGTTCGCCATTCTGGGTCTGGCCGGTTTCACCATCAACACCCTGACCATGCTGGCGATGGTGCTGGCGATTGGTCTGTTGGTGGATGACGCCATTGTGGTTGTCGAAAACGTTGAACGTATCATCGAAGAAGAAGGGCTTTCCCCACGCGAGGCCACCCGAAAATCAATGGACCAGATCACCGGCGCCCTGATCGGTGTGGCACTGGTGCTGTCGGCGGTGTTTGTGCCGATGGCATTTTTCGGCGGCTCTACCGGCGTGATTTACAAACAGTTTTCGATCACGATCGTGTCGGCGATGGGGCTGTCTGTTCTGGTTGCCCTGACGCTGACTCCCGCGCTATGCGCCACGATCTTGCGCAGCAAAGACGCCCATCACGCCAAACGCGGCCCGTTGGGATGGTTCAATGTGGGCTTTGACAAGCTGACAGGCGGCTATGCCGGGACCGTGGGCTATGTGATCCGTCGCCCGCTGCGCATTCTGGTGATCTATCTGGCCATTGGCGGCGGCATTGGCTGGCTGTTCACCAATACGCCCACCGGGTTCCTGCCGAACGAAGATCAGGGGATTCTGATGACCCTGATTCAGGCCCCCACCGGGGCCACCGCAGAACGCACGCTGGACGTGGTGAAACAAGTCGAAAACCATTTCCAGAACGAAGCAGCCGTGCAATCGGCCTTTGGTGTGGTTGGCTTTTCCTTTGCTGGTCAGGGGCAAAACATGGGTCTGGCCTTTGTTCGGATGAAAGACTGGTCAGAACGCACCGATCCCGCAATGAGCGTGCAAGCGGTGGCGGGACGGGCCTATGGCGCGTTTTCCCAAATCCGTGACGCGCTGGTTTTCCCCATCGTACCGCCTGCGGTGATCGAATTGGGGAACGTGTCTGGCTTTGATTTCTATCTGACGGCACAAGGCGGACAAACCCATGAACAGCTTTTGGCCGCACGGAACCAGCTTTTGGGCATGGCATCGCAAAGCCCGCTGATCGCCTCGGTCCGGCCTTCGGGGTTAGAGGACGCGGCGCAGTTCAAGCTGGATATCGACTGGCGGGCCGCTGGGGCGATGGGCGTCAGCCCCGCCAATGTGGGAACGGTTCTGTCCGTGGCATGGGCTGGCACCTATGTGAACGATTTCAACGACAATGGCCGGATCAAGCGCGTTTACGTGCAGGGCGAACCGGACAGCCGCGCCGTACCGTCGGATTTCGGCAAATGGCGGGTGCGCAACGCGGCCGGGGAACTGGTGCCGTTTTCCAACTTCACCACCGAACGCTGGCAATATGGCCCGCAGGGGCTAACCCGGTATGGCGGCGTTCCAGCCATGCAAATACAGGGCAGCCCGGTTCCCGGCGTGTCCACCGGCGAAGCGATGGCCGAGATTGAAAAACTGGTCAGCCAGTTGCCCGGCGGGTTCAAGGCAGAATGGACCGGCCTGTCCCTGGAAGAACGCGAATCCGGCGGGCAAGCGCCCATGCTGTATGCGCTGTCGCTGGCTGCGATCTTCCTGTGCCTTGCCGCGCTGTACGAAAGCTGGTCCATCCCGTTCTCGGTCATGCTGGCCATGCCGATTGGTGTGGTCGGAACGCTGGCCGCCGCCTATTGGTTCGGCTTTGAAAACGGCGTGTTCTTTCAGGTAGGTCTGCTGACCGTGATCGGTCTGACCGGCAAAAACGCGATCCTGATCGTGGAATTCGCCCGCGAAAGATACGAGGCAGGCGAAGAAATGCTGACCGCCGTGAAAGAAGCCGCCAAGCAGCGTTTCCGCCCGATCATCATGACCTCGATGGCGTTTTCACTGGGCGTTCTGCCGCTGGCGCTGTCCACCGGGGCGGGGTCTGGCGGGCGTACCGCCGTGGGGACCGCCGTTCTGGGTGGCACATTGACCGGCACCATTCTGGGCGTGGTTTTCGTGCCGCTGTTCTTTGTGGTGGTCCAAAAACTGTCCGGGCGCAAAGGCCGGGGATAACCCCTGCCCCTTTCGTCCAAGGATCAAGACGCGCCATCGCCACCCGTGCAAACGGACAGGCGGTGGCGCTGCCGTATCCCGCCCCCAGATACGCCCATTCCCTGCGCATCGCGGATGCCGTGGCATCATGTCCGCAAGATTTCTGCACTGGCGAATTGATCTTTGCCGCCCCGTGATCTATGGGGAGGGCGGAATTTTGCCCCGCGGTTGCAACCACGGGCATCCAAGGGAAGCAGCATTATGCTGCTCTGCGTCACATCCTGCTACCAAAACAAAGAAAGGTAGAAAAAATGGCTGAAAACTCGACCCCCGACATTTTGTATACCATTGTAGACGAAGCGCCCGAACTGGCCTCGGCCTCGTTCCTGCCGATCATCCGCAAGTTCGCCTCGGCGGCTGGTGTCAGCGTTGGCACCAAAGACATTTCGCTGGCTGCGCGTATTCTGGCCACCTTCCCCGAAGGTCTGACCGATGCACAAAAGCAATCGGACGATCTGGCCGAACTGGGCGAATTGGTGAAAACCCCCGATGCCAACGTGATCAAGCTGCCGAACATTTCGGCATCCGTGCCGCAATTGGTGGCCGCAGTCAAAGAACTGCAATCGCAGGGCTATGACATCCCCGCCTACCCCGAAGACCCCGCAACCGATGCGGAAAAAGCCATTCGCGCCCGCTATGACGCGATCAAAGGGTCCGCTGTGAACCCGGTCCTGCGCGAAGGCAACAGCGACCGCCGCGCCGCCAAGGCCGTGAAAAACTATGCCCAGAACAACCCGCATTCGATGGGTAAATGGGAAAAAACCTCGAAGACCAAAGTGTCCTCGATGCCCGGCAATGACTTCTACGCGAACGAAGTTGCCGCCACGCTGACCGCCGCACAGGCCGGTGCCGCCAAAATCGAATTCGTCGGCAAAGACGGCGCAACCACCGTTCTGAAAGACGGCTGGCCCCTGATCGAAGGCGAAGTGGTCGACGCAACCTATATGTCCGTAAAAGCGCTGTCGGCATTCCTGGCAGATGCGATTGAAGACACCAAAAAAGACGGCACGCTGTTTTCGCTGCACATGAAAGCCACGATGATGAAGGTGTCGGACCCGATCATCTTTGGCTACGCGGTCAAGGCATGGCTGGCCCCGATCTTCGACAAATATGCCGACGATCTGAAAGCTGCTGGCGTGAACGCCAATTCCGGCATGGGCGACGTGCTGGCCCGTATCGCCGCCCTGCCCAACGCAGCCGCGATTCAGGCCGACATTGACGCGCTGACCGCAGACCGCCCCGGCATGTACATGGTGAACTCCGACAAGGGCATCACCAACCTGCATGTGCCGTCGGATGTGATCATCGACGCCTCCATGCCCGCGCTGATCCGCGCAGGCGGCAAAGGTTGGGGCGCAGACGGCAAAGAAGCCGATACCAACTGTGTCATCCCCGACAATTGCTATGCCACGGTCTATGACGAAGCGGTGGAATTCTTCAAAGCCAACGGCGCGCTGGATCCGCGCACCGCAGGCACCGTGCAGAACGTGGGCCTGATGGCCCAGAAAGCCGAAGAATACGGTTCCCACCCCACCACGTTCGAAGCCCCGGCAGACGGCACCATCCGTATCGTTCTGGCCAATGGCGATGTGCTGCATTCGCTGGACGTCGAAGCCGGTGATATCTGGCGTGCCTGCACCGCGAAAAAAGCACCGATTGAAAACTGGATTCAACTGGCGATGGATCGTCAGCGCTTGACAGGGTTCCAGGCGATTTTCTGGCTGGATGCAAACCGCGCCCATGATGCAGAGCTGATCAAATACGTCAAACCCGCGCTGGAAGCGGCAGGCGTGGCGGATAAGTTTCAGATCATGGCCCCGCGCGAAGCCACCCGCGCCTCGCTGGAAACGATCACCGCAGGGAACGACAGCATCGCCATCACCGGTAACGTGCTGCGCGACTATCTGACCGACCTGTTCCCGATCTTGGAACTGGGCACCTCGGCCAAGATGCTGTCGATCGTGAAGCTGATGAATGGCGGCGGCATGTTTGAAACCGGCGCTGGCGGTTCGGCCCCGAAACACGTTGAACAGCTGGTGAATGAAAACCACCTGCGCTGGGATTCGATGGGCGAATTCTGCGCCCTGTCGGAATCGCTGAACTTCCTGGCCGATGTGAAGGGCAATGCCAAAGCTGGCGTTCTGGGCACCGCAGCCGAGGCCGCAACGCAGGGCATTCTGGATAACAACCGTTCGCCCTCGCGCAAGGTTGGCCAGCCGGATAACCGCGACAGCCATTACTGGTTCGCCCGCTACTGGGCCGAAGCACTGGCCGCACAGTCGGACGATGCCGAACTGGCCGCCGAATTTGCCCCGGTTGCCAAGGCGCTGGCCGATGGCGAAGCCGCAATTCTGGCGGAACTGGCCGCAGCACAGGGCGCGGCTGCCGATATCGGCGGCTACTATCACCCCAGCTTTGAAAAGAAAGCGGCCGTGATGCGCCCCAGCGCCACGCTGAACGCGATCATCGGCTAAATCGCTGACATAGAATGGAAAACGCCCGCGCCTGTCGCGGGCGTTTTTGTTTTCGGTGGGTGTGGACATGTTCAGGCGCTCAACCTGCACTGCGAATCCCCTTGCCGGGCGGGCCGGATTTCGGCCTAATCGGATCATGCGGGTTTTGCTTTTTGCTTTTCTGGTGCTGTCTGCCTGTGGGCGTCCTTTGACGCCGAATGAAATCGCCTTTGCCGACACATTATTCGCGGATCAGGTTGATCCGGCGCGGGTGCGTTTTGTGCGGGGACATCTGGCCGAAAGCTATACCTTTCGCTATCAGGCGCGGCCACGCGTGACCTGTATGGAACGCATTTATCCGCCCCCTACGGACCCGGTCATCACCACCAGCCCCGGCGCGATTTCTCTGTTTAACAAGGTATTTTACCGCAAGGATATGTATCTGGACGATTACGCCCACGCATCAGGCGGCAAGGGCAACCTCTATGCGCTGATGCTGTTCGCGCATGAAATGACCCATGTCTGGCAATGGCAAAACCGCCGCAAAACCGGCTATCACCCGCTGAAGGCAGCACAGGAACACAGACCCGGCCACGATCCCTATTTGTTTGATTTAGGCACGCAACCGGCGTTGCTGTCCTATCCATATGAACAACAAGCCGCGATTGTCGAAGAATACGTCTGCTGCCGCGCACTGGCCCCCAAGGCCGCCCGCACCCAACGCCTGCACGATATGCTAAGCCGGAACATACCCGTGGCGCGGCTGTCGCAAATCGTGGAAAATCACGCTTTTGTGCCCTGGAAAGGCGCTGATCTGAACGGGATTTGCGACTGACCCCACCGCCGCGCGGGCGGAAGGGACAGGATCGAGTATTTTTGGCAAGATGAAACGACGCGTCAGCGCCCGCGCTGGATGCTTTCCAGATAAGCCACAAGCGCGGCCAGCGGGCGTGGGACCGGGGAAAACTCATCTTCGGCCAGTTGCACGGGAACGGTATCGCCCTCTAGCAGCGCGCCATATTCCGGCATCACCTGATCGCGGCCCTGCATCCGGGTATAGCCGTCGATCTGCGACAGCACCTTGGCCGTGGGGAAACTGCCGCCCGCGCGGGCGGAAATCAGCGTCAGGTCCGGGGGGGCCGTGGGCAAATCGCGGGCCAGTTCACCGCCGCCCCGCGCATCCGTACCGTGGCAGACCGCGCAATTGTCAGCGAACAGCTTTTGCCCCTCAACAGGTTCCGGCATCCAGTCCGGTTTGCATCCAGCCAGCAGAACCAGCCCCGTAATCGCCATTGCCTTGTGCATCATATCCCCTTTGGTCAACAGGTATCAGCCCTGCAAGGATAGCAGATAGGCCACAAGATCGGCAATCGCCCGGCTGACCAGAACGGGCTGACCGCTGGCGGTTTTCAGGGCGGTATCGTCGCCTTCAAAAAACTCTCCATAGACCGGCATAGCGCTGCCATGACTGACCAAGGGTTCGCGCCCATCAATCCGGCGCACCACGCGCAACAGCGGAAATTCACCATTATTTTCAGCAGAAAGGCGGGTCAAATCCTTGGGTTGCACCACCAAGGCCGGGGCCATCGGACCATTGCCATTCGCGGCCTGCCCGTGACAGGTGGCGCAATGTTTGACGTACAGCGCCCGACCGATTTCAGCCTCTTGCGCGGGGGCTGCCCCCGCCAAGGCCAACAAGACCAGAGTAGCAAAGGTGATGGTTTTCATGGGGGTCTCCGTTGTTATGCCCACCGTTACAGTGTTTCATAATCTGCAAACCGTGGCTTTGATCCGCATCATAGCGCCTCCCCTACATCAGGCGCGTGACATTCCATTTCGGTTTCGCCATCCTGCGCCCGGAACCGGCAAGGAGGAACACATGGTTTTGACGGTGGAACAGGCGCAAACCTGTCTGGAGGAGGGCTTTGCCCCGTGGGTGAAGGCGCTGAACCTGACAGTCGAGGAAATAAGCGCGGACCATGCTGTGCTGTCCATGCCGATCACGGATCAATTGGCACGGATGGGCGGAATCGTATCCGGGCAGGCGCTGGCCGCGATGGCCGATACGTCGATGGTGATTGCCTGTCTGGGCTCGTTCGGGGAAATGCGCCCCATCGCGACGACCAATCTGGACACACAGTTCTTGCGCCCCGGCACCGGAGAGTGCATTCGCTGCGACGCGCGGATCGTGCGGGCCGGAAAGGCGCTGATGTTCTGTCAGGCGACAATGATTGCCCTGCCGATGGACAAGCCAATCGCCACCGCAACCGCAACATTTTACTGCCCCTGAAGGATCAACATATATGTCCCCCAATACCGCTTATGCCCTGACGATGATGGCCGCCGGGATCGGCATCCCGATTCTGGCCGCGCTGAACGCCCAGCTTGGGGTGCGGATCGGTTCCCCCGTTGCAGCGGCGGCCATCCTGTTTTGCGTGGCCTTTACCGCCGCCAGCATTGCCGTTCTGCTGCATGGCCCCGCCCCAATCGCGCAGGCCGTTCACGCCCCCAAATACCTGTTTCTGGCTGGGCTTCTGGTGCTGTTCTATGTGCTGTCCGTGACCTTTGTCGCGCCGAAGTTCGGCATCGGAAACGCGATTTTCTTTGTCCTGCTGGGGCAGTTGATCAGCGCCGCCGTGATCGACCATTTCGGCCTATTCGGCGCACGGCTGAACCCGCTGAGCCTGAACCGTACCATCGGCATCGCGCTGATGTCCGCCGGGGTCTATATGGCGCAAAAGGCCTAGACCGAGGTTAAGACACCTTTATCCATGCGCAGAACGCGATCCATCCGGGCGGCTAGGTCCATGTTATGGGTCGCGATCAGCGCCGACAGACCAGTGCCGCGCACCAATCCCATCAACGTGTCAAACACATGGTCCGAGGTTTCGGGGTCCAGATTGCCGGTCGGTTCATCCGCCAGCAAAAGACGCGGTTCATTCGCCAGCGCCCGGCACAGCGCGACACGTTGCTGTTCCCCCCCGGACAGGGCCGCAGGACGGTGATCGGCCCGAGGCTCCACCCCGACACGGCACAGAAGATCAGCAGCGCGGGCCTGCGCCTCGGCCCGTGCAATACCATTGGCCAGTTGCGGCAGCATCACGTTTTCCAGCGCAGTGAATTCTGGCAGCAAGTGGTGGAACTGATAGACGAATCCGACATCCGACCGCCGCACCGCCGTGCGCTTGCGATCCGACTGCCCCACCATGTCAGCCCCGCAAATTTTCACGCTGCCTGAATCGGGCGTATCCAGCAGCCCCGCGATATGCAGCAGCGTGGATTTCCCCGCCCCCGATGGGGCCACCAGCGCCACGATTTCCCCCGGTTGCACAGTCAGGTCAATCGCCTGCAACACCTGCACCGCGTTGGGTTTGCCCATGTTATAGGTCTTGGCGACCCCCGCCAGTTCCAACACCGGGTTATTCATAGCGAAGGGCCTCCACCGGGTTCATGCGGGCCGCACGGCGGGCCGGGAATATCGTGACGACAAAGCTAAGCGACAGTGACAACACCACCGCCGACAGCACATCATTCAGCCGCAGTTGTGCGGGCAGGTTGTAGATACCGCGCACCGATGGGTCCCAAACGCCGCCGCCCGCCACATAGTTCACAAAGCTGAAAATCGGGTCGATATAGATGGCGAACAGGCAGCCCAGCACCACACCGAACACGGTGCCGATCACCCCCGTGAACGCCCCGCAGATAAAGAACACCCGCAGCACCGCGCCTTCGGTCAGGCCCATTGTGCGCAGGATGCCAATGTCGCGGCCCTTGTTTTTCACCAGCATGATCAGCCCCGACACGATGTTCATGGACGCGATCAGCACAAGGATCGACAGGATCACGAACATCACGTTATCCTCGATGTCCAGGGCGCGCAGGAAGCCGCCGGACGCATCCCGCCATGTCCAGATTTGCCCACGTTCCCCGCTGGCTTGCAGCAGGTTCAGCGCCATCGCGTCCACCTTTTCGGGATTGGCAACCATCACTTCCAGCTCATCCGCCACGCCCTCGCGGTTGAAAAAGCTCTGTGCCGCGGCGAATGGCATATAAACCCGTGTGCGATCAATATCATAGCGCCCGGCAGTGAACACATAGACCACCTCATAGGCCACCACGCGCGGACTGGTGCCAAAGGCGGTTTTGACGCCATTGGGCGAGATCAGTTTCACCTTATCCCCGATGCTGACACCCAGTTCCCGCGCCACGCCCGAACCAATGGCAATCCCGTCGTTGAAATAGTCCAGCGTCCCGGCGTAATCGTCAGGATGGGCCACGCGAGGAATGGTTTTCAGATCGTCTAGGGCGATGCCGAACACCTCGACCCCGGCGTTGCGGTCACGGGCGTTGGCCATCACCTGCCCTTTGACCAGCGGGGCCACGCGGGTCACGCCCGGCACCGTACGCAGGGTTTCCGCAACATCCGCATAATCGGCAAAGGTCCGATCAATCTGCCCCGTCTGCGGGTCCACCCGGCCGATATTGTAAACGGTGACATGGGCGTTGGCCCCAAGGATCGTGTCCACGAATTCCGCCCGAAACCCCGAACGCACCGCCAGCGTGGCGATCAGCGCGAACACTGCCAACGTGATGCCGATCAGGCTGATCCATGTCATCACGCTGACCCCGCCCTCGGCCCGGCGGGCACGCAGGTAACGCCACGCGATCATCCATTCAAAACGCGCAAATGGCGCGGTGGAGTTGGTCATCATCGGCCCCTAACATCTGCCTGCCCCCGTAGTGGGCGAGCCAATGCGCAACGTCAAGTCATGCCTGCGGAACCCCGCCGAACACGGACCGGACCGCGCAGGGTATAAAGGCGAACCGCCCCCAACGCCGTGCGGGCGGAGGGGGCGGGATTGAGTATTTATTGCAAGATGAAAGGCGCGAATGCGTCTTACAGGCCGCGCACCATGTGGCCCGCGTAGATTTGCGCAATCTTTTCCACCGCCTGTTCGGGTGGCAGTTCCTCGGATGCGCCAGTGCGGCGGCAGGTCAGTTCGACCACGCCGTTTTTCAACCCGCGCGGGCCAACGGTAATGCGCCACGGCAGGCCGATCAGGTCCATCGTGGCGAATTTACCGCCAGCGCGTTCGTTGCGGTCATCATACAGCGGGTCCAGCCCCAGCGCGGTGAAGCTGTCATACAGCGCCTCACAGGCGGCGTCGGCTTCGGCATCGCCCTGTTTCAGGTTGACGATACCAACATGGAACGGAGTCACGCCTTCGGGCCAGATGATACCATTTTCGTCATGGCTGGCCTCGATGATGGCACCGATCAGGCGGGAAACGCCGATACCGTGGCTGCCCATGTGAACCGGAACCGGCTTGCCATCCGGGCCTTGGACGGTGGCGCCCATCGGTTCGGAATATTTGGTGCCAAAGTAGAAGATCTGCCCAACTTCGATCCCGCGGGCGCTGCGGCGGCGCTCTTCTGGGATGGCGTTGAAAATCGCCTCGTCATGGGTTTCGTCGGTGCGGGCATAAAGCGCGGTGAATTCTTCCATGATCGCCTGACACTGGGCCTTGTCGTCATAGTTGATGTCACGTTCGCCCAGACGAATATCGGTAACGGCGCTGTCATAGAACACTTCGGATTCGCCGGTATCGGCCAGCACAAGGAATTCGTGGGTATCGTCGCCACCGATGGGACCGGAATCAGCCCGCATCGGGATTGCCTGAAGCCCCATACGTTCATAGGTGCGCAGATAGCTGACCAAATGGCGGTTATAGGCGTGCAGCGCGTCTTCCTTGGTCAGGTCGAAATTGTAGCCGTCCTTCATATAGAATTCGCGGCCCCGCATCACGCCGAACCGGGGGCGTACCTCGTCCCGGAATTTCCACTGGATATGATAGAGCGTCAGCGGCAGGTCTTTGTAGCTGCCGACATGGCTGCGGAAAATATCCGTGATCATTTCCTCGTTCGTGGGACCGTACAGCATATCGCGGCCATGCCGGTCGCTGATCCGCAGCATTTCTTCGCCGTAATCATCATAGCGCCCGGATTCGCGCCACAGGTCCGCCGATTGCAGCGTAGGCATCAGCATCGGGATATGGCCCGCGCGCATCTGTTCTTCGTGAACGATGTTTTCCAGCTTGCGCAGCACCTTGAAGCCCATCGGCAACCAGGAATAAATCCCGGCGGACTGTTGCTTGATCATGCCCGCGCGCAACATCAGGCGATGGCTGACGATCTGCGCCTCGGACGGGTTTTCTTTGAGAACAGGCAGGAAATAGCGCGACAAACGCATGGAAGGACCCCTTTGGGATGTTTGGGTATTTGTATCGGGGTTTAGTGAAGGATCGCGCCTCAGACAAGCCACCCATGCGTATCGTTCCGCCCATCGTGACAAACAGGGTTGCGAAATCGCCCCATAACCCCGACATAATGCCTCAAACATGCAGGAGCGCACATGGCATTGCCAGTCAGGGAACAGGTGAAATACTGGGGCGTCGCGGCGGCGGTCTTTATGATCGTGCTGTGGTATCTGGGCAATGTGATCCTGCCCTTTGTGCTGGGCGGGGCGGTGGCGTATTTTCTGGACCCGGTTGCCGACCGGCTGGAAAAGATGGGGGCGTCGCGGGCGCTGGCCACGGCCATCATTACCATCGTGGCTGTGGTGATCTTTATCATTCTGGCGCTGCTGGTGCTGCCAACGCTGGTTCAGCAATCGCTGGCGCTGTTTGAATTCGCCCCCAAACTGTTCGAGGATTTGCGCGCCTTCCTGACCACGCATTTCCCATCGGTTCTGGATAACACCTCGGCGCTGCATCAATCGCTGAAAACCGTGGGCGAAACCATCCAGTCCAAGGGCGGGGAATTGTTGCAGGCGGTATTCAGTTCCGCGATGTCGATCATCAACGTGGTTATGCTGCTGGTGATCGTGCCGGTGGTGGCCTTTTACCTGCTGTATGACTGGGACAACATGATTGCAAAGATCGACGATCTGTTGCCGCGCGATCATGCGCCGATCATCAGGCAACTGGCGTCAGAGATTGACAAGACACTGGCCAGCTTCATCCGGGGGATGGGAACCGTTTGTCTGGTGCTGGGCACCTATTATGCCGTGGCGCTGATGCTGGTGGGGCTGCAATTCGGGATGGTTGTGGGGTTTGTCGCCGGTGCGCTGACCTTTATCCCATATGTGGGGGCCTTTGTGGGCGGGGCTTTGGCGATCGGGCTGGGCCTGTTCCAGTTCTGGGGCGAATGGCTGTCCCTTGGGCTGGTTGCCGGGGTTTTCGTTCTGGGACAAGTGATCGAAGGCAACGTGCTGACCCCGAAACTGGTGGGCAGTTCGGTGGGGCTGCACCCTGTTTGGCTGATTTTCTCGCTGTCGGTCTTTGGCACCTTGTTTGGCTTTGTCGGGATGCTGGTTGCCGTGCCTGTCGCCGCTGCGCTGGGGGTGATTGCCCGTTTCCTGATTGCCAACTACAAAGAAGGCCGCCTGTACAAAGGCCTGTCAGGAATGCCGAAAGACTGATGACCACACAACTAAGCTTTGATCTGCCCGTGCGCCCGGCGCTGGGGCGCGAAGATTTCTTTGTTTCGCCCGCCAATGCCTTTGCGGTGGCGATGATTGAAAACTGGCGGCACTGGGCCGGGCGCAAGCTGGCGCTGATCGGCCCGGCGGGATCGGGGAAAACCCATCTGGCCCATGTCTGGGCTGCCGCTGTACAGGCGCGGATCGTTCGGGCGGTTGATCTGACCGAAGCGGATATTCCCGATCTGGCCCGCACCCCGATTGTGGTCGAAGACATCCCAGCCATCGCCGGACACCCCGAGGCCGAAAAGGCGCTGTTCCATCTGCATAATCTGGTTCTGGCCGAAGGGCATTCCCTGCTGGTGACAGCGGATAAACCCGTGCTTGCGTGGGGGCTGCGCCTGCCCGATCTGCTGAGCCGGATGCAGGGAACGCAGGCCGCAACACTGGACCAGCCGGACGATCAATTGCTGGCCGCCATCATCGCCAAAATGTTCGCGGATCGGCAGGTTGCCCCCACCGCCGGAACCATCCCCTATATGGTGCTGCATATGGAACGCAGCTTTGATGCCGCGCGTGATCTGGTGACGCGAATCGACCGCGCCGCGCTGGACGGGAAACGCCCGGTCAACCGGGGGCTGGCGGCTGATATTATGGCGCAAACGCCGATGCTGCCCTATCTGGACAATCTTGACCCGTAGGCGCAGTCTGGTGTCATGAACGCGTCACACCAAATCAGCATAAGCCCGTTATGAAAAACGCAGATTTCCTTACGGCACCCTTTGCCGCCCCCATCGAATTGCCCGAACTGGACCCCACCGGACCGGGCCGTTTCTATAACCGTGAACTTAGTTGGCTGGGCTTCAACTGGCGTGTGCTGGAAGAAGCCGAAAACAAACGCGTCCCCCTGCTGGAACGGGTGCGTTTCGTTTCCATTTCGGCCACCAATCTGGATGAGTTTTACACGGTCCGCGTGGCGGGTCTGCGCGAACTGGCCCGCGAAGGCAACATGAGCCCGGCTCAGGACGGGCTGAACCCGCTGGAGCAACTGGCGCTGATCAACGAAGACGCCCGCCGCCTAATGGATGCCCAGCAGCGGATTTTCAACGATCTGCGGCAGGAAATGACCGAACAGCGGATCGACATTCTGACCCGCAACGACATCCCCGAAGCGGCCAAGCCCTTCTTGTTGGATACGTTCCTGAACCACGTTTTCCCGGTTCTGTCACCGCTGGCCGTTGACCCGGCCCACCCGTTCCCGTTCATCCCAAACACCGGGTTCTGTCTGGCGCTGCAACTGGAACGCCGCCGGGACAAGCGGATGCTGATGGTGCTGCTGCCCATTCCGCAGCAGATCAACCGCTTTGTGGAACTGCCCGGAAACGACGACCGCCACCGTTTTCTGCCACTGGAAGAGCTGTTGCTGCTGTTCATCGACAAACAATTCCCCGGCTACCGGATGCAGGGGCATTGTACCTTCCGCGTGCTGCGCGACAGCGATCTGGAGGTCGAAGAAGAAGCCGAGGATCTGGTGCGCGAATTTGAAACCGCGCTGAAACGCCGCCGCCGTGGCGAAGTGGTTCGGATGAAAATCTCAGCCGGGGCGCCGGATGAATTGCAATCCGTGATCATGCGCGAACTGCATGTGACCCCGGCGGAAATCGTGGAAATTGACGGCATGATCGGCATTGCCGACGTCAAGGAACTGGTGCTGGATGCCCGCCCTGATCTGCTGTGGCCCAGCTTTGCCCCACGCGTCCCGGAACGGGTGCAGGACCATGACGGCGACATGTTCGCCGCCATCAAACAAAAGGACATGTTGCTGCACCACCCCTATGAAACCTTCGATATGGTGGTGCGCTTCCTACAACAGGCCGCGCGTGATCCCGATGTGGTGGCGATCAAACAGACGCTTTACCGGACCTCGAAAAATTCGCCCATTGTCGAGGCACTGTGCGAAGCTGCCGAAGACGGCAAATCCGTCACCGCGCTGGTGGAACTGAAAGCCCGCTTTGACGAAGCCGCTAATATCCGCCAGTCCCGTCGGCTGGAACGGTCCGGGGCACATGTGGTTTACGGGTTCGTGGACCTGAAAACCCACGCCAAGATTTCCACCGTGGTCCGCCGCGAAGGGGACAAGCTGGTGACATATACCCATTACGGCACCGGCAACTATCACCCGATCACGGCCCGCATTTATACCGACCTGTCGTTCTTTACCTGTGACGATGCGCTGGGGCGCGATGCGACCAAGGTATTCAACTACCTGTCGGGCTATGTCGAACCCGAAGGGCTGGAAAATCTGGCGATCTCTCCGACCGGGCTGAAACCGCGCTTGTTAGAAGGCTTCGCGCAAGAGGCCGAACATGCCCGCGCCGGACGCCCGGCGGAAATCTGGGCCAAGATGAACTCGCTGATCGACCCGGAAATCATCGACGGGCTTTATGCCGCGTCACAGGCCGGGGTAAAAATCAGCCTTGTGATCCGTGGCATTTGCGGGGTGCGACCGGGGGTCAAAGGACTGTCGGAAAATATCCGTGTCAAATCCATCGTGGGCCGTTTTCTGGAACATTCCCGCATTGTTTGCTTTGGCAACGGTCAGGGTTTGCCCAGTAAAAAGGCACGGGTGTATATTTCGTCGGCGGACTGGATGGGGCGGAACCTGAACCGCCGGGTGGAAACGCTGGTGGAGATCAACAACCCCACGGTCAAGGCACAGATCGTCAGTCAGATCATGGCCGCAAATATGGCAGACACCGCCCAAAGCTGGGTCATGGCCCCCGATGGCCATTTCGACCGGGCCATCTTGGAAGAAGGCGAATTTGCCTTTAATTGCCACAGGTTCTTTATGGAATACCCATCCCTGTCCGGTCGCGGGTCGGCTGGGGCCAAGGACGTTCCGAAGTTGACCCATACGGATGATTGACCTATCTCCCGGCCCTAACGCATTGTTGGGCCGGAAGCACAGGAAAAGGCAATGATGGACGACACCACCCTTCCCCAGACAACCGACTGGGGGCCATTCGGGCGCCCGTTGTTCAATGACCCATCCTCGAAAGCCCTGTCACGGGTTGGCGTGGTTGATGTCGGGTCGAACTCGGTCCGGTTGGTTGTGTTCGATGGGGCGGCCCGCAGCCCGGCCTATTTCTATAACGAAAAAATCATGTGTGCCTTGGGCGAAGGCCTGTCTGAAACCGGCCACCTGAACCCCGAAGGCCGCGTTCGCGCCATATCCGCCCTGCATCGGTTTCAAAAACTGGCCGCTGGTCTGGGCATTCTGCCCCTGACCGCCGTGGCCACCGCCGCCGTGCGCGAAGCCAGCGATGGCGCGGCATTCGTGGCACAGGTCGAACAGGAAACCGGGCTGAAAATCCACGTCATCGACGGCAAGGAAGAAGCCCGTCTGTCTGCACAGGGTGTTTTGCTGGGTTGGCCCGCCTCTTACGGGTTGGTGTGTGACATTGGCGGATCGTCTATGGAACTGGCCGAAATCGGCGGCGGTCAGGTGGGGCGGCGCGTCACCTCGGCCCTTGGTCCGCTAAAGCTGCGCACCCTGCCCGGTGGCAAAAAAGCCCGCAAGGACTACATCCGCGAAACCGTGGCCCAACTGGCCGAAACGATGGGTCAGCAACGCAATCGCCTGTTTCTGGTGGGTGGGTCGTGGCGTGCCATCGCCCGCATCGACATGGAGCGGCGCAATTACCCGCTGCATGTGCTGCACGAATACCGGATGAATTCCAAATCCATCGACGCCACGATCCGCTATATCGCGGAAAACGATCCGGCGGACCTGCGTGCGCGGTGCGGGGTGTCATCGTCCCGTATGGCGCTGGTCCCCTATGCCGCCGAAGTCCTGCGCGAAGTGGTGCGCACCTTTCACCCGCATGACATCGCCATTTCCAGCTATGGTATCCGCGAAGGCATGTTGTACGAACAGATGCCGCAACAATTGCGCGACCGCGACCCGCTGATTGAATCGTGCTATTTCGCAGAAGCCAAGGATGCCCGCATTCCCGGCTTTGGCAAGCTGCTGTATCAATTCGTGCGCCCGCTGTTCAATTCCGCCCCGCTGGAACGCCGCCGCCTGATCAAGGCCGCCTGCCTGCTGCACGATGTCAGTTGGCGCGCGCATCCCGATTATCGCGCCGAAGATTGTTTCGACAACGCCACCCGCGCCAATCTGGGCGGGCTGAAACATTCCGAACGGGTGTTTCTGGGGCTTGCCCTGCTGCACCGCTATAAAAACTCGCGTTCAGGCACATCATTCGAGAAGATTTTTGGGCTGGTCGACGAGCGCACCCAAAAACAGGCCGAAATTCTGGGCAAGGCCATGCGGTTCGGCGCGATGCTGTGGCTGCAAAAGGAACAGCCATTCGGGGAACTGGAATGGCACCCCAAGAAAAAGCACCTGACGCTGATCCTGACCGCCGACGCCGCCCCGCTGTATGGCGAAGTCGCCGCGTCGCGGTTTCAATCGCTGGCAAATGCCTTGGGTGCAGATTCCGAGGTGCGGATCAAAGGTTAAAGCTCGACCTCGCCTTTATCGGCGTTGTCGGTCGGGGCTTCGGGGGTGGGTTCCGCCGGTTGCTTGCGCCGCATGATGATATCCCCGTTCGGAAGCAATTCCGGCGGGTGATACAGTGTCAGATCATCGACCTTTTTCAACACATCGGCCAACGCCGGTCCCATTTCGCGCACGAATTGGCGCATTGCGGGTTCCATCGTTTCGGCAAAGCTTTTCAGGTCATCCATCGCAGGTTCCATTTCCTGCATGATGCCCTTGAAAAACAGCTTTGCGCCTTCTTCCATCAGGGAAAACCCTTCGTCGTCCTTGTCCTGCGCCAAAACCGGCGCGGCGCTCAGACAAACGACAAAAATGGGGGCAATGATCCGTTTCATACCGCTTAATATAGCGCATTCGCGTGACAGTTTTAGGGGGAACAACGCCGAAAGCGCAAATTCCGCCTACTCCAGATCAATATCCAGTGTCACCGGGAAATGATCTGACGCGGTAATCAGGGCGTCGCGCAGTTCCGGCACGGACTGGCAATCATCGTCATCATAGGGATGCCAGATGCGCCAATTGCCCCCTTTTTCCATCAGTTCCGGCGACACCATGATGTAATCCAGCAACGCCTGAAGATACCGCCGCCCCTTGGGCATGTGGAACCGCGCCGTGGTGGGCATGGTGCCGATCCGCTGATGCAGCGCCATCGCGGCGTGGGGGTCATAAAGTTTCAGATTGTCCTTTTCCCCCATCACGATTTCAACCGATGAACGCCCGAACAAATCTTCATATTCATCCAATCCGGGACCATCGTTCAGATCGCCCAGCACGATCAGCGGCTCTCCGACCGCCAGATGTTGCTCGACCCGGCGGCGCAGCCAGATCGCCTGCGCCAATTGTTTGCGCCGGTTGGCAATCGCCGCCCGCATGACCGCATGTTTTCCATGCGCCCCATGCGGAGCCTTGGATTTCAGATGCGCCCCGATCATGCGAAACCGAAACCCGCCAGCGGTTTTAAGGCCCACCTCTAGCGGGGGTTTGGAAAAGCGAACCAAATCTTCGGTGTCGTCCACATCCAGATCAATGCGGAACACCCCATCAAAGCGCGGGCAATGGTCTGATCCTTTCTTGCCCGTCGGATCGCCCAAGGGATCATGCCACGCCGTCAGCACATCGGGATCATACATCAGCGCGATTTCCTGCTGCGTGTCGTTCCCGAAGCCCACCAGCGCCTTGCGCGCGCGTATCCCGAATGTGCTGGCAAATGTTTCCAACGCCGGAACCGTGGCGCGGCGGCCATTGTGATCAGGGGCTTCGATCACCATCACCGCATCCGCATTCAGCGCGGTAAAAACGATCCCCAATGCCTCGATCTGCTGAATACGGGTGACGTTCAGCCGCCCCGACCACCCATCATCGGCCAGCAACGCCCCCTTGTCGTCAAACAGGTTGTTAAACCATTCCACATTATAGGTGACGATCCGCATCAGCCCCGTGCCTCTTGGATTTCCTCCCACGCGCGGTTCAGGTCCACCATACGCTTTTCCGCCAGCTTCACAGCTTCCGCAGGAACCCCCCGTGCGATCATCGCATCGGGGTGCGATTCACGGATCATCCGCTTCCACACCGCCCGAATATCCGCCAAGGACATATCCGGGCGAACCCCCAACACGGTATAAGGGTCCGGCACCGCATCCGGCACAAAACGGCTGCGCAAGCTGCGGAACTCGGCCTCGGGCAGGCCAAAAATTTCAGCCACACGCTGCAAGAACGCATCCTCGGCCGGGTGATAGGTGCCGTCCGCCATCGCGATGTGGAACAGCCCCTCCATCAAATCACAATAACAGGTGCCGCTTTCCCCGAACATCGCGCGAATCTTGCGGGCGTAATCCTCGAACCCGGCCACGTCCTGCCGCGCCAGATTGAACACCCGCGCCGCGCCAGCCTCGTCCTCGCGGGCGATTTGAAACACCTCGCGTATGGCGGTGACTTCGTCACGCGTGACCAAGCCATCGGCCTTGGCCATCTTGGCCGATAATGCGATGACAGCAATGGTAAAGGCCACGCTGCGTTCCGGCGGGGTACGCAGCTTTTCAAAAACCAAGGCAAGGCTTTCGCCATTCGCCAAGGCCGCGATTGCATCAGATATGCGGGTCCAGATCGACATACCGCACCCTACCCCGCCCCGCCCGCCATGTCATCGCGACATCGCAGCGTCACAGCATTTTCTGCATCAGCACCAGATCCATCCAGCGCCCGAATTTGAACCCGACCTGTTTCAATCGCGCCACTTCGGCATAGCCAATCGCAGCGTGAAACGCTTTGCCTGCCGTGTTTTCCGCACTGACACCGGCAAACATGGAATGCGCCCCGGCGGCACGGGCGTGATCCTCGATCGCGGTCATCAGCGCCCGCCCAACCCCGCGCCCGTGGGCCGATTCAGACAGGATCACCGTATGTTCCATTGTCCGGGCATAGCCCACCCCGCCCCGAAACTGGCCATAGGTGGCAAAGCCCACAATCGCCCCATCCAGCTCAGCCACGAAAAACGCCTTCCCCTCGGCCTCTTTCGCGGCAATATCGGCGGTCAGCCCCGGCGCGGTCTTTTCCGCGCTGTTAAAGGTTACAGCCGTATCGCGGATAAACGGGTTCCAGATCGCCAACACCACCGGCACATCATCGGAACAGGCCGGGCGGATCAGAAAAGCCGCAGTCATTCGGCCCGGCCCAGACTGCGGCGCTCGCCATTCACATCGAATTCGGCAACCAGCGCCGGGCGGTCGGCCCGTTCAAACACCACCCGCGGATCATCCAGCAGGGGTGCCATTTCAGCGGCCAGGGTGTCCGCCTCGGGGTGGCGAACCACCAGGCGCAGCAGCCGCGCCCCGGATTGCTTCAACCCCGCGGCCGGGTGCCGCCCCTGCCATTGAATCAACGCAGGACAGGTTTCATCATAGGGCAAACGCCCATCTTCGGGCACGGCCATTTTCCACCGCAAATCCCCCCGCGCCAGCGCCACCACCCGGCCCGCCCCTACGGGCATCCGGGGCAGGTCCGCCGCCATATCCTCGGTCCGGCAAATCCAGTTGTGCAGACAGGGGTCGTCTTCGAATTCATCCAGCCGAAACCAACGCGGATCAGGGGGCAGATCGGCCTGCGGGTCCACCGCGATCACCTCCAGATACAAACCGTCCTCTAACCCGATCAGCAGGTTATGCGTACCAAAGCGGGGATGCTGCCCCCCCTTTTGCAAGCTGATCCCCAGCGCCTGTTCTACGAAAGCGCGGCCTTCTTTCAATGTGCGGGCCGCAACCGCAATGTGATCCAGCGACAACATTCTGCCCGGTCTCCCCAGTTTCCGGTATTGATGCAGGGCCAAAAAGCCCCATCTAGCAACGAATTAGTCACTAGAAACAGGGAAAGGCAATGCTCCTACGCGCGATAGACAAGTTTTTCAAACACGAAGCCTCGGGCGGTATCCTACTGATGCTGTCCGCCGCTGCCGCCATGATGGTGGCCAACTCCTCGCTGTACGGCGCTTATGATGGGGCGCTCAGCAGCTATTTGCGCGTTACCCTGAACGGCGAAGGGCTGGAAAAGCCCCTGATCCTTTGGATCAATGATGGCCTGATGGCCGTCTTCTTCTTTTTGATCGGTCTGGAACTGAAGCGTGAAATGCTGGAAGGCAAGCTAAAGAACCCCGCCGATGTAATGCTGCCCGGTCTGGCGGCTGTCGGGGGCATGATCGTTCCCGCCGTGATTTTCGCGGCCTTCAACTGGGGCCAACCCACGATTGCAGGCTGGGCCATTCCGGCGGCCACGGACATTGCCTTTGCGCTTGGTATTCTGGCGCTGGTCGGCAGCAAGGCCCCGACATCGCTCAAGGTGTTCCTGCTGACGCTGGCGATTCTGGATGACCTTGGGGCCATCGTGATCATCGCGCTGTTTTACACCGCGGATCTGAAACTGGATTACCTGTATCTGTCCCTGATCCCGCTGGCGGGGCTGCTGTGGCTGAACATGAAAGGCGCGCATCGCGTAGCCCCGATGATCCTGCTAGGCGTGGTGATGTGGTTCTTTGTGCTGAAATCCGGCGTTCATGCCACGTTGGCCGGTGTGATCACCGCCTTCTGCATCCCGCTAAAGGATAAGTGGGGCAAATCCCCGCTGCACGCAC
The DNA here is from genome assembly GCF_900182725.1 of Thalassovita litoralis. Lineage (GTDB taxonomy): Bacteria > Pseudomonadota > Alphaproteobacteria > Rhodobacterales > Rhodobacteraceae > Thalassobius > Thalassobius litoralis. Next base: position 41,678 of record NZ_FXTO01000011.1, read on the forward strand.
TGGAACATGGGCTGACGCCTTATGTGCTATACCTGATCGTGCCAATTTTCGCCTTTGCCAATGCGGGGGTTGTGCTGACCGGGCTGACCTTCTCGGACTTGCTGGCCCCGCTGCCGATGGGCATTGCACTGGGTCTGATCGCGGGCAAGCAACTGGGCGTGTTTGGCGTGACCTTCCTGCTGGTGAAATCCGGCATGGCCCGAATGCCCGCCGGGGCGAACTGGCTGCATATCTACGGCATCTCCTGCCTTGCCGGGATTGGCTTTACCATGTCGCTGTTTATCGGCGGGCTTAGCTTCTCGGACGCCACCCTGATGAACGAGGTACGTCTGGGCGTGCTGTCTGGTTCGATCATTTCGGCGATTTTGGGCTATACCGCGCTGCAAGTGGCCGTCAAACGGCAGGCCACAGAAGCAACCGCAACGGTTCACTAAGGTTAACGCCCCGGCTGGCCACAACAGCAACCGGCGCGACAAAAGCAAAGGGGCCAGAGTTTACTCCGGCCCCTTTTTTCATCTTGCAGAAAATACTCTCGGGGGGTGTGGGGGGGCAGGCAGCCCCCCACCCTTTTTAGCTGCGCGCTTCGCGCACCAGCCGCAGAATATCCCGCGCCGCTTCGGGGATGTTGGTGCCGGGGCCAAAGATCGCCTTTACACCCGCGCCTTTCAGGAAATCATAATCCTGCTGCGGGATCACACCGCCGCAGATCACGATGATGTCGCCCGCATCCTTGTCCTTCAGCGCCTGAATCAGTTGCGGTGCCAGCGTCTTATGCCCTGCCGCCTGCGAACTGATCCCAACCACATGCACGTCGTTGTCCACGGCGTCCTGTGCGGCCTCATCCGGGGTTTGGAACAGCGGGCCAACGTCCACGTCAAACCCAATATCTGCGAATGCGGTGGCAATCACCTTGGCCCCACGGTCGTGACCGTCCTGACCCATTTTCACCACCAGCATACGCGGGCGGCGGCCTTCTTCCTCGGCAAAGGCATCCACGTCCTTCTGGATCGCGGCAAAGCCTTCGTCACCTTCATAGGCGGCACCATAGACACCAGCCAGCGTTTTCACTTCGGCGCGGTGACGGCCGAATTCTTTTTCCATTGCCATGCTGATTTCCCCAACAGATGCTCTGGCGCGGGCTGCTTCCACAGCGGCTTCCAGCAGGTTGCCCCCTTCTTTGGCGCGGCGGCTTAGTTCTGCCAGCGCGGCCTGACAGGCAGCTTCGTCCCGTTCGGCACGCATCTTTTCCAGACGCGCAATCTGGCTTTCGCGGACTTTCACGTTGTCCACGTCAAGAATGTCGATCGGGTCTTCCTTGTCCTTGCGGTACTTGTTCACGCCAACAATGACTTCCTGACCACGGTCGATCATCGCCTGACGCTTGGCCGCCGATTCCTCGATCCGCAGTTTCGGCATCCCGCTGGCAACGGCCTTGGTCATGCCGCCCATTTCCTCGACTTCCTGCATCAAGGCCCAGGCTTTTTCCGCCAGATCGGCGGTCAGTTTTTCAACGTAATACGACCCGGCCAGCGGATCGACCACGTTGGTGACGCCGGTTTCTTCCTGAAGGATCAACTGCGTGTTCCGCGCGATACGGGCGCTGAAATCGGTCGGCAGTGCAATCGCTTCGTCCAGCGCGTTGGTGTGCAGCGACTGGGTGCCGCCCAGAACCGCGCTCATCGCTTCGTATGCCGTGCGGATCACGTTGTTATAGGGGTCTTGTTCCTGCAACGACACGCCCGAGGTCTGACAGTGCGTCCGCAGCATCTTGGACCGCTCATCCTTGGCGCCGAATTCGGTCATCACGCGATGCCACAGCAGACGCGCCGCCCGCAGCTTGGCCGCTTCCATGAAGAAGTTCATGCCGATGGCAAAGAAGAACGACAGGCGACCGGCGAATTTATCGACGTTCATGCCCGCATCCATCGCCGCGCGCACATATTCGCGCCCGTCCGCCAGCGTATAGGCCAGTTCCTGCACCAGATTCGCGCCCGCTTCCTGCATGTGATAGCCGGAAATCGAGATCGAATTGAACTTCGGCATCTCGTTCGAGGTATACTCGATAATGTCCGAAATGATCTTCATCGACGGTTCAGGCGGATAGATATAGGTGTTCCGCACCATGAACTCTTTCAGAATGTCATTCTGAATGGTCCCGGCCAGCACCGATTTGTCATGCCCCTGTTCTTCGCCCACAACGATGAAATTCGCCAGAATCGGGATCACAGCGCCGTTCATGGTCATCGACACGGAAACCTTGTCCAGCGGGATGCCGTCGAACAGGACTTTCATATCCTCAACGCTGTCAATCGCCACACCGGCCTTGCCCACGTCCCCCACTACGCGGGGGTGGTCGCTGTCATAACCCCGGTGCGTCGCCAGATCGAACGCCACCGAAACGCCCTGCTGACCGGCGGCCAGATTGCGGCGGTAGAACGCATTCGATTCCTCGGCGGTGCTGAAGCCCGCGTATTGGCGGATGGTCCACGGACGGCCCGCGTACATGGTGGCCTTCACGCCGCGCGTGAACGGGCCGAACCCCGGCAAGCTGCCCATATGCGGCAGGTCTTTGGTGTCTTCTTCGGTATAAAGCGGCTGAACCTCGATCCCTTCAAGGGTGTTCCAGGTCAGATCATCCAGCGACCGCCCGCGAAGCTCTTTCTCCGCCAGCTTACGCCAATCGTCCTTTGTACTCATGACTGTGTCCTTTTCTTGCTGCCGCCCGTGGGGGTGGCCTTATTGGATAAGATCAGATGCCCCGGATGCGGCAGATCGCGCTTTGCCCGGTGACTTCTGTGTTTCGCGGTCGCAATTTTCCCGGCGCTTCCTATATTCATCCCGACAGGAGGCCCCATGATCACGCGACTAATATTTGGAATCGCTTTGCTTTTCGCCGCGCCGGTGGCCCCGGTATCGGCGCAGACCGTGGGCGCACCACCGTCCGATGCGGGGACGGAATTCGCGCCGCTGGACGGCACCAGCGCCACGTTAGAACAATTCCTGTGGACCGCCCGGCCCATCGTTGTCTTTGCCGACAGCCCCGCCGACCCGCGGTTCGTGGAACAGATGCGGTTCCTGTCCTCGGACGTTCCGGGCCTGCTGGCGCGGGATGTGGTGGTGCTGTTCGATACCGATCCGAAATCCAGATCCGATCTGCGCCAAACCCTGCGCCCACGCGGGTTCATGCTGGTGCTGATCGACAAGGACGGGCAGGTGAAACTGCGCAAACCCGCGCCGTGGACCGTGCGGGAAATCACCCGGTCCATCGACAAATGGCCCACCCGGCAGCAGGAAATCCGCGAGGAACTGGGCAAGGAATGACCGCGCCAAACCTCAGGTGGCAGCGCCCCATGTCGGGGCGCCACCCGCCTGTTGCGGTATGGCGCGGCCCCAAGCATGCGCTTATTCGAACTCCATGATCACTTCGTCCACGGCCAGACTGTCGCCGGGGCCTGCGTTGATCTTGGTTACGATGGCCTTTTTCTCGGCGCGCAGGATGTTTTCCATCTTCATCGCCTCGATCGTGCAAAGGGCCTGCCCTTCCTGCACTTCCTGACCTTCTTCCACGTCGATCTTCACCACCAGCCCCGGCATCGGGCACAGCAGCAGCTTCGACGTATCCGGCGGCAGTTTTTCCGGCATCAGCTTGGCCAGTTCGGCCTGACGCGGGCTACGCACATGCACCTTCAGGTCCGCGCCACGGCTGCGGATACGGAACCCGCCCGAGATTTTGCCGACCTTCAGCACCAGACCATCATGGCCTGCGATTGCGATCTGGGCCAACTGGTCGCCCGGCGTCCAGTCGCTTGCCACGCGCAACGCCTGACCATCGTCAAAGGTCACTGTCGATCCATCATGATCGGCAGCAATCGTTACCGGGAAATCCTGCCCTTGCAGGCTGACCACCCAATCCGTGCCAACGCGGCGTTCATGGTTGTCCATCCGGCCCGACACGCGCGTGCGGCGGATTTCTGCGACGCGATGCATTGCAGCGGCCGAGGCTGCAATCTTGCGCAGCGTATCGGCAGGCAGTTCCACACCTTCGAAACCTTCGGGGTATTCTTCGGCAATGAAGGCGGTGGTCATGTCGCCGCTGATGAATTTCGGGTGATCCATCACAGCCGACAGGAACGGCAGGTTGTGGCCGATGCCTTCCACCTCGAAACCATCCAGCGCGTTGCGCATCGCTTCGATGGCTTCGGCGCGGGTGGGTGCCCAGGTACACAGCTTGGCGATCATCGGGTCGTAATACATGCTGATTTCGCCGCCTTCATAGACGCCGGTATCGTTGCGCACCGCATGATCGCCCGAAGGCGCCTGCCCCTGCCATTTGTCATTCACCAACAGCGGACCGGCGGCAATTTCTGCCGGGGGACGATAGCGGGTCAGACGGCCAATCGACGGCAGGAAGTTGCGATACGGGTCTTCCGCATACAGACGGTTTTCAATCGCCCAGCCGGTCAGTTTCACATCGTCCTGTGTGATGCTCAGCGGTTCACCATTGGCCACGCGGATCATCTGTTCCACCAGATCAATACCGGTGATCAGTTCCGTAACCGGGTGTTCCACTTGCAAGCGGGTGTTCATTTCCAGGAAGTAGAAATTCTTGGACCCGTCCACGATGAATTCCACGGTCCCGGCGCTGGCATAGCCCACGGCCTTGGCCAAGGCCACGGCCTGTTCGCCCATCGCCTTGCGGGTGGCTTCGTCCAGGAACGGGCTGGGCGCTTCTTCGACAACCTTTTGGTTGCGGCGCTGGATCGAACATTCGCGTTCGCCCAGATAGACGCCATTGCCGTGGCTATCGCACAGAACCTGAATTTCGATGTGGCGCGGCTGGGTCACGAATTTTTCGATGAAAATCCGGTCATCGCCAAAGCTGTTAGCCGCTTCGTTCTTGGACGACTGGAACCCTTCGCGGGCTTCGGTGTCGTTCCACGCGATCCGCATCCCTTTGCCGCCGCCGCCCGCGGACGCCTTGATCATCACCGGGTAGCCGACTTCATTGGAAATCTTCACCGCTTCTTCTGCGTCTTCGATCAGGCCCATATAGCCCGGAACGGTCGAAACACCGGCTTCTTGTGCGATTTTCTTACTGGTGATCTTGTCGCCCATCGCTTCGATCGCGCCAACGGGGGGGCCAACGAAAGCCACGCCTTCGGCGGCCAGCGCCTCGGCGAATTTGCTGTTTTCCGACAGGAACCCATAACCGGGGTGAACCGCCTGCGCGCCGGATTGGCGAATGGCATCCATCACCTTGTCAATGACGATATAGGACTGGTTCGCAGGCGGCGGGCCGATATGAACCGCTTCGTCGGCCATCTGCACATGCAGCGCGTGCTTGTCTGCGTCCGAATAGATGGCAACCGTCTGGATTCCCATCTTCCGGGCGGTCTTGATCACCCGGCAGGCGATTTCGCCCCGGTTCGCAATCAGGATCTTATTGAACATTTCTCGTCCCTTCCGGTCTTGGCTGAAGGCCCGTGCCCCCAGCAATGGCAATAAAAAACCCACCCCGACCAAAGGCCGCGATGGGTTTCCGATTCAGATCTGGCCCACAGGCCAGCACGCCCCGCTTAGTTGCAGCGGGACGGATATTGGTTGCAATAGGCGACGTTGGCCGCAGCCCCGACAAGCGCGGCTGTGCCGACGCTGCCATTGGTGACGGCTGCACCAGCCGCACCGGCGCCAGCGCCCAGAAGCGCCTGTTCGCCAAACGTGTCGCCGCAGGCCGCAAGGCCCGCACAGGCCGCAAGGCCCATAATCCATTTCCGCGTGTGCATTGTTCCGGTCCTCTCTGCTCAGGATATCTTGCAGACAGAACATTTGGCACGATTTTCGGTTCCCGCAAGAGCGGCTCACCCTTGCGTGAACTTTCGGCAAACCCTTGCTTATAAAGGGTATTTTCTGGATTTTCAGGCAAAAAGAAGGGCAGCGGGCCTATCTGGAAGCCACGCCGCCCAAAAGGGGAAGGGTAACGGTAAAGACAAATCGTCCCGGCCCGCTCATCTCGGGCCGCCACTACATTTACCACGCTGCCGCAGTTGCCCGCGCCTGCCAAGCACGCAATCACAGGGCGGCCGTTTTGGGCCGCTTCCCGCTCAAATTGCTGTCCGCTTAGCAGAAACATGCCGATCACCAATCCTCGTCTTCGTCTTCTTCGTCATCGAAGTCGTCAAAAGCATCGCCGCCGGTAAAGGCCTCGGGGAACGACGCGCGTGCGACGGCTTCGTCAATGACCAGCAGCGTGTCATAGCTTTTCGGATCGAAATCTTCTTCGACGGCCTTCACCTCGCGCCCAAGCAACCAGCTAAGCCGCCCGGCATCCAGATTGCCCCGCTCGAACGGTTCATCCCCGAAATGTTCCCAAAGCGCGGTCATAAAGGCCAGATCGGCGCGACGATCCACGGCCTTGCGGTCGCGATAGCGTTCCAGGCGCTTCAACGGGGTAACGCCCTTGGGATTGGCGCGACGAATGGTGAATTGAAAATCGGTGCCGGGCATACGGCCCGGAAATCCGCGGTGCTTCAGCATGGGCGTTCTCCATGACCAGCATCGCGGCGGGTCAGATCGGGCGACACCGCCCGATCTGCCTGCGTAAAGGGCTGGCCCTTACTTGTATTTCCCGGTGTAAACCGGCTCTTGGCTGATCGGCTCAGGCTCGACCACCACAAATTCTTCTTGCGGTGCGGCGCACGCGGCCAAGTAGGCAACGCTGCACAGCGACAGCACGACTTTGAAGACGTTCGACATCTGCTTCTCCTGTTATCTGTTACTTGTAAACCGGGGGGATTTTCCCCCGACTGCCTCATGAACGAGAATTGGGCAGCGCTTACGCCACCCACAGGAATCATAACCGAACTGACACTCGAAAGATATTGGCACCCGCCAAGGTTGGCAGGCTGTGACTCGAAAGCCTCAAAACCACAGAAACATGAAGAACGTGCCGCAACATCTTGTGGGTGCATTAAAACCCCTCCCAGATGCAGAGCCCGTTTTCAATGCGATAAGCCTCGAAAAACTGGATGATGTCAGCGTCAGCAACGCCGAACGCGACAGGCTGGGACGCCAGCGAAATAACCACCTGATCCACCGCCTGCCCTGCCTGTGACAACCGGGGCAGCGCCACCTGCGCACACAGGGACGGCAAATCCTGCTCGACCTTGGCAAAGCTCACACCTTCGGCAAGCGCCGGGGCGACAAACCGGAACCGCGCCCACAGCGCCCCATCGGGCTGTGGCTCTACGAAATATTCCTGTAACTGAATCGACAGACCAGAGGGCACGGCGGGAGCCTCCTCTTGCCCCGCTGCCGTGGCCACGCTTGCCAACAGGCACCCCTGAAGCGCGGCGAATGTCCGAGTCGCCTTATTCATAGCAAACCCTGCGACCATACGCCACCCACCGGGAACGATTCTTTCCATCCGTTAGCATTTCGCGCAACTTTGCTTCACATTCAGCTTTTGGAAAGGGTTTTCGCGCAACCTGCCCCCCGGCAATTACGCGCAGCCCTTGCCCCACCTCTTCGACCCGTACAACCGGGGAAAAGCCGGGTAAGCGCTGCAAAAGACGCCACATGTCTTGGCGCACCTGCACGGCCAATCGCTGTTTACCGCATCGCGGCAACACCGCTTCGACCGACAGATCGAACCGCACCGGCAGGCGGCGCGCCAGCGTCAGCGCTCCGTCTTCCCGCAGGATATGCCACTCGGTCCGGCTCATGCTCCGCCCATTCCATACCGATCACACAAGGCGACCGGCCTTTCATCTTGCGTTAAATACGTCCGGGCTGTGGGGGCCATCAGCCCCCACGTTTCCCGGCTGACACACCCACCTTACAGCGGGATATTGTCGTGCTTTTTCCACGGGTTCGTCAGCTTCTTGTTGCGCAAGCTGGCAAAGGCCCGGCTGACCCGGCGGCGGGTCGAATGCGGCATGATCACCTCGTCGATGAAACCACGCTCGGCCGCTTTGAACGGGTTGGCAAAGTTCTTTTCGTATTCTGCCGTATGCGCCGCGATTTTCTCAGCGTCGCCCAGATCAACACGGTGGATAATCTCGGTCGCGCCTTTCGCGCCCATCACCGCGATTTCCGCAGTCGGCCACGCGTAGTTGAAATCGCCACGCAGGTGCTTGGATGCCATCACGTCATAGGCGCCGCCGTATGCCTTGCGGGTGATCACGGTAACTTTTGGCACCGTGGCTTCGCCATAGGCAAACAGCAGCTTCGCGCCGTGCTTGATAACGCCGCCGTATTCCTGCGACGTCCCCGGCAGGAAGCCCGGCACATCCACCAGCGTCAGGATCGGAATTTCAAACGCATCGCAGAAGCGGACGAAACGGGCGGCTTTGCGGCTGCTGTCAATATCCAGACATCCCGCCAGAACCATCGGCTGATTTGCCACCACACCCACGCTCTGTCCTTCCAGACGGATAAAGCCCGTGATGATGTTTTTCGCGTAATCTTCCTGAATTTCGTAGAAATCCGCCTCGTCCGCGATTTTCAGGATCAGCTCCTTCATATCATACGGGGTGTTGGCGTTTTCCGGCACCAGCGTATCCAGCGAGGCCTCGACCCGACCGGGTTCATCAAAGAACGGACGCACGGGCGGTTTTTCGCGGTTGTTCAGCGGCAGGAAATCGACCAGGCGGCGCACTTCGGCCAATGCCTCGACATCGTTTTCAAACGCGCCATCCGCAACCGACGATTTCTTGGTATGGGTGCTGGCCCCGCCCAGTTCTTCGGCGGTCACAACCTCGTTCGTCACGGTTTTCACCACGTCAGGGCCGGTCACGAACATGTAGGAGCTGTCTTTGACCATAAAGATGAAGTCGGTCATCGCGGGCGAATACACGGCCCCACCAGCGCACGGCCCCATGATCACCGAAATCTGCGGCACCACGCCCGAGGCCATGATGTTGCGCTGGAACACTTCGGCATAGCCCGCCAGCGATGCCACGCCTTCCTGAATCCGCGCCCCGCCAGAATCGTTCAACCCGATCACAGGCGCACCGTTCTGCATTGCCATGTCCATGATCTTGCAAATCTTCTGGGCGTGGGTTTCCGACAGCGAGCCACCGAACACGGTGAAATCCTGACTGAACACATACACCATGCGGCCATTGATCGTACCCCAGCCGGTGATAACACCATCGCCCGCAGGTTTTTGTTTTTCCATGCCAAAATCGGTACAGCGGTGCGACACGAACATGTCGAACTCTTCAAAGCTGTCTTCGTCCAGCAGCAGTTCGATACGTTCACGCGCAGTCAGCTTGCCCTTGGCGTGCTGGCTGTCGATGCGCTTTTGCCCCCCGCCCAGACGGGCATCGGCGCGGCGGTCTTCCAGTTCCTGGAGGATATCTTTCATAACGGTCCCCTTCTGAATTGATACGGGTATAAGGCCACCTCTGGCAGTCGCAAAGATGTTTTCGGCAAATTTGCAAAAATTTGGCAAGCAAATAAAAGCGAAACGCAAACATGCAAATTTCCGTTACGTCAGCAAGCAATTTCCAGTGCCCCGAGTGGACAACCTGACGCACCCGTCCTATTCATTCGCACATGAACAGTAAGCCAGTGGTCCGCTATTTTAACAGGGCTACCCCACCACATCTGACGACACTGATTTTCCTAGCCGGGCTGTCCGCCTTGGCGATGAATATCTTTCTGCCGTCGCTGCCCGGAATGGCCGCCTATTTTCAGGTGGATTATGCGTTTATGCAGCTTTCGGTCGCGCTGTATCTGGGGGTTAACGGGGCCTTGCAGATTTTCGTGGGGCCGCTTTCAGACAAATATGGCCGCCGCCCGATCATCCTGACCGGGGTCGGGCTGTTTTGTCTGGCAACCATCGGCTGCCTGCTGGCCACCAGCGGCACAATGTTTATGGTTTTCCGCATGTTACAAGCGGTGATCGCCGTGGCAATGGTGCTGTCCCGCGCCGTGGTGCGCGATATGGTTCCCGCGGACAAGGCTGCCTCGATGATGGGGTTTGTCACGATGGGCATGTCGCTGGTTCCCATGCTTGGCCCGGCCACCGGCGGATTTCTGGAAGAACACTTTGGCTGGCACGGCAGCTTTGTCGCCCTTTTGGTGCTGGGGATCATCATGTTCACCGTCGCATGGTTCGATCTGGGTGAAACCGCCCCGAAAACCGACAACACGGTGCTGCAACAGTTCAAGGAATACCCCGAACTGCTAAAAGCCCCCCGGTTCTGGGGCTACTGCATGGCCTCGGCCTTTGGCTCCGGGGCGTTCTTTGCTTACTTGGGCGGCGCGCCTTTTGTGGGGTTAACCGTCTACGGCATGAGCCCCGGCGAGCTGGGCCTGTATTTCGCGGCCCCCGGCATTGGCTACTTTTCCGGGAATTTCATATCGGGGACATTTTCCGCACGCGTCGGCATCAACCGCATGGTGCTGTGGGGCGCCATGACTGTTGTGCTTGGCCTTTGCTTGTCCTTTGCCCTGAACCTAAGCGGCCACGGCTCTGCCGTCGCCTTCTTTGGCTGCATGGCATTCGTCGGGCTGGGCAATGGCATGACGATCCCCAACGCGACCGCCGGGATGCTGTCTGTGCGGCCCCATCTGGCCGGTACGGCATCCGGTCTGGGTGGCACGATGATGATCGGGGGCGGCGCGGCGCTTTCGGCGCTGGCCGGGGCGATGCTAAAACCCGGCTCGACAGAACTGCCCCTGCTGTCCATCATGATGGCAACCGCGCTCCTGTCGTTGGTATCAATCCTGTTCGTCATACACCGCGAACAACGGCTGGGCCTGTAACGCCCCTTGCTCCGGCAATTTTGCAAAGCTAACCTGTATGCAAACCCTATTTGCAAACAGGCATATGCCATATGGCCACCCAAAAACTTTATGCCGGGGCAAAGCTGCGTGAAACCCGCACCCGCCTTGGCCTGACGCAAAAAGAATTCGCCGCCAAGCTGGGGGTGTCCCTGCCCTATCTGAACCAGATGGAAAACAACAACCGTCCGGTATCGACCACCGTGGTTCTGGCACTGGCGCAGGAATTTGGGTTCGACGTGACCGAGCTATCGACCGGAGATTCCGAACGTCTGGTTTCCGACATGCGCGAAGCGATGGCCGATCCCGTCTTTGCCGATGCCGCCCCGCCGCTGGCCGATCTGCGATTAACCGCCTCGAACGCGCCCGCACTGGCCCGCGCGTTTCTGGACCTGCACCGCGCCTATCGCCAGACCCACGAACGGCTGGCGTCACTGGACGAAGCATTAGGCCGCGAAGACAGCCGCACCCAGCCATCCCCCTGGGACGAGGTGCGCGATTTCTTTCACTATTGCGACAACTACATTGATGCCGTGGACCGCGCCGCCGAACATTTCGCCCAAGGGGCCGGGGATCAGGGTATTCGCGCCCATGCCAGCCGCGCGTTACGGGCTGCGGGGATTACCCTCCGGATGGACGATAACGCCCCAACCCGTCATTATGACCGCGATAGCCGCACGCTGTCGCTATCCTCGCGCGCACTGCCGGAAACCCAGACCTTTCAGCTATTGCTGCAAATCGCCCTGCTGCATCAGGACAAATTGCTAGAGGCGACGCTGGATCTGGCCCGTTTTCAATCAGACGAGGCCCGCTCGATCGCCAAAATCGGTCTGGCCAATTATTTTGCCGGGGCGGCATTGATGCCCTATACCCGTTTTCTGAAAGCCGCACAGGACAGCCGTCACGATCTGGAATTGCTGGCCCATCATTTCGGTGCCTCCATCGAACAGGTGGCCCATCGCCTGTCTACACTGCAACGCCCCAACGCCAAGGGCATTCCGTTCTTTTTCGTCCGTGTCGATCAGGCCGGGACGATCACCAAACGCCATTCCGCTACCCGCCTGCAATTTGCTCGTTTCGGCGGGGCCTGCCCTTTGTGGAACGTGCATCAGGCCTTTGAAACACCGGGGCGTTTTCTGCGGCAACTGGCCGAAACCCCAGACGGGGTGCGCTATATCAGTCTGGCCCGCGATGTGTCCAAACCCGGCGGCAGTTTCGGCGCACCCGTCCGCCGATTTGCCATTTCGCTGGGCTGCGAGGTCCGCCACGCCACGGATCTGGTTTATGCCGACGATCTGGACCTGTCCAATCCCCGCGCCTATGAACCCATCGGCATTTCCTGCCGCATTTGCGAGCGTAAAAATTGCCATCAGCGATCCGTTCCCCCGCTAGAACGCCGCCTGACCATTGATGCCGACGAACGCGGCGTCCTGCCGTATCGGGTGGACTGATGCGGCGTCTGGTGTTTCGCCTGACCCTGCTGGCGGGCCTGTTGCTGGCCGCAATCGCCGCCGCGTCACAGGCCGAACGCTGGGCATTGTACCCGTTCGATCCACGCCACCAGACCCCGGCGCAGGCCGGACTGCCCCAAATCAGCGAAACCCGCCTGACCACCCCCGACGACGAAACCCTGATCGTCTGGACCGCCCCGCCGCACCCCGGCAAGCCGGTGATCCTGTATTTTCACGGCAATTCCGGCAATCTGGCCAGCCGCGCCGGGCGCTTCCGGCATTTCCTGTCACAAGGCTATGGGCTGGTTGCCCCGGCCTATCGTGGATCGTCTGGCAGCAGCGGCACCCCAACCGAACATTCCCTGATCTCTGACGCAACCCAAGTCGCCAGCCATAGCGACTGGCCCGGCTGGCCCGCCCATCCCGGACCGATCATTGCCTATGGCGAAAGCCTTGGCACGGCGGTCACACTGGGGCTTTTGTCGAACACCGACACGCCACCCGATGCGATCATCCTCGAAGCGCCCTTTACCTCGATTCAGGCGTTGGCCGAAAAACACTATCCCGCGCTGGCCCCCTATATCTCTTACCTGAAAAACCAGTGGCCGACACTGGACCGCGCCCGAACCTATCTGCGCCAACCGCTGCTGATCCTGCACGGTACACAAGACGAACTGATTCCCACCGACATGGGCCGCGCGATCCACGCCGCCGCCCCCTCGCCTGACAAAACCTTGCTGATCGTCCCCGGTGCGGGCCATACCGATTTGTGGCGCAGCGACACCCTGCCAAAGCTATGGCGCTTTCTGAACGCGCAATAGCCCCCCCGGACACACAAAAAGACGGCGCAAAACCCTGCGCCGTCCCATTATTCACCGGAATTTTGCCGCCGTCACTCTGACAGCATCCCCCAGATTTCGTCTTTCAGTGCCGCCCGCCGCTTGCGCAGATCGGTTTCCGCCAGTTGCTCAATCGGCTCCACGTTGGTTTCGGCCCGATGAACAGCGCGGTTCAGCTCGTGATACTCTTCCGCCAGCTTTGCGAAATGCGCATTTTCCTGCTTCAGGGCGCTGATCTTGTCGGCGTGTTCGGGGAATTCCTCGTGCAGTTCATGAGGGGTGTTTGACATCGCGCGGTCTCCTTTAACTCGATTGCACCAGACCGTAATCCACCGTCACGGCCTGTACTTTGACACGGATCAATCTGCGCCGTTTTCCACCCCGCTCCCCGTCACTCTTTCGTCAGAAACACCTATCCGAAAGTCAGTCGTTCTGAACCAATACCCCCGGAGACCAGCCACCGCCCTGCGCCTCTTTCTGGTTCAAATATCCATTGCACCACAGTTGCGCCCCGGTCCCCGGTCACTGTCACCGCTGTGCACGACCCCAGTCTTGCGACAGCACCGGCGCCAATTCCTCGGGGGGCAAGGGATCACGCCCCAGCAATAAATCACTGACCTTTTCACCCACCATGATGGACGGCCCGTTCAGATTGCCGTTGGTGATTCTTGGAAAAATCGAACTGTCCGCGACCCGCAACCGATCCACACCGATCACCCGCGCCTGCGGGTCCACAACGGCCATCGGGTCATCCGCAGCCCCCATCCGGCAGGTACCACAGGGGTGATAGGCGCTTTCGACATGTTCGCGGATAAACCCATCCAGTTCATCATCGCTTTGCAGATCGGCCCCCGGCTGAATTTCGTGACGCACAAAGGGTTTAAACGCCTCTTGCCCGAAAATTTCCCGCGTCAGCCGGATACATTGGCGGAAATCGCGCCAATCGCTGTCTTGTGACATATAGTTGAACCGGATCACCGGCGCGGCCTTTGGGTCGGCGTTGCGCAACGTCACCGCCCCCCGCGATGTGCTGCGCATCGGGCCAACATGGGCCTGAAACCCATGCCCTTCGGCGGCGGCTTTGCCATCGTATCGCACCGCGATAGGCAGGAAATGATATTGAATATCAGGATATTCCACCCCCGCATCCGAACGAATAAAGCCCGCGCTTTCAAACTGGTTCGACGCCCCCAGCCCCTTGCCGGTGAACAGCCATTGCGCCCCGATCAGCGCCTTGCCCCACAGGTTCCAATATTTATACAGGCTGACCGGCTGACTGGCAGCCATTTGCAGATACAGTTCCAGATGGTCCTGCAAATTCGCACCCACGCCGGGACGATCCGCCACCACGGGAATCCCCTGTTCGGCCAAATGCCGCCCTGCCCCGATCCCCGACAACATCAACAGCTTGGGCGAATTGATCGAGGAGGCCGCCAGCACGACCTCGCGCCGGGCGCGGATCACTTCGATCTTGCCGCCGCGTTCAATTTCCACACCCACGGCGCGGCCTTCTTCGATCACCACGCGCCGGGCCAGCGCACGCACCACACCAACCCCAAACCGCTTTTTCGCGGGCTTCAGATAGGCATTCGCTGCCGACCAGCGCCGCCCCTTGTAAACGGTCATTTCCATAGGGCCGAAACCCTCTTGCTGCTGGCCGTTGTAGTCTTGCGTCACCGGATAGCCCGCCTGCTGGCCCGCTTCGACAAACGCATGGAACAGCGGGTTAGAGCGGGGGCCGCGCGTGACATGCAGCGGCCCATCCGTCCCGCGATAGTCCGAACGCCCCCCATGCCATGTTTCCATGCGTTTGAAATAGGGCAGCACGTCCTTATACGCCCACCCGCTGGCCCCTGCGGCGTCCCAGTGATCGAAATCCTTGGCATGGCCGCGCACGAACACCATCCCATTGATACTGGACGATCCACCGATCACCTTACCGCGCGGTGTGGCCAGAACCCGCCCGCCCAGGTGCGGTTCCGGTTCGGTCTGAAAGCCCCAGTCATATAGCCCCATATTCATCGGATAGGACAGCGCGGCAGGCATCTGGATAAACGGCCCCGCATCCGAGCCACCAAATTCCACCACCAGCACCTTCGCCCCGGCTTCACCCAAACGATAAGCCATGGCGCAACCTGCGCTGCCTGCGCCCACGATCACGAAATCCGCTTCCATTTTCTTGCTCCGTATGTCGCCCTATCCAGCGCCGCCTTGGCGGTCGGGGGTGGGCGGGTGGGCCGTCCGCCAAGGCGGCGCAGCCCTGTCTATCCTGTCAAAAGGGGGCTTCGACCCGGTCCATCCGCACGAAAACCGACTTGAGTTGCGAATAATGCTCGATCGCCGCTTTCGAGTTTTCACGCCCCACGCCCGAGGCTTTGACCCCGCCAAACGGGACTTCGACCGGGGCATCGTTATAGGAATTGATAAAACAGGTGCCTGCCTGAAATCCCGCCACCATGCGATGTGCGCGGGTCAGATCACGGGTGAACACCCCAGCCGCCAGCCCATATTCGGTGTCATTGGCGCGGGTCAGAACCTCGGCCTCGGCCTCGAAATCCAGCACACACATGACCGGGCCGAAAATTTCCTCGCGGGCGATAACCATCTCATCGGTGACATCCGCGAAAACGGTGGGTTCGATATAGTACCCCTGCCCGTCCAGCCGCTTACCGCCCGTGACCAGCCGCGCACCTTCTTCGATGCCCTTAGCGATATAGCGTTCCACAATGCCCAACTGTCCTTCGGACACCATCGGGCCAAAGCTGACCTGTTCATCCATCGGATCGCCGATTTTTGCATCGGCCAGCCGTTCCGCCAACCGGGTCAGGAACGCCTGTTTGATCCCCTTTTGCACGAAAACCCGCGTGCCATTGCTGCACACCTGCCCCGAGGAATAGAAATTCCCAAGGATCGCGCCGCCCACGGCGTCGTCCAGATCCGCATCATCAAAGATCACCAGCGGGGATTTGCCGCCCAGTTCCATCGTGACATGTTTCATGCCAGCCGCAGCCGCCGCATAAACCTTGCGCCCCGTCGGCACCGATCCGGTCAGCGAAACCTTGTCCACCCGTGCATCCGTTACCAGGGCGCGGCCCACGTCGCCCGCACCCTGAACCACGTTGAACAGCCCGGCGGGCAGCCCCGCCTCGTGCAGGATTTCAGCCACTTTCAATGCACAAAGCGGTGTGGTTTCCGATGGTTTGAACACCATCGCATTGCCGCAAGCCAGCGCAGGTGCCCCCTTCCAGCAAGCGATCTGCGTGGGATAGTTCCACGCCCCGATGCCAACGCACACGCCCAAGGGTTGCCGCACCGTATAAGCCCAGTTGCCGCCGCCCAGCGGGATATGTTCGCCCGTCAGCGACGCGGCCAGACCACCGAAATATTCCAGCGCGTCCGCCCCGCTGGTCGCATCCGCCACCAGCGTTTCCTGCAAGGGTTTCCCGGTGTCATAGGTTTCCAGAATTGACAGCTCGCGATTGCGGTCGCGCATGATGTCAGCGGCGCGACGCAGGATGCGGCCCCGCTCGGTGCCGGACATCGCGGCCCATTCTGCCTGTGCATCGCGCGCGGCGATCAACGCCGCTTCGATCACGGCGGGGGTGGCCTCGTGCAGGGTGGCAATCACTTGCCCCGTGGCCGGATAAATCACCGGCAATGCTGCCCCGGCGGCGTCTTCCAGATATGCCCCATTCACGAAATGGCTGGAGGTCGGTTGGGTTGGATAGGTCATGTTTTGAGTATTTTCAGCAAGATGAAAGGGTTATTCCCCACGCGGGAAGCGTTGATTTTCCTCGACCACGTTCAGGTCCATGTGGTTGCGCATATAGCGTTCGCTGGCTTTCTGAAGCGGCTGGTAATCCCACGGATAATAGCCGCCCTGCCGCAGCGCCTCGTACACGACCCAACGGCGGGCCTGACTTTCGCGGACCTCGGCATCGAAACGGGCCAAATCCCAACGGGCATCTGCCTGCGCGCGCAGATCGGCCAAAACATCCGCATGGGCCGGATCGTCGGCCAGATTGCGCAATTCCTGTGGGTCTGCTTCAAGATCGAACAATTGATCCGGGTCCAGCGCACAGCGGTTATATTTCCATCGCCCAGTGCGCAGGCTGACCATCGGCGCATAGGATGCCTCGGCCGCGTATTCCATCGCGACGGGGGCGCTGCGTGTGGCGCCCTGCCCCAGCGGCACCAGCGATTCGCCGGTTGTCCACGGCATCACCTCGTCCATGCTGACACCGGCCAGATCGCAAAGCGTGGGACAAATGTCGATATTGCTGACCGGATCGGTGACAAGCCCCGGTTCCATCTGCGGCGCGGAAATCATCACAGGCACCCGCGACGATCCTTCAAAGAAGGTCATCTTGAACCACAATCCGCGTTCGCCCAGCATGTCGCCATGATCCGACACGAACAGGATAATCGTGTTATCCGCCTGACGGGTGGTTTCCAGCACGTCCAGAATTTCACCGATCTTATCGTCCAGATAGCTGATATTGGCGAAATAAGCCCGGCGCGAACGGCGTACATCTTCGTCGGTGATGTCGAAGGACCGCCAGTCATTCGCATCGAAAATCCGTTTGGAATGCTTGTCCTGATCCTCATAGGGGATCGGCCCCACCTGTGGCATCAGATGTTCGCAATCCTCGTACAGATCCCAGTATTTCTTGCGGGCCACATAGGGATCGTGCGGGTGGGTAAAGCTGACCGTCAGACACCACGGGCGTTCGTCATGCCCGCGCGCCAGATCGTACAGTTTGCGGGTGGCGTTATAGGCCACCTCGTCATCATATTCCATCTGGTTGGAAATCTCGGCCACGCCCGCGCCGGTGACAGACCCCATATTATGATACCACCAGTCGATCCGTTCGCCGGGTTTGCGATAATCCGGGGTCCAGCCAAAATCTGCGGGGTAAATATCAGTTGTCAGGCGTTCCTCGAACCCGTGCAACTGATCGGGACCAACGAAATGCATCTTCCCCGACAAGCAGGTCTGATAGCCCGCCCGCCGCAAATGGTGCGCATAGGTGGGCAAGGACGAGGTGAATTCAGCCGCGTTGTCATACACTTTGGTCGCCGAGGGCAACTGCCCCGACATGAACGAGGCCCGACCCGGCGCGCACAGGGGCGATGCCGTATAGGCATTCCGAAACCGGGTGGACCGCGCCGCCAGTGCCTTGAGATTCGGGGCGTGCAACCATTCCGCCGGACCATCGGGAAACAATGTCCCGTTCAATTGGTCCACCATAATGATCAGAATATTCGGCTTAGCCATTCATGCTCTCCTTGATGGGCAGGCACCCCATCACCAGTTTTACCGCCTGCTCGCTGTCTTGAACCCCAAGCCCCAGCGATTGCCGCAAATACGCGCCGTCGATCAGCGCCGCCATGCGTTCGGCCATTTCTTCGGTCTGCGCCCCCCACATGGGCCGCAGCGCATGGCGCAGATTCGACCGCAACCGCCGCTGATAAATCGTCAGCAACCGATGCGCCCCTTCGGAACTTTGCGCCAAGACATAAAAATTCAGCCACGCCGCCACCACTTCGCTGCGGAAATTCGTTTGGCTGAAACTGGATCGCACAATGGCCTCGACCCGGCCCAGCGGGCTGCGGGCCATCAGCAACGCGCCGCGGACTTCGCCGCCATAAACCGTCATCGTATGTCGCATTGCAGCCAGAAAAATCTGTTCCTTGCCGCCAAAGTAATGATGCGCCAGCGCGCTGGACATGCCCGCGCGTTTGGCGATCTGGCTGACCGTCACATCCAATGACCCAGCTTCGCCGATCTCTGCGATTGTCGCTTTAATCAGCGAGGCTCGGCGTATAGGCTCCATTCCCAGCTTGGGCATAACAAACTCCTTGCTATGTAAAGCTAGATGTATTTTTATTGACTCGTCAATCAAGAAAAACCGGGAGGCCTCAAATGACACTCAAATCCACCCTGTCCGTGCTTGCCCTGCTGGCCGCGACCCCCGCCGTGGCCGATTGCGGCAAA
Source organism: Thalassovita litoralis (assembly GCF_900182725.1). Taxonomy (GTDB): domain Bacteria; phylum Pseudomonadota; class Alphaproteobacteria; order Rhodobacterales; family Rhodobacteraceae; genus Thalassobius; species Thalassobius litoralis. The sequence goes on from NZ_FXTO01000011.1 coordinate 60,757, forward strand.
GTTACCATGTCCGACGTGGGCTGGACCGACATCACCACCACCACCAGCGCCGCCAAGCAAGTCTTGCAGGCGCTAGGGTACAAGGTGGACGTGAAGGTTCTGTCGGTGCCTGTCACATTCGCTTCGCTGAAAAGCGACGATGTCGACATTTTCCTTGGCAACTGGATGCCCGCGCAAACCGGGGCCATTCAGCCCTATCTGGACAGCGGCGAAATCGAACAGATCAACGTGAACCTTGAAGGCACCAAATACACGCTGGCGGTTCCCACCTATACTTACGACGCCGGGCTGAAAACCTATGCCGACATTGCGAAATTCGGGGATGAGCTGGATCACAAAATCTATGGCATTGAACCCGGGAACGAAGGCAACGCCTATCTGGTCAGCCTGACCGAAAACAACACCCACGGGCTGAAGGATTTCAAAGTCATCGAAAGCTCGGAACAGGGGATGCTGGCACAGGTCGCCCGCGCCTATAAGGCCCAGAAGCCGGTGGTTTTCCTTGGCTGGGAACCGCACCCGATGAACGCCAACTTCTCGTTGAAATACCTGACGGGCGGCGAAGATTTCTTTGGTGGCGAGGGCGTGGTTCATACCATTACCCGCAAAGGATACTCCAACGAATGCCCGAATTTGGGCAAACTGTTCAGCAACATGGACTTCTCGCTGGACATGGAAAACTCGATCATGGGTCAAATTCTGGATGACGGCATGGACCCGGACAAGGCCACGATGGCCTGGATGAAAGCCAACCCCGATGCCCTGAACGGCTGGCTGGCTGGTGTCACCACTGCGGATGGCGGCGATGCGATGGCAGCCGTGAAATCCGCGTTCGGCCTCTGAGGCCGGTACGGCTGGATACCCCGGTTTAGTATCTGGGGCGGCTTCCGCTCTCTCCCTCCCTCCGGACCGGGGGGAGGACAGGAGGGGGGCAGATGTCACCTGACAGGGCGCAGCCCTGACCATTGGATCAGGCCCGCCCCCGGACAGAATTGCCTGATCAGATCGCGGGCCGTTAACGTTGCGCGGGACGGGGGGCATTTGTAACACTTAAAGGGGCAATTCGCATAAATGCCCCAAATTCACCGGCTCCCCGGCCCCGAAAGAGACGGAACATGGACTGGATCACCGACACTAAAATCCCGGTCGGCAAGCTTGCCGCCGATATTTTCGACTGGTTGCAAACGCATGGCGCGCTGTTTTTCGATAGCCTTTCACAGGGTCTTGAAGCCCTGATCGACGGCATCCTGTGGGTTCTGCAAAGCCCAAATCCCCTTGTTATCATTGCAATCTTCACCGCTTTGACATGGGTTCTGCAACGCAATTGGAAATCCGCCGTGCTGGTCGCGCTTGGGTTCCTGTTCATCCTCAATCAGGATTATTGGGAAGAAACCACCGAAAGCCTGACACTGGTTCTATCGGCCTGCGTGGTTTGTATGGGGCTTGGCGTTCCCATCGGCATTGCCACCGCCCACCGCCCCAAACTCTATGCAGTTCTGCGCCCTGTGCTGGACCTGATGCAGACCTTGCCCACCTTCGTTTACCTGATCCCGGCCATCGTGTTCTTTGGCATCGGTATGGTGCCGGGGCTGATTGCCACCGTGATTTTCGTGCTGCCCGCCCCCATCCGGCTGACCCATCTGGGCGTCACATCAACCCCGAAGCCGCTGTTAGAAGCGGCGCAAGCCTTCGGGGCCACGCCGCACCAAACCCTGATCAAGGTCGAACTGCCCTATGCCCTGCCCCAGATCATGACCGGGCTGAATCAAACCATCATGCTGTCGCTATCTATGGTCGTGGTTGCCGCGCTGGTTGGCGCAAACGGGCTGGGGGTTCCAGTTGTGCGGGCGCTCAATCAGGTGAACACGGCATTGGGTTTTGAATCCGGTTTTGTGATCGTGGTTCTGGCGATCCTTCTGGACCGTATGCTGCGGGTGGAGCGCAAGAAATGACCAATCCAACCAAACCCGTAGCGGTAAAATTCGATAATGTTTCCATCGTCTTCGGAGATCATCCCACGAATGCCCTGCCCCTGATGGATCAGGGACAATCCCGCGCCGAGATACAAGATGCCACCGGGCAGGTGCTGGGTGTCCATAACTGTTCGCTAGAGGTGGAAGAAGGCGAAATCCTTGTCCTGATGGGGCTGTCCGGGTCCGGAAAATCCACCCTGCTGCGGGCGGTAAACGGGCTGAACCCGGTGATCCGTGGCGCGACCTATGTCAGCGATGGGCAAGACCTGATTAACGTCACCGCCGCTGATAAAACCACCCTGCGCGGCATTCGGATGCAACGCGTAGCGATGGTGTTCCAGCAATTCGGCCTGCTGCCGTGGCGCACCGTGCGCGAAAACGTGGGGCTGGGGCTGGAACTGGCCGGAATGCCCCGCGCTGAACGAAATCTGCGCGTGGATGATCAACTGGCGCTTGTCGGGTTGTCAGACTGGGCGGAACGGCGCGTGGGGGAATTGTCTGGCGGGATGCAGCAACGTGTGGGGCTGGCCCGCGCCTTTGCGACCGAAGCCCCAATTCTGCTGATGGACGAACCTTTTTCGGCGCTGGACCCGCTGATCCGGGCGCATTTGCAGGATGAATTACTGGAGCTACAAGCCAAGCTGAAACGCACCATCATCTTTGTCAGTCACGATCTGGACGAGGCATTCAAGATCGGCAACCGCATCGCCATCATGGAAGGCGGCAGGATCGTCCAATGCGGCACGCCGCAGGAAATCTTTACCGCACCGGCAACGGATTATGTGGCTGAATTCGTGGCACATATGAACCCGCTGGGGGTGCTGTGCGCCCGTGACATCATGCAACCGACTCAGGGGGATCACGCCCAGCGGGTCACAGTCGACACCCCCGTGAAGGATGTCATGAAAGCAGCCACTAACGGGCCAGTCAGCGTCATGGAAAACGGGCAGGTGATCGGGCAAATCACCCCGGAAACCATTCTGGAAAAGCTACTGGACCCGCGTGGCCAGTAAAAACAACGTGCCGGGGCTTTGGCCCCGGTTCAGACCTTGGTCGCCAGCGCAGGCGGGGTGCGCATCCGGCGTTTCAGCACCGCCTCGCGCCATGTGATGAACGTAACGGACCCAAGGATCACACCGCCCCCCACGACAACCCAAATGTCGATCCCTTCGTCAAAGACGAAATACCCCAGCAGGCAGGCCCACAATAATTGCAAAAAGGTTACTGGCTGCGTGACCGTGATCGGCGCGGCAGCAAAGCCCAATGTCATCGTGTAATGCCCCGCAGTGGCCAGACAGGCCACCAGAAACAGCATCCCGATCACATGCCAGCTTGGCGTGACCCAATTGGCGGCTGCCATCGGCGCCAGCCCGATTGCCACCCAGATCGACATCATTCCCACCACAACAATAGGGCTGGTTTCATCGCTTAACTGCTTCGCCAACAGATAGGACGCCCCGAACACCACCGCAGCAATCAGCATGGCGATGTGGCCCGGCCCGATTTCCCGCACCCCCGGCCGCAAGATAATAAAGGCCCCGATCAGCGCAACGATCACCGCCAAAATCCGCCGCATCGCCAGCTTTTCGCCCAGAAACATTGCAGCGCCCAGCGTCACATAGATCGGGGACAGATAGTTCATCGCCGTCACATCCGCGATCGGGATTTGCGCCATCGCATAAAACCACAGCGCCACCCCGCCCGCATGGGCCAAGCCACGCAGCGCGAACAATCCCATTTGCCGTTTTGTCAGCCGCGCATTCAGAATCGGGCGCACCATCGGGATCACGAAAATCATCCCCAATGCATAGCGAAGAAACGCCGCCTCGGGCGCGGGGACAACCGGGCCAAGTATTTTCACCAAGGCGTTCACGCCAACAAACAGGATTCCCGTCACCAGCATCCACAGGACGCCGACAACAGGGCGCGCGGGGGAAAATTCATTCATATGTGTATCAATTCACGCTTTCCCCGGCGCTGCAAGAGGTCACAGCAACAGCGACCCCGCAACTGTCCACATTATCGCCCCCACAAGCACATCCAACAGCCGCCATGCTGCCGGGCGGGCAAAAAGCGGGGCCAGCAACCGCGCCCCATAGCCCAGCGAAAAGAAGAACGCGAAACTGGCTGTCATCGCCCCAAGCGCGAAGTTCACCTTCGCCGGATATTGCGCAGCAACCGACCCCAGCAAAACCACCGTGTCCAGATAGACATGCGGATTGGCCCATGTCAGCAAAAGGCAGGTCAGCAACACGCCTTTCAGGCTGGCGCGCCCCTGCCCGGCGGCATCCAGATGTCCGCCCCCCTTCCATGCCGCCCAAAAGGCCCGCGCACCGTAGACGATCAAAAACGCCGCCCCGCCCCAGCGCATCACGGGTTCCAGCCACGGCAGTTTCGTCACCAGAATCCCAAAGCCGGACACGCCCGCCGCGATCAGAATGGCATCAGACAAGGCGCAGGTCAGGCAAACCGCGAAAACGTGTTCCTGCCGCAATCCCTGACGCAGCACAAACGCGTTTTGTGCCCCAATCGCAAGGATCAGGGACAGGCCCAATCCAAACCCCGCCAATGCTGTTTCCATAATCTGCCCTTTTTTGCTTTGCGCTGAACGCTACCGCCTAAACACAGGGCTTTACAGCGAATTTTCAGCCACCACCCGAAGCCCGGATTTTATCCCCAATTTCACCAACAGGGATTCAAAACGCTGGGGATAAATCACCCTGATATTCGATTTTCAACAACCGAAGCCCAAAACCTACTATTCGGCCTTCGTTTCGGACTGATTTTCTATAGCCCCCAAAGGGGCTGCGTTTATCACCTATGTGGATAAGTGATGTCCTCATCCGACCGCCCCAGCAAACCCAAACAAAAAAACCGGCCCCGAAAGGCCGGTCATTTTTCAGGACTGCGGGCGGGATCAAAGCTGATCCATCACCTCGTCCGATGCTTCAAAATTGCTGGTGACGCGCTGCACATCGTCGTCATCTTCCAACGCGTCGATCAGCTTCATCAGCTTGCGCATATCATCCAGACCCAGTTCCGTGCTGGTCTGCGGTTTCCAGACCAGTTTGGTCGAATCGGATTCACCCAGTTCGGCCTCCAGCGCGTTGGACACTTCGTTCAGGTCGCTGTCTGCGCACCAGATCAGGTGGCCGTCTTCGCTGCTTTCCACGTCTTCCGCGCCCGCCTCGATCGCGGCCATCATCACGGTATCCGCATCGCCAACCGTGGCGGGATAGGTGATTTCGCCCTTGCGGTCGAACATGAACGCAACAGATCCGGTTTCGCCCAGATTGCCGCCGTTTTTGGTAAAGGTCGACCGCACGTTAGAGGCCGTCCGGTTGCGGTTATCGGTCATCGTTTCAACGATCACCGCCACACCGTTCGGGCCATAACCTTCGTAACGGATTTCTTCGTAAGCGTCGCCATCGCCGCCAATCGCCTTTTTGATCGCGCGCTCGATGTTGTCTTTCGGCATCGAGTTGGACTTGGCCTCTTTCACGGCCAAACGCAAACGGGGGTTTTTATCTGGATCAGGGTCGCCCATTTTCGCGGCAACGGTGATTTCTTTCGAAAACTTCGAAAATAGTTTAGAACGGGCGGCGTCCTGCCGACCCTTGCGGTGCTGGATGTTTGCCCATTTAGAGTGGCCGGCCATCGCTGCCTCCATCATCAAGTGAATTTCGTCGCGCCTCTATATGTCACCTGCCCCCCTGCCCGCAAGGTGGTTGCGTTCCATTCCCCACTACGATTGTCTGAGAACAGGAGGGCGCGCATCATGACCACAGACCAAATCATCCTGTTTACCCTGTTTGGCGGGGTCTTTGTCCTGCTGCTGTGGGGGCGCTACCGCTATGATATCGTGGCGTTTTCCGCATTGCTACTGGGGGTGGTTCTGGGTGTGGTGCCTGTCGATCAGGCATTTTCCGGTTTCGGCCATTCCGCCACGCTGGTTGTGGCGCTGGTTTTGGTCGTATCTGCCGGATTGGTGCGTTCGGGCGCGGTTTTTCTGATCACCCGCACCTTGGTGGACAGTTCCCGCGCCTTGGGTGGGCATATTGCCCTGATGGGGGGCATTGGCGGCCTGCTTTCCGCGTTTATGAACAATGTCGCGGCGCTGGCCTTGTTGATGCCGGTCGACATTCAAACCGCCCGCAAGGCGGGGCGCAGTCCGGGGCTAAGCCTGATGCCGCTTAGTTTTGCCACCATTCTGGGCGGCATGGCCACGCTGATCGGCACACCGCCCAATATCATCATCGCCGCCATCCGCGAAGAATCCCTGGGCGCGCCCTTTCAAATGTTCGATTTCGCCCCGGTCGGTGGCCTGACTGCCATCGTCGGCCTGATTTTCGTGGCGCTGGTCGGCTGGCGGCTAATCCCCCAACGTGCCGATGCCGTGGCGCAAGTGGCCGATTTGGGCGACTACATCGCAGAACTGACCGTTCCCGAAGGTTCGAAACAAATCGGTAAACGGGTCGAAGAACTGTACGAGGACGCGGAAAAGGCGGACGTGGCCGTGATTGGCCTGATCCGGGATGGAAAACGGCGCTATGGCGCGTCGCGCTATACCGTCCTGCAAGCTGGCGATGCGCTGGTGCTAGAGGCCAGACCCGATGCGCTGGATGAATTTCGCACCGCCCTGTCGCTGGCGTTTTCAGATGAAAAACGCGAAACCCTGCTAAAGGCCGATGGCGAAGGGCTGGAAGTCATCGAAGCGGTCGTTCCACAAGAATCCCGCCTGAACGGGCGCACGGCACAGGCGGTTGGTCTGGCATGGCGGCAGCGGTCAATTCTGCTGGGGATTTCCCGCCAAGGCCGCCAAATCCGCGACCAGGTCCGCAAAACCCAAGTACAGGCAGGGGATATTCTGCTGCTTTTGGTGCCGCGCAACACCGGGCCGGATGTGCTGGAATGGCTTGGGCTTTTGCCTTTGGCGGATCGCGGGCTGGCCGTGACCGAAAATTCAAAAACATGGCTGGCGATTGGATTGTTCGGCGCGGCAGTGCTGGCGGCCAGTCTGGGCCTGATCTATTTGCCTGTCGCACTGGGGTTGGTTGTGGTGGCCTATGTGCTGACGAAAACCCTGCCGATACAGGAATTATACACTCATATTGAATGGCCTGTTGTGGTGCTTTTGGGGTCCATGATTCCGCTGGGGGCGGCGCTGGAAACCTCGGGGGGGACACAATTGATTGCGCGGGGGTTGGTCGACCTTACCCAAGGCTGGCCCGCGTGGGCGATCCTGACCGTGCTGATGATCGTCACCATGACCCTGTCTGATGTGCTGAACAACACCGCCACCGCCATTGTCGCCGCCCCTATCGGCATCCGTATGGCACAGGAATTGGGAGTAAAACCCGATCCGTTCCTGATGGCGGTGGCAATCGCGGCGTCTTCGGCGTTTCTGACCCCCATCGGGCACAAAAATAACACGCTGGTTCTTGGTCCCGGCGGCTATCGCTTCGGGGATTACTGGCGCATGGGGTTGCCACTGGAAATTCTTGTGGTGGCCGTGTCGATCCCCCTGATCCTGATCTTCTGGCCGCTTTAAAGCGGAAAGAAAAACGGGATCAGGGCCGAGGCCAGAATACCCATCGTCAGGTTCAGCGGCACACCGACCCGCAGGAAATCGGTGAATTTATACCCGCCCGGCCCGTACACCAACATGTTGGTCTGATACCCGATCGGCGTGGCAAAGCTGCATGACGCCGCCACCATAACCGCCACAACCAAGGGGCGCGGATCAATTCCCATTGCCTGCGCCAGCCCGATAGCAATCGGCGTCACCACCACGGCCACCGCGTTGTTGGATACCATTTCCGTCAGAACCGAGGTCAGCACATAAATCGCCCACACGATCAGGACAGGCGGCAACATCGACAGCCAAGGCTGAATAAAGGACACCACCAATTCCACCGCCCCGGTATGATCCAGCGCCGCCCCAATCGCCAGCATGGCAAAGATCAGCGCCAGCAAACGTCCATCCACATAGGAAAATGCCTCGTCCGAATCGATGCAGCGCGTCACCAGCACCACCGCCACGGCCAGCGTAGCCAACAGCAGGATCGGGGCCACACCCAGCCCGGCCAGCACCACCACCCCAAACAGCGCCGCAATCGCCACAGGGGCCTGTGCGCGCCGGAATGCCTTGGCCGAGGGGTGGGAAACATCCACCATATCCATATCTGCGGCCAATCGCTGAATATCTTCGGGGGCACCTTCCAACAGCAGGGTATCGCCCACACGCACCACAAGCTCCTGTAGCTTGCTGCCGATATTCTGGTTTCGCCGATGCACCGCCAGCGGATACACCCCGTACCGCCGCCGCAAACGCATAGACCCCAGCGACCGCCCCACCATCCGGCAGCCGGGGGTGATCAGCACCTCGACCGTTTGGGTTTCCACGGCAGACACCTGATCCACACGTTTCAGGCTTTTGTTGCGCTGAAGGCTTAACAATTCGGTCATCTGCGTGCGCAGAACCACACGGTCGCCCACCTGTAGCTGAACACTTTCCAGTTCATGACGCAGCGACAAATCCCCCCGAACCACGTCAATCAGCCGAACGCCTTCGCGCTTGAACAATTGCACGCCCAGCACATCCCGCCCAATCAGGTTAGAGTCTGGGGGAATGATCGCTTCGGTAAAGAATTTCATCCGGCGCTTATCCGACAACAGACTGGCCATGCTGGTTCGGTCCGGCAACAGAAAGCGGCCAAAAATCGTCAGATAGATCATGCCCCAGATCACCAGCACAATCGCCAGCGGTGTCACCTCAAAGATGGAAAAGGGTTTCAACCCCTGCGCCCGCGCCACACCATCCACCAACAGGTTCGTCGATGTGCCGACCAGCGTCAGCGTGCCGCCAATAATCGCGGCATAGCTTAGCGGGATCAGCAGCTTGCTGGATGCGATCCCCATCGTCCGTGACAGTTGCACGAAAACCGGGAGCATCACCACAACCACCGGCGTGTTGTTCATCACCGCAGATGCCAGCACGACAAAAACCAGCAACAGCACAATGGCCGCCTTGGGGTTGGACCGCGCCTGTTTATCCGCCAATACGGTGAAGGCATCCAGCGCCCCGGTCCGCACCAACGCCCCCATGACGATAAACATCATCGCAATCGTCCACGGCGCAGGGTTCGACAACACATCCAGCGCCGCCTGATAGGGCAAAAGCCCCAACAGCAACAGAATGCCCGTCCCCAGAATCGCCACAACCTCGGTCGGGAAAATTTCCTTTATGAACAAAAGGAACATGCCCAGAACCACCAGCAAAGTCAGCACAGCCTGCGTGGACTGCGACAACTGAAACAGATCCATATATTTCCCCTATTCAGACGACTGACACAGTTTGTCCGAAGCCATGTGCCGGGGCAAGGGGCGGCAACACGCCGCCCGCTTTGCAGCGTATATTACAGCCCGGATTGCTGCAAACGTCCGCCTTGGCGGATCATGCGCACGTCTTTGGCTAGCCCGGTGCGGTCATCGGTTTCCACAAAAACCCCGGACAGGGTTGCTTCGCCATTGGCGGGGGTAAAGCGGGATTTCACCATGCCCGTCACAAAACGGCGGATCGGTTCGGCCTTTTCCATGCCGATCACGCTGTCATAATCGCCACACATCCCGGCATCAGACTGGAAGCCGCTGCCTTTGGGCAAAATTTGCGCGTCCCCGGTTGGGACATGGGTATGGGTTCCCACGATCAGGCTGGCCCGCCCATCGCAGAAATGCCCCATGCCCATCTTTTCGCTGGTCGCTTCGCAATGCACATCCACCAGCGCCGCCTGTACCGCCCCACCCAGCGGGTGCTTGCGCAGCACATCGTCAATCGCGGAAAACGGATCGTCAAAGGCGCGTTTCATGAACACGTTACCCAACACCTGCGTCACCAGAATCTTGCGTCCGCGCCGATCCTGAAACACCCGATGCCCACGCCCCGGTGCGCCCTTGGCAAAGTTCAGGGGGCGGATCACCCGGCTTTCGCCTTCGATGAATTGCAACATGTCCTTTTGGTCAAAGGCATGATCGCCCAGCGTCACACAATCCGCGCCCGCATCCAGCAACAGCTTTGCATGTTCGCCACTTAGCCCCGCGCCATTGCTGGCATTTTCGCCGTTCACCACGACAAAATCCAGCTTCCACTCCTCGCGCAGACGCGGCAGGTTTTCACTTACGGCACGCCGTCCGGCCCGCCCCATTACATCGCCAAGAAAAAGTATCCTCATGCGTCCTGCCTAGGCTCCTGCCCCGCCACAGGCAAGAGCGAAGATCGCCATATAAACGAAACCGGCTGTTCTTTCTTGGCCCAAATATCCAAATCCTGCCCGTCCCACCTATGCAACGCCGATCTGGTAGCGCGCCGCGTAGCTGACGGGAAAAGCCACCGACCGGGCGATAAAGCAAACCTCGTGAATGCGGGCATGAATTGCATCCGCCACGGCCACATCACAGCCTTCGGCCAGCGTGATCCGGGGCCGCAGGGTGGCCCGCAAAAACCGCCCCGCGCCTGTGGGCAACACCTCGCCCACGGCGTCCGGCGCGTCTTCATAGGCCAGCACCCGGATACCCGCATCACTGGCGTAATGCAGATACCACAGCATATGACAGGCCGACAGCGCCGAGATCAGCAAATCTTCGGGGTTGGGTCTGGTGGGATCGCCCCCAAGCAGCGGGTCGTTGGAACATTCGATCACCGGCTTGCCCGGCGTTTCAATATTCCACGTCCGGTCATAGGCCCGGTAATGCGCGGTCCCTTCGCCCCGGTTGCCGGTCCAGACAATCCGCGATGTATAGCTATGTTCTTTGGCCATGCGGCAGCTCCTTGGGGTTGGCGCCGCTGGGGCGCTCAGAACGTCAATATGCCCTGTTCGGTCACGATCATGTCCAGCGGCTGATCCGTGGCTTCCAGCGGCAAATCATCAGCCTCTTGTGCGGCATAGGCAAACCCGATCGCCAAGGTGGCCCGCGTCGCCCGCAGCTTTTCCAGCGTCCGGTCGTAAAAGCCGCCACCATAGCCCAGCCGCCCGCCCCGCCGGTCAAACGCCACCAACGGCACGATCAGGATTTCCGGCTCGAAAAAGTCATCCACCTCGGGGATCATCGCCCCGAACGGTCCCTCTTTCAGCGCGCATCCGGGTTCCCAGCGGGAAAACACCAGCGGGCGCCCCGACCCAAGGATCACCGGCACCCCAACCGGGCCGTGGGCTACCGCCTCCTCCATCGCGGGAAGCGGGCTGATTTCGGTGCGGATCGGCATATACCCCGACACCGGAACGCCGCGATAGCCCGCCAGCACCTCGGACAGATGCCCAGCACGACCCACGCCGCCCGCGTCATGCGCAGCCTTGCGCCGGGCGAATGCCGCTTTGCGGGCGGCGGCTTTCTGTTCTTCCAAACCCGTCATAGCAACACCGACGCCGCAAGCCCAAGAAAGGCAAAGAACCCAACCACATCCGTCACCGTCGTCACGAACGGCCCCGAGGCCAGCGCCGGATCAATCCCGAACCTATCCAGGGCCATCGGAATGGCAATCCCGCCCACAGCCGCAGAAATTTGCGTCAGCAGCATCGCCACGCCGATCACCACCGCCAACATCGGCACCCCGAACCAAAGCCCTGTCACCATCGCCATGATCAACCCGAACAATGCGCCATTCAGCGCCCCGACCGAGATTTCACGCCAAACCACCCGCATCGCGTTTTGCGCCGTCAGGTCGCGCGTTGCCAGCGCCCGTACCGTCACCGTCATGGTCTGCGTTCCCGCATTGCCACCCATTGACGCCACGATCGGCATCAAAACCGCCAGCGCCACCATCTGATTGATGGTTTCGGCGAACATGTCGATCACAAGGGATGCCAAAATCGCCGTCAGCAGGTTCACGAACAACCATGTCGCCCGGCCCTTGGCGGCCTCCAGAATGGTGTCCGACAGGCTGGCTTCATCGCTTACCCCGGCCAGACGCAGAATATCTTCTTCGTGTTCTTCATCCAGAACGGTCATGGCGTCGTCGATGGTAATCACACCGACCAGCCGGTTATCCTCGTCCACCACAGGGGCGGAAATCAGGTGGTACTGATTGAACGCATAGGCCACGTCACCTTCGTATTGGGTGACGGGAATGACCTGAAACACTTCTTCGACAATATCCACCAGCGGCACCGTCCGGCGCGAGGACATCAGCTTGCCCAGCGTCACGTTACCAATCGGGTGCATCCGGGGGTCGACAAGGGTCACATGGTAAAACTGATCCGGCAATTCTTCGGCATTGCGCAGGAAATCAATCGCATTGCCAACGGTCCAATGTTCCGGCGCGGTCACGACTTCGCGCTGCATCAGACGACCCGCCGAATATTCGGGATAGGTCAGCGCCTGTTCTACCGCGACCCGGTCGGCATCTTCCAGCGCGTCAAGGATGGCTTCCTGTTGTGGTTCGTCCAGATCCTCGACCAGATCCACAACGTCATCCGAATCCATCTCGCGGACAGCTTCGGCCAGAACGTCAGGCTTCAGGACCGAGATAATTTCCTCTCGGATACCTTCATCCAGTTCCGACAGGATTTCCCCATCGAATTCCTGATCGTACAATTCGACCAGCCGCCGCCGGTCATAGGTGTTCAACTGTTCCAGAAGGTCAGCAATGTCAGCCGCGTGTAACGGCTCCATCAACTGCTTCAGCTGTTCGGCGTCCCCCACGTCCACGGAATACAGAATCGCCGCAACGCTTTTACGATCCAGCACATAGCTGTCCTCGTCGTGGACCTCGGGTTGCGTGTCGTCGATGTGCTGGTCTTCGGTCATGACGCCTCCCGATTTGCCTCGATTAGCCTTGGGGTTCTCATACCGGAAGGTACGGGTCAGAAACAATGGCCGGGGGTGATTTACCTTCGATTTACGGCGCAATAATGTGACACGGAAAGGAAACCGCCATGACCAATGACATTCTGCTGCTGGGTCAGACGCTCAGCTTTGCTGCCGATCCCTTCACCGACGGGCCGGGGGCAGCGCGACATGACGCGAACGGGGCGGTTCTGATCCGCGACGGGCGCATCATCGCCACTGGCACAGCCGATGACCTGCGTGCCGCGAATCCACAGGCCCATGTCACCGATCATGGCGATAAACTGATCATGGCGGGTTTTGTGGACGCCCATGTGCATTACCCGCAAACCGCCATCATCGCCTCATGGGGGAAGCGGCTGATTGACTGGCTGAACAGCTATACCTTCCCCGAAGAAATGCGCTTTGGCGATCCTGAATATGCTGCGGAAATCGCCGGGCGCTATCTGGATTTGGCGCTGGATAACGGCACCACCAGCATGGTCAGCTATTGCACCATTCATCCCGAAAGCGTGGATGCGTTTTTCACCGCCGCGAAAAACCGGGGAATGCGGGTGGTGGCCGGGAAAACCTGCATGGACCGTGACACCGCCCCCGACGGGCTGCGCGACACTGCGCAATTGGCCTATGACGACAGCAAGCGCCTTCTGGAAAAATGGCATGGGGTGGATCGGCTGTCCTATGCGATCACGCCACGGTTTTCGCCCACATCGACCCCGGCGCAACTACAGGCGTTGGGGGATTTGTGGGGTGAACATCCTGACTGCCTGATGCAAACACACCTGTCTGAACAGGTGGATGAAATCGCTTGGGTGAAATCGCTATACCCCAACGCCCGCGATTATCTGGACACATACGAAGCCTTCGGCCTGCTGCGCCCCGGCGGGTTGTACGGCCATGCCATCCATCTGGAATACCGGGAAAAATCCCGCCTGCAAGAGGTGGACGCCGCCCTGATTCATTGCCCGACATCGAACACCTTCATCGGGTCGGGCCTGTTCGATATGGGCGGGCTGATGGCAGCGGGACATCGGGTTGGTCTGGCCACGGATACCGGCGGCGGGTCATCCTTTTCGATGCTGCGCACGATGGCCGCCGCGTATGAGATCGGCCAGCTTCGCCATAACCCGCTTCATCCGGCGCAATTGCTGTGGTTGGCCACCACCGGATCGGCCCGCGCCATGCGGATGGAGGACCGGATCGGCAACCTGTCACCGGGGCTAGAGGCTGATCTGGTGGTGCTGGATCTGGCCTCCACCCCCGCCATTGCGCAACGGGCAGAACGGGCCAACGATATTTGGGAAGCCGTTTTTCCAACGATCATGATGGGCGATGACCGCGCGATTGCGGCCACTTATGTGGCAGGCCGGGCAAGGGGCTAACGCGCCCCTGCCCCGATCCGCACAGGATTACAGGCGTTCCGCCAAACGGCGGGCCAGCCTGTTTTGCCGCTCGATCACCTTGGGCAAATCCAGCGTTGCGATTTGACCGTCGCGCACGATCTGGCGGCCTTCGACGAACAGATGACGGACACGGGTTGGCCCCGCCAGCAACAAGGCCGCCGGGTCCCAGCTTCCGGCGCTTTCGACACCGGACACATCCCATATCGCAATATCTGCGCGTTTTCCGGGGGCGATTTGCCCACAATCCGGGCGGTTCAGCACAGCAGCCCCGCCACGGGTGGTAATTTCCAGGGCTTCGCGGGCGCTCATCGCATCGGCCCCACGGGCGACCCGTTGCAACAACATGGCCTGCCGCGCCTCGAGGATCAGGTTGCCGCTGTCGTTGCTGGCCGATCCGTCCACACCTAACCCCACCTTTACCCCGGCATCCCGCATCGGGCGCACGGGCGCGATCCCGCTGCCAAGGCGGCAATTGGAACAGGGGCAATGGGCCACCCCGGTATGGGTTTTCGCAAACAGATCAATTTCCTGCGCGTCCAGTTTCACACAATGCGCGTGCCAGACATCGCTGCCGGTCCAGCCCAGTTCTTCGGCATATTGGCCGGGGCGGCAGCCGAATTTTTCCAAGGAATAGGCGATATCTTCGTCATTTTCCGCCAGATGGGTATGCAGCATTACCCCCTTGTCCCGCGCCAGCAGCGCAGCGTCCCGCATCAATTCGCGGCTGACGGAAAACGGCGAACACGGGGCCAGCCCCACCCGCACCATCGCCCCTTCGGATGGGTCATGGAAACCATCTACCACGCGGATGCAATCATTCAGAATATCCTGTTCACGTTCCACCAGCGCATCGGGCGGCAATCCGCCATCGCTTTCGCCAATGCTCATGGCGCCACGCGTGGGGTGAAAGCGCAGGCCCAGTTCCGTGGCCGCGTGAATCGTATCCTCTAACCGGCTGCCGTTGGGATACAGGTACAGATGGTCCGACGACAGCGTACACCCTGACAGCGCCAATTCGGCCAAACCGATCTGCGCGGAAACAAACATTTCCTCGGGGCCGAAACGCGACCAGATCGGATATAGCGTTTGCAGCCAGCCAAACAGCAACGCGTCCTGCCCGCCCGGCACGGCGCGGGTCAGGCTTTGGTACAAGTGGTGATGGGTGTTCACCAATCCCGGCGTCACCACACAGCCGCGTGCGTTCACGATTTCCCCGGCGGTCGTCAACCCCTGCCCAATGGCGGCGATCTGGCCGCCCCGGATCAACACATCAGCCCCGGCCAATTCGGTACGGGTGTCGTCCATCGTCAACAGATGGTCAGCATTCCGGATCAGGATTTCACTGTTCGGCATTGTCACACTCCTTACAGCCCCCTTCGGTCAGAGTGTGACACGGCGCGACAGAAAAGGGCAAAGGACTCGGGCCGATGCCCCCTTATCGCGCGGCGCTATCGGTCAATCAAGCGGCACGTGCCGCAAGATTTCCAATGCGGCGGCATGTTGTTCCGCCCCTGCGGCGGCCAAAACCCGCCCGCCCTGATGCGCCGGGCCGCCCTGCCAATCGGTGACAATCCCACCAGCCGCCTGAATCACCGCAATCGGGGCCTGAATGTCATAATTGCTTAGCCCCGCTTCGATCACCACGTCGATATGCCCCGCCGCCAGCAGCGCATAGGCATAACAATCCATACCATACCGCGTCAGGCGGCAGGTCTGGGCCACCTGATGAAAGGCCGCGCCTTCGGCCTTGCTTCCGACCTCGGGGAAGGTCGTGAAAATGATGGCTTCGGACAACGGGCGCGATCCCAGCGTTTTCAATGGACGCGGGCCAAACGGCCCGTCCATTGCGGCCTGCCCCAACCCGCCCCAAAACCGTTCCCCGATATAGGGCTGGTCGATCACCCCGAAAATCGGGCCGGTTTCATCTGCTGCGGCAATCAGCACCCCCCACGTGGGCGTGCCAGACAAAAACCCGCGCGTGCCATCAATCGGGTCCAGCACCCATGAAATGCCGCTTTTGCCATCGGTCTGGCCGAATTCTTCGCCAATTATCGCATCGTCCGGGCGCATATCGCGCAGCACATCCCGCATCGCCAGCTCTGCCGCGCGATCACCGGCTGTCACGGGATCGAACCCCCCTGCCAGTTTATTATCCGCCTCCAGCCCCGGTTGGCGGAAATACGGACGGATGGCCGCGCGCGCAGCATCCGCCAACGCATGAGCGGTTGCAATCAAGCTGTCAGATTGGTCCATGTTCCCCTCCGGTGATGGCTACCTTGCGCCTACACCAGCCAAAGACATGGCTCAAGCCGCCTCGGACAGAACCTTGGCCAATTCAAAAAGCTGGCGACGCTGCTCTGCCGGGATGGCATAAAACGACCACACCAGATCCAGCGCCTCGCGGTTTGTCATCATGTCTTCGGATTTATCCCGACCAGTACTGTTATTTCCCTCGATCCCCTCGAAGAAAAAGCTGACTGGCACCTCTAACACGTCGGCAATATCCCACAGCCGCGATGCGCTGATCCGGTTTGCCCCGGTTTCATATTTCTGAATCTGCTGAAATTTGATCCCGACCCGTTCAGCCAGTTGTTGCTGTGTCATCCCGACAAGCCAGCGCCGCTGGCGCACACGTTTTCCAACATGAATATCGACCGGATGAGTCATTTGACCGCTTCCTCCCACTATTTACACTTCCTGGCCCTGCGTATGCCAAGGCCCAGCCCCAGCACGAACAGACACCGCCACCATTCTCGTGTCTTGAAGCTATCAATATTCTCCTAACGATCAAGATTGCTCCGCAACAAAAAGGGGAAAAACACCCCTAAATCGTCAAACAGAGCGGGAACCGCGATACGACATTGTATTTTTAGCGCATCCGGCAGCGGGGAATTTGACAGGTGCGCGCCCGCTTCGCATAACACCCCAAACCCCGGAGGATTCCATGCGCGCCTATCACATTGCATCTACCGAAACAGGGCCAACCCTGACCGACCTGCCCATTCCAACCCCCGGCACCGGGCAATTGCGGTTGAAAATTGCCGCCTGCGGCCTGAACTTCGCTGATCTGCTGATGATTCAGCGCAAATATCAGGACACGCCCGAACCTCCCTTTACCCTTGGGATGGAGGTTGCCGGGATCGTCGATGCGCTTGGCCCCGATACGGACGGCCCCGCAATCGGCGCCCGCGTGGCGGTGTTCGGCGGACAAGGTGGGCTGGCAGAATACGGCGTGTTCGATGTGAACCGCTGTGTGGAAATCCCCGATTGCATGAGCTTCGAGGACGCCGCCGCGTTTCAAATCGCCTATGGCACCAGCCACGTCGCGCTGGATCACCGCGCCCGGATGCAGCCGGGGGAAACCCTGCTGGTCACGGGAGCCGCGGGGGGCGTGGGCCTGACTGCCGTGGAAATCGGAAAGCTGATGGGGGCCACCGTGATTGCCTGCGCCCGTGGGGCAGACAAGCTGGAGGTCGCCAAGGCCGCCGGGGCCGATCACCTGATTGACGCCAAAACGCAGGACATCCGCGAAATTGTCCGGTCATTGGGCGGGGCGGATGTGGTGTATGATGCAGTCGGCGGCGCACAATGGCAGGCGGCTTTCCGCGCCTGCAAGCCCGAGGCCCGACTGCTCCCCATCGGTTTCGCCAGTGGCGAGGTGCCGCAAGTCCCCGCCAATCATCTGCTGGTCAAAAACCTGTCTGTGTTGGGGGTTTACTGGGGTGGCTACATGAAATTCCGCCCACAGGTCATCACCGACAGCCTGCGCACCCTGCTGGGTTGGTACGAACAGGGCCGCCTGAAACCCCATGTCAGCCACGTCCTGCCGCTGGACCGCGCCGCCGAAGGGTTGGAGCTGCTGCGCAGTCGCAAATCAACCGGCAAGGTGGTGATTACCCCCTAAGGGTTACATCATCTTAAAGGCTTGCCGCAACATATCGGTCAGGTGGCGCATCACCTCTTTGCGGCCCTTGTCTGACGCGTACATGTTGATTTGCTGCACGGTCAGGTCCGGCAGTTGCCCGCCGTGGTCGATCTGTTCCAGATGCCGGGGTTCGGTGCCTTCAATCATGGTGTGAATTGCCAGATCGGCGCTCACGGTTGCCTCGATCGTGCGGTCAGATTCGGTTTCGACCGCCATTTCCCAATCCACTCCGGCTTCGCCCAGCGCCGCAATCGCGCCCGCCCGGAAAATGCAAAACCGACCGAACGCCAGCCGCAAAGGGCGCTGTTTCCACGCCGACCCGCCGGGCGCCCCGATCCATTTCAGCGGCTTGGTCGTCAAGGTTTCGCCACCAATATCCAGCCCTGCCTCGGTCGTCAGAATCACATCGCATTCGCCGCGCCGGAACTGTGCCTTTAGCTCTCGGGTGAACGAAGTCACCAAATTCACCTTCATCCGAGGGAATTGGGTGGCAAACCGCTGCAACACCTGCGGCACCGCCGGATAGACGATGTCATGCGGCACACCCAAAACGATTTCCCCCTCGAACACCTGATCTGTCAGGCGGGCCATTACCTCGTCATTCAGGTCGACGATCCGGCGCGCGTAGCTCAGCAACTGTTCCCCCGCCGCCGTCAACCCAATCGCCCGGTTGGACCGATCCATCAGCGGGACGCCCAGCAATTCCTCTAACCGTTTCAACTGCATCGACACCGCGGATTGCGTCAGGTTCAGCACCCCGGCGGCCCGCGTCACGCCGCCCAGTTCCGCCACCGCCACGAAAGACCGCAGGGTCGTTACGTCCAGATTTCGCATTCCATCACCAAATTTGATTCAAGCAGTCATAAACATTCATTTCCAAAATGGATCACATTTCCCCATATACATCAACAGAAATGATACAAACGACGAGAGTCATCACAAAAAGGAAATACTGATATGATACCCGCGCATAGCTCACACCGCATCACCGTTGCAATGGGGCGTAGCCGCCCCAGCCTGATGTCACGCCTGAAAGCTGCTATTGGCCTTTCCCGTCAACGCGCCCGGTTGGCCCAACTGGACGACGCAACCCTGCGGGACATCGGAATTACCCGCGCCGAAGCTATGCACGAGGCGAAACGCGCCTTTTGGGATGCACCGGACAACTGGCGGGCATAACAGGAAAAAACCGCGCGATATGCCCCCGAAAGCCTTGAAAACAGGCGCTTGCTCACCGATATTTTGAACAATCCCCCGCCCAACGGGGTAACACAGATATGCAACGGAGAGTTTCGATGGCTGACTATAACACGATCCGGACGGCGGCCGGGACCCGCGCCGCCCAGATTGACGAAGGGCTGCGCGCCCACATGAACAAGGTCTACGGCACCATGTCCGTAGGCATGTTGATCACCTTCGCCGTGGCTTGGGCTGTTGGCACCGCCCCTGCCCTGCTGGGGATGCTGCGCGACCCGATGACCCTGCAACCCAACATTCTGGGCTGGGTCGTGATGTTCGCACCGCTGATCATGGTGTTTGCCTTTGGCGCGGCCATCAACCGCCTGTCGGCAGCCGGGGCGCAACTGTTCTTCTTTGCGTTTGCCGCTGTTATGGGCCTGTCGCTGAGCTGGATTTTCGCGGTATTCACCGGGTTTTCCATCGCGCAGGTGTTCCTTGTGACCGCGATTTCCTTCGCGGGTCTGTCGCTGGTCGGCTACACCACCAAGAAAGACCTGTCAGGCATGGGGTCGTTCCTGATCATGGGCGTAATCGGTATTCTGGTCGCCTCGATCATCAACATGTTCCTGGGTTCGCCTGCGATCCATTTTGCGATCACCATTCTGGGTGTGCTGATCTTCGCGGGTCTGACCGCCTATGACACGCAGAACATCAAGAACACCTATCTGGCCCATGCCCATCACGGCGATAGCGAATGGCTGGGCAAAGCCGCCATCATGGGCGCGCTGAACCTGTACATGGACTTCATCAACCTGTTCATGTTCCTGCTGCAACTGCTGGGCAATCGCGAATAAGCACGCCACAGGCAGAACATAAGAAAGGGCCGGTCACAACGACCGGCCCTTTTCTTTTGGCGCATTCCTATCCGCACGGTAGCCCTGTCTGTGGCCCTGCGGGTGTCCCAAACGCAAAAGGCCACGCAATGCGTGGCCCCCAGCGTCAAAGACAAGCAGATCAGATTACTTGATCTTGCCTTCTTTGTATTCGACATGCTTACGCACAACCGGGTCGTATTTGCGTACAGTCATCTTCTCGGTCATGGTGCGGGCATTTTTCTTGGTCACATAGAAGTGGCCCGTGCCTGCGGTCGAGTTCAGACGGATTTTGATCGTCGTCGGCTTCGCCATTTTAAAACTCCAGTCTAGTTCGATACGGGTCAGTCGGGCCGCCCGTGGAATCCTTGAAGCCTGCCTTTTAAGGGTTCCTGTTCCCGAGTCAACAGCATTTCTGCGGAAAGACGACAGAGCCACAAAAACCCATCAAAAGAACCCCGGCGGCCCACTGTCAAAGGGCGGGTTTTCCCATTGCCGCATGGATTTCGGCAACCTTGTCGGCCTCCAGCCCCAATGCTGTAGCCAACGAGGACAGATAGTGCCGCTCCGCGTCGGTGTTCACCGTAATCGCCATCAGCGCCGCCGAATACACCTGTGCCTTGGCGGTGTCGCTGGTGTCTTGTGCCAGCGCCATCGGGTCCACCTCGGCATCCAGCGCGGCCTGAACAAAGGCGATTTCTTCTTCTGACGCATCCCCCAGATGATCCAGAATCGCCTTGCGCTCTGCCGGGTCGATTTCACCGTCCGCCTTGGCCGCCTGTATCATCGCGCGGATCATCAGGCGGGCGTTTTCTTCGGCTGCGGCTCCCATCGGGGTGCCTGCTGTCATCGCCTCGAACATTGACGACATCCCGCCAGCACCAGCCGCTGCCGCGCCTGTCATCGCAGACATCAGGTTGCCGAAACCTGCCTCTGCCGCCTCGGTTCCCTGTGCGGCGTGCTGACCAAAGTTGCCCATTATCTGTTGCAATGTGGCCTTACCGCCCGGCACCCCGAATTTTTCGGCCATTTCGCCCAACTGGCCACCCAAACCGTCGTCTTCGCCCGCTTTGCGCAAAGCATCCTTAACGCCATCAAGGCCACCCATTTTACGGAATTTATCAACCCCGCGTGCCGCCGCGAAGCCAATCGCCAAAGTGGCCAAAGTGCGAACAAAACTCATATTCTATCTCCCTTCATGAAAAGCCGCGCCCAGCCCATGATGGGCGCAAAGCCCCCAACCGCCAACAGGGAAATCCAGAAAACCAACAGGAATATGCGCGGAAGGCCTGTAAGCCGGATTCTGTCCAAGGGGTTGCCCCCTCTGGATGACCATTCATCTGAACGCGCTGTTACCAACGCGCCTATAGCTGCCAACCCGGACCTCTGGGCCAAAGCCTACCCTGCGGCGATATCGGGCGAACCCGATCAACCCCGCGCGAGGTCCCTATTCGGCATTGCTCCGGGTGGGGCTTGCCGTGCCGGTCCTGTTGCCAGTCCCGCGGTAGGCTCTTACCCTACCGTTTCACCCTGACCCCTGCGGACAGGGGCGGTCTGTTTTCTGTGGCGCTTTCCCTGGGGTTGCCCCCGCCGGGCGTTACCCGGCACCCTTGCCTTGTGGAGTCCGGACTTTCCTCCCGCGCCGGTATCCCGGCACAAGCGGCCATCCAGCCTTCCGCGCAGGGGTGACTTAGGCGTTTGGAACGTCCCGGTCAACGGGGAAGCGTGCGGCCAGATCACGGGCCATTGCAATCGCATAACCCCGGTTTTCAGCACCACCACAGCCGAAGCGGTCACAGAACGCGTGATAGACGTGCAAGGGGGCCATATCGTTATCCGGCATGACATACCCAAAGCGGCGCAAGGCCTGCCCCATCTGAAGGATCGTTTCGGCGCTCCAGCCTTCTTCGCCACGAAGGTCGGCGCGGCATACATCCGGCCAGACCGCCAATCCCTGCCGCGCCAGCCTGTGCCAGTCAAATCGCGGGCCGGGGTCGGATTTTCGATCCGGGGCCATATCGGAATGGCCAATCACCCGTTCGGGCCGGATCGCCCACCGCTGCATGATCCCGGCCAGCAACCATTCCAGCGCCGCCATCTGTGGTTCGGCAAACGGATGCGTTCCCAGATTAACCAGTTCAATCCCGATCGAATGCGAATTCACATCGGTGACGCTGCCCCATTTGCCCGCCCCTGCGTGCCAGGCGCGTTTGTCCTCGGGGACCAGTTGCCAGATACGCCCGGTTTCGGAAATCAGATAATGAGCGGAAACCTCGGCCTGCGGATCGCACAAACGTTCCAGCGATGCGGCGCAGGGAATCGCCGTGTAATGCAGCACCACCATATCAGGCTGCACTGCCCCCCGCCGCGCCCCGAAATTTGGCGACGGATGTTGTATCACCATCGGATGCGTGGTGTCATGCACCGCGTTTATCCGCCAGAAGCCTTGCGGAACGGGCGCGGATCCCAATCACAGGCATAGCCATCCCCATCCGGGTCCAACCCCAGACGGTCCCGCTCTGGCCCGCCACGGCCCAGAAATTCCAACTGCGCCATATCCGGCGATGGGTATTTGCCACAGTTCCGTTCAGCCCGCGCGCGTGTACTGAGCGGGGATCGGGTATAAATCTGCGTCCCGATGGGGTTGTTGGTTTTCAGGGCATATTCCACGATATTCGGCCCGGTCCCTGCGGCGCGGGTGGGAACGGCGGTGGGCTGCACCACTTCGTATTGCGCACGATTGCGGGCCAGCCGTTCGGCATCGCTTTCGATGCTACGTTCGGTGGACACCGTTTTGAAATCATTTTCAGATGACAGGCCCGGATGATCCATCGGAACCGGCGCAGGATTGGACGGGCTGGCCTGAACCGGCGTAACCCCTGAATTCAGCGCAGCAGCAGTTTCCGCCGCGATCCTTTCTGCCTCGTCCGCCTGATTTCCGCCAGCAGGGGTGGGGGCCGCCGCAGGCACGCTACCTGACAGGCCCGTGCGGCTGGCATCCAATTGTTCCTCGGACACCGCCAAGGGAGCGGGCAAAGACTGTCCGTTCAATGCGGCATCCCGCTGCGTCTGCGACTTACGATAGTCTGCGTAGCTGCCAAACCCCACGCCCGCCGCACTGTCGGGAACCGTCGGTTCACATGCCACCAGCCCCAAGAAGGCCACACCACAAAGAAGATACCGCATTCAGATCACCCTGCCCGATCTTGTTTTCCGTGGTTTTACCACCAACGCCCCGGCTTGGCCACAAAACCGGCAGCCTGTTCCAGCGCATAAGCGGTATTCAGCAAATCGCCCTCTTCCCACGGGCGACCGATCAATTGCAGCCCCAGCGGCAGCCCTTGGGCGTCAACCCCCGTTGGCACGCTGATCCCCGGCAGACCGGCAAGGTTCACCGTCACGGTAAACACGTCGTTGAGGTACATTTTCACCGGATCTTCGTCATTCATCTCGCCCAGACCAAAGGCCGCCGACGGGGTGGCCGGGGTCAGGATCGCGTCGACACCTGCGGCGAAGACATCGTCGAAGTCTTTCTTGATCAGCGCACGCACCCGGCGGGCGCGGTTGTAATAGGCGTCGTAGAACCCGGCAGACAGCACATAGGTGCCAACCATCACGCGGCGCTGAACCTCGTGCCCAAAGCCTTCGGCACGGGTTTTTTCGTACATTTCGGTGATGCCATCACCAGCGGCCAGCGTGGTGCGGTGGCCATAGCGCACACCGTCATAGCGGGCCAGATTCGAGGATGCCTCGGCCGGGGCAATCACATAATAAGCGGGCAACGCGTATTTGGTGTGCGGCAGGCTGATGTCCACGATTTCAGCCCCGGCGTCTTTCAACATCGCGGTGCCATCGTCCCACAGTTTGACGATTTCATCGGGGGTGCCATCCAGACGGTATTCCTTGGGAATACCAATCTTCTTGCCCTTGATGTCGCCGGTCAGCATTGCCTCGAAATTCGGGACGGCCAAATCGGCGCTGGTGGAATCCTTGGGGTCATGGCCAGCCATCGCTTCCAGCATGATTGCCGCATCGCGCACCGTTTTGGTCATCGGCCCGGCCTGATCCAGCGACGACGCAAAGGCCACGATGCCCCAGCGCGAACACCGGCCATAGGTCGGCTTGATCCCCACCGTGCCGGTAAAGGCACAGGGCTGACGGATCGACCCGCCCGTATCGGTGCCGGTCGCCGCAAGGCACAGATCGGCGGCCACGGCACTGGCCGACCCACCCGAAGACCCGCCCGGCGTCAGCGCGGTATCGTCATTGCCCCGGCGCCACGGGTTCACCGCATTGCCATAAACACTGGTTTCGTTGGAACTGCCCATGGCGAATTCATCCATGTTCAGCTTGCCCAGCATGACCGAACCCGCATCAAACAGTTTCGAGGTCACGGTGGATTCGTATTCCGGCTTGAACCCTTCCAGAATGGCGCTGGCGGCCTGACTGGGAACGCCCTTGGTGCAGAACAAATCCTTGATCCCCACGGGCAGACCACACATGGCAGGCGCATCGCCCGCCGCCAAACGCGCATCGGCGGCACGGGCCTGTTCCAGCGCGATTTCAGGGGTTTTGTGGACAAAGGCGTTCAGCGCCCCTGCCGCATCAATCGCGGACAGGCAGGCTTGGGTCAGTTCAACACTGGTGACGTCCTTGGCCCGCAGCTTATCGCGGGCCTCTGCCAAAGTCAGTTTGTTCAGATCAGACATTATTCCACCACCTTCGGAACCGCAAAGAAGCCTTCCCGTGCGTCGGGGGCATTTTTCAAAATCTTGTCCTGCATGTCGCCATCGGTCACGACATCCTCGCGCCGCTTCAACCGTTGCGGCGTGACCGAGGTCATGGGTTCCACACCCTCGACATTCACCTCGTTGAGCTGTTCGATAAAGCCCAGAATGGTGTTGAACTCGTTCGCCAGCGCGGGCAGTGCGTCGTCTTCCACCTTGATCCGGGCCAGTTTGGCCACTTTGGCGGCGGTCTGCGTGTCGATCGACATCGGCAAGTCTCCGTTTTTCAGTTGGGAAAGCGTTTAACGCCCGCGCCCGCTCTCCGCAAGCATCAGCCCGCGCACAACCGCATAGGGGACATGCCTTCGCCACCCGAATTGCCCGAACGACAGCCACACATCCGGCGGTTGGCGACACTTCCGGTCTGGTCAACCCCGCGTCCCATGCTAGGCTTCCCCCAAAGCTGACACGACAGAGGGTATATCATGAAAATCACATGGCTTGGCCATTCAGGCTTTCGAATCGAAATCGCGGATCAGGTTTTGCTGCTGGACCCGTGGATGACCGGAAACCCGATGTTTCCCCAAGACAGCCGCGAATGCGCCATCAAAGGGGCCACCGCGATTCTGGTGACGCATGGGCATGGGGATCACACAGGCGACACGCTGGCCATCGCCAAAGACCTGAATATTCCGGTGATCGGTATTTACGATCTGATGACCCATCTGGAAGCCACCGAAGGCGTTTCTGTCATTGGCTTTAACAAGGGCGGCACCCTGAAACAGGGCGATGTGGCGATTACGATGGTCAACGCCACACATTCCTCGTCCATGCCCGGCCCGCATGGCCCGGTTTATTGCGGGTCCGAAGCGGGCTATATGATCGCGGGCGAAGGCCATACGATCTATGTTTCCGGCGACACCGATGTGATGGCGGATATGAAGGTGTTCAATGACCTGCACCAGCCGGATATTGGCATCCTGTGTTCCGGCGGGCATTTCACGATGGACATGAAACGCGCGTCCTATGCGGCGAAAACCTTCTTTGATTTCAAGACGGTGATCCCCTGCCATTACCGCACCTTCCCGCTGTTGGAACAGAATGCGGATGTGATGAAGGCAGAATTGACCGGGGTCGACGTGATCGAACCGCAGGTCATGGTTCCGATCGCCCTGTGATCGTCCTGTGATCTGACTGGCCCCGCCACGGTAAACCCGGCGGGGCCAAACGCCCGTTATGGACGCAGATAGGCATAGCCCTGATATTGCAGTTCCATCAGGCGCACAGCACCGGAATCAACCACCTGTGCTTCGCTGACCAGCGGCACGTCTTTCTGGGTTTTCTGCTTCATCGACTGAACCGTATTCAGGCAGGCCGAAAACTGGATATTATCCATCGACAATGCCATTGTGCTGATCCGGTCTTTGACCGGCGAGGTGTCTTCGCGCAGCATATGCAGGCCGGGGCCGTAAGTGACGATTTCAATCACCACCTCTTGCCCTTTGCTCTCGTAGTATTTGGCGATATTCGCTGCGTTGTTCAGCGCCATATTCATGGTTTTCACGTTATCTTCGTCAACATGGATCGCCACCTTCGCGGCGGGTTCGGCCCATGCCAGTTGCGTTGACAACAGCAACGCCGCCCCCAACGCGGCAATGGAACGGGGTAAGCGGTCAAGACGCATCGTTTCCTCCCTCAGATTGGTCCTGTCACAGTCCTGTCAGGCAACAGTCCGACACATTCATATATATATCAAGAAAACTTTACCGCCGTCCGGCAAAGAACTCTTTCAACAGCGTTTCGGACTCGCGCGCTGAAATCCCGTCGTAAACTTCGGGAACGTGGTGGCATTGCGGATGGCTGAAAATGCGCGGCCCTTGGGCCACCCCCCCGCTTTTGGGATCTGCCGCGCCATAATAAACCCGTGCAATCCGCGCCGCTGAAATGGCGGTGGCACACATGGGGCACGGTTCCAGCGTCACATATAAATCATACCCCGGCAAACGTTCGCTGCGCGCCGCCGCGCATCCCGCGCGGATCACCAGAATTTCGGCATGAGCCGTGGGATCGGACAATTCGCGCGTCCGGTTTCCCGCCCGCGCCACGACCCCGCCATCCGGCGACACCAGAACGGCACCCACCGGCACTTCGCCACGGGCGGCGGCGGCCTGCGCTTCTTCCAGCGCCTGATCCATGTAGCTGCGAAATACCATAGCCTGTCTTTGCCTTGCATTGTCTGCTTTCGCAATGGTGCGAAATGGTATACCTCACAGGCTTGCCCCCTTTCAGGACGTACCCCGATGACCAACAGTTCACCCGATGGCGACCGCATTGCAAAAATCATCGCCCGCGCAGGCCGCGCCA
This sequence comes from Thalassovita litoralis, assembly GCF_900182725.1. Classification (GTDB taxonomy): domain Bacteria; phylum Pseudomonadota; class Alphaproteobacteria; order Rhodobacterales; family Rhodobacteraceae; genus Thalassobius; species Thalassobius litoralis. Next base: position 88,042 of record NZ_FXTO01000011.1, read on the forward strand.
GCCGCCGCGAGGCCGAGCGCCTGATCGAAGAAGGGCGCGTGACCGTCAACGGCAAACAGATCACCAGCCCCGCGCTGAATGTGACGGCCCGCGATACGATCACCGTGGATGGTAAACCGCTGGAAGCCGCAGAACCCGCCCGCGTCTGGCTGTATCATAAACCCGCCGGTCTGGTGACAACCAACCGGGACGAACAGGGCCGCGCCACAATTTTCGACAAACTGCCTGACGGTCTGCCGCGCGTGATGTCCGTGGGACGGCTGGACCTGAATTCCGAAGGGTTGCTGCTGCTAACCAACGACGGCGAGGTAAAGCGCAAGCTGGAATTGCCCGCAACCGGATGGCTGCGCAAATACCGGGTTCGGGTCAATGGTCGCGTCAGCGAAGAAAAGCTGGAACCGCTACGCAAAGGCATCACCCACGACGGTGTGAACTATCTGCCGATGATCGTGTCGCTGGATCGTCAGCAAGGCGCGAATGCGTGGCTGACCGTGGGCCTGCGCGAAGGGAAAAACCGTGAAATCCGCCGCGCGATGGAAGCCATCGGGTTTACGGTGAACCGGCTGATCCGCACCTCCTATGGGCCGTTCCAGTTAGGGCAATTGAAACCCGGCGAGGTCGAAGAAGTCCGCCGCCGCGTTGTCCGCGATCAGCTGGGGCTGGATGGCGAAGGGCTGGCCGCGATGGAAGATGACGACGCCAAACCCAAACCCGGCCTCCGCCGCAAACCGCGCAAAAGCCAGTTCGGCGGCCCCGGCCAACCCGGCCGCCCGAATCCCGGCGGCCCCGATGGCAAACCAACAGGCGGGAAACCGGGGGGCCGCACAGGTGGCAAACCCCACCGCAGCGGCAAATCCGATGCGCCGGACCTGTCCACGCGCCCGCAGCGCGATGGCAAGCCCACACACCCCAACCGCCCCGGCAAAGCCGCCAAACCGGGCGCACCACGCCGCCCGCACAGCGAAAAACCCGGACCGGGGCGCAAGTGACACCCTTGGGGCAATCTTCCCCCTAGCAAGCCGCGCCCCGATCCCCTACTTTCGATATCACAATAGCGATTTGGGGAACGGATGTCTAACACCGGTCTGAAAAAGCTGGCTTTTGTCCTGCTTGTCATACTGATCCTTTATGTCTCGGTCGCGGGGGGCGTTTAGGATGGCACAACGGTACGGCGGGAAATACAGCCCGCAGGGTGAAAGCGACACGCCGCAACCCGGCACAAAACCCGAAGGCAGCTTTCGCGCCGCCCGCCGAACCCGCGCCGGGGGGCGGGTGAACCTGCTGTTTCTGGCCCCCCTACCCCTGATCTGGTCCGCCTTCGGCAATGGCCCCACCGCATTGGCACTGAATTTGGCCGCGCTTGGCCTGCTGTTGCTGGCGGCATGGCTGACCCGCGAAGGGTTGATTGCCCAAGAAGCCTATGACGCGCGCAGCGTGGCCCGCCGCCCTGCCTTTCCACGAAAAATCGCGGGCAGCATATTCACAGGGCTGGGGTTGGCGCTGGCGGGTTTTGCCGCAACTGGCGGAATGCTTGCCCCGCTGATCTATCTGGTGATTGGTGCGGCGCTGCATCTTCTGGCCTTTGGTCCCGACCCCCTGAAAGACAAGGGAATGGAAGGCGTGGACATGTTCCAAACCGACCGCGTGGCCCGCGCCGTGGACGAGGCCGAAATGCACCTGACCGCCATGACCGAAGCCATGAAACGCGCAGGCGACCGTCAGATGATGGCACGGCTGGACCAGTTCCAGACCACCGCCCGCGATCTGTTTCGCACCGTCGAAAACGACCCCCGCGACCTGACAGCGGCGCGGAAATATCTGTCAGTTTATTTGATGGGGGCGCGTGATGCGACGATCAAATTCGCCGACATTTACGCCCGCACCGCCGATGCACAGGCCCGCGCCGATTATGCGGCCCTGCTGGATGACCTTGAGCAAAACTTTGCCGCCCGCACCCGAAAGCTATTGCTGGACGACCGCAGCGACCTGACAATTGAAATTGACGTGCTGCGCGATCGCCTGAAACGCGAAGGTGTCACTTCGCATTAACGACCCGTTGGAACATATACGGAAGGGAATTTTCATGTCTGGAACCGTTCAGCAAAAAGCGCAGGATGCGCTGGCACTGGTCGAAGAAGTCAACGCCGTCATTCTGCCGGACCCGACCCAGCCCGAGGAAGTGATCTCGCTGGAACAGGCCGCCCCCGCCGTGTCCGAAGAAATTCGCACCCGCATGGACGAACTGGACATGGGCGATACCGGATCAATCGTGAATTTCGGATCGGCCGCGCAGGCCGAATTGCAGGAAATCTCCCAAGCGATGCTGACCGATGTCCGCAACAAGGACGTCGGCCCCGCCGGGGACAGCCTGCGCCAGATCGTGACGACGATCCGGGGCTTTGCCGTCAGCGAACTGGACGTGCGCCGGGAACGAAGCTGGTGGGAAAAGCTGATCGGACGCGCCGCCCCCTTTGCCCAGTTCACCGCCCGGTTTGAAACGGTTCAGGCCCAGATTGACAAGGTCACGGATGATCTGCTGGGGCATGAACATAAGCTGTTGAAAGACATCAAATCGCTGGACCTGCTGTACCAGAAAACGCTGGCGTTCTATGATGAACTGGCGCTCTATATCGCTGCGGGCGAGGCAAAGCTGAAAGACCTGGACAGCGCCACCATCCCCGCAAAAGAAGCCGAGGTTCAGGCCGCCCCCGAAGCAGATCAGGTGATGAAAGCGCAGGAATTGCGCGACCTGCGCGCGGCGCGCGACGATCTGGAACGCCGGGTGCATGACCTGAAACTGACCCGTCAGGTGACGATGCAATCGCTGCCTTCGATCCGGCTGGTACAGGAAAACGACAAATCGCTGGTGACCAAAATCAATTCCACGCTGGTGAACACCGTGCCGCTGTGGGAAACCCAACTGGCACAGGCCGTCACCATCCAGCGCAGCGCCGAAGCCGCCGCTGCCGTGCGGGATGCCAATGATCTGACCAATGAATTGCTGACCGCGAACGCCAAAAACCTGCGCGAGTCGAATAAGATGATCCGCGAAGAAATGGAACGCGGGGTCTTTGACATCGAAGCGGTTAAACAAGCCAATGCCGACCTGATCGCCACGATCAACGAAAGCCTTCAGATCGCGGACGAAGGCAAGGCCAAGCGCGCCGCCGCCGAAGAGGATTTGAAGAAAATGGAACACGAATTGCGCGACACGCTGGCCGCCGCCAAAGCCCGCAAAACCGGGCTGGGCGATACCGCTGGCACCGCCGTGCCGGGGGCATAATATCCCGTGCGTCTGTCCGCCCTTATCAAAGCCGCAGCCACCGGGGCCGTTCTGGCCCTGCCCGGCTGTATCGACACCACCCCCCGCACCCCGCCGCAATCGCGCCCATCAGATCTGCCGACGAATATCCAGTCGGCCCAAAGTCAGGCCTTGGCGAAATACTATGCCCGGATGCAGGCCGATCTGCTGACACAAGGGTTGTTACGCACCGATGGCGGCGGGCCGGACACGCCCTTTAGCGCAGATATTCTGGCGCGGAACTTTGAAAGGATCGCGTTTTTCGATGAATATGAACGCGGTGCCGGATTGCGGGCCGCGCGCGGTGATGCGGGGGCGTTGCGCCGCTGGAACGGGCCTGTGCGGGTGTCCGTGGAATTTGGCCTGACGGTTTCCAAAGACCAGCAAGCCAAGGATCGCGCCAGCGTCAGCGGCTATGTGGATCGTCTGAACCGGCTGACGGGGCATCCGATTTCAATGCGCGAACAGGGCGCGAATTTCCATGTTCTGATCGTTTCCGAAGACGACCGCCCCGCCGCGCTGTCGCGCGTGCGCCAGATCGTGCCCAATATCAATCCGGCCTCGATGCAGCTTTTGCAGGATATTCCCCGCGCGATACACTGTCTTGTGCTGGCGTTTTCGGATGCCGAAAACGACCATAATTATGCCAAGGCCATTGCCATCATTCGGGCGGAACATCCCGATCTGCTGCGCCAGTCCTGCATCCACGAAGAAATCGCACAAGGGCTGGGTCTGGCCAATGACAGCCCGCAGGCGCGGCCATCCATTTTCAACGATGATGATGAATTCGCCCTGCTGACCACACATGACGAAATGTTGCTGAAGATTCTGTATGACAGGCGGTTACAGGCGGGTATCAGCGCCGAACAGGCCCGCCCCATCGTCCGCCAGATCGCCCGCGAATTGCTGGGCGGGTCCAGCTAACCCAAGGAGGCCCGACATGGGTATTTTCGATTTCCTGACCGGAGAGTTTATTGATGTCATCCATTGGGTCGATGACACGCGCGATACGATGGTCTGGCGGTTTGAACGCGAAGGGCATGAAATCAAATACGGCGCCAAGCTGACCGTCCGCGAAGGGCAATCCGCCGTATTCGTCCACGAGGGACAACTGGCAGACGTGTTCACCCCCGGCCTGTATATGTTGGAAACCAACAACATGCCGATCCTGACTACGCTTCAGCATTGGGATCACGGGTTCAAATCCCCCTTTAAATCCGAGATTTATTTCGTCAGCACCACCCGGTTCAACGATCTGAAATGGGGCACCAAGAACCCGATTATCTGCCGCGACCCGGAATTTGGCCCGGTGCGTCTGCGGGCTTATGGCACCTATTCCGTGCGCGTCACTGATCCGGCAAAATTCCTGACGGAAATCGTGGGGACCGATGGCGAATTCACGATGGATGAAATCAGCTTTCAGATCCGCAACATCATTGTACAGGAATTTTCCCGCGTGATTGCCGGGTCTGGTATTCCGGTGCTGGATATGGCCGCGAATACCGCTGATCTGGGCAAACTGATCGCCACCGAAATTTCCGGCACGATTGCCGAATATGGCCTGTCCATTCCCGAACTGTATATCGAAAACATTTCCCTGCCCCCAGCGGTCGAGGAGGCGCTGGACAAGCGGACCTCGATGGGATTGGCGGGCGATTTGGGGAAATTCACCCAGTATTCCGCCGCCGAAGCCATGACCGCCGCTGCACAAACGCCAAACGGCGGCATGGGCGCAGGTCTGGGGATGGGAATGGGCATGGCGATGGCGCAGCAAATGGCCAATTCTGGCCCGTGGGGGCCACGCCCTGCGGCGGCAGCCCCGACAACCCCAGCCGCACCGCCCCCGCCGCCGGTGGAAAAGGTCTGGCATATCGCCGAAGATGGTCAAACCAAGGGTCCATTTTCCAAGGCGTCATTGGGCCGGATGGCCGCAGATGGCAGCCTGGCGCGCGAAACCTATGTCTGGACCGCCGGGCAAGATGGCTGGAAACATGCCGAGGACGTGCAGGAACTGGCGCAATTGTTCACCATCCTGCCCCCGCCCCCGCCGCCTGCGGGGTAAATATGGTTCAGATCACACGCAGCCCCGACTGCGCCAATTCGCCGAAAAACCAGCGCGTCGAAGATATCGCGCTGGCTTTGCTGGGTGTGGGGGATTTGCCGGACACAGCACTGTCCGAAGGCGCAGTCTGGGATCGGGCGGGCGGGTCCATATCTGGCCGCACCGCCATACAGGCCACCCGCGCCACCCTGCCCGCCTGTCAGGACATCCGCGTGGATCAGGTGGTCAGCCACGGCAAGGCCGGAACGGCCTCGGGGGTGGTGGTACGCGCTGGCGAAGGCACGCGATTGTTCTGCCATATCATTCGTTTTACATCCGCCACAGCCCAACAGGTCGCGCAGATTGTCAGCTTTGAACACGCGGGCGGAAAAACGGGGATAAGGCATGACCGATAAAACCGAACACCGCTTTCCCTGCGAACAATGCGGGGCCGATCTGCGCTATGATCCCAATGCAGGGGCGTTGATGTGCGATCATTGCGGCCACAGTCAACCCGTGACGGACCAAGGGCCGTGGGCCGGAACCGCGATCCGGGAACTGGACTTCCAAAAGGCGGTGAACAACCTGCTGCCCGCCCAAGAGATCGAGGAAACCCGCGTCACCAAATGCCCCAATTGCGGCGCACAGGTCGAGTTTTCGGAAACCACTCATGCGCTGGAATGCCCATTCTGCGCCACGCCCGTTGTCACGGATACCGGCACGCACCGCCATATCAAACCGCGCGGCGTGCTGCCCTTTGTCCTGACCGAAAAACAGGCCCGCGATGCTATGACCCGCTGGTTGGGAAAGCTGTGGTTCGCCCCCAACGGGTTGCAGGAATACGCCCGCAAAGGTCGCAAAATGGACGGCATCTATGTGCCTTACTGGACCTTCGACGCCGACACCAAATCCCGCTATTCCGGAGAACGCGGGACGATTTACTACGAAACCGAAACCGTCATGCGGGATGGGAAACGCGAAACCCGGCAGGTGGCCAAAATCCGCTGGACCCCCGCCGCAGGACGTGTGGCACGGTTCTTTGACGATGTGTTGGTGCTGGCCTCGCGCAGTTTGCCCGCGCGCTACACCGACGCGCTGGAACCGTGGGATTTATCCGCGCTGACCCCATATCAACCGCAATATCTGGCGGGGTTCCGTGCCGAAGGATATGCGGTGGAACTGGACGAAGGTTTTGACATCGCGCGGGGCAAAATGAACCGGGTGATCGAACGGGATGTCCGGTTTGATATTGGCGGCGATCAGCAGCGCATCCACGATATTCAAACCCAGATCAGCGATGTTACGTTCAAGCATATCCTACTGCCGGTCTGGCTGGCGGCCTATAAATACCGTGGTAAAACCTATCGGTTCGTGGTCAATGGTCAAACAGGCCGGGTACAGGGTGAACGCCCGTGGTCTGCGTGGAAAATCGCGCTGGCGGTGGGGGTCGGGCTGATCGTGGCCGGGGTGGCCGGGTATTTCATTGCCCAAAATCAATAACATGTCTTGGGGGAGCGCGACATGACGACAGATTTCGAAACATTCAATGCACTGATGCACAAACGACATTCCTGCCGTGGGTTCCTGCCCGATCAGGTGCCGCAGGACGTGATTGAGAAAATCACCCAAGCCGCCGGACGGGTGCCAACCTGGTGCAATTCGCAACCCTGGCACATGAACGTGACGCGCGGCACTGAAACCGACAGGTTCCGCGATGCCATCTTTGCCGCCGCCAGCACAGGAAGCCCCGCGCCGGATATGGAATGGCCCAAACAATATGTCGGCGTATATCAGGACCGCCGCCGCACCTGCGGGTTGCAACTGTATGATGCGGTTGGTGTGACGCGCGGGGATCGAGCGGCCTCGGGTCAGCAAATGATGGAAAATTTCCGCCTGTTCGGTGCGCCCCATGTGGCAATCGTCACATCCGAGGTAGATTTGGGACCGTATGGTGCAATGGATTGCGGTGGGTTCATCGCCGCCTTCACCGTCGCCGCCGAGGCTGCGGGTGTCGCCAGCATCGCCCAAGCCGCGATTGCCGCCCACGCGCCCACGGTCCGCGACTTCTTTGGCATCCCCGAGAATCGCCTGATCCTGTGCGCCATTTCCTTTGGCTACGAGGATAAATCCCACCCGGCCAACGCCTTCCGCACAGATCGCGCCGATCTGTCCGAAGTGATCGACTGGCGGGGATAACAGTACCGTTCTACCAAAGGCAGGAAACCGTATGAGAGCCTTATTACAACGCGTCACCGAAGCCAGCGTAACAGTCGATGGCCAAGTGATCGGCCAGACCGGACCGGGGCTGTTGATCCTGATTTGCGCCATGTCCGGCGACACCGAAGCACAGGCGGATCATCTGGCGGCGAAAATCGCCAAGTTGCGGATTTTCAAAGATGACGCAGGGAAAATGAACCGATCCCTGCGCGATGTCGGCGGCTCGGCGCTTGTGGTCAGCCAATTCACGCTGGCGGCGGACACATCGCGCGGCAACCGCCCCGGATTTTCCACCGCCGCCCCGCCGGAGCAGGGCAAGCGGCTGTATGAATATTTCGCGCGCCAATTACAGGCACAGGAAATTCCCGTGGAAACCGGCGAATTTGGCGCAGATATGGCCGTGGCCTTGGTGAATGATGGCCCGATCACGATCTGGATGGAAGCAGAAGCCACGCCGCAGGCGTGACCTCGTTTTCATCAGGCGTTGCGCCCGGCCTGTTTCAGCACCTTACGGGCCAGTGACCAGCGATGCACCTCGGACGGGCCGTCATAAATGCGGAATCCCCGGACTTCGCGGAAAATACGCTCGACCGGGGTTTCATCGGTAATCCCGGCCCCACCCAAAATCTGCATGGACCGATCCACCACATTCCAGATGGTTTCCGAACACTGCACCTTGGCCATGGAGCTTTCAGTCGTTCCGCGTTCCCCCTGATCCAGTACCCAAGCCGCCTGCTGTAGCGACAGGCGGGCGCTGCGCATTTCCATTTCATTATCCGCCAGCATGAAACCTACACCTTCGTGTTCCCCCAAGGGTTTGCCAAACGCGTGGCGGCTGGCGGCATAGCGGGCCGCAGTGTCATGCGCGCGCCGTGCTGATCCCAGCCAACGCATACAATGGGTCAACCGCGCCGGGGCCAGACGGACCTGCGCATATTTGAAACCTTCGCCCGGTGCGCCCAGAATATCCTCTTTCTGAAGCACCAGATTATCAAACCGGATCACGGAATGACCGCCCGCAAAAGAGCTGTCCATCGTGTTCATATCGCGCTCGATCACGATTCCTTCGCGGGGCAGCCGGGTCAGGAACATGGTTGCCCCGTCCTGTTCGCCCAAACCCACAGTTTTCGCCATGATGATCATAAAGCTGGCGTTCCGCGCCCCGGTGATCAACCACTTGCGCCCGTTGATGACATAGCCATCCTCGGTCAATTCTGCCGTGGTTTGCATCATCATCGGATCAGCCCCGGCTCCACCCGGTTCTGTCATTGCAAAACAGGATCGTTCCCCCCGGCACAAAGGTTCCAGATAGTCCCGGCGCTGCTGGCTGTTTGCGACGACCTCGAGCAAATGCACATTTCCCTCGTCCGGGGCGCCGCAATGCAGCGCCGAAGGGCCAAGGATGGAATATCCCGCTTCCTCGAACACAAAGGCACGGTCCAGATGCCCCAGCCCCAACCCGCCAAATTCTGTGGGCGCATGGGGGGCAAACACACCCGCCTTGCGGGCCAATGCGTTCATCTCCTGCCGCATGTCCTCGTCCGGGCCATGCGCGCCCCAACGCGGGTCTTTTTCAAAGGGAATGATATCTTGCTCGATAAAGCTGCGTGTACGGGCCGCCAAATCGCGCAGGCGGGTGGGGATGGTAAACTCCAAGCCGATCTCCTTCGTGAGTACCAAAACGCCCCTGTCGGGCAAAACATGCAGAAGGAGGCCCCATAGACGATGGCAGGCGCAAGGAACCCCTGCGTCCTGCCATACGCCCAACGGGCGGCAAATCAACAAGCCGTCAGACCGGCGGAACATCCCACACAAGCCGCAAACCGGATATATCCGGGACAGGTGCGCCCCTCTTGCACACCTTATCAAGCGACGATGCTCCCATGTTCGCCGGGACGGCTTCGCTGCGCGCCCTCCTCCCTCAGCGCGCGTCGATTTGCCGATGATCGTCAGACGATCACATCAGACCGAGTCGATCAACTTCTTTTTTCCACGGCAGCACGACTTTCACGCACAAGCGCGAACAGTCAGGGAAAGTCATACAGTTTATTTAGGGTTTTCTGGTACGGGCGGCCGGATTCGAACCGGCACGGCCTTTCGGCCTAGAGATTTTAAGTCTCCTGTGTCTACCGTTCCACCACGCCCGCACCCTTAAAAACTTGACTGTTCTTATGTCTACCAACTAACAAATCAGTATACATCGTCTACCAAACGTCTATCACTGATCCACCAGAGACTTTCATGCCAACAGCTAAGCCCATCACACAAGCCACCCTTAACAAAATCCAACCGACAGGAAAGGTTCAATTCATTCGGGACGACTCGCTGCGTGGCTTTGGTATCAAGGTGACTGCAAAGGGGGAAGCCTCTTATTTTGTTGAAAAGCGGGTTCGTGGTGGCCGGGTTGTACGGAAACAAATCGGTAGTGTTGACCTACTGAGTCTGAGAGAAGCTAGAACAGAGGCTCAAGAGCTACTGTTACGCCTATCGAAAGGTGAAGATGTAGCAAGGACAGCTAAGATTGAAGCCGCACCACAAGACAGCCTTGCCAAGACGCTTGAACGATACGTTAGCATCAAGACGACAAGTAAAAGGATGAAAGAATCGACTGCGGCGTAAGGTTCCGCCGAGGGCCGTCTTGCCTCAGCAGCTCTTCTCGTCGGCCATGATGCTCTCGACGACTTTGGGATCACACTGTTCGTCGCGCAGG
>NZ_FXTO01000012.1 GCF_900182725.1 Thalassovita litoralis
CTTCAATGCGGGGGGTGTCTTCGTGTGCGTCCATAAGGACACTCGTTAAACCCTCGCGAAATCAGCCCGCCAGACGGCCCTCGGCGTAAGCTTACTAAGATTCTATCTTTAGTCTTAGAGAATATATATTAATATACTAATATATTCTCTCTTCTTAAGATTCATCTTAGGATTCTATCTTAAGATTCTATCTTGTTTTTAATATAATCTACTTATGATATAGAACTTAGATTTGGGCGAAGTAAAGCTGATCTGAGTAAGTTTTTTTCACCAAAATCACTAAACTATTGAAATACAACAAAACAATTATTTTTCGTAAATCTTGACTTTCCGCTAAAAATCTGAGTTTGGTTTTTTGGTCGTACCCTTGCCGCTAGGCTCAATTTCCTACGCTGGTGATCCGTATTCCGCTGCACCTGTCTTTGGTGTGAGGACGTTTTGGTGTCGTCTGGTAGGGTGGGTGCTGGAAGGCCCTAGATCAGCGCCACACCAGCCTTATATCAAGTGTACTACGATCCTATTGGGCTGTTGTCGGTCCCTATGCTGGTTGTCCTTACTGATCTGGAAGCTTGATCAGATTTCCTACTCTATACCCTACTCCTCTTCCTCTCATTCCTTCTCAATAGACCCTGCCTTAATGAGATACATCAAAACCTTCTCAAAACTCTTGATATAAGACCCTATTGGTTATATTCTCATAATACACTAAGAATCATATGAGAAAGATGCGTTATGCTGGTTGGAATGGCTCGTACTTCAACACTGGAACAGAAAGCTGGGCTTGAGGCCCAGATCAGGGATTTACAGGTTTATGGCTGTGAAGAAGTGTTCTCTGAACAGGTGTCTTCTGTAGGTGAACGCCCCCAACTTGATGCTGCGATTAAATCGCTAAGGAAGGGCGATAAGCTTGTTGTCACAAAGCTTGATCGTCTCGCCCGATCTGTAAGGCACCTAGGGGAACTACTAGAAACTCTTGAAGCCAAAGGTGCTGGACTTGTCATCCTGTCTATGGGCGGGCAACAGATTGATACCACGACCGCTACAGGCAAGCTGATGCTAAATGTTATGTCGTCTGTCGCTCAGTTTGAGCGGGAAATGATGTTAGAAAGACAGAAGGAAGGCATTGCCAAGGCCAAAGCAGAAGGTAAGTACACAGGACGTAAGCCTACCGCTATGGCCAAATCTGATGCTGTCTTGTCATTGCTTCAATCTGGGATGACCAAGAAGAAGGTATGCGACCAAGTGGGTATCAGTATGGCGAGCCTGTACCGGATCATTGAGAAGCATAACACGACACAAGTAGGTTAACCTGTCGTCAGCCCCTTCTGGCTCCGTCTGTCGTAGATGGGACCTTGGGACCCTCCCGATTATAGGGGCTGAATCCAGATTCCGAGTGCAACCACTCATATTTCCGGGAACAAAAAAAAGATTTTGGATTGGCCCAGCGCCTAGCGTCTTCGGGTGGGTGGTAAAGGTAGGTGGTTTAGGTAGGTGGTAGGTCTACCCTAAGTGATTGATTTTATTCAAAATGCCAGTAATGGCGGAGACGAAGGGATTCGAACCCTCGATACCGTTCCCGGTATACTCCCTTAGCAGGGGAGCGCCTTCGACCACTCGGCCACGTCTCCGCTGACCCGTATATGCAAGCAAATCCGAAGAAACAAGGCGGTTTTTGAACTTTTGTCTGATCTTATGCGACTAAAGCTACTTCATTGATTTTGGGGGAATATCCGCAGGGGTGCTGGGGCCAAATGCGACCCTCAGGCTGCGCCTATGCCTGTTTATTTTTTCTGGGCGGCAGGGATCGGGGGTGGGCCATTGATTCCCGCAAAGGGGAAACAAAAGGCGGGTGGGGGCATTCAGAACAGGAAAAGCGTGACCCGGTGGGAGGATCGCCCATCGGGTCATTCAATCAAGGAGCCGAGGCCCGAGGCTTATTTCTTCAACGGGATGCTGACGCGCAGTTGCACGGTTTCCAGACCGGGGTTCAGGCTGGCGGTATCGGCATTTGATCGGTGGTCATAGGACAGCCCGACACGAATGCCATTTTTCGCCTGATACCCGATTTCAGCACCAGAGCGGAATTCCAGCACAGACCCCAGATCAGGGCCATCGCCCTGCGCGTAAAGGCCGGGCATCAGGTGCAGTTGGACATAGCCACGGTTCTGCGCGAAATAGCCTGTCCAGCTTGCGCCGAAGCCGACCCAGGCATCGCCCTCATCGGTCAGGGAGACGCCCATTGCGGGTTGGAAGGGGCCGTAGGCTTTGCCGAAATCGTAGCGAACATAGGCTTCGCTACCGATCGAGGATTTCTGAAACTGAACGTCGCCAGCAGAAAGAGCAACGCGGGCAGGCATTTGTGTTTCTGCCAGACATCCTGTCTCGCAATGGTTCATTTTCATGTCGGCCAGACCTGCCAACAGGAACAATACAGCGAAAGTGCCGTCCATGAAATCCTCCGATATTGTTCGTGATGGCTACACCACTAATAGGGGTGTGTCACCTCTATCGAAAGAAGGGGCGCGAATTCCTGTGATGCAGACGCAGCAGCGCAACACGCGGGGAAACTTGGGGTCGCTTTGGGGGCGGGTCTGCCCAAGGCGGGAATGCGGCAGCCCCGTGAATTCAGTCTGCCAGCAAGGGCATGACCAAGGAAAACAGTTCGGCCTGCGATGAAATCCGGCATTTGAGGTAAAGCTGTTTGCGGTTCACTCAACTGACTTCCAAAAGACCTGACATGTCCCTTGATCTTGACGCCGCTACAGATGGCGCTCGGACGTCGGATGTTCATCTGGTGCAGTCTTCGCGGATTTGAATGCACTGAAACAGGATGGTGCGCGTACCACGATCTTTGAACCCAAAAGCGTCTGTGTCACCGATAGCGAGGGCAACCGGACGATTGGCGGGACTGGAGAGCTGTGGTGCGTCAACGCCGGACCGTAATCATTGGCGCGATCAAGGAACAGTTGGAACCGATGGATTTTTATTCCACCTTCTACAGCTTTTCCGCCCAGCGGTGGTAGCGTCGAGGTTGGCGAATATCGCGCTGTGATGCCGCCTATGGCCCCGCCACATTCAAGGCGGGAATAACACAGGCCAACAAAGGGCGTTTCGAGACGATATGATCCCGAAGCGCTTTTGCATTGGGCATGACGCAAGGTCTGATGGGGCATTGGTGCGACATGCTGAGCAAAACGCCAAGCAGACAACACTTTAGGGCAGAATTTGGGGAAAAGTGGCAGCCCGTAGGGGAATCGAACCCCTCTTTCCAGGTTGAAAACCTGGCGTCCTAACCGATAGACGAACGGGCCACAGCGTAACGTGAGGCGGTGTTTAGAAAAACCTTTGATCCGTTGCAAGCGACAAAATGCAGGTCGTGGCGTTTTTCTTTGATCCTGCGCCGTAAAACCGAATGATTGCGGTCTTGGGGCTGTGACGTGGCGTCTGACGTTGACCGAAAGGCGGGAATCCCCAACCCTGTCCGCCGGGAGACAAGAGGGAGACCCATCATGGAATTGGAACAGGCCATGCAGGGGCGGCGTAGCATTCGGGGCTATAAGGCCGATCCGGTGCCACAGGCGCTGCTGGAAGAAATCATTACCTTGGCATCGCGTGCGCCGTCGTCGATGAACACGCAGCCGTGGCATTTCCATGTGCTGACCGGCGAACCGCTGGAACAGGTCCGTAGGGGGAATTCCGAACGGATGCTGGCAGGTGTGCCGCCGCAGCGGGAAATCCCGGATCATGGTCAGTACGAGGGCGTGCATCGGGATCGTCAGGTGGAAATCGCCAAGCAGCTTTTCGCGGCGATGGGCATTGAACGGCACGACGCTGACGCGCGTCAGGATTGGGTGATGCGCGGGTTCCGTCAGTTCGATGCGCCGGTGTCTGTGGTCGTGACCTTTGACAAATCCGCCGGAATGCACGGCACGATCGCGCATTTCGATCTGGGGGCAGTGACCTATGGGTTGGTGCTGGCAGCTTGGGACCGGGGATTGGGCGCGGTGATCAACGGGCAGGGGATCATGCAATCCCCCGTGGTGCGCGAAGTGGCACAGATACCGGAAGATCAAACCATTATGACCTGCGTGGCATTGGGGTGGCCGGATGATGGCTTTGCGGCCAACGATGTGCGATCCACCCGCCGGACGGTCGGGGAAACCGCACGCTTCATCGGGTTTTGAACATGGAAAAGGCCACCCGCTGGGGTGGCCTTTGTCTCTTGGGGTCCATGTCGGATCAGGCGTGGATTGCGCCGTCACCACAGGCAAGTGCGGCTTCGCGCACGGCTTCGCTGAACGTGGGGTGGGCGTGGCAGGTCAGGGCCACATCCTGCGCCGAGGCACCGAATTCCATCGCCACACAGATTTCGTGGATCAGATCCCCGGCACCCGGCCCGATGATGTGGCAGCCCAGAACGCGGTCGGTTTCCTTGTCCGCCAGCAGTTTCACGAAACCTTCACCTTGGAACACGGCCTTGGCGCGGGCGTTGCCCATGAAGGGGAATTTCCCAACCTTGTAGGCGCGGCCTTCTTCTTTCAGTTGCTCTTCGGTTTTACCAACCGATGCGACCTCGGGGGCGGTGTAGATCACGCCGGGGATCACATCGTAATTGACGTGACCGTGTTTGCCCGCGATGACTTCGGCGGCGGCCATGCCTTCGTCTTCGGCCTTGTGGGCCAGCATCGGGCCGTCGATGGCGTCACCGATGGCGTAGATGCCCGGCACGTTGGTTTGCCAATGTGCGTTGGTTTTGATCTGACCGCGCGGCGACAGTTCCACACCCAAGGCCTCCAGCCCCAGACCGGCGGTATAGGGGCGGCGGCCCGTGGCGACCAGAACGGTATCGGCGTCCAGCGTGTGTTCGCTGTCATCCTTGCGCAGCTTATAGGTGACGGTGGCCTTGGTTTTGGTGGCGTCAACCTTTTGCACGGCGGCCCCCATCACAAAATCCAGCCCTTGTTTTTTCAGCATCCGCTGGAAATTCTTCTGGATTTCGCCATCCATGCCGGGGGTGATTTTATCAAGGAATTCGACAACGGTCACGTCCGCGCCAAGCCGTTTGTAGACCGATCCCAATTCCAGACCGATCACACCAGCGCCGATCACGACCAGCTTTTTCGGGATCTTCGGCAGTTCCAACGCGCCGGTCGAGCTGACCACGACTTTATCGTCGATCTCCACGCCCGGCAGGGTCGAGGGTTCCGAGCCGGTTGCGATGATGATGTTCTTGGCGTCATAGGTGGTGTCGCCCACTTGCACCTTACCTGCCGCCGGGATCGAACCGTAGCCTTTGATCCAGTCGACCTTGTTCTTTTTGAACAGGAATTCGATGCCGGTGGTGTTGCCTTTGATCACGTCGTCCTTGTAGGCCAGCATCTGTTTCCAGTCGACCTTGGGCGCGGCGCCCTTCAGGCCCATCGTGGCAAAGTTATGCTCGGCTTCGTGCAATTGATGGCTGGCATGTAGCAGCGCCTTCGAGGGGATGCAGCCCACGTTCAGGCAGGTGCCGCCCAGCGTTTCACGGCCTTCGACGCAGGCCGTTTTCAGGCCAAGCTGGGCGCAGCGGATGGCTGCGACATAGCCGCCGGGGCCTGCGCCGATTACGATCACGTCATATTGTGCCATTGGGTGTCTCCGTCAGGTCTTGGGGTTGTAGGGGCGGGGGCAGGGGGCTGTTTGCCCCCTCTTGGCCTGCGGCCAATTCACCCCCAAGGATATTTGCGCCAAGAAAGAGCCTCATGAGTGGGTCTTTCCATAGGTTAGTGCGGCGCGGTGGTCTGGTGTCAGCAGGGTGGCGCGGGTGGTCGTCAGCCAGTCCTGACAGGCGCGTTCTGCGGCGGTGATGGCGGGGGCGCTGCGCAGGGCGGTCAGGCGGGATTGGGTGGCGGGCCAATGGCGTAGGATGGCGGTGTCTTCGACATCGTTGCGATTGGCCATTCGGTGCCATTTCGATCCAAGATGGTATTTGCTATCCCCGGTCTTACCCTGCCCGTCGCCGCGATCGTTTTTCATCAGGAACAAATCCTGCGATTTGACGGCATAGTGGTTCAACCGGGCGCGTTTGGCGCGACAGGCCACGTCATGCGGGCGGAAGCGCGAGGATTTGCGTTGGTAAAGGCTGCTGTTGGAGAGCGCTTCGCCATCGGGGGACAGCACGCGCGGATCATCCACCAGCGGGTCCAGTGGGTTATGATCGGTGGCGCGGCCAAAGCTGGCGATCTGAAACAGGCATTTGAATTTGGTCACGCCTTCGGTGGGGGCGGACTCGGCGTGGGTGAAGTGGGGCAGGATACTGTCGCCCGGCGTCCAGTCCGTCAGGCCGCTGTCGCCGAACAGCCGCCACGGGATCGGGATAACATCTGCGGGGGGCAAATCTGCCAGAAGGTCCGTGATCTGGCCATTGCCATGATCGACCAGCAGGAATTCATCGCTGTCGATATGCAGCGCCCATGTGATCTGGTTTGCGCGCATCCATGTCAGTGCCAAATCCATGCCCGCATCCTGCGGCGCGGTGCCGGGTGGGACAGAGTGGCGGATATGGGTGATGTGACCGTCGGCCTCTAACGCATCCAGCAGGGTATCGGACCCGTCGGTGCAATCATTGGATACGATTATGATGGCATCGAAGCCAAGGCCCTGATGATAAGCCACCCATTCCAGCAGAAACACACCTTCGTTCCTCATGCAGGAGACGAGGGCGGTTTTGGTGAAGGGGGCGGGTTCAGTCATCGTGGGGCGGGGTGTTGGCACGCACCCCACGCGGGGCAAGGTGCGTGCCGGTTTTCATTACAGGTCCATCAGCAGGCGGCGGGGATCTTCCAGTGCTTCTTTGACGCGCACAAGGAAGGTCACGGCACCTTTGCCGTCGACGATGCGGTGATCGTAGGATAGGGCCAGATACATCATCGGGCGGATTTTGATCTCGCCGTTGATGACCATCGGACGGTCCTGAATCTTGTGCATACCCAGAATACCGGATTGCGGGGGGTTCAGGATCGGCGAGGACATCAGCGAGCCATAGACACCACCGTTGGAGATGGTGAAGGAACCGCCCTGCATTTCGGCCATCGACAGTTTGCCATCACGGGCGCGGCGACCTTTTTCGGCGATTTCCTTTTCGATCTCGGCAAAGGATTTCTGATCGGCGTCACGGATGACCGGCACAACCAGACCCTGCGGGGTGCCAGCCGCGATGCCCATGTGGACATAGTTTTTGTACACGACATCGGTGCCGTCGATTTCGGCGTTCACCTCGGGGACTTCTTTCAGGGCGTGGCAGCACGCCTTGGTGAAGAAGGACATGAAGCCCAGACGCGCGCCATGTTTCTTTTCAAACAGGTCTTTGTATTCCTTGCGCAGGTCCATACAGGCCGTCATGTCCACCTCGTTATAGGTGGTCAGCATGGCGGCTGTGTTCTGGGCCTCTTTCAGGCGGCGGGCGATGGTCTGACGCAGGCGGGTCATTTTCACGCGCTCTTCGCGGGCGGCATCATCTGCGGCAACCGGCGCGCGCGGGGCGGCGGCGGGGGCGGCAGGGGCCGATGCGGCTGCGGCGACAGCGCGGGCGACGTCGTCTTTCATAACACGGCCATCGCGGCCAGTGCCGGTGACGGCATCGCGGCTGATCCCGGCTTCGGCCATTGCTTTTTTGGCCGACGGGGCGTCCTCGACATCCTTGCCACCTGCGGCGGCTGCCGGGGCAGGGGCCGCAGCAGTCGGGGCGGCGGCCACAACGGCACCAGAGGCTGCGATTACGGCCAGTTTGGCCGAAGCGTCGACGGTGGTGCCTTCGGGGGCGGTGATTTCAGCCAGAACGCCAGCGGCGGGGGCCGGAACCTCGACCGATACTTTGTCGGTTTCCAGTTCGCACAGCATTTCGTCCTGCGCGACGGCATCGCCAACCTTTTTGAACCATGTCGAAACGGTGGCTTCGGTCACGGATTCACCAAGGGCGGGAACCATCACATCGACGCTGTCATTGCCCGAGGCCGCCGGGGCGGCGGCTTCGGTTTTGGCGGCGGGAGCCGCAGCCACGGCTGCGCCGCTTTCAGCGATCATCGCCAGCAGGGCATCGACGCCCACGGTTTCACCTTCGGCGGCGACGATTTCGGCCAGAACGCCAGCCGCAGGGGCGGGAACTTCGACGGTGACCTTATCGGTTTCCAGTTCGCACAGCATTTCATCGGCTGCGACGGCATCACCGGGTTTTTTGAACCAGGTGGCGACGGTGGCTTCGGTCACGGATTCGCCAAGGGTGGGGACGCGTACTTCGGTCGTCATGGGTTATTTCCCTTCGATGGTCAGCGCTTCGTCCACGAGCGCCTGTTGTTGTGCTTTGTGCTGGCTGGCCAGACCCGTCGCGGGCGAGGCCGATGCGGCGCGACCGGCATAGACCGGGCGCGTGTGTTTGGCTTCGATACGGGTCAGAACCCATTCGATATTCGGTTCGATAAAGGACCACGCGCCCTGATTTTTCGGCTCTTCCTGACACCAGTACATTTCAGCGTTTTTGAAACGCTCCAGTTCCTTGGTCAGCGTCATGGCTGGGAACGGGTAGAACTGTTCGATCCGCATCAGGTAAATGTCGTCGATCCCGCGGGCATCGCGTTCTTCCAGCAGGTCATAATAGACCTTGCCGGAACACATGACGACGCGCTTGATCTTGTCATCGGCCACCAGTTTCGTATCCGAATGGCCCTTTTCGGCATCATCCCACAGCACGCGGTGGAACGACGAACCGGGCAGGAAATCCTCGGCGTCGGAAATGGCCATCTTGTGACGCAGCAACGATTTCGGCGTCATCAGGATCAGCGGCTTGCGGTAGGTGCGGTGCAACTGACGGCGCAGGATGTGGAAATAGTTGGCGGGCGTAGTGCAGTTCGCCACGATCCAGTTATCCCCACCGCACATCGTCAGGAAACGTTCCAGACGCGCGGACGAGTGTTCCGGCCCCTGACCTTCGTAGCCATGCGGCAGCAGGACCGTCAGGCCCGACATCCGCAACCATTTGGATTCACCCGACGAAATGAACTGATCGAACATGATCTGGGCGCCGTTGGCGAAATCGCCAAACTGGGCTTCCCACAGGACCAGCGCGTTCGGTTCGGCCAGCGAATAGCCGTATTCAAAGCCCAGAACCGCATATTCGGACAGCATCGAGTCGATGACCTCGTAGCGGGCCTGACCTTCGCGGATGTTGTTCAGCGGGTAATAGCGTTCTTCGGTGTTCTGGTTGACCAGCCCCGAATGCCGCTGAGAGAAGGTGCCGCGTGTCGAGTCCTGACCGGCCAGACGGACCGGGTATCCTTCGCTCAGAAGCGAGCCGAACGCCAGCGCTTCGCCGGTGGCCCAGTCAAAGCCGGTGCCAGTTTCAAACATTTGCTGTTTGGATTCCAGCAGACGCGAAACGGTTTTATGCAGCGGGAACCCTTCGGGAACGCGGGTCAGCGCCGTGCCGACCTGCTGCATAGTTTCTTCGGAAATGGCGGTTTGGCCGCGCTGGTAATTCCCGTCTTTCTGTTTATCCAGATGCGACCAGCGCCCATCCAGCCAGTCGGCCTTGTTGGGTTTATAGTCTTTCCCGGCCTCGAACTCTTCGTTCAGGTGGGCCTGGAAGGCGGCTTTCATGTCTTCGATTTCGCCTTCGGGGATCAGGCCGTCCTGAACCAGACGATCCGTGTACAGCGACAGGGTGGTTTTGTGACCCTTGATATTTTTGTACATGATCGGGTTGGTGAACATCGGCTCATCGCCTTCGTTGTGACCGAAGCGGCGATAGCAGAAGATGTCGATAACCACGTCCTTGTGGAACTTCATGCGGAATTCGGTGGCAACCTTGGCGGCGTGAACCACGGCTTCGGGATCGTCGCCGTTGACGTGGAAAATCGGGGCTTCCACCATCAGCGCGATATCCGTCGGATAGGGCGAGCTGCGCGAGAAATGCGGCGCAGTGGTAAAGCCGATCTGGTTGTTCACAACGATATGGATGGTGCCGCCGGTGCGGTGGCCGCGAATGCCCGAAAGCTGGAAACATTCAGCCACAACGCCCTGACCGGCAAAAGCCGCATCGCCGTGCAACAGAACCGGGATCACGGTATGGCGATCCGGATCGTGCATCTGATCGGTTTTGGCGCGGCATTTACCCAGAACAACAGGGTTCACCGCTTCAAGGTGCGAGGGGTTGGCGGTCAGCGACAGGTGAACCTTGTTGCCGTCAAATTCGCGGTCTGACGACGCGCCAAGGTGGTATTTCACGTCACCCGAGCCATCCACGTCTTCGGGTTTGAAGCTGCCGCCCTGAAATTCGTTGAAAATCGCGCGATAGGGTTTGGACAGCACATTGGCCAGCACGCTGAGGCGGCCCCGGTGCGGCATCCCGATCACGACTTCTTTGGCGCCCAGATTGCCGCCGCGTTTGATGATCTGTTCCATTGCGGGGATCAGTGCTTCGCCACCGTCCAGACCAAAGCGTTTGGTTCCCATGTATTTCACATGCAGGAACTTCTCAAAACCTTCGGCTTCGACCAGCTTGTTCAGGATGGCCTTGCGGCCTTCGCGGGTAAAGGCGATTTCTTTGCCGAAGCCTTCGATCCGCTCTTTCAGCCAGCCTGCTTCTTCGGGGTCGGAAATGTGCATGTATTGCAGCGCGAACGTGCCGCAATAGGTGCGTTTCACGATGTCCATGATCTGACGCATCGAGGCAACCTGAAGCCCCAGCACGTTGTCGATGAAGATCGGGCGATCCATGTCGGAATCCGCGAACCCATAGGATTTCGGATCCAGTTCGGGGTGCGGGGTGTGGTCCCGCATGTTCAGCGGGTCGATGTCCGCGATCAGGTGGCCCCGGATACGGTAGGCGCGGATGATCATCAGGGCGCGGACGGAATCCAGAACGGCGCGTTTCACCTGTTCGTCGCTGATAGATACACCTTTTTCGGCGGCTTTTTCCTTGATCTTCTGACCGGCGCTTTTGGCTTCGGCAGGGGCGGCGGGCCATTGCCCGTCCAGCGCGGCAGTCAGGTCATCGGATGGCACGGGCGGCCAGTCGGTCCGCGCCCAAGAGGGGCCTTCGGCCTCTTTTTTCACGTCCAGTTCTGCATCGCCAAGCTGGCTGAAGAATTCGGCCCATGCGGCATCTACCGCGTTGGGGTCGTTGGCCCAGCGGGCGTAAAGCTGTTCCAGATATTCGGCGTTATGCCCCTGCATGAAGCTGGAGGCATGGAACATGTCGTTTGGGCTCTGGTCGTTCATGACGAGACCTCGTTAAAGTTGGGGCGAGGGGTAGTGAAAGCCGCAGCGGCAGGCATCGTGCCGATGCCTTTGGTCACGGTCGGGGCTTCCCGGCGGGAAGCGGCAATTTCACAGGGGATACGCGGCAGGCCGATTCGTGCCGTTACGTCATTTTGGGAATGACGGGACTGGTGGCCTGTAGGATGTGCAGGTGTACAGAGCATTTTTTCAACGCTCCGTACTGTGTTTTCGGGCGCAGAATACGGCACGACCACACCCCGGAAGGGTGTGGTGCAGGGCGTTCAGCCCGGCATATGTACCGAAAACGCGCATTTGGAACCTTAGCCTTTGGCGATGGCGGCCTGAACGGCCTCGCCCAGAGTTGCGGGGCTGTCGGCAACCACGATACCAGCCGATTTCATGGCTTCGATTTTGGATTCCGCGTCACCCTTACCACCGGCGACGATGGCGCCAGCGTGACCCATGCGGCGGCCCGGAGGGGCGGTGCGGCCTGCGATGAAACCGGCAACCGGCTTCCAACGGCCTTTTTTCTTCTGTTCGGCCAGGAATTCAGCGGCTTCTTCTTCTGCGGAGCCACCGATTTCACCGATCATGATGATCGACTGAGTTTCCGGGTCATTCAGGAACATGTCCAGCACGTCGATATGTTCGGTGCCTTTGATCGGGTCGCCGCCGATGCCAACAGCCGAGGACTGGCCCAGACCGATGTCCGAGGTTTGTTTCACAGCTTCGTAGGTCAGCGTACCGGAACGCGACACAACACCGACCGAGCCACGCTTGTGGATGTGGCCGGGCATGATGCCGATTTTGCAGGCGTCCGGGGTGATCACGCCGGGGCAGTTCGGGCCGATCAGGCGCGATTTGCTGTCGATCAGCGCGCGCTTGACCTTCATCATGTCCAGAACCGGGATGCCTTCGGTGATGCAGACAATCAGTTCCATTTCCGCGTCGATCGCTTCAAGGATCGAGTCAGCCGCGAAGGGCGGGGGAACGTAGATCACGGTGGCGTTGGCTTCGGTCACGTGTTTTGCTTCGTGGACCGAGTTGAACACTGGCAGATTCAGGTGGCTGGTGCCGCCTTTGCCGGGGGTCACGCCGCCAACCATTTTGGTGCCGTAGGCAATCGCCTGTTCCGAGTGGAAAGTACCCTGAGAGCCGGTGAAGCCCTGACAGATGACTTTGGTGTTTTCGTCGATGAGGACTGCCATTTTCTTATCCTTTCACCGCTTTCACGATCTTTTCAGCGCCATCCGACAGGTTGTCAGCAGCGATGACGTTCAGGCCCGAGGTGTTGATGATCTCTTTGCCTGCGTCGACATTGGTGCCTTCAAGGCGAACAACCAGCGGAACTTGCAGGCCGACCTCTTTCACGGCGGCGACAACGCCTTCAGCGATGACGTCACAGCGCATGATGCCGCCAAAGATGTTCACCAGAATGCCTTTGACGTTCGGGTCCGAGGTGATGATCTTGAACGCTTCGGTCACTTTTTCCTTGGTGGCGCCACCGCCAACGTCCAGGAAGTTGGCCGGTTCCGCGCCGTACAGTTTGATGATGTCCATGGTGGCCATCGCCAGACCTGCACCGTTCACCATGCAGCCGATTTCACCGTCCAGAGCGATGTAGTTCAGGTCGTATTTCGACGCTGCCAGCTCTTTGGGGTCTTCTTCGGTTTCGTCGCGCAGGTTTGCAACATCGGGGTGGCGATAGATGGCGTTGCCGTCAAAACCCAGCTTGGCGTCCAGCAGTTTCAGGTTGCCATCGGGCATGACGATCAGCGGGTTGATTTCCAGCATTTCCATGTCCTTCTCGACGAAGGCACGGTACAGGTTGGCCAGCAGGGCAACGCACTGTTTTACCTGACCGCCGGTCAGACCCAGCGCGAATGCAACACGACGGCCGTGATAGGGCATGTAGCCCGTGGCCGGATCAATGGTAAAGGACAGGATTTTTTCCGGGGTCGACGCTGCGACTTCTTCGATGTCCATGCCGCCTTCGGTCGAGGCCACGATGGAAATGCGCGAGGTCTGACGATCCACCAGGAAGGCCAGATACAGTTCGCGTTCAATGTCCGAACCGGCTTCGATGTAGATGCGGTTCACCTGTTTGCCAGCCGGGCCGGTCTGGTGGGTGACAAGGGTCTTGCCCAGCATCTTTTTGGCTTCTTCGGCAGCTTCTTCGACCGATTTGGCCAGACGCACGCCGCCTTTTTCACCGGCTTCGGCTTCTTTGAATTTGCCTTTGCCGCGACCGCCTGCGTGAATTTGGGCTTTTACGACCCACAGCGGGCCGTCCAGCTCGCCTGCGGCGGTTTTGGCGTCTTCGGCCTTCAGGACGGCGCGTCCTTCAGAAACCGGGGCGCCGTATTCGCGAAGGAGTGCTTTCGCCTGATACTCATGAATGTTCATGAAAACTGTCCCGTCTTGCTACGATTGTTGGACGGAATGCCACAGGCGCGGCAATTGTTTAAACGTTTTTTTGTTGGCAGGCGGGTTTTTGCGAATATTTCTGCGATTTGTGATCACACGTCGAAAAGCTGTGATCACAAATGATATTTTCATAAAATTGAATGCGTTGAAAAAGAATCAGGGCCGGAAAAACCGGCCCTGAGAACTGTTAGCATGTTAGTAATCTTTAGGCCAGCGAGGGGTCGATTTCTTTACAGGCCGAAACCAGCCCTTTGACCGCATCAACCGACTTGTCGAACATGACTTGTTCTTCTTTGTTCAGTTTGATGTCGACGATCTTTTCGATCCCGCCCGCACCGATCACGGTGGGAACGCCAACATACATGTCCTTCACGCCGATTTCGCCGTCGCAGTAGGCGGCGCAGGGCAGAACGCGTTTCTGATCTTTCAGATAGGCTTCGGCCATTTCGATGGCCGAGGTGGCGGGCGCATAGAAGGCCGAGCCGGTTTTCAGCAGGCCAACGATTTCGGCACCGCCGTCACGGGTGCGCTGAACGATGGCGTCCAGTTTTTCCTGCGTAGTCCAGCCCATTTCGATCAGGTCCGGCAGCGGGATACCTGCAACGGTGGAATAACGCACCGACGGAACCATGGTGTCGCCGTGGCCGCCCAGAACGAAAGCGGTGACGTCTTTCATCGACACGTTGAATTCGGTCGCCAGGAAGTGACGGAAACGGGCCGAATCCAGCACACCAGCCATGCCGCACACTTTGTTCGCGGGCAGGCCCGAGAATTTTTGCAGCGCCCAAACCATCGCGTCCAGCGGGTTGGTGATGCAGATCACGAACGCATCAGGGGCGTGTTTGCCAATGCCTTCGCCGACCGATTTCATGACTTTCAGGTTGATGCCCAGCAGGTCATCGCGCGACATGCCCGGCTTGCGCGGTACACCGGCGGTCACGATGCAAACGTCTGCGCCTGCGATGTCCTCATACGACTGGGTGCCTTTCAGCGTCGCATCAAACCCTTCCGACGGACCTGATTCCGCGATGTCGAGGGCTTTGCCCTCGGGGGTGCCTTCTGCGATGTCGAACAGCACGACGTCGCCGAGTTCTTTCAGGGCTACAAGGTGAGCAAGCGTGCCACCGATCTGTCCTGCGCCGATGAGGGCAATCTTGGGTCTGGCCATGGAATTATCTCCGGTCCGGTTGAATTTCGCGCATGGCGTAGTCTTTTCGGGGAAACGATTCAAGTCTGCTGCGCTGCGGCGCCTGACGATTTGTGACTGTGATATGACGCCACGACAAGCTAAAGCTGTGATAGAGCGCAGGTTTTTCGGAGTGCGACGGTATGCAACTGGATTGGGCATTTTTTGCGATTGCGGCCCCGGCTGTCACTTTTGCGGGTCTGTCAAAGGGGGGCTTCGGGTCCGGCGCGGCGTTTGCGTCAGCTTCGATTCTAGCGGTGGTTCTTGAACCGGGGCAGGCACTTGGCATCATGTTGCCGCTTTTGATGCTGATGGATGTGTCCGCGCTGAAACCCTATTGGAAGGGATGGAGCTGGCCCGAAGCGCGTACCCTGATCTTGGGCGCGTTGCCGGGCGTGGCGGTTGGGGCGTGGCTGTACCAAATCGCGGACGCGGATTTCTTTCGCCTGCTGATCGGGGGAATTTCCGTGGCGTTCGTGCTATGGCAGGTGGCCTTGAAAACGCGTTTCATTCGTCCACCGGCGCAGGAAATGCCAATGTGGGGCGGACTGCTGGCGGGGGCGATGGCAGGGTTTACCAGTTTCGTCAGCCATGCGGGTGGCCCGCCCGCTGCGGTTTATTTATTGTCGCGTGGGTTGGGAAAAACGCCCTATCAGGCGACGACAGTTCTTATTTTCTGGGCGATTAATATTGCGAAGTTCGTTCCCTACGCCTTTCTGGGGATTTTCACGATGCAAACCCTGCTGGCCGATCTTTTTCTGGCCCCATTTGCGATATTGGGAACATGGCTGGGGGTCAAAGCGCATCATTGGGTGCCAGAACGGCTGTTTTTCTCTTTGACTTATGTGTTGTTGATGCTGACAGGGATGAAGCTGATCTGGGACGCGTTGACCTGATTTATGGCGGATTCTGCATCGCGGCGACATTCCTCTTGAAATTTTAGCGGGAATTGGGGCATGTCTCGCGCAAGATTATTACGAGGAAAAGACAGATGGACATGACTGCACGCCCCTATCGTTCGGTACTTTACATTCCCGGATCAAAGGATCGGGCGCTGGACAAGGCGCGCGGCCTGCCGGTGGATGCGATCATTTTTGATCTGGAAGACGCCGTAACCCCCGATGCCAAGGTCGAAGCCCGCGCAACGCTGAAAGCGGCGCTGGAGCAAGGCGGCTATGGCAATAAGGCAAAGATCATCCGCATTAACGGGTTAGATACCGAATGGGGCGCGGGCGATGTCGCGGCGTTGAAAGATGCCGATTGCGATGCGTTCCTGTTGCCCAAGGTGAATTCGGCGGCGGATGTGCAGGCGTTGGCCGATTTGTTGGGCAATGGCAAACCGATTTGGGCCATGATGGAAACGCCGCTGGGGATTCTGAACGCGCTGGACATCGCGGCGCACCCGCAATTGACCGGCTTTGTCGCGGGAACCAATGATCTGGCGAAGGAGCTGAACTGCCGCTTCCGGGCCGATCGTCTGCCGATGCAGGCGGCGCTGCAAACGATCCTGCTGGCGGCCCGCGCGTATGGTGTGATTGCGATTGACGGTGTTTACAACCAGTTCAAGGATGACGAAGGCCTGAAATTCGAATGCGAACAGGGCCGTGATCTGGGTTATGATGGCAAAACCCTGATCCACCCGGCGCAGGTGGATGTGACCAATGCGGCCTTTGCCCCGTCCGAGGCGGAAATTGATTTGGCGAAACGCCAGATCGCCGCGCTGGAAGAAGTCGAGGCATCAGGGCAGGGCGTGGCCGTGGTGGATGGCAAGATCGTGGAAAACCTGCATGTGGAAACCGCGAAAAAGATGCTGGCGAAAGCCGCAGCCATTGCCGAATTGTCGAAATAACCCATCATTGACGCCCGGACATCAAATCAAAGTAAGAGGTATTCAATGATCTGGCTGGTTCTGGGCGTCTTGTTGTGGTCGGGCGCACATCTGTTCAAACGGGTTGCGCCTGATGCGCGGGCCAAACTGGGTGACAAAGGAAAAGGGCCAGTTGCATTGCTGTTACTGGTCAGCGTCGTTTTGATGGTGATCGGGTATCGGTCCGCCGACGGCGCGTTTTTCTGGGGCCGCAATCCTGCGCTGACCGGGATCAACAACCTGCTGATGTTGTTCTCGATCTACCTGTTTGCGGCTGACGGCATGAAAACCCGGATCACCCGCGTGATCCGCAACCCGCAATTGACCGCGTTCAAGGTGTGGGCGGTGGCGCATCTGTTGGTGAATGGCGATGTGCCGTCTTTCGTGTTGTTTGGCGGGCTGTTGATCTGGGCCGTGGCCGAGGTCATCGTGTTGAAACGTGTCGGCCCGGCTTGGGTAAAACCCGAAGTTGCTCCCGCTAAAAAAGAAATCATGGCCGTTGTCGGGGCGCTGGTGGTGTTTGGATTGATTGCCGGGATTCACATCTGGCTTGGCTATAACCCGTTCGGATAAGAGCAATGAAACTATACAGATTCCTGACCGAGGACGATACATCGGCCTTTTGCCACAAAGTCACCGCTGCCCTGAATAAGGGCTGGGAATTGCACGGCGACCCGACCTATGCCTTCGACGCGGCCAATGGCGTCATGCGTTGCGGGCAGGCCGTGGTGAAAGAGGTGGATGGCACCTACACACCCGATACGAAGCTGGGAGAACACTGATGGCGAAGACCAATTCGGGCCGCTTTTTTGAAGATTATAAAATCGGCGACGTGATCAGCCACGCCGTTCCCCGCACCGTGGGAGAGGGCGAGCGCGCGCTGTATCATGCGCTGTATCCGGCGCGTCATGCGCTGTATTCGTCGGATGAATTTGCCCGCGATTGCGGCCTGCCCGAAAGCCCGCTGGACGATCTGGCCGCGTTCCATGTGGTGTTCGGCAAGACCGTGCCGGATGTATCGCTGAACGCGGTGGCCAATCTGGGCTATGCCGAGGGTAAATGGCTGAAGCCGGTTTTCGCGGGCGATACGCTGCGGTCCGTGTCCGAGGTGATCGGACTGAAGCAGAATTCGAACGGAAAATCCGGTGTGGTCTATGTCCGTACCCGTGGGCTGAACCAGTTGGACGAGGTGGTGCTGGATTATGTGCGCTGGGTCATGGTGCGCAAAAACAATCTGGACGCCCCGGCCCCGGAAACCGTAATCCCCGATCTGAACACCGTGATCCCGGTGGAGGAACTGGTGATCCCCGAAGGGCTGGATTTCAGAAATTACGATTTCGTACAGGCGGGCGAACCGCATCGCTGGGGTGATTATGAAATCGGCGAGGTGATCGACCATGTGGATGGTGTGACCATCGAAGAGGCCGAGCATATGATCGCCACGCGGCTGTGGCAGAACACCGCGAAGGTGCATTTCGACGCCACGTTCCGCCCCGATGGGCAGCGGCTGATCTATGGCGGGCATATCATTTCGATGGCGCGGGCGCTGTCGTTTAATGGTCTGGCGAATGCGCAGATGATCGTGGGTCTGAACGGTGGGGCCCATGCGAACCCGTGTTTCAGCGGCCTGACGGTCAAGGCATGGTCCGAAGTGCTGGACAAGGCCGAAACCAGTGCGCCGGGTGTTGGAGCAATCCGGTTGCGGCTGGTGGCGACCTCGGGCGGGGAACCGTTTGCGCTGAAGGGCGAGGATGGCAAATACAAGCCCGAAGTCCTGTTGGATCTGGATTACTGGGCGCTGATGCCGATGTAAATTCATGCCTTGCCCCGTTTTGTTCGGGGCAAGGCATACTGTAAACGCCTGCGATTTCGTCATATTCGTCCGGCATAATGTTAGCGGATCACATGGTTCGCACGCGAAGGAATCGGGGATAATTCCGACAAAATCGCTTATGTTATTTTTGTGATCACGCTGGTAAATTGTGTGATCACAACATTGCGGTTTCCTGACGTTTCCGTGAAAATTGATGCTGCAACAGCATCCGTTCCGCGTGACAAAAGCGAAAAAAAGTTTCATAACGCGGGCAAGCAAGGGAACCTTGAAAGGATCAGATATGGCCGATGTGAAACGGGTCGAGCGCCCTCTTTCGCCGCATCTTCAAATCTACCGCCCCCAGCTCACCTCGTTCACTTCCATTATGACGCGGATCACCGGGAACGCCCTGATCGTTTCCGCGTTGCTGGTGGTGTGGTGGCTTCTGGCGGCTGCAACCAGCGCGGAATATTACGCCATTGCAAACGGGGTTCTGACCTCGTGGTTTGGTGACATCGTGTTCACCCTGTCGGCGTTGGGCGTGTGGTATCACTATCTGGCTGGTCTGCGTCACCTGTATTTTGATGCGGGCAAAGGTCTGGATGTTCCCACCGCTGAGAAACTGGGCTGGGCCTGTGTTATCGGTTCGGTCGTGCTGACCGTTCTGACCATCGTGATCGTGTAAGGAGGCCGACAATGCGTTACCTGACCGCACGCAAACGCGCCGAAGGCAAAGGTGCAGCCCATACCGGGACTGAACACCACTGGTACATGACCGTCAGCGCTGTTGGGCTGGCGTTCCTGATCCCGGCGTTCGTTTATATTTTCGGTTCTGCCCTTGGCGGCAGCTATGAGGAAGTGATCGCCACCTTCTCGCGCCCGGTGCCTGCCATCCTGACCGCGATGACGCTGGTTCTGGGGATGCGCCATTTCGCCAAAGGCGCGCAAATGATGATCGAAGACTACGCGCAGGGAACGGCCCGCAAGCTGGCCATTATGGTCGTGATCGGCCTGTCCTATGTTTTGATTGCCGTGGGCCTGTTCGCCCTGGCCAAGATCGCGCTGTAAGGAAGTAAGAAAAATGGCAGCTTACGAATACGAAGTTCACGAATACGACGTGGTCGTGGTGGGGGCTGGCGGCGCTGGTCTGCGGGCAACGCTGGGCATGGCCGAGCAAGGTTTGCGTACCGCGTGCGTGACCAAGGTTTTCCCGACCCGTTCCCACACCGTTGCAGCGCAGGGCGGTATCGCCGCGTCGCTGTCCAACATGGGGCCGGACAACTGGCAATGGCACATGTTCGACACCGTAAAAGGGTCGGACTGGCTGGGCGACACTGACGCGATGGAATATCTGGCGCGTGAAGCCCCCAAGGCCGTGTACGAGCTGGAACACTACGGTGTGCCGTTCAGCCGTACCGAAGAAGGCAAGATTTACCAGCGTCCGTTCGGGGGCCACACCACCGAATTCGGTGACGGCCCGCCCGTGCAGCGCACCTGCGCCGCGGCTGACCGGACCGGCCACGCCATCCTGCACACGCTGTATGGTCAATCGCTGAAAAACAACGCCGAATTCTATATCGAATATTTCGCCATTGATCTGGTCATGTCGGATGATGGTCAGTGTCAGGGCGTTGTTTGCTGGAAGTTGGACGACGGTACGTTCCATGTCTTCAATGCAAAAATGGTTGTGCTGGCGACCGGCGGGTATGGCCGCGCCTATTTCAGCGCAACGTCGGCACACACCTGCACCGGCGACGGTGGCGGCATGGTTGCCCGCGCTGGTCTGGCGTTGCAGGACATGGAATTCGTGCAGTTCCACCCGACCGGGATTTACGGTTCGGGCTGTCTGATCACCGAAGGCGCGCGCGGCGAAGGTGGCTACCTGACCAACAGCGAAGGCGAGCGTTTCATGGAGCGCTATGCGCCCCAGTACAAAGACCTTGCCCCGCGTGACTATGTGTCCCGTTCGATGACCATGGAAATCCGCGAGGGTCGTGGCGTTGGCGAACATGGCGATCACATTCACCTGAACCTGTCGCACCTGCCGCCCGAAGCACTGGCCGAACGCCTGCCCGGTATTTCGGAAAGCGCGAAGATTTTTGCCGGTGTCGACGTGACCAAGGAACCGATCCCGGTTCTGCCGACCGTTCACTATAACATGGGCGGTATCCCGACAAACTATTGGGGCGAGGTGCTGAACCCGACCGCCGAGAACCCGACCGGCGTCGTTCCGGGCCTGATGGCCGTGGGCGAAGCTGGCTGTGCCTCGGTTCATGGGGCGAACCGCTTGGGGTCGAACTCTTTGATCGACCTTGTGGTGTTCGGCCGTGCCGCTGCCATTCGCGCCGGTAAGGTTGTAAACCCCGATGCGCCGAACCCGGTTCTGAACCAGGCGTCGGTGGACAAGGCATTCGATCGTTTCGACAGCCTGCGCAATGCCAAGGGCGGTATCGCCACCGCAGACCTGCGGCTGGAAATGCAGCGCACGATGCAGGCCGATGCGGCGGTGTTCCGTACCGACAAATCGCTGGCCGAAGGCGTTGAAAAGATGACCGCCATTGCTGCGAAGCTGGGTGATCTGCATGTGACAGACCGTTCGCTGGTCTGGAACAGCGATCTGATGGAAACGTTGGAACTGACCAACCTGATGCCGAACGCGCTGGCCACCATCGTTGGGGCCGAAGCACGCAAGGAAAGCCGTGGCGCACACGCGATGGAGGATCACACCTCGCGCGATGACGAAAACTGGCGGGTGCATACCGTCAGCCGCGTCGAAGGCAACAAGGTGGACCTGTCCTATCGTCCGGTCATCGTTGACCCGCTGACCACAGAAGCCGAAGGCGGCATCAGCCTGAAGAAGATCGCGCCGAAAGCGCGGACGTTCTAAGGCATCATGGCGATGGCGTCGGCCATAAGCCCGGCATCTGGCGCAGCTTTTGCGCCGCGGATCATCTGGCATTTCGGTTTTCAGAAAACCGGAACCACCGCGGTGCAATGGTTGTTGCGCAAGAACCGGGTGCTGCTGGGCGAAAAAATCGCCCTGTTTCCGCGTGGCCGCTGGACGGCGGCCCTGCGGGAGGCCGCCGCCGTTTTCCTGCGCACCCGGTCCGAGGCGGATAAAACCGCCTTTCAGGACGAGGTGCGCAAGATTGTAAATACAGTGCGGGACAGTGGCCATAGCTGCGCCATTGTCTCGGACGAAAATGTGCTGGGGTTGAAGCTGCGGGATGAGACGGGGGATATTTTCACCCATGCCCGCACCATGCTGCCCGTGGTCGAAGACGCCGCTGCCCCGGCCATTTGCGAATTCCATTTTAACACCCGCGATCCCGAAGCGTGGCTGAAAAGCGCCCATAACCAAGAGGTCAAGCAGTTGCGCTGCCGTCAGGACTTTGACGAATGGTGCAATGGTGTTGCTTTGCCCGTGGACTGGTCTGCGCTGCACGATACGCTGTCTGGCCTGACCCAAGGGGCGGTGGTGTTCCGCGACATGAATGCTGACCGCGCGGCGGGGCGGCCCAGTGGGGCTGCACTGCTGGAAACGGCAGGGGTGGGGCCGGAACTGCTGGCGCAGTTGAAAACGCCGGGTGCGCAGAACGAAAGCCTGTCTGACGCGGCTTTGGCCTTTATGTTGGACATCAACCGCAGCCCGCTGAAACGCCGCCAGATCGGGGCCGTGCGGGATGTGGTGGTAAAGAATATGGGGCTGTTCAAATGACCGCCCTTGCCCAGAATATCACCCCCGTGGCACCGCGTATCCTGTGCGTGGGAACGCATCACAAAACCGGCACGATCTGGATGCAGCAGGTGTTCAAGGCGCTGTCAGCCGCGTTGGACGTGCCGAAGCTGTCGATGTGGAAACGCGCAGTCAAACGCCTGCCTGCCGAAGGGCGCGTGCTGGGGACGAACTGGGATTCAGCCTTCCCCACGGAATTGATGGCGCGTGAGGACGTGCTGTTCCTGCATATCATCCGCGATCCGCGGGATGTGTTACTGTCCGGTGCGCGGTATCACGAAACGGCCCCCGCCTCGAAAGAGGATTGGCTGCACGAAGCGCGGGATGATTTCGGCGGGCTGACGTATCAGCAAAAACTGCTGTCCATTTCCGACCCGCAGGACCGCCTGCTGTTCGAGATGGACCATAAACACGCCGATACCCTGCGCCAGATGCTAAGCTGGAATTACACCCGCCCGGACTGCATCGAATGGCGTTACGAGGATTTGATTGCCGATACGGAATGTCAGATGTTCCGGGCCGCACTGGTCCGGTTCGGTCTGACCCCGGATCAGGTGGACAAAGGCGTTCGCGCCTTTTGGGACAATTCGCTGTTCGGTGGCATGGCCGATCCGAACAGCCGAAAAACCGTGGTGGCGGGGCATGTCGCCTCGGGCGCGGCGCGGCAGTGGCCGGGTAAGTTGCCAGTGGCTGTGGCGCGCGCCTATCTGGATCGCTTCGGCGATGACCTTATCACCCTTGGATACGAAAAAGACAGGAACTGGCTGGACAGGCTGCACTAAGCTCCGGCACCATACCGATCGAAAGGTAAGACAATGGTACAATTCACCCTACCGAAAAATTCCAAGATCAAGACCGGCAAGACGTGGCCCAAGCCGGAAGGCGCGACCAACGTGCGCAAATTCCAGATCTATCGCTGGAGCCCGGACGAAAACGAAAACCCGCGTGTCGATACCTATTTCGTGGATATGGACAAATGCGGGCCGATGGTTCTGGACGCGCTGATCAAGATCAAGAACGAGATCGACCCCACCCTGACCTTCCGCCGGTCCTGCCGCGAAGGGATTTGTGGGTCTTGCGCGATGAACATCGACGGGATCAACACGCTGGCCTGTATCTATGGCATGGATGAAATCAAGGGCGATGTGAAAATCTATCCGCTGCCCCACATGCCGGTGGTCAAAGACCTGATCCCCGACCTGACCCATTTCTATGCGCAGCACGCCAGCATCATGCCGTGGCTGGAAACCAAAACCAACCGCCCCGCGAAAGAGTGGAAGCAGTCGATCGAGGATCGTAAGAAACTGGACGGTCTGTATGAATGCGTGATGTGCGCGTCTTGCTCGACCTCGTGCCCCAGCTATTGGTGGAACGGTGATCGGTATCTTGGCCCGGCCGCGCTGCTGCATGCCTATCGCTGGATCATCGACAGCCGTGATGAAGCCACGGGCGAACGTTTGGACAATCTGGAAGACCCGTTCAAACTGTATCGTTGCCACACAATCATGAACTGCGCCAAAACCTGCCCCAAAGGGTTGAACCCGGCCAAGGCGATTGCAGAAATCAAGCGGATGATGATCAACCGCGCGGTTTGATCTGCCGATACAGATGGTTCAAAGGCCCGCCTGATTGGCGGGCCTTTTCCATGTTGACCTTGGGAAAATCTGCATATGCTGCATGGCAGCATTTCCGGTTTAGCAGATGTTATTCCAGTGAAATCGCCTATGTTGGCGTCACGGGAGGACGATCAGATAACCGCAAAGGCGCATCATGTCCCAACCGCATAAAACCCCCGTTCAGACCGCTGCTTTGGCCGCTTTGGAACAGGCATATGCCTATTACACACCCGCGCCGTATGTTGCCGCTGTCACAGAAGATGTAGCACCGGACTATTACGAATACGCCAAAGCCGCCTGATTGGGCGCACGAAGGATATTGGTTGCTGGCATCTGGCGCAGGGGTTTGACAATGGTGTTCCCTGCGCCCAGAAAAGGGAATGTTGTTCCCCGTAGGTCTGCTTATCGCTTTTATCTTGGTGATGTTGCTTAGCAACCGGAAGACGCGGCATTGTCGCTGGCGGGCCAATCGTCGTGCTGATTTGGATGGGCGTGCGGCTTTTTATTGTGTGACCTGTGGGGTTGAAGCTTTTACCACGGATGGCAAGCCCCCGCGGCAATGCCATGTTGAAACGCCACCGCCAACGCTTTGAGGTCACCATGACACAACCCGCCGATGCCGATGCCCGCCGCGCTGTTCCGCCGGTGATCTGCTATCCCAATGAAACGCTGCCAGTGCCACCGCTGGACCTGTATCGCGCCGCCCGTGAAACGGCTGTGAAGGTGGACGAGGTTTTCGCCGCCCCGCGCGAAGCGGCGACGTTCCGGGTGCCTGCCGGGCATTTTTTCCGCATTTCGTCGATCGAGGGGCCACAGGTGGGGGATCTGAACCTGTGGAATGCCGATGATCTGTCCGAACGGTTTTATTCCGGGAAATCGCGGGCGCTGCATGGAACGCATCTGACAACAGGGCAAAGGATGTGGTCCAGTTTCCCCTATTTGCGCCCGATGGCAACGATTGTTGACGATACACTGGGCTGGTACGGGATCGACGCGTTTGGTGGATCAGTGCATGACGTGATCGGAACGCGCTGCGATCCCTATACCCATAATCTGTTGGCGGGCGGGCAATATCACCATTGCTGTCATTCAAACCTGACGCGGGCGCTGGCAGATGCAACGGGCATGACATTGGCCGAGGCAGAACCCCATGTGCATGACGTGCTGAACGTGTTCATGTGTACCGGCTTTACCCGTGACACCGGGCAGTATTTCATGAAGGCCAGCCCGGTACGCCCCGGCGACTATCTGGAGTTTTTTGCGGAAATCAACCTGCTGGGGGCGTTGTCGGCCTGTCCGGGTGGGGATTGCTCGTCCGAGCATTCATCGGACACCGCAGCATGTTATCCGCTGCTGATCGAAGTGTTCGCGCCCGGCCAAGATGTCCTGAACGGGTGGAGCAGCCCGCCAATCAACGGCTATGACCGCAGCCACGGACGGTAAAGGCAGGAGCGCCCGATTGGGCGCTCTTTTTTATTCGGCAAAGGCGGCTTCCAGCGCGATTTCCACCATATCGCCAAAGGATCGTTCGCGGTCCGCGCTGGGTAGGGCCGCGCCAGTCAGAAGATGGTCGGACACCGTCAGAACCGCCAAGGCCCGGACACCATAACGCGCGGCCAGATTGTACAGTTCGGCGGCCTCCATCTCGACCCCCAGAATGCCGTGGCGCGTCATTTGTTCGTTCAGATCGGGGCGTTCGTCATAGAACACATCGGCGGAATAAATGCCGCCGACATGGGTTGGAACGCCTTTGGCCTCTGCCGCGTTCACGGCGGCCCGCAGCAGGGACCAGTCTGCACAAGGGGCAAAGTTCAGTTCCTTGAAAATCCCGCTGGACGGTGTCGACAGGGCCGAGGCGGTCATTGCGATAATGACATCGCGGACCTGAACCTTTTCCTGCATTCCGCCACAGGAACCGATACGGATCAGCGTTTTGGCCCCATAATCACGGATCAGTTCATTCGCATAGATAGACAGCGATGGCATCCCCATGCCTGATCCGTGAATGGTAACTGGGTGGCCGTTCCATATGCCAGTATATCCCAGCATCCCCCTGACGTCGTTGACCAATTTGGCGTTTTCCAGAAAGGTTTCAGCCGCCCATCTGGCGCGATAGGGATCACCGGGCATCAGGACGGTTTCGGCAATTTCACCGGGCTTTGCACCGATATGGATGGTCATTTCTGAAACTCCTGCGGAAAAACAAAACGCGAACGATTTGTTAAGGGGGGGGGGCCTATGGTCAGGGACGAAGCAGCGGCGCTTAGCGTTGATATTTGATGAAAGGGGTCACATGGGCAATCCGGTCATACAACTGGCGCGCTGTGGTGTTGAAATCCTGCGTCAGCCAATACACGGTTGGCGTGCCATTGGCATCTGCTGTTTCATATACTTTTTCAATCAGGGCACGGCCAATGCCCTGCCCGCGCACAGTGGGGTCCGCGAACAGATCTTGCAGGTACACTACGTCTTCGACCCGCCAGTTATGCGGATGGATGATGTAATGCACCAAGCCCACGGCCCGCCCGTCCAGTACGGCCAGAAACGCATTCTGGTTCGGGTGATCGGCAGAAAGCAGGCGGGCGAAGGTGGTTTGATACACGTCTTCGGGGACTGTGGTTTCGTAAAATTCCAGATAACCCGTCCAAAGGCGGCGCCATTCGGCTTCGTCGGCTTGGGTCAGGGGGCGGATGTCCAATGTCATGGCGGCGTCCTTTGGTGTGACAATGGCACCAGAATGTAGAACCGCCCGCAGTTTCGCAACCACGGGCGGCCTGTTTGGATCGGGAAATTTGCGACGATGCGCAGGCTGGATTATTCTGCCGCCACCTGTTGCGGATCGACCAGGGTCACGATGTCCATCATGATCGTGTTCAGTTCAAAGTCCTTGGGCGTGTAGACC
This sequence comes from Thalassovita litoralis, assembly GCF_900182725.1. Taxonomy (GTDB): domain Bacteria; phylum Pseudomonadota; class Alphaproteobacteria; order Rhodobacterales; family Rhodobacteraceae; genus Thalassobius; species Thalassobius litoralis. The sequence goes on from NZ_FXTO01000012.1 coordinate 26,801, forward strand.
TTGGCCACCCCCATCGCCAACAGGCGCTTGGCATCCTCATCAGGGATAATGCCGCCGACGATCACCGGGATATGCCCCAGATCGGCAGCCCGCATCCGGTTCATCATGTCTTCGACCAGCGGAATATGGGAACCGGACAGGATCGACAGACCGACGACATGCGCATCATCCGCTTGCGCTGCTTTCACCAATTCCTCGGGGGTCAGGCGGATACCTTCATAGGAAATGTCCATGCCGCAATCGCGGGCGCGGAAGGCAATTTGTTCGGCCCCGTTGGAGTGCCCGTCCAGACCGGGTTTCCCAACCAGAAACTTCATGCGGCGGCCCAGACGGTCGCTGACGGCATCCACGGCGGTGCGGATGTCTTCCAGACCTTCGGTTTTGTTGGAAACGGATTTGGATACGCCGGTGGGGCCACGGTATTCGCCGTGAACGGTGCGCATCTGCGCGGCCCATTCGCCGGTGGTCACGCCAGCCTTGGCGCATTGGATGGACGCGGGCATGACGTTTTCACCCTTTTGAGAGGCGTCGCGCAGCGCCGCCAGCGCCGCATCCACGGCAGCCTGATCCCGTTCGGCCCGCCATGCGGACAGGCGGGCGATCTGATCCGCCTCGACCGCCGGATCGACCACCATGATGCCACCATCGCCCGCTGTCAGCGGCGAGGCCTCGCCTTCGACCCATTTGTTCACGCCAACCACGATGGTTTCGTTCTTTTCGATCTTGTTCAGGCGTTCGGCGTTGGAATCCACCAGCCGCGATTTCATATATTCGATGGACGCCACAGCGCCCCCCATCGAATCCAGATTGGCCAATTCGTGCCGCGCCCCGTCTTTCAGGGCTTCGACCTTGCGATCCACGGCGGGGTTGCCATCGAACAGGTCTTCGTATTCCAGAAGATCGGTTTCATAGGCCATGATTTGCTGCATCCGCAAAGACCACTGTTGGTCCCACGGGCGGGGTAGGCCCAGGGCTTCGTTCCATGCGGGCAACTGCACGGCACGGGCGCGCGCCTTTTTGGACAGGGTAACCGCCAGCATTTCAATCAGGATACGGTAAACGTTGTTTTCCGGCTGTTGTTCGGTCAGCCCCAACGAATTCACCTGCACCCCATACCGGAAACGGCGGAATTTGGCGTCTTCGATCCCGTACCGATCCCGCAGGATTTCATCCCACAGGTCCACAAATGCACGCATTTTGCACATTTCGGTGACGAAACGGATACCCGCATTCACAAAGAACGAAATGCGGCCACATAGGGCGGGGAAATCTTCGGCGGGGACGCGGGGTTTCAGTTCGTCCAGAACGGCGATGCCGGTGGCCAATGCAAAGGCAAGTTCCTGTTCCGGTGTCGCGCCTGCCTCTTGCAGGTGATAGGAACACACGTTCATCGGGTTCCATTTCGGGACGTTGGTATAGCAATATTCAGCCACGTCCGCGATCATCTTCAGCGATGGTTTCGGCGGGCAGATATAGGTGCCGCGCGACAGGTATTCCTTGATCAGGTCATTTTGCACCGTGCCTTGCAGTTTGGACACGTCGGCGCCCTGTTCTTCGGCCACGGCGATATATAGCGACAGCAACCAAGGTGCGGTCGCGTTGATCGTCATCGAGGTGTTCATCTGTTCCAGCGGAATCTGATCAAACAGGGCGCGCATGTCGCCCAGATGGCTGACCGGCACGCCGACCTTGCCCACCTCGCCCCGCGCCAGAACGTGATCCGAGTCATAGCCGGTCTGGGTGGGTAGATCGAAGGCCACGGACAGGCCGGTTTGGCCTTTGGACAGGTTGCTTCGGTACAGCGCGTTCGAGGCTTGGGCGGTCGAATGGCCCGCATAGGTGCGGAACAGCCAGGGGCGATCTTTTTGCATTTCGGTCATGGCGGCCTCGTGAATCATGGTGGGGCAATAATATTGCGTTCGGGGTTTGATACTTGGAATTTTATGCCTCTGTCAATTCGCCGCGTTGCGGCATTGTAGAAACGCTGCGGCGCAGATTTACAGAAGTGGCGAAACCGGGGCAGGATGCCCGAATGAGAACCACAGTTGAAATGCCGCTCTGGGCGCTGTTGCTGTTGATCGCCTTCGCGGCGGTCACGTTCGCGTCGCATTTCCTGTTCCCGTCTGTACGCTGGTTTTTCCGCAAGCGGATGGAACGTCTGGTGGCGCGGCTGAATACCCGGTTGGCCCGTCCGATCGAGCCGTTCAAGCTGGCGCGGCGCTATGACATGATTCAAAGGCTGATTTACGATCCTGACGTTGGTCGTGCCATCGCGATACATGCACAGGCGATGGGGATTCCCGAAAACGTGGCGTTTGAAACTGCGCGGCGCTATGCGCGTGAAATTGTGCCGTCCTTTAGCGCGTGGACATATTTTCGCTTTGGGTCGCGGATTGCCCGGTGGCTCAGCCAAACCCTGTATGATGTGCGTGTGATGGGCGAAGACAGCCTTCGTGGGCTGGATCGCAACGCAACGGTGGTTTTCGTCATCAATCACCGCAGCAATATGGATTATGTGCTGGTCACTTATTTGGCCGCGCGACAAGGGGCAATCAGCTATGCCGTGGGGGAATGGGCGCATGTTTGGCCGCTTAGCCGACTGGTGCGGGCGATGGGGGCTTATTTTATTCGGCGCAAATCGGCGGATGATTTGTACCGTATGATTTTGGCGCGATATATCCGGATGGCGACCGATGCAGGGGTGACGCAGGCGGTTTTCCCCGAAGGCGGGCTAAGCCTGACCGGGCAACTAGGCGCGCCTAAGCTGGGGATACTCAAGTACATCCTGGATCGCGGCCCTGTGCCGAAGCGGGACGTGATATTTGTGCCGGTCGCGTTGAATTATGACCGTGTGCTGGAAGATCGGGTGTTAATTCGTGCCACCCAAAATGGCACACGGCGGTTTCCGGCCCGGATCAGTGTGATCCTGCGATTTGTTTTGCGGAAGCTTTGGCTGTGGATGTCAGGGCGGCATAAGCGGTTTGGATATGCCGGAGTTAGTTTTGGGAAACCCTTGGTGCTGTCCGATTTCCACGGTGAGCTGGCACAACTGGCCGCAGAAGTGATGGAACGTATCGCCCACGAGGTTCCGGTGTTGCCGGTGCCATTGGTTGCGACTGTATTGTTGACTGCGGACGGGCCTGTTCCGCGTGACACGCTGAAGGCACGGGCGAAGGCCTTGATCGCCGGGCTGGGCGATTTGCGCACAGAGTTCCCGGATGACACATATGATGCCGCGCTAGAGGACGGTTTGCAGGTGTTGACGTTGCGCGGGCTTGTGCAGGACGGGAGTGATGGCATTCAGGTGACGAAGGGGCAAGAAAGCGTGCTGAGCTTTTATGCTGCTTCTATAAAACACCTTTTTCGCGATTGCAGCAAATAGGCTCGGATTTTTCTGCATCCGCTCGGTTATAAAATTTCAAAAATCTGCGAATTGAGATTGCATTGTTGCGTGGCCGTCTTTATCTCAAACGCATGACACCGCGATTCTGCGTTGCGGCATTACAGACAGATGGAGGCTCTGATGGCTTTGGACACGAACACCGGCATCGCCCCCTACGAGGCGCCCGAAAAAGACCTTTATGAAATCGGCGAAATGCCCCCGCTGGGTTATGTGCCGAAGAAAATGTACGCATGGGCGATCCGCCGCGAACGTCATGGCGAACCGGACAAGTCATTCCAGGTTGAAGTCGTGGATACCTGGCAGATCGACAGCCACGAAGTGCTGGTTTTGGTCATGGCTGCGGGCGTGAACTATAACGGTGTCTGGGCTGGTCTGGGCGTTCCGATTTCGCCGTTCGATGGCCACAAGCAGCCTTATCACATCGCGGGTTCGGATGCGGCGGGCATCGTGTGGCAAGTTGGCGATAAGGTGAAAAACTGGAAAGTCGGCGACGAGGTTGTGATCCACTGCAATCAGGATGACGGCGACGACGAGGAATGTAACGGCGGCGATCCGATGTTCTCGCCCTCGCAGCGGATTTGGGGCTATGAAACGAATGACGGTTCGTTTTCTCAGTTCACCCGCGTGCAGGCGCAACAGTTGATGCCGCGCCCCAAGCACCTGACTTGGGAAGAATCGGCCTGCTATACGCTGACGCTGGCCACCGCCTACCGGATGCTGTTCGGCCATCACCCGCACGAGCTGAAGCCCGGCCAGAACGTTCTGGTGTGGGGCGCGTCGGGCGGTCTGGGGTCCTATGCGATTCAGTTGGCAAATACCGCAGGGGCCAACGCGATTGGCGTGATTTCCGACGAAAGCAAACGTCAGTTCGTGATGGATCAGGGCGCCAAGGGCGTGATCAACCGCAAGGACTTCAACTGCTGGGGCCAACTGCCCACGGTCAACACGCCCGAGTATAACGAATGGGCCAAAGAGGCCCGCAAATTCGGCAAGGCGATCTGGGACATCACCGGCAAAGGCGTCAGCGTTGATATGGTGTTCGAACATCCCGGCGAAGCCACTTTCCCGGTGTCGACGCTGGTGGTGAAAAAAGGCGGGATCGTGGTGATCTGCGCCGGAACCAGCGGGTTCAACTGTACCTTTGACGTGCGCTACATGTGGATGCACCAGAAGCGTCTGCAAGGCTCGCACTTTGCCAACCTGAAACAGGCTGCTTCGGCCAACCGTCTGATGTGCGAACGCCGTCTGGACCCCTGCATGTCCGAAGTGTTCACTTGGGATGAAATCCCCGCCGCACACCTGAAGATGCTGCGGAACGAACATAAGCCGGGCAACATGGCCGTGCTGGTTCAGGCCCCGAAAACCGGCCTGCGCACTGTCGAGGACGTGCTGGAAGCGGGCAAAAAGTAAGCCGCGCGACAAATTGAAAATTTTGAACCGCCGGGGGGAAACCACCGGCGGTTTCGCGTTTTTCCGCTTCTCGCTATTTATGGGGAGTTGAAATACGTGAATTTTTTCGCGGAAGGCGCTCGTGCTATGATTGTGTTAACCAATCGTTAACCTAACCCCATGAGTGTGAAACATGAAGAACGACTGGATTTTGGACGTACTCTCGGACCTGAAATGTTTTGCGCAGCGAAACGGGCATGATCTGTTAGCCCAACAACTGTCGCAGGCAAGGCAGATTGCCGTGGTCGAGATTGCATCCGCTGAAATAGGGGGTTCCCCTGCGTCACACGGCGATGAAGCCACGGTTGGAGCAAATCCTGGAGGATTTGGAGCAAGCTACCAGTCTTGATCACCTGCAATCTGCGCTGGAGGCGATACGGGATCATTTCCGCGTTGATCATACAGTCTACCATTGGGTGAACTCGGCAGGCGAACAATATGGCTGCGGAACTTATGCCCCGGAATGGGCCGCGCACTATCAGGAAAAGGATTATCTGCGTATTGATCCGGTCGTTCAGGGCTGCTTTCAGCGGTTCCATCCGGTAGATTGGAAGGATCTGGACTGGACCAGCCGCGCGGCGCGCGCCTTCCAAGAGGAGGCGCGGGCGTTTGGGGTAGGGAAGCAGGGGTTTTCCGTGCCTTTGCGTGGTCCGAATGGGCAGTTTGCCCTGTTTACGGTAAATCACAACTGCGACGATGATACGTGGGAACGCTTTACCGAAGTCCATCGCCGGGGGATGATTCTGGTGGCATATTATTGCAACCAAAAGGCGCTGGAGTTTGAACCCGGTCGTAGCCCGGAGCCATCACAAGGCCTGTCCCCGCGTGAAGTCGATGCCCTGACGTTGTTGGCGTTGGGACAAAGCCGGGCACAAGTGGCTGATGCGTTGTCGATTTCAGAACATACATTGCGGGTTTATATAGAAAGCGCCCGGTTCAAGCTGGGGGCGCTGAACACCACCCATGCGGTTGCCCGTGCAATCAGCCGGGGATTGATTGTCGTCTGACTTGGTAAGGATTCGTTAACCCCTATGTGCGCCGCGTTGGGGAATTCTTAAACTTTGTTCGCGTAACGTTCTCATCGTTAACAAGCTCGGAGGGCTGACGATGCTGCGTTATATTTATGCAGAGGATTTGAAGAACGAACCGTTACTACGTGATACGATGTTCCGTGACCGTGCGGACCAGTTCAAGACGCGTCTTGGCTGGGAAGTGGCGGTGAACGACGCGGGCGAAGAACGCGATGAATACGACGATTTGAACCCGCTTTACGTGATCTGGCAGCGGGCGGACGGAACACATGGCGGGTCTATGCGGTTTTTGCCGACGGTCGGGCGGTGCATGGTGAACGAACATTTCCTGAATCTGACGGATGGTGTCAGGATCGAAAGCCCCCTGATTTGGGAATGCACCCGGTTTTGTCTGACGCGTGGGGCGGAACCCACTGTAGCAGCGGCGCTGATGTTGGCAGGGGGCGAAATTCTGGATCGGTTCGCGTTGCGCCATTTCGTTGGGGTGTTCGATGCGCGGATGGTGCGAATTTACCGGCGGATCGGGTCTTCTCCGACTGTTTTGGGGGCATCTGGAACCGGACGGGACGCGATTAGCGTGGGCCTGTGGGAATTTTCGCAGGATGCGAAGGAACGGGTGGCGCGACAGGCGGGGCTATCGCCTGCTTTGTCTGAAATGTGGTTCAAACAGGCGTTTGGCCGCGGTCAGCCGCAGCGGTTCGCGATGACCGGGTAAGGGTATCGTCCTCGGGTGCGTTTGGGCGCTGGCGCAGGGCGCGGCTTGGTTGTAGGGTCGCGCCATGACCCTGCCCGCAGTGACGTTTTCCCATGATCAGGCCGAAGCCTTTGACCGTATCGCCGAAGCGCTGCGCGGCTTTGGTGTGGATATAGAAGAGGGTATCCTGACCCCGCCGACAGAGGGTAAAACCCGTGTTATGGCAGTGCTTGGAAAGGCTGGGTCGGGGAAAACGCTGCTATTGTCGGAACTGACCAAGGCGCTGGAAAGTGCCGGTGTTGATATCGTGTCCGGCGATTACGAGGGTAAAAGCAAAAAAGACCGGCGCACACTGGCCATTTTGGCACCAACGAACAAGGCCGCCAGCGTTTTGCGCAACCGGGGTGTTCCGGCGACGACGATCCACCGCATCCTATATACGCCCGTCTATGACCCGGAATATGAACGCATTGCAGAATGGTTGGCCGGGGATGACACGCGCCCGGAAATCGAAGGTCTGACCGACGAAGCCCTGGACCGTGCCTTTGCGTTTTATCAGATACATAAATCCATTCCCGGCGCTTTGGCGGCAGCCGGATTGCGGGGCAGTGATTTTATCACGGGCTGGAAACGGCGGGACGATCCGCTGGATATTGGTTTTATCGACGAAGCGTCGATGCTGGACGATAAGCAATTCACTGACCTGAAAGAGATTTTTCCCACGCTGGTTCTGTTTGGCGATCCGGCACAGTTGGCCCCGGTGGGACAGTCGGGCCAGATGGTATTTGATACGCTGGCCAAGGAAACCAAGCTGGAATTGCACCGGGTTCACCGACAGGATCAGGATAACCCAATTTTGGATTTGGCACATGCGTTGGCGGACCCTGCATTGGCGTTCGAGGATTTCGAGCGCATGATCGAAGAGGCCGCCCGCCGCGATGATCGTGTGGTTTGGGCGCAGCGGGTCGAGGTGGACCTGATGGCGCGTTCACCCGTGCTGGTTTGGCGCAATGCAACCCGTATTCGCCTGATAAACGCGTTCCGTTCGGTTTACGGCGCCCCCGAAGATGCGCTTCTGGAAGGGGAGCCGCTGATTTGTGACGGCATAGAACTGCCGTTAAAACACCGCAAAAAACGCGTCGATCTGGAAGCGCGGGGGCTGATCAAAGGCGCGCAGGTTGTGTTTTTGGGGCAGGGGCGCAAGCCCGGATTTTCGCGGATGCATGTGATCGGGGCCGAAGACCCACAGGTGAATGTGGCCTCGATTATCAAAATTGAAAAACCGGACGAAGAAGAACCGTTTATCCCATCGGCGGCGCGGATGGGGGCGGCGTTTTTGCATGGGGCGGCTGTGACGATTCACAAGGCGCAGGGCAGCCAATGGGAAAATGTGCAGGTTTTCGCGCCCGATCTCTATGCCGCAGCCCGCATGGGCCGGGTCGAGGCGGGGCAGCCGTTATGGAAACGGCTGGCCTATGTTGCAATCACGCGGGCGGAACAGCGGTTATTCTGGGTGGTGCGGAACCGGCTGTCAAAACCTTCGGGGCCGCTGCGGGTGGATGATCTGCGGGCGGTGCCCGCTGCCGCGCTTGTTCTGGAAACGCAGGAGGAACTATGAAAACGATCATTGTGACCGGGGCCAGCGCAGGTATTGGCGCGGCTTGTGCGCAGCGGTTTCTGGCGGCGGGATGATGCGTGGGTTTGCTGGCGCGGCGTCCCGAAACATTGGCAAAGGTCGCGGCAGGGCACGAAAACGCATTGGTGCTGCCCTGCGATGTCACCGATCCGGCGCAGGTGGAAACCGCGTTTGGCGCATTCGTGGCGCAGGCCGGGCGGTTGGACGTATTGTTCAACAACGCGGGCATGTTTGGCCGGGCCGTTCCGATCGACGAGCTGAGCATCGAAGAATGGCGTCAGGTTCGTGATGTGAATCTTGACGGTATGTTTTATTGCGCCCGTGCGGCGTTCGGGCAGATGCGGCGTCAGGCTCCGATGGGGGGGCGGATCATCAATAACGGGTCAATCAGTGCCCATGTTCCGCGCGAAGGGTCCGTGACCTATACGACCACCAAACACGCGATTACCGGATTAACGCGCAGTTTGTCGCTGGACGGGCGGGCCTTTGATATTGCCTGCGGGCAGATTGACATTGGCAATGCCAGAACCGAGCTTCTGGAGGGGTTGATTGCCCAGAACCCCGAAGCGGCCCCGCCCACGATGAAGGTTGATGACGTAGCCAAGGCCGTGCTGCAAATGGCCGAGCTGGGACCGGAAGCCAATGTTCAGTTCATGACGATTATGGCAACGAAAATGCCGTATATCGGGCGGGGCTAGGCTGCGCGGCGATCTGTCCGCAAACCAGTGGACGCGCGAGGAGGGGGGCTGCTCCTCTTTAACAGGCGTTCAAAGGCGCTTCAAAAGCGCCGAACGTTATGGCTTTTCAGCGTGACAGATTGTGAGGGGACGGAGACGGGCGACGACACAGTCTGCCCGCCTGTCCCTAATGATAGTTGACACTTATTCTTACAGTGAAGGCGGAAGAGGGTAGAAGACGGCGGAAGATGGCGGATGGCTTTGAAAACAAAGGCGTTTGTGGCTCTGTCAGAGGTTTTGACACCGCCTGAGAGTTGACAGAAAAAAATGGCCGTTAATTGCCATTCAACGGCCATTTAACGCCTGACCCGCTGAGGACGGTGCGTTCGCGCTGTGCGGCGTCTAAGTCCCATTCAATAAACGATATTTTGCGTTGAATGGCGCTGTTTGCGGGCCGTTTTGGGGCTGACAGACCGGCGCGGAACTGGGAACTGGAGTTCCCAGTTTGGATTTCAGTTCCCAGAAAGGGATTAGTTATTGAAAAACAATATCTTGCGTCTGGTCGTGGGTGATAGATGCCAGTCGCGAACTGGGAACTGATTTCGCCTTATTAGGCTCTGGGTGCAGATGGCGCGTTTCATCGACGGCAGTCTGGTGGTGTCCGGGACGATCTATGCGGATAGCCTGGTTCTGGATGGTCAGACAGTGGGGGAGGATGGCGAAGGCAGGCTGATCCTGCTGGATGGCGGGGTAAGCTCGGACAAGATCGCGCTGAAAGCGCATGGCGATGTGCTGTCCGTCCATGGGGCAACGGCCCTGAGCAGCGGGCGGTTTGCGCTGGATGACATTGTGCAAGGTCAAAAATACATCATCGACGGTGTTGGCGGCTTTGATTTTGTCACGCAGATGAATGCCGCCGCCAACACGGTGGGCACCGAGTTTTATGCGTCACGAGACGGCACGGCCGCAGATGAGGCGGCATTTCCGGGGGCCTATGTCAAACCGGGATGGGCGGCGGCCTGCGTGCTCAATGTCGGCACGCCCATTGATGCCTCCGCGATCCTCGTTTGGTCCTTTGCGCAGGGCTATACCGCCGCGACGGCCCGTTGGTCTGTCAGGGTGCGTCGGATCAATGGCACATTGTGGGAGGGCGGCGTTGCCGATCCAGAAACCACCGGGCGGGCGCAGGAGGTCTATGACGCGTATCTCGAGGTGGTTTACCGCCCACCTGATGCGGCAGGCTATGATTTTTATGTCAGCGGCGGTGGCGCAGGCGTTCCGCTTCATACGCTGAAACAGGCGCTTCTCACCTCAGCCGAATACAGCGCCTCGGTGCAATATATGCGCGATGAGATGGGGGCGCAGGCGGACTTTCCGACGGCGCAGCTGGAAATCGGCATCGTCGGGGATGCCGATCATGACAGCCAGATCGTGCTGGAATGGTACGGCAATGAGGACAACAACACCGGGTCTGGCGATATCAGTGCCCTCGGTTCGATGTCGCTGATCATGCTCAAGAGGGTGTAGCCATGTTTTATGTTCTGGTCAGCAAGGATGCGATGACCGATCGAACGCGCCAGTTTGAGATATTGGAGGCGGGCAGTTGCGCGGGTGTTGATCGTATCCGGCGGCGGGGCGTGATTGCCATTGCGACCGATCACATGGTCGATCCTGCGAACTTTGTGGTGCGGGATCTGGCTGTGGTGCCGCGTGATGCAGAATCACTCAACGCCAGACGACTGGCGGCGGCGCAGCTGCATCTGCGCCAGAAGCGCGACCGGTTGCTGGCGCAGAGTGACTGGACGCAGGTTCCCGATGCGCCGGTCGATCGGGCCGCCTGGGCCCGCTACCGTCAGGCTCTGCGGGAACTGCCGCAGTCTGCTGATCCGTTCGATCCTGTGTTTCCGCGCCGCCCAGATCTGAAAGGGGGATCGACATGACTTGTACTGTTACCGGCAACGTTTCTGACATTCAGCTTCAGCCGATGGCCGGGGTCACGGTGACATTCACGCCGACGGCCCCTCACGTTCTGGCGAATGAGACGGGCGTGTCTTTGCCGGAGCCTGTCCGCGTCACCACCGATGCCGGTGGCGCATTCACCGTGGGACTTTTTGCCGGATCATACGCGGTGGCCTTCAGAACGGCGTCTCATCGCCACGACGCTACAATTGTTGTGCCCGCTGCCGCCACGGCCGGTTTCCGCGATACGCTCACAGATCCTTTGCCGCCGACACCAGATGCCGCACAGCAAGCCGTTCTGGACGCCCGCGCTGCACGTGATGCTGCAGAGCAATATGCACAAGACGCTCTCGAAAACGCAGAAAATGCCACCGTCAACTGGACTTCAACCAACTGGTAAGAAAGGAATTCACCAATGGCCATCATGAAGGCATTCAGAGAAACCGCATTGCCGGGCACTCTGCAACCATACTCGATCTACTACATCGCCAATCCGGCGACCCCAAACTATGTCGAAATCTACGTCACGAATGCTGCCGGAGACGCCACGCGCCGCATTCATACCGATTCTGATCTCGACACTAAGATCGCTGCCGCACTGGCCGGTGTCGGTCAGGGAACAGCGGTGGTCGCAGATATTACGGCGCGTGATGCCCTTACGGCGGAAACCGGGGTCACCGTGCTGGTGCTGGATGCATCGTCGGATGCGACCGTTGCAGCAGGCGCGGCCACTTACGTTTATGACGGCTCCGCCTGGGTGAAAATCACCGAACATGAAAGCATGGATGTGACGATTTCATGGACGGATATCGCCAGTCGCCCGTCCAGCACCCCGGCGCAGATTGATGCGGCCGTCACCGCCAGCCACAGCCACGCCAACAAAACCCAACTCGACAAAGTGGGGGAAGACGGCAATGGCGACATGACCTATGATGGCGCTCTGCCGAAGACGGCCTGGGGCTCAACCGGGTGGTGATCTGATGGCGACATTATTGGCGCATAAAGTGGTGTCTTCGCTGCCAGGCACACTGGTGGCGAACACCATCTATTTGGTCCGCACTGGGGCTGGTTTTGACCTCTATGTGAGCGACAGTACTGGCTCTGTCGCCCATCGGGTAAACGGCCTGTCAGTAGAAGGCGCCGCGACACTGACCGGCGGATTCAACGTCACGCCCTTCGCCAACGGAACCCGATCAAGCGGGACGCTCACGCCCGATCCCCTGAATGGGAATATCCAGACAGCGGTTAATGGTGGCGCACATACACTGGCACCCCCTGCTACCTCCTGCACAATGGTGATCCAATACACCAACAACGCCAGCGCCGGGACGATCACGGTCAGCGGGTTTACCCAAGTGACGGGTGATGATCTGACCACGACGAACGGGCATGACTTTCTGTTCTTCATCACAAAAATCGGCAGCTTCAGCCTCCTCGATGTGAGGGCGCTGCAATGAGCTTGATGCCCATAACCCCTCCAAGTCTGGCAGCAGGACTCCTGACCATGACTGCGGGATATTACGACTATGGTGGTGGCAATTATTCCGAAGGCTGGTGGTCTGCGCTGCTTGAATCCGAACTGGGTGCACCCACGGCACTTGGGAGTGTAACAGGGCCGCAGGCTGCGAATGGTGGAACGATCGAGGGTGCCTATTGGGATAGTGGTCTTGGATACAACAGCTTTACCGTAAGAGGTGGTAGCGCCGGGTTATCGATCATCTCGGTTTCCGGGACGCCTTATGCCCTAACATTTGGGGGGACATATGAAGGCTATGATCTCTACAGCTTCTCCTCTGGCGTCAACATTTTCACCGATGGCGTCGATTACACAATTGAGGTGTCCTGATGTTCTATGATCCCCTGACAGTCACGCTCTATCGCACAGGCCGGGACGCCATGATCCTCGGGCTGACGGAACAGACCTGCCGTGATCACGGTTTGGAGCCGGTGACGCTTCTACCGCGCCCACAAACATCGGGGGCGCAGATCGCCACTCGCAACCTGACCCCCCATGATGAGGACGGGCAGTGGGTTCTGGGCTGGACCATCGACACGATCCCGGCCACAGCCGAGATGGTCGAACAAGAGCGGGATCGCCGTCTGGCACTTGGCTTTGATTTCGATTTTCAAGACACCCGTGGGGTTCATCACATCGGAACCAGCAAGGAAGATATGCTTGGCTGGGATGAGGTGACGACCTGGTCGAACGCCATGATCAATCTGGGCAACGCCACCTCAACCACAGTAGTGAAAACCGACACTGGGGTGGCTCAGATCACAGCAAGCGAATGGCAACAGGTTCTGGCCGCTGCTGCTGCGTTCCGCCAGCCGATCTGGGGGGCCAGTTTCGCGATCAAAGCTATGGCCACCATACCCACTGATTTCACTGACGATCAGTACTGGCCGTAAGCGCCCATGATCTTGGCGCGGATTCGCGCCGGAAGAGGAGGCGGTGGAGTGTTGGAGCACTCCCCCGCACGGGGGTACAGATCAGCAAAATCACCCCCCGCCGACCAGCACAAGCTTATGGCCGCTCCATGCTCGTCGACGAGCGGCCCCAAGCTACGGTGATTCCATCTTATGGAGAAAGAGCTACGTTGCGGGAACTGCGCCCGCCTGCTATTCAAAATGGACGACGACGCGCTCAGAGGTACCCTTTCGATCAAGTGCCCGCGTTGCAAAACCATCAACACATTGAGGCCCGCGAGCCCCCAAGCCGAGCGCCCGGAGCGTGATGGAAAGGGCCTTAAATATGGCTTTAACCCCCGTTGAACCAACAAACCCTGTCGCGCCGTGGATTGGCGGCAAACGGAACCTCGCAAAGCGGATCACTGCGATCTTGGACGCGACACCGCATAACACCTATGCCGAGCCCTTCGTCGGCATGGGTGGCATCTTCCTGCGCCGCTCGATGCGGCCGCGCGCCGAGGTCATCAACGATCTGGGCCGGGATATCGCAAACCTGTTCCGCATCCTGCAGCGGCATTACCCGCAGTTCATCGACACGTTGCGGTTCCAGCTGACGACGAGGTCTGAATTCGAGAGGCTGGTCGCGACCCGCCCCGAAACCCTGACCGATCTGGAACGCGCAGCGCGGTTCTTGTATCTCCAGCGCACGGCCTTTGGAGGTAAGGTGTCAGGGCGTAATTTTGGGGTGTCAGCGGATCGGCCGGCGCGGTTCAACCTGTCCACCCTGGAGCCGATGCTGGAAGACGCGCATTCGCGCCTATCCGGCGTGGTGATCGAGTGTCTGGGGTATTCTGAGTTCATCCGCCGCTATGACACGCTAGGCACCCTGTTCTATCTGGACCCGCCCTACTGGGGCAGCGAGGATGACTATGGCAAGGCGATGTTCGCGCCGGATGATTTCGACCGGCTGGCCGAGCAACTGGCGGAGATCAAGGGGCGGTTCCTGATGTCAATTAATGATGTGGAGCCGATCCGGGAACGGTTTGCTGGATTTCACCTGACCGAAGTCGACACGACCTACACAGTTGGTAAACAGGCCAAGAGCCGGGGGGAGCGGAGGGAACTGTTCGTGAGCAACTTTGTGATCGAAACAGCCTGAAAAGAGCAGTCTTCGAGGTGCTCCAATCCACCCGAAAATACCTATGTCGATGTCATCGATCAGAGGAACAATGACGATGACCCAACAACAACTTACCACTATTGCCCAGCGACACACCGGTTTTGACACTCTGGAGACCCAGAATTCAGACCATCTGGACTTCGGCGACATCGCAGTGTGGCAACTCGAAGCGGCATTAAAAGATGCCTACGATCTGGGTCGCCAAAAGGCCGAGACCAATTCAATGGCCGGCCTATACGAACAGGCTGCTGATCTGATGGCCGCGATGGCCGGTGAAATTGAAGCCGCCGCCGACGCCGCTCGCAACGGTGAGGCGAACCTTGCGATCGGCACCGCAGTACCTTGTGAAGAGGGTATTCAACGGGTGTTGAAACTCATCCAAGCGGCGGCTCTATTGAGGCCAAAGGTGTGATTGATCAACCGGGTCCTGCGAACGACCTCAATTCGTCCGCAGGACCAAAACTCGTCTGCTGCAAACATGTCTGTCAATCACTGCAAACTTTGCCGCCCGCTATCACCGCCCGCTATCAGCAAATCTCCCCTCCCGTTCTGGGCTGATTTAGCGGTGTTTTTGCGATTGCGCGGTTTTCCACAGCATTCTGCGCCAAATTGGCTTTCTTCCACAACTTATTGCGGTTATCCCCAAAATTTAGCTTTACATATCTGGCACGAGGCATGCACCATATCTGGTAAGGAGCGGGTAAATATCCCCTTCCTCTAGAGCAGGCACCTAGCAATTGGGGCGGTTTTCGGACCCGAACGCTACGTAGTAAAAAGAGGTGACGCATGGCCTTGTCCGAGCAGTTCTTGCAAGAAGACCTTCACCCGATTGATCTGGTGGAGCATATCGCCGAACACCACGACTGGGAATTTGACCGCATCGCTGACGATCAGATCGCGATGGCCGTCGAAGGACAGTGGCGCACCTATTCCATCACGCTGGCGTGGTCGGATTATGATGAAACCCTACGCCTGATTTGCAGCTTTGAAATGGAACCGCCAAAGGACCGGCTGCCCGCGCTATATCACACGCTGAACGTTGTAAACGATCAGTGCTGGGCCGGGTCTTTTACCTTCTGGGAAGAACCGCAACTGATGGTGTTCCGCTATGGCTTGATCCTGGCGGGTGGGCAGGTTGCCAGCCCCGATCAGGTGGATACCATGATCAATGCCGCAGTTCTAAGCTGTGAACGCTATTATCCGGCGCTGCAACTGGTGGTCTGGGGTAACCGGACACCCGAAGATGCGCTTCAGGTCGCCATTGCAGAGGCTTACGGGCGCGCGTAACACTTCCCCCCGAACCGAAATGAACAGGTAAGGGGGAAATTCATGGATATGGATCATGTGGCCCGCGCCGGGCTGGTGCTGCTGGGGTGCGGCAAGATGGGCTCGGCCATGCTGGAGGGCTGGCTGAAACAAGGGCTGCCAGCGGCATCGGTTTATGTGATTGACCCGCACCCGTCCGATTGGGTGAAATCGACGGGTGTACATGTCAACGCGGACCTGCCTGACGCCCCTGCAATCGTTTTGGTGGCGGTCAAGCCGCAGATGATGGGCGCGGCGCTGCCCACGCTGGCGGCGATGGGGAACGGTGAAACGTTGTTCGTTTCCGTGGCGGCTGGCACACCGATTTCTCAGTTTGAACAGGTGCTTGGTGCACGCACCCCGATCATCCGGGCGATGCCTAATACCCCCGCCGCCGTGGGGCGTGGCATTACCGCGATCATCGGCAACGATCACGCCAGCGCCGGGCAAATGGATCTGGCGCAGCTTTTGCTGTCTGCCGTTGGGCAGGTGGTGCGGCTGGACGATGAAAGCCAGATGGATGCTGTAACAGGCGTGTCCGGGTCCGGTCCGGCCTATGTGTTCCACTTGATCGAAACCTTGGCTGCCGCCGGGCAGGCGCAGGGGCTTTCGCCGGAACTGGCGATGCAATTGGCCAAGGCCACGGTGGCGGGCGCGGGTGCCTTGGCGGAACAGGCGGATGATAGCCCCAGCCAGTTGCGCGTGAATGTGACCTCTCCCAATGGGACCACGCAGGCCGCGCTAGAGGTCTTGATGGATGAAACCAACGGGTTTCCGGCCTTGCTGACCCGTGCAGTTGCCGCCGCAACCAACCGATCCAAGGAGTTGGCCAATGGCTGAGATCAGTTTCGATGATTTCCTGAAAGTGGATATTCGCGTGGGCAAGGTTGTGCGGGCAGAACCCTATCCCGAAGCACGCAAGCCCGCGATCAAGATGTGGGTTGATTTCGGCCCCGAGATTGGCGAGCGTAAAACCAGCGCACAGGTGACAAAACACTATACGCCCGAGTCGTTGATTGGAAAAACTGTGATCGGCGTGGTGAATTTCCCGCCCCGACAGATCGGCAAGTTCATGTCCGAAGTGTTGGTTTTGGGTGTCCCCGATGCCGAAAACGAGGTGGTCCTGCTGTCCCCCGGTCAGGATGTTCCCTTGGGCGGGAGGATGTTCTGATGGCGCGATCCGGTCCCCCTCGGGTATTGCTCAGCCGCCCGTTGCCGGATGCGGTGGTCGCGCGGGCGCACAGCCTGTTTGATATAGAGCTGCGCAAAAGCACCCTGCCGATGAGCGAAGCCGAGATGCGTTCGGCCCTTGCCCTGTATGATGGCGTGATGCCGACATTGGGCGATCAGTTCGGTGCAAAGATATTCGCTGAATTTGGCCGCCCGCGTTGCCGGATACTGGCGAATTTTGGCGTGGGGTATAACCATATCGACGTGCAGGCCGCCACGGATCATGGGGTGAAGGTCACAAATACCCCCGGCGCGGTCACGGATGCCACGGCAGATATTGCCCTGACCCTGATCCTGATGAGCGCCCGCCGCGCCGCCGAAGGCGAACGGCTGGTTCGGTCCGGTCAATGGGCTGGCTGGCACCCGACGCAGATGTTGGGCCTGCATGTGACGGGCCGCAAGCTGGGCATCGTTGGGATGGGCCGGATCGGGCAGGCGATTGCCCGGCGCTGTCATTTCGGATTCGGGATGGAGGTGTTTTTTCACAACCGTTCCCCCAAGGCCGTGGATTTTCCGGCAACGCAGGTCAGCAGCCTGACGGAACTGGCGGCCCAGGTGGATATTTTGGTGGTTGCCGTTCCGGGGGGCGCGGAAACCCATCATCTGATCGGGGCGGATGTGTTTGCGGCGATGCAACCCCACGCGCATTTCATCAATATCGCGCGCGGTGATATCGTCGAGGAGATGGCCTTGGTCACAGCACTACAGACCGGGCAGATTGGCGGGGCGGGGTTGGATGTTTACGAACATGAACCGCATGTGCCGCAGGCGCTGCGGGATATGGACAACGTGACCCTACTGCCGCATCTGGGAACGGCTGCGCTGAACGTGCGCACGGATATGGGAATGCTGGTGCTGGACAATCTGGCCGCATTTTTTGACGGAAAACCCCTGCCAAACCCGGTATAAGTCAGGTTGACCATACGGCAACGGGGCTTGACCTGCCCCCTTGCCTTGGTTGATCTGGGGAACAAATTTCTTGGGGGTCCGATGTACAAAGTCGCCATTACCGGGACCGGGGTTTTCACCCCTGCCGAAGTCATCACCAATGACGAATTGGTGGAATCCTTCAACGCCTATGCGGATAAGTTCAACGCTGAACACGCGGATGCCATCGCGGCGGGCGATGTGACGGCGATGGAACATTCCTCGTCCGAGTTCATCTTCAAGGCTTCGGGGATCGAACAGCGTTATGTGTTGGACAAAACGGGCGTGCTGGACCCAAACCGGATGTATCCGCATTTCCGCCAGCGCAGCGATGATGAAAACGGCATCATGACCGAAATCGCACTGGATGCCTGTCAAACAGCGCTGGCGCAGGCCGGGCGCACGGGCGCAGACGTGGATTTGGTGATCTGTGCCGCGTCCAATATGGAACGCGCCTATCCCGCCGTGGCGATTGAAATCCAGAATGGCTTGGGTGCCGGTGGCTTTGCCTTTGATATGAATGTGGCCTGTTCGTCTGCCACGTTCGGGATTCAGGCGGCGGCGGATATGATCCGCTCGGGGTCTGTGCGCTGTGCCATCGTGGTAAACCCGGAAATCACCAGCGGCCATTTGGAATGGCGGGATCGCGATTGCCATTTTATCTTTGGCGATGTGGCCACTGCCACCGTTCTGGAACGGGCCGAGGACGCCAATGGCGCGCATTTCATCGTGCATTCCACCCGCTGCGCGACCCAGTTTTCAAACAACATCCGCAATAACAACGGGTTCCTGCGCCGCAATCGTCCCGACGGGATGATTGATCGCCGGGACATGCAGTTCATGCAAAACGGGCGCAAGGTGTTCAAAGAGGTGGTGCCGATGGTTTCGGCTCATATTCTGGCGCATCTTGGGGATGCTGGGGTACAGCCGGAACAGTTGCGCCGCATGTGGCTGCATCAGGCGAATAAGGCCATGAATGATTTCGTGGGGCGCAAGGTGCTGGGGCGCGAACCTGCACCGGGCGAACAGCCGAATATCCTTCAGGATTATGCCAACACTTCCTCGGCGGGGTCGATCATCGCGTTTTCGAAATATTCCGACGACATGCAGCCGGGGGATTGGGGGGTTATCTGCTCCTTTGGCGCGGGCTATTCGGTTGGTTCGGTGTTGGTGGAACGCGCCTGACGTGCCGGGCATTGGGCAGGGTGGATTTCATCTTGCCCAAAATACTCGGGGTTGAATTGGCCGCAGGCCAAGAAGGGGCAAAGCCCCTTTGCCCTTTCCAAAGATACGGAATGATGCCGCCGCTTGGTGGGTTATGAAAGGCTGATATGCTTATGGGCATGTTTGCTTATATCAGCCTTTTCGCGGCGGCCTTTGCTGCTGCAACCTTGCTGCCCATGCAGTCCGAGGCGTTGCTGGCGTATCGTCTGACTGACCCGGCCCTGTCAGCCTGGGCGCTGATTGGCATGGCAACCTTGGGCAACGTACTGGGGTCCGTTGTAAGCTGGGTATGCGGGCGTTTCTTGCGGCGGTATCAGGATCGCCGGTGGTTTCCGGTTTCTGCTGCACAGTTGCAACGGGCCGAGCAACGCTATCATCGCTATGGGCGCTGGAGCTTATTGGCAAGTTGGGTGCCGATTATCGGTGATCCTCTGACCGTGGTGGCCGGATTGATGAGGGAACCAATCTGGAGCTTCATGATGATCGTCACTTGTGCGAAATTTCTGCGCTATTTGGCAATTGCCGCTGTGACGCTGGCTTGGCTTTGACGCCGATCTTTGTCGGTTTTTTGACCGGGCGTCGCATATCGGTCAGAAAACTGCCTTGTTTCAGCTTGGGTATTTTTACTGTGCTGATGTCGGTTTTTCTGCGGGGGGTAGCACGGTTTGGGTGGTGTTAACCATTTGTTAACTGAGGACTTGTCGCGGTGGTTAACCTTTGTGTTCCTTAAAAGGTGTGTCGTTCTAATTTGCTTCGCCTTTGCCTCAAAATGGTCGAAGTCGAACCTGAAAAACGACACTCTCGGCGGGCAGTCTGCATGGTGTTGAGAAAGAGTATATGAATCAGGTTCCGGTGGGGCGCGGGTCTGACCGGGAAAGGGTATAAGATGTCAGGTGTGACGGGTGTCAGTGTGGATGTGGCAGATGGAGCAGTGCAAGCGGCTTCGGTCCTGCCAGTCGGGCTGACGCCGTTTCACGGGGTACTGTTGCTGTTTGTCGCGGTTCTGTCGGTTCGCGCCTTTGTTCAGCCGCGCCCCTTTGTTGCCGCCAGCCAACAACAGCCCGCTAAGCGAAAGCGCAAGGTCCGCGGCGGATTGCGTGGGGCTGTGCAAATGCTGACAGGTCACAGCCAACCGCAATTGCCTGCACCCAAAGCTGAACCGCAATCCCATAAGTTGCTGGAGGTGGCTTTTACGGCGCTGCTGGACGAGGTCTTTGTGTTCGATCCTGAAACCAGCCGTGTGTCCTTTCTGAACGCGCGGGCCGAGGCGCGGGTTGCTGGCTTGGGATTGAAAAAAAACCGTGTGCGGTTTCCAGATTTGTTGCCTGCGGCAAACCGGGCGGCGGTGACTGGCGCCATTCGCAACCTGCGCCACAGTGCGTTGGATTCGGTTGTGTTCGAGTTGACCAGCGCCGGGGCGCCGCTGGAGTTGACGTTGAAGCTAATCCGCGAGGATGGTGCGGATGATTGTTTCATGGCGGTGCTGCGTGACATTTCCGGTCGTGTCAGCGAAGCAAGGGCACAATCAGATTATGTTGCAACGCTAAGCCATGAAATGCGGACCCCGCTGACCTCGATCAAGGGGGCGATGGATTTGATCGCGTCAGGACAGATGGGGGTATTAAGCGGGAATGCCGCCGCGACGCTGGGTGTGGCACAACGAAATGTGGACCGGCTATTGCGGTTGACTAACGACATTCTGGATCTGGAAAAGCTGGATGCCGGTAAGATGCGATGCGACTTTGAAGAAGTGCGCATGGGTCTGTTGGTCAAGGGCGCAATCGAAGAAATTCAGGACTATGCCCGCAAATTTGACGTGTCGATCCGCGCGGAAATGCGGTGTCAGGATTGCCGGACCTATGCCGATCCCATGCGTTTGTCGCAGGTCATGGCGAATTTGCTGTCCAATGCGATCAAGTTTTCCCAACCTCAGACCGAGGTTTGTGCATCGGTTTGTGAAATGGATGGAAATATTCGCGTTTCGGTGGTTGACCACGGTCCGGGTATCCCAGAAAACATACAAGCGGATTTGTTTATGCCCTATTCTCAGGGGCCGCAGGTGCAACGCAAGGTTGCCAGTACTGGGTTGGGGTTAAGCATTGCCAAAAAGATTGTCGAAGCGCATGGCGGTTCGATCGGATTTGAATCCGAGCCAGGGCAGGGGGCGACGTTTTATTTTGAGCTGCCCAAAGCTGGCTTTACGGGTGATGTTGCTGCCTGATCCTTCACAAGGGACGGGCTGCGAAAAATAATTCAGGGCTGCGATTGTGCGGCAGGTCGGTCCGGTGTCGGGCGGGTTATTGGAGTTTTAGCATGGAGAGGGCGATGACGGTCTTTCCCAAAGTGTTACATGTCGAAGACGACGCAGACATACGCGAGATCGCACGGCTGGCATTGGAGGTGATCGGTGGGCTGACGGTGAAACAATGCGCAACCGGGGCCGAAGCCGTGCAGCAGGCACCCGAGGTAAAGCCGGATTTGTTGCTGCTGGATATGTCCATGCCGGACATGAACGGGGTCGAAACGTTAAACGCCGTGCGGGCCTTGCCGGGCATGAGCGGCGTTCCAGCGATTTTCATGACGGCGCGCGCCCAGCTTCAGGAACAGACTGACCTGCTGCAAGAGGGGGCTGTGGCTGTCATATCCAAGCCATTTGACGCGATGACGCTGGCGCAAGAGATACTGGACATTTGGCAGGGGTTGGGCTGACAGGCCACCCCGACGCCCCGACCAGCCATAAAATTAAGCCCCGAAATGTCGGGGCTTTTTGCGTCGATCAGGCGAGAGGCAGACGGGAAACGGTCAGGCCGGGTAGTCGTGAACGATCAGGGCCATTTCCCCCAGCATGTCGTCCACCGCGTCCAGCGCGGCTGCCAGATGGGCTGGATTTTCCATGTAGCGGGTCACGGCGGCTTCGGCGGCAAAGCTGAGTTCGCCCAGTTCGGGGAAGCCCATAGTGGCGGCCATGCCTGCGGTTTTGTGGGCGTAATGGCGAAACAGGTCCATCGCTTGTGCCGGGCTGGACAACAAGACGTCGGAATCCCTGACTTGTTCCATCCGTGTCAGGCGGCGTGCCAGCGTTGCAGCAAAACCGGGACGCATTTCCGCAAGTTTCGCGGCGAAGAGTTCGGCATAGGCGGCATTCCGTGCGGCCTGCATCGCAGTCATTCCCATCTGTTAACCCGCCCAAGCAAAGGCTTTGATCAGATCACGCTTCCAGCCAGAAAATTCGCTGGCGTGAACCGCGTCCGAGGCCGCCTTACGGGCCTTGTCCAGCGCGGTGTCCATTGCCTCTACCGCGACACGCCCGGACCGCAGGCCCATCCGCTGACAGGGGCTGACGGCAACCTGTACATCCATTTCGCGCCAGTCGTCATAGGCCAGTTCCAGCTTGTCGATGGCTTGCTGTACCGTCATTTGCAGCTCTTCCGGGTCAATCTGATCGCGTCCGTGGCTGACGCAAACGAACGCACCATGTCCGGCATGGGCAACAAAGCTTTCCCCATATGTCAGGCTTTCTGAAATCGCCTCGGACACGTCGGTGATTGCATAGAAATATTCCTCGGGGGTGCAGCTTTCATACAGATCACGGGCGTTCACGATCTGAAAGGCAAAGACATTGGTGGCAAACATGCCACCCCGGCCCAGTTGCAGCAGAAAGTTTTCCAATGCGATGCGATCAATCACCCCGGCCACGTCGCGCACGGCAAAGGCTGTGTCGAAGTTGAATTTCGGACCACGAAAACTGTCATTCAGCAGGGCTTGGACCATTTCGCCCTTGTTGCGGGCATCACGGTTTTTTTCGTTCAGGCGTTCCGCGACACGCATCCGGGTGGTTAATTCCAGCGGATCAAAGGGCTTGGTGACATAGTCGGAGGCCCCTGCGGCAAAAGCCTGATTGATGAAAATCTTATCCGACATCGCCGTAACCATCAGGATCGGAGATTCCGAATAGTCAGGAATATGACGAATCCAGTCGCAAAGTTCGATCCCAGAGATTTGGGGCATCTGGATGTCCAACAGGAAGCAATCGAATGGAGTGGTGGCGTGCTGGATGATTTCCATTGCTTCGACTGCGGAGTGCGACGTGGTGATGTCCGGGTAGCCCGCTTTCGGCAAAGAGCCTTTCAGCAGGTCCAGAACCATCGGATCGTCATCGACTGCGAGTACTTTCATCTGTTCGTTTCCAGCGTTTGGCCCGCCGGTTCCGAATGTCCGGGCGGTCGGGTGTATTCCTGTCTGGATCAGGTTTGATTCAAAATGTGGCGAATTTGGGCTGGGTAAGCGGCAATACAGTGATGGGTTGTACTTACTGCGGTCGATCTGGAAACGGTTGTCTGGTGTCGGGGTTTTTGTTTCGCTTGATGCGGATAACTGTGTGCTTGGGTGACATCTGCGGCAGGGGCGCGTTCTGCGTTTGGTTGATCCGGTCGGCGAAAAAATGGGCGGGGTGATAAATTGTTCTAGCAATATGGTGCATGGCGTGCATAGTGATTGGCATTATAATGCCAAAATGGCAAACGGGAGGAACTCCATGACTAAACGCAGAACCATTCTGGGTGTGTTGGGCGGCGCCGCAATTGCGGCCTTGTCCACCGCCTTCACCGTAACCCCCGCATTGGCGCAAGAGGTGACGCTGAAACTGCATCAATTCCTGCCCGCGCAGGCGAACGTGCCGCGTCTGGTGCTGGATGTTTGGGCCGACAAGGTCGAGGCGGATTCCAAGGGGCGCATCAAGGTTGAACGTTATCCGTCGATGCAATTGGGCGGAAAGCCCCCGGAATTGATGGATCAGGCGATTGATGGCGTGGCCGATGTGGTTTGGACCGTGGTGGGCTATACGCCGGGCCGCTTCCCTTCGACCGAGGTGTTTGAACTGCCCTTCATGATGACAGATGCCCGCGCGACCAGCCGCGCCTATTGGCAGATGTTTGAAAAACACATGAAAGATACCGAGTTCAAGGATGTGCATATCCTTGGCGCATGGGTGCATGGGCCGGGTGTGTTTCACACCAAGAACCCGGTGCATGTGCCGGGGGATCTGGAGGGTATGAAAATCCGGGGCGGGTCGCGCCCTGTGAATTCGCTGCTGACGCATCTGGGGGCGACCCCGGTCGGGATGCCGGTGCCTGCGGTGTCCGAAGGTCTGTCCAAGGGCGTGATCGACGGCACCACTATTCCGTGGGAAGTGACCGCCGCGCTGAAAGTGCCGGAACTGGTGGGAAATCACACCGAATTTTCCGGGGCGGCGCTGTATACGATCACCTTTGTGTTGGCGATGAACAAGGACAAGTATGAAAGCCTGCCGGACGATCTGAAGGCCGTGATTGATGCCAATTCGGGCGAGGAGTTTTCTGTCTTTGCAGGTGGCACGCAGGCAGATGCGGATATTCCCGCCCGTCAGAAAGCGGTGGATCGCGGCAACAATATCATCACGCTGGACGCCGCCCAGACCGAAGAATGGCGCAAAATGGCGCAACCCGTTTATGATGAATGGATTGCGGACGTGAAGACCACGGGCATCGACGGTCAGGCATTGATCGACGAAGCCAAAGGGCTGATTGCGAAATACACCAAGTAAGCCAAAGGCTTTGCTGGATGATTGGGCCGTGGCGGTTTGCGCTGCGGCCCTTTTTGTGCGAAAAAATGCACTATTGTGGCAGGATTTTCTTGCGAACTGCGGGATTTATTGCATTATAAAGCACATTATTGCGCGGTTGGGCTGGGTTAGATTCCTGATGCGCGGCAGGAAGAGGAGCCTGCCGCTGGTTCATCCCCACCGCTGACAGGAGGATGCCTGCGGATGTCTTGCATTGCGGCGGGCTAAGGGAGGAACTGAATGTCGGAGTGTAGGAATGCCGCGAATTATTTCGTGGATCGCCATGTCGAGGAAGGGCGTGGTGCAAAGGTCGCGTTCCGCGAGGCGGATGGCAAGCAGCGGGAACTGACCTATGGTCAACTGGCCGCCGAAACGGCGTGCGCTGCGGCAGCTTTTGGGCGTGCTGGAATCCGGCGCGAAGAACGCGTGGCGCTGCTGGTGTTGGATCAGGCCGAAATGCCGGTGCTGTTTTGGGGTGCGCTAAAGGCCGGTGTGGTGCCGATCCCGTTGAACACGCTGCTGGCGGCCTCGGTCTACGATGTGATCTTGCGGGACAGCCGCGCTGCGGCCTTGTTTGTGTCCGAAGCGCTGTATCCCGTGGTCGCCCCCGCGTTAGAAGGCAACCCGTTCCTGCGCGAGGTTGTGATCTTATCTGACGCGGCCCCACAGGGGGCAATTACCTATGATGCCTTTATGGACGGCGCGGACCCCATTTCCACGGTCGAAACATCCGAGGATGAAATTGCGTTTTGGCTGTATTCCTCCGGGTCCACCGGGCAACCCAAGGGGGTGAAGCACGTTCACGGCAGTTTATGCGCGACAGCAGATACCTATGGGGCGCAGGTTTTGCAGACCAGCGAAGATGACGTTGTGTATTCCGTGGCAAAGCTGTTCTTTGCCTATGGTTTGGGGAATGCGATGACATTCCCGATGGCCGTGGGGGCAACGACGATCCTGTTTTCCGGGCGTCCCACGCCAGAAGCGGCGGCGCAGATCATGGACGCGCATAAACCCAGCGTGTTCTGCGGGGTTCCCACGCTCTATGCCGCGATGGTGCATTACTGGGAGGACGGCAAGCCGTTGCCGGACACGACGCTGCGGGCCTGCATTTCGGCGGGCGAGGCATTGCCCGAAGAGGTTGGCAAGAAATGGCAGCAGCGGTGGGGTGTCGACATCATGGATGGTGTCGGATCAACCGAAATGCTGCATATCTTTCTGTCGAATAAGCCGGGGGATGTGGTGTATGGCACCTCGGGGACGGCGGTGCCGGGGTACGAGGTGCGGCTGGTTGATGAAAACGATGCCGAAGTCGCCGATGGCGATGTTGGTGAATTGCTGGTGCGCGGCCCGTCTGCCGCCGAAGGCTATTGGAACCAGCGCGGTAAATCCCGTTCCACCTTCGAGGGGCACTGGACGCGCACCGGGGATAAATATGAACGGACTGCGAACGGGCGCTACATCTACTGTGGGCGCACGGACGATATGTTCAAAGTGTCCGGCATCTGGGTATCCCCGTTCGAGATCGAGCAGGCGCTGGTCTCCTACCCTGCTGTGTTGGAAGCGGCCGTGGTGGCATGGCATGACGAGGAAGGGCTGGAAAAGCCCAAGGCCTATGTCGTGCTAAAGGATGGGCATGGTGCGGCCGAACTGGACGATCTGAAGAATTACGTGAAGCAAAAGATCGGCAAGTGGAAATATCCCCGCTGGGTCGAGGTGGTCGAGGATTTGCCAAAGACCGCGACCGGAAAAATTCAACGGTTTAAGCTACGAGAGGGCGTGTGATGGATTGGGGTGCAGGGCAGGGGTTTCTGACGGTTAGCGGTATCCGGTTGGAATATCGCTGCACTGGCCCTGCGCCGGGGCAGGCCCCAATCATCGTGTTGTTGCACGAAGGGTTGGGGTGCGCGGCGCTGTGGCGGGATTTTCCCGAAAAGCTGGCGCAGGCGACCGGCCTGGGGGTGTTTGCCTATTCCCGCGCGGGGTATGGGCAGTCTGATGGCAAGCCCCTGCCGTGGCCTGTGCATTATATGACCGACGAAGCCGTAGATGTGCTGCCGCATGTGCTGGATGGTATCGGATTTCAGTCCGGTATCCTGATGGGGCATTCGGACGGGGCGACCATTGCCGCGATTTATGCGGGCAGCGTTGCGGATTTCCGGGTGCGGGGGCTGGTGCTGATGGCGCCGCATTTCTTTACCGAATCTGTGGGGTTGGCGGCGATCCAGCAGGCCAAGCTGGCATATGATACGGGCGATTTGCGGGCGAAGATGGCGAAGTATCATCGCGACCCGGATAATGCGTTCCGTGGCTGGAACGATAGCTGGCTGAACCCGGAGTTTTATCATTGGAACGTGGCGGATGTGATTGATTATCTGCGCATCCCGACCTTGGCCATTCAGGGCGAAGGTGACGAATACGGAACGCTGGCGCAAATCACCGAGGTGGAAACGCGGTCTTACGCGCCGGTAGATGTGGAAATTCTGCCGGATTGCGGCCATGCGCCCCAGTTCGATCAGCCGGAAAAGGTGCTGACTGCTGTGGCCGATTTTGCAGCCCGATTGCAGCGGATCGAGGCGGCGCAGCCCGAAACGGCATAGATGGTGGCCCTGCCATCATATGCCTATGTGCCGGGGCAAATGCCCCGCCATCCAGAGGGGCGGTTTGACGATCTGCGCATGACTGTGCGCCCCGATATGACCGCTGAGCAGTTATGTGCCACGCCCGCCTTTCAGGCGGGTCTTGTGTTTCTGGATCACGGTTTTTTCTGGGAGGCGCATGAGGTGCTGGAGCCTGTTTGGCTGGCTTTGCCCGATGGGCCGGATCGGATCATGGTGCAGGCGTTAATCCAACTGGCGAATGCCCGATTGAAGCAGCGTATGGCCCGCCCGCGTGCGGTGCTGCGCCTGTGTCGGATCGTCGAGGCACATTTGCAGGCGTGTGAGGGGCGGGGAATGGTCATGGGGCAAAGCCCCGCAGCAGTGCGGGCGGCGGTCGATGCTTTGCAGGCAGAGATTCGCGGTGATGCGGGGGATGTGTCAAATTGTGCGATATAATGCCTAAATTTATGATGAGGGGTAAAGTTTGGGGGTAAATCTTGCCCTGGCATCAAATAAAAGTGTCACTATAGCGCATAAATACCTTTTCGGACGGGGTAATGGGAACTATAGTGCAGAAAAGCGACATGGACTTGAGGAGATGCCGACGTGGCCAAGATCATCGACTTTCAGACGGACCCCTCTGAATACCGCCACTGGCGGGTGGACTATAATGGCGATGTCGCCAATCTGATCATGGATGTGGATGAAAATGGCGGCCTGTTTGATGGCTACCAGTTGAAGCTGAATTCCTATGATCTGGGTGTCGATATCGAGCTGGCCGACATTGTGCAGCGGATGCGGTTTGAACACCCCGAGGTGAAAGTCGTGGTCATGCAATCCGGCAAGGACAAGGTGTTCTGTGCCGGGGCGAATATCCGTATGCTGGGTGGGGCCGAACATGCGCATAAGGTGAATTTTTGTAAATTCACCAATGAAACCCGCAATACGTTCGAGGCAGCGGAAAAGGATTCAGGCCAGAAATATGTGGCTGCGGTCAAAGGGGCCTGCGCCGGGGGCGGATACGAGCTGGCGCTGGCGTGTAATCACATCATCCTGACCGACGACAGCAACAGTGCCGTGGCCCTGCCCGAGGTGCCGCTGCTGGCCGTTCTGCCCGGTACTGGCGGTCTGACCCGCGTCACGGACAAGCGGAAAGTGCGCCGCGATCTAGCTGATGTGTTCTGCGCGATGGAAGAAGGCGTGCGCGGTAAGCGGGCGCAGGACTGGAATTTGGTGGACGAAGTCGTGCCGAATTCAAAGTTTGACGCCACGGTGGCCGAACGGGCCAAGGAATTCGCTGCCGCCACCCCATCGAAAGCCGCAAAGGGGATCACGCTGAACGCATTGAAGCGCGATATTGCGGAAGACGCCGTTCACTATTCGCTGGTCGAGGTCGCGCTGGACCGCGCGGGGCGCAAGGTGACGATTACGCTGAATGGCCCGGATGGGGATGTTCCGGCGTCGGTTGATGATCTGGTGGCGCAAGGCGATCAATCCTATCTGCTGCGTCTGGCGCGGGAACTGGATGATGCGATCCTGCACCTGCGCAACAATGAAAAGGATCTGGGCCTGTGGGTCATTCGCACGCAGGGCGATGCCGAAGCTGTGCTGGCGCACGAGGCGCTGCTGTTGGCGAACAAGGATCACTGGCTGGCCAATGAAATCCTGCAATATTGGAAGCGGGTGCTGAAGCGGGTGGATGTGACCTCGCGGTCCTTGGTGGCGCTGGTCGAACATGGGTCGTGTTTCGCGGGCGTTCTGGCCGAACTGCTGTGGGCCGTGGACCGCACCTATATGATGGAAGACGAATTCGAGGGTGATAACCGCCCGATGGCGCAGATCACCCTGTCCGAGGCGAATTTCGGCACCTACCCGATGGGCAATGATTTGACCCGTCTGGAAACCCGGTTTCTGGGTGCGCCCGAACAGGTGACGGATCTGAAATCCCATATCGGTGAGCAGATCGAGGCCGAGCGGGCTGAGGACCTGGGGCTTGTGACCTATATTCTGGATGACATCGACTGGGACGATGAAATCCGCATCTTCATGGAAGAACGCGCCAGCTTTAGCCCTGATGCAATGACCGGGATGGAGGCAAACCTGCGCTTTGCCGGGCCGGAAACGATGGAAACCCGCATCTTTGGCCGCCTGACGGCATGGCAGAACTGGATTTTCCAGCGCCCGAATGCGGTGGGGCCGGATGGGGCCTTGCAGCGCTACGGCACCGGGGTGCGCGGCGATTACAACATGCAGCGCGTTTAAGATTGAAAATCATCGGGTGCGCAATCTTACGCACCACCCAAGGGAGAGAGAAATGCTTGATCTGATTAATGTCAGCTATGACACCCAAATCCCCAATAATGTGGGCCTGTCGTCGGATAAACGCGTGTTGAAGGCGCTGGAAAAATGGCACCCCGGCTATATCAACTGGTGGTCTGACCTGATCCCCGATAATTTCCAGCAATCGTTGGTTTACCTGCGCACTGCCGTTTCGGTGGACCCAAAGGGCTGGGCGAAATTCGACTATGTGAAAATGCCGGAATACCGCTGGGGCATCCTGTTGGCCCCGCAGGTCGAAGACCGTCGTATTCCCTGCGGTGAACATGCCGGTCAACCCGCCTGGCAGGAAGTCCCCGGTGAATACCGCAACCTGCTGAAGCGCCTGATCGTTATTCAGGGCGATACCGAGCCTGCCTCGGTCGAGCAGCAGCGTTTTCTGGGGCTGACCGCCCCATCGCTGTATGACATGCGCAACCTGTTTCAGGTGAATGTCGAAGAAGGCCGCCACCTGTGGGCGATGGTCTATCTGCTGCAAAAATATTTCGGCAAGGATGGCCGCGAAGAAGCGGATGATCTGCTGCGCCGGTCCTCGGGGTCCGAAGAAGCGCCGCGGATGCTGGGTGCCTTTAACGAAGAAACGCCGGATTGGCTGTCCTTCTTCATGTTCACCTATTTCACCGACCGCGATGGCAAGATGCAGTTGGAATCGCTGGCGCAATCGGGTTTCGATCCGCTGTCGCGCACCTGCCGCTTTATGCTGACCGAAGAAGCGCACCATATGTTCGTTGGGGAAACCGGGGTGGGCCGTACCATCCAGCGCACCTGCGAAGTGATGAATGCGCATGGGATCACCGACCCTTATGACATCAACAAAATCCGCGATTTGGGTGTCATCGACCTGCCGACGATTCAGAAAAAGCTGAACCTGCACTATACCCTGTCGCTGGACTTGTTCGGGCAGGAGGTGTCGACCAACGCCGCCAACGCGTTCAACGCAGGGATCAAGGGCCGTTACATGGAAAGCCGGATCGACGACGATCACAAGCTGACCAACGACACCTATACGGTTTGGGATTTGGAAGACGGCAAAGTGGTGCAAAAACAGGTTCCCGCCCTGACCGCCATCAACATGCGCCTGCGTGATGACTATACCCGTGACGCCGCTGGCGGGGTGGGGCGCTGGAACAAGATCATCGAAAAAGCCGGGATCGAGTTTGAAATGAAGCTGCCGCATGAATCCTTCCACCGTCAGATTGGTGTGTTTGCGGGGCATAATTTCGATCCCGACGGCAACCCGCTGTCCGGGGCAGACTATGACGCCAAGGTGAATGATTGGCTGCCCACCCATGCCGATGGTGATTTCATCCAATCGCTGATGAAGCCGGTTTACGAACCCGGCCAATACGCAAGCTGGATCAGCCCGCCCAAGGTTGGCATCGACAATAAGCCGGGCGATTTTGAATACGTCAAACTGCACATGGCGTAATTGCGATGTGGCCGGGGCGTGTCCCCGGCCCGTCCCACCCCGATCCGAATACGGAGGATAAGATGGATATCGAACGTCAGATCGCCAATGCCCCGCGTACCGCCGCTGTGGGGGTCGCTGTGACCGAACTGGGCGGAACTTGTGTGGGGTGCAACAATTGCCGGGGCCTGTGTCAGGCACTGATCGAGGTCATGACCTTTCCCGATGCAATCCTGAACCGCTCGTAATTTTATCATCCGGGCTACGCAGCCGCGCCACCGGCCAGCCACGCAATTCCGAAGGTAAACCACTATGAATAAGCCGATCAAACAACATCTGATCGACCCGGAAATCTGCATCCGGTGCTATACCTGCGAAATGACCTGCCCGATCGAGGCCATCGTGCATGACGATAACAACGTCGTGGTGGATGCCGATAAGTGCGATTACTGCATGGCCTGCATCCCGGTTTGCCCGACCGGGTCCATTGATGAATGGCGCGTGGTGGCTGACCCCTATTCTGTTGAGGAACAGTTCGGCTGGGAAGAATTGCCCGAACAGCAGGACATCACCCAAAGCGAAGCCGCAGGCGGGATGGAAGCGCTGGATGATGCAATGGCTGCGCTGCTGGCCGAGGCCCACGCCGGGGCAGGGGGCAAGGCGGTTGCGCCTGCGTCTGCGTCAAAGCCGACGGTGAATATGTACAACCTGTCCCACCCGGTCGAGGCGACAGTGCAGGGGAATTATCGTCTGACGGGCGACGGGGCGGATACCGATGTGCGCCATGTCATCCTAAGCTTTCAGGATAAATTCCCGGTACTGGAGGGGCAAAGCATCGGTATTTTGCCGCCGGGGCAGGATGACAAAGGCAATCCGTATTTGCCACGCCTGTATTCGGTGTCCAGCCCACGCGATGGGGAACGCCCGAATTTTGGCAACGTGTCCCTGACTGTGAAGCGTGAACAGCACGGGATTTGCTCCAATTACGTTTGCGATCTGAAGCCGGGGGATAAGGTGCGCGTGACCGGCCCGTTTGGGGCGACTTTCCTGATGCCCGACGATCCGCAGGCGCGGCTGCTGATGGTGTGTACGGGCACCGGATCGGCGCCGATGCGGGCGTTTACCATGCGCCGCCAGCGCAGCGTGGGGAATAAATCCGGCGGGATGACCATGTTTTTCGGGGCGCGGTCGCCTGATACGTTGCCGTATTTCGGACCGCTGAAAAAAGTGCCCGAGGCATTGCTGAAAACGCATATGGTATTCAGCCGCCTGCCGGATCAGCCAAAGGAATATGTGCAGGATCGTATTCTGGCAGAAGAGGACGCCGTGGCCGAAATGTTGGGCGATCCCAATACCTATATCTATATCTGTGGCCTTCGCGGGATGGAGGAAGGCGTGGAAAAAGCCTTTACTAATATTGCGGAAAGCATCGGGGTTCAGTGGGTTGCCCTTCGGGATGCGATGCGCGAAGAAGGGCGATACCACGTCGAAACCTATTGAGATGACGAACCGATGTCTCGCTGCCCATACCGATAGGGCTTTGACGGCGGAATGACGAAGCGTCCGAGGGTTTGAAGCGTTGCGTATTTCGTTGTACAGCGCCAGAAAATCACGCTAACATGTGAAATATAATGCACATGTAAAGGGATTTGTGCGCTATTCCGCACAGAAAAGGGCGCAGAGAAGGGTAATGGGTGAAATCACGAACTTTCGGGGTGAAACGACACCCAGCGGCTCTCGCTCTATGGGAGAAGATGAGGTTCGTGCGCTGATTACCCGTGTCGGGGAGCGGGTCCGCAAAGCCAGAGAACGCAAAGGAATTCCGCGCCGGGTGTTGTCGGAAATTTCGGGTGTGTCGCCGCGCTATCTGGCGCAGCTAGAGGCAGGCGAGGGGAACATTTCCATCGGATTGTTGCAGCGGGTGGCGATTGCGCTGGATCATCGGATCGAATGGCTGATGACCGAAGAAGACCCGTGGTCGTCCGAGGCGCTGCATGTTGCGGAACTGTACCGTTCGGCCAATACAGCGACGCGCCAGCAGGTTATGAACCTGCTGCGTCCCGAAAGCAGTCAAGAAATGCGCGCGCAGCGGATTTGTTTGATCGGGCTGCGTGGGGCGGGAAAATCCACCTTGGGGCAGCGCGCGGGGGATGTGTTGAATATTCCCTTTGTTGAACTGAACCGCGAAATCGAAGAACAGTCCGGTATGCCCGTGAACGAGGTCATGGCGCTATATGGGCAAGAAGGGTATCGCAAGCTGGAGGCGCAGGCCGTCAGCCGGGTGATTCAGACCCATGACACGATGATCCTCGCGGTTGCCGGGGGCATCGTCGCCGCACCGGATACCTATACGACGCTGTTGAACCGCTTTCATACGATCTGGGTAAAGGCGGCCCCGACCGAGCATATGGAACGTGTCCGGGCGCAAGGCGATACCCGCCCGATGGCGGGGAACCCCGAGGCGATGCAGGAATTGAAATCCATCCTGACCAGCCGCGAAGCGCTGTATGAAAAGGCTTTGGCCCGTCTGGATACCACCGGCAAAACCTTGGATGTGTCGCTTAGGGAATTGCTGGCGCTGATCGCGGACCACAAGTTTCTGGGGTAGGTGGAATGCGGATTCCGCTGCTGTCTGAATTGACCCCATCGGCGCGGGCGGCGGGATTGGCGCATCAGGAGCACGTACTGACCCCTGAAAATCTGCCCTGTGATGTGGCGCGGGCCACAGTGATCGGGGGCGCGGCAACGGGGTTGGGTCTGGCCCTGTCGCTTGTTTCCAAGGGGATTTCCGTTCTTTTCCTAGAGGACGATGCCAGCAGTCTGGAACGTGCGCAGGACTATTTGCGGCGGGGATTGGGGGGCGACCCTACGGGGTTGTTGCGATTTTCCATTGACCCGGCAGAGGCGTCCGAAAGCGATCTGATATTGGACCGGAGTTCGGAGCCGATCCCTCGTAAGCTGGCCCTGTTGCAACAACTGACACATTATGTTGCGTCGGATACCCCGATTTTGCCCAATCTGGCCGGGGCGGATTTGTCGGCGGTGGCCTGTGCCTTGCCTGCCCCGGAAAGAGTGCTGGGCGTCCAGATATTTACGCCCGCGCAGCAGACGCGGATTGTTGAACTGGCCCCGCATTCCGGGACGGCGCCGGGGATCACGAAGCAGGTGTTCGGGCTGGTTTCGCGGCTGGGGAAAGTGCCTGTCATGGCCCCCGCATCGGGCTTTGTCAGCGAGCGGCTGAACCTGCGCCTGCTAGAGGCAGCGGATACCCTGCTGATGGATGGCACAACACCGTGGGAGATCGACGAGGCGTTGGAGGATTTCGGCTATGCTATGGGGATTTACGAGGCGCAGGATTTGATCGGCACGGACGTGGCCTATGGGGTGCGGCAACGTCGTCCGCGCGATCCGGCGCGGCGCTATATTCCCATCGCGGACCGCGCGGTCGAGGAAGGGCGGCTGGGCAAGAAAGCCAGTGTCGGGTGGTATCGCTATCCCGGTGGCGGCGGCAAAGTGATTGATCCGCTGGTCGAAGATCTGTGCCGCGAAGAAGCATGGTTTGCCGGAATATCGCGGCGGGAATTCCCACCCGAGGAGATCCGCAAAAGGCTGTTGCTTTCCCAGATCAACGAGGCGGCGTGGGCCTTGTCCCGCGGGGTTTCCGCGGATGATCTGGATCGGATCAGCACACAAGCACTGGGTTTGCCGCCGCAGACGGGGGGGATTGTATTTTGGGCGGATCAGATGAATGCGCGTGAAATCGCTGCGGCATTGACGGCGCTACAGACCGAAGACCCGCTGGTTTGGGGCGTGGCCCCGCCATTGGTGCAGGCGGCGCAAACCGGGGAACGGCTGCGCGATCTGGCCGGATGACGGGGGGGCGTGATCTGGGATCAGTTCCCGAAATTGCCCATCGCGGCAAAATCCATTTGTTCCAGCGCGGCCATCATCGTGTCCTGAGACGATCCGGTGATTTTCACCAGCACCCGGTTGGCGACAAGGCCGGTGATTTCGCTGTCTTGTACCATGAATTTCTGGCGGCCGATCCGTTCGACCTTGACCCCCATCATGGCGGCGTTGTTGATCATCCCCGCGATAGAGGCGATCATCGGGTTATCGGCCATCAGCGTGATGGTATAGCTGTCCGATCCATCCTGTTTGTCATAATTGGCTTCCGCGCCGACGCCGCCACCCATCATGGCCAGCCCGGCCCCCATATCCGAATTGATGGTGCGGGCCCAGCCATCGGGGGCATCGGGCAGATAAGCCCCCAGCGCATCGGTTTTCAGGGCCAGCAGTTTGTTGCGGGCAAATTCCAGTTCTTCGATCGCATATTGAATGTCACCTTCGGCATAGGCGGCCTTGGCCGAATCCAGCGCGTCCGTAATTTCATCTGCCAGTGCGGGCAGGGGCAACAGCAGGGACAAGGCGGTTAGGGCAGAAAGCAGACGGGGCATTGGAAAATCCTGTTGGGTATAAATCTGACCAGAGGGTGCCAGCGATGACCAGGCCGGGCAAGTCAGGGTTTCATGACCTGTGTTCGCTCTTTCTTTTGTGGCTGGCATTTGCGAAAGTTTGGGCAATTGCATGAGTTGGGGGGATGTAAACATGTTTTACATTTCCCATATGGATACTATGAGTTTCATTCAGGGAGAGTGTGATGGCCAATTTCGAAGCGCAGGTGTTGGAGTCGCAAAAGCAGGTGGCCGAAGCGCAGGCCAAGATCGCGGAATTGACCGGGCGGATCGAAACAGCGCGCAGCAAGATGAAAACCGGCGATGACGTGTCCATCGACATTGAAAATGCCACGCTGGACGATGTTCACGCCCATACCGAGGTGATGAACGCCAATATCGCCGAACTGATCATGGGGCTGGACGATGTGACCGCTGCGTTTTCCAAGGATTTCGACCAGATGCGGACGAAAACCGGCTGGGAATCCTTTGTCGGGATTTTCAGCAAGGGCAAATCGGATTCGCTGCGGCAGGAACGGATGCGCACGGCGAATATTGACGATAAGTTGCAGGATCTGATTTCCAAATCCGACGTGATTACCAAGCTGCTGGAAAGCCAGCTTGCCACGCTGAACGATCAAAAGGCCAAGGTGGAAACCAACCTGACCGAAACGCTGGATGACCGCGAATTTACGGTGCAGGAATTGGAAGGCGTGCGGGCCGAAATTCTGGCGATGGACCCGAAGATCATTGCGCTGGAAAACAAGATTTCCGTCACGCAGGACGCGGCAGAGCGTACCAAGCTGGAAACCGAACTGGCCGATCTGAACAAGGCGTATAACGCGCTGGTGCAGGACGAGCAGGTGAAGCTGGCCAAGTCGCAGACGCTGGAACGCTATATCGAGAAGGGCAAAACCTGGGTCGACAGTTTGCAAAATCAGGCGGCAACGCAAATGGTGCTGATCAACAAATTGCAGACAGACACCAAGCAACGGGTGGTCTTGTATGACGCGCTGACCAAATCGCTGAAGACGGCACAGCAGCAGGACATCGCCCACCGGATCAACGAAATCGGGGTGCAGACCGACAAGGAAGCGCAGGCTGCAATGGCCGCAATCGGAACGGCCACCAATCAGCGCATGGCCGATATGATGGAAAAACACGAGGAACATATGGTGTTCGCCCGCGAGGTGCTGGAAGCCAAAGCCAAGGCCGACGAACGCTTTGCCCGCCGGTTCCAGGCGATTGTCGAAAAGCACGACAAGAACCTGTATGGTCAGTAAATGACGGGGAAGGTCCAGATCGAGGCCGATCATGCCGCGCTTAGCGATACATTCGCCAGCCGTCGGTATTTCCGCAAGTTTGACGTGATCACCGGCCATCTGGGCCGGGTGGCCGGGATGATGCGCGCCAAGGGTGAACTGAACAGCGACGAGGTCGAGGTTCTGGCGCGTTATATGGCGATGGTTGGGTTCACCTTTCGCGCGTTGAGCATGAAATATCTGCTTGTAGGGCGGGAAACCGGGCAGTTCTTTGGGTCGCTGTCGATTGATACCGTGGACAGCGGATTCCCGGTGTTCAACGAATTGCTGGTGATGGCCAATGATGCGATGCAGGCCGCCAGCCATCTGGATGGAATGCCGGGGGCCGAGGCGCTGAAGCGGCAGATGGTGGAAAAGATCGTGGCCGGGCAAGAGATCCCGACACGGCTGCAATTCGCGCTGTCTCAGCGATTGTATTACGAAGAATTGCAGCGTGGGCAGATGTTTTGGGCGCGGAACGATCCTTTGCCGATCTGGTTGTCGGGAATGGGGGATCGGCGTCGGTATCTGTTGCATTGGGCGGTCTATGACAGCCAGTTGAACCTGCCGGTGATCTATCTGATGGAGGTCGAGGATAGCGGGCGCGATCCGCTGCCGAAGGATGAACATCGCTGGCCCGAAGTTCAGGCGCAGCTGATGGGGCAATCCCTGGGCGGGTTGAAGCTGGTGACGATTGCCAAGGGGTTTGACGCGCAGTTTAACGATCTGCACCCCAAGAAGCTGCGGCGTATCCATCTGGGTCCGATGTACTCCCATGCCTATACGCATCAATCCGGCCCGCTGCGCGAGGTGCTGGCCGAGGCCGAAAGCCCCGAAGGGCAGGATTGGGCGCTGGCGTGGACGGTCGAGGAATTGGAAAGCGAACGCGTCACCGAAGAGCGGGTGGGCTGGTTTTCTACCGCCGAGCGCGAGATTTTCGCGCTGGACCCTTTCGGTGGGCGGGGCGTGGATACCGGCGCAACCCGGACCGAACGCAGTATCATCCTGCCGGAACGACCCTATCAGGTGTTGGTGGAAAAATCCCCGCCGGGATTTGCCAGCGTGCGGAAATTCGTGGTCAGCAGCGCCGGGCGGGTGCTGAGCTATTGAGACCGGGCGCGGCAAAATTCTTGCAAAGAATTTTGACCGGAAAATTCGTAATTTTCCGGGCCTCCGGCGGGAGTATTTGGAAACAGAAAGAAGTGAAAGGGCCGCATTATGAGCCTGACAAGTGATTTGATGGAACTGCGCGAGGACGATATTCGGGCGCATTACCCGGCGGCGCTGAGCCTGTTGGAAGGGTTCGATCATACGCCACGTCTGGGCAAGGCGCGGGATGTGCCGGGGCCGGAAAAATCCGCGGGAATCGTGGGGCATCGGCGGTTTCGGTCAACCACGCCGGGGATGGTGACGCGCCCCACTGTGCGGCCTGACGGGGTGCATCTGCTGGCGCGGATCGAAGCGGCGGATGGCGGCGATGCGTTGATATCGCCCTTGCAGGCCACCGCGATGAACAGCCTGCGCCGGGCGCTGGCGATTGCGCTGGCCGTGGGGGCGGGGTTTTCGGCGCGGACCGGGCTGGACGGGATGAAACGCGCCAATCTGGAGGGATCGTTACCCGCTGCCCAAGCGCAGGATTTCGCGGAATTGCTGACGGCCGAGGCGCTGGCGGTGCTGCATGTCTTTGCCAATGCCACGGCGTTTCTGTTGGCCCCGCATCAGAGCGAAATCACGGTCGAGGTGGGCAGCCCTGATGAGATTCTGACCGACAACGCGCAATTGGCCCTGCATGGGGTGTTATGGCAGTTGGATCAGGTTTTGGCCGCTCACGCCAATGACGAGCCGCATCTGATTGCCACGCTGACGGCCTTTGCCGAGGCGGTGATGGACCGGGTGGCCGGACGGGCCGCGACCGCGCCGCGCCTAGAGGGGTTCAGCGGCGCAAGCTGGCGGGTGGCGGCGGATGATTTCACCATTCAGGGCTTTACCCCGGCGCGCAAGGCCACGGGCAGCACCCTGACCATGCAGTTCAAGAAGCCGCATCAGGTGGTGGGCAATCATATCGCCAAATATCAGGCGATGCGGCTGGCCAAGATGCTGATGGCCTATGATTTCGACCGGCGCCTGAATCCCTTTGCCGAATTGGGCGGGTTTATTTTTACCTTTATGGGCGATGGCAAACCGGGGACCGGGAAAACCACGCTGATTCAGATGATGGCGGGGATGATCCATGACTATTGCCAGATTGCGGGCTATCCGTTCCGGTATCAGAATTTCGGGATCGACAATATCGACAGCTATCAGGGCAAATCGGGGCAGAATGCCAAGGCGTTTGTGAATAACGTACTGGACCCGCAGGTGATCGGGTTTGGTACGATTGACGATATTGACCAGATTGCCGGGAAACGGGGGGATCGCCAATCCAGCGCGGGACAGCAAGAGGTGACGGCGGTGTTCATGGAGGCATTCGCCGGGGCTAATACCGTTGTGCGCGGGAACTGTACCTTTGGGATGTTTTCCAACTACCCCGAAAACGTGGATGACGCGCTGCGCCAGCGGGCCGGGGCGCGGTTTTTGGTGGATGGGCCGCAAACGCGTGACGATTACATCGACATTCTGGCGCTGTTGATGGGCAAGAAACATGACATCCCTTTGGGGGATCATGACCTGTTTGCCGCGCAAGAGATCAAGCGCGCGGTTGAACGGTCGTTTCAGGCGCATGAGCGCCCGCAAGAGGCCGGGCTGATCGAGGTTTATGACCGGGTGCAGGGGCAGATCGGGGCGTTGGACACGATTGCCAAGCTGGGAACCTACCTGAAGGCAATCCAACAGGCGGATGAACGGTTCACGGGCCGGGCGATCAAGAACATCACCGACGCGGTGAAGGTGCGGTCGATGGATTTTGAATTGCCGGATGACTGGATGGAACAGCCCGAGCTGTTCCTGTTCCAGCCCTACGAGCGCAAGCTGGCAATGATCGAAGATCTGCGCCGCCCGATCACGGTGGAGATGGTCGTGCAAGAGATCAACCGCTACGCGGATTCAGAATTCCGCTATGCTGACAAGTCCGACGAGGTGGCGATTGACGCGATGGTGCGGGATTTCGGCCGGACGGAAGAGGCGAAGAGACGGTATTTGGAGGGGAAGGGGTGAGATGACATTGTTGCTTGCTTTCTTTTTTGTAATTTTGGCATTGGTTGCCTTGTTTCCGCCCTTTCTAGTTATGCTTGGAGGTTACTCAGGAAGCTTCGTTGAACGCTATGAGAGCTTTTTAGGTGAAAATGGAGGAACATTTGTCTCTATCGGTACTGTATTCTTAGTTTCCGGACTTGCGGTTTGGGCGGCTGCGATTACCAATTCTGCAACTGACCGACGAGAGGTCTATGGCCGGAAAATGCAGGCTGCTTTGCAGAAATCTCAGTTTAGACAAAGATGGATTGATGATCTCCGTGATGCACTAGCGGTATTCATCGCTGATATTTCTAATGAAACAACAGACTATGAAACTTCTGGTCGGAATCTCAACCAAATTTTGCTTCGGTTACCCATGCATGAGGATGAAGCCAAAGAAGTCGCGAAAGCTCTACAGCAGTTGATGAATGCAATGCGTGATCCCGAACAAAATGAAAGCATGAAGGCCAAGGCAAGAACTCACGCAGTGTATTCCGCACAAAAATTTCTCAAGAGAGAATGGGGTACTCTTAAAAAAGAGTTGGATAGCGCTGAAGGGATCGAGTTTAAGTGAAACGCCTCATCGAAAAAGGCCTGATGTTCGGGAACCTGATCCATGTGGCCTCGCCTGCGTTGGTGGAGCGGTATAACCGCGCGTTGGTCCATCTGACGGGCAAGCGCACGGAGCTGACGGATTTTCACATCGACATCAGCGGGTATTCCCCGGAAATCGGGGATGAGCTGGGGGATATGCTGTATCTGAACCAAGGGGGCTGTAATCGGCAGTTCATCCTGCTGACCACCGCGCAGAAAACCGCGCCTTTGCTGAATGCCAAATTCTCGATGTCGCGCAGCATTCTGCGGCAGTTCATCGAGGAAAACGAGGCGCAACTGTTCGCCCTGACCGCGCGAGATGCGGTGGCGGGGGAGCTGTTGAACTCGGTCTATTCTGTCGCCGATCCGGCGCGGCTGCTGGACATTCGCAAAATCAGGATCGAGGCGGACACGACCGCAGGCACGGTGCGGGACGCGGAAAAGCTGGGCCAGATGGTTGACCGCTTCATGGAGGAGGACGACGCCTGGTTCGATGATGTGCTGATTGCGGATATGATCGGGCTGGCGAAAAAAACTGGCGATGTGACGCGCAATCCGGTGCGGCTGAAACAGATGGAATTCGTGCAGAACAATTACTGGACCGCGCATTTCGGCGGGGTTTACCTGTTTCGCGGCGGGCCGGATGCTGTGGCGATTGCGCGGGATAAAGCGGCGCTGGCCGGATTGGCGGGGGCGCATGTTTTTGGCTTCGATGCGCGCAATCAGATTGCCCGGTTTCTGGAGCAGAACAAGCTGGTGGAACCCATCGTCAAGGCGCGGGGGATCGACGCGGGGGCGATCCTGCGGCAGAAGATGGATTTCATCGTGGTGGATGTGGCGCAAGACCGGGGGATTGACCTGACCGGGGCCACGCGGCGCGATATTCGGGCGCTGGCCCGCGCCCATGCCGATGCGTTGCCGCCGGAATTTCATGGACTTCAGGCCTTGGTGCGCTGGGCCGAGGACGAAGGACCGTGGCCCCGGATCGACAGCGATCACCCGGCCTATTTCTATAGCCTGCGGGCGGCGGATCACCCGGATGCGGATCTGGTGAACATGCTGCTGGCGGAATTGGCACCCAAGGACGTGCGGCAGTTGTTTATCTGCCACAAAGAGCTGTTTTACAGCCTGTATGCAGGGTGGTCGGACACCAAGAAATCCTATGTCGCGGATTTTCTGGAACGCGAATATCTGGCGGATAAGGTGGGGGCGCGGGCGGCCTTGTTTGGGCATGATGCGCCCTTGGCGGAACCTGCGCCACCCCCGCCACCACCTGCCCCGAAGCGGGATTTGCTGGACCGGGTCGGGCCGTGGGGGTCTGTGCGGCGGGAACGTGCCGCGCAGGGCCATGACAGGCCGCGCCCCAAGGGGCCGTGGGGCGGATAAGGGAGAAGCGGGATGCTGGGATTGCTGCGTCTGGTCGTCGTTGGGTTTGTCGTTCTAAGCGTGATCTATGTGATCGTGTCCATCTGGTCGCGCCGGGTGCGGCGCGGCAAGCTGGAGCGCGAATGGGACGAAGAAGTGAAACGCGGCGACCGTGAGGATTTCATCGAGGATGGGCTGGACGATTACGACGATTCATTCCGGCGCAAGCTGATCCTGTTGGTGTATATCGTGCCGGTGGCGATTGTCGCGCTGATCATCTATCTAGTGAACTATCGTTGAGGTGTTTCGAGGCGGGCCTGATACGCAGGTCGTTTTCAAATCACCCGCAACATTGAGTGGTTTTACGCGTATCCGAATACACGCTGACGCGGGGGTTCGACACGCATTAAGGAGGGCCGGGTATGGTCTATGTCAAATGGGCATTCTGGGGAACGGTCTGGCTGATCGTGGGGGCGTTTTTCCACTACACGCTGCCGCAGCACGATATTGTGCGGATCGTCAATACCTATGAGGAACGGCAGGAACTGGGCGACTGGACCCGGATTTTCTGGTCTACGCCGGACGATCAATCCACGGCGCTGATCAACCGTGATGTGCAGTTCATTCAGGCCGTCACCCCCGAGGGAAAGGCTAAGGTGTATCGGAACGAAGACACCGGATGGCACTGGCCGCCCTATTTCAAATTCGACACGGCCAACCTGTACACCGAGGCGAATGACGCCAAATCCACCAAGGATAATCCCGAATGGTATTCGGTCACGCATTATGGCTGGCGGAACGAATATTGGTCGGTGTTTCCGAATGCCGTGGGGCTGAAGCGGGTGGATGGGCCGGATGCGACGATTATCCCGTGGCTGAACATCATTATCCTGACCCTGTTTTTCGCGCTGATCTGGGCGATCTGGGTACGCTGGCGGCGCTTTCGGGCGAAACGAATTGACCCGATGCTGGAAGGGATCGAAGATAGCTGGGATGACAGCATGGATACGCTGGCCGAAAAACGCGGCCGGGTCCGGCGCTGGCTGGATAGCTGGAAATCGAAGAAGTAAGCAAAGGGATTGGTTATGTTTCGCATCGTATCGAAAACCGCGCTGATTGCTGTGGCTGTTGCATCACTCGCGGGGGCCGCGCAGGCGGCGGATTTTAAGATTTCGTTTACTTGGGATGGGTTGAAGCTGTGTACCAGTGGGTCGCCGAATGTGGTGCCGAACCCTGCATTCGTGGTCAAGGGTCTGCCTGCGGGAACGCAGGTTGTGCAGTTCCGGTTGGTTGATCTGGACGTGCCGGGATACGATCATGGTGGCGGCGCGGTGGCAATGACCAAGGACGGCAAGGTGCCAAGCGGGGCGTTTCGGTACAAAAGCCCATGCCCGCCGAATGGCAAACATACCTATGAATGGACGGCGGTCGCCAAATCCAAGAAAGGGTTCGGGGGCAAGAAGCTGGGAACGGCAAAGGCCCGGCGCAAATACCCCGAGTGAGTTTTACCAAAGGGCCGTCCGCTGGGATGGCCCTTTGGGTTTAGTGGGCCGCCTGCATCACGCCAATGGCGTCGCGGGCGATTTGGCGTTCTTCGTCGGCCTTCACGATATGCACAGGCAGATCACCCAAAAAGGCCAGATGTGCCATGATCCGGTCACGGATCGGGGCGGCGTTTTCGCCGATACCGCCGGTAAAGGCCACGGCATCCACCCCCCCCATTGCCACGATGGCCGAACCAGCCTGTCGTGCCGCCCAATAGCAGAAATGTTCAACGGCAAAACGGGCCTGATCGCTGTCGGTGGATAGCAGGGTGGCCATGTCATTGGTGCCAGCCAGCCCCTTTAGCCCGCTGTGTTTGTTCAGCAGGTCGGTGGCCGCGTCGATACCGTGATCCTGTGCCATACGCAGCACGGCCATACCGTCAATCGCACCGGGGCGTGTTCCCATCACCAACCCGTCCAGCGGGGAATAGCCCATCGAATTGGCCACGGATTTGCCATCCAGAATGGCGCACAGGCTGGCGCCGTTACCCAGATGCAGCGCCAGCAGGCGGCGGGGCAG
The DNA here is from genome assembly GCF_900182725.1 of Thalassovita litoralis. Lineage (GTDB taxonomy): Bacteria > Pseudomonadota > Alphaproteobacteria > Rhodobacterales > Rhodobacteraceae > Thalassobius > Thalassobius litoralis. The sequence continues at coordinate 70,815 of NZ_FXTO01000012.1, forward strand.
GTTGGGGCGCAGGTTTTCAACAAGGCTGGCATAGCTTAGCCCGTGAAACCCGTAGCGGCGAATGCCCTTGTCGCGTTCAGCCTGCGGGATGGCAAAGGTGGTTGCCAGTGCCGGATTGCCCGCGTGAAAGGCCGTGTCGAAGCTGGCATATTGCGGCAGGTCGGGGACCAGCACCTGAAGCGCGCGGATGGCGGACAGGTTATGTGGATTATGTAGCGGGGCCAGATCGTTATAGCTTTCGATCCGGGTGATGATGTCCGGCGTCAACCGGGCGGGGGCGGTCAGGGATGCGCCGCCATGCACGATCCTATGGGCCGCAGCGGTCAGCCCGCTGGCAGGGTGGCCCTGTGCGGCCAGCGCATCCAGCAGCGATTTGAACGCGCCCTTGTGATCGGGGGCGAAAACGGGTTGTTTCAGCGCCCCCAGCTTGATCTGCCCGTTGCCGCCGATTTCGGTGATGCTGCCGGATAGAATGGCCGTCAGGTCAGGGGTGAAAAGTTCGATCTTGATCGAACTGGACCCGGCATTCACAACCAAAATCATGCGTCAGCCCCGGCAGCAATCACGCCCAAAGCGGCGGATGCGATACGCGCCGGGGCCGCCTGCGCCCGCGAGGTCAGCAAGATCGGCACCTTGGCCCCCAGCACCAGACCGGCGGCGCAACAGCCCATGCCCAGAACCATCAGTTTGAACACCGCGTTGCCGGTGGTGATGTTTGGGGTCAGAATGATGTCGGCATCGCCGCATACGTCGGATTCGTAGCCTTTGGCTTCGGCGGCATCGCGGGACAGGATCAGGTCCATCGCCATCGGACCCGAAACAGAACAATGCGGCAGCGCGGTTTTGGCCCAATCGGCGATTTCGCGGGCCTGCATGGAATTGGGCAGTGACGGAATCGGGTCTTCGGTGGCGGACAGGATACCGGCCTTTGGATGGGAAATGCCCAGTTGCCGCGCCAGTCGGACCGCGTGGCGCAGGCATTCCTTGCGGGTGTCCACATCCGGGTCCACGTTCAGCGCCCCGTCAGTCAGCAGGATGGGACGATCCGATTCGGGCATGGTGATGTGAAAGACATGGCCGCAACGTGTGCTGTCATCGCGCAGACCCGCCGACCGGGGTAGCAACCCCTTGAGAAAGGTCGAGGTGTGAATTTGCCCCTTCATGATGGCGTCGGCCTGCCCGGTGCGGGCCAGTTCGGCGGCTTTGGGGGCGGCTTCGGTATGGGGGGCGTGGATCAGCGGCAGGGTGGAAATATCCCATTCGATGTCATCCGCGATCTGGCGGATTTTTTCCGCGTCCCCGATCAGGATGGGATCGGCCATCCCCGCATCGGCGGCTTCGCGGATGCCGGTCAGCGCATTGACCGAGGCGGCATTGACCAGCGCCACCCGCGGCGTGGGCAGGCCACGCGCCTGCGCCAAAAGACGCTGAGGGGCTTCGGCGGTGGTGGCGGAAACAAAGGGAAACGGGTCGCGGACGGAAAGTTGCATCAGGGGCCTTTCGCCAATGTGGGTGGGCGGCTTGGGTTCGGGGACAGCCTATCAAATCCATGTGACACTGCCACCGTGCCGTAGCGGCGGGCTGGCGGTTTTTTAACTGCTGGGGGGCGGATTGGTTTGTATGTCGGCAATCGCGCGGGCAATCCGGGCGATCCCTTCGGGGATGCGTTCCACAGGGATCGAGGAATAGGCCAGCCGATAAAAATTTGTGGGCGGGTTGGCGATAGGGAAAAAATGCTGCCCCGCCTCGATCAGGACGCTTTGATCCATCAGGCGGGTGGTCAGGGCGCGGGTGTCCACCCCGTCCGGCGCCCGCATCCAAAAGGACGACCCGCCAAAGGCGCCGCTGCCCGCAATGTCCAGCCCATGTTCGCGAATGGCGCTTTCCATCACGCGACGACGATCCGCCAGCACACGGCCCATTTTGCGGATCAACGCATCGTAATGGCCCAGCGACAGGAAATAAGCGGCGGTGCGCTGGATATGGCCGGGGGGGTGGCGCAGGACGCTGGCACGTAGGGCGCGGGCCTCTCGGATAAAGGATTCAGACCCGACCAGATAACCCAGCCGCAGACCGGGAAACAGCGATTTGGAAAAGCTGCCGACATAGATCACGCGCCCGTCCCCATCCAGCGATTTCAGCGCCGGGGACGGGGGGGACAGGAACGACATTTCAAATTCGTAATCATCCTCGACGATCAGGGCGTCCAGTTCGCGGGCGCGGTCCAGCAATGCGTGGCGGCGATCCAGCGGCATGGTGGTGGCGGTGGGGCATTGGTGCGACGGGGTGGTAAAAATCACGTCGGCCTGCGGAATACGATCAGGCGGCAGGCCATGTGCATCCACATCCACCGGGGCCATATGGCAGCGTGATTGGGTCAGGATGTCCCGCAAGGCGGGGTAGCAGGGGCTTTCAACCGCAGCGATGCGGCGCTGCGTCAGCAAGACCTGCGCCGCCAGCCACAGCGCGTTTTGCGCGCCCAGCGTCAATAGCACCTGATCCGGGCGGGCGGTGATGCCCCGGCGCGGCAGGGTGTGGCGCAGGATGAATTCAATCAGCTTGGGGTCGTCCTGATCGTAGTAATCGGTGGTCAGGGCGGTGAAATCTTTCTGCCCCAGTGCCTTCAGCGCGCAAAGCCGCCAATTGGCGTGATCGAACAGGGCGGGATCGGTTTGCCCATAAATAAAGGCATAGCGATAGCGGGACCAGTCACGCGGACGATCCGGGGTAACGCCGCCAGTGAACCGTTGCCCGATGGCGCGGGACCAGTCGACAGCATCGGATTTCGGGACTTGCGGCGGGGTAGCGGGTGGTTCGGGGGCGGTATCGGACACATAATATCCCGACCGCCCCCGCGCAGACAGATAATCCGAGGCCACCAGTTCCGTATAGGCCAACGTTACGGTGATCCGGCTGACCCCCAGATGTTGTGCCAGTTTCCGCGAGGAAGGCAGCTTTTCCCCCCGCGCAAAGCGGCCTGACAGGATGCCTTGGGCAATCATCTGCTGGATCTGCGATTGCAGGGTGCCTTGCGCGTGGCTGTCCAAAAAGAAGGTTTCGGCGGAAATGCTCATGCTTGCAGGGTAGACTGGACTTATGGCGGGTTCAATCTGGCATGATGGGTGACAAGCCCGCCGGAATGCGCCAGTCTGCCCAGCAAACAGGAGGCGCAGATGAAAATTGCGGTGATGGGGGCCGGGGCGGTCGGATGTTATTACGGCGCGATGTTGGCACAGGCCGGGCATCAGGTGGTGCTGGTCGGACGGCCCGCATTGGTGCGGGCGGTGCAGGCCGATGGGCTGGTTTTGGAAAAGGACGGGCAGCGCCATGTCTGCGCAGTGATGGCCACAGACGACCCAGCGGCGGTAGCCGGGGCCGATATGGTGCTGTTTTGCGTGAAATCCGGCGATACGGAAACCGCAGGGCGGCAAATCGCGCCGCATCTGGGGGCCGGGGCGCTGTTGCTGAGTTTGCAAAACGGGGTGTCCAATGCGGAACGTCTGGCGCAGGTCACGGGGCATTCGGTGATCCCGACGGTGGTTTATGTGGCCAGCGCGATGGCCGGGCCGGGCGTGGTGCGCCACGAAGGCCGGGGCGATCTGGCAATCGGTGGGCCGGGCGCAGATGCGGCGGGCGCTGTGCTGCGGGCGGCAGGCGTGGAAACCGATGTGTCAGATCAGGTGATGAGCGCGCTTTGGGCCAAGCTGGTGCTGAATTGCGCCTATAACGCGGTGTCCGCGATTGCGCGCCTGCCTTATGGGGTGTTGGCGCAGGTGGACGGGGTGATGCCCTTGCTGGATCAGATCGTTGCGGAATGCCGGGCCGTCGCCGCAGCCGAGGGGATTACCCTACCAGAGGAGGTGTCGCAAACCGTTCACGGCATTCCGAACTGGATGCCGGGACAGTTTTCATCCACCGCCCAGGATGTCATGCGGGGCCGCCCGTCCGAGATTGATTTCCTGAACGGTGAAATCGTGCGATTGGCCGCGAAACACGGGATCGACGTGCCAATCAACCGCACGCTGACGCTGCTGGTGAAACTGATCGAACGCCAACAAGCGGAATAAAGCGCCCTGAAATACTGGGTTGATCTGAAATCCTCCTCAATATAACTATAAAACTAGTTTTATAGAATCATGGAGGGCGGATATGGACTTGTCTCTTACTGCTGGCGGCTTTGCCGCAATGGGGTCCGAGGCGCGGTTGACCGTGCTAAAGGCGTTGATACGCGCGGGTGAACCGGGGCTGACTGTGGGGGAAATCCAGACCCGCACAGGGATTGCACCATCGACCTTGGCGCATCATCTGAAATTTCTGTTGGCGGGTGGGGTCATTGTGCAGGAACGGATGGGACGCAGCACCATCACCCGCGCCAATTTTGGCGCCCTAAAGGGCTTGGCCGATTTCATCCTGAGCGAATGCTGCGCGGATTTGTGCAGAAAGGCGGCCAATGATGACTGACCTGAGCCATACCCCAACACCATCCTGGCGCAGCCTGTTGGCGCATCTGAAATCCCCTTGGGGGGTGATTGTGCTGATCTTGTTGGCAGTGGCCCTGTTGGATCCTGCGAACCTGTGGGCGACGGTGGAATTCGCCGCCAGGGCATTGGCCCATACCGCGCAGTATATCGTTTTTGCGGTGCTGCTGCTGTCTTTCCTGAAAGCCACCGGGGCCGAGGTGATGGTTGCCCGCGCCTTTGAGGGCCGTGAAACCCGAATGATCGTGGCCGCCGCGCTGTTCGGCGGATTGGCCCCGTTCTGTTCCTGCGAAGTCATCCCTTTTGTCGCTGGATTGCTGGCTTTGGGCGCACCCTTGTCGGCGGTGATGGCGTTCTGGCTGGCATCGCCGTTGATTGACCCGCCAACGCTGTTAATCACAGCGGGGGCGCTGGGGTGGCCCTTTGCCATTGGCAAGGCCGTGTTCGCTGTGGCCTTGGGTCTGTTCGGCGGGTTCATCGTGCGGGGGCTGATGGCAAAGGGAGCGTTTGCAGATCCGCTGCGTCCGCGTCAAAGCAGCGGGTGCTGTGGCTGTGGTGGTCCAAAACTGAACGGAAAACCGCATTGGGCATTCTGGCAAGAGCCTGCCCGCCGCACCATTTTCGCGACCGAGTTCCGCCAGAATGCGTTGTTCCTGCTGAAATGGCTGGCACTGGCTTATGTGCTGGAGGCGCTGTTGGTGCATTATGTTCCCGCCGATCTGATTGCGCAGGTCGTCGGTGGCACGGGTGTGGTGCCGATCGTGATTGCGGCTGTCGTGGGAATGCCCGCCTATCTGAATTCCTATGTTGCACCACCGCTGTTGGCCGGGTTGATGGACCAAGGCATGAGCGCGGGCGCGGCAATGGCATTCATGATCGCGGGGGCGGTCAGTTCGGTGCCAGCAATGGCGGCGGTCTGGTCGCTGGTTAAACCACGCGTCTTTGCCACCTATCTGGGATTGGGCCTAATAGGGGCTGTCCTGTCCGGGCTGCTATTCCAGATGGTTTGACGGAAAACGGGGGCCGTTTGCGCGGCCCCCGTTTCTGGTCTGTCAATCAGGGTGGATCAGCCAAAGACCTTGGTCAAAGCCCGGTCAACGGTGTCGGTGATCAGGTCCACGTCATCCGCCGTAACGATCAGAGCCGGAGAGAAGCACAACACGTTGTTGCGACCGGGGATCGAACGGTTGGATGCCCCGATGATAACCCCATTCGCCCCACATTCCGCCACAACAGCAGCCACGTCTTTTTCGTCTACGGGTTCCTTGCTGGCGCGGTCTTTGACCAGTTCGGCGCCAAGGAACAGACCCTTGCCACGCACATCGCCGATGATGTCATGCTTTGCCATCAACGCCTGAAGGTTCGCCATCATGCGATCCCCCATCGCGGCACAGTTTTCCAGCAGGCCCTCGTCTTCGATGATCTTCATGTTTTCCAATGCCGCCGCCGGACCGGCCACACAGCCGCCAAAGGTGGAAATATCGCGGAAATGGTCCATCTTGTCTGTGGCGTCGGATTTGAAGGCCTCGAATACCTCCTCAGTCGTGACGCAGATCGCAATCGCGGCATAGCCCGAGGCAACGCCCTTGGCCATGGTCACGAAATCGGGCTTGATGCCGTAATGCTGATAGCCGAACCAGTTATTGCCGGTGCGCCCGATGCCGCAAACGACTTCGTCGATATGCAGCAGGATGTCATACTGCTTACAGATTTCCTGCACCCGTTCCCAATACCCTTCGGGCGGGGTGATGACGCCGCCGCCTGCGGTGACGGGTTCCAGACACAGGCCGCCCACGGTTTCCGGGCCTTCGCGCAGGATCACCTCTTCGATCAGGTTGGCGGCGGCAATGCCGAATTCGCGGCCCGACAGATGGCCCAGGCCCAGTTCTTCCTTGCGGTACTCCATGCAATGCGGGACGCGCACGAAATCAGGGGCGAAGGGACCGTATTGCGCATTGCGTTCGTCCTGCCCGCCTGCGGACATCGCGGCCAAGGTGGACCCGTGATAATCGCGGTCGCGGTACAGGATCTTGGTTTTCTTGCCGCCGTGTTTTTTATGCGCGATCTGGCGGATCATCTTAAAGGCTTTTTCGTTCGCCTCGGACCCGGAATTGGTGTAATAAACGCGGCTCATCCCCGGCATTTTCGAGATCAGCTTTTCCGCGAACATCGCGCCGGGGATCGACCCGGCGGATTGTGCAAAATAGCAGAGTTTCATCAGCTGATCGCGCACTGCATCCGCAATCTGGGCGCGGCCATAGCCCACGTTCACGGTCCAGACCCCACCGGATACGGCATCCAGATATTCCTTGCCGTTCTGATCCCAGACGCGCATGCCCTTGCCTTCGATGATGATACGCGGGTCAGCCGTTTCAAAGGGTTTGTGCTGCGTCAGGTGGTGCCAGACATGGGCGCGGTCGGCGTCCACTACTGCGCGAATGTCATTGTCCAGATTGCCATCCATTGTGATCGTTCTCCGTTTTGCATGAAAAAGGGCTGCGCCGGGGCGCGTCCGCGATTGCGGATATTACAGCGTTGGAATCGCACCAGAGTATAGGGCCAGTTGGGTGCTTCGATAAGACCAGTTTTGGGGCTGTGGACATAACAGGCAGATCGCGGGCGGATTGCCCTGTGCATATGAGTATTTTGGGCAAGATGAATATGGGCGCTGCGGCTCTTTCTTGGGGAAAATATCCCCGCCGGAGGCATCCGCCCGTCAGGCTGGGTCATCCGTGTGAGTTTGGGCTTGCGGTTTTCGGTAAGGCGCGGTCCCTTGGGGCAAAGCGGAAAGGGCAGGTATGGAAGAACGGGCGTTTCTGACAGAGTTGTTTCAGGCAGCGATCCGGGCGGCAGACCCGAAACAGGCGCTTGCGGCGCATTTGCCAGCACGGCCCAAGGGGCGCGTGGTGGTGATCGGTGCGGGCAAGGGGGCGGCGCAACTGGCCGCCGCGTTCGAGGATCTGTGGGGCGATCCGGTGCAGGGCGTGGTGGTCACGCGGTATGGCTATGCCTGTCCCTGCCGTCATGTGCAGGTGTTGGAAGCCGCGCATCCGGTGCCGGATCAGGCAGGATTGGCGGCATCGCAGGCTTTGTTCGATGCGGCCGATGGGTTGACCTCCGATGATCTGGTGGTGGCACTGGTCTGCGGTGGTGGCTCGGCCCTGTTGGCGGCCCCGGCAGATGGGTTGGAACTGGCGGACGAGGTGGCGCTGAATCAGGCGCTGCTGGCTAGCGGTGCGCCGATTGGCGCGATGAATGCCGTGCGCAAACAGGTCAGCCGGATCAAGGGCGGGCGTCTGGCAGCAGCGGCGCATCCGGCGCGGGTGGTTAGCCTGATCGTGTCTGACGTGCCGGGGGACGATCCGGCGCAGGTGGCCAGCGGTCCCACCGTGCCGGATGCCGTTGGCCGGGCCGAAGCCTTGGCGGCGGTGCGTGATTACGGTATTGCCCTGCCGCCCCGCATTGCCAATTTCCTGCGCGACACGCCCGAGGACGCCCCGGTGCCAGACGACCCACGGTTTTCTGAGAACGAGGTGCATGTAATCGCCTCGGCCGCGAAATCGCTGGAGGCGGCGGCGCAGGTGGCCGAAGCCGCGGGCATTCCGGCGGTGATCCTGTCCGACGCGATCGAGGGCGAGGCGCGGGAAGTGGCGAAGGTTCATGCCGCTATTGCCCGCGAAGTGGCGGCAAAGGCACGGCCTTTCGTGCCGCCGGTTGTTATCCTGTCCGGCGGGGAAACCACTGTTACGCTGCGCGGCACCGGCAAGGGCGGGCGGAACAGTGAATTCCTGCTGTCACTGGCGCTGGAATTGGACGGCGTGGTGGGGGTGGCGGCTCTGGCTGCGGATACCGATGGGATTGACGGGTCCGAAGATAATGCCGGTGCCTTTGCTGATGGCGGTACAGCGGCGGCGATGCGGCAGGCGGGCATTGATCCGGCGCAGGCCTTGGCGGGGAATGACGCTTGGACGGCCTTTGAGGCGGTGAACGGCCTGTTCGTGCCGGGACCGACCGGAACCAACGTAAATGACTTCCGGGCGATCCTTGTGCGTTAGCGTGTGGCGGCGCGGCTTTCGCGGTAGATCACGAAAATGCCGCTGGCGATGATCACGCTGGCCCCGATCATTGTTGGCGTGTCGGGGATTTCCGACCAGATAAACCAGCCAAAGGCGGTGGCCCAAATCAGCGCGGTATAATCCAGCGGGGCCAGTACCACGGCAGGGGCCAGCCGGAATGCCTGTGTGATCAGGGTTACGCCTGCGGTGCCGACGACCGCGATGGCCAGAAACAGGTGCAGGTCGCCGGGGCGGATCGGCACCCAGACCAGCGGCGTCAGAATGCCGCCCAAAACGGTCCCGGTCAGGGTCAGCCACAGCAAAAGTGTCCAGACGCTTTCGCGCGGGTCCAGCAGCCGCGCGCTGAGCATCATCAGCGCATACAGAAACGCGGTTCCGACAGGCAGCAACATGGCGGGATGAAACGCCGCCGTTCCGGGGCGGATGGCAATCACCACCCCGGCAAATCCGGTCAGAACGGCCAGCCACCGCCGCCAGCCTACTGGATCACGCAACAGCAGGGCCGATAATGCGGTGATGAACAGCGGGGCGACAAAGGCCAGCGCCGTTGATTCAGCCAACGCCAGATAGGTCAGACTGGTGAAGAACAAATAGGTGGCACCAACCCAAAGCCCCCCGCGCATGAAATGTACCAGGGGCCGCGTAGACCACAGACCCGATGCACCGGCTAGGATGCGGGCGACAACCAACGCCACGGGCAGCGCAATCAGGTTGCGCAGGAACAGGATTTGGATCGGGGAATAATGTTGCGTCAGGGTTTTGGCCAGCGCGTCATTCACGCTCAGGCAGGCCATGCCCGCGATCATCATAGCGATACCCGTCAGATTCGATGGTGCGGTTGTGCTGTGCATGGGGGAACCTTTGCTGTCCGTGCGCGACTGTAGCGGGACGATGGAACAGGTGCCAGCGCAACAGGCAGGCCCAGGCGGGCGGGGTTATTGGGTGTTCAGCAGCACCACCTCGACCCGGCGGTTGGCTTCGCGGCCTGCATCTGTCTGGTTCGGGGCAACCGGGGACAGATAGCCCATCCCCTCGGCCTCCATCTGGGTGCGCGGGATGTCATAGGCTGTGACCAGCCGTTCCAGTACCGCCGCCGCGCGGCGTTTGGACAGGGCCATGTTATTGTCCAGAGATCCCACGGCATCGGTATGACCCACCAGCGCAATGCGGCGGTTGGGGTCGGCCCGCAGGAACGTGGCCAGATCCTGAAGCGATGCAAACGGGCCAGCGCCCAAGGCGGATGACCCGGTTTCAAAGGTCAGGTCCGACAGCGCGGCGTGGCCCTGCGTGCTAAGCGCCTGTGCCAGCGGAACAGGTGTGGCGGATGTTGTGGTGGGGATTGTATCAGGCAGGGATTGCCCCGTTGTGGTCAGCGTGGCCGGATCGGCATCGGGGCCGGTGACGCGGATCAATTGCACAAACCCGGCGCTGTCGGTGCGGCTGACCAGCAGGCTCAGATGATCCCCATCCCCTTTGGTGGCGGACAGGAAACGGAAATCTGTCAGGTCTACGTGCATGTTGGGGGCGGGCAGGACTTCGGTTGTGAACCGGAAATCGAACCCCCCGCATTCGCTGCCCCCGCATTCATAGAGGATTTGATAGCCCTCTTGCTCTAGCTGGCTGCGCAACGGCGCAAAAAGCTGAAGGGAGGTCAGGCCTTGGCTGATCACCTGCCAGCTTTGCCGTGTCACCGCGCCTTCAAGCTGTTGGCTGGGAATGATACCGTTTGCGAATGGACCCAGCGGCAGGGCATAGCTGTCAACCGCGCTGCTTTGATCGGCTAGGGGGCGGGACGCGGGCGGCAGCTCCAGCGCCAATGCCTGCACCCCGCCCGTCAGGAACAGGGTGCAGAAACATAGGGCGGCAAGTCGCATCATTTCAGTGGCAGACCTTAGCGGAACTGGCCGTGATATTCATCGTTCGGGCGCATATCCAAGGCCGACGCGACGCGGTTCGTCATGTTGTAAAACGCGGCGGTGTTGGCGATGTCCCAGATGTCGCGATCCGTCCAGCCAGCATCGCGCAGCGCCTGACGATCGGTTTCTTCAATCGTGGCGCTGGCCTTGGTCATCTTGACCGCGAAATCCAGCATTTCCCGTTGTTTTGGGGTCAGCGGTGCGACGCGGTAATTCATCACCAGTGCTTCGCCCAGCTTGGGGTCGCCAGACAATTCGCGCACAGCCGCGCCGTGGGCGGTCAGGCAGTAGAAGCATTTATTTTCCGAAGACACCGTAACCGCGATCATTTCGCGTTCCAGCTTGGTCAGTCCGCTGTCTGCCAGCATGGTGTTGTTATACAGCGCAGAAAACGCATTGAGCTTTTCAATGTCAAAGGCGTGCGCCTTTAGCACATTCGGCACCAGCCCCAGCTTTTCTTCGCAGATGCGGAAATATTTCGCGGTTGCGTCCGGCAGGGGATCAAGCGGAGGAAGGTTCAGGGCGGTGGGCTGATCGGTGTTACTCATATCAAATATCGTCTTTATGTTTCCGGTAATGGTATTGCCCGACAAGGGTCATCCCAAGGCTGGAATATAGCGCGTTGGCCCCTTCGTTGTCTTGTGTGCAGACCACGGACAGGTATTTCGCGCCATTATCCCGCGCCCAGAAGGCGGCCAGACGCATGAACCAGCGGGCCATGCCCTGCTTGCGCTGATGTGGCAGGACATAGATGGCGTGAACCATTGCGGTGTCTTCGTGAACGGCGGCAAAGGCGACACCGGCGGGGCTGTCGTTCAACCGGCCCAGCAGGGCGGTTTTCGGCCCTTGGGCACGTTGCATCACCGCCACGCGGCCCGATCCGATCCCGCCTTTGGCCCAGATGTCGATCTGGATGGCCAGCGGTTCCCACACGGCAAAGGCGGTGACGGGCGGCGGAAATTGGGTGGCGATCTGGTCGACCGGGGCGGCCCACATATTCACCGGGTCCACCACGGCATAGCCGCGGGCGTCCAGCATGGCATCCAGTTCTTCGTCGCCTTCGCGGATCTGGAACAGGCGGGGCTGGTCCAGCGCCTGCATGGCCTGTTCGGCCACGGCGATGTCATCGGCAGTTTCAAAGGCCAGCGCGGTTGCCGCAGACACACGTTGACCGCCGCCTTGTCCTTCGCGGATCAGCCATTGCCCGGCTTGTTGGGTGCTGGCGGCAGGCCATGTGCCATCGACCACATCATAAAGTTTCAGCGCAGTGGGCAAGGTCATGCAAACATCTCCGACAAGCGGGTCATTGCGGCGTCTACCTGGGCGCCATCATGACCGCGAATAACAATATGGGCACCATATATCCCATTGCTTTGAAAGGGATAAGAGCCAATGGACAGATCGGCGAAATCTGCCGCCAATTGCGCCAGCGGCCCGGCGATTTCACCCTCGCCACGTTCGATCCGCAGGGTTTGCGACAGAAGCGGCTGACCGCCGGTCAGGGTGGGCAGGACGCTGGACACCATTGCCTCGAACACGGCGGGGACACCAGCCATGACATGCACGTTTTGTATGGTGAACCCCGGTGCAGTGGATACCGGATTGTCGATCAGCGTTGCACCGTCCGGGATGCGGGCCATGCGCAGGCGGGCGTCGTTCAGTTCGGCCCCCGTGCGGGCATAATGCGCCTCTAGCAGGGCACGGGCATCGTCGCGGATACCGATGGGGGTATCAAAGGCCTCGGCGATACATTCGGCGGTGATGTCGTCATGGGTGGGACCAATCCCCCCGGACGTGAAAACGGAATCATAGGCGGCTGACAGCGCCTTTACCGCTTTGATGATGGCCTTGCGGTCGTCTGAAACCACCCGCGCTTCGCACAGGTCGATCCCGACCCGCGTCAGTTCTTTCGCCAGATAGTTCATATTGCTGTCCCGCGTGCGGCCCGACAGGATTTCATCCCCGATAACCAGCATGGCGGCGGTTGGATTTGCCATTGCGCCCTCCCTCGTCTTGCGAAAACTCCCCCTTCGGTATAGGCGCGGGACATGCGCTTTCCTACCCCTCTTGTGCCTGCCACGCTGATCCGCCGCTATAAGCGGTTTCTGGCCGATTGCGTGCTGGAAGACGGGCGCGAGGTGACAGCCCATTGTGCCAATCCCGGTTCAATGATGGGGCTGGCTGAGCCGGGAATGCGAATCTGGCTGGAACCCAATGATGACCCGAAGAAAAAGCTGAAATTCGGCTGGCGGCTGGTGGAACATGAAGGCGGGCATTTCACCGGCGTGGATACATCGGTTCCCAATCGTGCGTTACGTATCGCGCTGGAAACCGGGGTGGTGCCGGGGCTGACGGGATATGACAGCGTTCGGGCCGAGGTGAAATACGGGCAAAACAGCCGGATTGATTTTCTGCTGACCGGGGCGGGCCGTCCCGATACCTATGTCGAGGTTAAAAGCGTGACCCTGTCGCGCCAGCCCGGTCTGGCGGAATTTCCAGACAGTGTTACGGTACGCGGCACCAAACATCTGGGCGAACTGGCGCAGATGGCAGAACAAGGGCACCGTGCGGTAATGTTGTATCTGGTACAGCGCACCGATGCGCAGGCTTTTACGCTCGCGGCTGACATTGATCCGGCCTATGCCGCTGCCTATGATCTGGCCTGTGCGGCGGGGGTCGAGGTGCTGGTTTTCGGCACCCGGATCACCCCGGATGGCGTGGATCTGGGGGCGGCGCTGCCCTTGTGTGGGACTGCATCAACCGGGCGCACTGGTCCTTGCGCGTAAATCGCGATACATACACCTGAAATGATCCTGCGACGGAGAAGAGTTTTGAAAGACAAGCATGATGGCCGCGTCACCCGCGAGGGTATCCGTATCCACGAAGCGGCGGATTTTGCCGGGATGCACAAGGCAGGCCGCATTGCCGCCGAGATTCTGGATGAAATGGTCGAGCATGTTTTTCCCGGCCAGACCACGGCTGAAATCGACCGGATCATCGAAGCGAAGGTGACGGAAAAAGGATCAAAATCCGCAACCATCGGGTACAAGGGTTACAAGCACGCAAGCTGTATTTCGATCAACCATGTGGTTTGCCACGGCATCCCCGGCGACAAAAAGCTGAAGGATGGCGACATTCTGAATATCGACGTGACGGTGATCGTGGACGGCTGGTTTGGTGACACCTCGCGCATGTATGTGGCGGGGAAATTGCCGCGCAAGGCTGAACGCTTGATCCAAGTGACACATGACGCCCTGTTCAAAGGGATCGAAATGGTGAAGCCGGGCAATACGTTTGGCGACATCGGACACGCAATTCAGGCCTATGTCGAAGCCCACCGGATGAGCGTGGTACGCGATTTTTGCGGTCACGGTCTGGGCCGGGTGTTCCATGCCCCGCCAAATGTCCTGCATTACGGACGTCCCGGCACCGGGCCAGTTCTGGAAGAAGGCATGTTCTTTACCATCGAACCGATGGTGAATCTGGGCCGCCCGGAAACCAAGGTGCTGGCCGATGACTGGACGGCTGTGACGCGTGACAAATCGCTGTCGGCGCAGTTTGAGCATTCCATTGGCGTGACCGCGGACGGGGCCGAGATTTTCACCTTGTCCCCTGCCGGTCTGTTCCACCCAACCTATACGGCATGATCCGAGTGTGCGTGCTGACGCACGCGCAGGATTGTTTGGGGTGGTGCCGGTCGTGATGGCCTGAACCCGTGCAGCGTGGCCCTGTGGGGCGGCGTTGCGCGGTGGATATTTTTACCAAGAAAGAGCCGAAAGGCCGCAGTGCCGACGGGCGCGGCGGTTGGAAATCGGGCGTTTGGGGCATGTTTGCCGCGGGAACCGGGGGCTTTGCGGGCGGATCGGTTGCGATCCGGGGGTATTGCGTATAAGCGCGGCGCGAACGCGCGGGCTGGCCGGTTGGGCCGGGCTGTGATTGCTGACAGTTGAAACGGATGCTCTGGCGCTGGGGACAGTGACCGGACACGGAGGCCCGATTGCCGATGATTTCCCTATCTTCCTATGGCCGGGAATGGACCCGGAATGTGAAAGGCGACCTGTTGTCAGGGCTGGTGGTGGCGCTGGCGCTGATCCCCGAGGCGATTGCCTTTTCCATCATCGCGGGGGTGGACCCCAAGGTGGGGCTTTATGCGTCTTTTTCCATCGCTGTGATTACCGCCATCGTGGGTGGGCGTCCGGGAATGATTTCGGCCGCAACCGCCGCGACTGCGGTGTTGATGGTGACGCTGGTCAAGGAACACGGCCTGCAATATCTGCTGGCCGCGACCATTCTGGCCGGGGTGTTGCAGGTGGGGGCCGGGGTGCTGCGGCTGGGCTATGTGATGCGGTTCGTGTCGCGCTCGGTGATGACGGGGTTCGTCAACGCGCTGGCGATCCTGATTTTCATGGCGCAACTGCCTGAACTGATCAATGTGCCGCCGCTGACCTATGTCATGGTTGCGGCGGGTCTGGGCATTATCTATCTGTTCCCGCTGCTGACCAAGGCGGTGCCGTCGCCGCTGATCTGTATCGTTATCCTGACCACCGTATCGCTGTCGCTGGGGCTGGATTTGCGCACAGTGGGCGATATGGGCGAGCTGCCGGATACTTTGCCGATTTTTCTGCTGCCGGATATTCCGCTGACGCTGGAAACGCTGATGATCATCCTGCCCTATTCGGCGGCGGTGGCCGCTGTGGGCCTGCTGGAAAGCCTGATGACCCAAAATCTGGTGGACGAGCTGACGGATACGACATCCAGTAAAAATCAGGAATGCGTGGGGCAGGGGATTGCCAATTTCTGTACTGGGTTCATTGGTGGCATGGCCGGTTGCGCGATGATCGGGCAATCCATGATTAACGTGAAATCCGGCGGGCGCGGGCGGTTGTCGACCTTTATCGCCGGGGCAGTGCTGTTGATTTTGGTGGTGTTCCTGGGGGATTTCGTGGCGCGGATTCCGATGGCGGCGCTGGTGGCGATCATGATCATGGTGTCGGTGGGGACGTTTAGCTGGTCGTCTTTGCGGAACCTGCGCGATCATCCGCCCAGTTCGTCCATCGTGATGGTGGCGACCGTGGTGTTCGTGGTGTTCACGCATAACCTTGCCATTGGGGTTTTGGTTGGCGTGTTACTGTCGGGCATCTTCTTTGCGTGGAAGATTGCGCAATTGTTCGGTGTGCGGTCTGAACTGTCTGCGGATGGGCGCGAACGGCGCTATATCGTTGAAGGGCAGTTGTTTTTTGCCTCTTCCGACGATTTCATGAAGGCGTTCGATTTCCGCGAGGCACTGGAGCGCGTGGTGATCGACGTCAGTCGCGCGCATATCTGGGATATTTCATCGGTTGCGGCGCTGGATATGGCGGTGTTGAAATTCCGCCGTGAAGGGGCCGAGGTGGAAATCATCGGTATGAACGAAGCATCGGAAACCATCGTGGATCGGCTAGCCGAGCATGATAAGCCCGGCGCGATGGACAAATTGCTGGCGCACTAAGGGGGCGGGTACATGAGTGAGAAGATCATCGCATTGGTGGATGGGTCTGCCTATTCGGAAAGCGTCTGCCATCATGTTGCGTGGATCGCGGGGCGCACGGGTGCGCCGGTCGAACTGTTTCATGTGCTGGGTCGCCGTGATGGGGGATCGGGCGATCTGAGCGGCAATCTGCGGCTGGGTGCGCGAACGAAAATCATGACCGAACTGGCCGAACTGGATGCGCAACGGGCCAAGCTGGCACAGGCACAGGGGCGGGCCATTCTGGAGGATGCGAAGGCGATTGTTGCCGCCGATGGCGTGACCGAGGTGGCGCTGCGGCTGCGCAACGGCGACATCGTGGAAACCGTGACCGAACAGGAAGCGGGCGCACAGATGATCGTGATCGGCAAACGGGGCGAGGCGGCGGATTTCGCCAAGCTGCATCTGGGGTCCAATCTGGAGCGGATCGTGCGTGCGGCACATGTGCCGGTCTTTGTGGCCAGCCGGGCGTTTCAGCCGATCAAACGGGTGCTAATTGCCTATGATGGTGGGGTCAGCGCAATGAAAGCGGTGGATTACGTGGCGCGGAACCCGCTGTTTGCCGGGCTGGACTGCACGGTGGTGACGGTGGGCGCACCATCAGACGCGGTGAAACGCGGGCTGGAGGATGCAAAGGCAACCCTGTCCGCCGGGGGGCATACCGCAACGGTGAAGATCGTCGAAGGCGCGGCGGATACGGCACTGGGCGAACTGGTGGAGGCTGAAGGCCATGATCTGCTGGTGATGGGAGCCTATGGTCATTCGCGCATCCGCAGTATGATCATTGGATCGACTACGACGCAGATGATCCGTACCTGCAAGGTGCCGGTGGTGTTGATGAAATAAGCGGGGATGGGGGCGCTGCCCCCGGCCTGCGGCCCCCCCGGAGTATTTCAGATCAGAAAGAAGCGGGATCAGGTTTCAAGAATGGAAATCGTGGTGTCGCCGTATTTGCGGGCATCCAGCAGGGTCAACGCGTCTGGTGGGGTGATGGGGGCGCTGTCTTCCCATACGATCAGGGCGGTGTCTGTGATCCAGCCTTGGGACAGGGCGGTTTGCAATGCGATTTCGCCCAGACCCTTGCCATAGGGCGGGTCGAGGAAGATCAGATCATAAGGCGCGTCTGGATTTGCGGGCAGTTTGCGGGCATCGCGGCGGATGATTTTGCTGCGGTCCTGTGCGCCGCAGATGCGGATGTTTTCGCGGATCAGAGCGTTGGATTTGTTGCCATCGTCGACGAATGTGGCATGGGTCGCGCCGCGCGACAGGGCTTCTAACCCCAAGGCACCGGTGCCCGCGAACAGGTCCAGCACGCGGGCATTGACGATGGGGCTGCCAAAGCGCCCCCCTGCCAGCATGTTGAACAGGCTTTCGCGGGTGCGGTCCGTGGTGGGGCGCAGATGCGCGCCCGGATCGCCCTTGCCGACTGCGGCCAGTGCGCGGCCTTTGAAATCCCCTGCGACGATCCTCATTTCAGCAGGGATTTCATATCGGTTTCGGGGTTTTCGATCAGTGCTGGATCGGGGGATTTGCCGTTATCAGTCAGGCGCTTGCCGATCATATAGGCGCGCGGGTCATTGGCGGCGTCCACGGCCAGAAGGTCCGCGGCTTTGTAGTACCAGAACGACATGGCGCCGGGTTTGTCGCCCGCCCGCGTGATCACCCGATCATAGCCGGTATTCAGCCCGGTGATCTGCAATTTCACATCGTATTGATCCGACCAGAACCACGGTTGCGGCACATAGGTTTTGCCTGCGCCAAGGATGTTTTCGGCTACGCATTCGGCCTGATCAATCGCGTTGGGGACGGATTCCAGACGGATACGCCCGCCGCGATAGGGGAACGAGGCGCAATCGCCTGCCGCCCAGATCGCCGGGTCGCTGGTGCGGCCTTGCTCGTCCGTTTTGATGCCGTTGTCGATGTCCAGCCCTGCTGCCTCGGCTAATGCCGTGGCGGGGGTAATGCCGACGCCGACAATCACGAAATCCACCGGGATTTCTGTACCATCGCTGAGGATGGCTGCGGATACCTGCCCGTCGCCTGTCAGGCGGTCCAGCCCCACGCCTTCGCGGATGGTGACGCCGTGGCCCTGATGCAGGGTGCGGAAATAATCGCTGGTTTGGGGGGACGCGACCCGTTGCAGAATGCGATCCGCCATTTCCACCAGCGTGACCTTAAGCCCCTTGGACGCGGCAACGGCTGCGGCTTCGAGGCCGATATAGCCACCGCCGACGATCAGCACCCTTGCACCATCGCGGAAGGCGGGGGCCATTGCATCCACGTCCTCTAGCCCGCGGACGACATGGACGCCATCCAGCGCCCCACCAATCGCGGCGGGCAGGCGGCGCGGGACCGATCCGGTGGCCAGTATCAGCGCGTCATAGGGCAAGGGCTGGCCGCCCGCGATGACGGTTTTATCGGCGCGATCAATGGCATCCACGCGGGTGTTCAGGCGCAGGTCAATGTGGTTTTCCTGATAGAAGCTGAGCGGGCGCAGATACAACCGTTCCAGTTCCATTTCACCCAGCAGGTATTTCTTTGAGAGGGGCGGGCGCTGATAGGGGGGCGCGGCTTCTTCGCCGATCAGGGTGATGGTGCCATCAAAGCCGCTGCTGCGCAGTTTTGCCACCGCTGACGCCCCGGCCTGTCCGGCCCCGATCACGATGATATTTTGCATTTTCACCCCTCCACGCTGAAATCCTGTGGTTTCTTTTCAGGCGCAGCCTATATGCTGCGCGACAGGAAACGCAATCAAGGACGGACGATTAACAATGACAATTTCTGTTGGTGACAAACTGCCATCGGCAACTTTTCTGGTGATGACGAATGAAGGCCCGGCGACTGTGTCGCTGGATGACAAACTGGCCGGGCGTAAGGTGGTGATTTTCGCCGTGCCGGGTGCGTTTTCAACCACATGCCATGTGGCGCATATGCCCAGCTTTATCCGCACCAAGGATAAATTCGCGGAAAAAGGCGTGGACGAGATTTTATGCGTCGCGGTGAACGACCCCTTCGTTATGAAAATGTGGGCCGAGGCCACGGGCGCGGATAAGGCGGGAATTGCCTGTCTGTCTGATGCGGATGGTAGCTTTGCCAAAGCCATCGGCCAAAGCTTCGATGCGGACGCGGTGGGCTTTTATGGCCGGTCCAAACGCTATGCGATGTATGTCGAAGATGGCGTGGTTAAAGTGTTCCACCCGGAAACCACGCGGGGCTGTGAAATCTCCAGCGGCGAGGCGTTGTTGGACGAGATCTGAGGCCGGGACGTTATGCTTGGACTAAAAAGGGCCGCGCGGGGCAAACCGGCGCGGCCCTTTTATTACAATCAGGAATTGACGTTGATCTGGGTTTGCGTAGGGAAAGGAATATCCACGCCCGCCTTGTCCAATGCCTCTTTCACGGCGCGTTTCATATCGGCCTGATAGGCAAAGAAATCGGCGGAATCGACCCACACCCGCACCAGAAAATCGACCGAGAAATCGCCCAGATTATTGACCTGAACAAACGGTGCCGGATCGGTTTTGGAGCGGGGATCGGCCATGATGGTGGTGCGGATCGTATCTTCGGCCAGTTTCAGATCGCTGTCATAGCTGACACCGAATATCCATTCCGCGCGGCGGGTGGGGTAGATCGAATAGTTGATGATCGTGTTGCCCCAGACCTGTGCATTGGGAATGATGATCTGCACATTCGCGGCGCTGGCCAGTTCGGTGTAGTTCAGGGAAATGGATTTGACGGTTCCCATTTCACCGCTGATCTGCACGAAATCGCCCAGCTTGATCGGGCGAAACATGATGATCATCACCCCGGCGGCAACGTTGGACAATGTTCCCTGAAGCGCTAGGCCAATCGCCAGACCCGCCGCACCGATCACCGCCACGATGGATGTGGTTTGAATGCCGAAGGTGTTCAGCACGAACAGCCCGGCGAAGGCCAAAATCAGATAGCGCAGGATATTGCCCAGAAAGTCGAACAGCGTGTTATCTAACCTGGCGTGTTTATCGCTAAGCGCGATAATCCGTCGTTTGGCCCAGCCGGAAATGATGAACCCCAGCGCCAGAATGACGATGGCGGCCACCACATTGCCCAGAATCGAGGCCAGAAATTCCACGGTCAGCAAATCGCCCAGCGTTTTGCCGTTCCAGATCGGTTTGTTCAGAAGTTCGGTCAGGTTCATGTCGTCAGTTGGTCCATTTTTCGTGCCAGTTTCACGTCCTGCGCGCTAAGCCCGCCTACGTCATGGGTGGTCAGCGTCACGGTGACGGTTTTGTAAACATTGGTCCATTCGGGATGGTGGTTCCATTTTTCAGCCCAAAGCGCCGCGCGGGTCATGAAAGCGAAAGCTTCGGTGAAATCCGCGAATTCATAGGTTTTGATGATCGCATCGCGCCCATCCAACTGGCGCCAGCCTGCGGCCAGCAACGGTTCCAGCATGGTTTTGCGCCCGGTATCGCTTAGCTTTTCGGTCATTGATGGTCCTCCACTTGGCCCTTTTTGAAGGGACCGTAATCCGTCAGGATGTCGATGTCTTCGGCCACGGCCTTGCGTTCAGCGGTCAAAAACTGTTCTACCGCGCGGCCAAATCCGGGATCGGCGACCCAATGCAGCGAATGGGTTTCCACCGGCAGATAGCCCCGCGCCAGTTTGTGTTCGCCTTGCGCCCCTGCTTCGACCTTGGTCAGGCCGTGGGTGATGGCGTGGTCTATGGCCTGATAATAGCAGGCTTCGAAATGCAAGCACGGATGATCCTCGGTACAGCCCCAATAACGACCGTATAACGTATCCGCGCCCAGAAAGTTCAACGCGCCCGCAATGGGGTGGCCATCGCGTTCGGCCAGAACCAGCAGCACGTCATGGCGCATTCGGTCATGCAGAAGATCGAAAAACGCCCGCGTCAGATAGGGGCTGCCCCATTTGCGGGCGCCGGTATCCTGATAAAAGGTCCAGAACGCATCCCAATGGTGGGGTTTGATGTCATCGCCGGTCAGCGCCCGGATCGTACCGCCGAAATTCTGCGCGGTGCGGCGTTCCTTGCGAATGGTTTTGCGCTTGCGCGAAGACAGGTCAGACAGGAACTCATCAAAGCTGTGATAGCCCCGGTTCAGCCAGTGGAATTGCTGGCCCGTGCGGTGCATCAGGCCGATTTCCTGACCTGCCAGTGCTTCGGCTTCTGTGCAAAAGGTAATATGCAGGGACGAGACAGAGTTTTCCGCCGCCAGTTGCACAGCCCCCTGAACCAGTGCGGACAGGCCGGTGACGTCTTCGCCAGGCAGAGTCAGGAACCGGGGGCCGGTGGCCGGGGTGAAGGGAACGGCGATTTGCAATTTCGGATAATACCGCCCGCCCGCCTGTTCATAGGCATGTGCCCATGAATGATCGAAGACATATTCGCCCTGCGAATGGGATTTGGCGTACATCGGCGCACAGGCAATCAATCGGTTGTCACGATACGCCGCCAGATAACGCGGCTGCCAGCCGGTCCCCGGCCCCACCGATCCGCTGTCTTCCAGCGCGGACAGGAACCTGTGGGTGGTGAACGGGTCCGGGGCAGGGCCGTCGCCCGCCCGCGCACAGGCATCCCAGCGTGCCGCATCAATTTGCGACAGGCTGCCAAGCACCTGAATTTCTATCGTATCTTCGCCCATAGTCGTCCCTGCATTCCTGCCTCGCAGTATTTGGGGCAGGGGTGTTCCCGATCAAGCGGGGATTTTCGCGGCATACCCTTCGAAGGTGATATTCTGGGCCACGTTGCGGGCCTTGGCTTCGGCTTCGGGGGATCGGATGGTCCAACACAGGATATGCGCCCCGCGCCGTTTCAGATCCGCAACGCGGGGGCGATCCAGATCGCCTGCTTCGTGACTGATAAAGCTGGCCTTGACCGCATCGTAATCGGGAATGTCGCGCAAGCGGTCGCGCGTTCCCGCTGGCAGTAGTTTCCAATCTTCTGACCGATAGGCGCTGGTGGTCAGGCCGCGCGGTATATCCGGGGTCAGCCCTGCCATTTTCAGCATCGAATGCGGGTTAAAGGACATCAGCGCGACAGGGCCATCATACCCATTCAGGGCTTGTGCCGCAGCGTGCTCCAATTGCCCGACAGACGCCCCCATCGCACCATCCTGATCCTTGAATTCCACCAGAAGCGGAACCTGCCCTGCGACCTGATTCAGAACTTGCGCAAAGGTGGGGATCGTATCGGTGCCGCCGGACAGCGTGATTTTGCCCAGATCGGCGGCGCTGCGCCCCCGAATGGGGCCGGTTTCCCCGGTCAGGCGGCGCAGGTCGTAGTCATGGAACACCATCGCCTGCCCGTCTGCGGACAGTTGCAGGTCGATCTCGATCCCGTATCCCGCATCAATTGCGGCCTGAATGGCCGAAGGCGAGTTTTCCACCCGACCTTCTGCCAGATTGTGATAGGCCCGATGTGCAATCGGGCTTGCCAAAAAGGCCGGGGGAAGCGCGGTCATTTGATTTGGAAAATGGCTTCGATTTCTACGGCCACGCCCAGCGGCAGGGCTGCGGCAGATACGGCGGAACGTGCGTGCCGCCCTGCATCGCCCAACGCTTCGACCAGAAAATCAGACGCGCCGTTAATCACCTTGGGCTGTTCGGTATAGTCGGCGGTCGAATTGACGAAACCCACCAGTTTGACGACACGAACCAGCCGATCAATATCGCCGTCACAGGCTGCTTTCAGTTGCGCCAACAGGCTGATGGCACAGCGTTTGGCCGCAGCGGCCCCCTGTTCGGTGGTCAGGTCCGCGCCGACCTTGCCGGTGATAAACCCGCTGTCATCGGCGGATACCTGACCCGATACGTAAACCATGTCCCCGATGGTAACAAAGGGGACATAGTTGGCGGCAGGGGCAGGGGCGTCGGGCAGGGTGACACCCAGTTCGGCCAGACGGGTTTCGATTTTTCCGGTCATTGGCAAAGTCCTTCTGATAGGTTCGGCCCGAAGCTAACGCCCCATCCGGAAAATGCAAAGACCGGGAAAGCCCGGATGTCAAATCAGGGCAGCGCAACTGTCGCGCTGCCCCTTTCACAGTTATTCGCGGAAGGCTTTTGCAAAATAATCCGCAAGTGGCTTCACAAGGTAATCCAGTGGGGTACGGTCGCGGGTTTTCATGAACGCCTCGACCGGCATACCCGGCAGCAGCTTTGATCCTGTGGGCAGGCGGGCCAGTTCGTTTTCGTTCAGGTCGACTTCGACCCTGTAGAAACTTTGCTGGCTGGCCTGATCGGTAAAGGCATCCGCCGAAACCTGCGCGACCTTGCCGAACAATTCAGGCGTTTGCCGCTGATCAAAAGCGGAAAACCGCAGCGTTGCTTCCTGACCGACATAGATTTGGTCGATATGCAGTGGGGATACCTGTGCGGCGATAACCAGCGGGCGGTCCTGCGGCACCAGAAACAGAACCGGGTCTGCCGGTTTGATCACGGACCGGGGGGCAAAAAACTGCATCCCGTAGACGATCCCGGAAACCGGGGCGCGGATGTCCAGCCGGTCCAGTTTCTGCCGGATGGCATGGCGTTTTTCGGCGGATTCCAGTTCGCGATATTCCAGATCGCGCAGGGTGGTCAGCGCGTCCTCGCGGCGCAGGGTTTCCTTTTTCAGGATTTCCAGATCAATTTCGGTAATCCGGCCTTCGGCTTGGGCGCGTTCTGCGGTCAATTGGCCGACTTGCCCGGCCAGTTTCGCTTCTTCCCGTTGCAGGGCCAGAACGCGCGCCGCCTGTGCCAGACCTTTGTCCAGCAGGGTGCGCTGGCTGTCCAGCTCTTCCTTGATCAGGTCCAATTGCGCGTTGAGCGCAGCCCGTTGGGCATCCACGCCTTCGATCTGATTTTCGATCTGATCGCGGCGCTTTTTCAGTTGTTCCACTTCCTGCCGGATCGAGTCAGACCGGGCCTGCATCAATTGGGTCTGCCCCTGCACCAGCGCAGCCACTTTGGGGTTCTGATCAGCGGCTTCTAACAGCATTGGATCATAATTGATCTGGTCGCGGGCATCGCGTTCCGCTTCTAACCGCCCGCGCCGGGCCATCAATTCGTAAAGCTGCCCTTCGACAATGTTCAATTGCGACAGAAGGTCAGCAGGGTCCAGACG
Source organism: Thalassovita litoralis (assembly GCF_900182725.1). Taxonomy (GTDB): domain Bacteria; phylum Pseudomonadota; class Alphaproteobacteria; order Rhodobacterales; family Rhodobacteraceae; genus Thalassobius; species Thalassobius litoralis. The sequence continues at coordinate 94,895 of NZ_FXTO01000012.1, forward strand.
GATCAGCAATTCCCCAGCGGTGACTGTATCGCCTTCGTAAACCAGAATTTCCTGAATCACGCCGCCATCAGGGTGTTGTACAACTTGTCGGTTCTGATCCACCTCGATCCGCCCCGAGGCGACGACAGCGCCGGAAATATTGGTAAAGGCCGCCCAGCCGCCGAAGCCGCCGACCAACAGCACCAAGGCGAACACCCCCACCAGTAATGGGCCACGAACGGAAATGCGGGTGTTGACAGGATCGGTCATTGCACACCTCCGGGGTTGCCGTCACGGGCGATTTGCTGGTGGTTCTGCACCATCTTTTTCAGCACCTCTTCTTTGGGGCCAAAGGCCCGCACTTGCCCGGCTTCAAGCATCAGCAGCATGTCGCATTCCTGAATGGCGGCGGGGCGGTGTGCCATGATCAACACGGTTTTGCCTTCGTCCTTCATGGCCTTGATGGCGCGGTTCAGGGCCATTGACCCTTCGTTGTCCAGATTGGAGTTCGGTTCGTCCAGCACCAGAATCACCGGGTCGGAATACATGGCACGCGCCAGCCCGATCCGTTGAATTTGCCCGCCTGACAAACGCCCGCCGGATGCCGCAACGCGGGTATCATAGCCATCGGGCATTTTCAGGATCATGTCATGCGCATCGGCCCGCTTGGCCGCAGTCACGATTTTTTCGGCATCCGGGTTGGGGGACAGGCGGGCGATATTTTCGGCAATCGTGCCATCGAATAACTCTACCCGTTGCGGCAGATAGCCGATCAATTGGCCCAGAATGCCGGGTTCGTATTGATCCAATGCGGCCCCATCCAGCCGAATTTTTCCCCCCGCAGGGCGCCAGAGGCCGGTGATTGCCCGTGCCAATGTGGATTTTCCTGCGCCCGAAGTCCCGATAACCCCAACAGCCTGACCCGGTTGAACGGTGAAATTGACCATCCGCAGTGTTGCTTGGGACTGTCCGGGAGGAACCATCGTTAATTGTTGTACGTCCAGTTTTGCCTTTGGGGCGGGCAGGGCGGTGCGTGGCGGTTCTACCGGGACCGTCCCCAGCAATTCGGAAAGATTGGCCCAACCTTTGGCGGCCCGCTGGAACATAGGCCAGTTCCCGATGGCCAGTTCGATTGGGGCCAAGGCCCGCCCCATCAGGATTGACCCGGCAATCATTGCGCCGGGGCTAAGTTCCCCGGCCAGCACCAGATAGGCCCCCAAGCCCAACATGGCCGATTGCAGAAACAGCCGGAAGGTTTTGGTCAGCGTGCTGAACAGCCCACCCGCATCCGAGGCCGCGAGCGATTCCTGCAAGGTCCGATCACGGGCAACCTGCCAGCGATGGAATGATGCGTCCCGCATCCCCATGGCCTGCACCATTTCGGCCTCGTTAATCATCTGGTTGGCAATTTTTTCAGATTGAACCGTGGCCATATTCGCCTTGGCGATGGGCAGGCGTGTCGTGGTTTGGTTCAGGATGGTCATGACGATCAGAACCGCCCCCCCGCCGATCGCCAGATAGCCAAGCCAAGGGTGAAACAGCATGATCCCAAACAGGAACAGAGGCGTCCACGGCATATCGAATAGTGACATCAGCGCCGGGGAAATCAGCATACGCTGGATCGATTCCAGATCACGCAACCCGGTTGCGCTGCTTTCATCCGGTGCAATGGCCGATTTGCGGATCACCGCGTCAAAGACCCGTTTGTCCAGACGGGCCTGAAACCGCGATCCGACACGGGCCATGATCCGCGCCCGCGAAAAATCCAGCAGGCCCATCATGCCGTATAAAAACGCGACAATCAGGGTCAGTCCGAACAATGTCTCCAGCGAACGGCTGCCCAAAACGCGATCATAGACCTGTAGCATATAGAGCGGGCCAGTCAGCATCAGGATGTTTACCACAAAGCTGAAAATCGCTACCGCCCAGAAAAGCCCCCGGCTTTCGCGTCGTGCTTTGCGCAGTTCTTCTTTGCCCGCCTCGGTTCTGGGGTTTTTCATGCGTTCATTTCCGCCATGTTAATGTTTGCCCTGCCAAAAGCGGTTTAGGCTCAGGACTCATAACCAAAACATGACTGTTGCGGCGAGAGCGATGGCCGAGAGGAAGACTTCGGGGCAGCGGTCATATCGGGTGGCGACCCGCCGCC
>NZ_FXTO01000013.1 GCF_900182725.1 Thalassovita litoralis
AACCCTGCAGATCGACTCGACGCCGTAAACAATGCGCTGATCTTCAATAAAAGCGATCATCGCTTCAGTGGGCGGTCGAGTTCCGCCTGCGCAAAGTTGAACCCGTCACGCCACTGGTTCGAGTGGCGGGTGAAACGCCGACGCTTTGCGGAGAATTTCATTCGCCTGCCGAAGCTCCCGGACCTCACGTTCCAGGGCCTTGATCCGGTCCCGTTCCTCAGTGGTCACGCCATCGCGCATGCCGCTGTCCTTCTCAGCCTGCTTGACCCATTCGCGCAGGGTCTGGGGATTACAGCCAATCTTGGGTGCAATGGCCGCGATCGCGCCCGCCTGCGTTTCGTATGAGCCTTGATGCTCGAACAGCATCCGCACCGCACGCGCGCGGACCTTGGGCGAATAGCGATTTGCCATTTTGCTTTTTGTCATAACCATCATCCTTACTTAGGTTGATGGTCTCCGACAAACTCGGGGCGATTCAAAGTTCTACGGATGCATCCCGTTAAAAATGGGGAGATTACCCCTCCGCTTCTTGTTTTCGAGCGCATCAGGCTTATTTTCGATCCGCGTCAGCGGGGAAGAGGAAATCGAGCCTTCCCAAATATCTTCGAGCCGCGATGAAGACCGTTCGGAGCGCTGGCGCCCTCTTTCAAAGGCAGTCAGTAGCCCAACAGCCTCGCTCACCTTGTCAGTGTTCTTGCGCGAGAAGACAAATCCGCCTGCTTTGGCATCCCATTTCAGGGATACGCCTTTGACAGAATGGGGGCGATCTTGCGGAACACCGCGCAGCACCGCCGCTCGTTCACGGATAGGCTCGATGGTGATCGCTTCGCTTTCCGTATTGGGGGCAGGGCTGCTGAACATGTCCTGCTGGGCACTTGCACCTTCATTGAACAACCCACCTTCTGACAACGGGGCTTTGCCGCCGCGCTTAGGCGCGGGCCTTATCAGTCACCCTAAGTCGGCTTTCAGACTTTTGATGTCGATGTGACACGCAAGGTCGTTCGACTTCCTTTCCGGCCTTATCGCGGTCGAAATCTGATTGATAATCGACAATTATCACCATACGCTCGTCGAAACTGAGGAGCAGACGTGACCCATCCCGGAATCCTTGTTCGACGCGAATGCCTTGATCCCAACGGCCTGTCCGTCACCGACGCCGCACAGGTGCTTGGGTGCAACCGTCAGACCCTCAGCAACCTCCTGAACGGGCGATCCGGCATTTCTCCGGAGATGGCGCTGCGCCTTGAGAAGGCGTTCGGCACCTCCGCCCGCTCTTGGATGGAGCGACAAATGAACCACGAGTTGGAGACGGTCATGGCGCGTGCCCATGAGATCGAAGTCCAGCCATTTACGAGGCAGACCCCATGAACCCCGTTGAAATCGAGCAGGCCATTTCCGACCTCGCCGAGGCTCCCTTTGATGCGGCGGAATTTCCCTATGCCTTCCTTGAGGCCTTTGGGCGCAAGGCGACCGAGATCAAGAAGCTGCGCAAGGGCGACACCAACAAGTCGGACCTGGGCGGGGTGCTGCAACGCAACAACATCCACATGGCAACCTGCGCGCCGGGCGAAGTCTCCCAGACCCTCGCCGCGCTCAAGGGCAGCCCCGCCACGGCCAAACACAAGGCCAAGTTCATCCTCGCCACGGACGGCCAGACCTTCGAGGCCGAGGATCTGATCGGCGGCGACACTGTGGCCTGCGCCTACAAGGACTTCCCCGACAGCTTTGGCGTCTTCCTTCCCCTCGCGGGCATCTCGACCGTCAAGCAGATCAAGGAAAGCGCCTTTGACATCAAGGCGACGGGCCGCCTGAACCGCCTCTATGTCGAGCTGCTGAAGGACAACCCCGATTGGGGCAAGGCCGAGCGTCGGCACGACATGAACCACTTCATGGCGCGGCTGATCTTCTGCTTCTTTGCGGAAGATACCGACATCTTCACCACCGCCGATCTGTTCACCGGCACGATCGACCGCATGTCGAACCGCGACGGCACCAACACGCATGAGGTCATCAGCGAAATTTTCCGCGCGATGAACGTAGCCACAAAGGACCGTGCCAGCGCCAATCTGCCCCGCTGGGCCGATGCCTTCCCCTATGTGAATGGTGGCCTGTTCTCCGGCTCGACCGAGGTGCCGCGCTTCTCCAAGATCGCGCAGCGTTATCTCAGCCATATCGGCGGGCTGGACTGGACCAAGATCAATCCCGACATTTTCGGCTCGATGATCCAGGCGGTCGCGGATGAGGGCGAACGCTCTGTCTTGGGTATGCACTACACCTCCGTGCCGAACATCCTGAAGGTGCTGAACCCGCTCTTCCTTGATGACCTGAACGCGGCGCTGGAGGAGGCGGGCGACAATGCCCGCAAGCTGCTGAACCTGCGAAACCGCATCGCCAAAATCCGGGTGTTCGACCCCGCCTGCGGGTCGGGCAACTTCCTTGTCATCGCATACAAGCAGCTCCGCGCGATCGAGGCCGAGATCAACCGCCGTCGAGGCGAGGCTGATCGCAAGACGGACATTCCCCTGACCAATTTCCGCGGTATCGAGATCCGGGATTTCTCGGCCGAGATCGCCCGGCTGGCGCTGATCATCGCGGAATACCAGTGCGACGTGACCTATCGCGGCCAGAAGGAAGCCCTAGCCGAGTTCCTGCCGCTGGACAGTCAGAACTGGATCACCTGTGGCAACGCTCTGCGGCTCGACTGGCTGTCGATTTGTCCGCCCACGGGGACGGGTGTGAAGGTGAAGGCGGACGATCTGTTTCAGACACCGCTGGATCAGGCGCAGATCGATTTCGAGAATGAGGGGGGTGAGACATATATCTGCGGAAACCCACCCTATCTTGGCTCAACTTGGCAAAGCAAAGAGCAAAAAGCCGATTTGCAGCGCATTTTTGATGGGCGCACAAAAAGCTGGAAGTCCCTCGACTATGTTGCTGGCTGGTTCATGAAGGCGGCTGACTATGGACTCCATACACCCACAGTGTCTGCTTTCGTTACCACAAATTCGATCTGCCAAGGTCAACAAGTGCCCATCCTGTGGCCACTGGTTCTTGAAACAGGCCATGAGATTGCCTTTGCTCATACCTCGTTCAAGTGGGCAAACCTTGCCAGCCATAACGCTGGCGTAACAGTCGCAATTGTGGCGATCTCTAAGCATGCGAGCGCGGTTAAGAAACTTTACGCCTTGGATGCTGCTGGCGAAACAGTGCTTAAGGAAGGCCATAACATCAATGCTTATTTGGTTGCTGCGCCCAATGTCATGGTAGTCAAGTCCTCGTGCCCCATCGGTGGGGCTACGGAAATGCTTCGAGGAAACATGCCATACGATGGCGGCAACCTACTTATGAGTTCCGACGAGGTTGCAGCCCTCGGTCTTAACCCAAATCAACACAAGCGCTTCATTCGGCGCATTTATGGCTCGGCTGAGTTCATTCGCGGGCAGGAGCGGTATTGCCTCTGGGTTGAAGATCAGCACCTTGCCGAAGCCATGCAAATCGCACCAATCAAAGCTCGCATTGAAGGCGTGCGGACCATGCGCCTTGCCAGCCGTGACAAAGGCGCCAATGAGATGGGTAAGCGGGCTCATCAAATGCGTGAAATGAACATCGGCACCAAGCAAACGATCGCCATGCCCTGTGTGTCATCCGAAAATCGCGGATACCTTCCGGCTGGCTTGATCGACAATCGGTCAACTGTCACTAACCTGTGTTTCGCCCTCTACGATGCACCTATTTGGAACCTGTCTCTGCTTCTTTCCAAACTACACCTGATCTGGATCGCAACGGTTTGCGGCAAAATGAAAACGGACTTCCGCTACTCAAACACAATGGGCTGGAACACCTTCCCGGTCCCCAAGCTGACCGATAAAAACCGCGAAGACCTGACCCGCTGCGCCGAAGACATCCTTCTGGCACGCGAGGCGCATTTCCCGGCCACCATCGCAGACCTCTACGACCCCGAAAAAATGCCCGCCAACCTCCGCGCGGCCCATGACCGCAACGACGAGACCCTGGAACGCATCTACATCGGTCGCCGCTTCAAGAACGACACCGAACGCCTCGAAAAGCTCTTCGACATGTACACCAAGATGACGACGAAGGTTCCGGCCTGAGATGTTCGCCCGTGTCCCCTATGCCGACCTCAACTCCCGACAGCGGGAAAACTACAATTTTCATAAGATCGCGGCCCGCATGGCGGACTACGGCTTCAACTGCATTCGCCTGACGGATGATTGGCAGGGGGCAGATTTCATCGCGGTTCACGTTGATGGTGAAACCTTCCTCAAGGTGCAGCTGAAGGGGCGGCTGGTCATCGACAGGAAGTACCTCGGCAAACAGATCTACGTCGCCTTTCTGCATGGCGATGAAGCCTATCTCTATGACCATGATGCCTTTGTTCGGCACTTGGAGACAAATGGTCTGATCGGCGATGCCAGCATAACCTGGCATGAGAAAGGTTTCCGCAGTTGGCCCAGCCCGCCTGCATGGGCCATCACCTATTTGCAAGACTACAGGATTTCCGCATGACCAAGTCTGTTCCCTCTGTTTCCGTTTCCTATCCGGCCAATGGCAGTTCCACCAAGTCCAACGAGCTTGGGATGCGCACCATGCAGGAGCGCGCCTATGAAAAGCGGGGCGAGCAATACCTGTTGATCAAGTCGCCGCCCGCCTCGGGGAAAAGCCGGGCGCTGATGTTCATCGCGCTCGACAAGCTGCACAATCAGGGTCTGAAGCAGGCCATCATCGTGGTGCCGGAGAAGTCGATCGGATCGAGCTTTGCCGATGAGCCGCTGTCGAAGTTCGGATTTTGGGCCGACTGGACCGTCGCGCCGCGCTGGAACCTCTGCAACGCGCCCGGTGGTGACAGCGGCAAGGTAGGGGCGGTCGGCAAGTTCCTGGAAGGCGACGACCAGATCCTCGTTTGCACCCACGCCACTTTCCGCTTTGCCGTCGACAAGTTCGGGATCGAGGCCTTCGATGACCGGCTGATCGCGGTGGACGAGTTCCACCATGTCTCGGCCAACCCCGACAATAAGCTGGGCGCGCATCTCGGCACCCTGATCGCCCGTGACAAGGCGCATGTGGTCGCCATGACCGGATCGTATTTCCGCGGCGACACCGAGGCCGTCCTGTCGCCCGAGGATGAGGCGCGGTTCGAGACCGTGACCTACACCTATTACGAACAGCTCAGCGGCTATACCTACCTGAAGACGCTCGACATCGGGTATTTCTTCTACAGCGGTTCCTATGCTGACGAGCTGCTGAAGGTGCTGGACCCGACCGAGAAGACCATCCTGCACATCCCGAACGTCAATTCTCGCGAAAGCACGAAGGACAAGCATCGGGAGGTCGAGCACATTATCGACGCCTTAGGCGATTGGCAGGGCACCGACCCGGCCACGGGCTTTCAGCTTGTGAAGCGCCCCGATGGCAAGGTGCTGCGGATTGCCGACCTGGTGGACGATGATCCGGCCAAGAGGGACAAGGTTTCCGCCTCTCTCAAAGACCCGAGCCAGAAGAAAAACCGCGATCATGTGGACATCATCATCGCGCTTGGGATGGCGAAGGAAGGCTTCGATTGGATCTGGTGTGAGCACGCCCTGACCGTGGGCTATCGGTCGAGCCTGACGGAGATCGTGCAGATCATCGGACGGGCCACGCGGGATGCGAAGGGCAAGACCCACGCGCGTTTCACCAACCTGATCGCTGAACCGGATGCTTCAGAAGAAGCGGTGCGCGAAGCCGTCAACGATACCCTGAAGGCCATCGCGGCGAGCTTGCTGATGGAGCAGGTGCTGACGCCCAAGTTCGAGTTCAAACCCAAGACGCCCGCCAGCCAACCGCAGGACGGCTTCGATTATGGTGAGGGCGGTTATGACGACAGCAAGTGCAACGTGGGCTTCAATGAGCAGAAGGGCACGTTCCAGATCGAGATTAAGGGCCTGACCCAGCCCAAGAGCGCGGAAGCGAACCGCATCTGTGAGAACGACCTGAACGAGGTCATCACGGCCTTCGTGCAGGACAAGACCACGATTGAACGTGGGCTGTTCGATGAGGAAATGGTTCCGGAAGAGCTGACCCAGGTGAAGATGGGCAAGATCGTTCGCGACAAGTACCCCGAGCTGGACGAGGCCGATCAGGAGGCCGTGCGTCAACACGCCATTGCCGCGATGAATTTTACGCAGCAGGCCAAGAAGACGCTGTTGGGGGATGGCACCGAGGCGCCGTCCAACACCGCCTTTGTCGATGGCGTTCGCCAGTTCGCCATGAGCGTCAAGGAGCTGGACATCGACCTGATCGACCGGATCAATCCGTTCAGCGAGGCCTATGCGATCCTTGCCAAGACCATGAGCGAGGAAAGCCTGAAAGAGGTGGCCGCGGTGATCGAGGCCAAGAAGATCAAACTGTCCCCGGAGGAAGCCCGAGACCTCGCCAAGCGTGCTGTGAAGTTCAAACAGGAGCGCGGGCGGCTGCCGTCATTGACCTCCACAGATGCCTGGGAGAAACGCATGGCTGAAGGCGTGGCCTTCCTCACGCGCATGAAGCAGGAGGCGATGAATGGCTAACATGTTCACCGATGATGACGATGCCCTGCTGTCCGAGCTGGGTATCGAGGTCGAAAAGAAAAAACAGGTCACGCGGACGCCCCGCGAGGAACGGATCATCGCTGGCTTCGAGGACATCCAGAAATTCGTCGCCGAGCATGGACGCCTGCCTCAGCATTCCGAGGACGGCGATATTTTCGAACGGCTTTATGCCGTGCGCCTTCAACGGCTGCGGGAGTTGCCGGAAGCCGCTGACCTTCTTGCCGACCTCGATGATGAGGGCTTGCTTGCCGGAGCCGAGGTGACGCCTGTTGCCGATGATCTGGATGACGATGCGTTGCTTGCCGCGCTTGGCGTCGAGGTCGAAGCCTCCCCTATCACCGAGTTGAAGCATGTCCGTTCGAACGCCGAACGCAAGGAGGCGGAGGACATTGCAAACCGTCAGCGTTGTGAGGATTTCGAGACGTTCCAACCGCTGTTCGAGAAGGTTCAGCGTGAACTGGATGCCGGGCAGCGTGAAACCCGTCCCTTCGAGTTGAAGGCTGAGATCCAGAAGGGCCGTTTCTTCATCGTTGCGGGGCAAAAGGCCTATGTCGCGGAGATGGGCGAGGAGACCCTTACCGATCAAGGTCGGACGGATGCCCGTCTGCGCGTGATTTTCGACAATGGCATGGAAAGCAGAATGCTGATGCGTTCGCTCCAACGAGCTTTGAACAAGGATGAATCCGGTCGGAGGATTACCGAGTCAGTTGCAGGGCCGTTGTTCGCGGACGCCCCCGAAGAAGGCGATAGCACCACCGGCACGATCTATGTCCTGCGCAGCAAGTCCGATCATCCGATGGTGTCCGAGAACCGGGACTTGGTGCACAAGATTGGCGTGACCACATTGGGTGTCGAGAAGAGGATTGCCGGTGCGCATCTTCAACCGACCTTCCTCATGGCGCCGGTCGAGGTTGTGGCGACCTATGAGCTCTACAACATCAACCAGACCCGGCTTGAAAACCTGATCCACCGGATTTTCGGTACAGCACAGCTCGACATCGAAATTCCGGATCGGTTCGGCCGTCCCGTGATGCCCCGTGAGTGGTTCCTGGTGCCGCTGTTCGTCATCGACGAGGCGGTCCAGAAGATCCGGGATGGTTCCATCACAAACTTTCGCTATGATCCAGATAGTGCAAGTCTGGTTCCCAGATAAAGTAGCTAACTGGATATACATCAGCAATCGCGACCTTCGATCCAGAGCCAAACAGACCGGCAAGATATCTGAGCGTAAATTCTACGGCCACGCCCCTGAGGAAATAAGCAATTCTTTAGTTTTTCCGCAACTCGTGCGACATAGGGTATAAAATAAAGAAGTCTTGAGTTATTATGGTTAATGCTATACAGGTCGACCTAAACTAAAGCTTTCTTGAGTTTATCTATGATGTCCAAACAGGAAACGATCCGCTCGGCTAAGGAAATCGGCGCTGTAATCCGCAAACGGCGAAAAGCATTGGGCATCACGCAGAAAATGCTTGCCTTGCAAACAGGTATTTCGGTCCCCACGATTATCGCGGTAGAGCGCGGAAATGAAAAAAGCGGGATCGGCGTGGCGCTTGCTCTTTGCGAAGGTCTGGGCATTGAACTGACGGCCGGGTTCTGATCATGTTGCGACTTGATGTATATCTTGAAGGCATACCCGATCCTGTCGGCGCACTGACCCGTGCCGATGATGGGGGAATTTCTTATGCATATCATAACCTTGATCTGCCATATCCCATTTCGCAATCGCTACCGCTGACCAAAAAGGTTTTCGGCGATGTCGTGACGAGGGGGTTCTTTGACAATCTGCTGTTTGAAAACGCCCTGCGCGATCAGGTCATGCAAAAGTATGGGATTGATCAGACAGATATCGTTGGCCTGCTGTATCATCTGGGTAAGGATTGCCCCGGCGCAATTTCCGTGGTGCCGGAAGGCGCCGCCCCGGCCAAACAGCCGGGGGATTTGGTGGCGGACTATGATCCGATCAGCGCGGATCAGTTAACAGCGATTATGCGATCCTTGCGCGACAAGCGCAGGATGCCAGAAAACACGAACGATCCCTCGCCGCTGGCTGGGGTGCAGGGCAAGGTTGCGCTCACGCGTTTGCCGGATGGCCGTTTTGCCCTGCCGCGTGCGGGTAGCGGGGCACCGACCACCCATATTCTGAAGGTGCCACGCCCCAATGACATACGGTTGGTCGATCACGAACATATCCTGATGCAGATCGCAGGCGCTCTGATGAACCACCCGGTTGCGCAAACTGAACCGATGGGTGGTGAGGATTTGCGCGGGCTTTTGATCACTCGCTTTGATCGAGAGATAAAAGACGGCAAGGTTCACCGCATCCATCAAGAGGACTTCTGTCAGGCACTGGGGCTTGGCCCGCTTTTGAAATATCAACGCAACGGAGCTGGGGATCGGGTGTTTTCGGCCCGCAGCGTCAGCAAGGTTCTGGCCGCATGTGATGCTCCGGCGCAGGCCCGGCTGGCGTTTCTGGAGGGAACGATTGTTAACCTTCTGCTTGGCAATACCGACAATCACGCCAAGAACCACAGCTTGCTTTACACGGGCGCGCGCCCGGATCGGCCTCAGTTGGCGCCTTTCTATGACATCGTGCCGACGCTGATTGACGATGGCGTGACGCATCAACTTTCGTTCGATATTGGCCACGCACAAATGACCGATGACCTGACTTTGGAAGACCTGAGGCTTTTTGTAACGGATCTGGGGTTTCGCAGTTTCACCGCCCCCATGCAGACGCGAATGCAAGAGCTGATCGAAAACGTTGTGGCGTATATCCCCGCAATGTCTGGCCCAGCCCGCAAAAGACTGGGCGATGCAATGGCCGAACAAGCGAAATGGATCGCGAAAGCCCTTGATCTGGACATTTCGATACCTGAACGCGACCTGATTATTATCAATCGCCCATAGAGACGGCAGCTATCGTCACCCTGCACCGACACGGGCCCAGAACCCGGACTTGCGGGAATGCGTTTGTTGAAGGTTGGCAAGATAGGCTGCATGACTGACTATTTCGCCTAAACCAGCAACCTCAATTTCTTTGGCCAACAGGGTCAGCTTTCCAAGGTAAGTTGCGCCATGCCCATATGCCTTGGAGCGCGCGTGTTTCAGAATGTCGTCCAGTAGCGCACGGTAGAGTATGGTCGCGGCCAACGGAAAGTCGTGCTCCAGCAGGAGCGCGATTTTCGGCAGGGTGTGCCAATGGCCACCGTTCCAATGCTGGGGGTGCGTCATGATCAGCTTTGCCGCCAGATCCAGACGCGGCCAATCCAGGAAAAATTGCAGTGCCTGTTCAGGTTTATCCGCAGATAATGCCAACGCATGTGCACGATCTTCGGCCTCAATATCCTCAAAATCAGGCAGATGGTGCAGGTATTCCCGCAATATATCGGCGGATAACGAGACCTCAAAGCATTGCCAACGCAGAGCTTGCGCGGCGGGTTTATCGCCTGTGGCCTCCAGAATGCTGGCTTCCAGACTAACCCGCTTCGCAGACAGATCGTTATTGGCCTCGCCTAACGTGTGCCGCCCCGGTTTACGCACCCACGCCAACGCCTCGGCATTGCGCCCGGCCTCCATAAGCTGAGCCGCAATGCCCAGCGTATCCTGCATCTGCGTTTTTTTCTTCTCCTCCAGCGCAATCAGGAGATCGATATCCCCGCGTGCCAAAGCAATCGTCTGACGCATTGAAGCCCATTGTGAGGTCATCGAATAGAACCAGCCATCCGAGGGTCGACCCGCTTCCTCGGCCTGTCGCTGGATGATCGCGTGTTTCAGGGTGCCATCCCAACGGATAAGACTTTCTGGCGGCAAATGTGGCACCGCGACACTGGTGACATCATCCAGATATCCATGCGTGGTTTCTCCTAATGTGGCCATGATTTTCTCGGGCAACTGATCCGCATCCGGTGCGCTCAGGTTCGGCGCCAGTTCCCCTATTGCGGCAATCGCCTGATAGTAAACGTCCTGAACCCGCCCCGATGAATCGTCGACGCGCTCAAACACCTGCTCGTGGGTCGCAATGAAACGCAGTAGCCGATCGATGGCCAGTGCTGGGGCAGCGGGCCCAAGTTCGGAGGTAAGTGTATCCACCAGACTGCCCAGATCGTCGGCAAAGGCGCGGGCCTTGTCCCAGTCGACAAAACTCTTGGCCCGCGTCAACCCGGACAACCGCCGATCAATCAGTTTAACAATCGCTTCGGGACCAGCTTTTCCGACCACCGCCGCCTTGACCTGCCGTCTAAAACCAGCGTTTCGCTCGGCCTCGTCCAGTACCAGCTGCGCCAGTTTATCGACCCCAAGGTCTTTCAGCTTATCAACGGACAGGGCGGGAGCGCGGGCCATAGGCAGATCTCTGATTTGAAGGGCTGCCGTAATACATGCCCCGGCCTGATCATGGGTGCAAGTCTTCCGGATCAATGGAAATCCCGGCTTGGAAACAGCTTTTTGGCTTGCTCGCGCGGGTGCCGGGCGGTGGGGCCAGTGTGTGTTTCAGCCGGGTGCGCCACTGCATCCTTTGCCGGTCGCCCCAAGCTGGCAAGCATGGATGAGAGGTCCTCGATCCTCTCGGCAATAAGGTGTATCACCTGCCCCTCGCGTTCAATCCGGCCCGTGACACGCAGCAACCGCCCCGCGATCACCGCCTTGCGAAACGCCTCGTAGACTTTGGTCCAGACCACCACGTTGGACACGCCTGTTTCATCCTCCAGCGTCAGGAAAATCACGCCCGAGGCCGTGCCGGGGCGTTGGCGTGTGATGACAAGGCCTGCCACAGTGACGCGTCCGTTGGCCCGGACCAGCCGCTCATGCGGCAGGCTTTCTGGCAGGTGGGCACGCAAAATCTCCATCGGATGAGCGCGGAGCGATAAGCGCAGGGCAAGGTAATCCTCGACCACCTCCTGACCCAGCGTCATTGCCGGCAGGGTGACCTGAGGCTCAACCCCGCCTTCGCCATCGGCACCGAACAGCGGCAGGGGTTTAGGCCCCCGCAGCGCACGGGCCGCCCAAAGCGCATCGCGACGATTCAGACCGAGCGGGGCAAATGCATCCCCCTCAGCCAATCGCTCCAGCGCATCGGGGCGAAGTCCGGCTCGGCGCCACAGGCTTTCGACATCCGCATACCCATTGCCACGGGCGGCTTCGATCCATACCGCATCTTCTTCGCGCAGACCCTTGATCTGGCGAAACCCAAGGCGCAGAGCCAGTGCCCCGTCGCTGCGTGGCTCTAACGTGCAATCCCAAGCGGAATGGTTAACGGATACGGTACGGATTTCGACACCGTGCTCGCGTGCATCCCGCACAAGCTGCGCCGGGGCATAAAACCCCATTGGCTGGCTGTTGAGCAGCGCACAGGTAAACACCGCCGGATGATGTCGTTTCAGCCACCCGGAAATATAGACCAGCCGGGCAAAGCTTGCGGCATGACTTTCAGGGAAACCATAGCTGCCGAAACCCTCGATCTGGGCGAAACAGCGTTCCGCAAAATCCGCCTCGTATCCGCGCGCCAGCATCCCGGAGACGAACCGCTCCCGAAACGCGCCAATGGTCCCCATTCGCTTGAACGTTGCCAGTGAGCGGCGCAATCGGTCCGCTTCGGCTGCCGAAAACCCCGCCGCGACCACGGCAATCTGCATGGCCTGTTCCTGAAACAACGGCACGCCATAGGTGCGCCCCAGAACCTCCATCATGGCGGGGCCAAAATCCTCGACCTGCTCCTTGCCCTGACGCCGATTGATGAAGGGATGCACCATACCGCCCTGAATCGGACCAGGCCGGATGATGGCAACTTCGCACACCAGATCGTAGAACGTGCGCGGTTGCATACGCGGCAGGAAATTAAGCTGCGCTCGGCTTTCTACCTGAAACACCCCGATCGCGTCAGCCCGGCACAGCATATCATAAACTGCCGGATCTTCGGGCGGGACAGTGGCAAGGCTCAGCGGCAGGTGGCGGTGATCTTTCAACAGCGCAAACGCCTTGCGGATACAGGTTAACATACCAAGCGCCAGAACATCGACCTTCAACAAGCCAAGAGCGTCAATATCGTCCTTGTCCCATTCGATGATGGTGCGATCCTCCATCGCCGCATTCTCGATGGGACACAGTTCGTCCAGCCGCCCGTGGGTGATAACAAAACCGCCGACATGCTGGCTCAGGTGCCTTGGGAATCCGATGATTTCGCCAATCAGCCGGGCCGCAAGCGCCACGCGCCCGTCCGTTGGGTCGATCCCGGCATCGCGCATCCGATCCGCACCCGGCGCGCTGGAGGACCATCCCCAGATCTGCCCCGCAAGTCGGGCAATCACGTCCTGACTCAGCCCCATCACCTTGCCAACCTCGCGGATCGCGGCGCGTGACCGGAAATGGATCACAGTCGCAGTCAGCCCCGCCCGGTGGCGGCCATAGCGTTCGTAAATCCATTGGATGACCTCTTCGCGGCGTTCATGTTCAAAATCCACGTCGATATCTGGCGGCTCACCGCGCTCCTTTGAAATGAACCGCTCAAAAATCAAGGTGATGCTTTCTGGGGGCACTTCTGTCACGCCCAGCAGGTAGCAGACCACCGAATTTGCCGCCGAGCCGCGCCCCTGACACAGGATGCCTTTGGAGCGTGCAAAGGCTACGATGTCATGAACCGTCAGGAAATACGGGGCATAGCCCATTTCCTCTATCAGCTTCAGTTCCTTGTCGACCCGTGTGACGATTTTGGCGGGCGGCCCCTCGGGATAACGCCAATACAGCCCTTTGCGCGACAGCCTCTCCAGTCGCATCTGCGCGGGTTCGCCGCCCTGTGCCTCATCAGGGTATTGATAGCGCAGATCATCCAGCCGAAACGCGCAACGGTCGGCAATTTCCAACGTGCGCCGTATCGCCGCCGGGTAGCGGTGAAACATCCGCGCCATGTCTTCGGGGGCTTTAAGGCGACGTTCGCCATTGGTCAGCCGCCGTTCGCCAATCGTGTCGATGGTACATCCCGTCCGCAGGCAGGTCAGAACATCCGCCAGCGGACGCCGGGCCGCGCGATGCATGATAACATCGCCCACGGCCACAAGCGGCAAGCCGGTGTCATGAGCCAGCCGCGCCAGCCGCTCAAGCCGCGATGGATCGCGCCCGTCATAGCGCGGGGCTGCGCCAAGGAAACACTGACCGGGAAAGGCCCGCAGCATGTGCCGGATGTCACTGGCAAGGTTTGGATCTGAAGGCTCCATTGGGTCGGGTGGCAACGCGATCAGCACCATGCCCTGCCCCCAGTCAGACAGATCTTTGCGCGTCAGGTGGCAATCGCCCTTTTCTGCGCGCCGTTTGCCCAGTGATAAAAGCCGGGTCAGCCGAGACCAGGCCGCGACATCCGTGGGCAAAGCCAGCCAGTCCACCGCACTATCGGTCAACACGATCCGGGCGCCGGGGATCAGCTTGGGCAGGGGCAGGTCTGGTGAAACGTAAGGGATATCGTTGTAATCCCCCTGTTGCCTTATCTGACGGCTGGAATGATCTGTCACCTGTCGAGATCGGATTGCGGGGCCGGACTCGGACCCATCGCGAACCGCGCGGACCTCATCCTTCAGCCGGATCAGTTCCTTCAGCGCCGAGAACGCCCGCACCACCCCCGCAACCGAATTGCGGTCGGTGATGGCAATGGCCGCCAGACCCAATTCGGCTGCGCGGGTGATTAGCTCTTCGGGGTGCGAGGCTCCAGTCAGGAAGGTAAAATTGCTGGTCACGCACAGCTCAGCATAGCCCGTCATGCGAACTCTCCTTGTGCGAACCAGTTTTGCGTGGATCCTGCCGGGGCCTGTGGCGTGTGAAACAGCCATAACCGTGCGCCTTCGCGGGTTTCCACACGCCAGTAATCCCGCAATCCTGAACGCCAGGCGGGATCATCAAACCACCATTCCGGGGTGATCCGTTCCGGCCCATCCGCGCGCAGCGTGTTGAAGGACATGCGCCGCCATGTGAACTGGGCGGGGGGATGGCCGGGCTGTCCCAGTCCTTTTGTCGTGACCAATTCGGGTGGGAAGATGATGATCGGGCGATCCGGGCCGCGATGCGGAGGTGGGGATTCTGCTTCGCTATAAGCGGCGGGGGCTATCAGGAAACTGCGTTCCGGGATTAAACTGGCTGCCGGTAAAAGCCGCAGCACCCGGTCAAATCCCAGCCGGTTGCCCAGCCGGGAGAACAGATCAGCCAGCGCGTCATCTTCGTGGATGATTCTGGGGCCACCGATCTGCTCAGGCGGCTGGTCTTCGGTCACATGGGCGACCAAGCGCATGGCTTCGATCCCGAACCCGGCGTCCACCTCCGCCACACCCTTGGCGAAAAGCGCCGCAATGCGCTCTGGATCGCGCATCGGGCGGGCCAGCCCGATTTCCACCCGTGCGATTTCGCGATCAACCCGGTGGAGTTCCAGATGCAGACGTCGCGCCCCACGATGATGCCCAGCCAGAGTGGCACACAACCGATCCAGCAGACGCCTAAGGCCCGCCATCACATCGGCTTGTACCCCGATCGGTTCCGGCAGGGTCATCCGCACCCCGAAATACGGTGCCTCCGCCTCGGGCGAGATCGGCTCGGGCTGAAGGCCCAGGGCCTGATCAAGCCGCAGTACAAGACCAGTGCCAAAGCGTCGTGCCAGAGGGGCGCGGGGCAAGCTTGCCAGATCCCCGATCCGGTTCAATCCCATGCGGGACAGCCCTTCGGCCACGTCGCTGCCGATCCTCAACGCCGAAACCGGCAGGCGGGCAAGACCGTCCTGCACCGTGCCTTCGGGCAGGATGCCGCCGCCATGACAGGCCAGCGCATAGGCTGCGCCGCGGGTTTCGGCGATGGCACTGGATAAGGTCAGGCCAACCCGTTCCAGCCGCGCATGTAAATCGGCCCTCAATTCCGGCTCTCCACCAAAAAGATGCGGCACGCCGGAAATATCGGCAATCAGTCCACCCGGCCCGTCTCGCGCCACCATTGGCGAATAACGTCCAGCCCACCGTCTAAGCCCGGCCAATGCTGCGGCTTCGCGTATCAAATCTGCGGGCCGGGTAATCAGATCAGGACAGATGGCACGGGCATCAGTGGCTGCCATGCCGCAATGTACCCCACGCGCCTCGGCCTCCGGGTTCAGGCAGTGCACATGATCGGTGTTCCCTGATCGATGGATCAGGGCGAACGGTCCCTCAAGGGGACGTTTCCGCAGCGCACTGTCGCTCGCCAGTCGCGGAAACCGAATGGACAGAAGCCGTTTTGCCATTCCAGTGCACGGTCCAGATTCCTGAAGTTCCCTTTTTGTTCTTCTTAAGACTCCATCGATGCAGAGTCGAGTCCCGCCGTTCAGATGCAATTGGTGTACATCGCCAGCGAGTTTCGGCCGCATGACTGCCCTGCCCCTCGCGGATCAGCATGAGACCTGTTGTTCGTCCCGCTTCGGCCGCCAGTTGCAGACGCCGACCAGCGATCAGTGACAGGGGCTTTTCCGGCTCGGCAATGATCAGCCCAACCCCTGTGGTCCTCAGTGCTTCCTCAACGGCCCACAGAAGATCCCCCTCGTTTGTGGGTCGGACAAGGTGCAATCGTTGCCCGACACCTTCGGGCAGGCCGCGCAACATCGGCAGATGGTAGGCATGGCCAGGCAGGACCCAGATCAGTGGCCCGGTTCGACGCGTCGCCTGAAACAAGGCAAAGCTGCGCCGCCCTTGCCCTTCGGCCTCGTGCACCCGATGCGGGACCAACGCGAACGGATCGTTCTTAACCGACATGGTTAGCCACATCCTCGCGGACCCCTTCGGCCACAATTGTAAGCCGCCCATCCGGCAGGGGACGTTGAAGGGTCAGCGCCTTCTCGGTCGGGGCCGTTAACCAGCATCGCCAGTCTTCGGGCCGGGTCAGGATCAGGGGCATAGCTTTGGGGTGAACAGCTGCAACTTCGGCATTTGGTTCGCAGGTCAGGAAACCGAATATCTCTGCCGTTACTTCGCCTTCCTTCAGTTTGCGTACCGAAGTCCATGTGGTGCGTATCCCAGCGAAGAAACCAAGGGGGCGATCCACTCCCAAAGCGAACCAGACCGGCGAATTACGCGAGGCACCGCGACGTCCGTCAAGCTCGGAAAAGCTGGTAAAAGGTACAAGGCAACGGTGCTCTACCCCAAGCCAGCGCCGCCAATGGGGCGAACCGACATTGCGGATGTTGGTCACGCCCTTGTCAACGCGCTTGCCCTCAAGGAATTTGGCCGGGGTTGGCATGCCCCATCGCGCCATAGTCAATTGCCAAGCCGCCCCCGCGCCTCGCCGAATGATCGGTGCGGGATAGTCGGGCCAGATGCCGGGTATTGGTGGCAGGTTTCCGGTGCGATCCACCAGTTCTTCCCCCTCTTCCAGCATGGCATCAAAAACATGCCGCATCGCATCTTGGCTCTTCGTCTGGGAATAGAGATTGCACATGGGTCACGATTCCCTTGCTCTTGTCAGGAAGGCGAACAATAGCAGAACATATGCGGTATGGGAATTATGCGCCATCCTGCGAGGATCGAAACCCATCACCCCCTTTTGCTCTTTGCAAAGACCATGATCAGGAAGATTGGCATAAGAGCTGCACCAAACACATATATCGTCCTGAACCAAGGGTCGTTATCACCGACAAACTGCGCAGCTATATCAAACCGATCAAAACAGAGGTGGCCCGACGAATCTGAACAGTTGAGTTAGGTGGATTTTCTGCTCCCACTCCGGCAGCGTTGCCGAGACAAAGGAGAGAAGATGACAAGACGACCGCGACGTAACCACAGCCCTGCATTCAAGGCGAAGGTCGCACTGGCGGCCTTGAAGGGCAACAAGACGATGAGCGAGTTGGCGACCCAGTTCGATCTGCATCCCAACCAAATCAAGCAGTGGAAAGACCAACTTCTGAACGGCGTTTCGGATGTCTTCGACGACAAGCCGAGGGCTTCGCCCCCCGAGATCGACGTGAAATCCCTTCATGCGAAGATCGGCCAGTTGGCACAGTCTCCATTCTTATCACCAAACGACGACCAAAAAGGGGACTCAAAGGGGGACTGCAATAATGAACGACTTCGCAACCCACTGATTTTATTTAAAGATATTCACATAAGTGGTGCGGGTGGAGGGACTTGAACCCCCACGCCTTGCGGCGCCAGAACCTAAATCTGGTGCGTCTACCAATTTCGCCACACCCGCACATTCATCAGCCAACGGCTGGTTCGACGCTCCTTAGCAAACCCCTTCACGGGATGCGAGAGGAAAAATTACTTTCCTGATACAAGATTGGAAACGGCATTCTGCAAATCGCGGAACACGGTCGGTATCGCCTCGGGTAAATCCTCGGCAATCAGGCCCGGCCCGGCACGGCGTGCAGCGGCCGCGTGCAACCACGCGCCCGTTTGAGCGGCCTGAAACGGAAGCATCCCGCGCGCCAGAAGCCCGGTAATCAGCCCGGTCAGAACATCGCCTGATCCGGCTGTTGCCAGCCACGGGGCGGCCTGATCGTATGCCGCCGCATGAACCGCACATCGCCCGTCCGGGGCTGCAATCACCGTATCCGCGCCTTTGTACAACACAACGCACCCGGCCCGTTTCGCGGCATCACGGGTGGCATCCACCTTGGACCGGATCGGCCCGCGCAACGGCAATTCGGCCAAGTCAGCAGCAATATCCGGGAACAGCCGCGCAAATTCGCCGCCATGTGGGGTCAGCACACAGCCCGGATGCAATGTCTGCCACAAATCCCGATCCCCGGCCAAAAGCGTCAGGGCGTCGGCATCCAGAACAGTCGCCCGCCCGGCCGCCAGCGTTGCCGCGATCAACCCCGCCGCGTGATCGTTCAACCCCAACGCCGGACCCAACCCCACGGCATTCAGCCGCCCGTCCTGCAACACAGCGGACAGGCCAGCGCCATCAGCCACGCGCCGCAACATGATGGCAGTCACCTGACAGGCCACCTCTTGCTGGGCCGCAGGCGGCACCCCCAGCGTCACCAGCCCGGCCCCAACCCGTAACGCCGCCCGCGCCGCCAAACGCGACGCGCCAGTGCGCCCGGCCCCACCGGACAGGATCAGTGCATGACCGTGCGAGAATTTATGCCCCGCCCCTTTGTTCAGTAACCGCCAGTCGGGGGCCATCACTTGCTGCACCACCGAAGGCGCCCCGCTTTGTGCCAGTCCGATGTCCGCGACCACCAGTTTGCCACAACGATCCGGCCCCTCGGCCAAAACATGCCCCAGTTTTGCGGCATGAAAACTGACCGTTATATCAGCCATCGCCGCCGGTTCACCCGGCTCTGACGTAAAGACTCGCCCGCTATCGGCGCAAAGCCCGCTGGGAATATCCACCGCCACGCATACGGGTCGCGTTGCCGACCCATCGCGCAGCGCTTTCATTCGCTCAAACAACGCTGCCAGCCCTTCTGGACTGCGTGTCAACCCGGTGCCGAACAGCGCGTCAATCACCAGATCGCAGTCCCAAGCCGATCGCGCCAGAAATTCAGAAACGGGGTGAACGCCGCCGTGCCATCTATCGTAATTCTTTCGTGCATCGGGCGGCAATTTGTCGATCTGGCCAAAGAAAAACACCTCGACCATCCAGCCCCGCGCCGCCAGCAGGCGGGCAATCACAAACCCATCGCCGCCATTGTTCCCCGGCCCGCATAAAACAACTGCGCAGCGCGGGGTTTTCTGCATCTGCGGCCATTGCGCCAAGACAGCATCGACCACGCCCTGACCGGCCTGTTCCATCAGGTCCAGCCCCGTAGCCTGTCCCGACTCGATAGCGGCACGTTCGATGCTGCGCATTTGTGCAGATGTCAGAATTTCAGTCATTATGCCCGCCTCAGCGATTCAATTTCGATGATTTTTCGTGCAAATTGCACAAAATTTAATCACTCACCCCGGTTTCAGCCATGCCTTCCCGGTGACATAACCATAGCTAATTGTGGCTGTTCAGGGAAAGTGATCTGTCGGCTTGCAACACGTCATGGCGAGGAGATCCAAAGCGATGAAGAAGATCGAGGCGATCATCAAGCCCTTCAAGCTTGATGAAGTAAAAGAAGCGCTGCAAGAGGCCGGTATCCAAGGTCTGAGCGTGATCGAAGTCAAAGGCTTCGGTCGTCAGAAGGGCCATACCGAACTGTACCGCGGCGCTGAATACGTCGTGGACTTCCTGCCCAAAGTGAAAATCGAAGTTGTGCTGGACGACGATCTGGTTGATGGCGCAATCGAGGCGATCATCGACGCCGCCAAAACCGACAAAATCGGTGACGGCAAGATTTTCGTCAGCCCCGTTGAACAAGCTATCCGCATCCGTACCGGCGAATCCGGCTCGGACGCGCTGTAATTACCCCCAATACAAAGAAAGGGATAAGAGAATGAGCAAGGACGCAGTTCTTAACCTCATCAAGGACGAGGAAATCGAATACGTCGATATCCGCTTCACCGATCCGCGTGGCAAACTGCAACACGTGACGGTTGTCGCCGATCTGGTTGACGAGGATTTCCTGGAAGAAGGCTTCATGTTCGACGGTTCGTCGATTGCAGGCTGGAAGTCGATCGAAGCATCGGACATGAAACTGATGCCCGACACTGACTCGGTTTATGTTGACCCGTTCTATGCGGAAAAAACCCTGTGCATCCATTGCTCGGTCGTGGAACCCGACACCGGCGAATCCTACGAACGCGATCCGCGCGGCACCGCACAAAAAGCCGAAGCCTACCTGAAATCCTCGGGGATCGGCGATGTGGCCTATATGGGGCCTGAAGCTGAATTCTTCCTGTTCGACGACGTGCGCTATTCCGTGACCCCGTCGAAAGTTGGCTATTCGATCGACGCCGAAGCCGCAGCATGGAACACCGATGCAGAATTCGAAAGCGGCAACCTGGCACACCGCGCGGAACACAAGGGCGGCTATTTCCCGGTGAACCCCGTGGACGAAGCACAGGACATCCGCGCCGAAATGCTGTCGACCATGAAGCGCATGGGCATGAAAACCGACAAGCATCACCACGAAGTTGCGACCTGTCAGCACGAACTGGGCCTGATCTTCGGGACCCTGACCGAACAGGCTGACAACATCCAGAAATACAAATACGTGATCCACAACGTGGCCCATGCCTATGGCAAGACCGCGACCTTCATGCCGAAACCGATGAAGGGCGACAACGGGTCGGGGATGCACGTCAACATGTCGATCTGGAAAGACGGCAAGCCGCTGTTCGCAGGCGACAAATATGCCGATCTGTCGGCAGAAGCCCTGTATTTCATCGGCGGCATCCTGAAGCACGCGAAATCGCTGAACGCCTTCACCAACCCGTCGACCAACAGCTACAAGCGTCTGATCCCCGGCTTTGAAGCCCCCGTTCTGCGCGCCTATTCGGCCCGTAACCGTTCGGGTTGCGTTCGTATTCCGTGGACTGAATCGCCCAAAGCCAAGCGCGTCGAGGCCCGTTTCCCCGATCCCGCGGCGAACCCCTACCTGTGCTTTGCCGCCCTGCTGATGGCTGGTCTGGACGGGATCAAGAACAAGATTGATCCGGGCGACGCAATGGACAAAAACCTGTACGATCTGCCCGCAGAAGAGCTGGCCGGGATCCCCACCGTTTGCGGTTCGCTGCGCGAAGCTCTGGACGAGCTGCAAGCAGATATGGATTACCTGCTGGCCGGTGACGTGTTCACCAAAGACCAGATCAATGGTTACATCGCCCTGAAGATGGACGAGGTTCATGCTTACGAGCATACCCCCCACCCCATCGAATACCAGATGTACTATAGCTGTTGATCAAGCAGTCACTGACTTGGGAAAGGGCGCCTTTGGGCGTCCTTTTTCTTTTGCCAAGCGGCCAACGCTGCGAATCAACCCAAAGCAGAGAATTTTCACCCCCAAACCGAACCAGATAGGCGCGGTTTTGCGCCTCTCTCTGGTCAGGGATACATCCAACCCGGATTTTTCCCGCCCCACTGTTCGTTGACAGGCAACAGTGTCGCCCATGACGCGGGATTACCCCGCAGTCACCGAATTTCGGCCATAATCTTTCCCTTTTTCCCCTCCAGATTGAACAGGACGAACAGGATAAGAAGGCCGGAGCCTCAGTGATGAAAACCGACGAAAACCGCTATACTTCTGGGCTGGTGTTTCTGGCCTCTCGCAATTGCGACACGCTTGAACTGAGCGTCAGCTTGCAGCGCGTTCTGGAAGCAAACGGCCACCGCATTTCCGGCGTTCAGGTGCAATCCGAAAACCATGTGCAGGTCATCTCGGACCTGCTGACGCTGGAACTGTCTGTCCCCGATCACCCCGGCCCCGCAACGCCCGAACCGTTGGACCATGAAACGGCATCTGCACGGGCCATTTTGGACCATGCCGGGCTGATCATCGAAGTATCCCTGACGCAGCCGCTGGACAGTGAAACGACCCCCGCCAAACGCGCGACACAGGCGACGCTGGCCAGCCTGACCTGCCAGATGGCAGTCTGGCTGGAACCCGACTATATTCAATGGCTGGACGAAGAAACCCTGCTTGAAACGCAGGATTTTGTCAAAGCCGTGGCCCGCGTCATGCCCCGCCGCGTGAAGCGCAAAGAGCAAACCACGCAACAGCGCCCTGTCCGTGCGGTTCCCGGCCCCATTCTGGCGCAACCGCAAATGGCGATGGCAATGGCTTCTGTCTCTCCGGCTCCGTCCCCGGCGGCTGTGGTGCGCCCGAACCATCCGGCCCTTGCCCCTGATCGCCCACAAACACCCCGCGCACCGGGACGGTTCCCGGATGTGGACATCACCTCGCGGCTGTTGGAACGGGAATATGACCGCCGCAGCCAACAGGCCATGAGCCAGACCGAAATTCACGAACTTTCCGAACTGCGCAGCAGTTTCCAAGACGTCGATGATTCAGCCTTGGAAGAAAGCGGAATCGCCGCCCCACGCAACAGCGTGGCCCGTATGGCAACATGGTTCGTGTCCATCACTGTTGGCGTCTTTTCATTGCCGCTGGCGGCATTCCTGATGGTGTATAACCTGTTTCGTGGCGAAGATTTCCGCCTGTCAGCTCACACCCTGTCCCTGACCGGACTGTTTGCGGCGCTAAATGCCAATGGCGCAACCGCCGATGTGATCGGCATTGTAACGAAAATCGTCAGCTAACCCGTTTTCCCCAACCTTGCGCGGCAAGGGACCTGGCCGTCGCCCCGCGCGATGGCCTTTTCGTATGGTGTTTTTCTCCTTGGCAAAACACCCCTCCGATATGCCGCCTGCCTGCGATGACCGCAAAGCGGCAGCGCACGCCCTATGTGTTCTCTGTGGCTCAACTTCGCGTGACGACAGCTTATGGCAACTGGTGCAGCCCGTCCTCACACCCTAATCTTTTGGTAAAGCGGCCCCCTGCGCCCCGAAATCCACAAATTGAAAGACCATTCATGCCTTCTGAACGCATCACTTTTGTCGGCCATGATGGCGCCCAACTGGCAGCCCGGCTGGACCTGCCTGACGGGCCGCATCAGGCCACCGCCATATTTGCGCATTGCTTTACCTGCACCAAGGACATCGCCGCCGCCCGCCGGATCAGCCAGCGGCTAGCCGGGCTGGGTATCGGTGTGCTGCGTTTCGATTTCACCGGGTTGGGCCATTCGCAGGGGGAATTTGCCAACACCAATTTCACCTCGAACGTACAGGACATTCTGGCCGCAGCCACCTATCTGACCGGGCGGAACATGGCCCCGACCCTGCTGATCGGGCATTCGCTGGGCGGGGCGGCTGTGTTGCGTGCTGCACCGCAGATCAATGGCATTCGCGCGGTTGCCACGCTGAACGCGCCATTCGATCCGGCCCACATTCTGAAAGCGTTTGAAACGGATATTCACACCATCGAAACCGAAGGCTGCGCACAGGTGCAACTGGGCCACGGGGCATTTCCGATCACCGACAGCTTTCTGAAAGACGTGTCACAGGCCAATCTGATTGATGCCATCGGCCACTTGAAAGCCGCGCTTTTGGTGCTGCACGCCCCGCGGGATGAAATTGTGGGGATCGACAATGCCACCGGCATTTTCGTGGCCGCCAAACACCCCAAAAGTTTCGTGACTCTGGATGATGCCGACCACCTGATTTCCCGCGCTGCGGATGCAGAATACGCCGCGCAGGTCATCGCCACATGGGCCAGCCGCTATCTGGCGCTGAAACACCCCGCCCCGCCCCCCGGCGCACCCGAAGGTGTCGTGCGCGTATCCGAGGCCGACCCGGACGGTTTCCTTCAGGATATTCAATCCGGCCCCCTGCATCACAGCATTGCCGATGAACCCCTGGCCTATGGCGGCACCAATCGCGGCATGACCCCTTATGGATTTCTGGCTGCGGGGTTGGGGGCCTGCACCTCGATGACGATCCGCATGTATGCCCGGCGCAAGGGCTGGCCGCTGAAACATGTGCGGGTGGATGTCACGCAGGGCAAAGTTCACGCGCAGGATGCCAGCAATGCCGACAAGATTGATCTGTTCACCCGCCGCATCCATCTGGACGGCGACCTGACCCCGGATCAGCGCGAAAAGCTGCGCCAGATCGCGGATAAATGCCCGGTTCACGGTACGCTGACCCGTGGCAGTCAGGTGGAAACGCTGCTGGCAGATGATTAGGGCCGTTCCCAACCGCTACATATGACCGCCCCACCCTTGCCGCGCAGGGCTACGGGGGGTAAAGAACGCGCCAACCACCATATCCAAGGAAAGCCGATGATCCCGCGTTATGCCCGCCCCGAGATGGTCTCTATCTGGTCGCCCGAGACCAAGTTCAAGATTTGGTACGAGATCGAAGCCCACGCCTGTGATGCACAGGCCGATCTGGGCGTGATCCCGCGCGAAAACGCCGAAGCCGTCTGGAAAGCGAAAGACGTGGAATTCGACGTGGCCCGCATCGACGAAATCGAAGCTGTCACCAAACATGACGTGATCGCATTCCTGACCCATCTGGCCGAACATGTCGGCAGCGAAGAAGCGCGTTTCGTGCATCAGGGCATGACCTCGTCCGACGTGCTGGATACCTGCCTGAACGTGCAACTGGTCCGCGCCTCGGATATTCTGCTGGGTGGTCTGGACAAGGTTCTGGCCGCGCTGAAAAAACGCGCCTTTGAACACAAGGACAGCGTGCGCGTGGGCCGCAGCCACGGCATTCACGCAGAACCCACCACGATGGGCCTGACCTTTGCCCGTTTCTATGCCGAAATGGACCGCAACAAGGCCCGCCTGCAAGCCGCCCGCGAAGAAATCGCCACGGGCGCGATTTCCGGCGCGGTTGGCACCTTTGCCAATATCGACCCCGCCGTCGAAGAACATGTTTGCAAGATGATGGGCCTGAAACCCGAACCCATCAGCACGCAGGTGATCCCGCGCGACCGTCACGCGATGTTCTTTGCGACGCTGGGGGTTATTGCCTCCTCCATCGAAAACGTCGCCATCGAAATCCGCCACATGCAGCGGACCGAGGTGCTGGAAGGCGCTGAATTCTTCTCGATGGGTCAAAAAGGCTCGTCGGCGATGCCGCACAAAAAGAACCCGGTGCTGACCGAAAACCTGACCGGGCTGGCCCGTCTGGTGCGCATGACCGTGGTGCCTGCGATGGAAAACGTGGCGCTGTGGCACGAACGCGATATTTCACATTCGTCGGTGGAACGCGGCATTGGCCCGGACGCGACCGTGACGCTGGATTTCGCGCTGAACCGTCTGGCAGGCGTTGTTGAAAAAATGCTGGTTTTCCCGCAAAACATGCTGGACAACATGAACAAATTCCCCGGTCTGGTGATGTCGCAGCGGGTGCTTCTGGCGCTGACGCAAGCGGGCGTTTCGCGCGAAGACGCCTATGCGATGGTGCAGCGTAACGCGCTGAAAGTCTGGGAAGACCGCGTTGATTTCCGCGAAGAGCTGCTGGCGGACAAGGATGTTGTCGCGGCCTTGGGCGTGGATGGCATCAACGAAAAATTCGACATGGGCTATCACACCAAACATGTCGACACGATCTTCCGCCGGGTGTTCGGCGAGGTCTGAGTTCGTCAGAATCGCGAAACTGTGCTATGCTCCCTGTCATGTGACCCATGACAGGGAGTTTTCTTATGATCCGCACCGTTCTGATTGCGCTTAGCCTGACCATCGCGCCGCTGACCGCAATGGCCGAATGCCCCTATGACCACCAACAGGCGATGTCCTGCGCCGATGGCAAGGTCTGGGATAAAGACAGCAAATCCTGCACCAGTGCCACCGGCTAAACTGCTGGGCTAAAGGGTTTCTTCATTCTTCGCTGGTTATCTGCCCTAAACGCTGACGAAGAGGGATGGATGACCAACTCGACCCAACTGGCCCGGATCACCCCGGCGAAAAAAGCGGTGCCTGCGTCCGGCACGGGGAAATCTGTGCGCCAATCCCCCGGCCTGACCCGCAGGCAAAAGGCCGCTATCATGGTGCGGTTTTTGTTGTCCGAAGGGGCCGATCTGGATTTTTCCGACCTGCCCGAAGAATTACAGGCTGAACTAACCCGCCAGATGGGCGACATGCGACTGGTGGACCGTCAGACATTGGCGAATGTCGTGGCCGAATTTGCCGGTCAGTTAGAAGAAATCGGCGTGACCTTTCCACATGATCTGGCCGGGGCGCTGACCATTCTGGACGGGCGCATTCATCCCCGCACCGCTGCCCGGCTACGCAAACAGGCGGGCGTGCGCCAATATGCGGACCCGTGGGATCGGATCAGGGCGCTGGATGCCCCTGCCCTGTTGCCGATTTTTCAGGACGAATCGACCGAAATCGCCGCTGTGGTCCTGTCTAAACTGGATGTCACCCGCGCGGCCGAGGTGCTGGCCCTGCTGCCCGGCGACCACGCCCGCCGCATCACCTATGCCGTATCACTGACCGGGGCTGTCACGCCCGATGCCGTGGACCGGATCGGCCTGTCGCTGGCCGCGCAGATGGACGCCCAGCCGGAACGCGCCTTCGCAGACGGACCAGACAAACGCGTGGGCGCTATTTTGAACTTTTCCCCTTCGGCCACGCGGGATGAATTACTGACCGCGCTCGAGGATGAAGACGCCGAATTTGCCGCCCGCGTCCGCCGCGCGATTTTCACTTTCAACGACATTCCCGCTCGGATTGCCTCGCTGGACGTGCCCAAACTGACCCGTGCCGTGGATCAGCCCGTGCTGGTGATGGCGCTGGCCCATGCCACCGCCACGGATGGCACCGCAGCGGCGGATCACATCCTGTCCAACCTGTCAGGCCGTATGGCGGACGCCCTACGCGAAGAAATGGCCGAATCCGGCATCATCAAACCCAAATCCGGGGAAGAGGCGATGGGCGCCGTCGTCGCCGCCATCCGCCAGTTGGAATCAGCCGGAGAGATAGAGCTGATCCCCGAAGAAGAAGACCAGTAGCACTGGACACTGACAATTATGCCCCATAACGTCCCGCCGTTATCCGCCACGCAGGGAAGCTGCCGTTATGTCCAGACTATCGCCCAACGGGCAGGCCATCGCCCTGATGTTGGGGGCGCTGTTATTTTTTTCCATCATGGATGCCACCGCCAAGGAACTGGGTCAGCATATCGGCACGATCCCTACGGTCTGGTCCCGCTATGCCGGGCAAAGCCTGATGGTTTTGATCGTGGTATTCCCGCGACTGAAAACCGTGATGCGCACGCGCTATCCCGGCCTGCAACTGGCGCGATCCGTGTTGCTGATGATCGGCACTGTCTGTTTCTTTTCGGGATTGGCCCATATTGGTTTGGCCGAGGCCACGGCGATTATGGACATCAACCCGGTGCTGATCACGCTGGGCGCCGCGCTGTTTCTGGGGGAAAAACTGGGACCGCGTCGCATTTTTGGCATTGCCGCCGCGATGGTCGGCGCGTTGATCATAATCCGGCCCGGATCAGGCGTATTTTCCCCTTATGCCTTGTATCCGCTGGCGGGCGCGTTCGCCTATTCCGGCTATAATCTTGTCACCCGGTTCGTGGGCAGAAACGAAGATCCCTGGACATCACTTTTGTATACCGCGCTGTTCGGCGCAATCCTGCTGTCCTGCGCCGTGCCCTTCTATTGGGTCACGCCCAGCCCGTTTGCGTTGATGCTCATGGCCGTGTTGGCGATCTGCGGCACGGCCTCGCAGTTGTTGCTGATCCGGGCGCTGTCTATTGGCGAAGCCGCGATGCTGGCCCCGTTCGCCTATGTCGGGCTGATCTTTGCCGCTTTCTGGGGAATCACCCTGTTCGGGGAATATCCTGACCTTTGGACAAGTATCGGCGCTCTTGTGATCGCGGTATCCGGCATTTATGTCTGGCACCGGGAAACAAGGGGATAACCGGGCTTTTGGCGAAGAAACAGAAAACCCACGGCGGCTGGCAGGACTGGATCGCGGATCGTGTCCTGCGCGGGGTGATCGGCACGGCGCTGGCCCTGCCTTGGGAAACCCGTGTGCGTCTGATGGGCTGGTTCACCCGCCGCGTCCTGTCCCCCACGGTTGGCTATCGCAAACGCGCCATCGCGAACCTGAGCTATATTTACCCGGACATGTCCGCCGCGGAAAAACGCCGCATCGCGGATGCCGTGGCCGATAATGCCGGGCGCACGATGATAGAAAACTACGACACGGCGGGCCTGCTGGAGCGCACAAAAACGCAATCCATTTCCGGCCCCGGCCTGTCAGTGATCGAACAGGCCCGCGCCAATGGTACGCCGGTCCTGATGGTCACAGCCCATTATGCCAATTTTGAAATTCCCCGCGCCGCGCTGGTCAACCGTGGTTTTCAGATCGGCGGGCTGTATCGCCCGATGGCCAACCCCTATTTCAACGAACATTACGCCGAAAACATGAAACGCCTGTCCGGCCCCGTGTTTGAAAAGGGTAAACGCGGTACGCTGGGGCTGATCCGCCACATTGCCAAGGGCGGGTTCGGCGTGCTTCTGTTTGACCTGCATGACAAGTCAGGCGAACCGATTGATTTCATGGGGAAACCCGCGCCTACCCTGACCTCTGCCGCTGAAATCGCGATGCGAACCAAGGCGCTGCTGGTGCCGTTCTTCGCCACCCGTCACGCGGATGGGGTGAATTTCGATGTGGAAATCGAAGCGCCGATTCCGCACACCGACCCGCTGACCATGACCAACGAAATGACGCGGCGACTGGAAACGCGGGTAAACGCCCATCCTGAACAATGGTTTTGGATTCACCGCCGTTGGAGCAAAACGCTCTGAGTTCTACCGCAACCGTGCGGCGGCCAGCACCTCTCCGGGGCCTTTTTTCTGAACGATCACCACGACCGGCTGATCACCGGGCACCGGCCCGCCCGTATCCAATCCTTGCCGCGTGTCCCATTCCCCCAGAATGTGCCATTCGGTCACAATGTTGGAATATTCCACGGACCGGCCAGCATTTTCACCCTTGTGGATTTCCACCCGCGCCGAAGGCCGGTAGCGCACCAGTTGAACCACAACGGGTTCGGGCAACGGCTGGCTGGCCCGTGCCGTGATATGCACCAGATCCCCCTGTCGGCGAAGCGTCAAGGTCACTGGCTGCGCCTGATCTGCGTGTTTACGGACCAAATCCATCACATCGACCGGATGATTACCCACCACATGTTCACGCCCGCCGACAATCATCTGCGGCGTGTAAACAGACCGGCGCCCACCTGCGATGGCATAGGCTTTTTGCCGGGCGGTAAAGGCGGGATCGGCAAAAGCGTCTTTCCAGCCGATATAGTCCCAATAATCCACATGCAGCGCCAAGGCGATGACATCCTCTCGTTCTGCCAATGTGCTTAGAAATTCATCAGCAGGCGGACAAGAGGAACACCCCTGAGAGGTAAAAAGCTCAACCAGCACTGGATGATCGTCGGCCCAAACCGGCCCCACTGCCGCCACCCAGGCAGCGGCTATCCATGTCATGACCTGACGCATGATCGCGTTTTTCCCCTTCTTTCCGTGCCTTCTGTCATAGGCCTTTCAGCCTGAAATAACCAATCAACGTTTTGTCAGCCAAGAGTGAGGCAATCCATCCCCTGCCGATCATCCCCGAAAATGTGTGCAATGGTATACATAATTGTCACTCCCCCCTTGATTGCCTCGGCGCATTCAGGCAGAAGCGGCACCAGCGTAACCCTTTTTGCTGACCAGAGGGAGGCCATCCATGCCCATCGTCGTTGGAAATGACACCGCCAAGACACGCAAGTCGCTGTCGGCTGGCGGAAAATCCTATTCTTATTACTCGATCCCCGCCGCCCAGGAAGCCGGGCTTGGCGATTTTTCCAAGCTGCCCGCTTCGCTGAAAGTGGTGCTGGAAAACCTGCTGCGCTTTGAAGACAATGGTTTTTCGGTGTCGGTTGACGACATCAAAGCCTTTGGCGAATGGGCTGTGAATGGCGGTAAGAACCCGCGCGAAATCGCGTATCGCCCGGCCCGCGTGCTGATGCAGGATTTCACCGGCGTTCCCGCCGTTGTCGATCTGGCCGCCATGCGCGACGGTATCAAGGCGCTGGGTGGCGACGCCCAGAAAATCAACCCGCTGAACCCGGTTGATCTGGTCATTGACCACTCGGTCATGATTGACGAATTCGGCAATCCGCGCGCGTTCCAGATGAACGTGGACCGCGAATACGAACGGAACATGGAACGCTACCAGTTCCTGAAATGGGGTCAGGGCGCGTTCAATAACTTCCGCGTGGTTCCGCCCGGCACCGGCATCTGCCATCAGGTGAACGTGGAATATCTGGCCCAGACCGTCTGGACCGACACCGACCAGAACGGCGATACCGTGGCTTACCCGGATACGCTGGTTGGCACTGACAGCCACACCACCATGGTGAACGGTCTGGCCGTGCTGGGCTGGGGCGTTGGCGGGATCGAAGCCGAAGCTGCCATGCTGGGCCAGCCGATTTCGATGCTGATCCCCGAGGTTGTGGGCTTCAAACTGACCGGCGAAATGGTCGAAGGCACCACCGCAACCGACCTGGTTCTGAAGGTCGTGGAAATGCTGCGCAAACATGGCGTGGTCGGCAAATTCGTTGAATTCTACGGCGAAGGTCTGGATCACCTGCCCCTGCCCGACCGTTCGACCATTGCCAACATGGCCCCGGAATACGGTGCGACCTGTGGCTTCTTCCCGATCGACGACGAAACCCTGCGCTACCTGCGCCAGACCGGCCGCGAAGAGGACCGCATTGCGCTGGTCGAAGCCTATGCCAAAGAAAACGGCTTCTGGCGTGGTGCGGACTATGCGCCGATCTACTCGTCCACGCTGGAACTGGACATGGGCACCATCGTTCCCGCCATCTCGGGTCCGAAACGCCCGCAGGACTATCTGCCGCTGACCGGCGCGAAAGCTGCCTTTGCCAAGGAAATGGCCGATAACTTCAAGCGTCCGATGGACAAAGAAGTGGCCGTTGAAGGCGAAGATTACGCCATGACCTCGGGCAAGGTGGTGATTGCTTCGATCACGTCCTGCACCAACACCTCGAACCCCTATGTGCTGATCGGCGCCGGTCTGGTTGCCCGCAAGGCGCGTGCGCTGGGTCTGAACCGCAAGCCTTGGGTAAAAACCTCTTTGGCCCCCGGTTCGCAGGTTGTGACCGAATACCTCGAAGCTGCTGGCCTTCAGGAAGATCTGGACGCCGTTGGCTTCAACCTTGTTGGCTATGGCTGCACCACCTGTATCGGGAACTCGGGTCCGCTTCAGCCGGAAATCTCGGCCGCGATCAACGAGGGCGATCTGGTCGCCACCGCTGTTCTGTCGGGGAACCGGAACTTCGAAGGACGGATTTCGCCGGATGTGCGCGCCAACTATCTGGCGTCGCCGCCGCTGGTTGTGGCCTATGCGCTGGCCGGTGACATGAATATTGACCTGACCAGCGAACCGCTGGGGCAGGACAAGGATGGCAACGATGTGTTCCTGAAAGACATCTGGCCGACCAACAAAGAAATCGCGGAACTGGTCGACAAGACCGTGACCCGCGAAGCGTTCATGAAAAAATACGCCGACGTCTTCAAAGGCGACGAAAAATGGCAGGCTGTGGAAACGTCCAAGGGTGAAACCTATGACTGGCCCGCGGAATCGACCTATATCCAGAACCCGCCGTATTTCCGCGGCATGGGCACGGAAAAAGGCACCATCAAAAATATCGAAGGTGCCAAGGTTCTGCTGATCCTGGGCGATATGGTCACGACCGACCACATTTCCCCCGCCGGTTCGTTCAAGGCCGACACCCCGGCAGGCAAATACCTGACCGAACGCGGTGTGCCGGTGCGTGAATTCAACTCGTACGGTGCTCGTCGCGGCAACCACGAGGTGATGATGCGCGGCACCTTCGCCAACATCCGCATCAAGAACGAAATGCTGGATGGCGTCGAAGGCGGCTTTACCAAAGGCCCCGATGGCGAACAGACCTCGGTCTACGATGCGTCGATGGCTTATCAGGCGGCGGGCACCCCGCTGGTTGTGTTTGGCGGCATCGAATACGGCGCGGGTTCGTCGCGTGACTGGGCGGCCAAAGGCACCAACCTGCTGGGCGTCAAGGCCGTGATCGCAGAATCGTTTGAACGTATCCACCGCTCGAACCTGGTGGGCATGGGCGTTGTTCCGTTCGAATTCACCGGCGGCGACAACCGCAAGACTCTGGGCCTGAAAGGGGATGAAACCATCTCGATCACGGGTCTGGACAGCGTGCAACCGCTTCAGGTTCTGGATTGCGCGATCACCTATGGCGATGGCACCACCAAAACCATCAAGGTCAAGTGCCGGATCGATACCGCGCCCGAGATCGAATATCTGGAAAACGGTGGCGTGCTGCATTACGTGCTGCGCAACTTGGCCAAGTCGTAAGACAGCGCCAACTTTCACTAAGAAACTTGACGGGCACCCTTCGGGGTGCCCTTCTTCGTTGTCAGGAAGGGAAAAAATATGCGCAAAACGGCACTGATCACCGGCGGCGCGCGTGGGATTGGCCGCGCCATTGTCGAAGAATTAGCGACGGATCATAACGTGGTCTTTACCCATCACAGCAGCGACCCCGGCCCGATACTGTCCACCTGCCCGGATTGTCTGGCGCTACAGGCGGATCTGACGGAACCGAACAGCGCGGAACAAGTGGTTGGGCAAGTGCTGGCCCGCTTTGGCAGGCTGGATGTGATCGTGAATAACGCCGGACAAATCGCCATGTCCCCGAAAACGGAATTCGATCTGGCGGCCCATCACCGCATTCTGGACGTGAACCTGTCTGCCCCCGCCGCCCTGTTGGCGGCCTCCCTGCCCCATCTGAACTCCGGCGCGGCGATTGTCAGCATCTCGTCGATCAATGCGGTACTGCCCCCGCGTGATGCCGCGATCTACGGAGCCAGCAAGGCGGCGCTGAATCTATGGACCCGCGCGATGGCCAAGGAGCTGGGACCGCAAGGAATCCGTGTCAACGCCGTCGCCCCCGGCGCGATCAACACCCCCGAAGCCCCGCGCGATGCCGATCTGACCCGGCTTTTCGTAGATCAAACCGCCCTTGGCCGTATCGGCACCCCGCAAGATATTGCCAAGGCCGTGCGCTTTTTGGCTTCGGACAACGCGTCATTTATCACCGGCGAAATCCTGACTGTTGCAGGGGGATACCGACTATAAGCCAAATCAGACCTGACCGCGTTATCCGCCGTCAATCGGCCAAACGAATTGGGAATTCTTCCAACGCTGCGGCCTGTTCCGGTGTCAGCGCCGATGGCTCTATGATCTGGGTATGGATCGAAAACACCACGGCCCGCGTTTCCGGCAGTCTGATCAGGCATTGCCGTTCCACCCGGATAAACCGTGATCCGCGCGTGCCGTGGACAAGATCGCCTTCGGATCGTGGGTCAGCCAAGGGCGCATCGGATTGCGATGCGGTGCCACGCATCAGCCCCCTGCCCACCTGCACCCCATCCAACAACCGCTGCACCCGCATCGCCAGATCGGGGGTGTATTTTTCAATCGGCAAATGGATGCGGATCATCGGCATCATGAATTTTTGCGCCAGACGCCAGCCAGACGGGAAACACAGCACCCCGCCCGTCAGCACGCTTTCCGTTGTCCCCCCGGTCGGGTCGGGCTGCATCAGGCACAAATCGCATTGCACCAACCGCCCCAAGGTGGCTAAGGGTTGCGCCGGTTCCAACGCAATCCACACCCCATCCGGGCGCAAAACCCTGTCAGGCTCTAGCCGGTATCCCAGCGCGGGCAATTGCGCCAAAACCGTCTGGTACAGTTCCTCGGCGGCGGGGCGGGCGCTGTCATGCAGGGCCAGCACCTCTTGCGGTTTTTCCGCGATCAACTGATCACGCAGGGCCATTTGCCCGGCAAAGGCGGTATCGACCTCTAGCCAGTTGTCCAATGTCACCGGAACCACCCCCGGCAACCGCCGGGTGCGCGGATCGGCCCAAGGGACAAAGCTGAGTTCTGTTTGCAATATCTGTGTCATGCCCGGATGCTGCGTCCAAAATGCTGCGGCGTCCAGCCCGTTTTCGCGCTGGACCTCTGCCCCACCTTGGCATTAACTGCGCCCCACCGAATTCGGGACAAAACTATGCAATACGCGACCGTTGCACGCATCTTGGGATTTCTGGCTATTGCAATGGGTATCGCCATGCTGCCCTGTCTGGTCATCGACGGGGTCACAGGCGATCAGCATATCGGCGTTTTCGCCCAATCTGCGGGGCTGGCCCTGCTGGTGGGCACAATCGTCGTTCTGTCCACCCAGAACCGCCGCGATCAGGGTCTTGGTATCCGCGAGGCGTTTTTGCTGACCACAGGCACATGGGTTGTCATGCCCATGATCGGTGCCTTGCCCCTGATGCTGGGTGAAACCCAATCCGCCTTTACCGATGCCTATTTCGAGGCCGTGTCTGGCATGACCACGACGGGGTCGACGATCTACGAAAAAATCGAAACCCTGCCCGCTGGCATCCTGCTGTGGCGGGGTATTCTGCAATGGTTGGGCGGTTTGGGGATCGTCGTTGTGGCCATGATTTTCCTGCCAGTCATGCGCGTCGGCGGGATGCAGTTTTTCCGCTCCGAAGGGTTCGATACCTTGGGCAAGGTACTGCCCCGCGCCCCCGACATCGCCCGCAGCCTGCTGGATATGTATATCGGTCTGACTGTGCTATGTGCCCTGTGCTATCTGGTGTTGGGCATGAGCGTCTTCGATGCCACGATCCACGCCATGAGCACCCTGTCCACCGGCGGCTTTTCCACCACGGACGCCAGTTTTGGGGCATTCAAAGGGCCGTTGGAATATGTTTCAGCTGTTTTCATGCTATTAGCCTCGATGCCGTTTATCCGCTTTGTGCAGCTCACACGCGGACAGGTCGCCCCGGTGCTTCGGGATGTGCAAATCCGGGCCTACCTGCGCTGGACCGCCTATGCCATCGGGGCCGTGGTGGCATGGCGCTGGATTCATGAAACCGGGAATTTTCTGGATATCCTGCGCGAAAGCACCTTTAACGTGGTCACGCTTTTTTCCGGCACCGGCTACGCATCCGAGGACATCACCGCTTGGGGGGCTTTCCCCTTTACCATCATCTTTATCACCGGGTTGATTGGTGGCTGTACCGCCTCGACCGGGTGTTCTGTCAAAATTTTTCGCTGGCTGGTGGTTATCGAAGCCATCAAAACCCAGATCCGCCGTATCCAATGGCCGAATGCGGTCTTGCGCCCACGCTTGGGGCAGCAGGCGATTGAACCCGATGTGATGGATTCTGTCATCGCTTTTTTCGGGCTGTTCGTTCTCAGCTTCGGGCTGCTGACCGTGGCGCTGAACCTGACAGGCCTGCATCCGAAAACCGCGATCACCGCCGCATGGACCGCCATCGCCAATGTCGGCCCCGCTTTCGGCCCCGAAGTATCCTCGGCGGGGGCGCTGAACGCTTTCCCTGAAACGGCAAAATGGCTGATGATTTTCGGGATGCTGGCCGGGCGGCTGGAAATCCTGTCGGTCTACGTTCTGTTCACCCGCAAATTCTGGATGGACTGAACGCCCCGACCTCGCCCCTGCCCCTGCACACTGGCAAAATGGGGCTTACTGCCCCATCGCCTTTTTAATAGCCGGGCCAAGCGTTGTTTCGATCACGCGCTGGGTGATCGGACCGGCATGGCGTGTCACGATCCGGCCTTCGCCGTCGATCAAATAGGTTTCCGGCACGCCATAAACGCCCCAGTTCAACCCCATCCGCCCGGTATCGTCCTGCCCGATCCCGGCATAAGGATTGCCCAGTTCGGCCAGAAACTTCAGCGCCGCCTCGGGCTTGTCCTTGTAATTCACGCCGTAAATCGTGACACCTTGTTCAGCCAGCGCTTCCAGATTGGGATGCTCCACCCGGCAGGGCGCACACCATGACGCCCAGAAGTTCACCAGCTTCACCTGCCCGTCCCGCAGCGTTTCATCCGTGAAACCCGGCAAATCGGACAGCGGCACCACCTGCACCGCCGGGGCGGATTTTCCTGCCATCGTGGTTGGCAATTCATTGGGATTTTCCCGCTGCATCCCGATCAGGAACATAGCCGCCAACCCGGCGAAAATCACCGGCGGCGCAATCATCATCGGAGAAATCTTAGCCATGTTTCCGGCCCCGCTTTTCCACCTCGTCCAACGCGGCCCGCGCCTTGCGCGACCGCAGAATGCTGACAACGACCAGCGCCACGATCAGCAAAATCGACACCGCATAAGAGGACAGCACCTCTACCTCGTATTTTCCCAGTTCCGGCATCATTGGCCCAGCCTTTCTCTTGCCAGCAAGGCCCGCGTCCGGCGGGCGCGAATTTCTGTCTGTGTGCGCAGAAACACCAACGCGACGAACAGCAGGATAAACCCGGCGATGCACACCAGCAGCGGATAATAGAACACATCCGCCACATGTTCCTCTTTGTCCATCGACAGTGACGCGCCCTGATGCAGCCCTTGGTTCCAAAAATTCACCGCATAGCGGCTAAGCAACGCAAAGACAGACCCAACCAGACACAAGATACTGGTCAGATCGGCGGCGGTATCGTCATTTTCAATCGCAGACCACAGCGCCATATAGCCCAGATAGAACAGGAACAGGATCAGAAAGCTGGTCAGACGCGGGTCCCATTCCCACCATGTCCCCCACATCGGCTGTCCCCAGATTGCCCCGGTGATCAGTGCGATCATTGTCATCATTGCCCCGATCGGGGCCGCCGCGCGGGCCGCCAGGGCCGATACATGGTGCCGCCGCACGATCCACACCAATGACGCCACCAGCATCATCATCCACGCATTGATCGCCATCAGCGCCGCTGGAACGTGCAGATAAATGATCTTTACCGTCGATCCCTGTTTGTAATCTTCGGGGGTGAAAAAGAACCCCCAGATCAGCCCGCTTAC
The DNA here is from genome assembly GCF_900182725.1 of Thalassovita litoralis. Taxonomy (GTDB): domain Bacteria; phylum Pseudomonadota; class Alphaproteobacteria; order Rhodobacterales; family Rhodobacteraceae; genus Thalassobius; species Thalassobius litoralis. The sequence goes on from NZ_FXTO01000013.1 coordinate 36,951, forward strand.
CAGCGTGGCAACCGCCAGCGCCGAAACCCACGGCAACAGCTTGTCCGTGGTGGCGATGAATTTCTTTGGATTGGCATATTCCCAGATCGAGGCCATGTCTTTTCCTATTTCTTCCTGCGTGCGGCGCAACTCACATCCCCGTGTGTCGTACCCCCGTTAGCGTAGGTTCACCCTCAGTACAGCGGCCGAGGCAAAAGGCAAAAGCGCGATAGCGCCGCAGGTGATCCCCGCCAGCATCAGCAACGGCGTATGATACGCCATTTCTTCGGCCCCGCGCCGCGCCACTTCGGCGCCAAAAATCAATGTTGGGACATAAAGCGGCAGCACCAGCAGGCTCAGCAACAGCCCGCCCCGCTTGATCCCCACCGTCAGCGCCGCGCCAAAGGTGCCGATCACACTCAGCGCCGGTGTGCCCAGCAGCAGCGACACCACCAGCGGCCCATAGCCCGGCCCCGGCAGGTTCAGCAACAGCCCGAACACCGGCGCGGCCAGCACCAGCGGCAGCCCCGTCGTCAACCAATGCGCAAATGCTTTTACCGACACGGCGGCTTCCATCGGCACCGGGGCGGTTGCCAGCAGATCCAGCGACCCGTCTTCCCAGTCCAGTGCGAAAATCCGATCCAGCGACAACAGGCAGGCCAGCAAAGCGCCCAGCCACAAAATCCCCGCCGCGATTTTGGCCAGCAGTGCCGACTGCGGCCCCACGCCAAATGGCACCAGCGCCACCACGATCAGGAAAAACGCCAGCCCCAGCCCAAAACCGCCCCCGGCCCGGACCGCCAGACGAATATCGCGGATCAATAAGGCAATCACAGGAAGGCTCCGTCAAAATCGTCGATCGAAGGGGCCTTGGCCTTGAACGGGCGCATATCCAGCACCCGCGCTTCGTCCAGCCCCAGATCAATATGTGTGGCCATCAGCGCCAGCCCGCCGCCTGCCAGATGGGTGCGCACCGCCCCGGCGAACATCGCTACCGCATCCATATCCAGCGATACGGTCGGTTCATCCAGCACCCACACAGGCCGCCCGGTGACAACCATCCGCGCCAACCCTAGCCGCCGTTTCTGCCCCGCACTCAGCGCCCCGGCAGGCCGGTCGATCAGCCCGTGCAGATCAAATGCTGCCAGCGCCGGATCAATCGTGCCGGTGCCAAATACATCCGCCCAGAATTGCAGATTCTCGCGCACACTCAGCACCGCCTTGATGCCATCGGAATGCCCGGCATAGGCCATCGCCTCGCGCTCCAGCCCGATTACGCCGGACAGGGCGGGCTGCAATCCGGCCACGGTGCGCAACAGCGTGGTTTTACCGCAGCCATTGGGGCCACGCAGCACCAGCGCCTCGCCCGCCGATACGGAAAACGAGACCCCCTCCAGCACAGGCACGCCGCCGCGCGCTACTGCAAGTTCCGATACATTCAATTCCATGCAGCCGTCCTACCCGATCGCCCCAGCGCCGCAAACCGTTTTTCATCTTGCCCGAAATACTCCGGGGGTGTGGGGGCTGGCCCCCACGCTGTCCCGTCAGCCCTAACCCAGCCTATCGGGTCGGGCCTTGACCCCGATCAAACCGGCAGCAATGCAGCGGCAACCCGCCGCCCTTCTGATGCCAGCACGTTATAGGTCCGGCAGGCTGCGGGGGAACTCATGACTTCGACCCCGATGCCAACCGCTTCTAGTGCCTGACGAAAGGCCGCCGGGGCATGGGCAATGTCTGCCCCCATTCCCAGAAACAGCACGTCCACCTGTCCTTCCAGCGCCAGCAGCGCGGCCAGATCATCCAACCCGCCCCAATTGCTGGCGCGGGTCAGCGTGACCAGCGCCGGGCCTTCGATCACACGGCCCGCGACCCGGAAAAACCCCGGCCCGTAGCCATCGACCGGCACCGCATCACGATAGGTAATTTCAGTCAGTTGCATCGTCCGCGCCCCTGTCCCCGTTTGTCCTTAGTCCCACAGCGGCAGCCCGCTTAGCGCCGAAACTGCCGTAATCGTATAACCAACCACGCGGTACAGCCGTTCCCGATCTGGCCGGAAAATCGCCGCCCCCAGCATGTTGCCCGCCAAATTCGGACCGGCCAGCACCAGCCCCAGCATCACCGCGCCCAGATCCAGCCGCCCCTGCGGCCACAATACCAACAGGGTCAGCAGCGCAAACCCAAACAGATAGGCCATGATATTGCCCCGGATAGCCGCCACCGGGCGACTGGAGGCCATGAACAACAGAATCACCGGCGGACCGGCCAACCCGGACAGCCCGCCCAGAATACCGCTTGCCGCCCCGGCGCCAAACAGGATCGGGCGCGTCAGAGGGCGGCGCAGCCGGAACCCCACCATCAGCAGCCCCGGAACGATCAGCGCCATGATGCTGACGATATAGCGGAACAGTTCGGGCGAGATCGCCAGCAACAGGGACAATCCGACCGGCAGCGCCAGCACCGCCCCCAGCAGCATGACCCCCACATCTTTGGGCTGCCCATCCCGCAAGGCGCGCGGCACATTCAGCGACGCCCCGATCAGGTCCGCCACGATAATCACAACAATCGTCCAGATAGGCGGCACATATTGCCCAAGGATCGGCAGGGCCACCAGCGCCGTACCGAACCCTGCAAAACCCCGCACCATCCCGGCCAGAAAGATCGCCAGCACCATCCACCCCAAACCGGGGATGGACAGCGTTTGAGACAGAACCTCAGGCATCAATATTCGCGAATTGATTGCCTTGGTTATTGTCCGGCTTGGACCAGTCGCGTTTCACGCCCATCATCAGCACGATGTTTTTGGCCACATAGACCGATGAATAGGTGCCGACGATCACGCCCCAGGTGATCGCAAACACAAAGCCCCGGATCACATCGCCCCCCAGCACCAGCAGCGCAATCAGCGCAATCAGCGTGGTGCCGCTGGTCATGATGGTCCGGCTTAGGGTTTCGTTGACCGTCAGGTTCATCAGATCGCGCAGCGGCGTTGTCTTGAACTTGATCAGGTTTTCCCGCAGCCGGTCAAAAATCACCACCGTATCGTTGATCGAATAGCCGATGATCGTCAGCAGCGCCGCAATCGTCGCCAGATCGAACCGGATTTGCAGGGCCGAGAAAATACCGATGGTGATGATCACGTCATGCGCCAGCGCGGCCACGGCCCCCACGGAAAACTGCCATTCAAACCGCAGCCAGATATAGACCAGAATTGCCGCCAGCGACGCCGCAACAGCCAAAACCGCGGTCTGGATCAGCTCGCCCGAAACTTTCGGTCCCACCGATTCCACGGATGGAAAGCTGATCGACGGGTCGACACCTTTCAGCGCGTCCTCGATCGTCTGGATGGTTTCAGGCGTCACCGCTTCTTGGTCGCCCTGCGCCTGAATACGGATCATCGCCACGTTCTTGTCTTCGCCAAAGGACGGATCGAACACTTCGGTGATGGACACATCGCCCAGCCCCAGCGGGGCCAGCGCCTGACGATACGCCCCGACATCCACCGCAGCGGTAGATTCGGTGCGGATGGTGGTGCCACCCTTGAAATCAATGCCGAAATTCAGGCCCAGCATCAGCCAGGATACCAACGACAGCACAACGGCCACCGCGGAAATACCCAAAGTCAGCTTTTGCAGGCGAAAGAAGTCATAGTTCGGAACTTCGCGGAAAAAACGCAAACGCATGGTCAGACCTCAATCGTTTTCGGGCGGCGACGCTCGAACCACATGACAATCAGAAGGCGGGTCACAAAGATCGCCGTGAAGACCGAGGTCAGGATACCCAGCCCCAGCGTGATAGCGAACCCGCGCACCGGGCCAGACCCCAGCATGAACAGGATCACCGAGATGATGAAGGTGGTGATATTGGCATCAATGATCGCAGACAGCGCCCGATCATAGCCCAGTTCGATCGCCCGTGCCGGGCCGCGTGCGGTCCGCAATTCTTCGCGGATGCGTTCAAACACCAGCACGTTGGCATCCACCGCCATACCAATGGTCAGCACGATCCCGGCGATACCGGGCAGCGTCAGCGTCCCCCCAATCAGGCTCAGCGCACCAAAGATCAGCGCGACGTTCATCATCAGCGCGATATTGGCAAAGGTGCCGAACAACCCATAGCTAAGCTGCATGAAAATCAGCACGGCCAGACCAGCCACGATACAGGCGATTTTGCCCGCCTCGATGCTGTCAGCCCCCAGTTCCGGGCCGATGGTCCGTTCTTCCAGAAAATCCAGACCGGCGGGCAAAGCCCCTGCCCGCAGCAAAACCGCCAGATGGGTCGATTCGTCCACGGTGAAATTGCCGGTGATGATCCCCGATCCGCCACCGATATGCGCCTGAATGACCGGGGCGCTGATCACCTCTCCGTCCAGAACGATGGCAAAGGGGTTGCCGATATTTTCGGCGGTGTAATCCCCGAATTTCCGCGCCCCGGACGTATTGAACCGGAACGACACCGCAGGCCGCCCGTTCTGATCGAAGGACGGTTGTGCATCCACCAGATCCTCGCCGGTGACAACGGGGGCCTGTTCCAGAACGTAATAAAGCCCCGCCTCGTCCACGGCGGGCAATACCTCGTTTCCGGCCCCGGCGGGCATGTCGGCGTTATTGGTGCGCGTCACAACCGGCTGGAACGTCAATTGCGCGGTGGTGCCGATGATGTCTTTCAGCTCTTTCGCGCTGCCCACACCGGGCACCTGAATCAGGATACGGTCATCGCCCTGCCGCTGGATGGTGGGTTCGCGGGTTCCGACCTCGTCAATCCGGCGGCGGATGATTTCCAACGCCTGCTTGACGGTACGATCATCCGTGGCGACGCGCTCGGCCTCGCTCAGCATGACCACCACGTCAGCGCCGTCTACGGTTACTTCGATATCGCTGGACCCGGCCCCCGACAGGCTGACCACCGGACGCGCCAGACCGCGCACCAGTTCAGCCGCGCGTTCCGCCATTTCCGGTTTTTGGTTCAGCCGGACCCGCAGCTCCGCGCCCTTGGTGCGCTGCAACCGGATCGTGCCAATCGTGTCACGTTCCTCGCGCAGCAGATCGCGCACTTCGGGCCACATCGCCTGTAAGCGGCTTTCATAAACATCCTCAACCTGTACCTCGGCCAGAAGATGCGCACCGCCGCGCAAATCCAGCCCCAGATTGACCAACCCAGACGGCAGGAAAGACGGCCACAGGCCAACCTGTTCCTCCAGCCCTTGCCCCGAGCCTCCGGCTTCGATGGCGGCGACGGCGTCGTTATGGGTTTCCACCCGCGTGTAAAACGCGTTCGGAAGCGCCAGCAACAATCCCAGGACACATAGCCCCAAGATTACCACGCGCTTCCACAGGTCAATCTGTAGCATAGGATAGGCTTTCGCTTAGAGGCAGGACAGGCTTACGCCTCGGCTGCGGCCGGTTCAGTTTTGCTCAGAACCTGTGCAATGGTGGCTTTGACCACGCGCACTTTGACGCCATCAGCGATTTCAACTTCGATCTCGCCGTCATCTTTGACCTTCGACACTTTGCCGATGATACCGCCCTGCGTCACCACCTGATCGCCACGGCGCAGATTGGATACCATGTTTTGGTGATCCTTCATCTTTTTCTGCTGCGGGCGGATCAGCAGGAAATACATGATCCCGAAAATCAGGATAAGCGGGAGAAACTGGCCAATGGCGTCCATCTTGTCTGTCCTTATAGATGCAGGCAGGGCCGAAACGGCCCCGCGAATTTGCAGGGAACCTATGTGCGGACCCCGCCATTTGCAAGGCGCGAAAGCCCCGCCTGTCTGTAACGGATTGGCGCATTCATGGCACAAATCCAATTGCGCAGACGCGCCATGCTTACATCCGGCGCAAAAATCGGCAATAAGCGGCGCGAAACACGACTCAAACCCGCAACCCGGAGCAAACCCATGCATGACATCCGTGCCATCCGCGAAAATCCCGCCGCTTTCGATGCGGCCCTTGCCCGCCGCGGGGCTGCGCCGTTGTCATCCGACATTCTGGCGCTGGACGAATCCCGCCGGGCCAAAATTCTGGCCGCCGAAACCGCGCAGGCCGATCAGAACAAGGCCGCCAAACTGGTCGGTGCCGCCAAGGCCAAGGGCGACGAGGCAGAGTTCGAACGCCTGCGCGCGCTGGTCGCCGAAAAGAAATCCGAAATCGCCGCCATGCAGACCGAGGCGAAAGAGCTGGATCAAAAGCTGAATGACCTGCTGATGACCCTGCCCAACACCCCGCTGGACGATGTCCCGCAAGGCGCAGATGAAAACGATAACGTGGAAATCCGCCGCTGGGGCACCCCGCGCGAATTCGATTTCCAGCCGATCGAACATTTTGAACTGTCCGGCGTCAAACCCGGTATGGATTTTGAAACGGCGGCCAAACTGTCCGGCTCGCGGTTTGTGGTGCTAAGCGGGGCAGTGTCGCGCATTCACCGGGCGCTGGCGCAGTTCATGCTGAACACCCATGTGGATGAAAACGGCCTGACCGAAGCCTGGACCCCGGTTCTGGTGCGCGAAGAAATGATGCTGGGCACCGGGCAACTGCCGAAATTCGGCGAAGACAGCTATCAAACCCGCGAAGGCTGGTGGCTGGTTCCCACCGCCGAAGTCACCCTGACCAATATCGTCAACGGTGAAACCGTCGACCACGACAGCCTGCCCCGCCGCTATGTGGCCCATACCCAATGTTTTCGCTCGGAAGCGGGTAGCGCAGGCCGCGATACCGCCGGGATGCTGCGCCAGCACCAGTTTGAAAAGGTGGAAATGGTTTCCATCACCCACCCCGATGCCAGCCTGGCCGAACACGACCGCATGACGAAATGCGCCGAAGGTATCCTTGAAAAACTGGGCCTGCCCTATCGCACGGTGGTGCTGTGTACCGGCGACATGGGATTTGGCGCGACGAAAACCCACGATATCGAGGTCTGGCTGCCCGGTCAGAATACCTATCGTGAAATCAGTTCTGTTTCGGTCTGCGGTGATTTTCAAGCGCGCCGGATGAATGCCCGGTTCAAACCCGCCGATGGCGGCAAGCCGCAATTCGTTCACACGTTGAATGGCTCGGGGCTGGCAGTGGGCCGTACGCTGATCGCGGTTCTGGAAAACGGCCAGCAGGCGGACGGGTCCGTGTCCCTGCCCGATGTCCTGCACCCCTATCTGGGCGGAAAAACCCGCCTGACCGCCGAAGGCCGGTTGGTCTGATCTGACCAGCCTAAGATTGGGGGCTTTGCCCCCGGTCGCCTATGGCGCCCTCCCCCAGAGTATTTGAGATCAGAAAGAAGCGCATCGGTTTCTTTCTGATTGGCAATACTCCGGGGTTTGGGGCAGCGCCCCAAGGCCTGAGGAAACGACCAAGGCCGATAACAGGCGCGCATCAGGCTCAGGCAACGGTGACTGGCTTTGGGGCTGTTCGGGATGGAAACGGCACAAGCTTTTGCGCGTCTTCGTCCCATAGTTTCAGCCGAAAGGCACGGAGTGCTTCGGGCCAGCGCACCAAAGTGGTTTGCGGTGCCAATGCTGCCGCAAGATCGCGCTGACACCGCCGCAGCCGATAGGACGGGATGCGTGGCTCAAAATGGTGGATGTCGTGATAGGCGATATTTCCAGTCCCCAGATCCCACCACCACCCCAGATCCAACGAGGACGCACCTTTCAGCGCCGCCATCTGAGGGTTCAAATCGGGACGGCGATCCCAATATGTTTCTTCAAAATTATGTTGCAGATAGACCAGAAACACCCCGATCGCACCGGCCAACACCGCCGTGACTGCCCAGATCGCCAACCCGGTCCAACCTGCCCAAATCCAGATCAGCCCAAGCCACAGCGCAATCCCCAAATTATGCGCCAGAACGTCCCAGACACCTGTTTTCAAAGCATTTTTAGGCCAGCGATAACGCAGGAAATATACAAAAATGCCACCGACCAGCATCAGCACCACCGGATTCCGGTATAGCCGATAATATAGCCGCGTCCCCGGTCCCGCCGCCTGCCATTCCCGCAGGGTCATGGTGTGAACTTCGCCGGTTTCGCGATGATCCAGATTGCCGATATGTTTGTGATGCAGGTTGTGATTATAGCGCATGGCCCGAAACGGCGTCAGCGTAAACACCGACAGCCCATAGCCCGCCCAAACATTCTGCGCCGGGGTTTTGAACAGGGACGCATGGCCGCAATCATGCTGCAACACATACAGCCGCACCGCCGCAAAGGCATTCACCACCACCGCCAATGGCAAAAGCAGGCTCCATAGCCCTGCCCCCACCAATCCGACAGCCGCCCAAAGCGTCACAAAATACACGGCAAAGGTGCCAAAATAGCTTAGCGCCGCCAGCCGGTTATCCGGCTGAATATAGGCACGGGTCAGATCGCGGATCGTGCGGATGGACATGCAACCTCCTGTCAATTCCGATTCACGCAAGGATAGCATAGCATGACAACGGTTTTTTGACCTGATCGACTTGTTCCCCAAAAGCACAAACCCCCGGCGCAACCAGCACCGGGGGCGTCCAGACGGCCCCGAGGTCAGGCCGTTGGTCATTGGCGGATGATCAGCCTTCGATCAAACCGGCCTCGACAGCGGCAGCCAGTTCTTCGGGGCTGACTTCGCCGCTGGCATCCGCGTCGATCTGTGCGAACAGCTCTTCGCTCAGGTCCGCGTAGACAGCGGCCATTTCGTCCATCGAATAGGTGCCGTTGCCATCGGTATCTTCGACGGCGGTTTCGGCCTGTGCCTGAACCGCAAAAACCGCTGCCGCAGCAGCCAGGGTCAGAACGAACTTCTTCATGAAGCAAAACTCCAAATGCGACTCATAAGTCGCTGAAACAAAGGCGAAAGTGCCTTCGTGCGCAGAAATATCCCAACCCTGAATTTTCACAAGTGGTCCCGATTACGGCCCGCAGGCCGTAGCCCCGGCCCGTCGGCAAAACGGCGCTTATGCCAGCAAAGCAGGATAAAATCCGGGGCCGCCCCCTGCCGCGTGCGCCCGCTGGTGGCTTCCCCTTTGTGACATAGCGCCCCAGACAGTAGTTTTCACCATTCCCGCCGCGCCCCCCATCATGTAAAGGGGCAGCCGAACCAACAAAGAAAAGCAAATCAATGCCTGATCCATCCGGCGCCGCTGGGCAAGCTACCGAAACCCGAGCCGCAAGAGACTGGATCAAGATCCTTGCGCAATATCGACAGCCAAACACATGGCGCAGCAGCTTCGAGCTGGCCGTGACCTTGGGCGCATTTCTGGGCCTTTGGGCGCTGGCATGGTGGGCGATGTCCATCAGCTATTGGCTGACCTTGGCAATTTCCCTGTTGAATGCCGCCTTTTTGGTGCGCCTGTTCGCCATCCAGCATGATTGCGGACATGGATCTCTTTTGACCAACCGCACCGCGAGCGACTGGCTGGGCCGCGTTTTAGGCGTGATCACCCTGACACCATATGACGTGTGGCGGCGCACCCATTCGATTCACCACAGTTCCGCCGGGCATCTGGGGCGGCGTGGCATCGGGGATGTGCATACAAAGACCGTTGCGGAATATGCCAGCCTGACACGATTTGATCGGCTGATGTACCGGCTTTACCGCAACCCTGCCGTTTTATTCGGGTTCGGGCCAAGCTATTTGTTTTTCCTGCAAAACCGGGTGCCGGTGGGGTTGATGAACAGTCCCCGGTTCTGGGCCAGCGCAATGGGAACCAACGCCGCGATTGTGGCGGTTCTGGCGGTGATCTACTGGTTCGGGGGAATTATGCCGATCCTGTTGATCTTCCTGCCCTCGACCATATTGGCGGCAACAGCCGGGATGTGGCTGTTTTATGTCCAGCATCAGTTCGAGGATACCCATTGGGCTCAGGAAGAAGACTGGGACATGCACACCGCCGCATTGCAGGGCAGTTCCTATTACGTGCTGCCGCCGCTGCTGCAATGGCTTAGCGCGAATATCGGCATCCACCACGTTCATCACCTGTACAGCCGCATTCCGTTTTATCGCCTGCCCGATGTGCTGCGCGATTACCCGGAACTGGCACAAGACAATCGCATGACGATCCGCGAAAGCCTTACCAGTGCCCGCCTGCATCTGTGGGATGAGAAGTCAAAGAAACTTCTGTCCTTTGCTCAGGCCCGCACAGTGGCTCATTAACAAAGGCCCAATAACAAACTACTACGCAAAAGAAAAAGGGCGCATCAGCGCCCTTTTGGTTTCTTGTTCAGGTGTTTGGTCAAGGCACCCGCATTCTTTTCGCGGCGTCCCTTATAGGGGTTCTTGTTCCCCTGCCCCCGCATATACAGCCGGATCGGCGTGCCGGGCATGTCGAAATCCTGCCGCAACCCGTTCACCAGATAGCGTGAATAGCTGTCGGGGATTTTATCGGGGTGCGAACACATCACCACGAATCCCGGCGGGCGGGTTTTGGCCTGTGTCATATAACGCAGCTTGATCCGCTTACCCTGCGGGGCGGGCGGCGGGTGCTGTTCCAGCATCCCCACCAGCCAGCGGTTCAGTGCAGCGGTTGGGATACGGCGGTTCCATGTCTCATAGGCGCGTTCGATGGCGGCTTGCAGCCGATCCAGCCCCTTGCCGGTCTTGGCGGATACCGTAACCAGCGGCGCACCGCGCAATTGCGGCAGCAGTCGTTCAAACGCTTCTTTCAAGGCCCGCAGTTTTTCCTGCTTTTCGTCCTCGATATCCCATTTGTTCACCGCCACCACGACAGCCCGGCCTTCGCGTTCGGCCAGATCGGCAATACGCAAATCCTGCTGCTCAAACGGGATCGCTGCATCCAGCAGTACCACCACAACCTCGGCGAATTTCACCGCCCGCAGGCCATCGGACACAGACAGCTTTTCCAGCTTTTCCTGTACCTTGGCGCGTTTGCGCATCCCTGCGGTGTCCCACATCCGCACCGGCAGGCCATTCCAGTCGATCGTCAGTGAAATCGCGTCACGGGTGATCCCGGCCTCGGGGCCGGTCAACAGGCGGTCTTCGCCCAGAATTTTGTTAATCAGGGTGGATTTCCCGGCATTGGGGCGGCCCACCACGGCAATTTGCATCGGTTTGTCGATGGTCGGCCAACGGATCGGCAATTCTTCTTCGCCGTCCCAATCTTCGTCCACGCTGATGTCTGTTTCAGGCTGATGCTGTTCCGCCTGATCCGCGAATTCCTCGGCCAAAGGCATCAGAACATGCAGCAGATCGCCCATGCCTTCGCCGTGTTCAGCAGACAACCGCAAGGGTTCGCCCAGACCCAGCGCATAGGCTTCCAGCGCTCCGGCCTCGCCCGCGCGGCCTTCGGCTTTGTTCGCGGCCAGAATCACATACTTGGCCCGCTTGCGCAGGATATCGGCAAACACCTCGTCTGACGGTGTCACCCCCACACGTGCATCCAGCATGAACAGGCAAATATCGGCCATATCCACGGCCCGTTCGGTCAGCCGCCGCATCCGCCCCTGAAGGCTGTCATCGGTGGCTTCTTCCAACCCGGCGGTGTCAATCACGGTAAAGCGCAGATCGCCCAGACGCGCCTCGCCCTCGCGCAAATCGCGCGTCACACCGGGCTGGTCATCGACCAGCGCCAGCCGTTTGCCGACCAGACGATTGAATAACGTGGACTTGCCCACATTCGGGCGGCCCACAATGGCAAGGGTGAAACTCATGTCTCAGGCTCCAAAGCGGATCAAGCGGCCCTGTTATACCATTCCCGCGTCAACGGAAAGCGTACAATTGCCCCTTGGTGGACACCACATACAACGTGCGCCCCGCGACAACCGGCGCGGTCGTCGCCCCATCCGGCACATCTACCGTCTGGGTCAGGCTGCCATCCTTGGGATCGAAAAACCGCATCTTGCCATCGTTCGACGCAACAATGATCCGCCCCCCGGCCAGTACCGGCCCCATATTGGCGTAAACCTCGGTCGCTTTTTTCTGGGTGAACTTCACGTAATTGGGCAGTTTCACCCCCCAGATGCGGCTACCATCTTTGGCATTCAGACGGACCAGTTCGTTTTGATCGGTAATCGCAAAGACCGAACCCCCAGCAGGCCACATTGGCCCCAGCGCCCCGTCCTTGGCCGTCCACAGCCGTTCACCGCTGTCCAAATCCATCGCCACCATCCGGCCCGCATAAGACCCGACATAGACAGTGCCACCATCCACCACCGGATCGCCGGTGATGTCGCTGATCTTGCCAAGCGCCCGATTGCGCCGCTGCCCTGCCAATTGCGAAGCCCAAAGCCGCATACCGCCCTTGCGGAACGCCGCCTGCACCTCGCCATCGCCATAGCCGAAGATCGCGTATTTATCGGTCAGCGCAGGGGACGGCGCCCCCAGCACGTTGCCGGTATCCGGCGCTGATGTCATCTGCCAGCGAATACGCCCACTGTCTGCCTCGATTGCCCATGCGGTATCGTCGCCGCTGGTGACATAAACCAGCCCCTTGTAGTAGGTCGGCGCACCCGATCCGCTGGCATTCAGCAATTGCTGCCATTTTACAGCGCCCGAAACCGGGTCCAGCGCGGTCAGGCTGCCAAAGCCCGAGGTCACGAACACCATTCCACCGCCATAGGCCAGCCCGCCGCCGGTCGCTTCGTCCGGGGTATCGCGCGGCGGCGTCAGATCGCGGCTCCACAGCCTTTCGCCAGTACCCGAGGTGGCGACCACCGTTGCATTGGCGTCCAGCGTGTAAATTCGTCCATCGGCCACGATGGGATCAGCCGTGATCCGGTTGCGACGGCTGTCGCCCGCCCCAATCGGAGCAGACCAAACCAAGGTCGGCGCGGTCCCCAAAGCAGCGTTCGAGGTCCGATAGGCAGGCGTGCCAATCCGATGTGTCCATTCGCTGTTGGCGCGTTGCGCGGGCAGTCTGATTGCCACGGAACGATTCTCACTGATCGCATCGGCGGGCGGGGTGCCGCCCTCCAGCACCGCGTAAATCTCTTCCCGCTTGCCGATCAGAACTTCCTCGCGCTCACTGCACGCGGCCAGCATTGCCAAACCAGCCACTCCAAGGACCAAAGAACTTGCTTTCACGGACACTGCCCTCACTTCTTTTTGCGGCCCGCCTGTTCCACCTTTAGGAACCCCGACCGCGCGGTGGATCACTCGCCCGCCTGATCGGCTGCTTTCAGCTCGCCACCCAGCGATACAATCAACTGAGACGCCCGGCGACGCAAGTCTCCTGTCACCTCGGCATCTGCCAGAATACGCTGTAACCGCTCGATTGCGTCCTGCGCTTTACCTTCGCTGACATCCAGCAACGCAAGTTGTTCCTCGGCGGGCAGACGCAGCGTTGGCGCGGTCGTTACCAGCCCCTCCAGACGCACTCGGCGTTCGGCGGCATCCAGCTTTTCGCCCTGAACCAACAGCGATTTGAACCCCGCGACCTGACGATAGATCATCGGGATTTCCCCGTTCGAGGCCACCGAATCCAGCAGCGTCACAGCCCCGGCGGCATCGCCTGCCTCGGCCAGTTCGGCGGCGCGCATCATCGCCACAACGGCACCGGCGACCGCAGAACCGGATTCAACCCCGGCCAGCGCCTGTTCCCGCGCGGCTGCATCGTCAGCTTTCATCGCGGTCACGATATCATCGCCCAGCTTTTCCGCCGCAGCGGTCGCTTGCGCCTTGCGCCATTCGTTATACGCCGCCGACCCAACGATGACGACCACCGCCAGAACCGCAATCCAGCCGTATTTCTTCATCAGTGCGAACAGCTTGTCGCGGCGCACTTCTTCGGTGACTTCTTCAATGAAACTGTCGGTATCGCTCACGCAGGCACCCTTTCTCGATTTGCACCCTCTTAGCGCAGCGCCCCTGCGCTGCCAAGGGCTGCGGCATGATGCGCGTATAATCAACGAATGCACGCTTGCGTGACTCGGGACACACGCATAATCTGAACCGAACGGTTCACCCAACAGTGACCCATATTGAAAAGTAACGGTCCGACCCCACTTATTTGCGAACCCGGACTGCCCTTTGACGCGCGAACAAGGACTGACACAACCATGCGACCCATCCCGGTGCTCACCGCCATTTTGGTGACAGCGTTTCTATATGTTCTGGTGATGGAGCGCGAAGCGCTCATGGCCTTTGCCCTGTCAGGTGATGTTGAACAGGCGATAGAGGTCGCCAACACAAACGACACCACCCCCGAAGTCACCAAACCAGACCGCCCCACCCATAAACCCGTGGGCGTGGTCGCCCTGCATTCCACGGCACAGGTGATTGACAGCGCCGTGGTTTTGCGCGGCGAGACGCAGGCCATGCGGCAGGTCGATGTCCGCGCCGAAACCACGGCACAGGTGGTTTCCGATCCGCTGCGCCGGGGGGCCTATGTGGAACGGGGCCAAACCCTGTGTGAACTGGACCCCGGCACCCGCCCCGCCAGCCTGGCCGAGGCTCAGGCCGGTCTGGCCAGCGCCCGCGCCCGTATCCCAGAAGCGCAAGCGAACCTGAAAAAGGCCGAAGCCGCCCTGCACGAAGCAACGATTAACTATAACGTCGCCAAGAAGCTGAACACCTCGGGCTATGCCGCGGAAACCCGTCTGGCAGGCGCCGAAGCCGCCGCCAAAGCAGCCGAGGCCGGTGTGGAATCTGCCCGGTCGGGACTGGAAACCGTTCAGGCCAATATCGAATCCGCGCAGGCCGCCGTTGCAGCCCGCCAAAAGGAAATCGACCGCCTGACCATCACCGCACCGTTTACCGGCCTGCTGGAATCCGACAGCGCCGAATTGGGTAGCCTGCTGCAATCCGGCGGGCTGTGCGCCACGGTGATACAATTGAACCCGATCAAGCTGGTGGGCTATGTGCCTGAAACCGAAATTGACCGCGTGTCGGTCGGGGCTTTGGCAGGGACGCGGCTGACCACCGGCACACAGGTGCAGGGGCGCGTGACCTTTTTGTCCCGTTCCGCCGATCCGCAAACACGCACCTTCCGCGTGGATATTGACGTTGCCAACCCCGATCTGAAAATCCGCGACGGACAGACGGCAGAAATCCTGATCGCGTCAGACGGGGCAAAGGCCCATTTGCTGCCGCAATCGGCACTGACGTTGAATGACGATGGCAAACTTGGCGTTCGGCTGGTTGGGGCGAATAATATCGTGGCCTTCGCCCCCATCACGCTGGTGCGCGACACCGCGCAGGGCGTGTGGATCACCGGGCTGGACGAAACCGCCGACGTGATCATCGTCGGGCAGGAATATGTCACCGCAGGCGTCACCGTTGCCCCCACCTTTCAGGAGGTCGCGCAATGACCGGAATGGTCGATTGGGCCGCCGCCCGCGCCCGCATGATCGTGGCTTTTATCATCCTGTCGCTGGCGGCAGGCTGGACGGCCTATCGTGACCTGCCCAAAGAAGGAGAGCCGGATATCGAAATCCCGGCTCTTTTCGTATCTGTCCCCTTTCCCGGCATTTCCGCCGAAGACAGCGAAACCCTGCTGGTCAAACCGATGGAAACGGAATTTTCCGATCTGGACGGGCTGAAAACCATGTCCTCGACCGCGGCCGAGGGATACGCGGGCGTGGCGCTGGAATTTGAATTTGGCTGGGATAAATCCAAGGTGCTGGCCGATGTGCGCGACGCCATGTCCACCGCCGAAAGCAAATTCCCGGATGGGGCGGAAAAATATACCGTCAACGAAATCAACTTTTCCGAATTTCCCATCATCATCGTGAACCTGACCGGCGATGTCCCCGAACGCACCATGTTTCAGGTCGCCAAAGACCTGCAAGACAAGGTCGAAGGGCTGGACGCTGTGCTGGAAGCCGGGATTGCCGGATCGCGCGATGAAATGGTCGAGGTTGTGATCGACCCGCTGCGTCTTGAATCCTACAACGTCACCGCTGCGGAACTGATCAACGTGGTGCGCAACAATAACATGCTGGTCGCCGCAGGCGAGGTAGACAGCGCCCAAGGCACGTTTTCGGTCAAGATCCCGTCGTCCTTTGATGAACCGCGCGACATTTATTCCCTGCCGGTCAAAATCAATGGTCAGCGGGTTGTGACACTGGGCGATCTGGCCGAAATCCGCCTGACATTCGAGGATCGCACCGGGATTGCCCGCTTCAACGGCGAACCCACCGTGGCGCTGCAAGTGGTCAAACGCAAGGGCTTCAACCTGCTGGACACCACCGCCGCCGTGCGGCAGGTGGTTGACCAGGCGCAAACCGAATGGCCCACTGATTTACAAGCCGCCGTCACCGTTGGCACGTCAAACGACCAAAGCCGCGTCGTTGGGTCGATGGTCAGCCAGCTTGAAGGCTCGGTGCTGACAGCTATCGCGCTGGTGATGATCGTGGTTCTGTCCAGCCTTGGCAGCCGCGCCGCGCTACTGGTGGGCTTTGCCATTCCTACCTCGTTCCTGCTGTGTTTCCTGCTGCTGGCGGCGATGGGCGTCACCATTTCCAACATTGTCATGTTCGGCCTGATTCTGGCCGTGGGGATGCTGGTGGATGGGGCCATCGTGGTTGTGGAATATGCCGACAAACGTATCTCCGAAGGGGTCGGCCCCATGCACGCCTATGTCGAGGCGGCAAAGCGCATGTTCTGGCCCATCGTGTCGTCCACCGCGACCACGCTTTGCGCGTTTTTGCCCATGCTGTTCTGGCCCGGCGTTCCGGGCGAATTTATGGGGATGCTGCCCGTTACGCTGATTTTCGTGTTGTCCGCCTCGTTGGTGGTGGCGCTGATCTATCTGCCTGTGATGGGCGGGGTGTCCGGGCGGCTGAGCCGTAAATTCAACGGTGCCTCTGCCTTTTTGACCGCCCATGCCCCGTGGTGGCTGCGCGCCCTGCTGGTGCCGGTTAGCTGGATGGGTATGTTCATCGGCGCGATGCAGGTGCTGAACCCCGGCTATCTGTTCGGCGGCACCAGCCCCCTGCCCCCGGCCTTTGCTTCTTTGCCCGGCACGGTGCTGTTTTTCGGGGCGGCCTTTCTGGCCTCGATCGCGCTGGGATCGGTCAAAATCACATGGGCACGCCGCACCCGCATCAAGGCGGGCCACAAACGCACACCTTTTGGGATTTTGATCAAGTTCATCGCAGGCAATCCGATTATGCCACTGATCACGGTGGGCACTGTCATTACCTTTGTCGTGCTGACGATGATGACCTTTTCCCAAAATAGCAAAGGCGTGGAATTCTTTGTGGATTCCGAACCGGAACAGGCCATCGTCTATGTCCGCGCCCGTGGCAACCTGTCCCTGCATGAAAAGGACGCGCTGGTGGCACAGGTCGAAAAGATCGTGCTGGCCCATCCCGGTGTGCTGAACGCCTTTGCCTTCGCGGGTGAAGGCGGGTTGAAAAACAATACCGGGGGCGCGCAGCCGCCGCTGGATACGATCGGTCAGGTTCAGCTTGAAACAATTCCGTGGGAAGACCGATCCGACCGTCCTGATCTGGACGGCGACGTGATCATTGCCGAACTGACCCAACAGTTAGAACAAATCCCCGGCATCAAGATCGAGATTCTGGCACAAGCGATGGGTCCGGCCTCGGCCAAGCCGGTACATCTGCGCCTGCTGGGGAATAACTGGGCCGATCTGGTGAAAGCCACCGAACTTGCCCGCACACATTTTGAAGACACCGAAGGGCTGCAACTGGTCGAAGACACCCTGCCCCTGCCCGGTATTGACTGGCAAATCAACGTGGATGTTGAAAAAGCCGGGCTTTATGGCGCGGATGTGGCCACTGTGGGCGCAATGGTCCAACTGGTCACACGCGGCATCCTGCTGGACACGATGCGCGTGGACACCAGTGACGAAGAAATCGAAATCCGCGTCCGCTTGCCGGAACAGAACCGCGTCCTGTCTACGCTGGACACGCTGAAGGTGCGCACCCCGGACGGGCTGGTGCCGCTGGCCAATTTCATCACCCGCGAACCCGTGCCCAAACTGGCGCAGATCAAACGCGTGGATCAAACCCGCTACTTCGATGTCAAAGCGGGCGTGGTGGACGGGCTGACCAAAACCGCCACCAACCCCGATGGGACGACCTATCAGGTGCCGATCAACGCCAATGAACGCATCGCAACACTGACAGAATGGCTGAATTCAAACCCATTTCCGGCGGGCATCGAATGGGAATGGACCGGCGATCAGGAAGATCAGGCCGAATCTCAGGCCTTCCTGATGCAAGCCTTTGCTGCCGCGCTGGCGCTGATGTTCATCATCCTTTTGGCGCAGTTCAACAGCTTTTATAATTCGTTCCTTGTGCTGCTGGCGGTGGTTTTGTCCACCACCGGCGTGTTGATCGGGATGATGGTGATGGATCAGGCGTTTTCGATCATCATGACAGGCACCGGCATCGTGGCGCTGGCGGGGATCGTGGTGAACAACAATATCGTGCTGATCGACACCTATCAGGAATATTCCGCCTATATGCCCCGGATCGAAGCCATCGTTCGCACCGCCGAAGATCGCATTCGCCCCGTGCTGCTGACCACCATCACCACGATGGCCGGTCTGGCCCCGATGATGTTCGGCCTGTCGCTGGATTTCATTCAGGGCGGTTATTCCATCGACAGCCCCACCGCGCTGTGGTGGAAACAACTGGCAACTGCGGTGGTGTTCGGTCTGGGTATTGCCACAGTGCTGACGCTGGTGTTCACCCCGTCATTGCTGGCAATCCGGATCTGGCTGACCACCTATTTACGCTGGATTGCCCAAGGGCTGAAGGCACTGTCCCTTGGCCGCGCCAGCCGCGCCGCACAGGATATGGCCCTGCAACGCGCCGCCCGCAAACTGAAAGCACCAGAAATCATCTGGGACGATGATACCCCTGATGTGGCCGGATTTAATGTCGTGTCCTCGGACAGACCGAACATCAAAGCAGCAGAATGATAGGAAAAGGTCGGGCCAACGCCCGGCCTTTTCGCCTTATTCGCGCATCCCGATGGAGAACCAAGCCCCAACGCGCTTAGGATATCATGGCAAAGTTTCCTAATTGACAGAGATCGCGAACCACCCTAGCGTTCATGTCACTCTTGCTCAGCAAGCATTTGCCACCATTAGATAAATTTAGGATATACATTTTGTCCATTCGCGCATTTGGCTTGATCTCTGCCCTTTTATTGTCTGCTTGTGGCTCCCCTTCATCTGGACCAGTTTCTCGCGCCTCCCTGATGGGCGAAGGTGGAGTAACCGTGGACATTAAACTAGGGGATGCAAAAAACTCGACCATCGCCAGCGGTCGTACAGGGCTGATGAATATCACCAGCACATCGCAATTCGTGCAACAACCCATGCGCTTCACGGCCAGCCTGGGTAATTCTGCCGCTGCACAAAAAGTCCGCGCCGAAGGCAAAACGCTTTATGTCTATGCGGCAACCAAACTCCTGCTTGAGGTCACCGAGAAAGGCAGAAAGGGAATAAAAGAGGGTGGCATAAACCTAGAAGGGAGTAGTTGCGAAGGGTACAAGTTTGTTCTTTATCCCGGTAACAACTATTCTGTCAGCCTCTATGCCGAACCGAAAATCCGCATTCGTAATAAAAGCCGTGCCGACACGCCGTTTGGCAAACATACAGATGACTGGGTCGCCTCCTCTCGTGAGGCATTCAGCTCTGTCATAGCGGTCAGGTCCAAGCCATTCATGGTTGTCGGATACGGAGACAGGTATATGAACGGAGACAGGTATATGAACCCTGTGAATTATGGTCCTGCGGTCACTGTCTCCCATGAATTTGATCGCAGTTGCACGCTCTCTGCCTCGAAGGAGTTTTTCAAGAGCAAGGGGCGTGAGAAAAACAAGAGCGGCAATGTCGTGCGCCGCGCACCGAAAAAAGCCCAATGATTAATTCAGTCCTGCCCGCCCCGCGCCCCTTCCTTGCCGTGTTGCTTTGCATCTGGCTTCCTCACGGGGCTTTCGCCTCTGACTTTGGATCTTTGATCAATCAGGGAAATAGTGCCTTCGAGAAGGCCGTGCAGCAAGACCGCAACTGGCTTAAAAAGGAAAGGGCTGCGGACGAGCGGCGGCGCAGACAGGCCGAAGAAAATGCCCGGATACGCGCAGAGGAGGCACGCAGGCACGGGACAACATACGCCGCGCCCGATACAAACAGTTCCGATAGTGGTTCCACAGCGGGATCCAAGCCTGCGGCGTCTCAATCCGCTGGAACCTCCGGCACCACAAAAGGGGTACGTTCGATTACCTCGGGTGGGCGCGTAGCCGGCACTTCCAACACCGCCCACAGGATCACCTGTAACAATGGACAGGAATACCGTATCTGGCGCTCTGGCGAGCAATGGTGGGATGGTCGGGGCGCACGCGGCGGCCAATACCGCGATCTTCGGGAAGAAGCGGAACGCCAGTGTCGCTGACACCGCCCAAGCCAATGGGGGTCCGGCCGCACAGCATCGGACCGCATTCAGCACTAACGATCAAGACCATGACACCGAATGATCTGTGACGCCAAAATCAAGCGCACGCGATTGGACGTCGAAGTGTGTGCCTCTGGATTGGCTATCTGATCATCACCATGACATTCAGGCCGCCTCTTCCTCGGATTGTTGGCGGGTCCACAGGCTGTAATACCGGCCCCGTCCGGCCAGAAGTTCGGCATGGGTGCCTTGTTCCACCACTTCGCCCTGTTCCAGCACCACGATGTTATCCGCGTCGGCAATCGTCGACAGGCGGTGGGCGATGGTGATAACCGTCCGCCCCTGCCCGGCCCGCGCCAAGGCACCCTGAATTTCCCGTTCGGTATCGGTATCCAAGGCGCTGGTTGCTTCGTCCAACAGCAGGATCGGCGGGTTTTTCAGCAGGGTGCGTGCGATACCCACCCGCTGTTTTTCCCCACCAGACAATTTCAGCCCCCGTTCGCCCACTTGCGTATCGTAGCCTTCGGGTAAGGACAGGATGAAATCGTGAATCTGGGCGGCTTTTGCGGCTTCGATCACGTCGGCCTCGGTCGCGTCGCCCCGGCCATAGGCGATATTGTACCGGATTGAATCGTTGAACAGGACCGTGTCCTGCGGCACCACGCCGATGACGCTGTGCAGGCTGTCCTGCGTCACGTCCCGCACGTCCTGCCCGTCAATCGTCAGCACCCCGCCCTGCACATCATAGAAGCGGAACAACAGGCGCCCAATGGTGGATTTACCCGACCCGGACGAGCCCACGATTGCCACGGTTTGTCCCGCAGGCACGTCAATCGACACGCCTTTTAGAATGGGGCGCGCGGCGTCATAGCCAAACTGAACATCCCGCAGGTGAACATGCCCGCCAGACACGGAAATATCCGGCGCGCCGGGTTTGTCCTTCACCTCGGCCGGTTGTTCCAGCAGGTGAAACATTTCGCTCATATCCACCAGCGATTGCCGGATTTCACGATAGACCGTTCCCAGAAAATTCAGCGGCATGGTGATCTGGATCATATAGGCGTTGACCATGACGAAATCGCCCACGGTCAGCTTGCCTTGCTCCACACCAATCGCGGCCATCACCATTACGATCACCAGCCCACCCGTGATCAGAAACGCCTGACCGAAATTCAGAAAGGACAGCGAATAGGCGGTTGAAAGCGCGGCTTTTTGATAGCCTTCCATCGCGTGATCATAGCGGGCGGCTTCGCGCGCTTCAGCGCCGAAATATTTCACCGTTTCAAAATTCAGCAGGCTATCAATTGCCTTTTGGTTGGCGTCTGTGTCCTGTTCATTCATCTTGCGGCGCAGTTTCACCCGCCATTCGGTGACGGCAAAGGTGAACTTCACATAGGCCGCAATCGTCACGGCCACCACGACCAGATACCAGACATCGAACATCCAGAACAGGATGACCGCGATCATCAGCAGTTCCAAAATCAGCGGCCCGATGGAAAACAGCATGAAGCGCAGCAGGAATTCCACGCCCTTTACGCCGCGTTCGATGATCCGGCTTAGCCCCCCGGTTTTACGCGTGATGTGATAGCGCATGGACAGGCGGTGGATATGGGTAAAGGTTTCCAACGCCAACGTCCGCAACGCCCGCTGCCCCACCAGTGCGAAAATCGCATCGCGCAATTGCTGGAACCCGTTCGACATCAGCCGCGCCAGACCATAGGCGATGGTCAACCCCACAGCCCCCAGCATCAGGGGCGGCGCGTCCAGCGCCAGCGCGTCCACCGCATCCTTGTAAAGCATTGGGGTTACGACAGAAATCACCTTTGCCACGATCAGGGTAATCATCGCCCCGATCACCCGCCATTTGATTTCGGGATGGCCTTCGGGCCACAGATAAGGCGCGACGCGGCGAATGGTGGCCCAGCCGTTATTCTGCGTCAGATCAGGATCAGTTTCCGAAGAGGGCTGGGCGTGGCGGTGTCGCATGGTGGTATCCTTTCAACGCCTCACAGATAGGGCGGCAGCCCCAAAATGACCAGAGACAGAAAAACGGGGCGCACCCGCGCCCCGCCTGTTCGGACTGTATCAAAAACTATTCAGGAACGACAAACACTTGCCCCGGATAGATCAAATCGGGGTCGCGTATGCGGTCCTTGTTTGCCTCGTACACGCGCACATACAGGATGCCTTCGCCATACCGATCCCGCGCAATGGCCCACAGGGTCGATCCGGGCTGAACCGTGACCACACGCACAGGCGGCTGGGCCGGGGCATCCGGGGATGCCGGTTCGGATGCCGCAACGGTTTCCGGGGCTTCACGTTTGAACGGCGTTTCGATCCGGCTGAGTACTTTGCCAGTCTCATTCACTTCGTCCACGCGCAGGGTATAAACGCCGGGGGCGATATCGGTCAAAATCGCCGTCCATTCCCCGGCCCCGTCAATATTGCTGCGCCCGACAGCGGCGTTATTCAGATAAAGCTGCACAAACTGCCCCGGATTGCCGCGTCCGGTCACGCTGACATCGCCGCTTGCGGTATAGCTGATCGCATCAATCACAACGCTTGTCAGGGTGTCGGCTTCATCCGCAGCGGCGGCGGGTTGCACCACCTTTACGCCGTCCTTGTCCGCAAGAATGACCGCGGGGGCCTTGGCGGGTTTGGCTGGTTCCGGTTGCGGTGTTGCCGCAGGCTCCTGCGCGGGGTCTGCGGTTTTTTCAGCAACAACAGGGACTTGAGGGGTGCTCATATCCTGATTTTCAGCGGGTGCTTTGGGCTGATCGGCCACGACAGGCGCGGGTTGTTGTTGTGCGGGTTCCGCATTTTCAGCCGGTGCTGACGCGGGGTCCGGCTTTGTATCCGGGGTCGCTTTAGCAGCAGGTTCAGGCTTTGGTTCGGGCTGTGGCTTAGGATCAGCTTTCGGTTCCGGCTGCACGGCGGCCACTGTGACTGGCGTACCGGGGTCCGAGGGCGCAGGTTGCGCAGGTTCGGCCTTGGCCGGATCGGCCTCGACCACGGTAACGGGTTGGGGTTGCGTGTCCGCACGTGGGGTTTCCTGCGCCGGGGAGTCCTTGGCAGGCTCTGTTGTCGGCTCTGCCGCTGCCACCTGTATCACAGGCGCGATAATCACGGTCTGATCCGATGCAATCTCTTGCCCATTGATCCGCATCAGCAGGCTGAGGACGCGCGGCGTTTCCGAAGGTTCGATTTGCACAAACGCTGCAAACTTCCCGTCCTGCCCCGGTTCGGAGTGCGTCAGAACCGCATTATCCAGCAGGATATCCAACACAGCGCCCACGGCGGCACGCCCAGCGACCAAGGTCGACCCATCCGGTTCAATCCGCACCACATCAAACGCCGGGGCGTCATAGATCATCGGATCAGGGGTCTTTGGGGTTTTTACGGGGGCAGGATCGGCCTTGGGCGCGGGGTCTGCCTTGACCTCTGGCTTTGCCTTGGGTGCGGGCGTCACAGGCTGCGCCACAGAAACCGGCGTATTGGCCGGATCGGGCATTTCGCGGTCGAACATCCCCATAAAATAGGCCCCGGCCACACCCGCAGCCACCACGACAGCCCCCGCGATGGTCAATGTCTGACCACCCAGAATTCCAGCTTCTTTGCTCATCCGTATCCTTCCAGCCCGTCCAATGCATCCCCTGACGGTTGAGCGAACATAGCAACAAGGGTATCAGGGGTCAAAACCGTGTTTCATCCAAGGATGCTTTCTCATGAAAACCGTTTCCGTCTGTGTCTATTGTGGCTCACGTCCCGGGAAACACCCCATTTATCAGCAACATGCCGAACAGTTGGGCACTCTTTTGGCTCAGCAAAACTGGCGGTTGGTGTACGGTGCGGGGGATGTTGGGCTGATGGGGTCCGTGGCGCGTTCAGCGCAATCCGCCGGGGCGGATACATTTGGCGTAATCCCGACCCACCTGATGAAATGGGAAGTGGGCAAAACCGATCTGACCCGTTTCATCGTGACCGAAAACATGCACGAGCGTAAAAAGGTCATGTTCATGAATTCGGACGCGATTGTGGTGCTGCCGGGCGGGGCCGGATCGCTGGATGAACTATTCGAGGTTCTGACCTGGAAGCAATTGAAACTGCACGACAAACCGATCCTTCTACTAAATTCGGACGGGTATTGGCAGCCGCTTCTGGACCTGCTGAACCATGTGGTCGATCAGGGTTTTGCCGATCCATCGCTTTTGGGGTTCTTCACCACGGTCGACACCCCCGAAGCTGCCATAGCAACCTTGCGCGAAAGCCTGTCCTGACGCAGGGTCGCCACGGAATAGATCGCCAGCGCGGTCCAGATCAGCCCAAAGGCAATAGCGTGCCATTGCCCGAACGGTTCCCCGAACACCAGAACGGCACATAAAAACTGCAAGGTCGGGTTCAGGTATTGCACCAATCCAACCGTCCCCAACGCCACCCGCTTCGTGGCAAAGGAAAACAGGATCAGCGGTGTCGCCGTTATCGGACCGGAAATCATCAACAGCACGGTATCGCGCAGGTTCGCACCATACGCTGCCTGCCCCTGTGACCAGCTAAGATACATCACGGTCAGCGCAATGGGGCAAAGCAGCATCACCTCGGCGGTCACAGATACGACCGGGCCAAGCGTCAGCTTTTTCTTGACCACGCCATAGATGCCAAAAGAAAGAGAAATAAGCAGCGCCACCCAAGGCGCGACCCCCAACCCAATCGTCAGAACCGATACCGCTAATGCCGCCAATCCAACGGCAAGCACCTGCATCCGGCCCAACCGTTCCCCAAAGAACAGAACACCAAACAGAACGGCCACCAGCGGGAACAGGTAATAGCCCAGCGATGCCTCCATCGCCTTGCTGATCTGGATCGACATGATGAAAAGAAACCAATTCGCCCCGATCATGAATGCCGCGAAAAAGATCACCAGCGCCGAACGCGGGGATTTTATCGCCTGAAACAGATCCCGCAGACGCCCCTGCCCGACCAATATCAGCGCGAAAAATACGAAAGACCAAAAGGTGCGGTGGGCCAAAACCTCGATCGGGGGGATGTGGGCCAGAAGTTTATAAAACAGGCCCGACAGGCCCCAAATCGTACAGGCGCCAACCAGCGCCAAAATCCCGCTTTTACCGTGTGTCATATTCGTCCCTCGCCCATCGACAGTGGCGCGGAACCGCCCCCGCCGCAAGCGGGTTTTGATCAAAAGAAAACCCCGCCCATAACAGGCGGGGTTCATTATCAGATAACAGCCGATTGTGCGGAAATTACAGGCGCGATGCCACGTTTTCCCAGTTCACCAGCTTGTCCAGGAAATTGGTCAGATAAGCCGGGCGCTTGTTACGGAAGTCGATGTAGTAGGAATGTTCCCACACGTCACAGCCCAACAGCGCGGTCTGACCAAAGCACAGCGGGTTCACGCCGTTTTCGGTTTTGGTGACTTTCAGGCCGCCATCTGCGTCCTTGACCAGCCAGCACCAGCCCGAACCGAATTGACCGGCCCCTGCGGCGGCGAAGTCGTCCTTGAATTTGTCGACCGAGCCAAAGGATTCAACGATGGCTTTTTCCAGCTCGCCGGGCATGGCGTTGCCGTTCGGCCCCATCATTTCCCAGAACTGCATGTGGTTCCAGTGCTGCGAAGCGTTGTTGAAGATACCGTTTTGCGCCACTGCACCAGCGGCATAGGTGCCGGTGATGATGTCTTCCAGCGACTTGCCTTCCCATTCGGTGCCAGCAATCAGCTTGTTGCCATTGTCGACATAGGCCTTGTGGTGCAGGTCGTGGTGGTATTCCAGCGTTTCCTTCGACATGCCCAGATCGGCCAGCGCGTCATGAGCATAGGGAAGATCGGGAAGTTCAAAAGCCATAATAAAACCCCTTTCCGGTTCGTGCGTTAGGTTCCTGCCGTAGATGGTAGCCTTGCGGGGGCAAGGTCAACCCCTAACCGGGATTTGGTGGAAATTCCTGCACCGGATTTCAACCCGGTGCAGATCATTCATGCGCCCCGAACACCCCTAGCGGAAATACCCCACCGGCCCGGCCTGCGCCGAGGTTGCCAGCACATCAAAGGCATATTGCGCAACAGACCGGAAGCAAACCACCTGCGCCACGCCTTCTTCGGGCAGCCAGAAGGCCGCGGCCACCTGCGCCATGCGGCTACGCCGAATGTCACCCGGCGCAAAAGCATCTGCCGACAGATCAGCGGGGGCCAGTTTGGCAATCACTTCGCGCACGGCGGCGGGTTTGCCGGTCAGGCGGAACAACGCCCGCGCATCCGACACATTCACCGCCAGAAAATGCGATCCCGCCATTGCCGCGTTCAACACATCCAACGCCGCTGTCACATCGCCATAGGGCAACAGGATCAGCAATTCGTCCGGTGACATCCATGCCACGGAACACGGCCCGGCATGGGTGATCTTGCGCAAGGCAGGCACATCCGCGCCCGTGGCCTGTTTCACCGCAGCCATCAGCGTTTCATCCGCCAGATTGCCGCGCAGGGTGATCATGCCTTGGGGTCCGATATCTTCGACCGTCACGGCACCCTTATGGAATGCGCCATTCAGCGCGCTGAGGGCCTCAGACATTCTGCTTCTCCCCGTCCTTGTCATAGAAGACCGGATCGCAAATCCGCGCCTTGATGATGGTTCCGTCGGTTTTCGGGAATTCGATCACTTCGCCCATGCGGTCCGGGCCGTTCAGCACCAGCCCCATTGCGATCCCCTTGCCCAGCGTGGGCGAATAATAGGTCGAAGTAACCCGCCCCTGCATGTTGCGCTGACCGTTTTCATTGCTGCCCGCCGCCGAGGCATAAGCCCCATCCGGCAAAACGGACCCGTCCAGCGTTTCCAGCCCCACCAGTTTCCAGCGGTTCGGATCGGTCATGTGGCTGCGTTGCTGACCGCGTTTCCCGATGAAGTCTTCCTTCTTCTTGGAAATCGCCCAATTCAGCCCCAGATCCTGCGGAATGACCGTGCCATCGGTTTCGTCCCCGATCATGATAAAGCCCTTTTCAGCACGCAGAACGTGCAAGGCTTCTGTCCCGTAGGGCATGATATTGAACTCGGCCCCGGCGGCGGCGATTTTGTCCCACAGCGCCTGACCATGCCCCGCATCCACGGCGATTTCATAGCTCAGCTCGCCCGAGAACGAGATCCGGTAAATCCGCACCTTGATCCCGGCCAGTTCGCCATCGGCCCATTCCATGAAGGCCAGCGCCTCTTTGGACACGTCCATGCCGCCCAGTTTTTCCAGCACCTTGCGGGCATTCGGACCAACCACAGCGATCTGGGCATATTGTTCGGTCACGTTGGCGGTATAGACCTGCATATCCCACCATTCGGTTTGCAGCCATTCCTCCATATGGGCGTGAATGCGATCCGCGCCGCCGGTGGTGGTGTGGCACAGGAACGTATCGTCGTCGATCCGCGCCACCACGCCGTCATCCATCAAGAAGCCGTTTTCCGAACACATCAGCCCATAGCGGCATTTGCCGGGTTTCAGCGTGGACATCATGTTGGTGTACATCAAGTCCATGAATTTCCCGGCATCCGGGCCTTTCACGATGATCTTACCCAGTGTCGAGGCATCCAGCATCCCCACACTGTTGCGCACCTGAAGGATTTCGCGGCTGACCGATTGTTCCACGCTTTCCCCGGTCCGGGGATAGCTGAATGGCCGCCGCCAATGGCCCACGGGTTCCCAATCGGCCTTTTGCGTATCATGCCAGTCGTGCATCGGTGTGCGGCGCAACGGTTGGAAAATCTCGCCCCGTGCCTCGCCCGCGATGGCCCCCATCGAAATCGGGGTATAGGGCGGGCGGAACGTGGTGGTCCCCGTCTGCGGGATCGGTTGATCCAACGCATCAGAAAGGATCGCCAAGCCGTTGATGTTGCTTAGCTTACCCTGATCCGTCGCCATGCCCAGCGTGGTGTACCGTTTGGTATGCTCAACGCTTTCATAGCCTTCACGGGCGGCCAGTTGCACATCGCTGACTTTTACATCGTTCTGGTAATCCAGCCACGATTTCATCTTTAGCTTGGCATTCGCGCCCTGCGGCATCAGCCAGACGGCCTGCATTGCGGCCTCGGGCGTGGCGGGAACGGCGGGGGTATCGGTGGACAGCCCCGCAACCTTGTTCCCGGCGGCGGTGGCATCGGCCATTACGTCAGCCAGTTGCATCGCCCCGCTGGCCGCGCCAGCCGTGACCACGAAACCTTTGCCATCCGCCCCTGTCGGGGCTTTGTCCGGGTCCGGGCGGAACATCGCGTGGGCATCATCCCAGATCAGTTTGCCACCACAATGGGACCACAGGTGAACCACCGGCGACCAACCGCCAGACATAGCCACGGCGTCACAGGCGATGGTTTCCAGCGCCGCGCCCTCGCCCGCTTGCAGGCAGACGGACACGCCAGTGACGCGCTTGCCGCCGTGGACCTTGGCAATGCCCTTTCCGGTTTCGACCCGGATGCCCAATGCGCGGGCTTCTTCGGCCAGTGCGCCGCCGCCCGTGGGACGGGCGTCCAGAATGGCGGGCACCATCATACCGGCCTGTTTCAGGGCAATCGCCGTGCGATACGCATCGTCGTTATTGGTGACAACCACGGTCCGGTCCCCGACCGACACGCCG
Organism: Thalassovita litoralis; assembly: GCF_900182725.1. Classification (GTDB taxonomy): domain Bacteria; phylum Pseudomonadota; class Alphaproteobacteria; order Rhodobacterales; family Rhodobacteraceae; genus Thalassobius; species Thalassobius litoralis. The sequence goes on from NZ_FXTO01000013.1 coordinate 65,845, forward strand.
TAGTTCACCACATAATCCCGCAGGGCACCGGCCAGCATCACCCCCGGAATATCATTCCCGGCAAAGCTGAGCGGGCGTTCAATCGCCCCGGTTGCGGTGATGATCTGCCCCGCCCGAATGCGCCACAAACGATGGCGCGGGCCTTGGGCCTGTGGGGCGTGATCAGTCAGACGTTCATAGCCCAGCACATAGCCATGATCATACACACCCGACGCCATGCAGCGATTGCGCAGGGTCACGTTAGGCAGGTTGCGCAGATCGGAAACCGTCTGATCCACCCAATCGGCAACTGGTTTTCCGTCCACTTCGCCACCATCGACCGGCGCGCGCCCGCCCCAATGGGCAGTCTGTTCCAGCACCAGCACCTTGGCACCGCTTTGCGCTGCAACACGCGCGGCCTGCAAACCAGCAACACCGCCGCCAACCACCAGAACATCCACATAGGCATAGAAATGTTCATAGGTATCCACGTCACGATCACGCGGCACTTTGCCCAGACCGGCGGATTGGCGCACAATGGGTTCAAACAGGTGCTTCCACGCGGCCCGCGGCGCCATGAAGGTTTTGTAATAGAACCCCGCAGGCAGGAACCGCGCGGCATAGTTATTCACCACACCCACGTCAAATTCCAAAGACGGCCAGTGGTTCTGGCTTTCGCTGTCCAGCCCGTCGAACAGTTCGGTGGTGGTGACACGCTGGTTCGGTTCAAACCGACCATCGCGGCCCAGCCCGACCAGCGCATTAGGTTCTTCCGCGCCGCTGGCCACAATGCCGCGCGGACGGTGATATTTGAACGAGCGGCCCACCAGCATCTGATCATTCGCCAGCAGCGCAGACGCCAGCGTATCGCCCTCGTATCCCTTGAAGTTTTTACCGTTGAAGGTAAAGCGCAGCGGCTTGCCTTTGTTCAGCAAACGGCCGCCAGAAGTCAGACGGGTGCTCATGCGAATTCCCTCCATGCCCAGCCGGGCCGTTTGGCGGTGATGGCGTCTTTGATGTCTTGCGGGGGTTCGGAAACCTGCGCGGAATAGGTGCCGAAAACCTCTAGCGTGGTGGTGCAGCGGGCGGCGTGAAACCATTTCCCGCAGCCATTGGCATGACGCCAGCGTTCAAAATGCACACCCTTGGGGTTTTCGCGCATGAACATATAGGTTTCGAACTCAGCATCCGAGGAACCGGGACCAAAGCGTTTCAGATGGGCCTCGCCACCGGCGCTGAGTTCGGTTTCATCGGCCATCACGCCGCAATAGGGGCATTGTAGGGTCAGCATGTGCCATTTCCTTTTGCGTTGAAAGGTGACGCAATAACAGTGTGTTGTGTGTGGTCCATCAGTGTGCCACCCCTGCCGCGACGCTTTCGTCGATAAACCGGCCTTCGGCAAAGCGGTTCATGCCGAATTCGTTTGCCAGCGGCGAATAGCCCTTGGCCATCAGTTCCGCCATCGCCCAGCCCGAACCGGGGATTGCCTTGAACCCGCCAGTGCCCCAGCCGCAGTTCACGAAAATCCCATCCACCGGCGTTTTGGAAATGATGGGCGACCGATCCCCGGTCATATCCACGATCCCGCCCCACTGGCGCAGCATTTTCAGACGGCTGATCATCGGGAAGGTTTCGATCAATGCGCGAACGGTTTCTTCGACATGGTGGAAGCTGCCGCGTTGGGTATAGTTGTTGAACCCATCGGTGCCGCCGCCGATCACCATTTCGCCCTTGTCCGATTGCGACATGTAGCCGTGAACCGTGTTGGCCATCACCACCACATCCATGCAGGGCTTGATCGGTTCGGATACAAGCGCCTGAAGCGCCAGCGATTCAATCGGCAGGCGGAACCCCGACATTTCGGCCATGACACCCGAATGCCCGGCCACGACGATGCCCAGCTTATCGCAATCAATCGCGCCTTTGGTCGTGTCTACGCCCACGACCTTATCACCGTCACGGCGCACGCCGGTGACTTCGCATTTCTGGATGATGTCCATCCCCATCGCCGAACAGGCGCGGGCATAGCCCCAGGCCACCGCATCGTGCCGCGCGGTGCCGCCACGGGGTTGCCACAGCCCCCCCAGAACCGGATAGCGCGGGCCGTCGATATTGATGATCGGCACCAGTTCCTTGACTTTTTCCGGCCCGATGAACTGTGTTTCGACCCCTTGCAGGGCATTGGCATGGGCGGTGCGCAGATAGCCCCGGACCTCGTGATGGGTTTGGGCCAGCATGATCACGCCACGCGGGCTGAACATCACGTTATAGTTCAGATCCTGCGACATGGTTTCGTACAGGCTGCGAGCCTTTTCATAGATCGCCGCTGACGGATCTTGCAGGTAGTTCGACCGGATGATCGTGGTGTTACGCCCGGTATTGCCGCCGCCCAGCCAGCCTTTTTCCAGCACGGCCACATTGGTGATGCCGAAATTTTTACCCAGATAATAGGCCGTGGCCAAACCGTGGCCCCCAGCGCCCACGATGATCACGTCATATTTCTTTTTGGGTTCTGGTGATGCCCATGCCCGTTCCCATCCAGTGTGGTAACGGGCGGCTTCACGGGCGATGGCAAAGGCGGAATAGCGTCTCATCGTTGTCTTCTGGACCTCGAATCCGGTGCGGGGAATACTGTGAACCCTAACTGGACCTAAGGGCCACTTCACCCCCGTTTCGAAGCGTCATGTTCACTCACAATTGCGACATGGTGGGGCATTGCGTCAGTTTGCCCTTTTTCCAATCGGGCGCGGGATATACATGTTTGCCGCAACCGAATGGAGGCACCATGCTGTTTTGGATCATCACCGGCGTCATCGCTTTTGTCGCGGCGGCCCTGCTGGCCGTGGCTCTTGTGCGGGGACGCACCGGGGCCGAAGCCCCTGCCGCTTATGACCTGCGGGTTTATCGTGACCAGTTAAAAGAGGTCGAACGCGATCTGGCTCGGGGCGTGATCAACGCCGAAGATGCAGAACGCACCAAGGCGGAAATCTCGCGCCGGATTCTGGCGGCGGATGCGCAGGTGCAGGCTGGTGGTGAAACCGGCGGCCAACCCGAAGGTCTGGGCCGTGGGCTGGCGATTGTGCTGGGTATGGCGCTGGTGGCGGGTTCCGTTGGATTATACTGGTCTTTGGGCGCACCGGGATATGGCGATCTGGGCCTGAAACACCGGATTGATCTGGCCAAAGACGCCCATGACACCCGCCCCAATCAGGCCGAGGCCGAAGCCCAGATGCCGCCGGGCAACCCGATGGGCGAACCGCCTGCCAACTATGTGGAATTGGTGGAAAAACTGCGCAAGGCCGTCGCGGACCGCCCCGGCGATTTGCAAGGCTATCAATTGCTGGCGCGGAACGAAGCGGCGCTTGGGAATTTCCAACAGGCCTATCAGGCGCAACAGCGTGTGCTGTCGATCAAGGGCGATGCCGCAGCAGCGCAGGATTACATTGATTACGCCGATCTGATGATTCTGGCGGCGGGGGGCTATGTGTCACCCGAAGCAGAAACCGCATTGCTGGCCGCCCTGTCGCGCGAGCCGCGCAATGGGGCCGCGCGCTATTACATGGGGTTGATGCTGATCCAGACAGGCCGCCCCGATCAGGCTTTCCGCGCATGGGATCGCCTGCTGCGCGAAGGTCCGGCAGATGCCCCGTGGATTCAACCCATCCGCGCCCAGATCGAAGACGCCGCCATGCGGGCTGGCGTGGAATACGCGCTGCCGCCCGAACCCGGCCTGAAAGGCCCCTCACAAGAGGACATGCAGGCCGCCGGGGAAATGAGCGCCGAAGACCGGCAGGAAATGATCCGGGGAATGGTATCCCAACTGGCGGACCGTCTGGCAACCGATGGCGGCACCCCCGACGAATGGGCGCGCCTGATTTCCGCCTATGGTGTGCTGGGGGAATTGGACAAGGCCCGCTCGATCTGGAACGAGGCGCAGATGGTGTTCAAGGACCGCCCCGATGCGCTGGAAACTGTGCGCGCCGGGGCGCAGCGGGCCGGATTGCAGTAATGGTTCTGGATGAATTTGATGCCTTCGCAGCAGCCCTGCCCCGGCATGGGGCTTTGATGGGGCTGGATCTGGGAACCAAAACCATTGGCGTCGCGCTGTCGGATGTGCTGCGCGGCGTGGCCACGCCGGTCGAAACCGTGAAACGCAAGAAATTCACGCTGGATGCCGCACGCCTGCTGGAAATCGCCGCTGCACGACAAGTATCCGGCCTGTTGCTGGGATTACCTCGGAACATGGACGGGTCCGAAGGACCGCGCTGCCAATCCACGCGGGCCTTTGCCCGCAATCTGGCCGGGTTGACCGAACTGCCGATTGGATTTTGGGACGAACGCCTGTCCACCGTCGCGGCCGAACGTGCGCTGCTAGAGGCTGACACCTCGCGCAAGCGGCGGGCCGAATTGATTGATAACGTGGCCGCGTCCTACATCCTGCAAGGGGCGCTGGATCGGCTGCGCCATATGGGAACGGGCGCATGAGTGATGGAATTTGGCAACGCGATGAAGTCGCCTCGCCCTGTGTGAAAATCTGCCTGATCCACCCGCAAGAGCGGCTGTGCACAGGATGCCTGCGTACGCTGGATGAAATCGCCCAATGGTCAAAAATGTCGAATGCCCAGCGGCGCGAACTGATGGCAGAATTGCCCGCCCGCGCCCCGCGCCTGCAAAAACGCCGGGGTGGTCGGGCCGCCCGGATCACGCAAAGCTAAGGGCCGCACCCAGACGGCTGCGGCCCCTTCTTTTCAGTTGCGATGTGGGATCGGATTAATATCCCAATGCCTTGCGTAGCATATTCAGTGCAACCAGCGTCAGAAACACCGCGAAAACCCGCTTCAACGGCTTGGGGTCCAGCGAATGCGCCAGCTTCACCCCCAGCGGCGCGGTGATCAGCGTCATCGCAATGATGACCCCGAATGCGACCAGATTAACGGCTCCGATGGTAAAAGGCGGTCGCACCGCCGGGTCGATCCCCAACATCAGAAAGCCAATAACCGACGGCACAGCAATGATTACGCCAAATCCCGCCGCCGTTGCCACAGCGCGGTGAATCGGGACGTTGTGCAGGCTCATCAACGGCACCCCGAAGCTGCCGCCGCCAATGCCCATCAACACCGACAGAAAGCCAACACCGGGCGATAGCGTGGCGCGTTTCAACCCTTTGGGCATTTCCTGTCCCAGCCGCCAATGCGCCTTACCCAGCCCCATGTACAGGCCAACCACCAACGCCAGACAGCCGAAAATCAATTGCAATGTCGACGATCGCAGCGACGCCACCGTCAGCATCCCCACCACGGCACCAAGCGCAATGCCCGGCGCCCAGGTCCGCAAGATTTCCCAGTCTACCGCGCCTTTTTTGTTATGGCTCAGCACCGACCGGACCGAGGTCACGATGATTGTCGCCAGTGAAGTCGCCAAACAAATCTGCATCAATTGCGGGCTGTCATATCCCAGCGTCTTGAACGCATAAAAAAACGCCGGAACCAGCACGATACCGCCCCCCACGCCCAGCAATCCGGCCAAAACCCCGGCAAACGCGCCGATGGCCATCAACATCACCAACATCATCACCAGCAAGGAAATATCAGGCATCGCGTCACTCCTGTTTTATGCACCCGCGCCTTCATAACCCCCGGCACGCCTGAAATAACAGGGAAATTACACAGCTTGCAGGATATGCAACAATGCTTGCTCCACCAGCGCCGGGCCAGCGCCGGGTTTATGCGCCCCTTCAGACAGGCACCGCCGCCACAACCGCGCACCGGGACGCCCCGCAAACAGGCCCAGCATATGCTTTGTGACCTGCGCCAGTTTACCACCGTGGCTTAGGTGCGTTTCGATATATGGCAGCATTTGGCGCACTACGGCCACGGGATCGCTGCCCGAACCTGTCCCATAGATCAGCGGGTCGGCCTGACACAGAATATCCGCCGGTTGATGATAGGCTGCCCGCCCGATCATCACCCCGTCCAAGCCATCGCTCAGCAAGGCCTGCGCCTGTGCCAAGGACGTTACGCCGCCATTGATGGACAGGTGCAAATGCGGGAAACGCTGTTTCATACGCCGCACCAGATCGTAGTCCAGCGGTGGAATATCCCGGTTTTCCTTGGGCGACAGACCTTGAAGCCACGCTTTGCGGGCATGGATCGTGAACCGCCCACACCCTGTCCCGCTCACCGTTTCCAGAAACGCAGGCAAGATCAGTTCGGGGTCTTGGTCATCCACACCGATCCGGCATTTCACCGTCACCTCATCGCCGATTGCGTCCTGCATCGCCTTTATGCATTCCGCGACCAGATCGGGCTGCTTCATCAGAACCGCCCCGAATGTCCCCGACTGCACCCGATCCGAAGGACAGCCGACGTTCAGGTTAATTTCATCATAGCCTGCTTCGCGTCCCAGCTTGGCCGCCTGTGCCAGCTCTGCCGGGTCCGACCCGCCCAATTGCAGGGCAACGGGATGTTCTTGGGGGGAATAGTCAAGCAAATGCAAAGCCCCCCCGCGCACCAAGGCCGGGGATGTAACCATTTCCGTATACAGCAAGGTTTCGCGCGACAACAGCCGATGAAAATACCGACAATGCCGGTCTGTCCAATCCATCATCGGGGCGACGGAAAGCTTTGCGCTTCGGCATATATCTGATTTTGAACTACTTTTCTCAGATGTCAGCACTTTACAACTTGCCCGCGTTGTTCTGTTCTTTACTTGATTTTGCCCATTTCGGACCAGGGGAACAACACCGTCGTCCCCTGTCCGCCCACATAGCCGCATGTGGGCGCAAAGGCCAGACTGCCGCCTGTCGTGCAGAAACAAACCCGCGCAGAAAGGCAGATGCGCCAAGGATGATCCCCGAAGTCTGTCAGAACAGATATTCGGAGATCCCAAAATCATTTGAACATGGTCGTGCCAGCGGGATTGCCCCCGCCGGACGAATGATCAGGATTTCTTGACGAACTGGGTCAGGATCACGATGCGCTGGCCTTCGACGCGGCCTTCGATATGTTCCGCGTTATCCGGCACCAGCGAAATGTTACGTACCGCCGTCCCGCGCTTGGCGGTAAAACCCGCACCCTTGACCGGCAAGTCCTTGATCAGCACCACGGTATCACCACCGCTTAGCACAGCGCCATTGCTGTCCTTATGCACCACATCGGGGGTGGCGGACAGGCCCGCTTCGGCCCAACTCAGAACCTCGGGTTCCAGATAGGCAATGTCCAGCAAATCTGTGGCCCATGCCGCATCCAGTTTGTGCAGCAACCGCCACGCAGTAACCTGCACCGCCGGTTCGGTGCTCCAGATCGCGTCGTTCAGACATTTCCAATGCGGGGTGTCTTCGGGGGTGCCTTCGGCCCCTGCGCGGCAGGTGTCGCACAGCAGGATCGTTTCGTCGCGGGGTGCAACAGTGAATTCGGTGGCCGCATCGGCCCCGCATAATGCACAAGTCATGGGATACTCCTTAGTAGATTGATGCCCTTATGCGTGCGCAGGCGGAAACTGTCCATGCGACAGATACCATTATACGCTCATCGTGGCCGCAACCGCCCGTTTCCAGCGGGCATATTTCGCATCGCGCCACGCCGCATCCCGCACCGGGGCAAAGCGCCGTTCAGCCGCCCAGCGCGCCGCAAAGCCCGCCTGATCCGGGTATATCCCAGCCTGCATTCCAGCCAGCCACGCCGCCCCCAAGGCCGTCGTTTCCAACCCGTGCGGGCGATCTACCGGCGCGCCCAGAATATCCGCCAGAAACTGCATCGTCCAATCCGAGGCCGCCATTCCCCCATCGACCCGCAGCACGGTCTGATCACATTCGGGCCAGTCGGCCTGCATCGCCTCTAGCAGATCACGGGTTTGCAATCCCACGCTTTCCAGCGCTGCACGGGCAAATTCCGCCGGGCCGGAATTGCGCGTCAGCCCGAACACCGCGCCGCGCGTGTCCGGCGACCAATAGGGAGCGCCCAATCCGGTAAAGGCTGGAACCATCACCAAATCCTGTGCTGCATCCGCCGCCGGTGCCAAATCCCCGGTCTGGTCGGCCCGCTGGATCAAACCCAACCCATCGCGCAGCCATTGCACCACGGCCCCGGCAATGAAAATCGCCCCTTCCAACGCATAGCTGCGCTGTCCGTTCAACTGATAGGCCACGGTGGTCAGCAAACGGTTTTGCGACTGCACCGCCCTGTCGCCGGTGTTCAGCAAGGCAAAACACCCCGTCCCATAGGTGGATTTCATCATCCCCGGCGTGAAACAAGCCTGCCCGATCGCCGCCGCCTGCTGATCCCCGGCCACGCCCAGAATGGGGACCGATCCCCCCAACAGGGTGGTATCCCCGAACGATCCCGCGCAATCGCGCACCTCGGGCAGCAGGCTGCGCGGAATGTCCAGCGCCGCGCAAATGTCATCGCTCCAATCGCCGCGGTGAATGTCGTACAGCATGGTCCGCGCCGCATTGGTGGCGTCAGTGGCGTGAACACGGCCTTCGGTCAGTTTCCAGATCAGATAGCAATCGACAGTGCCAAAGCGCAGCTTACCCGCTTCTGCCCGATCCCGTGCGCCCGGCACATTGTCCAGCAGCCATTTCAGCTTTGTCCCGGAAAAATACGGATCCAGCAGCAGCCCCGTTTGTCGCCGGATCAGCGGCTCCAGTCCTTCGTCCCGCAACCGACGACACAGCGCCGCCGTGCGCCGGTCCTGCCAGACAATCGCATTGTACAAACATACGCCGGTGTCAGCATCCCACAGCAACGTGGTTTCCCGCTGGTTGGTGATCCCGATCCCGGCCAGTTCCGCCGCCGTCACCCCGGCCTGCATCAGCGCCGCCTGCGCGGACCGCAGCGTGGTTTGCCACAGATCGTCAGGCGCATGTTCCACCCAGCCCGAATCCGGGAAATGCTGTGGGAATTCTTCCTGTGCCTGCGCAATGGGGCGCATCGCGGCATCGAACACGATCCCCCTGCTGGATGTCGTCCCCTGATCCAATGCCAGAATATAGCCGGAACCCGCCATTTCGCCTCTCCCTCTTTGCCGATCAATCTGACGCAGAATTTAATGCGGTTCCACCCCTTCGCGTCTGTGCTGTGCCATCCAATCGCGGATCACAGCCACCTGATCCGGCGTTAGATGCAACCCCAGCCGGGTCCGTCGCCAAATGACATCCTCGACCGCTTGCGCATATTCGCGGGTCATCAGCCAGCGCAGTTCCGCCTCGCTGAACCCGGCACCGAAATCGAGGCCCAGATCGTCAGGGCTTTGCGCCTTGCCCAACACATCCCACGCATCGGTGCCATAGGCCCGAAACAACCGCAACGCCTGCGCCGCTGCCAGAAACGGGTAATCCTCCAGCAACGCTTGCGCCCGCGCCCCGGCCTGATCCACCGGGAAATCCCCACCGGGCAGCGCCACATCTGCCGTCCATGGCCCCGCCAATCCCGGCAACACCGGGGCCAGCTTTTCCAGCGCATGTTCCGCCAACTTGCGATAGGTCGTGATCTTGCCGCCAAACACCGACAGCAGCGATCCGTCCGCTTCCAGTTCCAGCACATAATCCCGCGTGGCCGATTGCGCCGCCCCTGCCCCGTCATCATACAACGGACGCACCCCCGAATAGGCCCAGACCACATCGCTTTCGCACAATTGCTGCCGGAAATAGCGGTTCGCAAAATCCAGCAAATAGGCGGTTTCCCCCGCCGTGATCTGCGGTGCGTGATCCGGCGTGTCGTGATCCTGATCCGTGGTGCCGATCAGCGTGAAATCCTGCTCATAGGGGATGGCAAAGATGATCCGCCCATCCGGCCCTTGCAGGAAATAACATTTGTCATGCTCAAACAGGCGCGGCACTACGATATGCGACCCGCGCACCAGCCGCACATGCGCCCGCCCGGTGCTGCCGACCCGGCCCAATACCTGTTCCACCCACGGCCCGGCGGCATTCACCAGAACCCGCGCACGCACCTGTTGCCGTGTTCCCCCGTGTTGCAGGTCTATCAGCCAGACATCCCCGTCCCGCTTTGCCGCCATCACCTCGGTCCGCAGGAACAGCTTTGCGCCGCGTTGTTCGGCTTCGCGGGCATTCAGCACCACCAGCCGGGAATCCTGTACCCAGACATCGGAATATTCATAGCCGCGCGTGATCCCATCCCGCAGCGCCGCCCCCGCCGGATCGCGCGTCAGGTCCAGCGCCCGTGTCGCAGGCAGGATATGCCGCCCGCACAAGTGATCGTATAAAAACAGCCCCGCCCGGATCACCCATGCCGGACGCCGCCCTTTGAGCCACGGCATCACCCGGCCCAGCACCCGCCCTGCCGGAGTTTCCCGGTCAAACCGCATGTCTGGCGCAATCGGCAACACGAACCGCATCGGCCACGCGATATGGGGCATCGCTGTCAGCAACCTTTCGCGTTCAATCAGCGCCTCGCGCACCAGACGCAGTTCAAAATATTCCAAATAGCGCAGCCCGCCGTGAAACAACTTCGTCGAAGCCGAGGACGTTGCGCCCCCCAGATCGCCCTTTTCCACCAGCGCCACGCGCAAACCACGCCCTGCCGCGTCGCGGGCAATACCACAGCCGTTGACCCCGCCACCGATCACGAACAGATCGTAAATCCTGTTATCCATACTGCTCTCCTGCGTCGCCGGGCCATTCCCTGCCCGGCCTTGCCGCATCAGGTCAAGCGCCCCACCACGGGCGGATTAAAACTTCATCAAACTATTACACGTCTTGCCCCACTCCGTCGGCTTCTGCCACCGGGCAGCGCAATTGATTAAACTTTGGGCAAAACCTCGCATATTTTCTGGAATAAAACGGCGCTCCCTTGTGCATTTGCTCGCAAACACATCAAATCGACTCACACGAAACTCTCGACACACAGCGGGACTATGGATACGAAACCACGCTTCTTCGACGAGATGTATGACGCCTCGGGCACCCCCCGAGACCCTTACAGCCTTTATAGCGATTGGTTCGGCCAAGAAGACATCAAGCACTTGCGCAACAAATCGCAAGAGGCCGAAGCCTTCTTTCGCCGGATCGGCATCACCTTCAACGTTTATGGCCAGCAAGAGGCAGACGAACGTCTGATCCCCTTTGACATCGTGCCGCGGATCATTTCCGCGCGTGAATGGGCGCGGCTGGAACAAGGGATCGAACAGCGCGTTCGCGCCATCAATGCCTTTCTTTATGACATTTACCACCGACAGGAAATTCTGCGCGCGGGGCGCATCCCTGCGGAGCTGATCGCCCGAAACGAGGCATTCCTGCCCCAAATGATCGGCGTCAACCCGCCCGGTGGCGTCTATACCCATATCGTCGGCATCGACCTTGTGCGCACGGGCGAGGATGATTTCTTTGTCCTCGAAGATAACGCACGCACCCCGTCGGGCGTCAGCTACATGCTGGAAAACCGCGAAACGATGCTGCAAATGTTCCCCGAGCTGTTTACCAAGCTCAAGGTTCGGCCCGTGTCGCATTACCCGCAAAACCTGCGCCGGTCCCTGTCCGATTGCGCGCCGCCCGCCTTTGCCGGGGATAAACCCGTGGTCGCGGTGCTGACGCCGGGTATCTATAATTCGGCCTATTTTGAACACGCCTTTCTGGCAGATCAGATGGGCGCTGAACTGGTGGAATCCCATGATCTGCGCATCGTCGACAGCCGCGTTTGTATGCGCACCACCCGCGGCTACAAGGCCATCGACGTGCTGTATCGCCGGGTCGATGATGACTATCTGGATCCGCTGAATTTCAATCCCAATTCCATGCTGGGCGTCCCCGGCATCATGGATGTGTACCGCGCGGGCGGCATCACCATCGCCAACGCTCCCGGCACCGGCATCGCGGATGATAAGGCGCTGTATAGCTACATGCCCGACATCGTGGAATTCTACACTGGCGAAAAGGCGATCCTGCAAAACGTGCCGACCTGGCGCTGTTCAGAACCCGACAGTCTGAAATACGTTCTGGATCACCTGTCCGAATTGGTGGTGAAAGAGGTCCACGGATCGGGCGGTTACGGCATGTTGGTCGGCCCCGCCGCCAGCAAACGCGAACTGGCCCGGTTTGAAAAGAAACTGCGCGCCAAGCCGTCCAATTATATCGCCCAGCCCACGCTGGCGCTGTCCACCGTGCCGATCATGGCCAAAAAGGGATTGGCCCCGCGCCATGTGGACCTGCGCCCCTTTGTGCTGGTGTCGCCCGAAAAAATCCGCATCACGCCCGGCGGCCTGACCCGTGTGGCGCTGAAAGAAGGCTCGCTGGTGGTGAACTCATCTCAGGGCGGCGGAACCAAGGATACATGGGTGCTGGGGGACTAAGACAATGCTGGGAAAAACCGCTGGCGGCCTGTTTTGGATGTTCCGCTACCTTGAACGCTGCGAAAACACCGCCCGTCTGCTGGATGCGGGATGGCGGATTTCGCTGACCCGCTCGGGTGATACCTCCGGGGAATGGGAAAGCGTGATCAACACCGCCGGAATTCGCTTTCTGTATGATCAGAAATTCACCGATTTCGATGCTGGTCACGTCATCAACTTCTTGCTGCGCGATACCGATAACCCGTCTTCGGTGCTATCCGCGATTTCGCTGGCCCGCTCCAATGCGCGGCTGGTGCGCACGGCCCTGTCGTCCGAGGTATGGGAAGCCGTGAATGAATATTGGATGGCGATCAAGGCCGCGCTGGCCCGCCCCGTCACCGAAAAAACGCTGGCCCCGGTTCTGGCCGAGATCCGCAATCGTACCGCCATCGTGCGCGGAACGCTGCACGGCACCATGTTGCGCAATGACATTTACAACTTCTGCCGTCTGGGTACTTTTGTGGAACGCGCAGACAACACCGCCCGCATTCTGGACGTGAAATATTACGTGCTTCTGCCCTCGGCCTCTTTTGTTGGCTCGTCGATGGACAATACCCAATGGGAAAACATCCTGCGATCCGTGTCTGCCGAACGTGCCTTTAGCTGGCTGCACGGCGGCGATGTCACCGCATCGTCAATCGCGGATTTCCTGATCCTTGACCGGCGGATGCCCCGCAGTCTGGCCTTCTGCCACGCTAAGATTCTGGAAAATCTGGAACATCTGGAAAAAGACTATGGTCAGCGCCAGCCCAGTCAGGACATGGCCGAACGATGCACCGCCCGGTTCCGCAACCGCCGCGTCGCCGAAGTGTTCGAGGAAGGCCTGCACGAATTCCTTGAAACCGCGATCCATGACACCGCCATTCTGGCCAGTCAGATTGAAAAAGATTTCAAGTTCTACGGGTAACGCCATGCGTCTTTCTATCTCTCATGTCACGACCTACACCTACGACAGCCCCGATGCCTATGCGCTGCTGCAATTGCGGCTGAAACCGCGCGACGGTCACGGCCAGCATGTCCACGACTGGACCACCACCATCACCGGCGGCACCCAGCAACTGGGCTTTGATGATGAATACGGCAACCACGTGGATTTGATCCTTGTGGACCCGGACACCACCGAACTGACCATTGCATCGAAGGGCGTGGTCGAGATTGAAGATCGTGCCGGGGTGGTGGGTGAGCACAAAACCTTCACCCCGCTGTGGCTATACGAAGCCCCCACCCCGATGACGACACCCGGCAAATCGCTGCGCAAACTGGTGGCCGGGCTGAAACCCCTGCCCGACGAAACCGAACTGGCCCGCATTCACCGCCTGTCCGATGCCGTATCCAAACAGGTTGCTTATGAAACCGGGCACACCACCGCCGCCACCACCGCAGAAGAAGCCCTGACCGCAGGTCACGGCGTCTGTCAGGATCACGCCCATATCATGATCGCCGCCGCACGCCTGATGGGCCTGCCCGCGCGGTATATCTCGGGCTATTTGATGATGGATGACCGCGAAGATCAGGATGCCGCCCATGCCTGGGCCGAAATCTGGATCGACCGGCTGGGCTGGGTGGGGTTCGACGCCGCCAATGAAATCTGCCCAGATGCGCGCTATGTTCGCGTGGCGGTCGGGCGTGATTACCGCGATGCCGCCCCTGTGCATGGCATCCGGCAGGGGACCGGCAGTGAAGATCTTCATGTCGCCTTGAAAGTTCAGGCGCAGACTGATCAATAGGCCTGTCACTCGGGAATCGGACGAAAACAAATGACCTATTGCGTCGGGCTGTGCCTTAATCACGGGATGGTGTTTATGTCGGACACCCGCACCAATGCGGGCGTCGACAACATTTCGACCTTCAAGAAAATGTCGACATGGGACATTCCCGGTGAACGGTCCATCACGATCATGAGCGCGGGAAATCTGGCCACCACCCAAGCGGTGATCAGCATCCTTGAAGAACGATCAAAGGAAGTCGCGGATCGCGATCCCGATATTCTGTCAGCCAAGTCGATGTTTCAGGTTGCCACCCTTGTGGGCCGCACCCTGAAAGAGGTGATCGCCGCCAATGCGCAGGCCGGGCAACGCGCCGACAGTGCCTTTAATGCGACGCTGCTGGTGGGCGGTCAGGTTGGCGATGGCGAAATGCGCCTGTTCCTGATCTATCCCGAAGGCAACTTTATCGAAGCCGGGGCCGATACCCCGTTTTTCCAGATCGGCGAAACCAAATATGGCCGCCCGATCATCCTGCGCGCCTATGAACCGGACATGAGCTTTGAGGAGGCGATCAAGCTGCTTCTGGTCAGCTTCGATTCCACGATCAAGGCAAACCTGTCCGTCAGCCCGCCGCTGGATGTGCATGTCTATCGCAAGGACAGCCTGAAAACGGGCCGCACCTTCCGCATCAATGCGGATGACCCGTATTTCCAGACGATTTCAAACGGCTGGGGCGTTGCCCTGCGCGAGGCGTTTACCCGCCTGCCGGATTTCAGCTTCGACGATCACTGAACCGTCATACACCCACGCTCAGACGCCCAGATAGCGCCCGGCCAGTTCGGGCGTCAGCTTTGCCATGTCGTCGCTCCAGACGCTGCGCCCGCGTTCCAGAATAACGCCCCGGTCCGCAACCCCGGCCAATTCTTTCAGCGTTTTATCAACCACCAGAATAGACAGGCCGCTGTTTTGCTTCAGGTTTCGGATCGCGCCCCAGATTTCCTGCCGCACGACCGGGGCCAGCCCCTCGGTCGCCTCGTCCAAAATCAGCAAGCGCGGGTTCGTCATCAGCGCCCGCCCGATCGCCAACATCTGCTGTTCCCCCCCCGACAGCGAGGACGCAAGCTGTGACTGCCGTTCGTCCAGACGGGGAAACAGGTTGAAAACATTGCGCAAATCCCAATCACCGGGGCGGGCGGCGGCGGTCAGGTTTTCGATCACGGACAGCGGGGCAAAACATCGCCGCCCTTCGGGGACCAGCCCAATCCCCAACCGCGCCGCACGATGCGACGGAAGCCGCGCAAGGCTTTGATCTGCAAAGGTCATATCCCCCTGCGATGGCACCATCCGGCAAATGGCCTTGATGGTCGTGGTCTTGCCCATCCCGTTGCGCCCCATCAGCGCCACCACCTCGCCCTTGGCCACGGAAAGCGACACGCCAAACAACGCCTGTGACGCGCCATAGCGCACGGTCAGATCACGCACTGTCAGCAGGGTCATTGGTCTTCCTCCCCCAGATAGGCCTTTCTGACTTCGGGATTTTCCCGAATTTCCGCTGCGGTTCCCGTGGCAATGATCTGCCCATAGACCAGTACGGAAATCCGATCCGCCAGCGCAAAGACGGCATCCATGTCATGTTCCACCAACAGGATCGGCGCTTCGTCCCGTAACCCATCCAGAAACCCTGTCAGGCGTTTGGACCCGTCGGCCCCCAATCCGGCCATCGGTTCATCCATCAAAAACGCCTTGGGGCGCAGCGTCAGCGCCACTGCCACCTCTAGCAAGCGGCGCTGACCGTGTGACAATTCCCCGGTCACGGTTCCCGCCTGATCGGACAGGCCGACACGGTCCAAAGCCGCCTCTGCCGCGCTGCGCAGATCGTTGTCTTTCAGCACATTCCCAAAGAACCGGAACACGCCGCCCCGTGCGCCCAATGCCCCCAAAACCGCGTTTTGCAGCACTGTATATTCCATCGCCAGCGCCGAGATTTGAAACGTCCGCGCCAACCCCATCCGCGCCCGCGCCGCCGTGTCCAGCGCGGTGACATCCCGCCCCAGAAACTGAACGGTTCCCCGGTCTGGCCGCAATCCCCCCGCGATTTGTTTGATCAGGGTGGATTTCCCGGCCCCGTTCGGTCCGATCAGCGCGTGAATCTCACCCGGTCGCAGGTCCAGCGAAATATCCCGGCTGGCCTGTAACGCGCCGAAGCTTTTGCAAATATCGTGGGTAACAAGAACCGGATCAGTCATGTGTCACCTTTCGCCCGGCCAAGGTGCCAATCAGACCGCCCCGCGCGAACAGCACCACGCCCAGCAGCGTCAGCCCCAGAAACACCTGCCAATATTCGCTGATCCCGCCCAGCAGATGCTCCATCACGATAAACAGGGCCGCCCCCGCGACCGGGCCAAACAGGCGCGCCACCCCTCCCAGAATGACGAACACCATGATTTCCCCGCTCATATGCCAGCTAAACATGGTCGGGCTGACAAAACGGTTCAGATCAGCATAAAGCGCCCCCGCCAGCCCTGTCACCGCGCCGGAAATCACAAAGGCCACCAGCCGTAGCCGGAATGGTTCGATCCCGACGGTGCGCAGCCGGTCCTCGTTCTGGCGCGCGCCGGACAGGGCCAGACCAAAGGCCGATTTCGCCAGTCGGGATGACAGAAACAGAACAACAAAAAGAACCGCATAGCACAGCGCCAAAAACTGCGCCGGGTCCAGCGTATTCAGCCCCGGAAACCCATTTCTGACGTAGATCGACAGGCCATCCTCGCCGCCATAGGCGGGCCAGCTTATCGCGAAATAATATAGCATCTGACCAAAAGCCAAGGTGATCATGATGAAATACACCCCCGAGGTTCGCAGGCTTAGCACCCCGATCAACAACGCCGCCAGTGCGCTGGCCAGCACCGCCACCAGCCAGATCACCGGCATGGATTTCGTGCCTTCGATCAGCAGCGGCCATTCCATCATCGGCGTGTAATTCTGCGCGTGGCTGGCCAGAATGCCCATCGCATAGCCACCGATCCCGAAAAACGCCGCATGACCAAAGCTGACCAAACCGCCCAGCCCCAGCGCGATATTCAGCCCCACTCCGGCCAGCGCCAGAATGGCCACCTTTGTGGCCAGTGTGATGATAAACGGTTCGTCCGCCCAGATCGCCCACAGCGGGACCGCAATCAGGCCCAGCGCAATCAACAGATTGATGATCGTTTCCCGGTTCATGCGCGTACCCCGAACAGCCCCGAGGGACGCCAGATCAGCACCACCGCCATCAGGATATAAATCGCCATCGACGCCAATGATGCCCCAACGGTGGTCGCGGCAGACGGGTCCATGAAAAGGCCAAACAGTTGCGGCAGCAGCACCCCGCCCAAGGTTTCGGTCAGCCCCACCAGCAACGCGCCGATAAACGCCCCCTTGATGGACCCGATCCCGCCGATCACGATCACCACAAAGGCAAGGATCAGCACGGGTTCGCCCATGCCCACCTGTACGGATTGAATCGCCCCCACCAAAGCGCCCGCCAGCCCGGCCAGCGCCGCGCCAAGGGCAAACACCATCGTGTAAAGCTTTGATATATCAACGCCAAGCGCGGCAATCATTTCACGATCCGCCTCGCCTGCACGGATGCGGATGCCCAGCCGCGTGCGGGAAATCAGGCCAAACAGCCCCGCCGCCACCGCCAGCCCCACAACGATGATCGCCAGACGGTACAGCGGATATTGTATCCCCCCCGGCAGCGTCACAGAGCCAGACAGCCAATCGGGAACGTCCAGATACAGCGGAAATGACCCAAACAGCCAGCGCGTGCCTTCGGACAGGATCAGGATCAGGGCAAAGGTCGCCAAGACCTGATCCAGGTGGTCCCGTTCGTACAGGCGCCGGATCACCAACATTTCAATCAATGCCCCTGCCGCCGCCGCAGCGGCCAAGGCCGCCACCAGCGCCACCACAAAAGACCCGGTTGCCGCAGCAGCCCCCGCCGCCGCAAAAGCGCCGACCATATACAGCGACCCATGCGCCAGATTGATCAGCCCCATGACGCCAAACACCAGCGTCAGCCCGGCGGCCATCAGAAACAGCATCACACCCGATTGCAGACCGTTCAGGATCTGCTCGATCAACAATAGTGCGCTCATGAAACCTTTGCCCCCGGTCGGACTGGCCCCGGATTACCGGGGCCATCCGGTTTTACATCTTGCACGCGTCCACATAGGCGTTCGCGTGATCCGTCATTGCCGTATCCACGATCTTGTTGGTGATCACGTCGCCTTCCATCACGACTTCGCGAACATAGATGTCCTGAATGGGATGGTTGTTCGATGCAAAGGAAAACTTACCCCGCACGCTTGGGAAATCCGCCTCTTTCAGCGCGGCGCGGAACGCATCCGCATCCTTTACATCGGCCTTGTTCATGGCCGAAATCAGCAGGTTCGCCGTATCGAACCCCTGTGCTGCGTAAAGCGAGGGCAAACGGCCATATTCAGCCTGAAACCCGTCAACAAAGGCCTTGTTCGCGGCGTTGTCGATGTCCTTGGACCACTGGCTTGTGTTTTTCACACCCAGCGCCGCCTGACCGACAGCGCCCAAAATCCCCTGATCAAAGCTGAACGCCGGGCCAACCACGGGCAGGTTCACACCGCTGTCCGCGTATTGCTTCATAAAGGAAATCCCCATCCCGCCGGGCAGGAAGAAGAACACGCTATCCGCCCCCGAGGCCCGGATTTGCGCAATCTCAGCCGCGTAATCGGTCTGGCCTAGCTTGGTATACACCTCGCCCGCCAGTTCGCCGGTATAGAAACGCTTCATCCCGGTCAGCGAATCCTTCCCGGCCGGATAGTTGGGCGCAAGAATAAAGGGTTTCTTGAAGCCAGCCTTTGCCAGATAAGCCCCAGCCGCTTCGTGCAGGTTGTCGTTTTGATAGGACACCGAAAAATAGTTGGGATTGCACCCCTTGCCCGCCAAGGCAGACGGGGCCGCATTCACCGACAAATAGAATTTGCCCTGCGCCACCGCCGCAGGCACCACCGCCATCGCAAGGTTGGACCAGATGATCCCGGTCAGCACGTCAACCTTTTCGGACTGGATCATCTTATCCGCCAGTTGCACCGCGATTTCGGGCTTGCGCTGGTCGTCTTCGATCACGACGTCCAGATCATCGCGCCCGGCCAGTTTGACCGCCAGCATGAACCCGTCCCGTGCGTCGATGCCCAGACCGGCACCCCCGCCCGACAGCGTGGTAATCATCCCCACCTTGACCCCTTCGGCCCATGCCGCTGGCATCCCGGCCAGCATGGTGGCGGCGGCCAGTGCGGCCAGTTTCGTCATCTTCATCCCTATCCCTCCGGGTTGGTTTTGTTCAATCCGCGCAACAATGCCCCGAAGATCGCGCAGGTAAAAGGCCCAGATGCGCACCGCACCGGATTTTCCCTTATCTTTCTGGCGCATCACCCCAGACGTATGGCCGAAAATATCTAATTCGCGTCATGGTAGGGGTTTATGCGCGGCTCGAATCCCGCAAGAATAGCGAAAAAGAAAACCACGCCACGCGCTTCGCTCTTGAAATTCTGCTTGGATCATCATATTCCGCATTCAGAATATGAATACAGTGGCACACCGCGCCGAAAGGATTCCGCACATGAAACGCCTGCTGACCACATTGGCCCTTGGTTTGTTGCCTATGGCCGCCTTGGCTGAAACCTCAACCGTTTTGCAGCCTACCCCCCTGACTGAATGGAAAGCAGTCTATGGCCGGATCGAAGCACGCGACCGTGTTCCCGCCCGCGTCCGTCTGGGCGGCACGCTGACAGAATTATCCGTCACCGAAGGGGATCTCGTCAAAGCCGGACAGGCCTTGGCAGTGATCGTGGATGAAAAGCTGAATTTTCAGCTGAGCGCCATTGATGCACAGCTTTTGTCGCTGAAATCCCAGTTGGAAAACGCCAACACCGAATTGAAACGCGGCGAAGAATTGCTGGCCCGTGGCGTCACCACGGTGCAACGGCTGGACGCCCTGCGCACTCAGGTGGATGTGCTGGAAGGCCAGATTGAAGCCACCCAAGCCAACCGCCGCGTGGTAGAACAACAAGCCGCCGAAGGCACCGTTCTGGCCCCGACCGCCGGTCGTGTGCTGGATGTGCCCGTCACGAAAGGCGCGGTTCTGATGCCGGGCGAAGTTGTCGCCACCATCGGCGGCGGCGGGTTCTTCCTGCGGTTGGCAATACCGGAACGCCACGCCACATCCCTGCAACAAGGGGCCGGGATTGAAATTGAAACCGGCGCTCAGGATGCCAAGGGAACCTTGGCCCGGATCTATCCCCAAATCGAAAATGGCCGCGTTATCGCCGATGTCGAGGTTCCCGGCCTGTCCGATGCCTTTGTCGATGCGCGTGTTCTGGTTCGCATTCCCGTTGGCAGCCGCGATGCGCTGCTGATCCCACAAGAGGCGCTACTGACCCGTTCAGGGCTGGATTTCGTCGCTGTGAAACAGGGCGGTGAAACCGTGCTGCGTGCTGTAGTGCCGGGCAACGCCCATAATGGCGATGTCGAAATCCTGACCGGGCTGAACGCGGGCGACACCGTCGTGACCGGCTATGAAGGGGCGGGCCATGAGTAACCACAGCCCAGCAAAACTGGGGATCGCGGGCGGGCTGACGCGCGCCTTTATCAAATCCCCCCTGACACCGCTGTTCATCATTGCCGCGCTGGCGGTGGGGATCGTGGCACTGATCAGCCTCCCGCGCGAGGAAGAGCCGCAGATTTCCGTTCCACTGGTGGACATCCACATTCAGGCCCCCGGCCTGAAAGCCCCCGATGCGGTGAAACTGGTCACAGAACCGATGGAAACCATCGTCAAGGGCATCAACGGGGTGGAACATGTGTATTCCCAGACCTCGGATGATTACGCGATGGTTACGGCCCGCTTTATCGTCGGCACCTCGGCCGATGCGGCCATCCTGCGTGTGCATGATAAGGTTCGCGCCAATCTGGACCGGATGCCGGTTGGCATAGATGAGCCGCTGATCGTGGGGCGCGGGATTGATGACGTGGCGATTGTATCGCTGACCCTGTCGCCCAAACCCGGCTATGGGACCGTCACCGCCAACGACCTGACCCGCATCGCCCGCGAATTGCGCGCCGAAGTGGCGAAAATCGGCGATGTGGGCCTGTCCTACATCGTCGGCGAAGCGCCCGAGGCGATCCGGATCAACCCCGATCCCGACCGGCTGGCGCTGTATGGCGTGACCCTGCAACAACTGGCGGGCAAGGTCCAAAGCGCCAACCGCTCCCTGAACACCGGGGCATTGCGGGACGGCGGCCAGATGATTGATCTGGTCGCAGGCGAAACCCTGACCAGCCCCGCCGAAATCGCCAGCCTTCTGCTGACCACCCGCGACGGGCGGCCTGTCTATGTGGGGGATGTGGCGGATGTGGAATTCGTATCCAACACCGCCGATCAGATCGTGGCGAATGTCACGAAAGACGGCGATCAGATCACCCGCACCCCCGCTGTCACGCTGGCCGTCGCCAAACGCGCCGGGGCCAATGCCGTGGTCGTAGCCGAGGAAATCCTGCACAAGGTCCATCTGGCCGAGGGGCGGATCATCCCGGATTCCGTTGCCGTGGAAATCACCCGCGATTATGGCGAAACCGCCAATGAAAAAGCCAACGAACTGCTGTTCCATCTGGGGCTGGCGACCGTGTCCATCATCGGGCTGGTGCTGCTGGCGATTGGCTGGCGCGAATCCATCGTGGTTGCCATCGTGATCCCGGTGACGATCCTGCTGACGCTGTTTGCCGCGTGGATCATGGGCTATACGCTGAACCGGGTGTCGCTGTTCGCGCTGATCTTTTCCATCGGGATTCTGGTGGATGACGCCATCGTGGTCATTGAAAACATCGCCCGCCACTGGGGCATGAAAGACGGGCGCGACCGCAAACAAGCTGCCATCGACGCCGTGGCCGAGGTGGGCAACCCCACCATCGTTGCCACGCTGACCGTGGTGGCCGCGCTGTTGCCGATGCTATTCGTATCCGGGCTGATGGGGCCGTATATGTCCCCCATCCCGTCGAACGCATCTGCGGCGATGATCTTTTCCTTCTTTGTCGCCGTGATGATCACGCCTTGGCTGATGCTGAAAATCGCGGGTAAGGCCCCGCTGCACGGGCATGGCGACAGCGGCGGTGGACATGGGCATGACGGGGGTATTCTGGGCCGCATCTATGCCGCCATCGCCCGCCCGGTTCTGAAATCCAAGGGCATCAGCCTGGCCTTTCTGCTGATCACGGCGGCGCTGTCTTTTGGGTCGCTTGGGGCGCTTTACACCAAGGACGTGACGGTGAAGCTGCTGCCATTTGACAACAAATCAGAACTGGCCGTAGTCATCGACATGCCCGAGGGGTCCTCGGTCGAAGCCACCGATGCCGTGGCGCAGGCCGTCGCCCGCAAGGTGATGGACCTCCCCGAGGTGATTTCCGCCCAAACCCACGCCGGATCGGCAGCGCCGTTCAACTTCAACGGTCTGGTACGGCATTACTATATGCGCGAACGCCCCTATATGGGGGATGTGCAGATCAACCTGACACCGAAAACGGATCGGGATCGGTCCAGTCACGATCTGGCGCTGATCATTCGTGACATGATCAGCGAACTGGATGTGCCTGCGGGAACCAGCATGAAAACGGTTGAACCTCCGCCCGGCCCGCCGGTGATTGCAACCCTGCTGGCCGAAGTCTACGGACCCACCCCCGAAGCACGGCGCGATGCGGCCACCAAAATCCGCAAAGCCTTTGAAAGCGTGCCGTATGTGGTGGATGTGGATGACAGCTTTGGCATTCAGGCCCGCCGCCTGCGCGCCACGGTCAACACCGACAATCTGGAATTCTTTCAGGTTCAGGAAGCGGATGTATTCGACACGATTGCCATCCTGAATCATGGCGCCACTGTCGGATATTCCCACCGGGGCGAAGGCCGCCATCCGATCCCGATCACCGTGGAACGGCCCAAGGGCGAACGGGTGATGGATGAAACATTCCTGACCACACCAATCCCGGCCAATGTCCTGCCCGGCGCGCGCGGCGTGGTGGAACTGGGTGACGTGATCGAGGTGAGCGAGGAAAAAGCCAGCTTCCCCATCTTCCGCCACAATGGCCGCTTTACCGAAATGGTGACGGCGGAATTGGCGGGCGATTTCGAAGCGCCGCTGTATGGCATGATCGACGTGGCCGCCGCGCTGGACAACATGGACTGGGCCGAAGGCACCAAGCCCGAAGTCAGCTTCTACGGCCAACCCGAGGACGAAAGCAAAACCACCCTGCTGTGGGACGGTGAATGGGAAGTCACCTATGTCACCTTCCGCGACATGGGCGCGGCCTTTGGTGTGGCGCTGCTGGGGATTTACATCCTTGTGGTGGCCCAGTTTGGCAGCTTCCGCCTGCCGCTGGTGATCCTGACGCCGATCCCGCTGACCTTCCTTGGCATCATCTTTGGCCACTGGCTGTTCGGCGCGCCGTTTTCGGCCACGTCAATGATCGGGTTTATCGCGCTGGCGGGGATCATCGTGCGCAACTCGATCCTGCTGGTGGATTTCATCCGCCACGCCGACGAAAGCCGGGGCAAGGTGCAGGTGTTGATCGACGCGGGCGCAATCCGGTTCAAACCGATCCTGCTAACCGCCATCGCCGCCATGATCGGCGCGGTCGTGATCCTTGCTGACCCGATTTTCCAAGGGCTGGCGATTTCACTTCTGTTTGGTCTGCTGACGTCAACCTTGCTGACGGTGCTGGTGATACCGGCGATTTACCGGGTATTCAAAACCTGACAGCCCGCCACCTGAAACGCGAAAGGCACCCTGCGGGGTGCCTTTTTTATGTGCCGCCGCTGCGTCGGGACATGAGTATTTTTGGTAAGATGAATTCAAGGCGCAGCCCCCTACCCCACGCGTTAACCTTAACCGACGGTCATGTTAACGCGGCCCGCCTGTTTCATCTTGCTACAAATACTCGAAATCCTGCCTGCGCCACGAACGCAGGGGCCAGCGGTTCAATCCACGCTGAGCGCCAGAACCTGACTGATCTGCGTCATGGGGCGACCGCTTTGGGCGTGCCACTGGTTGAACGCGTCCTGCACCGCTGCCAAAGCGGTTTTGGAACTGGGCGTTTTATCGATCACGCCTTCTTCGATCAACCGTTTGACCACATCCTTGGACAGTACATACGCATCCCAGCCCATCGCCCGCAGCACGCGCTGCGCCGTGTTGCCGCCCAGATGCGCCCCGCGTTTACCCAGCAGCGCCACCAGATCAACCTGTTCGGTCACGGGCCAATGCGCCAGATAGCCGCTGACATCGCTGGTTTCGGCCTGCAAATCCCGCAGCATCCGCGCGTTGGTGATGACTGATTGCACCTTGGCCCCGTTGCGGACGATCCTTTGGTCTGCCAGCAGCTGGTCCAGATCTTCGTCATGGTAAAACGCCACGCGATCCACATCGAACCCGTCAAAGGCCGCCTGAAAGCCGGGCCATTTCGCCTCGATCACTTTCCAGCTAAACCCGGCCTGAAACACCGCGCGGGCCATTTCCTGCAACCAGTCTGCGGCCGGTCGCGCGGCCAGTTCCCCGACCGGCCGGGGGTGCTTCAGCATCCCCTCCAGCGTTGCGGTGCCGCCTTTGCGCTTTGCTGCAAGGGCGAAAATATCGTCAAAACTGCGCATCTGATCCCCCGTAAAACCGAAGCTCAGGATGCGCCAGCCCGGCCCATTCTGCCAAGTGCTATTTCAGCCAAAATCCCGCAGCCGCGCCACATACCGGGCCAGCGTGTCGATTTCCAGATTGATCCGATCACCCAGTGCCACCCCGCCCCAAGTGGTCATTTCCTTGGTATGCGGAATGAAATTGATGCCGAAATCGCATCCATTCACCTCGTTCACCGTCAGCGATGTGCCGTTCAGCGCAACCGATCCCTTGGGCGCGATAAACCGGGCCAATGCTTCGGGCGCGCGCAGGGTGACGCGGGTGCTATCGCCTTCGTCACGGATGTCCACGACCTGCGCCACACCATCGACATGACCAGACACGATATGCCCGCCCAGTTCATCCCCAACCTTCAGCGCCCGTTCCAGATTGACCCGGCGGCCCACCGCCCAATCGCCCAGATTGGTCTTGGATACGGTTTCCGCAGAAATTTCCACGTCATACCAATCAGCGCCTTTTTCGATCACGGTCAGGCACACGCCATCGCTGGCAATCGACGCCCCCAGATCGACGCCGTTCATATCATACCGCGTCCCGATCCGCGCCCGCAGATCGCCGCGTTGTTCCAGTTCCAGAACTTCGCCAATATCGGTGATGATGCCGGTAAACATGTGCCGCCCCCTAATCAAAGCTGTTGCCAATCCCTAGCCCCCCGACACCAAACTGGCAAGGGCAGGTCCAAAGGGACTTATTTTTGCCCAGCTTTCCGGCTAAGCACGTTGTCACAAATCGAGCGTAACAAGTAAAAAACATGCAAGGCGAAACCACTCATAACCGGGTCTTTCTGTTCCTTCAGGGACCGCATGGACCGTTTTTTTACCAGTTGGGGCAAATGCTGCAACGGGCCGGGGCCGCCGTTTGGCGCGTGGGGTTCAACGCCGGGGACCGCGCGTTCTGGTTCGGCGGTCAGGGCTATATCCCCTATGATGGCACCCCCGAAGATTGGCCGGATCGGTTTGCCCAACTGATCGCGGAAAAACACGTCACTGATATCGTTCTGTACGGCGACACACGCGCTATCCACGCGCAGGCCGTGGCCTATGCCCGTGAAAACAACATCACCGTCCATGTTTTCGAAGAAGGCTATCTGCGCCCCTTCTGGGTCACTTATGAACGCGGCGGCACCAACGGCCATTCCCGCCTGATGGACATGAGCGTGGATGACATGCGGTCTGCGCTGGAACAATACGACCCCGACACCCCGATGCCCCCGGCCCGCTGGGGGGATATGCGGCAGCATGTGTTTTACGGGGCGCTGTACCATTGGTTCGTCATGTTCCGAAACGGGGATTACCCACGGTTTCGCACCCACCGGGATTTATCGGTTCGGCGTGAATTTCAGCTTTACCTGAAACGTCTGCTCTTGATGCCCGCGCAAGCGGTAGAACGCGGGCTGGCGACGCTGCGCATCCGCAACGGCGGCTTTCCCTATCATCTGGTGTTGCTGCAACTGGAACATGACAGTTCCTTTCAGATGCATTCGCCATTCAACACGATGACCGAATTTCTGGAACTGGTGCTGCGTGGCTTTGCCGAAGGGGCACCGCGCCATCATCATCTGGTGATCAAGGCGCATCCGCTGGAAAATGGCCAATACCCGCTGCACCGCGAAATCCGCCGCGTCGCCCGCGATTTGGGCGTGAATGACCGGGTGCATTTCGTGCGCGGGGGGAAACTGGCCCGTTTGCTGAACGACGCCCGCAGCGCCGTAACGGTCAACTCCACCGCCGCGCAACAGGTGCTGTGGCGTGGCATTCCCCTAAAGGCGTTCGGGGCTGCGGTTTATGACAAGCCAGAATTTGTATCCACGCAACCGCTGCCGGAATTTTTCGCCCGCGCCAGCCGCCCCGATCTGTCAGCCTACCGCGATTATCGCCGGTATTTGCTGGAAACCAGTCAGATCGCCGGGGGCTTTTATTCCGCCCGCGCCCGCCGCCAGTTGCTGCGGCAGGTGGTCGATATGATGCTGGCGCCGGAAGATCCCTATGACGCGCTAAAGGCGGGAACAGCGGCCCCAAGGCAACAGTTGCGTCTCGTAAGGTAAAAGACACAACCTGTAGCGCTGGATTTTTCTGTCCAATTCCGGTAGGTTGACCACAATAATTGAGGCAAAAATCAGGTCGAGGAGACCAAGCAGTGAATTCCCATGCGACTCGCCGGGCGAAATCTGTCGCCCTTTTGGCTATTGTGGCTGTGGTGGCCGCCTGCGGCCTGCCGCGCTCTGGCCC
Source organism: Thalassovita litoralis (assembly GCF_900182725.1). Lineage (GTDB taxonomy): Bacteria > Pseudomonadota > Alphaproteobacteria > Rhodobacterales > Rhodobacteraceae > Thalassobius > Thalassobius litoralis. The sequence goes on from NZ_FXTO01000013.1 coordinate 92,854, forward strand.
CACCAAACGCGAAATTTATGCCGGTTCTGTTCAACGCGAAGGGGACGCCTTTGTTGTTGCGGTGAATGATCGGGTGACACGGGCAACATCGGTCGTACCTGCACTTGGGTTTTCCGACAGCTTCACCCGCGCCGGGCAACTGGGATCGGATATTATCCGCCCCGGTGACACGCTGGGCCTGACCATCTGGGAAAACGTCGAAGACGGATTGTTGGCCGGGGCCGCCGCCAATTCCACCTCGCTAGAAGAGGTGCAGGTGGACGGATCGGGGTTTATCTTCGTTCCCTATGCCGGGCGCATTCGTGCAGCGGGTAATTCACCCGAAGCCCTGCGCCGCATCATCACCAAAAAGCTGGAAGACCAGACACCCGACCCACAGGTTCAGGTGCGCCGCATGGCAGGGGATGGGGCGACCGTATCTTTGGTCGGCTCTATCGGCTCGCAGGGGGTGTTTGCCATCGAACGCCCCACCCGGACGCTGGCCACGATGCTGGCCCGCGCGGGCGGTGTGACGATTGAACCCGATATTGCCCAGATCACCGTTATTCGTGGCAACACGCGTGGCCGGATCTGGCTTCAGGATTTGTATGAACACCCCGAACTGGATATCGCGCTGCGCGGCGGCGATCGTATTCTGGTCGAGGGCGACACCCGTTCCTTTACCGCGCTTGGGGCCACCGGATCGCAAAGCCGTGTGAATTTCGAAAGCCAATCCTTGTCCGCAATCGAAGCCATCGCACAGGTTGGCGGGCTGGTTCCGACCGCATCGGACCCGACCGGGGTTTTCGTGTTCCGCAATGAACCCGCAGAAATCACCAATCAGGTGTTGGGCCGGAACGATCTGGTTGGGGAACAGCGCGTGGTCTATGTGCTGGACCTGACCAAACCCAATGGCATGTTCATGGCCCGCGATTTCGCGGTACGTGATGGCGATACGCTATACGTCACCGAAGCGCCGTTTACGCAATGGGACAAAACGATTGCCGCCACATTCGGATCGCTGAATACCGTGGGGTCAATTCAGTCTTTGGGGTCCGGGGGCTAAGGCTCTTGGTGCCAACCCAGCCGATTGCACAAACAGCCGCCGCGCCCAAAACGGCGCGGCGGCTTGCCTATTTCAACGCCGGGTTCCTGACCCAATCGCGTATTCGCCGTATATTGTCCTTGGCTGGGTACGAGCTGCACCTGTTCAAACCCGGCGCGAACGATCTGATCGGTGTTTGGGGTCACACCAAATACGCCGCGCGGGGCGAAGCCGTCGCCCATGAAACCGGCGCGGAAATCGTGCGGATCGAAGATGCGTTTTTACGCTCGTTGCATCCCGGTCGCGCGGGGGAACCACCCATCGGGCTGTTGATCGACCGCAAGGGAATGCACTACGACCCGGCCCAGCCATCGGAACTGGAACACCTGCTGGCCACCGATCCGCTGGACGACGCCCATCTGCTGAACCGCGCCCGCGCCTGTATCGAACGCCTGCGCGAAGCAGACCTGACCAAATATTCCGCCCACGCCCCCGATGCCCCCCTGCCCGATCCCGGCTATGTTTTGGTCGTAGACCAGACCAAGGGCGATGCCAGCGTGACCAAGGGCGGCGCAGATGCCAACGCCTTTCGCGAAATGCTGTACTACGCGCAAGAACAAAACCCCGGCGCGCGGATCGTCATCAAAACCCACCCCGAAACCACCCAAGGCTTTCGCCCCGGCTATTTCACGGAATCCGACATTGGTCCCCATATTGAAATTTGCGACAGCCCCGTTAGCCCGTGGGCATTGCTGAACGGCGCAACCGCTGTTTATACCGTGTCGTCCCAACTGGGGTTCGAGGCGATTTTGGCGGGCCACCGCCCCCACGTCTTTGGCCGCCCTTTCTATGCCGGTTGGGGGCTGACGCAGGATTTCCACCACATCCCCCGCAGAAACCGCCCGCTGACTCGCGCCCAGCTTTTTGCCGCCGCGATGATCCTGTATCCGGTCTGGTACGATCCCTACCGGGATTGCCTGTGTGAACTGGAAGATGTCATCGACGGGCTGGAGGCCCGCACCCGCGCATGGCGCGAAGATCGTCAGGGCTGGCAGGCCGCCGGGATGCGCCTGTGGAAACGTAAACCGCTGAACGGCTTTTTCGGGTCGGTCAGGGCCATGCGGTTTTCCGATGCCCCCCCAAAAGACGGGCGCAAACACATGGTCTGGGCCGGAAAATCCGATCTGGCCCCCGCCGCGATCCGTATCGAGGACGGGTTCTTACGCTCCCGTGGCTTGGGGGCGGACCTGGTTCCGCCGCTCAGTCTGGTCTGCGACGATCTGGGCATTTACTATGATCCAAGCCGCGAAAGCCGCCTTGACCGCCTGATTGCCAGCCGCGCCACGCTGCGCGGGGATCAGGCGGATCGCGTCCGTGATCTGATTGAAACCATCACCGCACGCGGCCTCAGTAAATATAATCTTGGGGGCGACATGCCTCCGTTACCCTCGGGTCGGCGCATTCTGGTCCCCGGACAGGTCGAAGATGACGCCTCGATCCGGCTGGGCGCGGGGACAATCCGCACCAATCGCGCCCTGCTAGAGGCTGCCCGCGCGGCCAATCCCGACGCCGTGATCCTGTACAAACCCCACCCCGATGTCGAAGCAGGCCTGCGCCCCGGTGCCTGCGATGCCAACGATCTGGCCGATATAATCCTGCCGCATACCGACCCCACGGCGCTGCTGTCACAGGTGGACGAAGTCTGGACCATAACTTCGACCCTTGGATTCGAGGCGCTTTTGCGCGGGGTAAAAGTAACAACGCTCGGCGCGCCCTTTTACGCCGGATGGGGGCTGACGCGCGATCTGGGGCCGGTTCCGCCCCATCGTCAGGTTCACGTCCCTCTCGAAGGCTTGGTTCACGCCGCTCTGGTCGATTATCCGCGCTATCACGATCCGGTCACAAACCTGCCCTGCCCGGTCGAGGTGATCGTGGACCGCCTGTCCGGCGATACCCCCCTGCCCCAAAGCCCCGCATTGCGCGGCTTGGCCAAACTACAAGGACTGTTCGCCGGTTGCGCCCATTTGTGGCGATAACACATCCCGCAAGAACAGCCGCGATTGCCCAGCTCCGCCGCCGGGATCGGCATTTGAAACAGATCGGCGGTTCAGAATTCAAGGCCCAGCCGCACCCTGCCAAATGCTCTGCCAAATGCTCTGCCGATGGCCCGCCAATGGCTGTGAAATCCATTTCCCCATGCTATAGGCTGGCTAGGCTCAGGACTCATAACCAAAACATGACTGTTGCGGCGAGAGCGATGGCCGAGAGGAAGACTTCGGGGCAGCGGTCATATCGGGTGGCGACCCGCCGCC
>NZ_FXTO01000014.1 GCF_900182725.1 Thalassovita litoralis
GGGAAAGAACGGTCGCAGCCGCGCCATCTGTTCGTCGGTCAGCCAAAATAGATTGCTCATGATACCCCCTGAAAGTTTGGGGATTTGAAGCATGCGACCAATGCGATCTCAAGCCGATTAATGGGTCCTGAGCCTAAGTATAATCAAGAGGCACAAATGACTAACCCAACTACGATTAATGTCAGCCAGATTTTGGCCGACTATTTGAATAAATTGGATGATGCGACGCAGGTCTTTGCAAACCTGACCGGCGGGGCAGATAATGATCTGATCAACGGCAGCGCAGACGCGGATAGCCTTGTCGGTCTTGGCGGGGATGATGCGATCTATGGCCAAGGCGGAAATGACTGGATCGAAGGCAACGATGGCAATGATGCTCTGGGGGGTGGCGAAGGCAGCGATTCCATCTATGGCGGGAGCGGGAACGATGCCATCGCGGGCGAAGATGGCGGTCTGTCTGGCGATACCTTGGTGCCGGGAAATGATTACCTTGACGGCGGCAGCGGCGATGACACCATCACGGGCGACGGCGGTAATGATACGATCATCGGCAGCTACGGAAACGATATTCTGAGCGGTGGTGACGGAAACGACTCGATCACTGCTCATTATGGTCAGGACACCATCTATGGCGGCGACGGCGATGATGACATCTCGATCATGGAAAATGGTTTAGGCGGTGCCGATGCTGTCAACATTCATTCAGTCGCTTGGGGTGGTGCAGGAAACGATACGATCAGATCGGCCTGGGGCTCCAACTTGCTGGATGGCGGCGCGGGGGATGATACATTTGTATTGCGTTATTTCCACGCCCAGAACGGAAGCGATACCGTCTATGGCGGTGCCGGGGCCGATCTGGTGAGGTCGACTTACGAAGTCGGTCTGGCAAGCGTTGATCCGGTTTCACACACGATCTGGACAGGCAGCGGCAATGATACGGTCTATGCTGGCGCGGGCGCTGACCTTGTGGGCGGTGGCGATGGTAACGACGACCTGTATGGCGATGATTCCGTCGAAGGATCGCTGGACGGGAATGACTCGATCTATGCCGGGAACGGGGATGATTTCGCCTATGGCATGGGTGGTGACGATGAAATGTGGGGAGGGCTTGGCCACGACACCCTTGTTGGCGGAAGCGGGGATGATCTGATCGGCGGGGCCGAGGGTGATGATTGGCTTTTGGGCGACGACGGCAACGACACCATTTATGGCGGTGATGGCGATGACATCGCCGTTGCTGGCGCAGGCGATGATGAAGTCTGGGGCGGGACTGGCAGCAACATCCTGGAAGGTGGTGATGGCAATGACCTGCTGGGCGGTGCTAGTGGCAATGATATCATTGGTGGCGGCGAAGGGAACGATACGATCTATTCCAGCGGCGGCGCAGATGACATCAGCGGCGGCGCAGGCAACGATGAAATCTGGGCGGGTGCCGACAATGACACCGTTCTGGGCGGCGATGGCGCGGACACGATTTCTGGCGTGACGGGTGATGATAGTATCTCGGGCGGTGGCGATGCTGACCTTCTGATGGGGGCCGAAGGCAATGACACCCTGATGGGTGACGCCGGAAACGATACCCTGTGGGGTGGCGATGGCGCTGACCTGCTGGAAGGCGGCGGCGACAACGACCTGCTGAATGGCGGCGCGGGCAATGACACGCTCAGCGGTCAGGGCGGAAATGATACGCTTTGGGGTAACGAAGGCGCTGATACGTTCCTGTTCTACGCGGGTGATGGCAACAGCCTGATCCGCGATTTCAGCACCGCTGATGGCGATATGCTGGAACTGGATTCAACCCTGTGGGACAGCTTTGGCCCCCTGACCGCCGCCGAGGTGATGGGCCATTTCGCAACATGGGGAACCTCTGGCATCGAGTTGCAGTTCATCGACAATGGCGAAGTGATCGTGCTGGATGGTGTCTGGAACATGACCGATCTGGAAGCCCAGATCGCCATCATGTAATCAACGGATATAGAAACGAAAGCCCCGGCATGTCCGGGGCTTTTTCACGTTTGGGACAGGGGAACCCGCGCGTACATCACGGAATCTCCGGCTTTTTTCACGGTCACGGTGAAATATTTAATCTTTTCGTTTTAAAATCAAACAAAAACAATATCTTATCACCCTACCCGTCTGGCAGCCGCGGCTTGGGGCCGCTAGGCATTGCGCCCTATATGATGGCTCTGATATAACCCGTGTAACAAAATATAGACGATCCAGACAGAGCGGTGGAATTACGTGAGCGACGAGCCTCAAACCCCTGAAAACGAAGAACAAAACGCGCCGGAACGGCCTGTATATTCTGGCCCCAGCATTTCGATCACAGAGGAAATGAAATCCTCTTACCTCGATTATGCGATGAGCGTGATTGTTTCGCGTGCCATTCCCGATCTGCGCGACGGCCTGAAACCTGTGCATCGGCGCATCCTGTATGCGATGCACGAAACCGGCAACAGCCACGATAAACCCTATCGTAAATCGGCCCGTCCGGTTGGGGATGTCATGGGTAAATACCACCCGCACGGCGACAGCGCGATTTATGACGCACTGGTCCGCATGGCGCAGGATTTTTCCATGTCGCTGCCGCTGCTGGATGGTCAGGGTAACTTTGGGTCGATGGATGGCGATAACGCCGCCGCCATGCGTTACACCGAGGTGCGGATGGACAAGCCCGCAGCCTTCTTGCTGAATGACATCGACAAGGACACCGTCGATTTTCAGGATAACTATGACGGCAAAGACCGCGAACCCACGGTTCTGCCCGCACGGTTCCCGAACATGCTGGTCAATGGGGCTGGCGGTATTGCGGTTGGTATGGCCACCAACATTCCGCCTCATAATCTGGGCGAAGTGGTCGACGCTACGCTGGCGCTGATCGACGACCCAGACCTGACCAGCGAACAGTTGATCCAATATGTCCCCGGCCCCGATTTCCCCACAGGTGGGATCATGCTGGGCCGTTCGGGTGCGCGGAAGGCCTATCTGGAAGGGCGCGGCAGCGTCATCATCCGTGCCAAGACACGGGTCGAGGAAATCCGCAAAGATCGCTATGCCATCGTTCTGGACGAAATCCCCTATCAGGTGAACAAGGCCAGCATGATCGAAAAAATCGCCGAACAAGTGCGCGATAAAAAGATCGAAGGCATCGCCCATGTTCAGGACGAATCCGACCGCAACGGCGTGCGCGTGGTGGTCGAACTGAAGCGCGACGCCACGGCTGAGGTGGTGCTGAACCAACTGTTCCGCTTTACGCCGATGCAAACCTCGTTCGGGTGCAACATGCTGGCGCTGAACGGCGGGCGGCCCGAACAGCTGACGCTGCGGCGGTTCCTGACCTCTTTCATCGACTTCCGCGAAGATGTCGTGGCACGCCGCACCGCCTATTTGCTGCGCAAGGCGCGGGAACGGGCGCATATCCTGTGTGGTCTGGCCGTGGCCGTCACCAATGTGGACGAGGTTGTGGCAACCATCCGGTCCAGCGCCGACGCCGCCGAAGCCCGCGAAAAGCTGATGACGCGCCGCTGGCCTGCCGGGTCGATCGCGGAATATATCCGCCTGATTGACGATCCGACCCATACGATGAATGACGACGGCACCTATAACCTGTCGGAAACGCAGGCCCGCGCCATTCTGGAACTGCGCCTGCAACGCCTGACCCAGATCGGGGTACAGGAAGTCACGGATGAATTGCAGCAATTGGCGAAAAACATCCGCGAATATCTGGAAATTCTGGGTTCGCGCGAACGGATCATGGGTATCATTGCCGATGAACTGCGCGAAGTGCGCGAACAATTCGCCGTGCCGCGCCGGACTGAAATCGTCGACTGGTCTGGCGACATGGAAGATGAAGACCTGATCGAACGCGAGGATATGGTTGTCACCATCACCTCGGGCGGGTGGATTAAACGCACCCCGCTGGCCGATTTCCGCGCCCAGAAACGCGGCGGCAAGGGGCTGTCAGGGATGCAGACCAAGGAAGAGGATGTGGTCACCACCCTGTTTGTGGCCAACACCCATACCCAGCTTTTGTTCTTCACCACCGATGGCATGGTCTACAAGCTGAAGACATGGCGCTTGCCGCAGGGCGGGCGTACCGCCAAGGGTAAGGCCATCGTCAACATCCTGCCCATTCCTACGGGCGTTTCGATTGCCGCCATTATGCCGGTCGACCGCCCCGAAGAAGAATGGGAAGACCTGCAAATCGTCTTTGCCACCTCAGCCGGGGATGTGCGGCGCAACGCGCTGTCTGATTTCACCAATGTGATGCGCAATGGTAAAATCGCGATGGATCTGCCCGAAGGGGTGGAACTGGTCAACGCCCGCATTGCATCCGAAGACGATGATGTGATGCTGGTCACAAATTCGGGCCGCGCCATCCGGTTTCCCACCACCGATGTGCGTGTCTTCAAGGGCCGCAAATCCACCGGGGTGCGCGGGATCAGGCTGTCCGGGGCGGATCGCGTGGTCTCCATGTCCGTCATCCGGCATTTCGAGGCATCGCCGGACGAACGCGCGGCCTATCTGAAAATGCGCCGCCTGATGGCTGGTGTGACCGACGAAACCGAAGCGGACGAGGACGGCGGGAATGCCGACACCGCCCTGCCGCAGGAACGCTATGCGGAAATGTCGGCGGCGGAAAACCTGATCCTGACGATCACCGCCAATGGCGCTGGCAAGCTGTCCTCTAGCCACGATTACCCGGTGCGTGGGCGTGGCGGCATGGGCGTGACCGCGATGGACAAAGCCATGCGCGGTGGGGAACTGGTGGCGTCCTTCCCTGTTGAACTGGACGATCAGGTGATGCTTGCCACATCCAAGGGACAGTCGATCCGCGTGCCGGTCGATGGTATTTCGTTCCGGTCGCGGTCTGCTGGCGGTGTGAAGGTATTCAACACCGGCACCGGCGAAGAGGTGGTTTCGGTCGCCCGCATCGCGGAACAAGGCGACGACGAAGGCGAGGAAGAATAAGGGCATCAGCCCTTATTCTTTTGCTTTCCCCACGGACAGGGGGCATTCCTGTGCGCCCTGCCGATACGGACAATCTGCGATATTCTGGGGATCATCCTTGGTAAGGCGCAGCAGGTTCATAGTATAGCGATAAGCCACCCCCGCATCGTCCCCGTAATGCCAGACATGCCACCCCCAGCATTCCATGCGAAACACCAAGCCCCAAGAACTGCACACAAAAAAAACGCCAGCACGAGGCTGGCGTTAAGTTATTGAGGCAGGTTTCATACAGGCAAGAAACCTATCGAGCAGTGATCTCTTTATAAGCAATTGGCCGCACGACTCCAAGCCAAAAGTTTGAAAAGACGTCAATTCACCGTTACCCTAAGTCCCAAGAAACAAAGGGCAGAGCAGGATTGTCCCCAAAATGCGACCACTGAATTTCCCATACGTCAGGTCCGTTCAGGCCTGTTTGGCGCTTATTTTCTTGAGTTCAACAGCACTGGCTGACCCTACACATGGTATCGCCATGTATGGCGATCCGGCCCTGCCCCCAGATTTTGTGTCCCTGCCCTATGCCAATGCCAATGCCCCCAAAGGCGGGCGTCTGGTCGAGGGAAATACCGGCGGATTCGATTCGCTTAACCCGTTCATACGCAAAGGAACGGTACCGTGGCAGTTGCGATTCCTTGCCTATGAATCACTTCTGACGCGCAGCATGGATGAACCGTTCACGCTCTACGGGCTTTTGGCCGAATCGGTCGAGGTGCCACAGGATCGGTCTTGGGTGGAATTTACCCTGAACCCGCAGGCGCGGTTTTCGGATGGCAGCCCCGTCACCGTCGAAGATGTGATCTGGTCCTATGAAACGCTGGGGACACAGGGACACCCCCGCTATCTGGGATTTCAGCAAAAGGTGGATCGGATCGAACAGACCGGGCCGCGTTCGCTTAGGATTACCTTCAACACCCCCGACCGGGAATTGCCGCTGATCGCCGGATTGCGCCCGATCCTGAAAAAGGCGCAATGGGACGGGCGGGATTTCACCGCAACCACCATTCATGACGTTCCCATCGGATCGGCCCCCTATGTGGTGTCGGATTACGAACAGGGTCGATCTGTCACCCTGACCCGTAACCCCGATTATTGGGGCAACGACCTGCCCATTCGGCGTGGCACCAACAATCTGAACGAAATCCGGCTTGAATTTTTCGGTGATAACAGTGTGCTGTTCGAGGCGTTCAAATCCGGCACCCTGACCCTGTACCGCGAAACCAACGCCGAAACATGGGCCACCCAATATGATTTTCCCGCCGTCAGCCGTGGCGATGTGGTGAAAGCCGAAATTCAGCACCAGCGCCCCACCGGCATGACAGGGTATGTGATGAACACCCGCCGCGCGCCTTTTGATGACTGGCGGGTGCGGCAGGCGATGCTGTTGGCGTTCAATTTCCCTTATATCAACGATACGATCACCGGCGGGCGGCAGGCGCGGATCACCTCGTATTTCGCGAACTCGGAACTGGGGCTGCGTCCCGGCCCGGCAACGGGCCGCGTGGCGGAACTGCTGGCCCCTTATGCCGATACCCTGCCGCCCGGCACGCTTCAGGACTATGACCTGCCCGCAGGTGACACCAGCCCGCGCAACCGCAAGGATTTGCGCCGCGCCGTGGCCCTGTTGGAGCAGGCAGGTTGGACCGTCCAAGACGGGACGCTGGTCAATGCCGCGGGTCAGCCCTTCACTTTCGAGGTGCTGCTGCGTCAGGGCGACGGTGTGGGTCAGGCCGTGTTTGACATCTATCGCCCGGCGCTGGAACGGCTGGGCATCGCGATGACGATCAACACCGTAGACAACGCCCAATACGCCGCCCGCGAAACCGCCTTTGATTTCGACGTCATGCCATTTCGCCGGGATCTATCGCTGTCGCCGGGCAATGAACAGAAACTCTATTGGGGGGCTGAGGGCGCGGAACGTCCCGGCAGCCGCAACCTGATGGGGATTACCAGCCCCGCCGCCGATGCGATGATTGACGCGATGCTGACAGCCACCGACCGCACCGATTTCATCGCAGCCGCCCGCGCCTTGGATCGTGTTTTAATGGCGGGTCGCTACGTGATTCCGATCTGGCGCTTTGGCCCGGATCGGATTGCCCATGCGAAACAGTTGAAATATCCTGAACATATCCCGATCTACGGGGGCCGGAATGGGTGGATTCCCGATGTCTGGTGGTACGAGGAGTGAACAAAAAATGAAAAAGCTGATGGTTCTGGCCCTGCTGGGTCTTTTGGCCGGATGCGCCACGGTGGATGGCATCGGGCAGGACATCTCTGGCGGGGCGCGCCGGGTTCAAAGCTGGTTCTGACGGGACACCCCAATAATCGCATCAACACGGCGCGGGTTCCTCGCCGTCGTATCACCGGGGCGTTATACCAAGGACGTCACCCAAAGGATCGTTGCATCCTCGTCACTGACGGAAATCACGTTATGCCCCATCGTGGCATCGTAATAGGCGCTGTCGCCCCGGCGCATTTCGACGGGTTCGTAAAATTCGGTATACAGCCGGATCACCCCGGTCAGCACATACAGGAATTCCTCGCCATCATGGCGCACCCATCCATCGAATTCGTCCATGGATCGCGCCCGTACACGCGCCCGATACGGCAGCATTTGCTTTTTCACCAGGGCATTGGCCAGCAGTTCATGCTCATAGGTGGTGGTCGCATGGGCCGCACCTTCGCCTGAACGGGTGACGGCCATGCGGCCATTAATCTGATCCTTGACCGGTGGCGTGAATAATTGCGGCACGGAAATATCCAGCCCTGTCGCCAGCTTTTTCAGCGCCTCATAGGTGGGCGACATCTGGCCGTTTTCGATTTTAGACAGCGTGGATCGCGCCAGCCCCGCCTGTTGCGCTGCCTGTTCCAGTGTCATACCGCGCGCCTTGCGCAGCTCGCGCACGCGCGTTGCCAGATTCAGGGGTTCGCCCTGTTCCTCGGCCCCGGTTTCACGGGCAATTCGTATGATGGCTTTGGGGTCTCGCTGGCTCATGACAAAACTCATACGACTGCACGAGGACGCTTGCAACTGCCGCAGCGCCGCCGTAAATAATACACATGCTATCTATTTTTGATCACGGCGCCTTTGCGCCCTGCCCCGCACCGTTCAATTTCACTGCCCACGTCCTGTCACAGGCGGACGTGGACCCGGACAAGATTGCCCTTGCGGTGCTGTCGCCTGCCGGGTCCGAACGCTGGAGCTACGGACGCCTGAAAGCCGCCGTTCTGGGGACTGGCACGGGCCTGCTGCAAAAGGGGTTCAAACCCGGTGACATCCTGTTAATGCGGCTGGGCAATACGGTGGAATTTCCGCTGGCCTATCTGGGGGCGATTGCCGTGGGGCTGGTGCCGGTGCCAACGTCATCTATGCTGACCGCGGCAGAAGTGCGCAAGATGGTGGCCCAACTGTCCCCGGCGGGCATCCTGTTTGACAAGGATGTGGCCTGCCCGGACGATACCGGCCTGCCGATGGTGGAAACCGCTGAACTGATTGCCATGCGCGATTTGCCCCCGGCGGATTACGATATGGGTGATCCGAACCGGCTGGCTTATATCATTTATACCTCTGGCACCTCGGGAATTCCGCGCGCCGTGATGCACGCCCATCGCGCAATCTGGGCGCGGCAGATGATGCATTCGGGCTGGTACGGCCTGACGCGCGAGGACCGCCTGCTGCACGCGGGTGCCTTTAACTGGACCTTTACCCTTGGCACTGGCCTTATGGATCCTTGGAGCGTCGGCGCCACCGCGCTGATCCCCGCCGAAGGCGTGCCGATTGACTCGTTGCCGCTGCTTCTGAAACGTCATGACGCCACGATTTTCGCAGCCGCACCGGGGGTTTATCGCAAATTCCTTGGGTCGCATGAAACGCTGGACCTGCCCAAACTGCGCCACGGTCTTGCTGCCGGGGAAAAGCTGTCTGACACGATCCGCCAGCATTGGACCGATGCCACGGGCGGCAAGCTGATTTTCGAAGCCTACGGCATGTCGGAATGTTCCACCTTTATTTCCGCCAGCCCCGATCACCCGGCGGAACCCGGCACATTGGGCCGCCCCCAACAGGGCCGCAAGGTTGCCATCGTGGGTGAAGAAGGCCCGGTAGAGTGCGGAAAAGACGGCACAATTGCAGTTCACAAATCCGACATGGGCCTGATGCTGGGCTATTACGGCGAACCCGAAGACACCGCATCGAAATTTCAAGGCGATTGGTTCCTGACCGGGGATCATGCCTCGATGTCGGAAAACGGCGATATCAGCTTCCACGGGCGTGTGGATGACATGATGAATGCCGGGGGCTACCGCGTTTCCCCGCTGGAGGTCGAAGCCACCCTGCTGCCCCATCCCCTGATCCGAGAGGTCGGCGTGACAGACATCCAGATCAAGGAAGACGCCAGCATCATCGCGGCCTTCTACACATCGGATGTGGACATCCCGGAAGCCGATCTGAAAGCCTATGCCGCCGAGCGACTGGCCCGCTACAAACAGCCCCGTGCCTGGGTGCGGCTGGACGCGATGCCCACCAACCCCAACGGTAAACTGTCCCGCAAGGCGCTGAAACCCCTGTTCCCGCGCGGCTGATCGGGTCGCGTAGCGGATCATAGCCTTTGCGCAAAATTTCTGCGCAAAGGCTATTTCCAAAATACACAAGATATAACCTGTATCTTTCAGTCAGAATAAGCCAGTCTTCCCCTACGCTTTTGTTCGGTGTTGTGCAGGCTGGCAATGTCACCCCACAGCACTGATCGAAAGACAAACAACTTTTTAAAGTGGGGGAACATGTCCAGTCTATTGCCTTTAGCCGCCAGCGCCTATCTGAATCAACTTGTTGCAAAGCTGGCTGAGCTTGATCGCATATTCGCAACCCTGTCCGGCACCGATACCGATGACATCATCCCCGGCTCCCCGGATGACGATCTTATCATGGGCGGCTTGGGGTATGACAGTATCGAAGGGTTCGGTGGCAACGACACCATCTATGGCGGCGACGGGGGCGATACACTGGAAGGCGGCATAGGCCACGACCTGCTGGATGGCGGAAACGGTGACGATGAAATTTTCGGCCACGGCTGGAACGATGCCGCGATTGATGAAACGGGCAATGACACCATTTATGCCGGGGCCGGAAACGACTATGCCGCTGGCGGCAATGGCAATGACGTGATCTGGGTCGGCTCTGGTAACAATAATGCCCAAGGCGGAGCGGGAAACGACCTGCTAGGGGCCGGGGATGGCAACGATTACCTATGGGGCGATGCAGGCGACGATACCCTTTATGGCGGGGCGGGCAATGACTATCTGCACGGCGAACATGAACTGTTTTCCGGCGGCGGGAATGACATCATCTGGGGCGGAGCCGGAGATGACTCGCTTTACGGTCACGATGGGAATGACCTGTTGGGCGGTGCCGACGATAACGATTACCTACACGCAGGCAATGGTGACGACACGCTGTATGGTGGTGCGGGCAACGACACCCTGAATGGTGGGAATGGCGATGATGAAATCTGGGGCGGCGCCGGGAATAACGACCTGACAGGCGGACACGGTTCGGACCTGATTGGCGGCGGTGACGGTATTGACTGGATCGACGTTGGCGGTTCCGACATCGACCAGATCAACAACGATACCGTTTATGCCGCCGGGGGCGATGATTATATTTTCAATTCCTATGGCAGCGGTAATCATGAAATTTGGGCGGGCAGCGGCCATGATACCGTCATGGCAGGCGAAGGAAACGATACGATTTCGGGCGTTACCGGCGATGACAGCATTGATGGTGGCGGTGGTACAGATCTTCTGATGGGGGCGGATGGCAACGACAGCATTTACGGTGGCTGGGATAACGATACGATTTGGGGCGGTAGTGGCGCCGACTCTCTCGAAGGGGGGCAAGGCGATGACCAAATCCACGGCGGAACCGGCGATGACAGGATTCTGGGCTACTGGGGGAACGATACGATCTGGGGCGATGACGGCGCGGATGTCTTTGAATTCCTGTCGTCCATCGGCAACAATTTAATCAGTGATTTTGACACGGCAGAAGGCGATCAACTGGAACTGAACAATGGCATTTGGGCACGCCCTGGTGATACCCCTCTGACCGCAGAACAGGTTGTGGCGCGATATGCTGTCCTAAGCGATACTGGCATTGCTCTTTATTTCGACGACGCCAACACGATCCTCCTTGAGAACTATTTCAACATAAGCGATCTGGCCACCCATATCACCATCATCTGACCCACCCCACCGGAGGGGGCCGAAATCGACCCTTTCCCTTGGCTGCGCCAGACATTACCTATACGGGACCCGAAAACCGGAGGCCCCGATGGTCAAGCTTGATATTCTGTCCGATCCGATCTGCCCGTGGTGCTACATTGGCAAAGCAAATTTGGACCGCGCGCTGGAACAGCGCCCGAACCACCCGTTCGTGATCGAATGGCACCCGTTCCAGCTTAACCCCGACATGCCCCGCGAAGGCGTGGATCGGCGCACCTATCTGGAATCCAAATTCGGTGGCAAAGAAGGCGCTGTGCGGGCATATACCCCTGTTGTCGAACATGCCAAAGCTGCCGGGCTGGACATCAATTTCGAAGCGATGGAACGCACGCCCAACACGCTGGACGCTCATCGCCTGATCCATTGGGCCGGGATCGAAGGGCGGCAAACCGCGATCGTTTCATCGCTGTTCCGCGCCTATTTCCGCGATGGCCGCGATATTGGCAGTCATGACGTGCTGGCCGATATAGCCGACAGCGCGGGTATGGATGCCTCGGTCGTGTTGCGGCTTCTGGCCACCGACGAAGACACCCAACTGATCCGGGACAAGGATGTATCGGCGCGGGAAATGGGCGTGAATTCTGTGCCCACCTTTATCGTCGCATCCCGTCATGCGGTGCCGGGGGCGCAGCCCACAGATTTATGGCTGAAGGTCATGGACGAAATTCTGGAACAACGCGCAGCCGAGGATAGCTGATCCCTGTAATGAAAAGCCTGCTGCGCATCCTGACCCTTTTGGTGACACTGGCCCTGATCGTTCTGGGCGGCACTGTGTTCTTTCACTACATCGAAGGCTGGAGTTGGCTGGATTCTTATTTCTTTACCGTGGTTACGCTGTCTACGGTTGGATATGGGGAAATGGTCCCTGTCACCCCCGTGGGGCGTATTGGCACCACGGTGTTTATCTTTGTCGGTCTGGGTGTGTTTGCCGTCGCCATTCAGCAATTCGGGGCGTTCACCGTCCGCAAGCGCGAAGAACATACCGAATGGCTGATTGCCCGTCTGGGGCCGCATTCCCGCCATCCCCACGCGGAACCGTCCGCCGCGAATGAGGACGACCAACCCGACCCACCCGCGCCGGTGGCGGAAAAGACCCCGGCCCCTTAAAACCGTTTTAGAAAACCCCAAACAGGTTTTTAATAAACGCGCGAAATCTCGCAACGGTTGGGCCATAATTGCGCTTGAACTTTCCACGACTCGGATGCTATCAGGACGCACCATTGCGGGTATGATGTAATGGTAGCCTGTCAGCTTCCCAAGCTGAACGCGCGGGTTCGATTCCCGCTACCCGCTCCAAAATCCCGGATAATATATCGTTTTTTATCAACCCATTATGGGTTGATGTATTGCGTTGCCCAATCCCGCCCCGCCGTCCGGCATTCGGGTATTGGGATACCATTCGGAGGGCATGTCCCGAAGAAACTCCCGAAGCAAACCGCTGCACGTCAGGCTGGATCAATTCATACGAAAAGCAAAAGCGCTGCGCCTTGAATGCCCTCATACAGGCAGGGTATGCGCATCTTTTTGATGTGGCGCATACCCCGGTTAAATCAGCGCTGGACTACGCGGCCTTAGCCGCGATTACAGGATCGTCATATTGTCCGACAGCCAATCCAGATCATAATGGTTTTCCAACATAATCGTGGTTCCCCCGCCAAAGCTCAGCAGCGTTCCCCGTTCTGTTACATCGGCGAATCGCAAGACGACCTCTTCGGTGGTCAATGACCCGTGCGACCCAAGCCAATGATCCCGCGAAATGGCAATTTGATCCCGATCCGCAATCCTGAAATCCGTTACAATTGCGGTTCCCAGATCTTCCCGCATCAGAAATACATCCTGCCCCGCGCCACCTGTCAGGGTATCTGACCCGGCCCCGGCGTACAAAGAATCTGCCCCCGTCCCGCCAAACAGCAAATCGTTGCCTTCATTGCCGAAAAGCGTGTCGTCACCATCGCCGCCCCACAGCGTATCGCGCCCCAGATCCCCTGTCAGGCGGTCGTGGCCAGCCCCGCCAAAAATCAAATCGTCGCCAGCCCCGGCCCACACGTTATCATTCCCGTCTTCGGCATCAATCGTGTCGGCACCCGCGCCTGCGGTGATTCCATCATTCCCGGCACCGCCCCAGATCTGGTTATCCCCATCCGTTGTGGCAATCGTATCATCGCCGTTGCCACCATACAGGGTGTCATTCCCGGCGCCGGATACGATGCTGTCATTTTCATCGCCGCCGCCAATCAGATCGTGACCATCCCCCGTCATCACGTAATCATCGCCCGCGCCCAGCCAGATAACATTATGTCCCCCGGCCGAGGTCACGCTATCTTCGCCAATACCGCCATACAGAGTGTCATTCCCGAACCGGGTCTCGATCGTGTCGTATCCATTGCCGCCACCGATCAAGTTATCCCCATTCCAGCCATTGATGAAATCATCGCCATCAACGCCCCAGATTTCATCGTTGCCGTTGCCGCCCCACAGTTCGTCATCCCCGAAGCCACCGAACAAAGTGTCGTGCCCTTCGCCCCCCAGCAGCGTATCGTTGCCATCCGCGCCACCGATGACATCGTTTCCGTCGTCGCCGTTCACCACGTCATCATGCAGTCCGGCCCAAATCACATCATCGCCCGTCCCGGCATAGACCGTGTCATAACCATCACCGGCGAAAATCGTATCGGCCCCGCCTGCCCCGAAAATCAGATCATCGCCCAGACCGCCGCCAATCATGTCATTGCCGGACCCGCCGTGGGCGTAATCATCGCCATCTTCCAGCCAAATCTGATCATTCCCACCACTGCCATAAACGGTATCATTTCCCGCCCCGGCCAGCACCACGTCATCCCCGTCGTCGCTGTTTTCGACCCCCGGAGAGGCAGATGTATCCCCATGCAACAAATCCCCGGACGCACCGCCAGACAGCGTATCATCACCATCCAGACCGATCAGCGCTGACCCCTTCAGGTTGTCGTTTCCTTTGCTGCCGCGCAGATTGATTGCCACCGGCACCAGCGTATCCCGCAAAAAAACAAATCTGCTTTTTGAAACTCCACGGATCATCAACAATATTCCTATTTATTAATGTGTTACGCCAATACCCGGAATGGCCGAATTTCCACCTAGGTTAAATACTGAAAAACCTGAACACAATCCTAAGATTTACATTGACATGGCGGTTTTCCAGCTCGGTCAGTCCTGCGTCCACCGTGCAGCAGCTTTGCGCCCGAACGGCTAAATCCGGTTCGACAATGCTGCTTTCTTGGGGTTTTATAGGCATGGGACAGCACCCCATACGTCCTTGTGGCGACTACGCTGTTATGAAATATAGCTATTTATATCCGAGTGATTAATATGCACATCAAGCCCCATCTGACGACTGTTTTATACACGCTTGGCCTGACATCGGTTGGCGCGTTTGGTGGGTTTATTGCGTCATGGCTGCATCTGCCGCTTCCCTTCATGCTGGGTAGCTTGATTGTGTCAGGGCTGATTGCATTGTTCTGGTCCTCTGTCTTGCCACAGGGCTTTGTGTTTCCAAATAGCTTCCGCCTGCCATTTCTGATGGTCATTGGCGTTATGATCGGCACACGGGTTACGCCTGCGGTGATTGCGGCCCTGCCCGGCTACGCGGCCTCTTTTGCGATGCTGACGGTGTTCGTTGGCGCGGCGCATTGGTTCAACTATTTGGTTTTTCGCCGCATCGGCGGTTATGATCCGGCCACGGCGTTTTATTCCGGCACCCCCGGCGGGCTGATGGAATCCATCGCCATGGGAGAAGAGGCCGGGGCCAATATCGCGCTGCTGACCATGCAGCAATTCCTGCGTATCATTATCGTGATTACAATGGTTCCGGTGGGCCTGTCGCTGTGGTTTGGTGCCCCGGTCGGGTCCGCTGCGGGGCAAACCCTTGCGCGGACCGGGGCCGATCTACATGCTCTGCCGCTTGTCATCATGGTCGGTGTTTTGGGGTTGGGTGTCGGGAAAATCATCCGATTGCCCGCCGCACAACTGACCGGCCCGCTCTTGGCTGCCGCCGCTGTCACCATCTCGGGCTTGGCTGATCTGCCGGTGCCACAATCTGCGGTGAATGTGGCTCAGGTGGTCATCGGCACCAGCCTTGGCATTCGTTTTGCCGGGCTAAGGGGCCGCACGATGGTAAAAGCAGCGGGGCTGTCGCTGATCTCGGTCGCGGGGATGCTGGGGCTTGGGCTGCTCTGCGCCATGATCCTGGAACCTCTTACCGGGCTGCATCTGGATGTGCTGCTGATTTCTTTTGCGCCGGGGGGCGTCACCGAAATGGCGCTGGTCGCCCTGTCGCTGCACGCCAACCCTGCGATTGTCACCATTCACCATGTCTTTCGTATTGTGCTGACCGTGCTGGGCATGGGGTTGGCTGCCCGTTTGTGGCCTAGCCTCGGCAAACAGCGCCCGCCACGGTAACAGGCTTTGACATAACCAATCCCGCCCATTATTGAACACACATGTTCATTTTCCCCAGACGAGAGAGGACGTCCCATGCAAATGAATGAAACCTGCGCCGTGATCACCGGAGGAGCCTCGGGCCTTGGCGAGGCAACCGCTCGCCTGTTCGCGGCCTCGGGTGCCAAAGTCACCTTGCTGGACCGTGACGCCGCGCGTGGCGAACAGGTTGCGGCAGAAATCGGCGGCACCTTCGTGGAAACCGATGTCACCAGCGAAGAATCCGTTCAGAACGCCCTGACCAAAGCCGTTGCCGCGATGGGCAAGATCAACACCGCAATCAACTGCGCCGGGATCGGCACTGCGGAAAAGACCCTGCATAAAAACGGCCCGCACAGCCTGGAACATTACCAGCGCATCATCAGCGTGAACCTGATCGGCAGCTTCAACGTGGCCCGTCTGGCTGCGGCTGAAATGGCCAAAAATGACCCTACCGAAGACGGCCAGCGCGGCGTCATCATCAACACCGCGTCTGTCGCGGCGTTTGACGGTCAAAAAGGTCAGGTGGCCTATGGCGCGTCCAAGGGTGGGATTGTCGCCACATCTTTGCCGATGGCTCGTGACCTGCAACGCGAAGGCATCCGCGTCATGGCGATTGCACCGGGGATCTTCCTGACCCCGATGCTGATGTCCCTGCCCGAAGAAGTCCGCGCCCAACTGGCGCAGGACGTGACCAACCCCAAGCGTCTGGGTGATCCGTCCGAATATGCCTCGCTGGCGCGGTTCATCTGCGAATGCGGCTATCTGAACGGCGAAGTGATCCGCATCGACGGCGCATTGCGGATGCAATAAACGAATTGGGGCGCATCCAATCACGGTGCGCCCCTGCTTTCATCCGGTCTGTGGGGCTTACGCCCCTGCGGCTTTTTCCTCTAGCAGCAACCATTCTTCTTCGGCCTCGGACAGCGCGTTTTGCCGTTCGACCAGCGCATCGGTGGCTTTCTGGAACTTCACTGGTTCCTTGGTGAACAGGTCCGGGTCCATCAGGAATTGTTCCAGCTTGGCAATCTCAGCCTCCAGCCGTTCGATGATTCCCGGCAATGCCTCCAGACGGTGTTTTTCGGTAAAGCTCAGCCCATTGGCCGGGGCGGCATCCTTGGCGGACGGCTTTACTTTTGCCTCCGAAGGTTTTATTTTCTCGTCTTTTTCTTCTGGGGTGTCCGCGCCACGCTGCACGCGGTAATCGCTCCAGCCTCCTGCATAAACAACCGCCCGCCCGTCGCCTTCCATCGCAACGGTCTGCGTCGCCACACGATCCAGAAAATCCCGGTCGTGGCTGACCAACAGCACCGTGCCATCGTAATCGTCCAGAAGTTCCTGCAACAGGTCCAGCGTTTCGATGTCCAGATCGTTGGTCGGTTCGTCCAGCACCAGCAGATTGCTTTCCTTGGCCATCAGCTTCGCCAGCAGAAGCCGCGCTTTTTCCCCACCGGACAAGGACTTAACAGCCGCTCTTGCCTGACGTTCATCAAACAGGAATTCTTTCAGATAGCCCACAACATGCTTGGGCTGCCCCCGCACCAAAACCTGATCGGCCTTGCCCGACACCCGCATATCCGCGTCCCCGGTCAGGCTTTCCCACAGGCTCATTTCCGGGTCCAGTTGCGCCCGGCTTTGATCGAAAATCGCAGGCAACAGATTGGTGCCCATTTTGATCGTGCCAGAATCGGGGTTTTCCTGCCCCATCAGCATCTTAAGCAGCGTTGTTTTACCAACCCCGTTCGGTCCCACAAACGCCACGCGATCCCCGCGTTCGATCTTGATCGAGAAGTTTTTCAAGATCGACTTATCGCCGTAAGACTTTGAAATTCCTTCGGCTTCAACAACTTTCTTGCCGGACTTCGGACCCGAGGCCAATTCCATCGCCGCCGCACCCTGACGCCGGATCTGACCGGCCCGTTCCGCCCGCAATGCGTGCAGCGCCCGCAACCGTCCTTGGTTGCGCTTGCGCCGGGCGCTGATGCCTTCGACAGCCCAACGCCCTTCGGACTTGATTTTGCGGTCCATCTTATGACGCTGCATATCCTCGTCATCCCAGACCTTATCACGCCATTCCTCGAACGCCTCGAAGCCCCTTTCCTGACGACGCACCATTCCCCTGTCAACCCAAAGGGTTGCGCGCGTAAGTTCACGCAAAAAGGCGCGGTCGTGGCTGATCAGAACATATCCCGCACGGATCTGTTTCAGTTCGTTTTCCAACCAAGCGATCGCTTCGATATCCAGATGGTTGGTCGGCTCGTCCAGCAGCATCAATTCGGGCGCTTCGGCCATCAGCTTGGCCAGCGCGGCCCGCCGCCGTTCCCCGCCGGATGCAGTTTCCACGGGGCGCGCCGGATCGAATTTCAGCCCTTCGCCCGCCATTTCCACCCGATACATTTCCGCCGCGTCCAGCCCGCTGGCCGCAAAATCGCCCAAGGTGGTAAACCCTGCCATATCAGGGTCTTGTTCCATATAGCCCACGCTGGTTCCGGGCGGGACGATCCGCGCCCCGGCGTCGGCCTCGATCAGCCCGGCCATCACCTTCATCAGGGTGGATTTCCCCGATCCATTGCGCCCCACCAGCGCCACCCGGTCGCCCGGTTGAACCACCAGCGACAGGTCATGAAATACGGGATCGCCGCCAAAGGTCAGCGAAATATCGGTCAGTTGTAACAAAGGTGCGCGTGCCATGCCGCGCAGCTAACCACGCCGCCCCGCCGCGTCAAGCGTCCGGCTTTCATCTTGCTGAAAATACTCTGGGGGGGGCGCCGCAGGCGACGGGGGCAACGCCCCCTTACCCGGCCACTCCGCGCAGCAATCGCTTGCGGGCCGGGGGGATTGCGCTGATTTCCAAACCTGTAAACACATGCAGCGTATTCATATGCCGATCCACCACGGCATGATCACTGACCCATCCCCCCATCAGCAGATAGGTCCGCAACAGCGGCGGCATCCGTAGCATGGCAAGCTTAGTATCCGGCTTACGGCGTAGTTTTTGCGCGAATCTGAACACTTGTGGGGCTTTCACGCGCGGCAGCCACCGCCGGGGGGCCAGATGACGTTCCTTTAGCATGGCAAAGGCATCCAGATATTCCGCCTCGTCCGTCCCGTGAAAAGACGAACAGCCAAACAGCATTTCGATCCCGTTATCGTCCACAAACCGCGTCATCGCCCCCCACGCCACACGCAGAATATCGGGGTCTTTCACCTGCGGATGAATGCAGAACCGGCCCATTTCCACCATCGGGCCGGGAAATTCAGCCAGCGCCGACAGTTCGTAAAACTGCGCCGAGTAACTGCGCCCGATCTCTTCGCCGGTCAGCGGCAGCACCCTGAAACAACACACCAAGCGCCCCGTGCGCTGCTCTTCCACAAGGAAATGCGTGCAAATGCTGTCAAAATCATCCGCATCCAGCCCGTCGCCCGCATCGGCCCCGCGAAAGCACAGATGCCGCAATGCCTGCGCCGCGCGAATATCCGCCGGAGTTTTTGCAAGACGCGTAGAATAGCGCCCCTTTGTCAAAGACAGCATTTCAGCACCTCGTGCAGGTCATGCGAACCCTTTGTTTCGCACGACCTAGCATACCAGATGTGTCATCCCGGTGACGACTGAAATTACTCGATGAAATCGCCAGCGGTGAAGCGGCCCAGATTGCCCAGAAGCTGCCGCAAGAAGCTCTTGTCGACGACGCTGGATTCGGTCACGCGGCGGGACAGTGGCACCACATTGCCGTCAGACAGGCCGAACCGTTCGATATTGCGGACAACGCCCCGCTTATCAAAGGTCACGGCCAGAACTTCGCGTTCCACCACCTGCGGCTGGCGATAGGCGTAATGCTTTACCTTGCTGTGGACATAGTAATAGCCACTGTCGTTCAACACCCCGCCGGTCGAGGGCGTGCCGATGGTTTCAGCCACACTGTCGCGGGTATCCACACCTACGACGATGTTGGACAGGTCTTCCTCCAGCGGGACATAGCCGTGGTTGCGATACTGCGTCGTGCAAGCGGTCAGAGCCACCAAAGCCCCCGCTGCAAGAACGGTTTTCAGTTTCAACCCCATGCCTGTCATGGCTGCCCCCTTGTCTTGGCACCTTGTGCCTTTTAATCCGATTACAGAAGGAATGGCTTCGGTTCAAGCAAAGGAAATCCTGCATCACATGACAAATCCCTCCAGCCACGCCCTGCGGGTGGCCGACCTGTCTCAAACCCGCCCCACCCGGTTCGATCTGACGCCGGACAAAGATGACATATCTGCCATTGCGGCGGAACTGGGGCTGTTGGACCTGCGCAAGCTGCGTTTCAAAGGCCAGATTATCGCCGAAGGCAAACGCGATTGGCGGCTGGAGGCAGAACTGGGCGCAACCGTGGTGCAGCCCTGTGTTGTCACGCTGGCCCCTGTCACGACCCGTCTGGACGAATCTGTTGTGCGGCGTTTTCTGGCTCAGATGCCGGACATGAGCGGCGACGATGATGAAATCGAAATGGCCGAAGATGACTCGATCGAGTCTTTGGGCAGCGTCATTGACCCGTCTGCGGTGATGATCGAGGCCTTGTCTTTGGCCCTGCCGTTATATCCCAAGGCAGAAAATGCGGAAATGGGTAGTGCAACCTATACCGAACCGGGTAAAGAGGCGCTGAGAGACGAAGATCTGAAACCTTTTGCCGGTTTGGCCGCTCTGCGCGATCAAATGGCGAAAAAGGACGATCCCGAAAGGTAAAAACCACTTGCGCCTTTCGGAAATCGCAGTATTTTCCGCCCCTCATCCGAATTTTGGGTTGGACATGTCGGCGTTGACCGAATATGAGCCACGCACCCACGTGAAACCGGGCTATATGCCCACAGGAAATTGAGGTTGTGACATGGCTGTCCAACAGAACAAAGTAAGCAAGTCGCGCCGCAACAACCGCCGCGCACATGACGCGCTGGTTGCGGCAAACCCGAACGAGTGCTCCAACTGTGGCGAACTAAAGCGCCCCCACCACGTCTGCCCGTCCTGCGGCCACTATGCCGACCGTGAAGTGGTCGCGCTGGCTGACGAAGTCGAGCTGGACGAAGACGCAGCATAAGCACTTTGGGGACCGGCGTCCGCATGTCCGTTCACAACGATCAGACTAAGGCGGGTGCCGGGCGCACCATTATTTCGGTCGACGCCATGGGCGGAGATCGAGGACCGGCGGCTGTTGTCGCCGGTATTTCCGTGTCTGCGAAAAAGAACCCGGATATCGGGTTTGTCCTGCATGGCCCCCGCGAGGAGCTGGAAAAACTGGTCGCCAAGCGCAAACCGCTGGCCGGTCGGGTTCAGATTCGCGATGCTACAGATGTGGTGCGCATGACCGACAAACCCAGTCAGGTGATGCGCCACGGCAAGGACACTTCGATGTGGTCCGCCTTGGAATCCGTCCGCTCTGGCGAGGCGGATGTTTGCGTTTCCTGTGGCAACACCGGCGCGTTGATGGCGCTGTCGATGATCCGCCTGCGTAAATTGCCGGGGGTGAACCGCCCTGCCATTGCGATTCTGTGGCCGTCCCGTAATCCGCAGGGGTTCAATGTGATGCTGGATGTCGGTGCGGATATTCGCGCCGATGAACAGGATTTGCTGCAATACGCGCTCATGGGGACGTCCTATGCCCGCAATGGGCTGCATCTTGAGCGTCCTCGGGTCGGTTTGTTGAATGTCGGCACCGAAGAACACAAAGGCCGCGCCGAGCTAAAAGCCGCCCACGACCTGATTGCCGATACCGCGCCCAAGGCCGGTTTCGATTTTGTCGGGTTTGTCGAAGGCGGTGATATTCCGGGGAATCGATGCGATGTGATCGTCACCGATGGCTTCACCGGCAATATCGCGCTGAAAACCGGCGAAGGCACAGCCAGCCTGATCGGCGATCAGATGAAAGAGGCGTTTAAATATTCGCCCCTGTCACGTCTGGCCGCCGTTTTGGCCTATACATCGCTGCAACGGCTGAAAAAGAAAATGGACCCGCGCCGCGTGAATGGCGGTGTTTTCTTGGGTCTGAACGGTACTGTCGTGAAATCTCATGGTTCGGCCGATGCGACCGGGGTGGCGGCGGCTGTGAAGCTGGCTTTCCAACTGTCGCAGTCCGGCTTCGGAGAGAAACTGGCACAGCGGGTTGCATCCGCCACAGCACTGGCTAAGAATGCCGGAACTGACGAAGCGGAAAGCAGCGACTAAATCATGACAATACGCGCCGTTGTGCAGGGTGTGGGGCACTACCTGCCGGAAAGAATCGTTCCCAATAGCGAATTCGAAAAGACCCTCGATACCAGTGACGAATGGATTCGCAGCCGCTCGGGGATCGAGCGTCGGCATTTTGCCGCCGATGGGGAAACCACTTCGGATTTGGCAACACATGCCGCACGGGCCGCATTGGATAATGCCGGTCTGAACCCCGATGACATTGATGCAATCGTTGTTGCCACCTCGACCCCGGACCTGACATTTCCATCTGTCGCCACGATGGTGCAAAGCAAACTGGGCATGACCCAAGGCTTTGGGTTTGACGTACAGGCCGTGTGTGCCGGGTTCATCTTTGCGCTGGCCAATGCAAATGCGCTGATTCTTGCCGGGCAGGCAAAGCGTGTGCTGGTTGTGGGCGCGGAAACCTTTAGCCGGATCATGGACTGGGAAGATCGCGCCACCTGCGTTCTGTTCGGGGATGGGGCTGGTGCTTTGGTTTTGGCCGCCGAAGATGGCACCGGCCAGACCGCAGATCGCGGTATCCTGTCAGCGGATTTGAATTCGGACGGACGGTATCGGGATATGCTGTATGTCGATGGTGGCGTCTCCACCAGCGGCACCGCCGGGAAATTGCGGATGCAGGGCAATCCCCTGTTCCGTCAGGCCGTGGAAAAACTGACAAGCACGGCCCATAAGGCCTTGGAAAAAGTGGGGCTTTCTGATTCGGATGTGAATTGGATCGTGCCGCATCAGGCCAATATCCGCATCATTCAGGGCACGGCCAAGAAAATGGGCCTGTCGATGGATAACGTGGTGGTGACTGTACAGGATCACGGCAATACCTCTGCCGCGTCGATCCCGCTTGCCATGTCTGTGGGTGTCGAACGCGGGCAAATCAAGAAGGGCGATCTTCTGGTGGCCGAAGCGATCGGCGGCGGGCTGGCCTGGGGGTCTGTGGTCCTGCGCTGGTAAACCCGGCCCCACGCAGTTTTTCGTCCTTTAACTTGCTGAAAATGCGCCCCCCAAGCCATTGATATTGACTCGGAAATTCGCTTCGCCCATGCTGCGGAAAACAAGGGGACGGATATGAGCGAAAAAACTCTGACACGCATGGACCTGAGCGATGCCATCTTTCGCGAGGTGGGATTGTCGCGCAATGACGCCAGCCAGTTGGTCGAAAGCGTTCTGCAACATATGTCAGACGCTCTTGTTGACGGGGCGCAGGTGAAAATCTCGTCCTTCGGTACGTTCTCTGTCCGTGAAAAAGCCGCCCGCGTTGGGCGCAACCCGAAAACCGGCGAAGAGGTTCCGATCAACCCGCGCCGCGTTCTGACCTTCCGTCCCTCTCATCTGATGAAAGAGCGGGTCGCGTCAGGAAATAAGGGCTGATAGCCGGGGGGCGGCACCATGAGCAAATCCCCCGACGCGTTTCGGACTATCAGTGAAGTTGCCGAATGGCTGGACCGTCCGGCCCATGTGTTGCGCTTCTGGGAAAGCAAGTTCACACAGATAAAGCCTATCAAGCGCGCTGGCGGGCGGCGGTATTACCGTCCGCAGGATATGCTGCTGCTGGGCGGTATCAAAAAGCTGCTGCATGATGACGGCATGACCATCAAAGGCGTGCAAAAGATGCTGCGCGAAAAGGGGGCGGCCTATGTGTCCGACCTGTCGCAGCCACTCGATACGCACGCCGAGGCCGGACAGTTGGTTCCCTCGCCGGAAA
The DNA here is from genome assembly GCF_900182725.1 of Thalassovita litoralis. Classification (GTDB taxonomy): domain Bacteria; phylum Pseudomonadota; class Alphaproteobacteria; order Rhodobacterales; family Rhodobacteraceae; genus Thalassobius; species Thalassobius litoralis. The sequence continues at coordinate 23,658 of NZ_FXTO01000014.1, forward strand.
AACTGGCGGCGCTTCGCGCCCAAGCGGAACAACCGGAAAGCGCCACGCTGCTTCAGTTCCCCCGCAACGATGCCCCCCCGTCCGAGGAGGCCGATCAAGAGCTTAGCGCATCCAGCTACGAGCAAGCGATGGACGACTACACTGCCAGCGCCGAGGCGGAACTGAGTGAGCCAGCGCCACAGGATGACCATGCACCATCAACGGCAGAACCCGAGGCAGCCCCCCTGCCCGACAGCCCTGCCCCTGAGTTGGAAGCAAACAGTTTTGACACCCCGTCCTTCTTTGATGTGTTCGACACGGCACCGGCATCCGATACCGTCGCGTCAGAAAAACTGAGCGAACCGCAACACACGCCTGCGGACGCCCCCGTTGAAGATGAGCATTCAACCAACACGGACTTCGCCACAGAGCCAGAGATGCCGGAGGACGGACAGGATGCCGAATCTGTGGTTTCACCTGTCGAAGTCCGGAAACCTGCCATCGTTGATGTCGCGGTTGATGCACATTCGACGGCGGGTTCGGGCATCCTGTCGCGGCTGATGCGAAATCGCGCGTCGCTGGCCACAACAAACCCATCCCAATTGACCGCACTCAAGGACGAGATTTCACAGTTGCGGTCGCGCCTGTCGGGGAACTGACAAATACGGCGAAAAAATCCGCGAAACGCTCTTGCCCCCACCCGGAAAATCAGTATGAAGAGCAAACCGTCGGGCTATAGCGCAGCCTGGTAGCGCGTCCGTCTGGGGGACGGAAGGTCGCAGGTTCGAGTCCTGCTAGCCCGACCAAAAAATCTCTCAACATCAGCCAGATAGGCCCCGAATTTTCGGGCCTGTCTGGTTGTGTTGTTCCCCCCTTTCCAGTCCTGTCTGTGGGACTTCCGTTGCGGCAAAACCGTCCGCTTGGTCAAATTTCATACCCCTGCTGCTTGACTTCCCAGCCCCGGCAGAGAAGCTGTGCAGGATTTTGAATTGGGAGGATCAAATGGCTAAATCTATTGATGATTTTGACCTGAAAAACCTGTTGGTCAGCATGGACGAGGACGGAATCACCACCGTCACCCTGAATCGCGCAGACAAACGTAACGCGCTGAACGCCGAAACCGTGGAAGAACTGATCGAGATTTTCTCGACCCTGCCACGAATCGGCGCAAGGGCCGTTGTGCTGCGCGCAGAAGGCACGCATTTCTGTGCCGGTCTGGATCTGGTGGAACACCATCAGGAAGACCGCCGTCCCGAAGAATTCATGCACCTGTGTCTGCGCTGGCACGAAGCGTTCAACAAAATGGAATATGGCGGGGTGCCGATCATTGCCGCCCTGAAAGGCGCGGTTGTTGGCGGCGGGCTGGAACTGGCCAGCTCGGCCCATATTCGCGTGGCGGATCAAACCACCTATTTCGCCCTGCCCGAAGGCCAGCGCGGCCTGTTCACCGGCGGCGGCGCGACAATCCGCGTGGCCGATCTGGTGGGCAAGGCCCGGATGATTGATATGATGCTGACAGGCCGCATCTATGCGCAGGACGAAGCCGTGCAGGTTGGTCTGGCGCAATATCTGGTCGAAGACAGCGAAGCCAAAGCCTATGAAATCGCGCGTGCTGCGGCTGAAAACCCACCGCTGTCGAATTTCGCGATCTGTTCGGCCATCAGCCATGTTCAGAATATGTCGGCGCTGGATGCGGCCTATGCCGAATCCGTGGTGGCCGGGATCGTGAACACGCAACCCGCCTCGCGCGGGCGGCTAGAGGCGTTTGCCAACAAAACGGCAGCCCGCGTAAAGCCGAAATAACGCGGAAACCCCTGAAAAGGCCGGATTTCCGGCCTTTTCCTATTCCGTCACACGCCAAGTCTTTGCTAAGACAAGTCAATTCCAAAGGGGAAAACCATGACCGGCGTGCTACCCAGCCAGCAATTGCAAACCATGATCGCGAACGGCCAAATCACGGCCCAGCCTGCGGTCATTCCCGAACAGATCCAACCCGCCAGTCTGGACCTGCGCTTGGGATTGCGGGCGTGGCGGGTGCGGGCGTCATTTCTGGCCGGACATGGGCGCACCGTGGCGCAGCGGTTAGATGAATTTGAAATGCACCAGATCGACCTGACCAACGGGGCCGTTCTGGAAAAAGGCTGCGTTTATGTGGTGGAACTGATGGAAACGCTGGCGCTGCCCGATGGGGTGCAGGCCGTGGCGAATGCCAAAAGCTCGACCGGGCGGCTGGATTTGCTGACCCGCACCATCACCGACGGCGGCGAAGAATTCGACCGCATCCAACCCGGCTATTGCGGGCCGCTTTATGCGGAAATCTGCCCCCGGTCCTTTTCCGTTCTGGTCCGCCCCGGAATGCGGCTGAATCAAATTCGGTTCCGGGCTGGTCAGGCGGTTCTGACGGATGCGGAACTGCGCAGCCTGCACAACGAAACGCCGCTGGTCGATGGCGATGCGGTGATTGACGAAGGTCTGGGGTTTTCCGTCGATCTGAAACCCGCATCGGGCGATCTGGTTGGCTACCGCGCCAAACCCCATACTGGGGTGATTGATCTGGACCGGATCGGTCATTACGACCCGGCCAAGTATTGGGAAGAAGTGCGCAGCAAATCCGGTCAGATCATTCTGGACCCCGGCGCGTTTTACATCCTTGTCAGCCGCGAAGCGGTGCATATCCCCCCGGCCTATGCTGCGGAAATGGCCCCCTATCTGGCGATGGTTGGGGAATTTCGGGTGCATTATGCCGGGTTCTTCGATCCCGGTTTCGGCCATGCCGCCGCAGGCGGGGCCGGATCACGCGGGGTTCTGGAGGTCCGCTGCCACGAAGCCCCCTTTGTTCTGGAACATGGGCAGGTTGTTGGCCGGTTGGTGTATGAACGCATGACCGAAATCCCCGATCAACTGTACGGGGCGGGAATTGCATCCAACTATCAGGGACAAGGCCTGAAACTTAGCAAACATTTCCGCATGGACGATCAGCGGACGTAAGGTCAAGCAGGCAAATTTCGGGGATTTTCTTGACCGATTGATAAATCCCTGCACATCTCCACTTATGAGAGTTTTACGCCGTCCCATTCCCCTTTTGACGGCTGCGATTGGTGTAATTGGGGCCAATTCACTGGTATTGCCGCCTATTGCCCCGGCTGTTGCAGCCGACCTGTCAACCGAGGTTTCGCTGATCCTTCGGGCTGCCGCAGCATTTGGGGCGGGCACGGCATTATCTGCCTTGGTACTGGCCCCACGGGCGGATGTTATAGGCGCGGATAAGGCGCTGCGATGGGCCTGTGCGTTGCTGATCGTGGCATTGATCCTGTCGACCTGCGCGCCTTCTGTGGGATTGCTTATTCTGGGGCAGGCAATGGCGGGTCTGGGGGCCGGGATGGCGCTGCCGTCGATCTATTCACTGGCCGCACAGCTTGCCCCGAAAGGGCGGGAAAAACAGACCATCGGATCGGTTCTGACGGGCTGGACCCTTTCGCTGATTGGCGGGGTCACGCTGGCGGCGGTCATTGCCGATCATTTGGGATGGCGTGCCGTTTACGGCATTATGTGTCTGATGACCTTGGTCATCTGGGTTCTGCTGGGCCGTTGCCAGATGTCCGCAGAGCGGCACAGCACCGGGGCGACTTCGCCCTTTGCTGCGTTGCGGGTTCCCGGCCTTGGGCGTGGGCTGTGGGCAAATGCCATGCTGATGTTGGCCTTTAACGGCGCTTATATCTATCTGGGGGCGCACGTTGTAGAACACATGCACCGTTCCACATCATCCGCCGGAATGATCACCATGTTTTATGGTGCGGGTTTTGGTCTGGCCGTTTTCTTTAACAGATACCTGGAAATGCTATCCATCCGTCAGGTCGGGGTCTTTGCCTTTGGCGGGCTGACCTTGGTGTATACCGCGATGGATTTGGCCAGCCTGACCTATGCGGTGTTCCTGCCGATCGCCTTTGTCTGGGGGATTTTCCAGCATTTCGCGCTGAATATGGTCGTGGACCGCCTGACCAGTCTGGACCCGCGACAGCGTGGGGCGATCATGGGGCTGAATTCCGCTGTGACCTACCTGACCGTTATGGGCGGCGCGGTGTTTTACAAAATCCCGTATGACGCCGGTGGTTTATCTTATTGTCTGGCCCTGTCCGCGCTGTTTGCCGCCATTGCCGCCGCCGAAGCGCTTTTGCCGAACCGGGTTAAAACTTGTTCAGCCGCCGAGTGACGCGCATCGCCTGACGCGCACGTTTTGCCGCTTTCACCCCCTGCGGGCCGGATTTCCCACCGGCAAGGCGGTTCACGCCAGTGTTCACGGCCTTCCGCAAAACCATACGCAAAACCATGTTGATCAGTTGGTTGGCATTCATAACGGCCCCCTTTGGATTTGCCTGCCCCGAACCCTATCCCCGGATTGCGCCGTTTTCATGGCGCGTTGGCGGAACAGATCAATCCTCGTCGTCGAACAGATCAGTCTGTTCCTCGTCATCCTCGTCTTCCAGCCCTTCGTTGATGGCGGGCGGCGGGCGGCTTTCCAGCAAACCAGCGGAACGCAATTCCTTTAGCCCCGGCAAATCACGGGCGCTTTCCAGCCCGAAGTGATCCAGAAATTCCTGCGTCACCACAAAGGTCACAGGGCGGCCCGGCGTCATCCGGCGGCGTCCGAACCGAATCCATTCCATTTCCAGCAGTTGATCAATCGTACCACGAGATACGGAAACCCCCCGGATTTCTTCGATTTCGGCACGGGTGACAGGCTGGTGATAGGCGATGATTGCCAGCGTTTCGACCGCCGCGCGGGACAGCTTGCGGATTTCCACGGTTTCCTTGTGCATCAGGAACCCCAGATCGGGCGCGGTGCGTATGGCCCATGCGTCCCCAACCTTTACCACATGCACGCCACGCCCATCATAGCGTTTGCGCAGATGTTCCAACGCCTGTGCCGCGTCACAGCCATGCGGCAGGCGGGCTTCTAATTCGCGCACGGTCACAGGTTCCGCTGTGGCGAACAGGATCGCTTCGACCATGCGTTCCTGTTCGGCCATTGGCGGCGCCTCGAACAGGCTGGTTTCCGTATCGTGCAGGTCGTCAGCCATCCCGGCCCTCTCTTCTGCGGACGTGAATGGGTTCAAACGTACCCGATTGCCGGATTTCGGCCTTGCCTTCTTTCACCAGTTCCAGCGATGCGGCAAAGGTCGCCGCCGTGGCTGAACGGCGCTTGATCGGATCGTTTTCCCAACCCGGCGGCAGATAGCTGACGATATCGGTCCAGCTTCCGGCAAAGCCAATCAGCCCACGCATCCGTTCCAAGGCCTGTTCCATCGTGAAAACGGAATCACGATCCATCACAAAGGGGCGGAATTCGTCCTTGGTGCGGATACGGGCATAGCCCTGCATCAGGTCCAGCAATGTCGCCGAATAGGTCACGCGGCGAATACGGGTCACATCCTCGGGGATGCCGCGCACAAAGAAATCGCGCCCTTTCTGATCCCGCGCCATCAACCGGGCCGCCACATCGCGCATCGCTTGCAGGCGTTCCAACTGAAAGGCCAGATGCGCGGCCAGTTCTTCGCCCGATGGGCCGTCTTCGCTGGGGTCCGGTGGCAGCAACAGGCGGGATTTCAAAAAGGCCAGCCACGCCGCCATCACCAGATAATCCGCCGCCAGTTCCAGACGTAACTGTTTGGCGCGTTCCACAAAATCCAGATATTGCTGCGCCAGTTGCAGGATCGACACCTTGCGCAGATCCACCTTCTGCGTGCGTGACAGGGTCAGCAACAGGTCAAGTGGGCCTTCAAACCCATCCACATCAACAATCAGCGCCTCGGCTGCCAGCCGTTCGGCGACGGATTGTTCCGGTAACAGTTCTGTCTGTCTTTCGGTCATTCCCGCTCAGGTCTTGATCAGCGCGTTCAGCTTGGCCTGAAGGGCGGGAATGTCAACATTTTCGGGACTTTTCCGCACGGCAAGGGCCGCATCAGCGCGGCGTTGGCCGTCTTCATCCAGCAAACCAGCCGCTTCGGCCACCTGTTGCTTTTCCGAAAGCGTGCCATTGCAATGCAAAACCACGTCACAGCCCGCCGCCCGCGATGACGCTGACAAATCCCCAAGCGACCCCGACAAGGCCTTCATCGAGATGTCATCGGTCATGATCAGCCCATCAAATCCGATTTCATCACGGATCAGTCGCATCATCACCGGCGAGGTGGTCGCCGGTTGGGGATCAATCTGACTGTAAACCAGATGCGCAGTCATCCCCATCGGTAAATCGTTCAACGCTTTGAACGGCGCAAAATCGCGGGTCGCCAGATCGGCAGGATCGGCATCCACGCGGGGCAATTCCAAATGGCTGTCCGCCACGGCACGTCCATGCCCCGGAATATGTTTCAACACCGGCAACACGCCACCGTCCAGCAACCCATCGGCCACCGCGCGGCCCATACGCGTCACGGTATCGGCATCCATGCCGTAACAGCGGTTTTGCAAAAATGGGTGGGTTTCCGGCCCGGCCACATCCACCAGCGGCGCACAATTGCTGTCGATCCCCAGATCGCGCAGTTCATGGGCAATCAGCCGATAGCGCAGATACATCGCTTCTGCCGCGTTCTCCCCTGCGGCGCGAACATGATCCAGCGGCGGCAGCCATTCCGTCCAATTGGGTGCGCGCAGGCGTTGAACGCGGCCACCTTCCTGATCAATCGTGATCGGGGCATCGCGCCCGACAGCATTACGCAGATCGGCACACAGGGCACGGATCTGATCGGGGGTGTCCAGATTGCGGGCAAACAGGATGAACCCGAACGGGTTCGCCTGTGCAAAGAACCGTTTTTCCTCGACGCTTAGCCGCAGGCCCAGCGGGTCAAGGATCGTCGCACCGAAGTGAATGCTCATCGGGTTGTCACCGGAATACATTCGGCCTTTTCCGCCACAAGGGCCGAACAAAACCGACGGGCATCATTGATATCCGCAAACCCATGCGCCCGCAGGCGATAGAACGTCCGCCCGCCGCTTTCGGCTTTTTGGATCACGCGCTTTTTGTCGTCCATATAGTCCCCAAACCGTCCAAACAGACGATCCCATTCCTTGCGGGCGATTTCCGCGCTTTCATAAGCGCCAAGCTGGGCCAGACGCGTACCAGCGGGCAGGCTGCCAGCATCCACTTCGACAGCACCAGACGGCGCAGACACCGAAGCAGCCGGGGCCGAAGTCTTTTGCAATCCGGCGGGGCGCGTTTGCGGGCGCAGCGAACGGCCCAGCCCCCTTTCGACACCGGGAACATCAACCTCGGGGGCTTTCATTCGGGCTGGTTGAAGGGTTTCCAGCGGCTCTGCGTCCTGGGTCAGGCTGGCCACCAGATCATCAACCGAAACAGACGTGCCCGAGGAGTGCGCCGCAGCCGAAGCCGTTGAAGAAACAGCCGTTGCCAATTGTCCCTGTGCCACATCTTCGTCCGAAAGCTGAATAGGTTTCGGGGCAAGGATCAACTGATCCGCAGGCGGTTCCGCGCTGCCGGTTGCCGCAACCGAATTGACCGCCAAGCCCTGATTGACCGCAGCCGCGCCTCCCGGATCGTCTGGCTGAATCCGCATCGGGCCTTCGGCGGCGCGAACCACGGGAATGCCGCTGACATCGCGTGCCACCAACTGATAGCCCCAAACACCCACGCCAACAACCAGCGCCAGCGAAACCGCCGCCCCGGCCCAATTGGCCATTTTCCCGAATGCCATGCTGCCTTCGGGGGCATCAAAGCCCCCGTTTGCCTGTATCTCCGCCATATGCGCCTCTGCTCCTTGGGGTTTTGGCCCCTTCGGTCTGCTCTGCTCTGCGTTTCCGGCGGGTGTTTCGTGCGCTTTAGCGCATCTCTTCCGCCGGGGTTACGCCCAGAATACCAAGACCTGCGGAAATAACAACGGCTGTAGCCCGCGCAAGGGCGATTTTCGCCTGACTTGCTGCCGCATCCCCATCCTGAAGGAACCGCAAGGACATATCGTCATTGCCCCGGTTCCACAAAGAATGGAAATCCGATGCCAGTTCATACAGGAAAAATGCAATCCGGTGCGGCTCATTGGTGCGGCCCGCGATTTCCACCAGACGCGGCCATTCAGCCAGCTTCTTGGCCACGGTCAACTCAGCCTCGTGCGTCAGGCCGGACAGGTCCGCTGCCGCAAGCGTGGCGTCATCATGGGCAATCCCGGCCTCGGTCGCCTTGCGCAGCACGGAACACACCCGCGCATGGGCATATTGCACATAGAAAACCGGGTTGTCCTTGGATTGTTCCAACACCTTATCGAAATCGAAATCCAGCGGCGCATCGTTTTTACGGGTCAGCATATGGAAGCGGGTCACATCTGCGCCCACCTGATCCACCACATCGCGCAGGGTTACGAATGTCCCTGCCCGCTTGGACATTTTGAACGGTTCGCCATTCTTGAACAGTTTCACCAGTTGGATCAGCTTGATATCCAGCGGCACACGGTTTTCCGACAGCGCCGCAACGGCGGCTTTCATCCGTTTGACATACCCACCATGATCCGCGCCAAACACGTCGATCAGCAGATCAAAACCCCGGTCGATCTTGGTCCAGTGATAGGCAATGTCAGGGGCGAAATAGGTCCATTTGCCATCCGATTTCTGCACGGGGCGATCCACGTCATCGCCGTATTCGGTGGATTTGAACAGGGTCTGCTCGCGCTCTTCCCAATCCTCGGGCAGCTTGCCCTTGGGCGGTTCCAGCACGCCCTCGTAGATCAGGCCCAACCCTTTCAGCCGGTCCAGCGCGGATTCGATCTGGCCGGTGCCATACAGCGATTTTTCGCTATAATAGACGTCCATTTTCACGCCCAGCGATGCCAGATCCTCGCGGATCATTTCCATCATCTTTTCGGTGGAAAATTCGCGCACATCGACCAGCCAATCGGCCTCGGGCTTGTCCAGCAGGCTATCGCCGTATTTTTCCTTCAGCGCCTCTCCAACGGGGATCAGGTAATCGCCGGGATACAGGCCTTCGGCGATTTCCGGCTCCAGCCCATTGGCCTCGCGGTAACGCTCAAAGGCCGATCGCGCCAGCACGTCGACCTGTGCGCCGCCATCGTTGATGTAATATTCGCGCGTCACGTTATAGCCCGCGTAATCCAGCAGGCTGGCCAGCGCATCGCCGAACACCGCGCCGCGGGTGTGGCCCACATGCATTGGGCCAGTGGGGTTGGCGCTGACGTATTCAACGTTCACCTTCTTGCCCTGCCCCATGTCAGAGCGGCCATATTTCTTGCCTTCGGTCAGGGCGGTTTTCACGATCCCCTGCCACAGCCCCGCGTCCAGACGCAGGTTCAGGAACCCCGGACCGGCCACCTCGGCGCTGGTGATGCGGGCATCCGCGCCCAGACGCGCGGCCAGCTTTTCGGCGATGTCGCGGGGCTTCATCCGGGCGGGTTTGGCCAGTACCATCGCGGCATTGGTCGCCATGTCCCCATGCGCGGCATCGCGGGGCGGTTCCACCGCCACATTGGCATAATCCAGCCCTTCGGGCAGATCCCCGGCGGCAGCCATTTGCCCCAGCGTATCCAGCACCAGCACGCGCATTTCGGTAAACAGGTTCATCGCGATCAATCCTTTCGTCTTGCGCGGGGTTTACCACGCAAGGGTAAAAGGTCAACGCCCCCTGTTGGCTTGGTTTATGCGGCGGGGTCTTTCACAAGCTTCGGTGGGGAAAAATGCACCAACTGCACCCCGTCGCCCCCTTTCAGGCGGCTGTCTTCACGCGGGAACCGTAATTGCCCGTTTGGATAGATTGCCACGATCAACAGGGCGTCAGGGCGATCCGCTTGCCATTGTGCGAAATCATATTCAGACGTCAGGCCAGTGGTACGAAATTCCCATCCGGCCCGGATCAACGCGTGTAAATCCTCCAGACTTTTGCCTTGGGCAAAAACGCGCCCGCCCAACGTGGCAGGCAGGGCATAGCGGGCCTGATTTTCCTTGGCACGGGCCAGTTGAAACACGTTGTCCCGCCCGTATTCCGGGGCCAAATCCGTTGTGACCAGCGTGTTATAGGCATCATTATCGGTCAGCGCGACCAGCCGGGTAAAGCGGGCCAGTTCCAGATTATGCTCTGCCGCTTCCGACAGAATATCGCCATAGAAGGTGGAAATGCCCGCATGGCGCGCCGCCTGTAAACGCCCCCGGTTCATATCGGCGATCAGCACCTCGACCTTGGCTTTTTGCAAGGCTTCGGCCAATGCCGTGGACCACGCCGATCCCCCGACCAACAAAATGCCCGGCGCATCGCCGCCCGCCAAGCCCAACGCCTGCGCCAACGGTTTCAACGTAAACCCATGCAAGACCACCGTGGCCGTCACCAAAACAAAGGCCAAAGGCGCCACCAGCGCCCCATCCGCAACCCCCAAGGCCGCCAGACGTTCGCCAAACAGCCCCGCCACCGCCACCAGCACCACGCCGCGCGGTCCGGTCAGTGCAATCAGCGCCTTTTCGCGCCACGGCAGCCCGGTGCCGATCAGCGACAGGATCACCGTCAGGGGCCGCGCCAACAGCACAACCGCCCCCACGAACAAGGCTGCCCGCCACGTCAGTTGCCCCAGCATGGCAAAATCCAGCGAAGCCGCCAGCAGGATAAACACGCCCGACACCAACAACACCGTGGCATGTTCCTTGAACCGCAGGATTTCCGCATATGACGGCAACCCCGCATTGGCGATCACAACCCCCATCACAGTCACCGCCAGCAGCCCGCTTTCATGCAAGACGGAATCCGTGGCCGCAAAAACCGCCAGCAACGTGGCAAATAACACGGGCACTTTCATATATTCCGGCACCCAGCCGCGCCGGAATGCCGTGGCCAGCCCATAGCCCGCGGCGGCCCCTGCCGCCCCGGCCAAGGCAATCCCCAACACCAATTCCTGCGTCGCGTGCCACCCCGAAGACGCCGTGCTGCGCACCATCACCACCTCGAACGCCAGCACTGCCGCCAAGGCACCGATGGGATCGTTGACGATTGCCTCCCATTGCAGCAACGCAGCGGGGCGGCGCGACAGTTTTGCCTGCCGCAGCAGCGGGGCAATCACTGTGGGGCCGGTGACGATCATAATGCCACCGAAAACGGCGCTGGTTTGCCAATCCAGACCCGCCGCATAATGCAGCGCCAGGGCGGAGCTCAGCCATCCCAGCGGTGCGCCGACGAACACCAGCCGTCGCACCCCCTTGGCCGCATCCATCAGCTTGGCCCGGTCCAGCGTCAGCCCGCCTTCGAACAGGATGATCGCCACGGCAATGGAAATGATTGGTCCCACCAGCGGGCCAATATCGCGCGCCGGGTCCAGAAATCCCGTCACCGGCCCAGCAATGATCCCGGCCACCAACATCAGCACAATGGCGGGCATCTGCATTCGCCACGCCAGAAATTGCGCCCCCACGCCCAACACACCAACAAGCGCAATCGCGGTCATCGGGTCCAAAGCCCCGGCCAAATCCTGCGTGACCATCTGTATCAGCCCCCGCGCTGAATGGGTGTGGCGCGGCGGCCTGCCGGAATAGCCTGCCGTCCGGTCAGCCGCTCATGTTCCTGAAGAGCGAACCGATCCGTCATGCCCGCGATATAATCCGAAACGATCCGCGCCAGCGTGGTATCTGTCTGCGCCTCCTGCACATCCTTGCGCCATTGCCGCGGCAGGATTTCCGGCTGTTTCATATAGATCGCGAATAATTCGCGCACCACATCGGTGACATAACTGCGCACCTCGACCACCTCGGGGGCGCGGTACATGCGATGGAACAGAAATTCGCGGATGATTTTCAGGTCACTCCAAAGGGCGGGCGAAAACTGCGCCATCATCCGCCCGGCCCCACGCACATCCGCGACGGATTGCGGGTTCAGTTCGCGCAGATTGGCCTGCGTCACGGCGATCACGTCCTCGACCAGCACGCCAAAAAACCGGCGCAGCGCCTCGTGGCGGCGGCGGTAATAGTTCAGGCCGGGGTATTTGGCATCCACCTCGGCAAAACAGCCATCCAGAATAGGCATCTCTGCCAGCTCATCGGTGGAAAACAGCTCGGCCCGCAACCCATCATGCAGGTCGTGATTGTTATAGGCGATGTCATCAGACAACGCGGCCACCTGCGCCTCGGCGCTGGCATGGGTGTGCAGTTCCAGATCGTGCCGTCTGTCATAATCCGCCAAGGCCCACGGGATATCCCCCGTCACAGGGCCATTGTGCTTGGCGATCCCCTCCAGCGTTTCCCACGTCAGGTTCAGCCCATCCCATTCGGCATAGTGCCGTTCCAGATTGGTGACGATACGGATGGCCTGTGCGTTATGATCAAAGCCGCCATAGGGGGCCATCAGTTCCGCCAGCGCATCCTCGCCAGTATGACCGAACGGCGTATGCCCCAGATCATGCGCCAGCGCCACGGCTTCGGTCAGTTCCCGGTTCAACCCCAGCGTTCCCGCGATGGTCCGTGCCACCTGCGCCACCTCGATGGAATGGGTCAGGCGGGTGCGGAAATAATCGCCTTCGTGTTCGATAAAAACCTGTGTCTTGTGCTTCAGCCGCCGAAACGCGCTGGCGTGAATGATCCGGTCGCGATCCCGTTGAAAACAGGACCGAAATGCGCTTTCTTCTTCGGGATAAAGCCGACCGCGGCTTTGGCCGGGGTCCGATGCAAAGGGGGCTGCCATGCCTAACTGGTCCTTGTCGCCTGTACGTCCCCCACATATATTGCATTGCAGCACCCAAAGAAACCGTGCAGGAGCCTGAAATCACATGCAATTGCCCCCAAAAGTGACCGACCGTGCCTTTGCCCGCCTGTCTGAAATCGGCGCAAATGCGCAAGGACAAGCCCTGCGCATCGCCGTCGAAGGCGGCGGGTGTTCAGGTTTTCAATATGAAATCAAACTGGATCACCCCACCACGGACGACCTGATCCTTGAAGGGGCTGGCGAAAAAGTCGTGGTCGACAGCGTATCGCTGCCGTTTTTGACCGGGGCGACGATTGATTTCACCGAAGAATTGATTGGTGCGCGCTTCGTGATCGACAATCCCAATGCCACGTCCTCTTGTGGCTGTGGCACATCCTTTTCGATGTAACCAATATCCGGCTTCTTTCTGATCCCAAATACTCCCGCCGGAGGCCCGGAAAATTGCAAATTTTCCGTTCAAAATTCTTTTAAAGAATTTTACCCACCCCTTACTGCTGCGGATCAGCTTAACTGTTTCTCAAAGAACACCCGTGCAAACCCGTCTTCGACACGGCGACCTGTCTCGACATAGCCCATGCCGGGGTAGATCGACAAATTTTCAACCATCTTTTCATTGGTATAAAGACGCACAGCAGCGATCCCCATCCTGCGGGCTGTATCTTCGCAATAACGGATCAACGCCTTCCCGATACCACCGCCTGCCGCTTCGGGAAAAACCGCGACATTCTCCAGCATCATATGCGCGTCTTCCGGGTAAAACACGATAAACCCTTGCAAGCTACCGTCCCGAACGGACACGAACACACGGCCCTGCGCAATCTGACGGGCAAAATCCGCAATCATTGGCGCTGGTTTTTGCCCTATCAGCGGCACGTAACGGACATATGCAGCCTCGGCACATTGCCGGATTGCGGTTTCATCTTCTGCGGTCGCTTGCCGGATCATGTCACACCCTTTGTCCACAGATCATACTGCGCGCAACCAGTGGCAGGACACAAGCCAGCAGGCGGCTTCATGCATCCAGTTCAATCCAGACCGGCACGTGATCCGAAGGTTTTTCACGCCCGCGCACCTCTCGGTCAATGCGGCAGTCCTGCAAAAGATCGGCACATTGCGGGCTTAGCAGGAAATGGTCGATCCGAATCCCATCATCCCGGTTCCATGCCCCGGCCTGATAATCCCAGAACGAATAATGCCCCGGCCCACGGGTGCGGGCGCGGAATGCTTCGGTAAAGCCAAGGTTCAGAATCTTTCGGAATGCCGCGCGGCTTTCGGGGCGGAATAACGCATCTTCACGCCAGACATCCGGGCGCTTGGCATCTTCTTCTTGAGGAATAATGTTGTAATCCCCTGCCATCAGCGCGGGCATTTCGCTGTCCAGCAATGCCTGCGCGCGCTGGCGCATCCGTTCCATCCAAGCCAGTTTGTAGGCGTATTTCCCCCCCGCCACTGGGGTGCCGTCCGGCTCCAGTTCAACCGGATTGCCATTTGGCAGGTATAAGCCGCAAATCCGGATCGCCGTTTTCCCGACTACAGTCGCTTCGATCCAGCGGGCCTGTTCGTCGCTTTCATCGCCCGGCAATCCGCGAGTCACATCCTCTAACGGCAGCTTTGACAGGATCGCCACGCCGTTGAAACTTTTCTGGCCATGCGTTTCCACGTTATAGCCACGGTCTTCGAAAATTTCGCGCGGAAAGGCATCGTCCACCGATTTGATTTCCTGCAACACCACCACGTCAGGTTGGGCGTCGTCCAGCCAATCCGGCAAGGCATTGATCCGCGCCTTGATGCCATTGATGTTGAACGTGGCGATTTTCATGCGCGCTCTCCTGCTGGGTTTATCTCTCTATGCCTTGTGGTTCGCCCATTGCGCAACCCTCTGCCAAGACATCCGCAGAAGGGTATTGGGGACACAAGTCAGTTCAGGCCACATGCGGCTGGCGGGTTTCATCATGCAGATACAGCCAGTCGAATTGATGCATCATCCGATCCGGCATCAATGCCCCGCCCAATCGCAATGCAGTATGGGCGGCAAATCGAAACGGCGAAAAGCCCAAGTGATATTTCCACGCGTTGCCCGTGGCGGCATTGATAACCTTTGTCGCGCGGGCGCGGCGGCGCGGTTGATAGGCCGCCAGACCTGCGGCGAGACTGTCTGTCATGGCCAGCTCATCCGCCAAAGCCCAGGCATCTTCCAACCCCATACTGGCCCCTTGCGCCAGAAAGGGCAGCGTTGGATGCGCGGCATCGCCAAGAATGGCCGTATTTTCACCAAACCACCGGGCCGCCACCGGATGACGGAACAGACCCCACAGGTTTACTTCGGACACCTGCGCCAGCATTTGCGACACCTCTGGCCCGAAATCCGCAAAGGCCGCACGCAGATTTGCCGGGTCATCCGCGTGGTTCCAGCCTTCGTCGGTCCAGCTACGGCGTTCCTGCACCGCCACGATATTCACCAGATCGCCCCCGCGCAGCGGATAGCTGACCACATGCCGCCCCGGCCCCATATGCACACGGGCCACCGGCCCCAGCCCCAGCGTGTTCGGAACGGTAGCCCGCCAAGCAACCTGCCGGGTGAAAAACGGCCGATCTGCCCCGTTCAGCGCCCGACGGCTGGGCGAATGCAACCCATCCGCCCCAATCACAAGATCCGGGTGCAGGTCCGCGCCCGTAGTCAGGCGGATCGTGGGGGGATTGCCCGGCACCACATCGGACACCTGTTGCAGCAGGCGCAGCTTTACCCCGGCATCGCGCGCGCCTTCGGCCAACAGGTCAATCAGATCGGCGCGGTGAACGAAATAGTAATTGCGGTTCTCCAGCCGGGTCAGATCCAGCCGCAGCACCTCGCCCTTGCGGTAATCGCGCAGGCTGACCGCCTGTCCCTGAACGGCCCGGCGGCGCAAGGCATCCCCCAGCCCAAGCGCGTCTAACACCGCAAACCCATTGGGGCTGATTTGCAGACCGGCGCCGACCTCGCTGATTTCGGCGGCCTGTTCCAAAACCGTGACCGACGCTCCCCGCAAGGCCAGCGCCCGCGATGCGGCCAAACCTGCGATTCCGCCGCCAATGACTGCGATTTTCATACCCAGAAGATTCATGGCATTCCTTTGAAACGAAAAAACGCCGGAGGCAAACCCCGGCGCTTCTATCTGAAAACAGGCATTCGCCGCGATCAGTCGTCGCGATGCACCTTTTCGCGCCGTTCGTGACGTTCCTGCGCCTCCAGGCTCATGGTGGCGATGGGACGCGCGTCCAGCCGTTTCAGGCTGATCGGTTCCCCAGTCACTTCGCAATATCCATATTCGCCTTCTTCGATACGGCGCAGGGCCGCGTCGATCTTGGACACCAGTTTGCGCTGCCGGTCACGGGTCCGCAATTCCAGCGCACGGTCGGTTTCTTCGGACGCACGATCTGCAATATCGGGGATATTGCGCGTGTTGTCCTGAAGCCCTTCGATCGTGTCGCGGCTGTCTTCAAGGATATCGTTTTTCCAGTTGAGTAATTTGCGCCGGAAATATTCCAACTGGCGCTCATTCATGAATGGTTCATCTTCCGCCGGACGGTAATCGTCGGAAATAAAGGTTTCGGCCTTCATCTCTTTCCCCTCTACAAGGTCAACCTCAGCCAAGGACGTATGATTTGACATCTGGGCACCCTCCCGCCGCCGACTTAACGCAAGACTTAGGCATTGTCACTACCCTTAAACGCCACTTATTGCGGCCCGGTGCTGTTCAAGCTACTGTGTGCCGCGAAGAGGGCAAGAGGGTGATGGAACCATGAAATTTCAGGGAACAGATGCGTATGTGGCCACCGACGATCTGAAGGTCGCGGTCAATGCTGCGGTCACGCTGGAACGGCCGCTGTTGGTCAAGGGCGAACCGGGAACCGGCAAAACCGAACTGGCGCTTCAGGTGGCCGGGGCGTTGGGGCTGCGGATGATCGAATGGAACATCAAGTCCACCACCAAGGCCCAGCAAGGCCTGTATGAATACGATGCGGTCAGCCGCCTGCGCGACAGCCAACTGGGCGAAGAACGCGTGCATGATGTGAAAAACTACATCAAAAAGGGCAAGCTTTGGCAGGCGTTTGAGGCGGACGAAAAAGTTGTTCTGCTGATCGACGAAATCGACAAGGCCGATATCGAATTCCCCAATGACCTGTTGCAGGAATTGGACAAGATGGAATTCCACGTTTACGAAACCGGGGAAACCATCAAGGCCGCACAGCGCCCGATCGTGATCATCACCTCGAACAATGAAAAAGAACTGCCAGACGCGTTTTTGCGGCGCTGTTTCTTCCACTACATTCGGTTCCCGGAGCCGGAAGTGATGAAACAAATCGTCGAAGTGCATCACCCCGGAATCAAGGAAAAGCTGCTGACCACCGCGCTGACCCAATTCTATGAAATCCGCGAAACCTCGGGGTTGAAGAAAAAACCGTCCACCAGCGAAGTGCTGGATTGGCTGAAACTGCTGCTGGCCGAAGACATGACCCCCGAAGATCTGAAACGCGACGGGCCGAATGCCTTGCCGAAACTGCATGGTGCGCTGCTGAAAAACGAACAGGACGTGCATCTGTTTGAACGGCTGGCCTTTATGGCGCGGTCGCAACGCTGATTGGCACGGGGGCCGCGGCCCCTGCCCTTTTGGTCGTCAAATTTGCCGGGGCATTCGGAAAACAATTGCCCCGGCCCCTGTGCAGCGGCAGGATGACAGTATGAAAAAAATCCTGTTCAGCTTTGCGGCTATGGCCCTTTTGACCGGCTGTATGGCAACCGGGTCCGGTGGTGTCGCCAGCCGGGCCGCCAGTTCCCCCGCAATCACACTGCCCCCGATGAAAACCTTTTCCGGGCAGGTGCTGGAGCGCGTGCGCACCTCGAACGCGGATATTGCGCGGGATTTCCTGGACCTGAGCTTTCGGTTGGAATCCGGGCGCGAACTGGATGTTTTCACCCGTTTCGAGGAACCGATCACCGTCAAGGTATCGGGAAAGGCACCAGCGTCATTTCAGCATGATCTGGGCAGATTGTTGGGCCGATTGCGCAACGAAGCCGGTATCGACATTCGACAGGTGGCGGATGGGCCTGCGGGGATCACCATCAACGCCGTCACCCGAAGCGAGATTCAGCGCGTGCTGCCTCAGGCCGCCTGTTTCGTGGTGCCAAACATCACCCGGCTGTCAGAATACCCACGTGCCGCGCAATCCCCCAAAACCGATTGGGTTCTGCTGCAAGAGCGCCGCCAAATGGCGATTTTCGTGCCGGTGGATTCGCCGCCACAGGAAACCCGCGATTGCCTGCACGAAGAACTGGCACAGGCGCTGGGACCGCTGAACGATCTGTACCGTTTGCCGGATTCGGTGTTCAACGACGATAATATTCACACAGTTTTGACCAGCTATGACATGCTGATCCTGCGCACCTATTACGCGCCGGAATTGCGCAACGGGATGCGCCGGGATCAGGTGGCCGCCCGCCTGCCCCGCATTCTGGCCCGCCTGAACCCCGCCGGGCAGCGGTCCCCCCTGCATCCGTTGCCTGATACGCCGCGACCGTGGATCGAGGCCACCCAAACCGCGCTTGGCCCCGGAACCGCCCCCGCACAACGCCTGTCTGCGGCCCGCAAGGCGCTGGCCATTGCTGAATCCGCAGGCTGGACCGATCATCGCCGGGCGTTTTCGCATTATGCGCTGGGGCGGTTGACCCAAAGCATGAATGCCGAACTGGCGCTGGCGCATTTCCGGGCGGCGCAGAACTTCTATACCCGCAGCCCCAACACCCAGTTACACGCCGCCCATGTGGCCGCGCAGCTGGCCGCCTATGCCATATCCGAAGGCAACGGCGAAGAAGCGCTGTTGCAAACCTCGCCTTATCTGGCGGTTGCCGCGCGGCATGAAAATGGCGCTTTGCTGTCAACGCTTCTAATGCTGCGAGCCGAGGCGCTGGACCTGTTGAACCGCCCGACCGAGGCACAGGCGGTCAGACTGGACAGTCTGGGCTGGGCAAGATACGGAATTGGCTCGGACCAGGCCGTTCACGCCCGTCTGCGTGAAATCGCGGCCCTGTCCCCGCTAAAAAGGAGCAACGGGCAGCTATGATCGTCATCGCAGGAGCCATTCTGGGACTTATTTTAGGCGCCACCCGCGCAAAGCTGCGCGGCGGCAACGGCAAGGACATGACACAATACGCCATCGCCTATTGCGTGTTATTCATGGTCATTGCCCTATTCATCACCATCTTCATCCATAGAGCTGCGGTCTGATCCATGTTCCTCCCCTTCTTCGAAAATCTCCGTTCTGTTGGCGTCCCGGTATCCCTGCGTGAATACCTTAGCTTTCTGGAGGCTGTGAAGGCGGGGTTGGTCACCTATGACGTCGAAGGGTTTTACTATCTGGCCCGCACCGCGATGGTGAAAGACGAACGCAATATTGACAAGTTCGACCGCGCCTTTGCCCAAACCTTCAAGGGGCTGGATCAGATTCAGTTGGGCGATGTGCTGGAAGCCATCGAACTTCCTGCCGACTGGCTGGAAAAAATGGCTGAAAAATACCTGACCGAAGAAGAAAAAGCCGAAATCGAAGCGATGGGCGGCTTCGAGAAGCTGATGGAAACGCTGAAACAGCGTCTGGAAGAACAAGAAGGCCGCCATCAGGGCGGCAACAAATGGATTGGCACGGCGGGCACCTCGCCCTTTGGCGCGCATGGTTACAACCCCGAAGGGGTGCGGATCGGTCAGGAAAAGGGCCGTCATGGCCGCGCCGTCAAAGTCTGGGACAAGCGCGAATTCAAAAATCTGGATGACACGGTCGAACTGGGAACCCGCAACATCAAAGTGGCGCTGAAACGCCTGCGCCGCTGGGCGCGCAACGGGGCGCATGATGAACTGGATCTGGACGGCACCATTCGCGCCACCGCCGAACATGGCTATCTGGATGTGCAGACCCGCCCGGAACGGCGCAACGCGGTCAAGGTGATCCTGTTTCTGGACGTCGGCGGATCAATGGACCCGCATATCAAGGTGATGGAAGAACTGTTCTCCGCCGCCAAATCCGAATTCAAACATCTGGAACATTTCTATTTCCATAACTGCCTTTACGAAGGCGTGTGGAAAGACAATCGCCGCCGCTGGGATCAGCAAACCCCCACTTGGGACGTGCTGCGCACCTATGGTTCGGACTACAAGTGTATTTTCATCGGGGACGCGTCTATGTCACCCTATGAAATCCACTATCCGGGCGGCGCGAACGAACATTGGAACCCCGAGGCCGGTCAGGTCTGGCTGGAACGCGCCCGCGAACAATGGCCCTCGAACCTGTGGATCAACCCGGTGCCGGAACGCTATTGGGCCTATACCCAGTCGATCAAAATGATTCAGGATATTTTTGAAAACCAGATGGTGACGATGACACTGGAAGGGTTGGAAAAGGGCATGAAGGAGCTCAGCCGCTAAGGCCCGTTTTCATCTTGCTCAAAATACTCCGGGGGAACGGCGCGTCAGCGCCGTGGGGGCAGCGCCCCCGCCTCAGACCTGGAACAGTTTCCCCGGTCCCCAGCCACGCGCATCCACCCCGGCCAGTTTCAGCATATGCCACAGCAGTGCCTGATTGGAACTGATCATCGACAGGCCGGTTTTGGCCTCGATCCGATCAATCAGGCCAAAGGTTCGTAAATTGGTGCAACTGGTAAATATCGCATCAACATCCACATTAGAAATGGCGTCTAGAACCATGTTTTCCGTTTCTTTTTCCGGGATGCGTGCGACAGTCCAGTCTTCCTTGATGCCAAAGCTGGCTTCGGTGATGGTGACAATGCCGTGCTGTTCCAAAAACGCCCGCATCGGTCGCGTTACCGTTTCCACATAGGGCGACACATAGGCGATCCGCGTCACCCCCAACGCCTGACAGGCCGCCACAACCGCCGAAATCGGATTGGTGACGGGGGTGTTCGGGTGGTGGCTTTGGATCAGCGCGGCCACCCGATCCGGCCCGATCACCGTCGCGCCGGACGTGCAGGCATAGCCAATCACATCCTGCCCCGCAGGCAGCAACGCCGCCGTGGCGGGCATTCCGTCCTCCATCAGGCGCAGCGTTTCGGGGGTCACATCCGCATGGGCTGGCACGCGGCTGTGCAACAGGCTAACCGGACGATCCCGCAGGATCAGCCGCGCCTCGTTTTCCACGGTTTCATCCGTGGACAGCACGATCACCGCCATGCGCGCGGTCTGCCCAAATCCATTGTCCAGCGTGATCTGCATCCCTGTCATCCCTGCCGTGGCTACGTGTTTTTGAAATCCTGACACGGTTTTTCTGGCAGGTCCAAGCAGAATGCGGCAGCATCCCCTGTAAATGATCAAAGCCCAAGGAAGAACGCCCATGTCTGACGCGCCCGTTACCCATATTGATCCGGTCGCCTTTCGCGCTGATCCTTATCCCACGCTGGCACAGATGCGGGCGCACACCCCTGTGACATATGTGCCGGAACTGGGGGCGACGCTGTTCACCCGACGGGACGATATTTTCGCACAGGAAAAGCGGACAGATGTGTTTTCTTCGCATCAGCCGGATGGGTTGATGACGATCCTGATGGGCGAAAACATGATGCGCAAGGATGGCGACGCACATCAGCGCGAACGCAAAATCCTGTTCCCGGCCCTTAGCCCGCGGACCGTGCGGGATGTGTGGCTGCCTGCTTTTACCGCAGCGGCTACGCGCATTCTGGATGATCTGGCCCCACACGGGGACTGTGACATGGTGCGCGACTATGCCATGCCCGTTTCGGCCGAGGCGCTGAAGCTGATCACCGGGCTGACCAATATGGAGGCGGCGGAAATGGATCGTGTCAGTCAGGGCATGATTGACGGCTGTGCCAATTACACCGGCGATCCCGCGATCACGGCGCAGTGCCACGACTGTACCGCATCCATTGATCGGCATATTGATGCGATGATCCCCGCCTTACAGGCCGCGCCCAATATGTCCGGCCTGTCCGTGCAGATGCAGGGCGGGCTGGATCTGAAGGCCACTCGTGCCAATGTGAAGCTGATCATATCCGGAGGGCAGAATGAACCGCGTGACGCGATTGCCGGGACGATCTGGGCCTTGCTGACCCACCCGGACCAATTGCAGGCGGTGCAGGATGGGCGGGCGACATGGGCGCAAGCGTTCGAGGAATACGCCCGCTGGATTTCCCCCATTGGCATGTCCCCGCGCCGGGTGGCGCAGGCGGATCATGTGCTGGGGGTGAATTTGGCCCCCGAAGACCGCGTATTTTTCATGTTTTCATCCGCCGGGCGGGACGAAGCCCATTTTGATACGCCAGATCAGTTCGACATCTTCCGCGATACCGGCCCAGCGATCAGCTTTGGCGCGGGGCCGCATTTCTGTGCCGGGGCGGCGGCCAGCCGGGCGCTGATTACGCAGGTGGCGCTGCCGCTGGCATTTGAACGGCTGAACGGGCTGCGATTGGCGGGCGAAACGCCCTTTGTGGGCTGGGCCTTTCGCGGTCCCACCAAAATGCCGGTGGAATGGGACAGCTAAGGGTTTGCTTTGGGGCCATATGCCCCCATATCTGACCCATGCTCAGATTCTCTCCGATCTTATTGGCTGTCATCTATGCGCTGGCGATGTACTGGTTTTCTGCGTTCCGCACGCGCAAGGAACTGGATGCGCGGTCAACCGAACTGGCGGACCCGGCCCTAGCCCCGGTTCTGGACCGGCTGGCCCGCGCGCTGGATGTCCCCCGCGTGCGGGTGTTCATATACGAGGTCGATCCGGTCAACGGGCTGGCCGCGCCGGATGGGCGGGTTTTCCTGACGCGCGGGTTTTATCGCAAATTTCAGGCGGGCGAGGTGTCAGCCGATGAAATCGCCAGCGTCATCGCGCATGAATTGGGTCATGTGGCGCTGGGGCATACCCGGCGGCGGATGATCGACTTTTCCGGACAGAACGCATTGCGGGCGGCGCTGGGAATGTTCCTGTCACGGTTGTTGCCGGGGATCGGGGTTTATATCGCCAATGGGCTGACAACATTGCTGGCGGCCCGCATGTCGCGCGGTGACGAATACGAAGCGGATGAATATGCCAGCGCCCTGATGGTCAAGGCGGGGCTGGGCACCGCGCCGCAGAAATCGCTGTTTCACAAGCTGGAAGATTTAACCGGCGGGCGCGGCGGTACTATTCCCGCGTGGTTGCTCAGCCATCCCAAAACCGCCGAACGGATCGCCATGATCGAACGACACGAGGCGAAATGGGGCATTTCCGGCTAAGCCGCTGACAGTGCCTTGCCCAATCGGGGCAACCGCGCCTTTTTCAGCAGCCGCCGCACATCCCATGTTTCGCCCGATAGGCGGTCCGCCTGTTGCCGCACCTGTTCCACCGCCGCCGCAACGGCATCCGGGGCGTTCAGCCAAAACCCATACAGAAATTCATCGGGGGCCTGACGGGCCAGCCCTTCTTCGCTCAGGGTATGGCGGGGGAAATCCTGTGCGTTCATCGTGACGATCACATCCGCCGATCCGGCAATCGCCGCTGCCAGAACGTGCCGATCATTTTCATCGGGCAGATATAGCCGCGCCTCCAGCGATGGGGGATAGCTGACATTGGCACGGGGCCATTGCGCCCGCAGCAGGGCAATTTCTGCCCGCGCCTGCGGTTCCCCATCGGGGCCAAGTTTGCGGGCAGCCCGCGCCCATTCTTCCAGAATGCGGTCAGACCAAAGCGGCTGAAACGCCCCGGTTCCGGCCACGGCCAGCAGAATTTCCCGCATCACCGTGGGATAGATCACGCAGGTATCCAGCAACGCCTTCATAGGCGGAAAAACAGCGCTTTCAGATAGCCGCTTTCGGCCAGTTGCGGCATCAGCGGATGGTCCGGCCCGGCATATCCCGTGTGGATCAATTGGGCAGATCGCCCTGCCCGCCCGATCCCACGCACACAGGCGCCCCGGAATTTGGCCAGGTCGGCGGCGTGCGAACACGAACACAGCCCCAGATAGCCCCCCTCGGCCACCAGCGGCGCAGCCAGACGGGCGATGCGTTCATAGGCCCGCAATCCGGCCTCTAACGCTTGTTTGTTGGGGGCGAATGCTGGGGGATCGCAAATCACCACCTCGAATTTCGCGCCTTCTTCGGCCAGTTTGGTCAGCACGTCAAAGGCATCGCCCTTGCGGGTGGCAAAGCTGTCGGCCTTGCCCATCGCATCGGCCCCCTGCGAGGCCAGTTCCAGCGCGGGGTCTGATCCGTCGACCGCCAGCGCGGTTTCGGCACCGCCAGCCAAAGCCGCCAAGGAAAACCCGCCAACATGGGAAAACACATCCAACACCCGCGCGCCTTGTGACAAGCGGGCGGCAAAGGCGTGATTGGGGCGTTGATCAAAGAACAGGCCGGTTTTCTGCCCCCCGATCAGATCAGCCATATAGATCGCGCCATTCATCGGCACCGGAATCGGCGCTGTGGGGGCATCGCCCAGCATCACGGCGCTGTCATCATCCAAGCCTTCCAACACACGCGCACGGCCCGAGGCGTTTTTCAAAACCGTCGTTACGCCCGTCACCTGCACCAGCGCCGCCACCAGATCATCCATCCGCGCATCGGCCCATGCGGCGTTGGGCTGAACAACGGCCACATCCCCGAAACGGTCGATCACCACACCCGGAAGGCCATCGGCCTCGGCGTGGATCAGGCGATAGAACGGTTGGTCATACAGCCGTTCGCGCATTTCCAGCGCCTTGGACAGGCGGGCGGCGAACCATGCCTGATCCACCTGCGCGGTCACATCGCGGTCCAGCATCCGGCACAGGATACGCGACCCCGGCGTCACCGCCACCAGCCCCATATCGGTGCGGTTTTCGTCCTGAAGCACCGCAATTGTCCCCGGCGTCAATGCCTTGGTGCGGCGGTCTGTGACCATTTCGTTATCGTAAACCCAAGGGAACCCGTGCCGGATGGCGCGGGCGTTGGATTTCGGTTTCATGCGGACGATGGGAAGGCTGTGTTCTGTCATGTCGCCCTCTTATCCCTGTTATTGCGCCTTGGGAAGCGGGATCAATCGGGATTACCCACCAGAATGAACGGCGCCCAATAGGCCGGATGGGACCATTCGGCGCGTTGTGGCGCGTCGATCATCGCCAATATCGCCTGTTGCTGTGCCTTTGCCGCGCTGAGCGTGGGATCGGCGGCGCGGCGGGCAAAAAGGTCGGTCATCAGTGCCACGGCAGACCGGCTTTCGACCGGCCAGTGCGACACCATCAACGCCCGCGCCCCGGCATAGGTAAAGGCCTGCGCCAACCCCGACAGTGCCTCGGCCCCCGGTTCATCACCGACAGCGGTGTTACAGGCCGACAGCACCACCCAATCGGCGTTCAGCCGCAACGATGCAATTTCAGACGCGGTCAACAACCCGTCCTCGCCCTGCCCGGCGGTCAGCGCCAGCGCGGGTTCGGCCAATTGTTGATCGGCCGTCACCATATCCCCCGCGACCAACCCATGCGTGGCGAAATACAGCACGCGATAATCGCGCAAATCTTCGTGTTTCAGGTCTGCTTCGCTAGCGGTGGATTGCTGACGCACCGATTGCGCCACCGGGGCGCCAACCGCCTGTGCAACCGCGCGAACTTCGACCGCGGTTTCGGGCAAAGGCGCCAGCGCCCCCCGCATCGCCGCGCGGGTGACATCCAGACTGGCCACCTGCTGATCCGGCGGCGTCGTTCCATCGCCAAAGATCGGATCGGCAAACCCCAAAAACGGTTTGCCTGCGCGGGCAGTCTGGCGGGCCAGCGTTGTGACCTTCAGGGATTGGATCGACGGTATGACAGTCACCGCATGATGACGCACCAACCAATCGGCCTGTGCCTGTGCGGCCACGTCATTGCGTACCAACAACTGCGGCGGCACAGCGGATAACGGCCCGCGCAATTCGGTATAGATGTGATCTTTGCCCGCCAACATATCCGCGATGGGGGCAAAGGTCTGCGTATAAACCCAATGCGCGGCATAGAGGTCATAGGCATTGCGATCCGGCCCCGTGGGCTTTTTCAGCGCGATCCCGGCCCGCACCCCCATACGCAAATCAATCGAGGCCCGCAAATCCCGTATGGCGGCCTTCAGGTTGTCGATACTGACATGCAGTTCACGCCATTCCGCCCGGTCCTGCGTGGCGACAAAGACATAATGCCGGTCCCAATCTTCGGGACCGATGTCAAAGATCACCAGCGCCTCTTGCGGGGATAGCATGGCCTGCGCGTCCGCCAAGGATAGCGGCTTGGTCTGATACATCGCTTCAAACGGAATATCCTGCTGGCTTAGCGTATCGCCCAGAGTATTGATCTGCGCAGAAAGCTGTTCCATCTCGGCGCGGATGTCGCGTTCGGTATCGGGGCGGCGTTCGGCACTGGGCAAGGCCGCCAAATAGGACATATCCCGCTGCAACTGGTCCTGACGCCGCTGCATATCGGTGAAACGGCGCATGTTTTCGGTCTTGGCCGTGTCCCCCAGTTCAACCCGTTGCGCCAGCATTTCATAGGCCGCGCGGGCGGCGCTGTTGTGGTTGACCTGCACCAGACGAAAGGCTTGGCTCAAGGCCTCATCCTCGGGGATTTCCCCGGATTCGCGGGCATTCAGCAGCGTATCCATCAGCAATTGGCGGCTACCCTGCCCGGCCTGTTCCGCCCTAAGCGCCATTTGCCACGCGATACCGTAATGGCCCGCGTCATTTTCCATCGCCCCAAGGTTCATATAGGCCTTGCCGATAAAGCTATGATCTGGCGGCAACAGTTTTTCGCGCAACAGGACAGAGGCCCGCATATCCGCCAACGCATCCTCGAAGGCCGGTGTGCCAAGCGTGCCATGCGATTTCATCAAGGCCCGGTTGCCCAGATATTCGGCAAAGGGCAACGAGTTTTCCCCGTAGGATGCCATCAACCCATCGTGCCACTGGTCCATGATCTGCCCCATCCGGTCAAAATCCCTGACCTTATACAAAACCAGCGCATATTCCCCCAAAGCATGAACGATTTCGGGGTGATTGGGCGGGAAACAGGCGGCATCCCGTTTCAGCGTTTCCTCATAGGCCTGCGCGGCCTCTTGCGGGCGGTTCATATCACGCAACAACCGCGCCCGTTCCTGCGAGACGGAACAGGCATAGTGCCGGGTTTTCGGGGTATTCGCGGCATCCAGACGCGGCAAAACACCGTCGAAAATCCTGAGCGCCTCGTCCCAATATCCCAGTTCTTTGAATATTCCGGCGGTATTATATTGCCACAGCATCGTCTGTTCATTCGCGCCCCCCCATACGGATTCAGCGAATTTGGTGGCCTCCAATGCCAGTGGCAGAGCATCGTTCGCATTTCCCGTTTTCGACAGATGCACAGCCAGTTGCATCGCTGCATCCATGCGATACGGGTTAAATTTCAGATAGTTCTTTTCCCAGATGTCATAGGCATCCTGCATTTCCCGCAGCGCATCATTGTAGCGCCCCTGAAGCCGGATCACATTCGCCAGCGCCTGCCGCATCCGCAACACCTTGATATGTGCGGGACCGGCTGCTTCGGTTGCCTTAGCTATCAGGGGGCGCAAAACAGCTTCGGCGTTTTGATAATCGCCCGTTTCAAAATAGCGATCCATCACCGCTTCTTGTTCGCGGATATAGGACTCCATCGGTTCGCCCAACACTTGCGCAGCGACCGGCGACATGAATACAATCACAGAAAGAATAACGAAAAATATTTGTTTCATGCCCATAAAATTACCCTGCCTGCATGGGGTCGGTCCACACAATTCAGATGACAAATACGGTCATAGCGGGCTGCTTGTCGCGTTACCGCTAACGGTATATAGTTCACCTGTGAAAGAGAGGTCCGCATGAGTCTGAACGCTACGATTGCCAGCGTCACAGCCCGCATCGTCGAACGCAGCGCCCCGTCCCGCCAGACCTATCTGGACAGAATGCGCCGCGCCGCAGACGAAGGACCGCGCCGGGCGCATCTGACCTGTGGCAATCAGGCCCATGCCTATGCGGCGATGGGGGCAGATCAGGGGGCATTGGCGCAGGGGCGCGCGCCCAATCTGGGCATTGTCACCTCTTATAACGATATGCTGTCGGCGCATCAGCCCTTTGAACGGTTTCCCGATCTGATCCGTGCCACCGCCCGCGCCAATGGTGCCACCGCCCAGGTGGCTGGCGGCGTTCCGGCCATGTGCGATGGCGTGACACAGGGCCAGACAGGGATGGAGCTATCGCTGTTTTCGCGCGATGTGATCGCGATGGCGACAGCGGTCGCGCTGTCGCACAACACCTTTGACGCGGCCTTGTATCTGGGGGTTTGCGATAAAATCGTGCCGGGGCTGGTGATGGCGGCAGCCACCTTTGGCTATCTGCCGGGCATTTTCCTGCCAGCGGGGCCGATGACCAGCGGCCTGCCCAACGATGAAAAATCCCGCATTCGGACCCAGTTCGCCAAGGGGGAAATTGACCGCACGGCCTTGATGCAGGCGGAAATGGCCAGCTACCACGGGCCGGGCACCTGCACCTTTTACGGAACGGCCAATTCCAATCAAATGCTGATGGAATTTATGGGACTGCACCTGCCCGGCGCGTCCTTTGTGACGCCCAACACCCCGTTGCGCGATGCGCTGACACGCGCGGGCACCGAACGCGCATTGGCGATTACGGCCTTGGGCCATGACTACACCCCGGTTTGCGATGTGCTGGACGAACGCGCCTTTGTGAACGGGATCGTCGGGCTGATGGCAACGGGCGGGTCCACCAACCTGTTGATCCACCTGCCCGCAATGGCAAAAGCAGCAGGCATCCACCTGACAATGCAGGATTTTTCCGATATTTCTGCCGTAACCCCCCTGATGGCCAAGGTCTATCCAAACGGATTGGCCGATGTGAACCATTTCCACGCGGCTGGCGGACTGGGCTATGTGATCGGTGAATTGCTGGCGGCGGGATTACTGCACCCGGATACCCAAACGGTGGCCGGACCGGGGCTGGAACGCTACGCGCATGAACCACGCCTGACCGATGGCACCCTAAGCTGGAACCCTGCACCGCGTCACAGCGAAAATGACAAAATCCTGCGCCCGCCATCGGACCCGTTTCAGCGCAGTGGCGGTTTGTCGGTGTTGCAGGGCAATCTGGGTCTGGGCGTGATGAAAGTATCCGCCGTTGCCCCAGACCGTCATGTGATCGAAGCCCCCGCCCGCGTGTTCCACAGCCAAGAAGCGGTCAAGGACGCTTTCAAAGCAGGCGCATTCACCACCGACACGGTGGTCGTGGTGCGGTTTCAGGGGCCAAAAGCCAACGGGATGCCCGAATTGCACGGGCTGACGCCCACCTTGTCCGTGTTGCAGGATCGTGGGTTACGGGTGGCACTGGTCACAGATGGGCGCATGTCGGGTGCCTCTGGCAAGGTGCCATCGGCCATCCATGTCGCCCCCGAAGCCGCAGTCGGCGGACCATTGGCGCGCGTTCGGGATGGTGACGTGCTGCGGGTGAATGCGATAACCGGGGAATTAACCAATCTGGCCCCGGATTTCGAGACTCGCGATCCGGTGCAGCCCGATCTGTCGGATAATGGCGCGGGTCTGGGGCGTGAATTATTTGAAATTTTCCGGCAGAATGTTGGCCCCGCCACCGAAGGCGCCAGCCCCCTGCTGACATGAGGTGTCCATGATAACCCCAAAAGAAGCCAGCGATTTTACCCGATCCCTATGCCTGCGCGCCCCTGTGGTGCCGGTTTTGGTGGTGCATGACATCGCCACCGCCCGCCCCCTGGCCACCGCACTGATTGCGGGCGGGTTGCCGGTGTTGGAGGTGACATTGCGCACCCCGGCGGCCCTGTCGGTCATCCGTGAAATGGCCGATATACCGGGCGGCATTGTCGGCGCGGGAACGGTTCTGAGCGCCGAAGACGCAAAACAAGCCCGCGCCGCCGGGGCGCAATTCGCCGTATCGCCCGGTGCAACCGATCGTTTGCTAGAGGCTTGCGAGGCGGCGGATCTGCCCCTGATGCCCGGTGCCGCCACCGCATCCGAGGCGATGGCCCTGCTGGAGCGCGGCTATACCGTGCAAAAATTCTTTCCGGCCGAGGCATCCGGCGGTGCCGCCGCGCTAAAAGCCATCGGCGCACCATTGCCGCAAATCCTGTTTAACCCAACAGGCGGGATCGGTCCCAATAATGCGCTGGATTACCTACGACTTTCCAATGTGCGCAGCGTGGGCGGGTCATGGGTTGCCCCCGCCGATCTGATTGAAAAAGGTGACTGGGACGGTATTCGCGCCCTTGCCGCCGAAGCTGCGGTTTTACATTAAGATCATGCCGCAAAATATTGATTAGTTTCGTGTTCTGCTGCGCCATCCGCCACGGCGGCGTGGCACAGTGATCTGCTGCAAGCCTTGCGCCATCACCTCGGTCATCGGATGATCGGGGTAACTGGCCGCATATTTGGCATGTAAATCCGCCAACGCTTGTTGGCTGTCCGTTCCCACAGGCAAACTTAGCGCCCAGTCCAGAAAGATTGATCGGCACTCGGACTCGCTGATCCCTTCGATCAGAAAGGATTCACGAATCAATCCCTTTGGGTCCAATGGGTTAGAGATCATATCTTATCTACTCCATCAACTTAAATAAGGGCGCGCCAGCACCGTTGAAATCACGTCCCCGGCCTTGGCCGTTGTGGTTTCCAGTTCCGCTTGCAGCGCCGTCACGCTGTCAAATCCGGTTTCGCGCAGCAACATGCCCCGCCCACCTTCGCCGATTTCGTCGGGGTCCAGCGGCTTATCCGTCAGCAGCTTGGAAACCATCTGCACCTTCCAACATAAATCATAGGCATCGGTCAGCGCAGTACCTTCTGCGGCATTCAGCAGCCCCGCAGCGACAGCCGCAGAAATCGCCCCATGCACGGATTGCCCAGTGTGATGGGTCAGCAACGCCCCGGCCTGCGCGGTCAGTTCGATGTCCTGCAACCGGCCCGGCCCGATCTTTGCATCCCAGACCCCGGCGGGGGCTTTGGCGGCGGCGATACGGTCGCGCATTTCCGCCACATCGCCCAACACCCTGACCGCGTCCTGCGGCAGCGCCAACACCTGTGCGCGGACCTGTTCCACAGCCACGGCCACATCAGTTTCCCCTGCCACCGGGCGGGCGCGGGTCAGCGCCAGATGTTCCCATGTCCATGCCTCGGATGTCTGGTAATCATGGAAGCTGGTCAGGCTGACCGCCACCGGACCCTGCGTTCCCGAGGGGCGCAGGCGCATGTCGATTTCGTACAAACGCCCCTCGGCCATCAGGGCGGTCACGGCGGTGACCATTGCCTGCGTCAAGCGCGCATAATAGGCGCGGGTGGCCAGCGGGCGGCGTCCGTCTGACATTTCCACCCCATCGGCATCATAGATCACGATCAGATCCAGATCCGACGCGGCATTGATCCGCCCCGCGCCCAAGCTGCCCATTCCCAGCGCCATCGCCCCG
Organism: Thalassovita litoralis; assembly: GCF_900182725.1. GTDB lineage: Bacteria > Pseudomonadota > Alphaproteobacteria > Rhodobacterales > Rhodobacteraceae > Thalassobius > Thalassobius litoralis. The sequence goes on from NZ_FXTO01000014.1 coordinate 54,800, forward strand.
CGCCCCGGTTGATCCCCATGTTTCAGCGCAAAATTCGCCACGACCACCGGCCACAACGCGGACAAGGACGCCTGCGCCAGATCGGCATATTCGCGGGCGGCCCGGTCAGCATCAATCAAACCGCGCAGATGATGCACGCCAATGCGGAAATGCCATTCCTTGGCCCAGCGACGGGCGGTGTCCAGTTTGCGTTCGTAATCCGGTTCCGCATCCAGCCGCGCGGTCAATTCCGCCACCAAGGCCACCTGCCCCGGCCAATCAGCAAAGAACCCGCCACCGATCACCGCATCAAACACCCCCGCATTGCGCGACAGGTGCGCCGCCAGCGCGGGTGACGTTCCCGCGATGTCGATCAACAGATCAATCAGTTGCGGGTTCGCCTCAAGCAGGGAAAAAAGCTGCACCCCGGCGGGCAAACCAGACAGGAACCCATCCAGCACCAGCAAGGCCTCGGCCGGTTTGGCCGCCCGTTGCAGGCGCGACAGCAATTCAGGGCGCAGGCGTTTGAAAATCGTCATCGCCCGCTCAGACCGCAACGCCGGATAAGCCGCCCAGCGTTGGATGATTGTTTCATCCAGTTCGGGCAAATCCGGGGCCGATTTGGGCGCGGCATCTGGGGCAAAGAACCCTTCGGTCAGATCATGTACCTGTTCCAGCCGGTCGCGCAATTCCGCCCGCAGCGCCGCCACATCGGTATCCATGAAACAGGCCAGTCGATTGAACCCCTCGTCAGATTTGGGCAAGGCATGGGTCTGCGCGTCATTGACCATTTGCAGGCGGTGTTCGACCTCGCGGTGATAACGATAATGCCGCGTCAGCACATCGGCCACGTCCTGCGGAATCCAATTCTTGGCCGCCAAAGCAGCCAACCCTTCGACAGTGCCGCGCAGACGCAAATCGGGATCGCGCCCGCCTGCAATCAACTGACGGGTCTGGGTGAAAAATTCGATCTCGCGGATACCGCCGCGGCCCAGTTTCATATTGTGGTCTTCCAACACCAGCCGCCCGCCGGTGCCTTTGTGTTCGCGGATGCGCAGGCGCATGTCATGGGCGTCCTGAATGGCCGCGAAATCCAGATGCTTGCGCCAGATAAAGGGGCGCAGGGTTTTCAGGAACCCATCGCCCGCCGCCAGATACCCCGCCGATGGCCGCGCCTTGATATAGGCCGCGCGTTCCCATGTTCGGCCCAGACTTTCGTAATAGGTTTCCGCCGCCGCCATCGCCATGCACACGGGCGTGACTGCCGGATCGGGGCGCAGGCGCAAATCGGTACGGAAAACATAGCCTTCGGCGGTCAGGTCATTCAGCATAGACGCCATTTTCCGCGTCGCCCGCACGAAGGCCGCCCGCGCATCATGGTAATCGTCCCGATCGAACCGGGTTTCGTCGAATAGGCAAATCAGATCAATGTCCGAGGAATAATTCAGCTCGAACGCGCCCATTTTGCCCATCGCAAGACTGACCATGCCGCCCGCTGTGGCGATGTCATCCTCGGTCGCGCCGGGCAGCTTTTTGCGCCGTATTTCCGCGCCAACCGTCACCTGCAAAGCCAGATCGCTGGCCAGATCGGCAAAGCGGGTCAAGGTTCCCGTCACCTGTTCCAGCGGCCAGACCCCGGCCACATCACACAGCCCGGTCAACAGCGCAATCCGGCGCTTGGCCTGCCGCAACGCGTTTGGCATCTGATCCGGTGCGGTTCCCCGCAGGCGGTCGAATTCATCACTGACCGCCTGTTCGGGATTGTCCAGCGCAACGGGCAGCCAATCGCGCTCTTTTTCCATCAGCGATTTCAGATAGGGGCTACAGCCTGCGGTGCCATCAATCACGCTGGCCAGTTCCGGCGCAAAATCAGGAAACAGGGCGCGGGTTTCTGCCCCACGATCGGGGTCGAAAGGGCGCGGCGAACGGGTGATGCGAGATGCGAAATTCATGGCCGCACATTGCTGTGGCGGCGGGGGCTGGTCAATGGGGCAAAACACGGGAATAGTGCGCCAAGATCACGGAGGTACGGTATGAGCAAAAGCATGAAACGGGTGCGCAAGGCGCTGGACGATCTGGGAATTGAAACCGAAATCAAGGAACTGGGCGTGGCCCGCACCGCCCAACAGGCCGCCGATGCCGCCGGATGCGCGTTGGATCAGATCACCAAATCCATCATTTTTCGCGGTGAAACCAGCGGCGAGGCTATCCTGTTCCTGACCGCTGGCGGCAATATGGTGGACGCCGCCAAGGCCAGCGCCGTTGCGGGCGAAGAATTGGGCAAAGCGGATGCCGCGCTGATCCGGGCGCAAACTGGTTTTGCCATCGGGGGTGTGGCCCCCGTGGGACACCTGAACCCGATCCGTGCCTTTTTGGACCCGCGCCTGTTGGAATTTGAAACCATCTGGGCCGCAGCAGGCACCCCGCACCATATTTTCGAGCTAAATTCAGCCGATCTACCCCGGATTACAGGCGCGCAAGAGGCTGATTTCACGCAGTAATTCAGATCAATGTAAAAAAGATTTACATCAACCCTTGCAAGGCGCCCCATCGGTGCCAATCTATTCAATGTGAAACGCATTCACATCAACATAGACAAGGGAGACCCTGATGACATCCGCCGCCGCATATTCTGCCCCCGCTGCACCTGCCCCCCGTCTGGGATGGTTCACGCGGGCCGAAGCATGGCTGGACAGCAAAGGAAAAGGGGCTTGGATCGCCGCTATGGTTCTGGGCTTTGTTTTCTTCTGGCCGGTCGGCCTGGCCCTTCTTTTTTACATGATCTGGAGCAAAAAAATGTTCGGACAAAAATGCAGCCGCCGTGGGCCTTTGGCCCGTCAATCCTTTCGTGCGATGAAATCCTCGGGCAATTCGGCCTTTGACGCTTATAAGGCCGATACCCTGCAACGTCTGGAAGAAGAACAAGACCAGTTCGAAGCCTTCCTGCAACGCCTGCGCGAAGCCAAGGACAAGGCCGAATTCGATCAGTTCATGGATGATCGCGCCCGTAACGCATCGGCGGATCGGTCCGAAGACACGGACAGCCGCGAAAACGCCTGATACCGGGCGGCCCGGCGACATGCCGGGCCATCCTTCTTTTGCAACAAAGGGAACGCCGACATGTGGCACCTGCCCGATCCCCAGACCCAGCCCGAATTTTACGAAGATGTCGCCATGAAGCGGCTGATCGCTTTCGTTCTGGACACGGTTCTGATTGCATTGATCACGGTGCTGGTTGTACCGTTTACCGCCTTTACCGGATTGTTTTTCTTTCCGTTTCTGATGGCCGCTGTGGGGTTTGTGTACCGCGTCATCACCATCGCCAATGGCTCTGCCACTTTGGGGATGCGGCTGATGGCGATTGAGTTTCGCAATGCCAGCGGCGCCCGGTTTGACCTTGGGCAGGCGTTTTTACATACGGTTGGTTTGAACCTATCCTTTGCCATCATGCCGCTGCAACTGGTGTCTGTGGTCCTGATGGCCACCACGGAACGCGGCCAAGGATTGACCGATCATGTCATGGGCAGCGTGGCGATTAACCGCCCGGCCCGCTACTAAGGGCGTAACCACGGGCGTAATCTACCCCTTGGCGCGTTGGGGAATGGTTGTTATCGTTTCGCCTGAAACCGATATTACCGAGTTCCGATGCGTCATACCCTGCCACTGGCCCCTCAATTCTATGTCACCGCGCCGCAACCCTGCCCGTATCTTTCGGGCCGGATGGAACGGAAACTGTTCACCGCGCTTCAGGGGGACGGGGCAGAGCGTTTAAATGACAGCTTGTCGAAACAGGGATTTCGCCGCTCGCAGAATGTGCTGTATCGCCCGTCCTGTACCGATTGCGCGGCCTGTATGTCTGCGCGCATCCGTGTGGCGGATTTCACCCCGACCAAAAGCCAGCGCCGCGCCCTGCGCCGCAATTCCGGCCTGACCCGCAAGGCAACCTCGCCCTGGGCGACCGAGGAACAGTTCGATCTGTTCCGCCACTATCTGGACAGCCGCCATGCCGATGGCGGAATGGCCGATATGGATGTGTTTGAATTTGCCGCGATGATCGAAGAAACCCAAATCCGTACCCGCGTTGTGGAATATGCGGATGCGGAAACCGGCGATTTGGTAGCCGTCTGCCTGACCGACATCCTAGAGGATGGAGTCAGCATGGTTTATTCCTTCTACGAACCCGACCGCGAAAAACACAGTCTGGGCACCTATATCATTCTGGACCATATCCAGATCGCACAAGAAGCCGGGTTGCCCTTTGTCTATCTGGGCTATTGGGTGCCGGGATCGCCGAAGATGGGCTACAAATCCAAATTCTCGGGGTTGGAGCTGTATGTTGGCGGCCAATGGGAAAAAATGCGCCCCGCCGAGGAATACGGGGCCGAATTGCACCCGCTGTCCACCGATCCGATTGCCGAACAGGTCGCGAATATCAGCCTTCCCGATTTGCGCGACCGCTAGAGCATAGTCGAGGAACAGAAAACCAGTTCCCACTTTTGTGCCACATGCGCCGGACACAACCGCACCCCCTGCCGCAAAAGCAAAAAAGCCGCCCCGAAAGGCGGCTTTCTTTTTTTCTGTCGGCCCCTGCCCCTTAGTTCGGGATCAGCGCCGGGACGATGGTCACAATCGACGGGAAGAACCACAGGATTGCCAGTCCGACCACCTGGATCAACACAAACGGAATGATCCCGCGATAGATATGGCCCGTTGTCACACTGGCTGGAGCCACCCCGCGCAAATAGAACAGCGCAAATCCGAACGGTGGCGTCAGGAACGAGGTTTGCAGGTTCACGGCAATCATGATCGTGACCCATTTGGGATCGAACGTACCGCCGTAAATCACCGGGCCAACGATCGGAATCACGATGTAGATGATTTCCAGGAAGTCCAGAACAAAGCCCAGAATGAACAGAACCAGCATCACCAGCAGGAAGACCGTGAATTCGTTATCAAACGATTTCAGGAATTGCTGGATATAATGTTCCCCCCCGAAAGAGATGACCACAAGGTTCAGCAACTGCGATCCGATCAGAATAGTGAACACCATCGAAGAAACCTTGGCGGTTTCGCGCACGATGGGGGTCAGCACCCCGGCGGTGAACAGCACCCAGCCCGCATAGACCAGACCAAAAGCCGAGAACAGATAGGCCCCATATGCAGCAAAGAAGGCAATCCAGCTTTCTGCGGTGACATGATCATTGTTGACCCGCAGATCGAAATTCATCCCGATCAGCAGCATCACAGCGATGGCCGCAGTTGCATACAGGATGATCTTACCCGATTTGCCCTGATCCTGAAGCTTGCGATAGGCCGCCAGCATCACCGCACCGCCAGCGCCAAGTGCGGCCGCCGGGGTTGGGTTGGTGACACCGCCAAGGATCGACCCCAGAACCGCCACGATCAGAACCAGCGGCGGGAACACCACACGGATCAGTTCGTTTTTCGCGGCACGGGCGGCTGCTTCCTTGCTGCCATACAGCGTCAGAACCAGCGGGATCAGGATCAGGATCAACGTCGCCCCAGCCGAGGTGGTTGGGCTGATCAGCAGCATATCCACCAGCGCCATCAGCAACAGGCCAAACGCCCCAATGATCAGCGGCTTGGAATCCGCCGACGGGGCAACACCACGTCCCAGCAACAGGGTCAGACCGAACACGACGATGATCGTGGCAATTCCGGTCCCGATCGGAGCAGCGTTCGCGATCTTTTCCGCCTGCAACTGCGCGATTTCTTCCTCGCTCAGTTTCTTGGCTTCGGTCACGCCACCGGCTTCGTCGATGGCCTTTTGTTCGGACACGGCTTTATCCCACGCGGATTGCCCATGCAGGTCGATCATCGACGCCTGACATTCTGCGGACACGTTGGTGCGCAGGCTGGCATTTTGTCCCGCTTCGGAAAACCCGGATACGGTGGTGCTTTGATTGCCGACCACGCCCAATTCAGCCAGCAGCATCGTCCCCGCAATCAGGGCGACCGGCAGACCGACAAACCAGGTAAAGCCTTCGCGGCGGCTGATCGGTTCGTGATTGGAATGACCCAGTTCGACAGCGGGGGCTTTTTTCGGGTTAAACAACGCGAAAACAAACGCATATCCCGCATACAACATCGCCAGCAGGATACCCGGCAGCATTGCGGCCTGGAACAATGTCCCCACCGATACCACAGCCGGTTCACCCAGATAGGTCAGAGCATCGGTACAACCTGCGCTGACGGCGCGGGCCTCTTGTGCGGTGGAATACAGATCCCCTGCCAGCGTCCCCAGCAGAACGATCACGATGGACGGCGGGATGATCTGCCCCAGCGTCCCCGAGGCCGCAATCACCCCGGTTGACAGTTCCGGCGAATAGCCGTTGCGCAACATGGTGGGCAGCGACAGCAGGCCCATCGTCACAACCGTGGCCCCCACGATCCCGGTCGATGCCGCCAAAAACGCGCCCACAACCACAACCGACACGGCCAAACCGCCCGGCAGCGGGCCGAACACCCGCGCCATCGTGGTCAGCAGATCATTCGCGATTTTCGACCGCTCCAGCGTGATCCCCATCAGCACGAACATCAACACTGCCAGCAGCGTTTCAATCGACGCCCCCGCCAGAACCCGTTCGTTCATCCGGTTCACGATAAAGGACACATTGCGGTCCAGCGCGGTTTCCCAGCCCCGTTCAAATACATGCTGCGCCACGCGCGGCAGTTCCGGGTATCGGAAGATCGAAATCGCATCGGCCTTTACCCCCGACGCAATCAGGCTGTTATAGGCCTGCGACGAGGTGTCGATGGCCTGATGGATCAACAATCCCGCGCTATCCAGCGCCGCGATGATCCCAAACGAAATGATACCGGCCCCACCGATGGCAAAGGCCACCGGGAAACCAGACAGAATGCCCCCGAAAAGGCAAAGGAAGACGATGATCAGGCCGATTTCGACGCCATCTAGTCCGAATAGCATATCCTTGGACCCTTTATCTTAGTGCGTGCCTTCGTAGGCTTCTTCGCCCTCGCCAAGGGTATCCTTGTCAAGGTATTTGCCCGCGCTTTCTTCGCCTTCGACGAATTCAAGGAACGAGCGGTAGAAGAAGGCTACGGCATGGATGAAGACCATTGCGGCGAATGTGATCAGCAGGATCTTGAACAGGAAATACCCGTTGAACCCGTTGGGCGAGAAGCTGATCGTTTCCACATTCCAGCGCAACGCGCGGGATTTCGCCAGCAGTCGGTCCAATTGGTCGCTGGCCGACGGTTTCGGCACAATCAGGTGCCGCCACAGGAAGAACCAGCCATACATCCACGTCAGTACCGCCATCGGCATCATGAACAGAAGCGAGCCAACCATATCAACGATCCGCTTACCGCGATGGCTTAGCCCGGCATAAATCAGGTCCACCCGGACGTGGCTGCCCTGCACGAACGCATAGGTGGCACACAGGCAAACAACCATTGCGTTATACAGTTTCAGTTCTTCCGAGAACCACGAAATATCCATCTGTAGCGGTATCCCGAAGCCAAAGGACATGTCGGGACGGGCGAAAACCCGCTGGATGAACACGATCACGATTTGCTGGAACACCATCAGCAGACCGGCCCATGCAAAGAACCGCCCGACGGTGTTGGCAAAGCCCTCCAGCCCGATCACCATCCCCCACATGAAGCGGCGGAAAATCAGGCCAAAGATGGTCAGCACAACGAAAATCGCCATCACAACAAAGAAGAACTGAACCGAACCGCCATAATAAACAAAGCGCATGATGGCCTGTTTATCCGACCAGTCCAGCCAAAGCTGCGGATGGGTTACGGCATATCCCAGATTGTAGAATGCCATCACGAAGTTGCTGGCGATCCACCCCAGCAAATCAATTAGTCCAAGAAGCAGGCTTCCGCCTCTCTCCTCCATGGTTCAAGCCCTCTGTTGCTGTGGAACAGGAAGTTCGGATATCGGACGCCGCCCGGTGCCCCTGTCGGGTATGCGCGTCTGCGGCATCGGAAATCCGGGGCGGCGTACACCCGCCCTGCGAAGTCAAATGCGCCCCCGTCCGGGGAACGGGGGCGCTATTCTTAACCGATTGGCCGGATTACAGCCCCATCACGCGGTTGCGCTGTGCGGTGTAGGTCCCCGACGACAGGGCACCCCAACGAGCCGACGGACCGATCGAGGCAAAGTAGCTGTCGTAGCACTCTTTATAAAGCGGATCGTCCAGCGGCGCGTCCACAACCTCTTTCGCGGCGGCACCAAAGGCATCCCACACGCTGTCAGGGAATTCCATGACCTTCACGCCACCAGCTTGCAGGCGGGCCAGCGCAGCCGAGTTGTTCGCCATGAACAGCGACATCGTCCACAGGTTCGACGCGGTGGCCACCTGTTGAATGATCTGCTGCTGTGCAGGGGTCAGGCTGTCATACACATCGCGGTTGGTGGTCAGGCTCAGAACCGGGCCCGGCTCGTGGAAACCGGCAGTGTAATAGATTTTGGTGATTTCTTGGAAACCAGCCTTCTCGTCCGCCCACGGACCGATCCATTCGGTGCCGTCAATCGCGCCCGAGGACAACGCCTGATACACTTCGGAACCGGGCAGGTTTTGCACCGATGCGCCCAGTTTGCCCAGCACCTGACCGCCCTGACCGGGCATACGGAACTTCAGGCCTTGGAAATCGTCGGGGCTGTTGATTTCTTTGTTGAACCAGCCACCCGACTGCGGGCCGGTGTTCCCGGCCGAGAAGGATTTCAGACCGAAGATTTCATACAGTTGGTCTTGCAGCGCCATGCCGCCGCCGTGGTAGTACCAGTTGTTGTATTCTTGGAAGGTCATGCCAAACGGCACCTGGCTGAAGAACGACAACGCGGGGTGCTGCCCCATGAAGTAGTAGTCAACGCCGTGGTACATGTCAGCCTGACCGGCAGAAACGGCATCGAACACCTCGAACGCGCCAACCAGTTCGCCTGCGGCTTTCACCTCAACGGTCAGGTTGCCATCGCTGGCAGCAGTGATCATGTCGGCGCAGTATTGCGCGCTGTCATGCACACCGGCCAGACCACGACCCCAGGTCGTTACCATGGTCAGGGTACGCTTACCCTGCGCATAAGCCGGTGCTGCCAGCGCCGTCGAGGCTGCTGCGGCGCCACCAAAGGCAGAGGTTTTCAGAAAAGAACGACGATCCATCGGTATCCTCCCAGACAGTTTCAGGCCCGCCCCCCAAAGGAAGCGGACGGATCGTTTATAGTATGGTCACATTACCTGACCGCTTTTTGATGTGAATACCTAGAAATACGCAGTTTTTGTTGTTTTCCCGCCTTCCCTTGCGTAAAGCATGGCATTTCCCGCCTTTTGCACTTTGCGACGGTCTGGGTGATAGTGACCGTCAGCTTTCGACAGCCCCCGCAAACCGCCCGAACGATTCGCCAATGCCGCATCACTGGTTCCCGCTGCGCCCGACCTATGCCCAGAAGCTGTTCCTTCTGGCGACCTTACCGCTGTTGGTGTCCGTCATCGGAATCGCGCTTATGGTCGGGGTGCAGTCGCACCGCGTGGCGGAACGTGAAATTCTGGCGATGGAACAGCGTATGTTGCAAGCCAAGAAAGAAGAGCTGCGCAATTACGTCACGCAGGCCCGGAACGGTTTCTATTTCATTTACGGTGTCGCCGCCCCCGATGACGAAGCCGCCAAGGAAAAGGTGGCCCAGATTTTGGCGGCCATGATCTATGGGAAGGACGGCTTTTTCTTTGTCTATGATTATGACGGCACCAATCTGGTCAGCCCGCGCCAGACCGAATATATTGGACACAACTGGCGCGGATTGAAAGACAGCCAAGGCACGCCCGTGGTGGACACATTCATTGATCTGGCCCGTCAGGGGGCGGGCTGGCATGAATTTTTATGGGAAAAACCATCAACCGGGGAAGAGGCCGAAATGGTGGCCTATGTGTTGGGGTTGCAGGACTGGCAATGGGCCATTGGCACCGGGGTGTTCATCGACGATGTCAAAGCCTCGGTTCAGGCCGCACGGATCGAGATGGAACAGCGCGTGCAGCACACGTTCTATTATATTGGGGCGATCACGCTGGCAGCCCTGCTGCTGGTGTTCATCTCGGGGATGGCGCTGAATATCCGCGAAAGACGACTGGCCGATGCCAAGCTCAAGGCGCTGACCCAACGTGTTTTCGACGCCCAAGAAGAAGAACGTAGCCGCGTTGCACGGGAATTGCATGACGGGATCAGCCAGATCCTTGTCGGGGTGCGCTATGCGTTGGACACCACCAAGCGACGCCTGACACAAGGCGACGCGCGCGCCGCCGATACATTGGACCGGGGCATATCCAACCTGTCCGGCGCCATCCAAGAGGTGCGTCGCATCAGCCGCGACTTGCGCCCCGGCGTATTGGACGATCTGGGCCTTGGCCCCGCAATCAAAACTCTGGCCGAAGATTTCAGCGCCCGCACAGGCATCGAAACGGATTTCAGCACCGTCGTCTTTCGCAACCGCCTGGATCAGGAATCCAAAATCGCGCTGTACAGGATTGCCCAAGAAGCCCTGACCAATATCGAACGCCATTCGGGCGCGACCCGTGTGCAGATGGACCTGCGCGGCCATCGCACTGGCGCGACCTTGCGGATTTCGGATAATGGACAGGGCATTCCACAATCCCGCCAGACCAAAGGCGGACCAGGAGGATTGGGTTTGCGTAATATGCAGGAACGGATTGATCAGTTGGATGGCACCCTGACCATTTCCAGCAGCCGCACCGGCACCGAGATTGTCGCAAAGGTTCCCCTGACCCACCTGCTGCCCCCCGAAGACGCCACATCCCATAAGAAGAAGTCAGTCGAATGAACACTCCGGTCAAAGTTGTGATTGTCGATGATCACCCGATGGTCGCCGAAGGCATTCAGTCCATTCTGGAAGCCTATGATGACATTGAAATCCTGTGCGCACTGAAGAATGGGCGCGAGATCGTGGAACAGGTTCAGCGCTTGTCCCCGGATGTCATCCTGATGGACCTGAATATGCCGGACATCGGCGGGCTGACGGCAACGGAAATGGTGCTGGAACGCTGCCCGGACACCCGCATTCTGATCCTGTCCATGCATGACAGCCCCGAATATATCTCGTCCGCGCTCAGCCACGGAGCACGCGGCTATGTCCTGAAAGACGTTCCACCGGAAAAAATCAAAACGGCGATCGACACGGTGATGCAGGGCGAACGTTATCTGTGTACAGGCGCCAAGGGATCACTGGCCCCGCCGAACGGCGATCAACGCGAACAACTGACCGGACGCGAACAAACGGTTCTGTTGCAACTGGCACAGGGCAAATCCAACAAGGAAGTGGCCCTGATCCTGGATATTTCCGTGCGGACCGTCGAAACCCATCGCAAGAATATCAAACGCAAGCTGGGCATTTCCTCGACCGCGGGATTGACCCGCTACGCGCTGGAACACGGGGTTTTGCAAGGCACCGGCGTCAGCCTTTGATCGCGCCGGTGCCGCTTTCTTTGAAGGAACGTGGTCCGAAATCTTTTCAAGATTTCGATTCCACCCGTCGAATCGTCACCACGCCTACTAAAATGTCGCGGATTTCCAAATTCGGGTAATAATCGAAAAGATTTCACCCGATTTTTGGCATATTTGCCGTCGAATGACGGTTGACGCTGCGCACGCACACTCATAAGGTCACGCACGCACGAAGGAGCCTTTAGATGAACACGCTAGTCGTAATCGTAGGTAAATGGCGCATGGGCCGGTAACGGACACCATAACGGTACCCCATGCGCCCCCGACCAAAAATCGGGGGCTTTTCTTTGGCAATAACAGTGACGTCGTAAACGGAGCAAAAACATGACACGTCAAATGACCGGAGCGAAAATGGTAGTTCAAGCCCTCAAGGATCAGGGTGTGGACGTCGTATTCGGATATCCCGGAGGCGCTGTGCTACCGATTTACGATGAAATTTTCCAGCAGAACGATATTCGTCACATTCTGGTGCGCCACGAACAGGGGGCCGTTCACGCCGCCGAAGGCTATGCCCGTTCCACCGGAAAGCCGGGTGTGGCGCTTGTGACCTCGGGTCCCGGTGCTACTAACGCCGTGACGGGCCTGACCGATGCGCTGCTGGACAGCATTCCGATTGTGGTTCTGACGGGTCAGGTGCCGACCTTTATGATCGGCTCGGATGCGTTTCAGGAAGCAGACACCGTGGGCATCACCCGGTCCTGCACCAAGCACAACTGGCTGGTAAAGGAAACCGACGCGCTGGCCGCCACGCTGCACGAGGCGTTTCATGTTGCCACCGCTGGCCGTCCCGGCCCGGTGTTGATCGACATTCCCAAGGATGTGCAATTTGCCACCGGCGCATATACCCCGCCGCAAAAGGTTTCGACCAGCCGCTATAAACCGCAACTCAAAGGCGACATGGACGCGATCAACGAATTGGTCGCGGCGATGGAAACCGCGAAGAAGCCGATTTTCTATACCGGCGGCGGCGTCATCAATTCCGGCCCGGCGGCCAGCCAACTGTTGCGTGAACTGGTGGAACAGACCGGGTTCCCGATCACCTCGACCCTGATGGGGTTGGGGGCGTATCCGGCCTCGGGCGATAAATGGCTGGGAATGCTGGGGATGCACGGCCTGTACGAGGCCAATATGGCAATGCACGATTGCGATCTGATGATCAATATCGGCGCCCGTTTTGATGACCGGATCACAGGCCGCATTGATGCGTTCAGCCCGAATTCCAAAAAGGTGCATATAGACATTGACCCGTCATCAATCAACAAGGTGATCCGGGTGGATATTCCCATTGTCGGTGACGTGGCTCATGTTCTGGAAGACATCCTGAAAGTCTGGAAAGCGCGCGGGCGCAAGACCAACAAGGAAGGTCTGGCCAAATGGTGGGGCAAAATCAACGAATGGCAAAAAGTCGACTGCCTGAAATTCACCCAATCCGGCAAGACCATCAAACCGCAATACGCCCTGCAACGGCTTGAGGCGCTGACCAAAAGCCACGACCGCTATATCTGCACCGAAGTGGGGCAGCATCAGATGTGGGCCGCGCAGTATTTGGGCTTTGACGATCCCAATCGCTGGATGACCTCGGGCGGATTGGGGACGATGGGCTATGGCTTCCCGTCCTCGATCGGGGTGCAGATGGCGCATCCTGAATCGCTGGTGATCAACGTCGCGGGCGAAGCGTCTTGGCTGATGAATATGCAGGAAATGGGCACCGCCGTACAATTCCGTCTGCCGGTGAAACAGTTCATCCTGAATAATGAACGTCTGGGGATGGTGCGCCAATGGCAGGAATTGCTGCATGGCGAACGCTATTCACATTCGTGGTCCGAGGCGCTGCCCGATTTCGTAAAGCTGGCCGAGGCATTCGGGGCCAAGGGCATCTATTGCGACAACCCGGATGATCTGGACGATGCGATCATGGAAATGATCAATTATGACGGCCCGGTGATTTTCGACTGTCTGGTGGAAAAACACGAAAACTGCTTCCCGATGATCCCGTCGGGCGAGCCGCATAACAAGATGCTGCTGGGCGATGCCAGCACCAAGGACGCCATCGGCAACACCGGCGCCGTTCTGGTTTGATGACGGGCTTCGGGCGCGGCGGTGTTGCTGCGCCCGGCCTTTCCATCCCGTACCCTTCAGCAAGGAAAACATCATGTCTGCCCTACAGATCAAAAAAGGCTCCTCCAAACATTCCGCATATAACCTGCGCCCGAATTTTTCGGACGTCAGCGAAAAACACACGCTGGCCGTGATCGTCGATAACGAAGCGGGCGTTCTGGCCCGTGTGATCGGCCTGTTTGGTGCGCGCGGTTATAACATCGACAGCCTGACCGTGGCTGAAATCGACCATGCCGGACATCGGTCGCGCATCACCATCTGCACCACTGGCACGCCGCAGGTGATTGAACAGATCAAGGCGCAACTGGGCAGGATTGTCCCGGTTCACGAAGTTCACGACCTGACCGTAGAAGGGGCCGCCGTTGAACGTGAACTGGCCCTGATCAAGGTGCAGGGCGATGGCGAAAAACGGGTCGAGGCGCTGCGTCTGGCCGATATTTTCCGCGCCAATGTGGTGGACAGCACGCTGGAAAGCTTTGTCTTTGAAATCACCGGCACGCCCGAAAAGATTGACGCTTTTGCCGATCTGATGCGCCCGCTGGGTCTGGTCGAAGTAGCCCGCACCGGCGTAGCGGCCCTGTCACGCGGGCTGTAAATCCCTCGAATGGATCACGGAAACGGGGCCGGTTTTCACCGGCCCCTTTTTCATTGCGATGATGGCTTAACCTTCTTTCGCCGGTAGCAGTCCGGCCTCTTGCATGGCGGCGGCTTCATCCGCGTCCAGAACCCCATCGGCCGAAATGTCATAGCTGTTAAAGCTGTCTTCGGTCATGTCCGGTGCCACCACCTGCAATTCCGCCAGGCTATAGGCCCCGTCCCCGTCAGTGTCGATGGCGGGATCAATTTGTGCCGCCAGCAGCGGTGCCGCCAGAGTGATGGCAAAAGCGGTCGCGGTGATCCGATGTGCAATAGTCATGAATGTGGTCCTTTACTTTGGCTTTTGGCGCGGCCCATCCGCGCCTTGACCACAGATAAGCACCTGCACCGCCAGCAATGAATATCCCACTGAAAACAGGTCACTTTTAGGCACCAGACTGCGCGAATCCCATCACCGAACAGGCGATGGTCCGCCCGGTTCCACGGCCCCTGCCCCAACAGGCGAACCGCCACCGATCCGCATCGGTCCGCCGCGCGATCTGTTGCCGATCGACGCGGCGGATCAGGATCAGAGGGAACCCGCCGATCCGCGACTCAGACAGGATCGACCGCCCCCGCATCGCTGAGCAGGCGATATAAATGCCATGTCGCATGACCCAATAACGGCAGCACCACATACAGCCCCAGAAACCACGGGATCATGGCCACGAATGTCACCGCCGCGATGAACAATGCCCACGCCAGCATTGGCACGGGATTGCGCACAACCGTTTGGAACGAGGTGATCATGGCGGTAACGAAATCCACCTCGCGATCCAGCAGCATCGGCAGGCTGATGACCGTGATCATATACAGCAGCAGCGCAAACAGCGCGCCCACCACGGTTCCCACGCCCAGCATCATCACCCCGTTTGGGGTCAAAAACACATCATAGGACGATGATACATTGGTCATGGTGCTAAGCCCCATGAACAGGGCGAAAATCATATGGGCAATAAAGAACCAGAACAGAAACATGAAAATCACGATGGCGCAGATGGATGGCAGTTGCCGTTTGGACTGTTTCGCTATGACACCGAAAATCTGATACATATCCATTGCGCGGCCTTGTTCGATCCGGCGGCTGACCTCGTACAGGCCCACCGCTGCGAACGGCCCGAACAGGGGAAAGCCCACAGCCGCAAAGATCAGCCAATAGGTTTTTCCGGTGGCAAAGGTGATCCACGCAAAAATCAGCCCCAACACCACATAGACCGAGGCAAAGACAAACCCGAAACCGGGGGCGCGTTTCATATCGGCCCACGCCCGGCGCAGGGCTTCTTTCAACACATCAAAACTGGCGCGCCCTAATTCGGGCGCACCGTGTTCCAATTCATACGGCATCCACTCCTCCCAAAGCGAAAATATTCATATTTTTGAGTATGGGAGCGGGTTTTGCCCGTAAAATCAAGCGTCAGGGTAGCTTTGGCGGCATTTTACTGGGCCATTGTGTCGCAGCGTGATACGCCTGTCCCAATTGCAGAATGCCCGCATCGTTGCGCGATGCCCCAACCAGTTGCATCCCCATCGGCAAACCATTGGTCCCAAACCCAACCGGAACCGACAGCGCAGGCAGGCCCAGCAGGCTGGCGGGGATCACCACCTCCATCCAGCGGTGATAGGTATCCATGTCCTTGTCGTTGATTTGCGTCGGATGCACCATGTCCACATCAAAGGGCCAAACCTGTGCGGTGGGAATGGCAAAGGCATCGTATTTGGTAAACAGCTCTGCCGCAGCCCGGAACCACTCGGACCGGATCACGCTCATCCGATGAACGTCCATCCCGCTTAGCGGCAGGCCGTTTTCAATTTCCCAGACAGCCGCAGGTTTCAGCATCGCACGGGTTTTATCCTGCGCATAAAGCGGCGCGAATTTACAGGCAACAGCGTACCAGCGCAGGGTTTGCCATGCCTCCCATATCTTTTCGGCAGGGAACGGAGCCTGCACCCGATCCACGGTCACGCCCAGATCACGGTAGACATCCAGCGCGGCCTCGCACAGGTCCAGAATACCGGGTTCCATCTCATAGGCCCCGTCCCAATCCGCCAGCCATGCAATTCGCTGCCCCGTCACCGGGGTGGTTAGCCCGGCGCTGAAATCTTCGTTGTCCAGACCAAAAGGTTGACGCGGGTCGCGCCCGGCCTGCACCTGCAACAGCGCGGCAATATCTGCGGGGGACCGCCCCATCGGGCCATTTGTAGCCAGCGTTTGCAGGTAACTGTCGCCAATCGGTTCAAACGGCACCCGCCCCCATGTCGGGCGGAACCCATACACGTTGCACCACCCCGCCGGATTGCGCAGGCTGCCCATCATGTCCGATCCATCGGCAATTGGCAGCATCCGGGTTGCCAGTGCCACAGCCGCCCCACCGGACGATCCCCCGGCGCTGCGCGTCACGTCATAGGGATTGCGTGTCGGGCCATAAACCGGATTGAACGTGTGACTGCCCAGCCCAAATTCCGGCACATTGGTTTTGCCAAGGATCAGCGCCCCCGCCGCCCGCATCCGAGCCACGAATATATCATCCGCCTCGGCCACCTGCCCGGCGAAAATGGGCGACCCAAAGGACGAAACCAGCCCTTTGACATTGGCCAGATCCTTCACCGCCATCGGGATACCATGCAGCCAGCCCTTGCGCGGGGTGTTATCGGCGGCGCGAGCTTCGGCCAGCATTTCGTCGCCATCTCGCTGCGCCACAACGGCATTAACATGGGGGTTCCACGCGCCGATTTGCGCCAGCGTGGCCTTCATCAATTCCTCGGCGCTCAGTTCGCGCCGTTCGATCATCCCCGACAGGTCCAGCGCGTCGCGGTCCAGCAGATCACCCATTCCAATTCTCCCCATTGGACGAAACGTAAAAGGCAGGGGAAATTCCCCTGCCGGTGTAATCTTTCTGAACTGTTTGCAACTGACAAGCCTGCCAGCACAAATTTAGTCTTCCGCGTTCGCCTCTGCCCGCGATTTGCCCGACACCTGCATCGCCAGCGTGGCCGCCATCAGCCCATCCAGATCGCCATCCAGAACCCCCTGCGTGTCCGAGGTTTCAAACCCCGTGCGCAGGTCTTTGACCATCTGATACGGCTGCAACACATAAGACCGGATTTGGTTGCCCCACCCGGCATCGCCCTTGGCTTCGTGGGCGGCGTTGATGGCTTCGTTACGGCGGTCCAGCTCCATCTGGTACAGGCGCGATTTCAGCGCCTTCATGGCGATATCACGGTTCTGGTGCTGCGATTTTTCCGATGATGTGACCACAATCCCGGTGGGCATGTGCGTGATCCGCACCGCCGAGTCGGTGGTGTTGACGTGCTGACCACCCGCCCCCGAGGACCGATAGGTATCAATCCGAATATCGGCGGGGTTCACATCAATCTCGATATTGTCGTCGACCACCGGATACACCCAGACCGAACTGAACGAGGTATGCCGCCGCGCCGAGCTGTCATAGGGCGAAATCCGCACCAGACGATGCACCCCGGATTCCGATTTCAGCCAGCCATAGGCATTATGCCCGGAAATTTTATAAGCCACGGATTTGATCCCAGCCTCTTCGCCGTGGTTTATCGACTGAAGCTCGACCTCGTAGCCCTTTTTTTCGGCCCAGCGGACATACATCCGCGCCAGCATCGACGCCCAGTCGCAGGATTCCGTCCCCCCCGCGCCCGAGTTGATTTCAAGGAAGGTATCGCTGCCGTCCGCTTCGCCGTTCAGCAGGGCTTCCAGTTCTTTTTCGGCGGCTTTCTTTGCCAGCGTCTTGATCGAATCTTCGGCCTCTTTGACGACATCCTGATCGTCTTCCATTTCGCCCAGTTCGATCAGCTCGATATTGTCGGCCAGTTCTTGTTTCATATCGTCATGCGCGGTGATCGCATCCAGCAATGACTGGCGTTCACGCATCAGCTTTTGCGCGGCATCGGGATCGTCCCACAGGGTCGGGTCTTCAACGCGGGCGTTGAATTCTTCCATCCGGTATTGGGCGGTTTCCCAATTCATCCGCTGCCGCAACAGGGCAAGCGATTTCTCGATGGCTGAAACCGTGTTCTGAACCTCTGCGCGCATGGGATAATCCTGCTAATTTTCGTTTCCGGCTTGCGTGATAGCTTACCCCGCCAGCCGGGGCAAGGCGGGGCGCATGGTCTGAATGCTGGGTTAATACAAACCGCCCGAAGACACCGACCCGAAAGACGCTTTCGGTCCCACCACCGCGCGTTGCCCGGTTGAGGTCGTCACCTCTTGCGAATGTTCCTGCACTTCTTCGAACAGCGGCAGGTTCGACCCCATAGCGAAACCGCCATCATACATGACGCCGAAAATCGGTTCTTCGCCATCGCGGAAATATTCCGCCACCACGTTTTCCCCACCGGCATCATCCGCCAGACGTGCGCCGGTAAAGCGATCAATCTTGATGAAATGCCCGCCCGGCGGCACGCGGAATTTCCCGCCGCCATATTTTTCGGTCGCTTTCAGCATGAACTCCTGAAACACCGGGCCGCACATGGACCCGCCATAGGCCCCCCGCCCCAGCGGGCGCGGCGTGTCATAGCCCATGTAACAGCCCGCCACGATATTGCTGGTGAAGCCGACAAACCAAACGTCCTTGGCATCGTTGGTGGTCCCGGTCTTGCCAGCGGTCGGCACCCCCAGACGCACCACACCCGCGGCAGTCCCGCGCTGAACCACCCCCTGCATCATCGAAGTCAACTGATACGCCGTAATCGCATCCATCACCCGTTCGCGGTTCGATACGATATGGGGGCTGTCTGATTTCCGCAGCATCGGATCGGCGCAATCGGTGCAAACCCGTTTGTCATGCCGATAGATCGTTTTGCCATAGCGGTCCTGCACCCGGTCCACCAGCGTGGGTTCCACCCGTTCGCCGCCATTGGCGAACATCGCATAGGCGGCCACCATCTTGAACAGCGTGGTTTCTTCGGCCCCCAAAGAGTTCGCCAAAAATTCGCCCATCTGGTCATAGACCCCGAATTTTTCGGCATAGGCGGCCACCACGTCCATGCCCACCTCTTGCGCCAGTCGGATCGTCATCAGGTTCCGCGACCGTTCAATCCCAGTCCGCAGCGGTGTTGGCCCGTAATATTGGTTGGACGAGTTTTTGGGCCGCCACAGCCCTTGGGGCGTGTTAATCTCGATCGGGGCGTCGATCACGATCGTGGCGGGGCTATAGCCGCTGTCCAGGGCCGAGGCATAGACGAAAGGCTTGAAGCTGGAACCGGGTTGGCGCATCGCCTGCGTGGCACGGTTGAACACCGAATCCTGATAGCTGAACCCGCCTTGCATGGCGATCACACGGCCAGTATTCACGTCCATTGCCATGAATCCGCCCTGCACCTCGGGCACTTGCCGCAGGGTCCAGCGGATAAAGCTGTTATCGCTGTCCTTGGTCATGGCACGCACCAGAACCACATCGCCCACATCCAGCAGGTCCGCCGCCACGCGGGCCTTTTTCGCCAGCTTGCCATCGTCCAGCCGCTTACGCGCCCATTGCACGTCCTTGGCTTCGATCCAATGGCCGTCCGCGTCGGTGTCGATCCCTTCGATGCCGATCCGGGCGTCGTTTTTACCCAGTTCCAACACCACCGCCGGATACCAGCGCCCATTCAATTGAATGTCGCGCGATACTTCGGTTTCCGCCAAGGCCGCACGCCAGCTTTCTTCGGTGCTCAGCTTGGCCGGGTCGATTTTCTTGCCGGTGCCGTTCCAAATCCCCCGCGAGCGGTCATATTCTTCCAGCCCCCGGCGCAGCGCCACAGCGGCATCCACCTGCATTTCTGGGTCAATCGTGGCGCGGACGGTCAGGCCGCCGGTAAAAAACTCGCCCTCGCCAAATTCATCCGACAGTTGCCGCCGGATTTCATCGGTAAAGTAATCCCGCGGCGGCAGCGCCGTGCGGAAGCTTTCGAAATCTCCGTTTTGCACCGATTGCAGCGGGGCTTTTACCTCGGTTTCGTACACGGCCGCCGTGATATATCCGTTTTCCTTCATCTCGCGCAGCACATAATTCCGGCGTTTCAACAGCCGGTCCTTGTTGCGCACCGGATGGAAATCAGACGGCGCTTTGGGCATGGACGCCAGCATTGCCGCCTCGTGCGGGGTCAACTCGCTCAGAGTCTTATTGAAATAGGTCTGCGCCGCAGCTGCCACACCATAGGAATTCTGCCCAAGGAAGATTTCATTCAGATACAGCTCAAGGATTTTATCCTTCGGCAGCGTTTCTTCCAGACGGGTGGCCAGAATGATTTCCTTGATCTTGCGTTCGATCTTGCGCTCGCCGCCCAGCAGGAAATTCTTCATCACCTGCTGCGTGATGGTCGACGCCCCGCGCACATTACGCCCGCGCGATTTCACGGCATCAATCGCGGCAGACACCATCCCGCGCGCGTCATAGCCCTTGTGGGTATAAAAATTCTTGTCCTCGGCGCTGATGAAGGCGTGTTTCACCATGTCCGGGATTTCATCCGCCGGGGCAAACAGGCGGCGTTCCTTGGCAAATTCGTCGATAATCTGCCCTTCGCCGGAATAAATCCGGCTGATTGTCGGCGGTTTATACTGCGCAAGGCTTTCGTGGCTTGGCAAATCCTGCCCGTAAATCCAGAACACGGCCCCGATACTCAGCGCAACAACCGCCAGCCCCAATGTGACTGCCGTGAAAATGGACCCGAAAAAGGAAAGTATAAACCTCAGCACCCGCCGCCGCCTTTATCAATTAGGTTGCGCCTCTATACTGTTCACGACAGCTAGCGTCAAAACAAGAAGCGTTGAACAGGCGGCAGCTTTCCGCCCCCCGGCTGTTTCACCCGGTTCAATGCCGCACCAATTCCTTCAGGGCGGCATCTTCTGTCATCCATTTACGCAGTGAATCCCGGATCGCGACCGCCATTTCCAACCGCCAGTTCGGATTGCCCAGATTTTTCAGATCGCGGGCATTCGACATGAACCCCACCTCCAGCAGGATCGACGGAATATCAGCCGATTTCAGCACCGAAAACGAAGCAAATCGTAAAGGCCGCGTATTGACCGGCACCTTTGCGGTGCGAAACCCCGTAATCATACCCCGCGCCAGACGTTCGGCACGGGGTTGGGTTTCCTGTCGCGCCATATCCATCAGGATACCGGCCACAACATCGTCCTGCCCGCGCAAATCCACACCAGACAGAATATCGTCCCGGTCATGGCGCTCCGCCAATTGTTGCGTCGCCTCGTCACTGGCGCTGTCGCGCAATAAATGCAACGTCGCGCCCTGCGCCTGTCCTTCGGACAAAGCATCCGCATGAAGCGACAGGAACACATGCGCCCCAGCCTCGTGCGCGATGGCTATCCGGCGTTCCAGCGATACGAATTCATCGTTTTCGCGGGTCAGGACCACCTGAAACCGGCCTGACCGCAGCAAGACTTCTTTCAGCTCCTTGGCAAAGGCCAGCATCAGATCTTTTTCTGCCTTGCCTTCCCGTTCCGCGCCGGGATCAATGCCGCCGTGACCGGGGTCCAGAACCACCACCAAGGGGCCGTCCCCGCGCGCCTGCCGTTGCGCCACCTGCGCAGGGGCAGGTAAATCCCAACGCGGATCATGCGGTGCGCCAGCTCCGGCGGCAAAGCTGGCCTGATCGACCGGCGCCATATCGACGCGCAGCCGCGCCTTTCCGCTGGTCGGATCAACCTTCATTTCCACAGCCTCCGGCGCCATCGGCCCGGCTAAATCCAGCACCATCCGCGACCATCCGGGCCGGAATGTCCCGAACCGCACCCCGCTGGCACGATCCGCATTCAGCAGCACATCGCTGGTCACGCCCGTCCAGTCGATTTCCCGAAAATCCAGCACCAGACGCCGCGGTTCATCCAGCGTATACACCCGGAATGGTACGCCCTGCGTCAGCGCCAGTTCCAGCCTCAGCCCACCGCCCCACGCATCCGAGATCTGGGAATTGCCCACCTCGACCCGCGCCAGACCGCTGAAATCCTGCGCCCGCGCCGTGACCGGCAGCAACGCCACCAACACCAAAATAACCCGTAAAATTCTGCTCATCCGCCCTGCCCGGCTGGTTTCACCTGAAAATAGCGCAAAGGGGCCGGGTCTGCCCAGCCCCTGCTTTCATCTTGCTATAAATACTCAAAGGCGCGACGCCGCGTCAGGCGCTGCGTTCTTGCATGAAACGAGTCAGCCGCCGCAGGCCTTCCTCCATATCCGCCGTTGATCGGGCATAGGAAAACCGCAACGTCCCTGCCCCGCGCACCGGATCGAAATCCAGCCCCGGCGTGACCGCGACACCGGCTTTTTCCAAAATCTCGGCGGCAAAGGCGCGGCTGTCATTGGTCAGATGGCTGACATCGGCATAAATATAGAACGCCCCATCCGGCGGCGCGATCCGGTCGAATCCGGCCTTGGGTAGTCCCTCGATCATCATGGCCCGGTTTTTCGCATAGACCGCCATATTCGCGTCCAGTTCCTCGCGGCATTCCATCGCGTGCAACGCGGCCACCTGACTGACATGGGGCGGGCAGATAAACATGTTCTGCGCGATCCGTTCGACCAGCCGCACATGATCTTCTGGCACGACCATCCAACCCACACGCCATCCGGTCATGCTGAAATACTTGGAAAACGAATTGATCACATAACAATCATCCGTGACTTCCAGCGCCGTGACCGCCTTGGCCTCGTATTCGATGCCGTGGTAAATTTCATCGCTGATGAAACTGGTTCCGGTTTCCGCACAAGCCCCCACCAACGCCGCCATCGCATCACGGTCCAGCATAGTCCCCGACGGGTTCGCAGGCGAGGCCACCATCAACCCATCCAGATTAAGCCCTGCAAAATCCGCAGGCACAGGTTGCAGCCGGTTTTCCGGGCGGGCGGGCAATCCCACGGGTTCCAGATCCAGCGCCTTCAGGATTTGCCGATACGAAGGATACCCCGGTTCGCCAATCCCCACCCGTGCGCCGCGATCAAACAACGCGGTAAAGGCCAGAATAAACGCCCCGCTGGACCCCGGTGTCACAACAACCCGGTTCCAATCCAGATCGACGTTATACCATTCCCCATATAGTTGCGCGATCCGCTTGCGAAGTGCGGGCAACCCCAAGGCCACGGTATAGCCCAACGCATCCTGTTCCATCGCCTGCGCCAAGGCTCGCCGTGCGCCTGCCGGGGCTGGCGTGCTGGGCTGGCCCACTTCCATGTGGATGATATGGCGCCCGGCTTCTTCGGCGGCGCGGGCGGCCTCCATCACGTCCATCACAATAAAGGGATCAACCTCGCCACGCCTTGAGTTTCGCATCTCTATCTTCCTATGGTGCCATGTAAGAAGCGCCAATTCACAGGGAAACAGGCACGCCGTCAATGCCACAGCTACGCCAGATCGCCGCAGTTTTGACGATCCTTCTGTGTATGGCCCTGCCTGCGCGGGCGGTGACGCTGTTGCGCGATGCCGATATCGAACACGCGCTGTCCCGTCTGGCGCGGCCTGTGCTGACAGCCGCGGGTCTGCCTGCGTCATCGATTCAGGTGATGGTGATTGATGATCACACCTATAACGCCTTTATCGTTGATAATCGGCATATCTTTATTCATTCCGGCCTGTTGCTGAAACTGACCAGCGCCGCGCAATTGCAATCGGTGATCGCCCACGAAGCCGCCCATATCGCCAATGGCCATATTGCCCGCCGGATGCAAAACGCCCGCGCGGCGAATACGCTGGCCGGGCTGGGGATGGCGTTGGCCGCTGCCGCGGCGGTCAGTTCGGGTAACAGCTCTGCGGCCTCGGGGATTGGGCTGGGGATGGCCGGATCGGCCCAGCGGGTGTTTTTGGGTCACACCCGCGCCGAAGAAAGCGCCGCCGATACATCTGGCCTGCGCTACATGGTCAGTGCAGGCATCCCGCCACAGGCCTTTCTGGAAGTTCTGGATATTTTTCGCGGTCAGGACATGCTGGCGGAAAATCGGCAAGACCCCTATGCCCGCACCCATCCACTGTCCCGCGACCGGCTGCGCGCGATCAAGGCCCTGTCAGCAGGCCTGACAGATCACACCAAGCCGAACCCAGATGCCGAATACTGGTTTGCCCGCGCCCAAGGAAAACTGTCAGCCTATGAACGCGCGTCCAGTTGGACGCTGCGCCGCGCGGCCAAAAGCCTGACGCCGGATATTCAGGTGATGCGCGAAGCGGTCGCCTATCACCGCAAACCCGATACCGCCCGCGCCATCGCCAGCGCCGACCGTTTGGTGGCGATGCGGCCAAAGGACGCCTTCGCCCATGATCTGCGTGGGCAAATCCTGCTGGAAAGCCGCAAAGCACAAGCCGCAGTCGCCGCCACCAAAACCGCCGCATCACTGGCCCCCGATAATGCGCTGGTACTGGGGGGATATGGGCGAGCGCTGCTGGCCGCCGGACAGGCAAAAAACGCCCAGCAAGTTCTTGAAAAAGCGCATAGAAAAGATGCAAACGATCCGCACCTTTTGCGTGATCTTGCTATGGCCTATGCGCAGACCGGGCAAACCGGGCTGGCCTCGGTCGTGACAGCGGAACGCTATGCGCTGATCGGTCGACCCAAAGATGCGCTGATCCATGCCAAACGCGCCGAGGGGTTACTGCCTCGCGGCTCCGCCCCTTGGCTTCGGGCGCAGGATGTGATTTCTGCCTCGGAAGCCGCTGTAAAACAAAGGAATTGATATGAAAAAACTTCTCGCCTCTGCGGCGCTGATCGCGGCTGGTTTCGCCGCCCCGGCCCAGGCTTTTGACATCTCTGCTATGTCGGATGACGAACGCGCCGCGTTCCGTGCTGAAATCCGCGCCTATCTTCTGGAAAACCCCGAAGTGATCCTGGAGGCGTATCAAATCTATGAAAGCCGCCAGCAACAGGCACAGGTTCAGGCCGAACAACAGATGGTTCAGGCCTATGCCAAGCAAATCTTTGAAGACCCCAATAGCTGGGTTGGCGGCAACCCGGATGGTGACATCACGCTGGTTGAATTCATGGATTACCGCTGTGGCTACTGCAAAAAGGCCTTTGACGAGGTGAACCAACTGATCGAAGCAGACGGAAATATCCGTTTCATCGTCAAAGAGTTCCCGATTCTGGGCGAACAGTCGGTTCTGGCCTCGCGGTTTGCGATTGCGACGAAACTGGTCGCGGGCGATGACGCCTATGAAAAGGTCCATAACGAACTGATGGGCTTCAAGGGCAATATCGCGGAAAAATCGCTGGCGCGGCTGGCGGACAAGCTGGACCTGGATACCGATGCGATCGTGGCGAAACTGAACGATCCGCAGGTGAACCAAATCCTCAGCGACAATCACACGCTGGCCGGGGCGCTGCAAATCTCTGGCACGCCGACCTTTGTGTTGGAACAGGAAATGCTGCGCGGCTACGTACCGCTGGCAAATATGATGGAACTGGTGGCCGCCGTTCGTGCGGATTAAGCCCTTCCTTGTGGTCTTGTTGACCGCGACAACCGCGCAGGCTGCGGAGACTGATTTTCGCAGCCTGACCCCCACGGAACGCGCCCTGATGGGGCGCGAAATCCGGCAGGTTCTATTGGCCGATCCGGCGCTGACCCTGCCCGCGTTTCAGCCTGACCGCCCAGCCGTTCCGACCGCCGCCTTGGGGTATCGTGATGAAATCGACGCGGATCGCGCCCTGCTGGTGGAACTGGCCCCTCAGTTGTTCGCGCAACCCGTGGCCGGGCCGGAAAATGTCCCGCGCCTGACGATTATTACAGCCCCCGATTGCCCGGACTGTGTTGCAAAGCTGGACATGCTGACAGATTGGGCCACGGCCGGACGCATCCACCTGTATCAGCTACCGCTGAACGCCCCCGCCGCGCAAAAGCTGGGGTTGGATACCGCCCCCAGCTATGTCTTTGAAACCATGATCGTGCGCGGCGATGTTCCCGCCGTGGTTTTGGAAAAATACCTTGCGAAGCAAGTTCGTTAGAGGGCGTTTTTAAACGTCCTCATCCATCACTTCGACTTGGCCCGCCTCAATCGCTTCGGCGCGTTTTTCCACCTCGGCCACGATATGATCGACCATCTGATCGTTGCTCATCTTATGGCTGGCCTTGCCCGCCAGATACACCATGCCAGACCCGGCCCCGCCGCCGGTAAAGCCCACATCGGTCATCAGCGCCTCTCCGGGGCCATTGACCACGCAGCCGATGATGCTCAGGCTCATGGGCGTTTTGATATGTTCCAGCCGTTTTTCCAGCGTTTCCACGGTTTTGATCACATCAAACCCCTGCCGTGCGCAGGACGGGCAGGAAATGATATTCACCCCGCGATGCCGCAGGCCCAGCGATTTCAGGATTTCATATCCGACCTTCACCTCTTCTACCGGGTCGGCAGACAGGGAAACGCGGATCGTATCGCCAATACCCATCCACAGCAGATTGCCCAACCCGATCGAGGATTTGATCGTCCCGGACATCAGCCCCCCGGCCTCGGTAATGCCCAGATGGATCGGCGCATCCGTGCGTTCGGCCAGTTGTTGATACGCCGCCGCCGCCATGAACACATCGCTGGCCTTCACGCTGATTTTGAATTCGTGGAAATCATTGTCCTGAAGAATGCGGATATGCTCCATCCCGGATTCAACCATAGCATCGGGACAGGGTTCGCCGTATTTTTCCAACAGATGCTTTTCCAGCGATCCGGCATTCACACCGATCCGAATGGAGCACCCATGATCCCGTGCCGCCTGAATGACTTCTTTCACCCGTTCGGGCGACCCGATATTTCCGGGGTTGATCCGCAGACAAGCCGCACCGGCCTGCGCCGATTCAATCCCGCGCCGGTAATGGAAATGAATATCCGCCACAATCGGCACAGGGCTTTCGCGCACGATTTCCCTGAGCGCCTTGGACGACCCTTCGTCAGGCACCGACACGCGTACAATATCTGCCCCGGCATCTGCCGCGCGCTGGATTTGATCAATGGTCGCTTTGACATCGGTGGTCAGCGTGTTGGTCATGGTCTGCACCGAAATCGGCGCGTCCCCCCCAACAGCCACGGGGCCAACATGGATTTTTCGGCTTTCGCGGCGATAGATATTGCGCCACGGGCGAACATGGTTCAGCGACATGCGTCCCGTCCTTGGATCATTGGGTTCTGTGGGCTAAATAGCGCCCCCCGGCCTGCGCTTCAATGCGGCCAAGGGGGTATTCACAAATGATACCGAAACGGTGCGATCAATCCGCCACGGGCTGCGGCAGGGTATCGACCTGCGCCACAGTCCGGGCCAATTCCTGATGCTGGGCCAGATCCGCCACCGTATACGCCGAGGTCAGATTATCCACCGACAGCGCCAGATTGCTGGTGACAGTCCCACGATTGCCGACCGGGCCGTAATGTTGGCCGTTCACCGCGAAATAAATCGCGCTGGATTCCCCTACCCGCAATGTCGGGGCTTCCTCGGTTTGCGGTACGATCCAGCGGTCGCCAGCTTCCATGATCCCCTCGAAGATCACGCTGCCATCGGCGGCCCGCACGCGCACCCACGCCGGGCGCACAGCCACCATTTCCACACCGGGAGCGGCCTGTTCGACCACCTGCGGCACCGACGGAACCGAGGACGGTTCACGGGCGCCCCCAGTGACAGAGGCCATCTGTACTGGCTGTTCGTCTTCGGCACGGAAACTGCCAACCGTATCGGGGTTCAACGTCGAAATCGGAGCATCGCGCGCCACCATCACGGGCACGTCCAGCGCCTGTGGGCGATACAACCTGTCCAGCGCCTCGGCGCTGGGGGGAGTATACAACCCCGTACCGCCGGTGCGCGCATCTGCCGCCTGTTCGCGGCCCAGCGGGCGGTTCGCCAGCGGGTCCAGATCGGCGAGCACATCGGGGGTATTTTCAACCGGGGCCAACTGTACGCGCTGCACCTCGTTCAAAACGGTATACCCACCAAACCCGATAGAGCCAATCAACAGTAACAACACAAGCGCCGAACCAATGGCACCGGGTTCAACCCGTGCAAAGAATGCTTCTTTCGATGGGGCGAATGGCGTCGCTGCCGTGGCGAACGGGTCCCGTTCAGACACGATGGGCGCGGCAGGTGTTGGTTTTTTGCGGATCGAAGATGCCTCGGCTGACATACCGTGTGCGGTGGAAAATCCGCTTTCACGGCAAAAATCCACAAAGGCCTGATCCGGGTCCATCCCCAGATAGCGGGCATATGACCGCACATAGCCAGCAATAAAACCGGGCGTGTCAAAAGCCGAGGGATCGGCATTTTCTATGGCAGCGATATAGGACGCCTTGATGCGCAGCTCGCGCTGCACATCCAGCAAGGATTTCCCCATCGTGGCCCGTTCGCCACGCATGGAGTCCCCCAAACGCATCTCGAACGCGTCGAAACCTTTCGGCTCGACCTGTGGCTCCTCGTCCATACGCGGTGTCTTGCGCCTGATCATCCCCATCTGCCCCTAAGCTTCGCCGCTTGCCGAACCTGCTCGATTCGAGATACGACCTTTCTTTCCGCCAGCGTAGCATAACTCAAGGACAAATGCAGTCTGCGGAGGTTCAGGCGGACATTTCGGCACGATTCAGCTTACACTGCGCCCAAAGCCCATCCAGCGCACGGACAAGGTGATCCATTTCCGCCGCGCCATGCACCGGGGACGGGGTAAAGCGCAACCGTTCCGTACCGCGCGGCACCGTTGGGAAATTGATCGGCTGCACATAGGCCCCGTATCCATCCAGCAGCATATCCGACAGCATTTTGGTATGAACCGGATCGCCCACGATCACCGGCACGATATGGCTGCCGTGGTCGATGATCGGCAGGCCCAGCCCCTTCAGGCGGGTTTTCAGGATTTTCGCCTGCGTCTGGTGTTTGTCCCGCAGCTTTTGCCCCTCGGCTGTTTTCAGGAACGCAACCGACGCAGTGGCCCCCGCCGCCAGCGTTGGCGCCAGCGAGGTCGAGAAGATAAAGCCCGGCGCATAAGACCGCACCGCATCACACATTTTGGCGCTGGCCGCGATATAGCCGCCCATCACGCCATAGGCCTTGGCCAGCGTACCGTTGATAATATCCAGCCGATGCATCAGCCGATCCCGTTCCGCCACACCGCCACCGCGCGGGCCGTACATGCCGACAGCGTGAACCTCGTCAATATAGGTCAGGGCGTTGAATTCGTCTGCCAGATCGCAAATGGCTTCGATTGGACCAAAATCGCCGTCCATCGAATAGACCGATTCAAAGGCGATCAGCTTGGGCGCGGCGGGATCGTCCGCCGCCAGCAATTCGCGCAGATGGGCCACGTCATTATGCCGGAACACGCGCTTGGCCCCGCCATTGCGGCGCACCCCTTCGATCATCGAGGCGTGGTTCAATTCATCCGAATAGATGATCAGCCCCGGAAACAGTTTGGGCAACGTGCTGAGCGTGGCATCATTGGCAATATAGGCGCTGGTAAATACAAGCGCGGCTTCCTTGCCATGCAGGTCGGCCAGTTCGGCCTCCAGCCGTTTGTGATAGACCGTGGTGCCGGAAATATTCCGCGTCCCGCCCGATCCCGCGCCGGTGGCGTCGATTGCTTCGTGCATGGCGGCCAGAACCACGGGATGCTGCCCCATGCCCAGATAATCGTTGCCACACCAGACAGTGATGTCTTTTTCCGTCCCGTCGGGCCGCTGCCAGACCGCGTGAGGAAACTGGCCCTTCTTCCGTTCGATGTCGATGAAAGTACGATAGCGTCCTTCGCTGTGCAAAGCGTTCAGCGCCTGATCCAGTTGAGCCGAATAATCCACGGGGGTCTTCCTTGTCTTGTTCGCATATGCCTGCCTTTTGAGCAGGGTTTTCCCATGTCTTGCCTTAGGCCCATACCCTGCCCGCCACCTTGATTTCCATCAAGTCCCCCTCTGGACAGTGCGGCACCGGATGCTACGCTTCGCCCCAAACAGACACAGGAGCGACCCCGATGAGTTTGGACACCGTCCTTTCCCGTATTGACGAAGACCTGCCGCAGGCGCTGGACCGGATGATGGAATTGCTGCGCATCCCGTCAGTTTCCACCGACCCGGCCTATAAGGACGATTGCCAGACCGCCGCCGATTGGCTGGTGGCTGATCTGCAAAGCCTTGGGGTTGCTGCCGAAAAACGCGCCACCCCCGGACATCCGATGGTGGTGGGGCATGTTGATGGCGACGGGCCACATATCCTGTTTTATGGCCATTACGATGTGCAACCCGTGGACCCGCTGGAACTGTGGAACCGCGATCCCTTTGATCCGGCGATTGAAAATGACAACGGCCACAAGGTCATTCGCGGGCGCGGGTCGTCCGATGACAAGGGGCAGTTGATGACCTTTGTCGAAGCGTGCCGCGCGTGGAAATCCATCCACGGCAGCCTGCCCTGCAAGATCACCTTCTTTTTCGAGGGCGAGGAGGAATCAGGCTCGCCGTCGCTGGTGCCGTTCATGCAGGACAACGCGGACGAACTGAAATCCGACATCGCGCTGATCTGCGACACGGGTCTGTTCGGAGAAACCACCCCCGCCATCGTGACCATGCTGCGCGGGTTGCTGGGCGAAGATTTCACCATCACCGGCCCGGACCGCGATTTGCATTCGGGGATGTATGGCGGCATTGCGATGAACCCCATCCGCGTGCTGACCCGCATTCTGGCCGACCTGCATGACGATACGGGCCGGATCACCCTGCCCGGTTTTTATGATGATGTGCCAGAACTGCCGGACGAAGTGCGCGCCCAATGGCAATCGCTGAATTTTGATCACGCGTCCTTTTTGGGCGAAGTCGGCCTGAAAGCCCCCGCAGGTGAACAGGACCGCACGCCGCTGGAAATGATCTGGTCGCGGCCCACCTGCGATGTGAATGGCATCTGGGGCGGGTATACTGGCGCGGGGTTCAAAACCGTACTGCCCAGCAAGGCCAGCGCCAAGGTCAGCTTCCGGCTGGTCGGGCAGCAAGACCCGGATAAAATTCGCAAAGCGTTCCGCGCCTATATCGAAAGCCGCCTGCCCGAAGGGTTCAGCATCGAATACCGCACTGAAAAAGGATCGCCCGCTTCGCAAATGTCCATCGACAATCCGATGTTCGATAAGGCCCGCGCGGCGCTGTCAGACGAATGGCCCAATGCGGCAGCTTATGTGGGGTGCGGTGGGTCAATTCCGATTGCCGGGTATTTCAAGGATATTCTGGGAACCGACTCCATGTTGATCGGATTTGGTAAGGACGATGACCAGATCCACAGCCCGAATGAAAAATACGACGTATCCAGCTTCCACCACGGCATCCGTAGCTGGGCACGGATTCTGGAAGCGTTGACGCGCTGAGGATGGGCCGGTGGGGGCGCTGCCCCCGCCGCGCTTTGCGCGACTCCCCCAGAGTATTTTTGGCAAGATGAAAGGCAAAACGATGCAAGGGTTTCAGGACGGCGTGGCCGATGTGAACGGGGTTCAGATTGCCTTTTGCAAAGGGGGGACTGGCCCGGCGGTTTTATTACTGCATGGCTTTCCGCAGACCCGCGCGATGTGGACCCATATCGCGCCGGTTCTGGCGCAGCGGTTCACCGTGGTCTGCGCCGATCTGCGCGGCTATGGGGCATCGTCCAAGCCTGCGGATGTGGCGGCCTGTTCGTTTCGGGACATGGCGGCGGATCAGGTGGCGTTGATGGCATCGCTGGGCTTTGATCAATTTCACGCCGTTGGCCACGACCGGGGCGCGCGCACGGTGCATCGCATGGCGCTGGATCATCCGGGCGCAGTGAAAACCGTGACCATGATGGATATCATCCCCACCCATCTGTTGCTGGATCAACTGACGCAGCAGGTGGCAACCGCTTATTATCACTGGTTCTTTCTGGCCCAACCCGCCCCGTTTCCGGAACGGTTGATCGGCGCGGACCCGGATTATTATTTTGAAAGCTGCCTGCTGGGCTGGGGCGCATCGCAACTGTCGGATTTTGATCCGGCCCTGTTGGCGGAATATCGCGCCGCATGGCGCGACCCGGACACGATCCGCGGCATGTGCAACGATTACCGCGCGGCGCTTCAGGTGGATTTCGCGCTGGATCAGGCCGATCTGGAACGGACCGTGGATTGCCCGGCGCTGATCCTGTACGGTGCGGATGGCGCAATGGCCAAGGCCTATGATGTTCCCGGCACATGGGCCGCCCGTTGCCCGAATATGCAGGCCGCAGGCATTCCCGGCGGGCATTTTTTCCCCGACACTGCCCCACAGGAAACCGCGCAGGCTGTTTTTCGTTTTTTGTCAGACCACTAGACGATACTGTTAAATCGATCCGGCAACTGGAATTGCAGCTTATATTCGGGGCGTTCAAATTCAAAAAACCCGGTATCGCCGCGCGGGCCAAAGCTGCGCTGCATCTTTTTACGATAGGGGCGCATATCGAACCCTTCGACCATCGGTAAGTCGGCGAACGCATCAAATACGGCGCGATCCTCGCCCCGTGCTTCGGCAAACCAATGCCGCCCGATAGACACGTCCTGCACCGCCCCCAGATCCTGTGTCAGCGCATTGCGCCGGT
Organism: Thalassovita litoralis; assembly: GCF_900182725.1. Classification (GTDB taxonomy): domain Bacteria; phylum Pseudomonadota; class Alphaproteobacteria; order Rhodobacterales; family Rhodobacteraceae; genus Thalassobius; species Thalassobius litoralis. Next base: position 87,555 of record NZ_FXTO01000014.1, read on the forward strand.
TCATTGCCGCCGCATATTCCCCAAAGTCACAAAATTTCAGATGCAGCAGATACAGGCAATCCGGCGTGAACAATTGTTCAAACTGGGTGTAATGCCCACCCCGTGCGATCTTGGTTCCGGTCGAAATGATACAGGGCTTGGAATAATGCGGGGCCAGCCGTACATGGCGTCGCAGCCCCAGCACATGATCGGTGATCGGCTGATGTTCCTGGTCGATGCGGTGGATCACTTCCAGTCCCAGCGGCGTATAAACCCGGTTCTTGCGCACCTCTGTCAGAAACTCCAACAGGGTACGCCCGTCTGCCGGATCAATCACCACCAATTCATCCACATCGCCCACGATCACATGGGTGTAATATGACCGCAGCCCCATCACCAGATTGTTCAGCAACCGCCAGCGTTTCATATCGAAATTGCGCTGTCCGTCGCCGGGAATACCGATGATGTTACACCCTTCGGCCAGCCGCGCCACATCCGTGCCGCGCCCGTGATTGACGATATACAGGTTTTCACGCCCGAACTGCCGCCCATAGTGGTTCAGCCAAAGTTTCAGGAAAAACAGGTCGTCCCGTACCATCGTGACAACCGCAACGGTCGATTGCATCGCCTGTGGCCTCTGCTCTTTTTCTGCCTTTTCGTGACCGTAACGAATTTACTGCTATAAGAGAATCGAATTTTGAATGCAGGAGCCTTCGTGATCGCCCTACCCGACAGTTTCGCCGAAACCGGCCTGCATTTCGTGCCGGGTGCCGTTGCGCCAACCCGGTTTCAGGTGATCGGGGAACGCAGCAGCGGCACGAATTACCTGAAACGTCTGTTGGGCCGGAATACGCCGCTTCAGCCAGTTGAATTGCAGGGCTGGAAGCACGGGCATATGCAGGCGCTGGCGATTCCGCGGGATATGGTGGTGTTGATCAGCCTGCGGGATGCGCGGCCTTGGGCGCTGTCGATGTTTGCAAAGCCGTGGCACACAAAACCCGACCATCAGGCCCTGCCCTTTGATCAATTCCTGCGGGCGCCTTGGGACACGGTGATTGATCACACCAAATATTTCCCCGGCACCGGCCCGCTCATGCTGGGGGAACCATTACAACAGGATCGTGATCCGTTGACGGGCCTGCCCTATGCGAATCTGCTGCGTCTGCGTACCGGAAAACTGCGCAGTCATCTTAGCTTTCTGCAACGCGGTTGCGCCTGTGTCGTGGTGCGTCAGGAAACCGTTCTGGCCGATCCACAAGGGTTTCTGGCGCAGTTTCGTGCTGCGATAGGCCTGCCTGTGTCAGAAAACGCCCTGCGTCCGGTGGTGAAACGGCTGGGGGCCAGATTCAACGCGGCGGTTAACCGTCCTTCGGGTCCATCGTCTTTTCCGTCAGGCCAGCTTTCCTTTCTGCGGCAGGAACTGGACCTGCCGATGGAATCGGCCTTGGGCTATTGTTACGACTAAGGTCAGGGACGGAACTACCCCCGCCGCGCCACCTGACGCAGCCCCTTGGCCCCTGCCAACAGCCACGGAAACCCGTGAAACAGCAGATCGAATATATCAACCGGACGCGCCAGCGTACCACTGGCCAGCATCCTCAGCTTTTCCCAGATATGCGGTTCGGGAACGAACGGGGCCAATCCCAGCGTGGCACAGGCAATTGCGACCGAGGTCCAAGGCAAGCTATCAATCCAACGCATTGCTATGGTCCTCTGGATATTCGCGGCGCCATTTCAAGGGAGAAAATGGCGCGGTTGACGGGGCTCGAACCCGCGACCCCCGGCGTGACAGGCCGGTACTCTAACCAACTGAGCTACAACCGCGCTTTTCTGCGTCGGGACATTAGATTGGACAGCGGTGGCGCGGTTGACGGGGCTCGAACCCGCGACCCCCGGCGTGACAGGCCGGTACTCTAACCAACTGAGCTACAACCGCTCGCTGCCCGCTCATATCGTCCTGAGCGTGAGGGGGTGTTTATGCGTAGCGGTCGCGGGCGTCAAGCGCCTGTGGGCGGAAAAATTACAAATAATTCATCGCGGCCTTTCAGGCGAATAGCGCCACCTTTTAGATGGGGTAAATTCCCCTATAAATTCGGGATTTTCACGCGAAACCCCCGGCAAAAAAAATCAGGAACACGAATGGATCAACCGCCGCCCTGCCCGTGCGTGATTAAAAATCTGGCACCTTTGCCGTACCCGAACCGCAAACCGATATAAAATCGGGCGTATGCCTGTTTCCCGAACGAGTCGCGCGCTAAGCTGTTTGCGATAACGCACAACAAATATGCGGCATAAGTCTTTGATATAAGGGAAAATGGTGGGTGATGAGAGACTCGAACTCCCGACATCTTCGGTGTAAACGAAGAACGGGCCGCTCAATCTATTGATTCTTCGTCAACAGAACTGTTTTTATTCACTATTTTTTGCCGCCTTCACAGGCAAAGTCAGGTTCAACAGGTTCATTGAACTGCTATGCACTTCGTAAAATTGCACATCCCAGCGCTGCCGACCTGACCTCAAGGCAAATCGGCTCCCTATCCGGCAGGTGGCGCATCGCCTATCCCGTCATTTTGCGGAGCGCCCCGCAGCTCTCGTTGCGAACTCTATACTTTTGGTCTAATTAGGAATCTAAGGCAGGCAGATCGAGCACAACCTGATTCACCAAAAGCAAAACAGATGACCACATTTAAAGCAGCAATTGACATATGCGGACTGGCGCACAAGCAAGCCGCAGACTACTTTGGCGTCTCCCAGGCAACCATCAAGACATGGTCCAGCGGAAAGACCCCTCCGCCCATTTATGCTTGGCACATGCTGGCCAGCCTGCTGGAACAGATCATGACCGTGGCAGATAGGACATCTGCCAATCTGGAGCTCAGTGTGATGAATCGCGCCGAGATAAGCGTTGTGAAGGCCAACGATAGCAGCGACGAACTACCGGGCTCAGCCGGTGATGCGGCCAGCGCAATGGCTATAATGATGGCCATTCAGGCCAACAGAAAGCGATGATGCCCAGGCATCGCATGAACACCTGTCTTGGAGGCCGGCCGAAGCAAATGGCTGGTCTTTAAAATTTGCCCAATCATCCCGTTTTCAGAGAGCGGCGTTTCAAAGAGTTGCCCCTAACTTGCCAACCGATTTACATGCCATATAAGCGGACATCATCGACCTCCACTATGCAGTGATTTTCTCGTATGCGTCTCCTTATTGTTGCTCTTTCTATCTGGACCCTTCTCTACCCATCCTTTCTGGCGGCCAAGGATACTGTTGAGGGGCGCGTAACGCGCGTCAGGGACGTAGACACCATTGTGGTTGCAGGAACGCCGATCAGGTTAAATGGCGTTGATGGCCCAGAGGTATCAACGCGCGCAGGCAAACAAGCGAAATTGTTTATGCAGCGGCTTGTGGCTGGTAAGTTCGTGAAATGCGACCTGAACGGTGATCGCACATATGACCGGTGGGTTGGAGTGTGCTACCTTGACGGTACAGACATCGGCGCAATTGCCATACAGTCGGGTATGGCGCTGGATTGTGCGAGATACTCCGGCGGACGATACCGCTCTCTGGAAACCGCCTCTGCACGCGCCAAAATAAAACGCGCAGGTTACTGCCAGCGTTAAGGTCTGCCGGCAGCCCCCAAACCACCGGAGAACGCGCAGAGTATCAGCTATTGAGTTTAGGGGGTCAGTTTGTTTTCAGCTTTTTGATGCACAGGGAACTCAAACCATTTAACGTCCCCGAAAGGCAAAAGCACCATTAATGCTGCACTGTGTAGGAATGTCTGGCTCCATAGACCTAGACAAAAAACTGCCCAAACTGGATGGGTTTTGATGGTTTTTTACCTTTCAATAGCTTGTTTCTAGGGGAGGCGGAAAACCGTGAAAAACCGTTATTGCCGTGCAGGTTATGGTAATGGGTTTTGGCAGTCCGTTGCCTGTAGATATAATTTCAGATTCCAACTGGTTTTTTCGCCATCGTTGAACCATTGTCTCTCTGCTAGGCGACGGGAATCATATCATTTTGACGGACACGAATGACATAGAGAGCGCAATTATGCGCGTCAGCCTCGGGGACCGCGAGGCGTTTTCTTTACTCTATGACGCGACCTCCTCGAAACTTTTTGGGGTGTGTCTTCGTGTCTTAAACAACAGAGCTGAAGCAGAAGACGCGCTGCAGGATGTTTTTGTAAAGGTTTGGAACAAGGCCGACCGATACAAAGCAGGCGGTTACAGTCCGATGACATGGCTGATCACTCTGGCGCGAAACACGGCCATTGACCGGTTGCGGGCGCGGAAAACTGGGAATGTGGACATCGACGATGTGCATGACCTCTCGGATGGGTCGCCCACACCCGAGGCTGAGGCAATTGCCTCGTCCGAACGAAAACGGCTGAATGACTGTTTCGAAGAGCTAGAGTCAGACAAATCAGAGGCGGTACGCCGGGCCTATCTGGACGGCGACAGTTACAAAGACCTAGCAGCACGATACGATGTGCCGCTGAACACGATGCGAACCTGGCTGCGCCGCAGCCTGATGACACTGAAGGATTGTCTGAGCCGATGAGCCAGAAAGAAGATCATAACGACGATGCGGCTCTGGCCGGTGAGTACGTCTTGCATCTTCTGGATGGGGAAGAGCTTGCGGTTTTTGAGGCGCGTTTGACTATGGAACCAGCTCTGCGGGCGCTGGTGCGTGACTGGGATGCATCGCTTGTCGCCCTGACCGACGGCATCGCCCCCATAACGCCACCAGCTATGGTGAAAGACAAGCTGCAAGCGGTGCTCTTTCCCGATGCCGCCAAGCCAAAGCGTTCCTTGTGGACTTGGCTGGCCGGTGGCGTGGCCGTCGCTGCGATTGTGGTGGGGGCCGCGTTCCTAACCCCTTCGCTGATCCAAGACCCGGTCTTTGAACCAAGCTTAACCGCCAGCGTGGCCGCGCAAGATGGCACGCTGGTTGTTGCGGCGCGCTTCATCGCTCAGACAAACGCGCTTGAATTGACGCGCGAAGCAGGGGCGGCGCGCCCGGGCCGGGTGCTTGAACTTTGGCTGATCGCCGAGGGAAGTGATGCGCCTGTATCGCTGGGTGTGCTCCCGGCAGACACGGAGACCCGGATTGAGCTTACACAGGACATCGCACAGCGGCTGGCCAATGGCCTTCTTGCGATCAGCGACGAACCGCTCGGTGGCTCTCCGACAGGTGCGCCTACAGGAGAGGTTTTGGCTGTCGGTCCTGTGACAAACGCTTGATCTAAAACCATAATCCATTTTTTTTTACAAAATCAGATTTTTTCTGAAACTTCCTTGGACCGCCTCTCGTGTCTTCTCCATCGCAAGGCCAAACGGCCTCGCCTCAAAAACGGAGAAAGACCATGACCATCAAAACATTTGTTGCCACTTCGACCACTGCCATCGCTTTTGCCACCGCAGCCTTTGCCATGAACCCCACCGTGGGCGGCGCACCGATGCTGGAAGAGCGCAATATCATCGAGAATGCCGTCAATTCCCCGATCCACACCACCCTGGTTGCCGCGGTAAAAGCCGCCGATCTGGTCGAGACGCTGCAAGGCGACGGTCCCTTCACCGTGTTTGCGCCTGTCAACGACGCTTTTGCCGCTCTGCCCGCTGGCACGGTGGAAACGCTTCTGAAACCTGAAAACAAGGCCATGCTGCAGAAGGTTCTGACTGCGCATGTGGTGGCCGGTGACTGGTCCGCCGCCGATATAATGGCCGCAGCCAAGGCAAGCCCCGACGGCTTCTACCACTTCAACGCCGTCTCGGGTGATGCGCTGTCGGCCAAGGTTGTGGGCGGCAATGTCTACATCTTCGACGAAAGCGGCAATGCCAGCAAAGTGACCGTGGCCGATGTCGATCAGTCGAACGGTGTGATCCACGTGGTGAACTCGGTTCTGGTGCCCAAATAAGGCCACACTCCGCGTTCGCCCTCCCCTCGCTTCGCGCGAGGGGAGCCACCCCCAAGACCAGGAGGCACCAATGAAACGCCGCACAATTATCGCCGGGATACTGTGCTCTGCTGCCTTTCCGTTGCGTGCAGCGGAAGGCCGGTTCGAGGTCACCCGCACCAAGGCCGAATGGCGCGCAATGCTGACGGATTTGGAATATGCCGTCCTGCGCGAGGAAGCCACCGAGACTGCCTTTTCCAGCCCCCTAGATAAAGAATCCCGTGAGGGGACCTATCACTGCAAGGGTTGCGACCTGCCGCTCTACAGCTCTGCGCAAAAATACGACAGCGGCACCGGTTGGCCGAGCTTTTGGCAAAGCCTGCCCAATGCCGTGGACACAAAGCCAGACAACACCCTCTTTGCCACCCGGACAGAGGTGCATTGCCGTCGCTGCGGCTCTCACCTGGGCCACATCTTTGACGACGGACCGCAACCAACCGGCAAGCGTCATTGCCTCAATGGTGTCAGCCTGACCTTCCTCACCTGACCAGAACCCCGCTCTACACATATAACAAATAAAGGAAAACCCATGTTTCGTCTCACAGCTATTACTTCAACCATTACTCTTCTTGCCACGCCAGTGCCGGCTGATGGCCACGCAGGCAAGATAGGCTATGCCCTCTCAGGTGACGGCACCAGCCTGATGGTGATGGACAGCCTCGCGGCGCCCGGTGACGCGCGCAGCGTCACGCTTTCCACACCGGTTCGGTCCATCGCATGGCGTCCTGTCACCCGCGAGCTGGTCGGTTTTGCCGATGGGATGATTGTTACAATCAACCCAATGACCGGTCAGACGATGGACCAGTCCGCAATCTTCATGGACGACGCGATGATCGCGGAGGGCTCCGTTGTGGCATTTGACTTTAATAACAAGATCGACGCCGTGCGCGCGGTCGGCTCTACAGGCGAGAACCTGGTCTACTTCCCGAGTGATTTTGGGGACGAGCGCGCTAACTCCGTCCGCCGTTTCAGCAATCTATTTTATGCCGAAGGCGATATGTCCGAAGGGGCAGAGCCTCTGATATTTGCCAATGCCTATACCAACGCCATCAGTGGCGCGAAGGCGGACAGCACGTTCCAATATGCGCTCGATGCACGTGCAAACGCATTGGTCAGCCTGGCCAATAATGCTGGAACGCTCGCGACCATTGGCCTGATCACAATTGACGGGAAACCGGTAGACATCCTGCCCGTCGGTGGCTTCGACATCGTTTCCGCCAAAGAAGGCGTGAATGAAGCCTACGCGGTTCTTCGAATCGACGGGCAGGACACTACCGGGCTTTATGCCATCGACGTGACATCAGGGGCCGCAACCCTGCTCGCGGATCTCGGCACGTCCGATATCTCAAGCTTCGCGGTATCGATGGGCATGTAACGTAAGGTTCCGCCGAGGGCCGTCTTGCCTCAGCAGCTCTTCTCGTCGGCCATGATGCTCTCGACGACTTTGGGATCACACTGTTCGTCGCGCAGG
>NZ_FXTO01000015.1 GCF_900182725.1 Thalassovita litoralis
CTTCAATGCGGGGGGTGTCTTCGTGTGCGTCCATAAGGACACTCGTTAAACCCTCGCGAAATCAGCCCGCCAGACGGCCCTCGGCGTAAGCTTACGTTGTTCGAGTATTTCACGGTGAATATGGTTAGGAAGAGCGGTGTCCGGAACCAGTATTGGGGATGAGGACTCACGGACACTGCTCAAAGCGACCTACATATAGGGACTCGTTTATTACGTAGGCGGACCTTCGGCCCCGATTTATGAGAGAGCGAGGCAGAAGAGCCTCACAGGTGTTGCAGATAGGAACTGCTGGGTAAAGGTTACCCTCTGTGGTGTGTGCAAAATCTTTGCACACGGTGTCTTGGCAGCAACATCCTAAGCCTCGGGCAAGTGGACCACTTACCCGAGGCTTAGGTGGTACATGTATGCGTACCAGTGAACACTTCTATGAGATTCTGAATGCGGATCGGCTGGTTGTGGGCGCTACAGGTCAAACGAGGTAATAATTGACCGGTTGGCGAGGGTCACAAAGCCAAAAGCAACAGGCTCCAAGTGCGTTCGCTGCAGTGCAGTGATGGTCTCTATTGATAGGTTTGGCAAGCAGAATGCAGGATTGATAGATTATGTCGAACGCCTTCAATCAATTTCTGCAAGGACATTGCGAAGAAGCTCCTGACTGGCGACAGAGTGCTGCAATGCGTTGTGCGCGGCTTGCCCGAGAAGGGCTTGTCTTGCATCTTTGGAAAAGTTGCTTGCGACATAGGCAATCGCTTCTGCGTATCTTGCCGGTGTATGATATTGTTCCAGATGAGTGCGTCCGGCGGCTCCGATCGCGTGACTGATTTCACGGTTTTCTGCAAGACGTCTGACCAGTGCTTGTAAGTTGTTTCGTTCGTCGTCCAGAGAAATTTTGAATACGGTTTCTGTGGGAAGAGAGCCATACCAGCCTAAGTCGGAGACAACTGCAGCTGCCGAGGCATTCCAGATACGTAGCTGGCTGCCTGATGCCTCACCCATTGTCGGGTATCGTAGATTAAACACAAGATGTGCGGAGGCTAACGCCGCATCAAGCTGACGCTCTTCTACAAAGCCTCGGATTTTTACACATTCTTCCAATCCGAGGGCGTGGATACGGTCGTTGATGTGAGTTGGGTTCCAGACATTTCCCATGATATCGAATTCGAATGGGATTTCGTCACGTAAAGGGGCGAGTGCTTCCAGGACCTGTTCCAGACGCCGATTTGGGCCAATGTAGCCAAACTGTACAAACTTTAGGGGGCCAGTGGTGTGACGGCGTGGGGAGGGGGCTCTTTTGTGGGGTTGAAAGGGTAAATCAAGAAGATAGGCGGGTGTTGTTGCCTTGCTCCGAACGGCTTCGAAAGCGGCCGGGGTATGAGCGAGGACTGCTATCGCATTTTTGAGTGTTAATTCAAATCCGGGGGCGAGAGAGGCTACGTCCAATGCGCGCACTTTGCCATCAAATAGCTGTGCTGCAAGGTCCCGTCCCCGATCTCCATGCCAAAGCTCCATATCTTGTAAATATGCCTCTTTGTCGAACAACCCATTGAGAATGGCTTCGTAGCAAAGCTCCTGAATTGCCAGATCATGCAAGACAATAATGGAAGGAATGCGTCGGGCGAGCCGAAGCAGGCCGCTGTGAAACACCCAAGAGTTTCCGATGTGGATAAAGATTGGATCCGCTGCGTTCTTGATCGTTCCGGCCGAAGCAAAATCCTTCGGGGTAATGGTGTCCGGATCTAGCCGTCGGACCTCGCAATATTGCTCCAGATTTCGATCCCACCGCTCAGCATCAGTCCAGAGGATCAGATCGGTGCGTGCTGATAAATCTGGGAGAATGCGCTGTGTGTAATGGGCGATATCCGTTTCTGCCGGAGGGAGAGGGGAAACCCAATGTACCCGTGGTTTGCTGCGGTCGCTCATGGAGCGGATTCCTTTACATTAGGGGGGAGAGGCCCTGGCGTGGCGTTCTTTAATGTTGGTACTCTCAGCTCGGAAAAAGATATGTGCTTTCTTGCTAGGCACTCGTCGTGGGAACGGAACGCACAAGGTGCAGAAATGCGCTTTCTGTGCATGGCAGAGTGATGGGGGCGGCGCGCCCGCTGCCTGTGAAAACACCGACACCTTGCTGAAAAGCGTGGAGTCGGAGCAGGCCGCTGGCGGTGTTCTGGTCTGCTGGGAGCAATCTGATGGAAAAATCCCTCATCTCATTCGGGCCAATCGGGCTTGTGAATGGCTGGAACAAGTGCTGGTGGCGAAGATCCCCATTAGGATCGATCCATTCGGCGAGCAGGCACGTTGCGCGGTCCCCTTTGATCGGCCACCAGGCAGAGGATTTGTTTTTCAACCCAAGATGCGTCAGCCCGGTTTTCTCCTCCGTGTCGTAGTGACTGAATTCGGCTGACATAAGTACAGGATTGCCATGATAGAAGTTTTCCGGTGGGGTTGTAGGCTTTCCCACTTTACGTGCGAGATAGAAGATGGTTTCGCCACGAAGTGTCAGGTCGTCGCCGCGAGATTCCAGCATTTCCGCTGTGGCGGGATCGACATTGCGGTCGTAGACATCGAATGTGTTCAGGCGCTCCATTTCAAAGCCAGCGGCTTCACCAAGGCGCACCAGCTCTGGCGGGGCGTATTCACGGTTGTGGCGGCCATAGACGCCGCCTGACGGTACGAAAATTCCAAATGAATATGGCGCGATGCCATTGAGCATCTTCCAAACCCCGCGATGGCTGACGACATTTGGTGTCGTCAGCAGCAAATAGCCATTGGGCTGTAAGACTCTCGATGCTTCGGAGAAGAAGAAATGAGGGTCAAGCGCCAGATGTTCCAGGATTTCCATACCTGTTACCAGATCGAAGCTTTCGTCGTCGTAGGGCCACCGATCTCGTTCGCTGTTGGCCGGTTCCAACCTGATATCAAAGTTTGGATAACTGGGACTGCGGCTTTCGATGTGTTGACGGTAGGGGTTGGGCCCTTCCCATAGACCGCACATTTCAATGTCAGGGAACTTGTTGGCGAGCATGGCCTGAAAGACCAAAGGTGGGAAGACGCCAACATCCAGAGCTCGCTTGGGGGTTGTGCTCTGCAACATGTTTAAAGTGGTTTCGAAGCGGGTCCAGTGCGCGCCAAGGTAGCCTGCAAGGCCCGGATCGACAGGGGTTTCGGGTTTCCCTATTTGCTTGGGGAGTTCTTCGAAGGCATAGGCGCTCAAGACATCCGTGATGGATTTGAAGGGGTAGCCCGTTGGTGGCGGTGGGGGAGCAATAGCGGCTTGGAGTTTTTCCACTGCAGCATCTTGCGGGTCCCGCTGCTCTGGCTCCTTGGCTTCCTCAGCGGTTGCTGAGCTGGCTGTAAGCGGCAGTTTGGATTCTTCGGGCAAGGAGTTCGCGTGGCCAGTCAGCGTTCTGACGATATGCTCCCAATGGATGTTAAGAGCATGGTAGCGGGTATGTCCTTTGAGGCCCATTTGCTCTGCGTCCGTGCCGCCTTCCATGACCTCATTGAAGGCGAGTGCGAGAGATCGGGGCGTTGGGTCTGCAATCAGACCGTTCTCTTTGTGGGTGATGAATTCCAGAGGGCCGCCGGCATCGCTGACCGTGATAACAGGCTTTGCAGAGAGCATAGCCTCAAGCGTGATATAGCCATAGTCCTCGTCTTGGGGGACAAAGACGACGGCTTTCGCTCCTGCGTACTTTTCCAGAAGCGTGTCATCATCTACTGGACCCAGCCACTCCACCTGGCTCGATATTCCGAGCTCCAGAGACATTTTATAGAGCTTTTCCTGATAGGCGGGGTTTTCGGGCACGCCAGCAATGACCAAACGCATTTTTGATCGCGTTTCTGCCAAGGCCCGGAGGATCAGTTCGAGACGCTTTGAGGGATTGATTCGTCCGGGAGCGAAGAGGTAGTCACCATAGCTTCCCATGCGCATCAAATCGGCAAGTGGCGGGGGATGATAAAGCGCGGTGGATGCGATCCCAAGAAACTCCTGCATCCGTTGGGCGACATTCTTTGAATTCGCATAAATGGGATGGGGGCTCTGCGTGAAGGCCAGTCGATCTTCTTCGTGGATCAATTGCCTAAGGGCACCGCCTTGATCATCGTGCAGAAGATCGGAGTTGCCTAGTTTCCACTGATCATATGCCTGACGGTGTTGGTGGATGATCCAGAATAGCTTGTTAGGATGTGGTATAAGGTAGGCGGGGAATTTCAACCCGATCACCATGTCCACGGGAACCCCTTCGACTTCGGAAAGGTCGAGCATTTTTGCGGCCAGAATGTTGCTGGCGAGTGTTTTTCCCGGATACCACTTAAAGGGTAGTGTGATCTCGACGGCCTCGTGGCCGTATTGATTTAAAGCAGCGCAAAGACTGGCCGCGTGACGTTCCGCTCCACCGTTGACAAAGGGAACTTGTGTTCTCAGGATACCGATACGCATCACTTGTTACTCCTTGCAGGGTTTTGTCCCCAGAATTGCCAAGTCTTGGGGGCCAAACAGCAAAAATGCCAGTTCGTCATTAAAATCGGGATTGGCCAGAAATTCATCCAGTCGCTCATGGGGGCTCAATTGTCGGATGTCGACGGGATGATAGCCTGCGGTTTCAAACAAGACGCCCAATACCTGCTCCGGCATTGGCTTGAGGTGTGTGGGGTCAGTGTGGAAGGTTGTCGCGCCGACCAGAATATTTCGGGTATTGGGAGTTTCGAAGAGCAACAATCCTCCAGGAGCGAGAACGCGCATTGCTTCGCGTGTTATCCAGGCAACCATGTCGAAGGGCAGGTGTTCTATGACATGATGTGCGGAGATGACCGACAGGCTGTTGTCTGTGGCAGCACTCAGGAAATCGAAGACATCAGCAAGCTCTACGTTGAGGTCTTGTGTGCGTGCATCTTCTAGTTGAGCTGCATTAATGTCGATGCCCTTGGCATCAATATCCATATGTTTGAGCAATTCAAGCCATTCGCCGCGCCCGCAACCGATATCCAGCGCAGGCATTCCATCCGTTCTAGCAATTGCGGCCTCCACATCAGGCAGGTAAACGCGCAATCTGTTCGCGATTTCCTCCCGTGACCCGCGATACTTTTGCTCCAGGCGATAGTAGAAGGTGTCCTTGAAGCTGGAGAAGCCTTCTGCCGTCAGAGCACTATGAGGGGTGTGGATGGTGGTGGTCGGGCTTGCGCTATGCGCCGGAGCGATTGCGAAATAGGTGTCGAGGCGGCGGGTAATGTCGCTGATGCTGCGAGCCAGAGCGGCATTCTCCCCTGATGCTCTGCCAGCCTCAATTGAGACGCGTTTGTCCAGATCGTGTTTCAGCCATTCTAGTTGGCCGCGTAGTTCGTCTATGCTGTGTTGCAGGGATCGACCGTGGCCTTCAGCATGATCGAGGCGTTTCTCAACATCGCCGAACATCCGAAATGATTGTTTGGCCATCCATTCGGTGCGACCGAGCTTGAAGAAAGCCGTGATGTAGCGTTCGAGGCGTTTGAGGGGCTTCATTTTGGCTCTCCTGTTCCCCGCTGACACCGGGGATGATTTCTTTATGCGTCGTGTCTGCCCCTTTCGTTGGGGGGGCGTGGCCAAAGCCTGTTTGGGGAGTGGGGCCTGCAGGCGTTCCGCCATCTTGGGGTGATAAGCATCTACGACAGAAGGAGGGAGCGCGTCATTGTCCGATTGGGCAGCCTGTTCGGGTGGGGGCACGGTCATTCCTCTCGCCGTTCTTGCTATCGCAGGGGTGTATCGTCGCTCTTTCGATTAAATGACGCGTAACGCCCCGGCAAGGGTGTGGCGGATATTGTGCTGTCTAGGATGTGGTTTCTCCGCGATGTGTGGGGAGTGGAGGGTACTCGAGGGTGTGGGTTGTGGTCGCTTGGGGGGGGAAATCGGCCAGCCTGAGCGTGAATCTGGGAGAGGCTTGCCTCTGCAAAAGTGGCGTGGCCGAGGTTCTTTTTTCTGGGTCAGTTGCAGGAAAATCACATAATTCCGGGAGATGATGAGATATCAAAATCATTTATTATCAAATGGTTATTTAAACTCTCATCGGTATATAATTTACTATACAAAAAGCTTGTTTGATTATCTTTCGATAGGTATAACGTTGGTGATCTGCGCCCGCAAAGGGCTTCTTGTGCTTTGTGGGCGCAGAAGAGTTGAGAGATCTTTAGGGGCAATGCCGCTCCGAACGATAGAGGAAGGTACTCATGGCGTATTCTCTTGCTAGCCTATCCGCCGGTCAGGCGATTCAGGCTATTTACATTGGCTATTATACACGTGCGGCTGATCCGTACGGCTTCGAATTCTGGCTGGACCTGTATCAGGAGCATCTGGATGGCGACGCGGATGGCGACGCTGGTCTGAGCTTGGCCGGGATTGCAAATGATTTTGCGACCCAAGCTGAGACCAAGGCAGCTTATCCCTTCTTCGAATCGCCGAACCTGGCTTCCGCGACCAACTTCATCACTCAGGTTTACCTGAACCTGTTTGATCGTGTGCCTGATCAGGCTGGTCTGGATTTCTGGGCGGGCGTTCTAAGCGCTGGCACTCTGCCGACCGGTGAGATCGTAATGGCGATCATCGAAGGTGCAGTTGGTGGCGATATCGACACCCTGAGCAACAAGATTGAAGCCGCAACCTACTTCAGCCAGCAGGCTGCAGAAAACGGTATCGGGACTGAATCAAATCCGATCACCAATGACCCGGAAGCAATGGCTGCGGCCAAAGCTGCCGTTGATGGTGCCGGCAATGACGGCTTCGGCGCGGACGATCTGGCTGCTTCGAAAGCAGCGACCGATGCCTTCATTGGTGACTACGGCGTTGTGACCCCTGATGATGAGACCTTCATCCTGACCAGCACCACTGACGTGGTTGTCGGCGGTGACGGCAATGACACCATTCTGGGCAACGAAGCGACGCTTAACAACAGTGACGATCTGGACGGTGGCGCTGGTGACGACATTCTGAAAGTGTCGGTTTCGGCTGGTTCGGGTGATCTGTTCGTAGCTCCGACTCTGTCGAATATCGAGACTGTTGAAGTCAATGGTCCGAACATTGACTACACTCAGGACATCACGATTGATCTGTCGAATGCTGATGGTTACTCGACCCTGCGTTCGTTCCAGACCACTGTGAACGCTCCGTTCACGCCTTGGATGCCGGTTGTTGCATTCCGCGACATTCAAAACGTTAATGGCACCGATATCGAAATTATCGATACCGATGTTGATCATCTGTACACCTACGACACCAACGCTTACGCGACTCTGGGTGGCGGCTTGGATGATGCAGCTGACATTCTGGTGCAAGAAGTCGATGGCTCGGATATCATTCTGGCCAACGAAGATGGCGGTCGCTCGGACGTCGATATCGTGAACCTGACCTCGCTGGATCGCAGCCAGGTGAACTCCACGACCTTCAACTACATCCATCGTCTGGAAGTTGGCGCGTCCTTCAACGAGTTGAACGTGACCGGCGATGCCGACTTGGAAATCGAGCATTTCCTAGATGAAAACCTGAACGATGTTGATGCATCGACTCTGGATGGTGACTTCATCGTTGACCTGATCGGTCAGGGTGAGCGCGTTGCGCTGCCTGATGTTGGCGATCCCCAGACTCTGTTCAACGTTGTTGGCGATCTGACTGTTCTGGGTTCCATGGGCGACAACCGTGTGGATGTTTCCGGTGACACCAATGGCACTTTCATCTTCCAAGATGGTGATGATGTGCTGCGTGTGGGCAATGCCTCGGACACCGGCTATCAGCGTCAAGACGTTTTCGGTCATCTGAACGTTGCTACTCAGGGCGGTGATGATACCGTTGTTCTGAATGCAACTGGTGTACAGCAAGTTCTGCTGGGTGATGGCAATGACGAACTCTACGTCAATGGCAATGTCGACGATCTGAGCACCACTGCTTACAATGATGGCCAGAGCTTCATCGATGCCGGTGCAGGTAACGACTACGTTGATCTGGATGGCCAAGCTGACATCTTCACCAAAGACGTCGAAAATCTGGACAACGATTACCAAGTTCTGCTGGGCGACGGTCACGACACTCTGGTTGCAAACCAGGGCGGCGACCACATCGTTGATGGCGGTGACGGCGATGATGACATCATCATCAACGGCAACGGTGATCAGGTCGTTACTGGCGGTGACGGCGATGACCTCGTCAATATCATGGGTGATGGCGATCAGACCGTTGACACGGGTGCAGGTGATGACCAGCTGTTGATTGCTGGTGATGGCGATGCGTCTGCGGGTGGTCGTTTCGGTCACATCATCTCGATGGGTGACGGCAATGACACGGGCACCATCCTAGGTGATGGCGTGCATGACATCGACCTCGGTGCGGGTGATGACTGGTTCTACATTGAAGGTTCGCGCGTTCCCGACAACAACATCGATAATACCATCGAAGATCGTCAAACCACGATCAATGCTGGTGACGGCGATGACTATGTTGGCGTGAACGGCGATCACTTCTTGTTGGCTGATCTCGGCGCCGGTAACGACGCTATGGAGCTGAATGCTGATGAGCTGTCGGCTGATGATGCTATCAACGGCAACGAAGGCATCGACACTCTGATCCTGCATAACTCTGAACGTACTCTGCAGGGCGGTCGCGTTGGTGCATCGGAAACGAGCAGCACGCAAAGCATCGAGATTTTTGATCTGCGTGAGGCCAACTTTAATTTGCGTCTGACGTCGGACAATTTCGACACCGCTCAGGACAAGCATATCACCGTGCAAACTACGCAGGCTGATGAAATTGGCCTACCGGCTATTCCCGTTGGGAATGGTAGCTTTGCGTATCTGAGCAATGGTATGTCGCGCGCGGATTACAACTCGATTGCGACTCAGTACTTCAACTACAGTGGCAACAGCCTGAATGACTACCTGCTGGCAAATGGTGTAAGCTCGATTCACTTTGTGGATGAGAATGCCGATGGCGATGCCGATGTCGTAAGCATGTCGGGGCAGCAATTTGCGGCTGGTGACAACACCGATACCGTAGACTTCTATGCTGAAGTGGCTGGTTCCCAGACTGTTGACATCACTGATGTACCGCTGAGCATTGGTTCGGGCCGTTCGTTCGAACTGCAAGGCGGCAACATTCGTGACATCATCGTTGCGGACGACGCGTCTATTAATGGCCGTTTGATCCTCGACTATGATTACAGTGCTGATACTAATCACTCGGCTCTGGACACTCTGCAAGTGATCGACGGTGCCCAAATCACCGCCGCAGATTTGCGGAATGTGAATGGTCTGGAAATCATCGAGCTGATGTCGGCATCGAATGACTCTCAAATCTGGGACATTGAGCTGAATGATCGTGTGATCAACCAGACCACCGGTAACGCACCGCTGATCATTCGAGTTGACCCCGATGTGCCGGAAGGCAGTGCGGTTCATATCCAACTGGATCCGAGCATTTGGAACAACTCCGCAACCAATGACGTGATCATTGAAAACGTTGCGAATGCCGAGATTTACATCGATGGTGTTCTGGTGACGGAGCCTGATTATGGTGTGACCGACTACAACCCGAGTGGTTTGGCGTCGATCATGGTTGTGCAGCGTCTGGTCTTCACTGAAAACACCGATAGCTTGGTAGGTCGTGATGATGTGTCCGATATCTTCTGGGCTGATAGCCTGAGCGAACTGCAAGATGCAGATAGCGCAGATGGCGGTATCGGTGGTCAGGACGTCCTGTATCTGGACAACGTCACGGTTTCCGACCCGGACGAGTCGTTCCACAGCCAGATCAATTCCCCTGAGTTGGTTGGCTTCGAAGAGCTTGTCTTCGACACCGGTATGAACGTTGAGATGGAAGGTCTCGGCGGTGCTCTGACCGGTGGTGACAGCGATCTGAACACTGTTCGGACCGGTGCTGGCAACGACAATCTGGAAGAAATGGAAGCAATTGGCTCGGATTGGGATGAAGGCTACTTCCTGAACGGCGGCGACGACTTCTTCGAAACCGAAGGTGACGACGGCGACTACTATGTCGACGGTGGCGCTGGTGACGATGTGGCTGAAGTGGAAGATGACGACGATATCATGGCAACTGATATCGAAACCATCTACCTCGAAGGCAACGCCGATGCCGTGGTCCGTACCATCATTGGTACAGATGGTAACACCATGACCATCACGGGTCGTCCGGATACCAACAACAACAACTATGTACAGTTGGATTCGGATATTATGGCTGCCGCTGGTGGTCTGGCGACGGTTCAGCTCTTTGATATCGAGGAAGTGGTCGATACCGGTAACAACAACAACAACATCGTTCTGGACAATGATCGTCAGGGTCCAGATGGCGATGCCCTCGTTGTTCTGAATGGTGGTAACGATAACCTGACCGTGACCAATGTTGATGAGCTCGAAGTTAGCGCTCAGACAGGTACGAAGACTGTTAATGTGGGTGGCGGTATCGCCTCCAACGTTGAGACCTTCTCGTATACCGGTGGTACTGGCGTATTTGCTGGTGTTGACAATGTTACCTCGGTGACTGACGACGACACCAACATTTCGACGGGTGATCTGGCTGACACCATCAATGCAACCACGACGCAGGATGGTGACGTGACGATTGATGGTGGTTCGGGTAACGATACCATCACTGTTGATGCGGACGGGTTTGCTTCTGTCATGGGCGGTAGCGGTGACGACTCGATCTCCGTGTTCGCTGAAGACGGTGCAATCGTCAACGGTGGCTCGGGTGATGATGTCATCTCTGTTGAAGTGGCTGCCGGTTGGACTTCGGCAAATGCTGAGGTCAACGGTGGTGATGGCGATGACTCGATCACGGTAACTGTCCGTGGCGATGAGACTTCGTCCATTGATACTGGTCTGGGTATCGACAACGTTACGCTGCTGGATGATGTAAACGGTGGTGAAGATAGCATTATCTTCGGTAACATTGTTTACGATGCACAGCAGGAAGTGGCTGCCGGTACGACTCAGAACTTCACGCAGCACGGTGTTGACGATGCCGGTTATACCGGTTCGGCAAACGACGGTGTTGACGTGATCACTGGGTTCAACATGGAAGGTAGCGGCGCTGGTGATGAGGATATCCTCGACTTTAGCGCATTTGTGACCGACGATGAACCAGGTCTGAGCAACGATGATGACATCGGGTATGGTGATTGGACTGGTGGTAACATCAGCAATGTCAGCAACATCGATTATGACTTCTTCATCATTCCCTTCATTGATGAGTACAAGGAAGTTGCTGTGGTCGCTGTCGATGATGGTTTCGTGCTCGATGCAAGCCACATTGTGGAAAGCGGCTCTGGTGATGCAGGTATCGAAGTCTTTGACGATGGTGCCCGCGTTGTGATCACCGCCTACGATACCGACAATGATGGTGCCTTCGACACCGCAGACATCTACTATGTCCAAGACGTCGACCAGGATGCTGGTCAGGCTTGGGCCGTGGATCACGTGGCTACCGTCGAGTTCGCCACCGAAATCGGTGCGATCACTTCGATCGACGTCGACAACTTGAACTTCTAATCTATGAGGTGCGATCCTCCCTTGTGGGGGTCGCATTCATAGGAGAGAATTGGCAAGGCCCCGCTGGAAAGTGGGGCCTTGCGCTTGAATATAGGGAGAACTGTTTTGTTAAATTTCCCATCTGTGGCAATATCCCATGCCGTCCACGCGGATATGTTTTTCGTGCCACGTACTGACTTCAAACCGTTTTTGGCGACAACATCATTTCCAGTGCTCATTACTGAGCTGGCGTCCATTATTGGACAATATGTGTTGGCTTTTCGTAAAGGGGAGGCCGGGTTTGAGCCTATTGTGTTGACGGATATTGGTTTTGGGAGGAACCTTTATGTCCGTCGCGACGGGAAGTGGATGTCGCGCTATCAGCCGCTTTGTTTGCAGGGATATCCATTTCGGTTGGAACTTTCTGAGCAAGGGAAACAGTGTTTGCATCTTGCCAAGGAGCACCTTGTTTCCGCATCGACCCCCGAAGGGCATCCTATTTTTGATCAGGATGGGGAGTATACAGAAACTGTTCAGAAGTACTTCTCGATATTAGAAAAGATGGAAGTGGCTCATCAGAGGACACTACGGGGATGCCATATCTTGGAACAGGAAGGCTTGTTTGCCGAATGGGATCTCAAGATACGTATGCAACAGGATACAGATCCTGTTGGAATTCCTGGATTGTACAAGATTGATCCTGAGCGACTTTTGAGTTTGTCGGGACAAAAGCTCGCATATCTCAAGGATAACGGTATTTTGACCTTTGCTCTGTCACAACCCATGAGCATGAAGCATGTCAGTATTTTGATGGAGCGAGCTTCTTATCTGATGCGTCAGGAGGCTGGGGAGCGGAAAGTAACGCGGCCATCCGGGCCCAAGCCAAGTTTCGATCTGTCTGATGATGAAATGATCAGCTTTTGACGGTAGCGTCCTCTTGTCTCTTTGTTCAGATGGCACTTGGCTTGTCGCATCTGAAAGAATAGACCCTTGTTTTGAGAGATTTGGCATACTTTTGATGAAAGGCAAGGAAAATGGCTAAAGCAGCAAAACCCGGTAAGACAGTACGCACAGTGAAGATTGATGGTGTGGATTATGAAGCAGATCAGCTGTCGAAAGATGCGCGTCAGCAAATCGTGAACCTGCGCTCCACGGATCAAGAAATTCTGCGTCTTGAGCAGCAGCTGGCAATTTTCCGCACGGCTCGTGCAGCCTACGCGCAGGCTTTGAAGACGATGCTGGCAGAGAAGCCTGCAACCGAACATTGACAGATTAGAGGCCAGCTTTGACACGCGTCAAAGCTGGCCTGCTTTGGGTAAGAAGAGCGCACTCTCTATCTCGAACTTTGGGGGTGGCACCAATGCCTCACCAAAGATGTGGCAAGTTTTAGCCTATATACAGAATGGCGTAGATCATATATGGCTCTGGCACCAGTGAGATGCTGGTGCTCGGCCGTTAAAAATATGGTATCTTGAAGTACAGCGTGTACTGGAGCAGGGGCGTATGGCAGAAAAAAATTCATTGAAAACAGCATACGGAAAATTCAGAGCTGCATTCATAGCCACGATGGTTTTCAGCTTTTTTCTGAACCTGTTGATGTTCGTGGGACCGCTCTACATGCTCCAGATTTATGATCGGGTGTTGTCGAGCCGGAACGAAACTACCCTGCTTATGCTTACGATCATTGCTGTCAGTTTGTTGATCAGCTTCGGGGTGCTGGATTTCATCCGCTCCAAGCTCTTGATCCGGGCTGGCATGCAGTTCGATGAGGTTCTGGCAAAGCCGGTTTTCCATCGCGTGGTAAAACAACAGATTGCAGCCCCAGGGTCGGGTGGGCATGTGGCCCTGACCGATGTCGATAAGGTCAGGGAATTTTTGACGGGTCAGGGTATCATCTCATTTTTCGATGCCCCTTGGGTGCCATTGTTCTTGGCTTTGTGTTTTGCATTCCATCCTTGGTTGGGATTGGTGGCAACAGGCGGTGCTGTTGTGATTTTCATTCTGGCTTTGCTGAATGAATTTGGCACGCGCAAGCTTTTGCAATCAGCCGGGCAATCGGGACAGGGTGCGCGGCATTTTGCATCCACGACCACACAGAATGCCGAAGTTATCCGTGCTATGGGAATGGAAGGTCCGCTTTCCAAGCGTTGGCAGGACCAGCATGACAAGATGCTGGCTGATCAGGCCGTTGCGAGCAGTCGTGGCAGCATGGTTATGTCATCCTCTAAGTTTATCCGTATGACATTGCAGGTCATGATCTTGGCGACTGGTGCTTATTTGTCGTTGATGCGGGAAATTTCGCCGGGGATCATGATTGCAGCATCCATCATCATGGGGCGGGCACTGGCACCGGTTGAGCAGTCTGTAGGGCAATGGAAGCAATTTATTGCTGCACGACAATCACATCGCCGGTTGACGGCGCTTTTTGATAGTTTCCCTGAGGATAAGGCTCGGACAGCGCTGCCAACACCGAAAGGCAAAATTGACGTTGAAAAGCTGATTGCATTCCGCCCCGGTACCCGTGAAGCGCTGTTGAAGAGCGTAAGTTTCAGTCTGGAACCGGGTGAAGTGCTGGCTCTGATCGGACCGAGCGGCTCTGGCAAGTCGACCTTGGTGCGGCATCTGGTTGGTGCGGTCCAGCCTGCAGGTGGCACCGTGCGTCTGGATGGCACTGAAATCGGTCATTGGGACACTGAGCAACTGGGCGCGCATTTGGGGTATCTGCCGCAGGATGTGCAGCTCTTTGCGGGAACTGTCGCGGAAAATATCGCGCGCTTTCAGGATGGTGCCAAGGATGCCGAGATTGTTGCGGCCGCAGATCTTGCGGGTGCACATGAGATGATTCAGAAGTTGCCCGATGGGTATGAGACGAGTGTTGGTGTTGGAGGCGGATCGCTTTCTGGTGGGCAAAAACAGCGTGTGGGTTTGGCACGTGCTGTATATGGTATGCCCAAGCTTATTGTCTTGGATGAGCCGAATTCAAATCTTGATAGCCGGGGCGAGCAGGCTCTGCTCACCTGCATCGCGGAGTTGAAGGCACGTGGCGCTACGATTGTACTGGTGACACATAAGACCAGTTTGCTTTCGGTATCGGATAAGACGTTGATGCTGGTTGATGGGGCCGTTGAAAAATTCGGTCCTACAACAGAGCTTTTTCAGCCTAAGGCTGAGAAGAGCGCTGTTGCCGATACGCCTGTGGGTCCGCAGCCTGTTCTCAAACTTCAGAAGACCTGATCGGGCGTGGATATGGCCTTCGGCCGAACATGTCTGTGTTGCGTAGAACGCGAGGAGAAGCCTGAATGAAGGGCAAGAGCATACGGCCTGTCGTTATTGCAGGCAGCATTGTGGTGTTTCTCACATTTGGAGTTCTCGGAGGATGGGCCTCCGTTGCTAAGCTCGATAGTGCTGTCGTTGCTCCGGGCACCATTACTCTCGATAGCAATCGGAAAGTCATCCAACATCTGGAGGGTGGGATCGTCGAGGAGATTTTGGTGCGTGAAGCGGATCAGGTGAAGCAAGGAGATGTTTTGCTGCGCCTGAACAATATTGAGGCGCGCTCAAATCTGGATGTGATCCAATTGCGCCTTAGTGTGGCGCGCATCACGGAAGCGCGTTTGTTGGCGGAGCGGAACGTCGAAGAGGACGTGCAGTTTCCTGAAGAATTCTCGGGTGATCTTTCCACAGCAGTGAAAGCGGCGCTGATGGATCAGCAGGAGTTGTTCGAAGACCGTCGCAATATTCTGCAGTCTCAGGTTGAGATTTTTGAGAGTCGTATTGCGCAGACCAAAGAGCAGATCGATGGTCTGGGTATGCAGAAGTCTGCACTCGAAAGGCGTCTGGAAAACTACCAAAGTCTGGTAGAGCGCATGACAAGCGGCGAGGAGAAGGGGCTGGTACAAAGCAACTTGCTTTCACAGCGGCGTGATGAGTTGATCGATATTGAGGCTAATTTGGGGCGCATCGTATCTGAGATTGCTCAAGCCAAAAATGCGGTGAGTGTGACCGAGCTGGAGCTTTTGCAAGCCAAACAGCAGTATCGGGAACGTGCGAATACCGACCTGGAGAAGGTTCGGGCGGAGATTTCCGAGTTGAAAGAGCGCGGAAAAGTCGTCGAAGATGTGTTGTTGCGTACTGAGATTGTCGCACCGGAAGCCGGAAATATTCAGAATCTGAAGGTGCATACACTTGGCTCGGTCATCCGCCCTGGTGATATCTTGATGGAGCTTGTGCCTGATGATGATGAGATGATCATTACGGCTCAGGTTTCACCGACGGATATCGATAACGTTCATCCGGGTCTGATAACCGAAGTGCGTTTTTCGGCATTCAAGACGCGCCTTACGCCGATTGTGCTGGGTAAGGTTGAGACCGTCTCAAGAGATGTGATCACACCCTCAAGTGGTGATGCACCGCCTTATTATCTGGCGCGGATCAAGGTGCCGGATGAGGATATTCCGGAGGATATCCGTGATCGGATTACGGCAGGGATGCCAGTGGATACTGTGATTGCGACCGGGGAGCGCCGTGTGGTGACATATCTTGCTGCGCCTGTAATGGATGCAATTCGAAAGAGTCTGATTGAGGAATGAGGCAAATCGTTGCCGATAGTTTGAAGAACTAGGCGGTGGAAGATTAATGTTGACTGGCCGGTATGTCGTAATTGCTTTATACTTCCGGCCTGTGGATAAGTATGGTTCGGTCCATGTGATAGGGACTGATCGTCCGTGAGGGAAATTCTACGCTTCGATATAGAGCGTGGTGGGTTGAGAGAAGCAGCAGCAGATGACGAAAATTCTGACGTTCCCAAAACAACGGGTCGCTTCCTATGCCTCTCAGCAGACTGCTGAGAAGGCTGACCTTGTGGTTTTTGACGATGATGGGCTGCTCTCATTTTCCAGACCGGATCAGTTGCACAAAGATGTTGCGCCATCCCGTTATGTTTCGTCGCGGGATTGGTCTAATCAGGAACTGGCAAGTATCTATCGGGTCAAACACCTTCTGGATGCGGCACATATCCAAACAGAACTTGATCGTGGTGTCAGTGATGAGGGTGATCCATGGTGCGTTTTTTGCACGATGGAAGGAGATGTTTTTATCCACCTGAGCCGGATCGATGGGTTGTATTGGCTGGATAGTCCGAACCTGACGGCTCCGCTGAATGGTCAATCCTTTGACGATCTCGTCAGCGGCTTCACGAATTCCAAACGGGTTGGCCATCTCTCTGATGAGGCAGAGGGGCCTGCAAAGGTTGTCCGTTTGCGTAGCAGTGACGCGCTTTATTTGCATCCGTCTGTGATGCTCGCGGCGCTGGTCTGGAGCCTGTATTTCGGCTCTGAAGATCTTCTGGTTTTTGGTGCGAAGCACGACGTGGAGGAGACTCCAAATACAGATATGGTTGAGCCATGGTTGGCCTCGTTCAATGCGGAGCATGAGAAGGGGGGGCTTCCTAAGGAGCTGATGCTTGACAAGGGAGAGCATGGTCTATGGTCCGGTGCTCAGGAGGGCGATGAGCATAAGGCGCTGGCATCCCTTGGTGGCCAAGCTCCTATTAGCATGATGTTGGGGCTCGGCTCGATTGCTGTTGCCAGCGGGTTCATCTTGGAAAGTCACTGGAAGGCCGTGATCCTTGCGGTTCTGCAGGTTGGCGTAGGCGTGTCCCCCGAGGATGCGGATATCCCTCCTGCCGCTGCGGTGTTGGCCCAATCAATCGGGGCGATTATGGATTTCGTGTCGCCGGATGTCGCGGCGAGGTTTGTCGCAGACGGCGGCGCGGATAATCTGAATCCGGTTGAGGCGGCGCATGCCGATGCTCTTTTCGCCCAAATCGCCCAGCTTGTCGGACTTTTGGAGCACCAGGTGATTGGTGCCTCGGAGACCGCAGCTCCGGCGGAGATGGTTGAGAAATTAGAGGGGGTTGAAAACTCTCTGGAATACGCTGTTTTGGATGGCAGTGGCGATGAGGTCTTTCCTCATGCGGCATCTGTTTCAGCACAGAGCTTGATTGAGGTTTCCAAGTCGGGGATCATTGTCAGCCTGATGCGCGATATCTTCAGTGATGCTGACGTTGCGCCACTCGAATTCGGCGGGGCTACTTATTTGTCCGATTTTGCTGGGACTGATATCAGTCGTGAAAGCCTGAATCTGGTTGAGCAAACCATCCTCAGTGTGGACACTGGCAGTGCGCGTGGCGGCGCGGATGTTGTTGATGCGGCATCCGCCTTTGCCGCTTTCGATGCGCTGGCCAAGGAGTTCGTGTATAGTCAATTGGCACGCTCCGATGATATCAAATTCGTCTCCAGCGTGAGCGAATTGGTGTTTGTTGATCTGGCCGCTTACGCTGATACTGGCGCTGAAGTGACCTCAATGGTCTGGGATACGGGAGATGGGGGAACGGTTTCCTTCATTGGTCTGAAAGCCGATTTCATGGAATTCGGCTTGATTTGATCGATTGGTCGCCCTGGTCAATAGGGGTTTGGCCTCTATCCTTATGGGGCGTTGCACTTCAGAAGCCAGTAGTGTACAGTGCTTTACTGAACGTATATCTGCCATAGGTTCTCTTGTCCGAGAATCCTCATTCGCTGCCCGCGAGGATGACAATGTTAGCTGAGACGCATAAGACATCGCCGGAAGAATTGAAGGAACAGCGCGTAGCGCTGGGAACGTGGATGCGCGAACTCAGGGAAGACCGCGGTCTGTCCCAGCGTGATCTCGCGGATCTGCTGTCTTTGGATTATTATACGTTCATTTCGCAGTTGGAAAATGGGCGTGGGAAGATTCCGACGCATCGATATGCAGAATGGGCGGCTGCTCTTGGGCAAGATCCGAAGGTTTTTGTGAAAAACCTGCTTAAGCATTACGATCCCATGACGTATCAAATCCTCTTTGATGAGGAAGATGCCGCGTAAGCCTGAGCGGAGGACATAACTTTCCATCTAGGCTTTGTCCCGCCTTCAGGATTGAAGGCGGGTTTTTATTTTTCAGGCTGACTTCAGGAGGCGTCGGCGTAAGCTGCATTCTTCACGATCAGATCCCGATACACCAGATCGGCCAGAATTTGCATCAATCGCGAATACGCATCGTTCTTCAGAGATTCCAGCGTTTCTGCGGGAATGTTATAAGCTGTAAAATTTTCTGCGGACCCGCCATAGAGTACGGTCTGGTCTGACATTGAAATGACCTTGTAATCCACCTTTCCAACCAAATGGGCGCGATAGCCCTGAAGCATGCTCTGCTCGTAAACGTAGAGGGTATATTGAAGCATTTTATCTGGTGCGCTTGCGCGCCCGATATGCGTTTCCAGATTTTGCACGAACAGATATTCATTTCTGTTGGCAGGTTCTTGAACGGTTATACCCGAGAATTGCTGCTCAATCTGAGAATTGGGGCCATACACAGGTGTGAAGCCGCAGGCTGATATTGCCGGAATCCAGAATAATACTGCGATCAATCGTAAAAGGGTTTTGTTGTTCATCGTTCCTCCCTTTGTGTGCTGGTGCCCGGTCGCGTACTGGAGGCTGTCCTTTGGGCCCTATCGCGACGGGGGTATGACACAAGGCTATGACTTTGAAGACTTGAAGCCACTGAATGTAGTGTGGTGGTTTGGTATTTACCCTATAGGGTGTTGCTCTTAGAAGGCCAAGATGCGGCTGTTTTCCATAATACGGGCTAGACCATGACACAGTATTTTTTCGATGTCACCGATCTGCGTCGATATCTCAAGAGTAATGCCCGGCTGTCTGGTATCCAACGCGTCAGTGTGATGACGATTGCGAAAGCGGCGCAGCAGGTTGTTGATGCGCCGATTTGGCTTGCCTATTCGGATCGCCGCTCCCGGTCGTATAAGGCCATCTTGTTGCCAAGGGAGATGGGGGTCGATCTTACCCATATCGAAACGCTGTGCGACCTTCTTGGTGTCGTGCGGGGCCCTCAGGCGTTGCCAGCTATGGGTAAATATACGGAACGGCCTCTGAAGCGTCAGTTGTATATCTGGAAGAGAGATCTCTATGCAATCTTTGGACACAAAAGCCATTTTACGCGGAATGGGCTAAGCGCTCAGGAATGGCGCGCGGCGCGGCGCGGCAAGAGGGCAGGCGCTGTTGCGCGTGTGGGTCAACCCAGAGATTTCGGCAATGTCGCTAAGCCAGGGGATCAACTGATCGCACTTGATAATGTCTGGTTTCCATCTGATTTAGAGCCGTTTTTGGTTCAGGCACATGCGCGGGGTGTCGAGGTGTCTGTGCTTTTGCATGACCTGATCCCCCTTGTGGTGCCGCAATATACCGAAGGTGATATTTGTCGCCGTTTTGCGGCCTGGTTGGAGCGTTCAACCGGTTTTGTGACTCATTATCTCGCCAATTCGCGCAGTACAGGCCGGGATCTTCAGGAATATTTAGAGAGCCGATCAGCCACCCAGAAGGTGACGGTTGTGCCGCTCGCCCAGTCCAGATTGTCCGGGGCTGTGACTGTTGAGGCTCCCGATATGCTTCACGAGAGATATGAAGCCTACCGGTATGGGGCTCAGATGCCAGATTATCTGCGCAGCATTACCAAGACGGATTATGTCCTTGTGGTCGGGACGATGGAGGTTCGAAAGAACATCTGGCGTGTTGCGACGGTTTGGGACCGGTTGCGGCGGCAGGGGGAGAGGGACTTACCCAAGCTGGTTTTCGCGGGCCGCCGGGGCTGGCTGATCGACG
The DNA here is from genome assembly GCF_900182725.1 of Thalassovita litoralis. Classification (GTDB taxonomy): domain Bacteria; phylum Pseudomonadota; class Alphaproteobacteria; order Rhodobacterales; family Rhodobacteraceae; genus Thalassobius; species Thalassobius litoralis. The sequence goes on from NZ_FXTO01000015.1 coordinate 20,199, forward strand.
ATTTCTCGGCGCTGATGTCTGCGACGGGCAATCTGGGAGGATGGGTGGAAATTGTTGAATCTCCAACGGATTCGGAGTTGGAATATTTGTATCGCAACTGCCTCTTTACAATCACTGCGAGCTTTTACGAAGGGTGGGGGCTGCCGATCGGGGAGAGTTTGGGTTACGGAAAGACGGCGGTTGTCTCCAATACGTCCTCAATGCCTGAAGTGGGGGAAGATATGGTGGAATATTGCGATCCACACAGCCTCAGCAGCATCGAGACGGCCTGTGTGAACCTCCTTGAAGATTTGGATTACCGAAAAGCTTTGGAAGCCCGTATCGCACAAACCGAACTGCGCAGTTGGGATATGGTGGCTTCAGACTTGCTGGCTGCGGTTAGAAAGCCTGAATAGTATCCGAATGGGTGTAGCAGGATCGGGCGACCCCCTGCAGCGCAGAGGCGCATTGTGAAGCGAAAGGCAGAGAAGATGCTCATTTACTTTGATTTGACGGAACTCTTCTATGCGATGAGTGAAAAGGTGCCGTATTATGGTATCGCACGCACGGTGCAGGAGGTCGGTTACGAATTGGCTCTCATGAACGAGAATGTCAGGTTTGTTATCTTCTCGCCCTATCACAAACGGTTTTTCCAGATTGCCCCCATCATTGATGAGACGGACCCTGATCGTATTCTGGATCTGGATCTGCCTCCCCAGGCTCGTCCGAAGCGGCTTCGTCGGAGCCGTGCCCATGTGCGTCATTGGCTGGAAAGGGTGGTTTCAGATCTTTTGCGTCGCGGTTCTGATCAGCAACGGTGGGAGATGATCCCGTCAGCGCGGGTCAAAGAGGTGCATATGGATGGGAAGGTGCTGATTTCATTGAGCCAGCCACGTATCATATCCGATTATATGCATTGTCTTAAAGAACAGGGGCAGCGGCCGCGGTTATTGCCGATGCTGCATGATCTGATCCCTTTGCATGATATGAAAAAGCGCAAGTACAATGAGAATTTTCTGAAGGATAATCGGTATATTCTCGAGAATTGCGAAATGGTTATTGCGAATTCGGAATTCACCCGGGATGAGATTTTGCGTTTTGCCTCTGCAGGACTTTTGCCTGAGGCCAAAGACGTCCGCGTGGTGCCACTGGCCTATGAGCTTCGAGGATGCTCCGAGCTTGTCACAGAGGGTGTGCTGGCGTTGAAGGATTACATCCTTTGTGTCGGGTCGATGCCAGGGCGTAAAAATCTCGAAATTGTTTTAGACGCTGTTTTGATGTTGGAAGAGGCTGAGCAAAAAGCGCCTGATATTGTGCTGGCTGGAGCCTATCGCAAGCGGGTCATGCGGCTCATTGACGAGCCCAGATATGCGCGCATCAGGGATAAAATCACTACGGTGATCAGCCCGGAACAATTAGAGCTTGGCTTGCTTTACAAAGGAGCCCGGGCAGTTGTGTTGCCGAGCTATATAGAGGGATGGGGGTTGCCCGCTGCTGAGGCGCTTTGGCTGGGTACGCCAGCGATCGTTTCGGATATCCCGGTCATGCGGGAGGTGGTGCAGGATCTGGGATTGTATTTCGATCCTGAAAAGCCTGTCGAACTGGCAGCGCATCTGATGACGGTTTTTGAAGACGAGAGCTTTTATGCCGATCTGAAGGCCAGAATTTCGCAGCATGCTTACAGTATGCGTTCTTGGCGGCAAGTGGCAGTGGAGCTGCGTGGCTTTGCTGGACGGCTGATGTAGGGACGCTATTGCTTGGCGTCAAAAGCTCGTTTTTGCCTATATGCGTTGAAGATGCACTTGGCCTGGCGGGTGAACTCCTTGATGCGATAAAAGCTGACCTTGGCGGGCTTTTCCCATGTGGGGGATGCCGCCATGATATCGCTATCTTCATCTGTGAACCAGAAGGGAGTGTGGCTCAATCCGAGGCCTCGACCGGTTTCACTGACGTATTTGCGGAATAGATGGTCGATTGGGCAAAATGGTATCGCGTGTTGCTCCACGAAACGGGTGGCCCCAGTTCTGCTCCACATGATCGCGGCTGCTCGGGTTGGGAAGTAGAACGCATTATAGAGTTCTGTTCTGTCGGAGCCAATTTCGATCATATGTATCGGCGATTTGAGGCCAGAGCCAGAGACTTTACGCGTCAGATTGATCAGGTCCCAGTCTCCTAGGACTCCTTCTGTCGCTAGGGCGGAGACAGCATCAACGATCTCCCAGCAATGCGCCTTGCAAAGGAAATCATCCTCTAGGATCAGGCAATGCGAACGACCTGAAGCGATAAAGGTTTGGAGTGCTTTGATGTGGCTCAGGTGGCAGGCGATCTCGCCCCCTGTCATGTCGCGCCCATAATATCGCCGACTGCTGCGCGCGTTGTATTCCGGGAAGTCTGCGCAGGTTCGCCCCTTGCCGTTAATGGCGGAGATACGGTGGTATGGGATATGGTGTTGTGCGAGCTGACGCTCCGAGGTTTCCAGACGCTTGGTGCTGTCATCCAGATTGATCAGATAGACGGGATAGGCCACCTTCTGCATTTTTGGGGGGTGATCAATCATGAGAACGCTAAGCTGTGCCTTGTGAGTCTGCGGGTAAAGCCCGTCCGTGAAACCTGTTGCTGCTATAGTGATAAAGCGTTCTGAGTTGAAGAGACTTGTCGGCCTGGCCATGCTTGCTCAAAGCGGAACGGCCCGGTAAGAGCAGCCGAGAAAGTATTTCTGCGCCTGAGGCTGAGTAATAGCGGCAGCGGGCAGTGAAAGGCACCAAGGGCCGATAGGGTTAGAAAAGCGCATGAAGGTCAATCTGTTCCGTAAGAAGTCGGCGAAACGCTCTCGCTTTTGGACGGATCGGGATCGGGAAAATGTGCTGTGGTTCTGGCATAGCTATCTCAAGCAGAAGACGCCTTGGCTTTTTGTCGTGCTGGGCATGATTCTGGTGCAGGGGTTTGTCTATCAGCAGTTTCTGTCTCTGACGGAGAATGGCCTGCGGGTGATTTTTGAGAGCGGGGAGCTGAAAGATCTGGTCAGGGTCTGCCTGATGGTGTTTTTGCTCTTTGTTTTGCGAGGGGCGATGTCATACGCCGTGCCGCGCTTGTCTGTCTGGTTGGCAAGTGATGCTGTTTTGCAAATGCGCCAGCATCTGATTAACCATCTGTTGACGCTCGACCTCAAATATTTTGAGCGCACGACACCGGGTGATATCATCTTGCGTGTGGTGAGCCAGGCTCAGGACCTCAGCCATTTTGTCGGGCAGGCGACGGTGAATGCCGTGCGTGATGCCGCTTCAGTTGTGATCATTTCTTCCTATCTGATCTACAAGTCCCCGGTACTGTTTTTGACGGCGGCGATTATTTTGCCAGTGATCATTCTGATCATGCAGAAAGTTTCTGATCGCATTAAGTATATTCAGGCAAATGCTGAAAATGCGATGGGGGCGTATATGGGGCGCATCGAAGAGATGGCCAACGGTATGCGCACGGTCAAGATCGCCGGGCAGGAGCCGCAGGAGCGTAAACACCTGTTTCGGGCGACGCAGGGTATCAAAGATTTGTCCATACGCCTGCAGGCCGCGCAGGCGATGGTCTTGCCTTCTGTCGATATGGTGTCGGCCGTTGTCTATGTGGTGGTGATCGGTGGAGGCGGATATATGGTGCTGAGCCCCGATTATGACCTCGATGGGGCGGCCATTATTGCATTCCTGCTGGGCCTAGCGCTGGTTTTTGATCCTGCCCGACAGCTGACCCAGTTTTTTGTGCGGCTGCAAAGCAACCTAGTGATCCTTGAAAGTATCTGTTCTTTGTATCGTGAAAAGCCTTCGATCTTTGATCGGGAGGGTGTTGTCGAGCGTTTCGACCCTCATGCGGATATTGCGCTTGAAGATGTGACCTTTTGCTATCATCCCGAGAACCCGCTTTTTGACCATCTGAACATGACGTTTCAAGGGGGGAAGACCACGGCGATCGTCGGGCCGACTGGCTCAGGTAAAACGACGGTGCTGGGTCTGTTGTCCCGCCTCTATTCGATACAGGGGGGGAGTATTGAGATTGGCTCCACGCCAATCGATCAGATCAAGATTGCCAACCTGCGCAGCGCATTTTCGGTCGTCTCGCAGGATATTGTTATTTTCAACAGTTCGATTTGGGAGAATATCAAATATGTTCGTCCCGATGCATCTGATGAAGAAATCTGGGAGGCGGCCGAGGCGGCTGAAATTGCGGATCTGATCCGGGTGCGTGGGGATGCGGCGCTAGGACCGAAGGGGAGCCAGCTTTCTGGTGGGCAGCGTCAGCGCATTGCGATTGCACGTGCGTTTTTGCGCTCAGCCCCCATCTTGCTTCTGGATGAGGCGACCTCTGCGCTTGACCAAAAAACGGAAGAGAAGATCAAGCGTGCATTCAATCGTCTGGCAAAAGGAAAGACGACGATTATTGTTGCGCATCGGCTTTCTGCAATTACACATGCAGATTGGATTTATGTGCTCGATGGCGGCAAGGTCGTCGAGCAGGGCAGTCATGCGGATCTGATGCAGGCCGAAGGCCTTTATTCGGGCATGTATGTGTCACAGCGGCAAGGATATGGGCGATAAGGGCGCTGGATGTGAGCGCCCGACTTTGCCCTGTGGGGTTGACGCTGTATCCTGCCGATCAGCATATCGAAGGGTGGCAAGCCATGTTCAGCAAATCAGACAAAGGGACGCAAATGGGTCGCCCTCAAAACACCACTCAGCAGTCTGTCAATGTTGTGGCTCGACGGCGCTCGGTTATTCAGGACGATATCACCATCAGCGGGGATCTCGTTGCAGATGGGATATTGGAGTTTGGTGGGGTTATCACCGGGGATGTGACGGCTGATACATTGGTGCTCTCCAAAAACGGGGTCATCAATGGCAATATCCGTGCGCGGAATGTTACCATTGAAGGAGTGCAGAGTGGTGGAACCATTACAGGCGAGGCTGTTTCCTTGAAGGTTACGGCACGGGTTGCGGCAGATATTACATGTCGGAATCTTGAGATTGAAAGCGGCGCTCAGGTAGAGGGTTATCTTCGCGTTCAAGGGGCTCGATAAACGCGAAGATAACCCTCCCCTCAGGTTTCCGTGATGAAAGGGCTTTCCAATACGCCGATGAGGGGCATCAGGAACTCGCCAGTGTCTGCGTCAAGGGCAGTGGTATGGTAAAGTTCGATCGCGGCGATTGCGGTGTCAATGCTGTCCGTTGACCCATCGAACAGTTCCATCACTGTGCTGGCTGTGCCCACATTTGACATTCCTTTGTGTACGGCGAAATACGCGCCGATATCCACTTTCGTTTCCAGATAGGCGCGGTCTGCCAATTGTTGGGCAATGAATTCGGGAGGTGCGTCAATGGGAGGTTCAGCATGGGCTCCCCGCAGAACCTCCAGAATAAACTGGTCTCGGCTTACAGTACCACCCTCCAACAGGTCGACCCAGAATTCAAATCCGGCCTGATCCGGGATGCGACCAAGAACATTCTCGTACACTGCAGTGGCGAAATCTGCGGATGCTTGGGTGGAGGGGTAGGTTCCACGGGTCTCTTCCTGATCGATGAAGAGGCTGGCGATTTCCTCAAGTGTTGTTCCTTCCGCAAAGGCGGTCGCCCAGAAAAACAAACCGACGGCGTCCGGTGCGCGGTCGAAATATGCAATGTAAAATTCGATGAACGCGGAGAGGTCGTCTGCTGCGATGCCAGCAGGGCCGGCAAACTTTGTCAGATCAAAGTCAAACGCAAAGGCCTCAATCTCAAAGTCGAGCAGTTCCACATTGATCAGGGTATCTGTGCCGTTGCCGTTTTCCCGACGATCCGTGAGTAGTATTTCCGAAGGGCTTAGCGTGAGCGTGTAGCTCGTTTGCGCACCACTGTAGAAAGCCGTGTCATATCCGGTGCCGCCATCAAGGATATCGTTCGCGCCAGCCCCGGTGAGGTGATCGTCATCTGCCAGCCCCTGTAGCGTGTCATTTCCAACCGTCCCAATCAGTGCGTCAGGGTCGGGGGTTCCGATGATAAGCTCTCCGGTGGATGTGACGGGTGGTGTGGGATTTGAGCGAACCTCTTCCAATGTGCCCAGCCCATCCGTGTACTGAACGATCAGGCTGATCTGGGTGCCGATGTCGGCCTGTGTCAGGTCATAGATGTCGTCATCGGCACCAGGAATGACGGCCCCATCCCGCAGCCATTGATAAGACAGAAGCCCGAGCCCGTCGGGATCCTCCAGGGTTGCGCTGTCGATCCACAGCCGTTGTCCTTGTTGCGCGGTTCCGAGAATGCCAACAGAGCCGGTTGGAGGGTGGTTGAGAGCCGCCACCGCTTCGGTGGGATTTGAGCGAACCTCTTCCAATGTGCCCAGCCCATCCGTGTACTGAACGATCAGGCTGATCTGGGTGCCGATGTCGGCCTGTGTCAGGTCATAGATGTCGTCATCGGCACCGGGAATGACGGCCCCATTCCGCAGCCATTGATAAGACAGAAGCCCGAGCCCGTCGGGATCCTCCAGGGTTGCGCTGTCGATCCACAGCCGTTGTCCTTGTTGCGCGGTTCCGAGAATGCCAACAGAGCCGGTTGGAGGGTGGTTGAGAGCCGCTACCGCTTCGGTGGGGGCGGATAGAAGTTCTTCTGGTGTTTCAAACCCGTCAGTGTAGCGCACGTAGACGCTGATTTGGGCGCCAACATCAGCCTGGGTTAGCCGGTAGGTGGCGTCAGTGGCATTTGGGATGATGCCTCCGCTGCGTAGCCATTGGTAAGACAGAAGCCCGAGCCCGTCGGGATCCTCCAGAGTCGAGCTATCGACTCGTAATAGTTCTCCCATTCTCGTCAGGCCAAGAATGGTGATATCTCCGATTGGCGCATCGTTCAGATTTTTGATCGGCTCGGTGGGGGCGCTTGACAGGCTTTCGGGCGTACCACCGCCATCCACATAGCTCACGAAGACGCTGATTTGGGTGCCGACATCAGCTTGGGTCAGGTCATAGATGGCGTCAATGGCGCCGGGGATGGCCGTTCCGTCTCGCAGCCATTGGTATGATAGAAGTCCAAGACCATTGGGATCGTCCAGCGAAGAGCTGTCGGCGAAAAGCTGGCTGTCTTCAACAGCATCCCCGGAGATCAGAATGCCACCGGTTGGTGTGATGTTTCCACTTGTGGAGGGGATGACGAGAAAGCTGGCGAGTGTCAGGGGTGTGCCGACTTGGCTGCTGTGATAGATGTCCAGATAGCTGCCATCGCTCAGTTCAATGCGTGAGATATCGGCTTGTGGCTTGCTGATTGCAGACAGGGCTTCAGCGGCAGAGGTAAATTCACTGTCGATGAGGCGTATGATGTCCTGCCCAATCTCAAAATCGGTGATCGTGTTGGCGCCATACCCGGGGGCGAGAATGAAGGTGTCGTTTCCGGCACCGCCGGTCAGTGTATCGTTTCCGGCCCCCGCGTAAAGCTCGTCATCGCCCGCTCCGCCATTGAGCTCATCGCTGCTTTCGAGGCCATAAATGCGTTCATCAATCTGGATGCCGATCAGGATGTCGGCATTATCGGTGCCCAGAACATCACCATTGGGCGGTGGGGTAATATCCGAGACCATATCGGAGTAGTATTGAATGCCAACGGCTTGCGAGCTGCTGATGCCAACGGGCAGGTTGGTATAGGGATCAAGTCCGGTGCTGGCAATCATTGCGCCGATGTAGCTGTTAGAGTTCGTACCGAATACCTGATATTCGTAGGCATTGGTCTGGAACTCCCGGGAATACCGGACCATGATGGCCCAAGCTTCGTCATCGCTCAGGCCGTCAAATTCAAGCTTTGTCGAGTTTCGATCTTCAGGTGAAAGACCGCCGCGGGCATCCGGAGAAACATCTATAGGGGTATTGACCTCTATCAGCATGAGGCTGCTGAACACAGAACCGGAGGGACCAGAGCGTAAAATCCATTCATTTCCGGTGGCATCGAGATAGACAAGGTAGAGGTGGACGGTGCCGAGCAGATCCAGATCTTTGGCCTCAATATATATGCCGGGCTCACGCATGACCTAAATGACTTTCCTGTAACTGTTGAAGCGAGAACTATCGGTGAGGCAGAGGGCCAAACCGGAAATCTCCGGCCTTCAGGCCGGGGAAGATGTTAAGCCTCACTATGTCTTTGCTGAGGCGAACCGATCAAGGCTGGAATCCAAAGGATTTTCGACTGAAAAAACCGACTTTGGGGATCCAAAGCATGGCCAGATAGTTTTTTCGGCTTTTTTGCAGATGTTTTGACAAGTAGGGTCCGGTGCTTCTGGAATGATTCGGTGTGGTCCGAGATGGAGGAAAAATGAATTTTCTCACAGGCGGCAAAATGATCTGTTTCAGCTGCAAATTAGCAACATATGATTAAAATATCAATTTATTTCATGGGGTTAATTTGCATTCAAATGAAACGATATGACTACGATGTGACTACGCCAAAACCGGGTTTTCGTTTCACGCAGCAAAACTCAATTTTGCACTTCAACCGTTTCGCAGTTTTTTCTGATGGGCATTTCTCAAAATCAGTGGCCCGGTCAGGCATCCTGAGGGAGAGAAATAAATCAGTAGCGGGCTGGAAGAGGATTCAGGGAAGGTGCATAGTATCTTCTTGTTAAGGTAGGTGGTCTGTCTGATGATACTAGTTTTGATTTTTTTGAGCCTGTCACTCATCGGCACTGTCGTTGCGGCGATGCAACCTGTCTATTCAGATTGGTTGCTGCTGACGGGGCCTGTCGCCATAGCGGCTGCACTCATTCTGATCCGGCATCTGTTATGGCGTGGTTCGCATCAAGAGAGCGGTGAACTTATCATCGTGGATGGATCAAATGTGATGTATTGGCAAAATAACAGTCCTGGGTGGGCGCCTTTACTTAACATCTTCCCCGGCCTGAAGGCCGGAGATTTCCGGTTTGGCCCTTTGCCTCACCGATAGTTCTCGCTTCAACGGAGACCCAATAGCCTTCCTCCACGAACATAGACGCCGTGTTCCGACGCAAGATCACCTTTGCCGCATTGGTGTCGGCGTTTTCAAAGTGGCCGCAGCTTGTGCAGACAAAGCTCGCTTGGTTCTTGCGACTCCGACTGTCAACTGCACCACACGCCGAACACGTTTGGCTCGTGTGCTGGGCGGGAACCCTAATCAGTTCTCCGCCCCGTTCTTCCAGCTTGTAGCTGAGTAAGGTTTCAAAAATATGCCAGCCCTGATTGAGAATAGACCTGTTGAGACCAGACTTCTGGCGCACCATGCGCCCCGGTTCTGCAACAGTGCCTTTAGCGCTGGCGGTCATGCCTTTGGTGTTGAGGTCTTCAATCACGACAGTCCCGAACCGCTTGCTGAGCTCAAGGCTGGTTCTGTGGTGCCAGTCTTTGCGGATACGGGCGCGACGGGCGCTCAGGGCGGCCACACGGCGTCTGGCCTTGGCGTATCGTTTGCTGCCCCTTTTGCGGCGGCTAAGCGCCCTCTGGGCGCGTCTCTGGCGTTGTTCGAGGGCTTCGAGGCTGGCCGGGACGGAAAGCCGCTCACCCGTCGACAGGGCCAGCGTATTTGCCACGCCGCGATCCACGCCAACCGCCGGGGCGATACTGGCCGGGGCGTCATGCTCAATCGCCAGTACAAAGGAGATATGCCAGCCGTTCGGGGCGAGGCTGATCGTGGCGTTGTTCAGCTTGCCGACAAGTTGGCGGGTGTCACGAAACCTAACCCATCCGATCTTGGGCAGGCGCACCTCAGACCATTTGTCGTTCAGCTTTCGCACCTGCACTTCCCTGCCCTGAAAGCGGAACGTGTCGTTTCGACCCTTTTTGCGCGGACTGGGGTATCTGGCAATGCCTTTGAACCAGTTCTGATAGGCGCGATCGAGATCGCGCAAGGCCTGCTGCTGACAGGTTTGAGAGACGGCGGCAATCCAGTCGTATTCCGCGCGCAGACAGGTCAGTTCCCGCGCCTGGCTGGGGTAGCTGATGCTGTTCTCGGTCTGGCGCTTGAAGGCTCGCCAATGGTCGCGGCGCTGCTCCAAGGCGAGGTTGTAAATCAGGCGGCACACCCCGGCACACTGCGAGAACAGCCGATCTTGCGCAGGCGTGGGCTTAAGTTTGTAACGGTAGCCGCGTTGGATCATAGTGCCAGTATAGCAATTGGTCCAAGGGTAGCAAATATGGATTACAGAACTGGACGGCATGTAGTTTACATGCTGCATGCTCACTTGGTCTTCGTTACGAAATACCGCCGCGATGTGCTGTCGGAGCCTGCTATCCGCGACCTTCGCCACATCTTCGCCAAAGTCTGTCGGGATTTCGAGGCGGAATTGATCGAGTGCGACGGCGAGGACGATCACGTCCACCTGCTGGTGCATTATCCGCCCAAGGTTGCATTGTCACGGCTGGTCAACAGTCTCAAGGGTGTATCAAGTCGCCTGCTGCGCGAAAACCGCCCTGAAATAACCGGTCGCTATCACAAGGGTGTCCTTTGGTCGCCGTCATACTTCGCTGCAAGCTGCGGCGGCGTCCCCCTGTCGGTAATCGCCGAATATGTCAAATCACAGCGGGAAGCGGCCAAGGGCCGCTCTCGCGTTCCTCCCCACCCTGAAGGACGGGGTATCCCACGAGGTTTCACATGATTTGTTACACCTGCTGGATGAGATGGGATTTTCTCCAGCGCTCTTTTTTGACGCGAATGCAGGCTATCTTCTGAGTGGTCATTACCAGCATGATCAGCGGATGGCTGAAAAGCTTGGTTTATCCCGTCAGCAGGTCACGGTTGTCCCGAAGGGCGTGCAGGCGGATGGCATGATCCTGGAAACGGCGCGCAAACATGGGGCATCGATTATCACGAATGACCGCTATCGGGATTGGGCAGACAGGTTTCCTGAACTCCGCGAGGAGGGGTGGCTTGTCACGGGTGGGTATCAGGCTGGAGAATTGCGGCTTGATTTGCCTCTGATGAGCCGCTTGACCAGTCGCCCTTCTCCCTCGCATAATGTTCGGCGGCGATGGAGCGCAGAACGATGAAAACTTTTTTTCTTGATGGACCGGAATTGAGCTATGTGACCCGGCGGGTTGAGAGAGGTGACTATCGGGGCGTTCATGAGGTTATTTTGAATGGGCTTTATCTTCTGCAGCAGGCAGAGAAGGAAGACCCTTATGGCAGACGGTCGCATAAGCAGGTTGTCCGCTTTGTCCAGCCCCCAATAATCTCGGTGCCTGCAGGTCCTGTCAAATCTGTCATGTGAGCTTCTCCGTGTATGGGCGGACAGTCCCACTTACTCCAAGAGTGGGGTCAGAACCTTGCCCACTTCCCACTGATGCGCAGTGGTGCCAATCTATTCCTGCATCTGTCACGCACTTGCAGGGGTTGATCGCGGGGCTTTTCTGCCAGGGATAATGATCGATGGCTGCCTTGCAGTTGCGTGTGAGGGGGGCTTTCTTCAGGAACGCGTCATTTCATCGCTGAGTGCTGCTTGCGTGTTTTAGCTGCCCCGCGTCGCTTTTCAGTAAGGTCGCGCTCTGGCATGGGTCCTGTGCGCTCTGCGCATGGATGTATTGCGACGTGCGTATATGCGCATCTTTTTCTTGCTATGTGTCGCTCAGAGGGTTGGGGGTGCGAAGAGCGTAGGACTCCAGGGGGCTGCCACCTCACTGGGACGCTCTTCGCTGCGACATAATTCTTTAGTTTAGGGGTATGCCGCAAGGAAAGTTTACCATCGGTTTTGCTGCAGTGTAAATCGGATTTGGTGCGTGGTGGATATGCGCCGGATCCGGGCTGGTTGTCCTGCAGTCTGTGCGACTGCTTTGGGCCGCAAAATAATGACGGCTTCGCACTGAGGCTGTGTGTGTGCTCACTATCAAATGTCATCAGAAAAAATCATTCGAAAGGAAACTCTGATGACAAAAACTGCCACAACGCGGATGCTGGCCAAAGCAATTGACGCCTCAAAATTCACCCAGCGCGAGATCGCCGATCGGGTCGGCTTCAACAGCCAGAATATGCTCTCACAACTCAAAAGCGGTGAAGCTCGCGTGCCATTGGATCGAATCCCTGCGCTTGCCAAGGTGCTCGAGATGGATGAGCGCCAATTTCTGATGACCGCGCTCGAGGACTATCATCCGGTGGTGCATGCTGCGCTGCTGAAAGCGCTGAAAGCTCCGCTCTCAGATGCTGAGATCGGTTTGGTCATGATGCTCCGCATGCTGGGGGTGCAGGCCGGGGCCGAGGATGAGTCCCCTTTACACCAAGCCCTGAAAGGTATCAGCGCCTTGTTGGCCGCGCAGGGAGATGATCCACAAACGGACGTCGGGGCGTCGGACTGAGCTTTTGGAAGGGTGGGCGTCTCCCATCCGCAGATTGCTCCGGAACACCAATGGTGATAAATGCGAAACCTGAACATCCTTTGTAGGCTTGGGACGTTCACGAAGGGCTGTGCGCCCCCAAAGCGGCGCAGCCCTTCACCCCCTTAATTATTTTTGGTGCAGTTTTCGGCTCTGGCTCTCGGCTAGAGGTTAATCTCCAAGGCCGACAGCAGCTTAAGATAGGTTTCGATGGTGGCCGGCATTTTGCCGCGTTCGATTTTTGACCGATTGCTCTGATCTACATTGGCACGGGCTGCAAGGTCGTCCTGATTCATTCTCAGCGCCCGGTGCCCTGTGCGATGCAACCTCACCGATCAGGAGCAATAGCCCGCCTGTTGCATGGCATCGGCCACATCTTTGCCATTGGCACTGCATTGCCCCAGCCAGATTGCCCCCTCCTTGCCTGTCAGATGACAGACCATATTGGTGCGCAGATATGTGTTCATCAGAGCCTTCGCTGCGCGTCCGGGTGTTGTCTCCGGGTCTGGGCAGGTCAGTCCTTCCAATTTCATGTCGTAGCCTCGTATCATGACATGATCGCCGGAGATGGCATAGGTATCCGTGGCGGTTTGCCAGAGCGGCTCGGGCCGGGCGGCGTATGGCGCGATATCTGCCAGTGTCATGCCGGGCAGCATGGCGATGAACAGGGTGGTAGGGGTCAGATGGCGCAGGGGTGTGGGTATAGCGTGCATGCCAGTGTCATGGGGGTTTTCGCCGGCGTTTATCAAGAGATGTTATGCGGCTGCGGGGCAGGATCGGCGGGAGATTGCGTGTGGGGGGGGGCGCAGGATTTGCCCGGACGCTCCGGGTGGGAACGGGACGGGTTGGGCCTGTATAGAGCCACTTATAGAACTGGGAAGTCCTAGAGGGATTGGCGGGGCTATTGGGGGCTGTCCCGGTCGCCGGTGTGCGGCGGGGAGCTATCCTTGGGTTTGTGTAATCTGTTGAGCTTCTTGTGTATGATTTAATCTCGAGTACTGTATAGTGATACTTTGGCTATGTATGTCAGGCTGGCAGATCGCATAGCATGAGGGACTCTTCCCCTACGATTTCCCGAAGCGCACCCGGGTTGGAGATGTCGATCCCGTCTGCCATCGTTTGGATGCCATGGGCTTTCAGCTTTGCCAGATTGCGTGAAAGGCTTTCGGATTGAATCCCCAGATACTGCGCGACCGGATGTTTTTCAAAAGGCAGTTTGACCATAAGCGTTTCTCATAGGGTCTGGCATGGCGCAGCAGCCCTGTCAGGCGGCAGGACAGACGTTGTTGCAGATCAGGCGCTGTGTTGTCCGCTAGCCTGCTGCGGCTTGTTGGTCCGTGGGTTGGACTGGCAGATAGAAAATGAACCGTGACCCGTGTTCTGGCTCGCTTTCCAGCCGGATTGTGCCGCCCTGCAGATGCAGGAGGTCCCGGCAGATCGACAGGCCGAGCCCAACCCCTTTATGGGTCCGGGTGCTGCTGTTATCTGCCTGAACAAATCGATCGAAGATCCGAGCCTGCTGTTCTTGGGGGATGCCTATACCGGTATCGGCCACATCAAAGCGGATCTTGTCGCCATCCTGCCTGCAGGTGACGGAAACTGAGCCGCTTTGGGTGAATTTGATTGCGTTGCCGACAAGATTGAACAGAACCTGGCGCAGGCGTACGTCGTCGCCGGCGACCGTGACATCTTCCGCGTCCCAAGTGAGTTCGAGGCCTTTTTCCGTGGCAAGCGCCTGCATCTGTTCAACCACGGATTCGATGAGAGGTTGAGCCTTGATGGGCTGAATGTCGAGCTTGATCGTGTTGGCTTCAATCCGGGCCAGGTCCAGAATGTCATCGATCAGGGTTTGCAGTTGTTTGCCTGAAGATCGCATTTTCTGTGCGAAACCTGTCACTTCTGTTACCAAGGTGTCGACACCGGCTGCGATGCCGGGGTTGGGTGTTTCGCTGAGTTGCTTTTTCAGGGTCTGGTAGCCGGCAAGCATTTGGGTGTTAGAGAGCAGCGAGCTGTATCCGATGACTGCGGTCAACGGGGTGCGCAATTCGTGGCTTATGACGCTGAGAAATTGCGTTTTGGCTTCATCGGCATGCTCGGCTTTCTTCAGGGCCGAATAGAGTTGGGTTACATCTGCGGCAACGCCGCGATAGCCCTGAAATTCCCCTTCGGGGGAGAAGATGGGATTGCCGCTGGTCCGGATCCAGATATCTTTGCCCTCTGCCGTTGTCAGCAGATAGATAAAATTACGGAAAGACTCTTGTCTGGCCATGACAGATTGAAGCGTTTCAAGACTTTCATTGGGTGTTGCGGGTTCGCTTAATTCTTCCCGGATGAACCCGACGATGTTGTCGGGGGACAAACCGGTGGCCCGTTCAAAACCGCTTGAAAGGAAGGTGATGCGCATCTCGCCATCCTGCTCCCAAAACCATTCGCTACTGGTATTGGCAACATCTGCAAAACGCTGTTCGAGAGCGTTCTTTTCCGCCAGCGTCCGGCGCAGTGTGTCATTGGTGGTTTGCAATTGCTGCTTGTTGCGTTTGATATCTGTAATATCGACGCAGATGATCACGATGCCGCCTTCGAAGGTGCGATGGGTGAAGCATTTATATTCGATATCGCCATCCAGCGAGAGCAGGAACTCACAGGATGTGCTGCGGATATGCGGCAGCAAGGCGCGCAAAGAGCTTTCCTGACGGTCCGCGAGTTGGAAGCGGGGATTGTTGCGCCAGGGCAGATCCGCGAACTGGCCCAGCGTCAGGGGGCCTGAGGCGGTGACTTGAGACGGGTCGATGAGCTCTGGCAGCTTGTTATAAATGACAAGTTCTTCGCGCTGATTGAAGAGGCTAAAGCCCACAGGCAATGCCTGGATGGCCTCTTGCAACCGGCGTTCGGCCAGCTCGGCGCGCTGGCGGCTTTCGACTTGTTCGGTGATATCGACCCGAATGCCGACGCGTCCGCCTTCGGGCGTGGCGCGCTCATAGATCCGTAGCCATTGACCATTTGCGGTTTGCTGTTCCAGAATCGAGTTTGCGGCATTATGGGCTGCCAGCCGTTCTCGCAGCCAAGCCTCTTCTCGTCCGACGGCTTCGGGATATTGACCCTGTTTCAGCCCAAAACGCAGTAGGTCCTCGAATTTCTGGCCGGGACGGATGGCGGGTGCGCTTTGGGCATAGATTTGACGGTAGCGGTTATTGCAGAGGACCAGACGATCTTCCGTGTCATAGAGGGCGAACCCGTCGGGGAGCACTTCTATTGAGGCCCGGAGGCGGGCGGAGCTTTGCCAGGCTTCTCGCCGCAGATAGTCGAGGTACCAGACGATGAGCAGGGCGAGGCTGGAGAAGATCAGGAGGAGAATCTGCATGGGGCGCCCCGCCCACGGGGCGATGGCCTGTGTTGTGTTGGGGGCCAGGGCTATGGACCAGGTTGTCGTGCCGCTTTGAAAGTCACTGATTTGTGCGTCAGACTTGAAGAGCGCGGGGTCGCCGAGGACCTGAGAGACCGGTTGGGTGCCGGATTGGAACCGGACAGCAATGTCGAAGCGATCCGTCAGGGCGGTCAGGCCGAGGTCTTCCAGTAATGCGTGTTCTTCGAGCACAACAGATGCGGTACCCCAAAACTCTTTTTCGCCATCTGGTCCTTGCAGGAAAATCGGTTGGCGGATGATGTAGCCGGGCACGCCCTGCAAGAGTGGCATAGGGCCTTGCAGAAGAATCTGATTGGTTTGCTCCGCAGCCTGCAGAACGGCCATTTGCTCCGGGTTCTGCTGCAGGTTCTGACCGATCAGGGCATGGTTTTTCTCGAAAGGATAGACATGCGTGACCTTGTGATCCCTGATCGTGGCGATGTCGAGGATGGCGGGTTCGTCCAGCATCAATGTTTGGGCAAATGCCGCGAATTCGGTCTGGTTGATATCCGGGTGCAGGATGATGGCGCTTTTCAGGACCTGGGCAATAGAAAATTTCCGTCCCAGGTTCTCGGCGATCCGGTTGGCCGTCGCTGTCGCCAGATGGTTGGCATCCTGCTGTTGTGTCAGATTGTGGCGGATGGTTGCAACCTGATGTTCCACCAGAAAGAAAATGACAACAACAATCAGAACAGCCAGATAGCTCACCCAGGATACCAAGCGGAGGCCAAGGGGAAGGGAGGTCGTTTTGGGCGAGGGCATGTAGACTCTGTTTGACTGTTATGAACACGCTGTGCGCCGGAATGCTGCGTAGACCCCCTCCTATCGGATAGGTCATTTCAATGCCCGAATGAAGTGTTGTTCGCGTTATTTTCCGAAGGCCTGTTGCATATTGGTAGCGTCAGACCGATTGACGTAGGGGCAGCTACGCGACCATCCGGGATGTCAGCGAGAGCAGGCGCTCACGGATCAGCGTTTCCCGGTTTTCAACGAATTCGGGCAGCATCAGCGGGTTCCAGAGGTCTGGCCGGTCACTGATCAGATGGTGTTGGCGGTAGGTGTCGGAGCGGCTGCTGATCCAGGCTTCAAAGGGCATGTCGCCTTTTTCCAGATTCTCCTGAGCGGGGAGTAACTGCAGATTTCCAACCCGGTTTACGGCAGTTTCGATTGCCTGAATCCGTGTTTCCGGCACATTCATGCTCATCAGCAGGCGCCGTGCTGTTCTGGCCTGAGCGATGATATGATCGATATGATAGCTGGTGCCATTCCAATCGAGGCCTTCATAGAGCAAGGACAGGATCAGGAAGGTTTTGGGTTTGCCGTAGCTGAGTGCCAGAAGATCTTCGATGGCCCGCTCATCCACCTGGGTTTGTCGCCCACCGATGGCAAGTGCATGATAGAGTTGCTGTTCGGGGAAATCCCGATTGCTTTGTCCCGCCTCGATCAGGGTCTCGCGGGCAATTTTCAGAGTGCGATCCGAGGTGCCGGCAAAGACGCCCATCAGGAGGCTGTTGAGGAGCCAGCGCTGGATGGCGCGGGCATTTTGCTGCTCAAAGATCGAGGAGCCCCGCAGGGTGAGGCCGGGGGTTTGGTACATGTACCAGACGATGGGCAGGACGGCGTTCAGCGAGGTCAGGTTTTCGGCGGAAATGCCTAACCCATTGAGGAAGCGGAAGGCACGTTCAACGGCATCCTGGATTGCGTCCCATTCGCGCTCAATATGTGCGATGGTTTCGGTGGTGAAGCTTGAGATGTTATATTGCACGTTCCTGGTGCACAGCATGAGACAGGCTTTCAGGACGAAATCCTTATTGATGGCATTGCGGGCGCCCAGGGATTTGTTGATGTGGTCCACGAAGCCGTAAATTTTTTCGCGGGCCGAGCCGTTTTGCCATTTTGACGTGATCATCGACATCAGCAGGTCGGATTTTGACAGTTTGACACCACCGTCATTGGCCCGGACAAAGATATCGAGCACCCGCTCCAGGGAGTCGCTGGTTTCCGTGAAGTAATTGACGGCTTCTTCCTGCCAGATCACCTGATGGAGGCGTTGCAGCGTCTTGCGGACCAGTTTGCGCTGGAAAGGGTGGACGCCGTGGTGCAACCGCATTTCGGTTCGTATCAGCAGCTGTTCAAGCTGATCGGGTCGCGATGTGTTCAGGATGTCGCCAAGCCGGAACCAGTGGTGCCGGTAATCACTGCGGGGCGGATGGGTATGAAATCGCAGCCCGTAGCTGACCCCGAGGTTAGCGTCCTCATCTTCGTTTTCCTCCTCCGGGTCGTGCAGCAGATCGATATAGAGTGTTTTGGTCTCCCAGGCGTCCGGATTTGCCCGACGCTTGAATTTGGCTTTCTCGGCGAAGGTACCTCGCAGAGCGATGAGCAAGGAGGTCATACGCTGCTGGCCGTCGAGCACCAGAATTGCGTCACGTCCGTCAGCGCTGGTTGGTGTATTCTGCAGTCCGGGTTGCCAGTTTTCAATGAAATTATAGATCCGCAACTCTTGCTTGAGTGGTTCTGTGATAGCCCAGAACATGAAAGAGCCGATCGGGTAGCCTTTCAGAAGGGAGTCCATCAGCGTGATCACCTGGTCTGGTCCCCAGACATAGGGGCGTTGAATGGCTGGAAGAAAATAGCGGTGATTCACATCGGCGAGTAATGTTCCGATCGTGGCGGTGGAATAGCTCATTGGGTACCTGACTGAAAAGGCGGACCGATGCCGGATCGGGAGGGTCACGCGTTACGGTGCAAGGGGAGGGGCAGGTGCAGGCCGGTCGGTGGAGCTGGCCAGGCCTTGGCATTAGGTCGTGATCATCGGGCATCCGGTCATTTTGGGCATTTTGACCTAATAGAACAATTGTTCGTGGTGGGGTGTCAAGCCATGCGGGATGGCTAACCGCATGAAACGACAGAACGAAGATTTGCTGATTGCCTTCTCGGTGGTGCTGTCGCAACTGCGTCAGCGTGCCAGCCTGACGCAGGAGGAATTGGCGGAACGGGCTGATGTTTCAACGCGGTTCGTGTCGTTTCTGGAGACGGCGCGTCGTCAGCCTTCGCTTTCGGCTTTATATGCTCTCAGTTCCGGATTGGGTATTCGGTTGCAGGATCTGGTGATTGAGGTGGAGCGGCAATATGAACAGATGGATTCTGGCGTGCAGGAGCCATCCGAACCGCAGTGATATGGGTTTTTTGGGGGGGATGACCGGACTGTCGTGCTGACAGAAAAGGGCATATTCTGCGGGCCGATTTTTCAACTTTAGCGTGATATGACTTGTGTACAGTGCTGATGCTGGTGTGGGTTTTTATCTGGCAGCTCGGAGGGGGCCTGTGACAGTTTTTTGGCGTCAGGGGATGGGCCAGGTGTCCGCAGGGTGGATTTTGGATGGGTGACGGGATATTGCATTAACGTTGCTTCAACGTAAATGGGAAAGCGTTTTGTCATGTTGCTTTGTTATGTTTTCGTTTCTTATGGACCCAATCCGACATTGCGACCGGAATCTTATCTGGAGGGTTTGCCGCAAACGCGGGCTTTGCAGGCTTGGGTTCAGGAGAGGCTGCCGGATCAGGTGTGTAGGTATTATTGCGATTATCGGAGGAGGGTGCGTTCGTTGTCGGACTTGCCCAGGTTGAGGGCGGTATTGACGGTGGCGCGTGAGGTGGACGCTCCGGTTTTTATCGATGATTTTTCGAGAGTGTTTGCGCGCTGTGAGACGATTGAGGGTGCGGTGGCGTTGGTGGAGGAGCTGCGTGCGTTGGGGGGGCGGTTTTATGATTTGAAGCGGGGGAAGGTGTTTGTTGATCTGACGCAGGGGGAATTGGGGGATTTGCTGAAGCTGGCTTTGGGGCGGATCGGGTTGGAGGGGGTACGGAAGGCGCGGGGGGCGTCTGGGAATGCGCAAACGGCGAAGGCGACGCAGATGTCGCTGCGGGTGCGGAGGATCAGAGCGGATCGGGTGGCTGAAGCTTTGTTGAAGTTGCGTGATCGATTGCGGGAGGAGCATGGAGCTGTGGGTTTGCGGCAGCTTGCAGAGGCGGCGAATTTGGAGGGATTGCGGACTTCTCGGGGTGGGATGTGGTCCGTATCGACGGTTCAGCGGAGTTTGAAGCGTCTGGAGGGGGGAGGCCGCTCTGAGTGAATTGCCCGTGTCCGCTATTTTAAAAAATTTTAGAATGAAAAATGGTCGAAGGGGAGTGTGGGGGAAGAAATAAGCTAATAGGGAGCGCTTTGAGGGGGTTGAGCGATGGTGTCTGTTTGAAACAATGCAGCTAGCTTGAAGTGCTGTGCTTGGGGAGACGGAGAGGCGTCAGAAATTTGTTAAGAAAAGTTTTCGGGGCGGGAGGGTCTGGATTGGATTGGGGCTGTCGATATTTCGGACTTGGGCTTCTTTTTCTATGAGCTGGGCTGTCGAAAAACGCGTCTCTGAGTGCGTTGCTGAATTTGAGCGTTTGGGGTTACTGGGGTCACGCGGGCGCACTCAGCGCGCGTCTCAGCGACCCTCAGGGGCATTCCAGTCGCGGTGCTGGGTGTATAAAGATGGGGTGGTCTTATGCAGATCGGGGTAGCTGGTTGAAGTGAGGTCAGCCGTGCCGGTTCCAGTCTGTGCCGAGTTGTTTGAGGGCGCGGTAAATCTTTTGATTGAAGGGGCTCCAGGCAACCAAGCGACCCTTTTCGTACATCCGCGTTGGGCGGGAGGCGATCAGCCTTTTTGCGTATCTTTGACTTTGAAGGTCTTCGATAGCACGGTGGAGCCGATCAAGACCGTACACGCCACTGCGCGCAAAAACCTTTTGCTCGGTTGATGTCACCTTCACGTCGAGTTCTTTGGTGGCGCAGGTTTTGCCGAAACTTGGCAGAAAAAAATCGAAGAAAGGCTTGCGAAGTTCCTTGAAGCTGTGCCGATACAATGCGCCGATCGTATTCAGGTGGACGGCCCCGTGCCCACCGCATTCATCGGCGGCACCGGTCAGTGTGACCTCGAGGCGGCTGCGTTGACGCTCAAGGGGTAAAGTTACAAATGTCCCTTTTAGGGGATCGCGCCGATCCGTGATTTTGTCCATCGTGCGCAACATTACCAACCCTTTTCTCGGCCCGATATATCCGGTTTTGTCAACTTTGGGTTGAGCGTGCTGTTTGAGGTCCAAGGCTGTCAGGCGCTGCTTGTCGAGACCCAATCTGGCGGCCAGAACAATCAGGCCGGGGCTCAGATCTTTGCCCGTCGGATTGACTAAAAATGTTGCCTTTTCCGGATCATGCGGTGCCCCGTGAAATCTAGGCCAACCTTGTTCCATTTCGGTCAAGACGGGGGCCGGACGCAGATGACGACGCAAAATATCAGTCATTTGCCAGCGCAGCAGATTGGCCTCATGTGGTGCCATCGCATGGGGATGCTTGACGTAGATATCCACAGATATCTCGATCCCGGTGATAGGGATATTCGCTGCGGATGTCGTGATTGCATATTTGTCGATGATTTGTTCCAGGACCGGGAGCAATGTTTTGGGTTCAGGCTGCTGGAATTTTACCAGGAAGTCCCTGCCAATATATCGCCTCTCTTCTTTTGGGCCTGACACGTAAACTGTTCCGTTTGCGCCCAGAGCTTTCAGCATGTTGGTGATGGCCGGCTGCATGTTGCGAGCCTGATGAACTTCGGGGGTTGCTATGCGGATTTGCACCCAGTCGATGACCGCCTTTTGTTTGTAAACGTTCAGATCGACATCTGGCGTCAGAAGACTCCGACTGCGCAATATAGGTTGAACCTTGCCATCTTTACTCGGGCAATAGGGGCTACTTTTATAGTGCAGGACTGGGGGAGCGAGGTGGGCAGGCCATTCTGGAGCTGCGTCAAAAACCAGAGGAATGTCCAAATCCATCATGCGCGGCTCATTGGTCTTGTGGTTGCTCAGAAGGGTGATTTGGGGGGCTGCCGCAGCCGGATCAAGTATCATGTCCCGGTGTATAGCTACATTTTGAAGTGTTTTTAGTGTAGCATCCGTCCGAAATGGGGGGAGGAACCATTAGAAAAAGGCCGCGGTATTTACCGCGACCCTTCGTGACACTTCCGAAAGGATACTTCTCGGACTCAAAGTTGGTTATTAGCCGCCGATGGTGGTGGTGGCGTCAGCGCCATCCAGAGCCGTGGTCATTTCGGTGGTCAGACCCGAGGTCGAGGTTTCCACAGCACTGAATGCTGCGATGGCCAGACCCACAACCGCTGCGGTCAGCACGACCCAGTCAACCGTTACGGCACCGTCTTCGTCATTGCGGAAGTTCTTGATGAATTTGATCATTGTGATGTCCCTCTTCAGGTTAAGCTTGAACCGCTTTGACACTGACAGGCCCCTCATCTTTTGCCTTACCATCGCGGTATGGAGCTAAGATGACGGCAGAATCGGGCGAGAATGAGGAGGGATCTGTGCGTTTTAGAGGAAAATTCCGGACTTTTTTCGCATCAGCTTTCCAGCATGTAAGTGGCAGCGTTCCTGCTAAATACTGGCTTATGCCAACAGCTCAACTGGGTTCTATAAGAGCTGGCGTAAGGATAGGGGGTGACTGACAAATAAACGCTGTAGCGATATCCCACGAACCGTTGCTTAGGCGATACGAGCGGCTGCCTGATAAAAACCCTGATCTACCGTAACCTTAACCAAGCTGCATTTTGGTCGAAAAAACACGGTCATCCTCAATTTCGCGCGCAAGGGTGATTCCATCCCTCAAAAGCCTCGCCCTTTTGCAAGTGGTCTTCCTTACCGGCAACTTCACAATCATCACGGAAGGCAAGCTGGCATCGCTGCAATTCCTCAGTCGCGGGCCTGCACATTTTGAGCCTGTGTTGCGACCACATTTCTGAGAAACCCGTTTGGAGATGTGGTGGCTGTTGCCAAGACAGCAGCCGTCAGCCCAATAAGGGCGGAGGCGATCACGACCCAGTTCACGGCCACAGCGCCCGATTGGTTGCGACAGAAATGTTTGATAAGGTTTATCATGGTAAAATGCAGGTGTCCTAGTTTTGAGGTTGGAACTGACCTCACCATCCGATGCAGGCAAGATTGCGGCAGATTTCGTGCATTTTCTGGCACCGGAAAGGCAGCTGGGTGCCTGATTTCCAGTTCAAATGACATCTCTCCTAACTTTCGATTCTGAAGGGTTTCCCCTTCAGGGGATGGAGGTTAGGTGCTTTCTGGAAACAAGTCGGAGATTCATTCGCCATTGTCTCCGGAAGAGGGATGGTTGTCACTTTAAAAGAGGCGAAATGACGTCATTTCTTGCCATAGTTATGCCTTATTCCTTAGGGTGAGCAGGTGCCAGGATTGCAGTCCAAGTATTCTCAGGCACCACTTTGGTATCAGTTCTGGGTGGGGGCCCAACTTTTTACCGGCAGTGTAACAAGTTCGGGGGGCGTTGGAATGGTCGCAGATTGCCATGAGAGGTCTGTGATCATTTCCTTCACGTCATCTCGCCACGGTTCGGTGCATGATATGGCGGGTTATCCGAATGGCGCTCGGGGGCTACAGTTTCGTTTTCGATGTGGATGATGAGCATGGTGCCAAGGTGTTTCATGATGGCACCCGGCATCGTGGGAAACGCGTCAAGCGGCTGACTGTGGCTATTATATGCATCTTTCTGACTTGGTTGATGTTGTTTCTGGACGGCACAATCTCTCTGTCAGGTCTCTGGAACGAAGTTACCCTGCGCTGGCAATTAAACCGATTGACCGGTTCGGTTGCCCAACCAGCCGCAACGACGGGCTCTCCAGGCCACATTCATGATGCTTTGCCCGTTGCCGCGTTCACTGATCGAGGCCCCCATTGCATGCCACAAAGACCGCCAGCCTATGCAGCCATGGCGGGCGAGGCGGGCCACAATCAATATTTCGGCCATATTCCGACAGCGCTTGAGTGGTCGACCCTTTCCCTGAAGAACAGCTGTGACATGCTGAATGTCCTGATGCCTGACTGGGTTGTTCTGCGTGAGGGGACGCGGAAGATTGAGATCGATATTGAGGATACCAGCGTCCGAGGGACCGTGGAAGACTATATGGCGCGGGCTGTGCAGCATCCGCAGTTGCTGCCAACCATCACGCTTGAGTTTGCCTCTGCGCCAGAGTCTTTCGTCCAGCAGATTTTACATTCAGATCAATCGGGGGATCTCAGTCAAAACCTGTCAGCGATATCGACTGGCCTGGAGGCCTCCGGGCTTTGTTTGGACTTCCGTCAATTGGACGCTCAGGCTCTGAAACAGCTGACCCCGTTTTTAAACAGGTTCAGCGCAAAATTCCGGGCAGATGATCTGCGCTCGTGTCTGGTTTTGTCCGTCGACCAGAAGATTTGGAGCGATAGGGCCCTGATGGCGTCTTTCAACCATGTCATTCTCAAGGCCTTTCGAGAACCTTGGGCGGGATCTACACCAGCCCCTCTTGCGGATCCGGCATGGCTGGAAGCGGTTACCCGGGATGCATTGGCCTCGATAGATCCGGATCGGTTGACCATCGCTCTGGGTAATTTTGCGGTAGAATGGCAGTTACGTGACCCACTGCCAACTCTTCTGCCTTATGGCGAAGCGGTCTCCCGGATTGCTGAAGCCGGCGGCCAATTGCGCTTCAGCGCCGAGACGGGGAACAGTTTCAGCAGCTTTCGGGACGATCAAAACCGCAGTCACAAATTATGGCTGATGGATGCGGTTTCTGTGCATAATCAGCTTCAGACCCTCAAAGGACTGGGAGTGCGCAACATTGGTATCTGGTCCCTCGGCAAGGAGGATCCGGGCCTCTGGAACGTGTTGGCTGAGCAGTATCAGGATCCGGCATCGCTGATGGCTCAGCTTTCGCCAATGAGCTTACCCAATTACATCTCTTACGAAGGGAAAGGGGCCTTTCTGGAGGTTACCTCCGAAGCGGAACCCGGTTTGCGTTTTGTTTCCTTTGACACTCAAACCGGTTTTGTTCGCGATGTTGAGTATCAGAAACTGCCCAAGCCTTATCGTTTGAAACGATATGGTCAGCCAGCTGCGCACAAGCTCGTTCTGACCTTCGACGATGGACCGCATGCGGATTATACCCGGGCTATTCTCGACACTCTGAAAGAGACCCAAACGCCGGCAGCTTTCTTCGTAGTGGGCGCGCGCGTTCTGGAAGAGCCCGACTTGTTGAAGCGCATGATTGAGGAAGGGCATGAGGTTGGCTCGCATACATTTTCCCACCCGCGTATGGATCAGGTCTCTCAGTCCCGGACTGCGCTTGAACACGGGATGATGAGCAAGCTGATTGCAGGCTATTCCGGGCATGAAACGAAACTGTATCGAGAACCGTTTCTGCGAGCAGGAGGGCCCATTGAAGCCAGTCGCGTGCGGTCTTTGATGGACGTTCAGGCCCGGGGCGGGATCATTTCCGGTATGGATATTGTCCCTAAGGATTGGGAGGGCCTGACCACACAGGAGATCGTTGATTATGTTGTTGGCGAAGTAAAGCGGGGGGCAGGAAATGTTATTTTGCTCCATGATGGTGGCGAGGATCGCTCCGCATCGGTCGCCGCTGTGCCGCTCCTGATCGCAACACTGCGCACGGAGGGTTATGAGTTTACAACATTGGCCGATCTGCTCGGAACGACCCACAGTGCCCTGATGCCGGAAACCGGGGGCAGTTGGTTGCTCTTCGACCGGCTTTCTTTTGAGTTCCTGTCAGTGAGTTGGAGCGGTCTGGAGTGGGTGTTCTGGGCCGTTCTGATTATCGGTGTCGTCCGGATGCTCAGCATTCTGGTGCTGGCGATCATCCGTCAACGCACGCCTCCCCTCAAAGCCGGATATCATCCGAAGGTAACAGTCGTGATTCCAGCTCATAACGAAGAGAACGTCATCGTGAAATGCGTCCGCAGCGTGCTGGCCAATGATTATGCGAATTTTGATGTGCTGATCGTTGATGATGGTTCAA
Source organism: Thalassovita litoralis (assembly GCF_900182725.1). GTDB lineage: Bacteria > Pseudomonadota > Alphaproteobacteria > Rhodobacterales > Rhodobacteraceae > Thalassobius > Thalassobius litoralis. Next base: position 45,835 of record NZ_FXTO01000015.1, read on the forward strand.
CCGATGGCACATTCGACCGGCTTTTTGCGACATTCTGCAATACGCCCCGGGTACGTTTGCTGGCGCAGTTCAATCGCGGTAAATGGGCCGCATTGAACACTGCGATTGCAGCAGTGAAATCTGAAGTCATCGTCTGTATTGATGCGGATACGGAAGTTCGGCCCGATGCCATCCGTCATCTTGTGCAACAGTTCAATAATCCGCGCGTCGGTGCCGTGGCTGGCAAGATTGCGGTCGGCAACCGCAAGGGCTTGCTGACCCGACTGCAAGCGCTCGAATATGTGACATCGCAGAACTTTGATCGTCGGGCCTATGATCTGCTGAATGGTATGTTGGTTGTTCCGGGGGCACTCGGAGCCTGGCGCGTCGACGCCATTCGCAAGGCCGGGCTCTATTCGCGCGACACAATGACTGAGGATGCCGATCTGACCATCGCGGTCACACGGGCGGGGTATCGGGTCACATATGAAGAGCGTGCTGTCGCTTATACCGAAGCACCCGGCAGCATCCGCCAATTGCTGACACAGAGACTGCGGTGGTCCTTGGGAATGCTGCAATGTGCCTGGAAACACAAAGGAGCGATCAAGGAGCGCCGCGTGATCGGATTGCTCGCGATTCCCGATCTTGTTATCTTTGGTTACTTATTCCCGTTATTGGCCCCGATTGCCGATATTTTCGTTGTTATTCTGCTCTATAACGTGCTGGCAGGTGTATGGAGCGGAGAGGTTGGTGTGGCGGTGACCTCCATGCCCACCCATCTGCTTTGGGCCTATCTGCTTTTGCCGATGCTGGATTTGGCGACAACGGCCTATGCGCTCAAAACAGACCGAGATGAGAGTCTCGGCATGTTGCTGCTGTTCCCATTCCAGCGCTTCTTCTACCGACAGCTGCTGTATTTTTCCGTCTATCGCTCGTTGTTGCGCGCCCTGACAGGCAGTCTTGCAGAATGGGGACGGATGAAACGGTTTGGGACGAACGGCATTCTGGTGGAGGCGACATGAAGCGGCGTATTTTTCTACTCGGTTCAACAGCGGCCCTGTTTGCGGGGCATATACGCCCTCGCCCGGCCCACGCAGCCATAGAGACTGCCTCGGTGGCCATTGTGCTTACCGATATTTCTGCTCAGACCGATGCTACGCGGATCAAACGCATTGCAGCCTTTTGTTTCGACAAAGGACTTTGGCTGACATGCGGTGTTAGGCTACCTGAAAGTGCAGCGGACGCTCAGACACAGGATTACATGAGCTTGCTGCGGGCGCTCGGGGATTTTGGAAATGGTCTTGAGCTGGCTGTTCAAATTCCCGATCTCGCACTGCGCCCTGCCTATGCGCAGGCGCGTGTCGCACATGATGCACAAGCACAGCTGAGCCAACTCCTTGGGCGTCCAGCCTATCTGCAGAGTTTGATCTGTGATGATCAGGACGCGCTGGATGTGCCGACAGGTGTGCGTTCAGCGGGTATTCGTAACATATTGCTGCGCCCTGACACTCTTCGCGAAGCGTCTTCAGAAACCTGGCCTAATGGGCTGGTGCGTTTCTTCGGGGGAGAAAACCTGGTGCCTGCTGCAAGTTTTCGCTTTTCCAAACGGCGGCCGGGGCCAGAGAACCACTACATCTATTATCTTTCGGCGAACACATTTGACCAGATGCCCGAAGCGCAGCTGATGCAGTGGATGTCCGCTTTTGTCGACGAAATACTGGATCAGGAGCTTGCCGGTGAGTTGGCCCTGATGACGGCCGCCGAATTGCAGATGCGCGGTTATTTCGAATTTCGCAAACAGATCGCAGTTCGCCTTGTTTTGCCCGAAGCAGCTTTACCCGCCCAGCAGGCGCACAGCAAAGCGGTCCAGGCTCAGTTGGCCAAATATGGCATTCCCAGTTTTATAACCTCTGTCGCCAGATCTAAAGACACACAGGATGCGCAGCATTTCTGGGTTCCTCAACCTCCCACTGCAGGTGCCCCTCCCCCAACAAAGGATGTCACGCCAGTCACATTGATCTGCGAAACCAACATGCCGCTTACCCTGCAGGCCAAGACCGATTTGCCCCTCGGCTCACTCATCTCCTTTGCGCCAATACAATCCGGAGCCTTTGGGGTTGATGCATGCAGTATTCTGCAGATACCCAGCCTTTCGGGATTAAATGCATCCAAACAAGATATCCGCGCGGCATTGATCCAGGCCGGCAATGTTGTTCTGGAGATTGATTTGTCGGCTCCTCCGGCTTTGCTGAACGTCGAAAATCTGGTCAAACGGCTGGCATCGCTGCAACAGGATGTGGCTACGGAATTCGTTAGTCTCGACACTCTGGCAGCCTCCCTGTCGACCGGCAGCACGGTTGAAGCCCGACACCGGAAGACACTCCTGGCCAGAACCAAAAGTATTGAGACTGCCTCCGGGGTCAGTCAGGCGGAGCGGGCACAATTACTGGAAGATGCCAAGTTGGCCTGGCAGTATTTCGACAAATTCACCAACCCTCTGACTGGCCTGTGCCCTGCCACTGTGGGGGGGACCTCCGAAGGAGATATTCTGCGTAACGTTACGATGTGGGACGTCGGTAGTCACATCAATGCATTGGTGGCGGCAACGGAGTTAGGCTTCATCAACAGAAAAATGCTGGAGCGGGCGATGGACCGTATCCTGCCTAATATCGCCGGACGGCGTTCAGAGGACAGGTTGTTGCCACAGGGCTGGATCCGGACGGATCGCAATAAATGGGGCACCCGGAACTTTGATGGTTCCGATGCCGGTCGTTTGCTATCGTCGCTGGACAATCTGCGCCGCAAATTTGGCATGGAAGAGCAATTACAGGCTCTGGTTGGATCCTGGGACCTGCCAAAGATCATCCAGAACGGGGAAATCCATTCGGTTACGGATGGTGTGTTACAATCCATCTACGTTTCGCATTCAGCCCATTATGCTGCCCGGGCTTTTCGGCGCTGGGGATTGAGTGTCAGTTCCCCCTATGAAACATTCGACAACAGAACCCGGGCGGATGGTGAGATTGCATTGCTGGAAGCTGCCGCCCGGATCGGCCCGATCGGTGCTGAGCCGTTGCTCCTGGAGGCTATGGAGCAAGGGATGTCTCAGGAGAGCGCCTATCTTGCTGAGGTTTTGTTCCATGCCCAGGTTGAGGAATATGCCGAAACAGGTCGGCTGCTCTGTGTGTCAGAAACTCCCATCGATCAAAGCCCCTGGTTTATCTATCAGGGTTTGTTGTTGAGCGCTGAAGGCCGTAGATGGGCTTTGGATACGGTCGGGGGGATGCCGCAATATCAAACCGAGGCTGCCGCTGAGGAATATCTCGCGGTGAGTTCAAAGGCGGCTTATCTTTGGGCGGCTTACCGGCCCGGTGAGTTTGCCGGGCGACTGGTGCGACTTGTCCGGGAGAAAGCCAAAACACCGTTTGGCTTCGCCTCCAGCATCAACATCAAAACCCAGCGCGCCACAGAACTTTATTCTGATCTGAATACCAATGCCGTCATTCTGCAAGCCATTGCATATCGTCTGAAACAGACAGGATAAATTGTTATATCTTGTGGCATCAAACCTGTAAGACTGGCAAAACAACTCCGACAGTCAGAGTGATCAAGGGGTAGGTGACGTGGTAAAGCAGCATCGGCTGGATATTGACGGGCTGCGCGCCTTTGCTGTTTTTGCTGTCATCATCAATCATGCCGATGCCGGAGCCCTTCAGTCGGGCTTTCTGGGCGTGGACATTTTCTTTGTCATTTCCGGCTACGTCATCACGCGATCCTTACTGGGACAGCCTGACAACTCTCTCAGAAGGTTTTTAACCGGCTTTTATTCCCGACGTTTCAAGCGCCTCATGCCGGCGCTCCTCCTTTGCGTCACAGTGACAGTTGCAGTGCTGTTTTTGGTGGATCCTGATCCGGCCATTTCATTCCGAACTGGTCTGTTGGCCCTCCTCGGTCTGGGCAATGTATTCTTGTATATCCAGTCTCTGGATTACTTTTCAGCCGATATTGCGTTCAACGCTTTTACGCATACGTGGTCGCTGGGGGTGGAGGAACAGTTTTACCTCGTCGCACCTGCTCTCATCTGGTCCGGGTTGCGTTTGTCGGGTCCCGGCTCCAGACATGTCCTCTTCACCGTAATGGCCACCTTATCCGCCCTGTCGCTGCTGCTGTTTCTGACTTATTGGAACCGGCAACCCCTTGCGTCTTTTTACCTGCTCCACACCCGATTGTGGGAACTCGGTGTTGGCGTACTCCTCGCCCTCACCTTGCCCTCAGACAGGGCTGACAAGACGAAACCTCTGCGCTGGTTTGGTTGGCAGACAGGCATTCTGGTCCTTTTGGTCGGTAGTTTGACGCTTTCTGATATGGATGGCCGATGGCTTATTTTACTCGCGGTTTCGGGAACTGCCGGGATCATTGCGGCCCCGGATCGGTCGCGCTTTCTGCACAACAGACCAGCAGTCTATCTGGGTGCCATTTCCTATTCTCTCTATCTGTGGCACTGGCCTTTGCTGGTCTTCCGTAATCTGTCTCCAGATCATGTCCTGACTTCACCGGAATTTCTGATTGGGTTGTTATTTCTGGCAGCTACCCTGTCCTATCATTTAGTCGAGCATCCACTGCGCCACAGACCCTGGTGGCCGAACCGCCGCAGTGCGGCAGGCACTATCTGCCTTGGTCTCTGCATCGCATTGGGGGCGCTCAGCCTGTGGCAAATCCCAGTGGGTCAACAGCGGAATCTGTCAACGCTGGAACGCCCGACCCTAATGCTGCCGACGGGGCTGCCACATGATCCGACCTGTGTCGTTGATGACGGCCGGCGCCCGCTCAGACCAGGAACCTTCACGGATTGCACCTTCCCTCCCCTGGATGGATCAGAAACCCGCACAATCTGGGCGATGGGTGATTCCCATATTGGTCATTTCCAAGCATTGCTGGTCGCATTACATGAAGACACCGGAGTTGGTTTCCACCTTGTTGAAACACCGGGGCAGCTTTTTCCCCCACCGACACATATGACGACCAGTTCCCGGGACATTTTACTCGATCAGATGAAGCGCCATTTGCAACCCGGTGACATTATCTTCATCAGCCGTATTTACCTGACCAGAACAGTTGCACCCGCTTTACGGGATGACATCATCCCCGAATGGTTGCCGGTTTTGTCGCAATTCGCGGAAGACATGAAGAACCGCTCAGTTGAGGTGATCGTGGCCGGTCCTCCTCCGATGTACAACTTTGCCGACATACGGATATGTCAAAGCACGGCTTTCAAAAGCTGCGCTGTGCCTCGCCGTCACCTGGAACCCGTCATCACCCAAACCGAAGCACTACTGGCACAACTTGCAGAGCAGCATGACAATCTGAAAATCCTGCGGGTGTTCGATCAACTCTGCCCCCCGGATAAACCCGTTTGCCTGCCACTCAGGAATGGGTTTTTGACGATGCGGGATCGTGACCACTTGAATGCTTTAGGTGCCTTGCTTCTGAAAAAAGATTTCATGAAAATTGCGGGTTTGACGACACGACCGTCACACTGACGTTGCTCAATGCCACCCTTTGGACACAGCTCTGCTACCTAAAGCGAAGCCACGCGGAAAAGTTTGCCACAGAGCCGGTGGGGATTGATCCAAAGAACTGTGCGCATATATCATGCGCATGAAGGAGATGATCAGATGCAAACTCCAACCGTTCCCAAGAAACCCACCAATCTGTCTCTGGACCAGGGCTTGTTAAGCGAGGCCCGGTCCTTCGGGGTAAATCTCTCTCAGGCCGCAGAGGCGGGTTTGCGACATGCGGTTCAGGATGCAAAGGCGGCGGCATGGAAGCGTGAGAATGCCAAAGCGATTGAATCTTCCAATCAGTGGGTCGAGGAGAACGGCTTACCTCTAGAGAAATATCGGCCCTTTTGATGGCGCGCTTTGATATCTATCCCAGTCCGGACGGGGCGGGCTATTTGCTCGATGTTCAGGCCGACCTTCTGGACGCTCTGAATATCGTCACGGCAAAGATGAATGACATCGACCCGCAGGCATGGTTGGCCGATGTGCTGGCCCAGCTACCGGATATGCCGATCTCGCGCGTGCATGAATTGCTGCCTTGGCATTGGAAGGCCGTAACCGAAATGAAGAGGATTGCCGCATGATCCTGGTTGCGCGCCTCAAGGTGACATTATCTGACGTCGAGCCTCAGGTATTGCGGCGCTTCGATGTGCCATTGAAGATTAAACTCAACCGCCTGCACGAAGCGATCCAAGCCGCCATGGGCTGGACAGACAGCCACCTTTACGAGTTCCGGGCCGGCGGCGTTGGCTGGGGGGTGCCAGATCCTGACGGCTATTACGATGGCCCGCTGCCGGCCAGCAAAACCAGCCTGCTCGACGTGCTCGAGGATGTCGGCACCAAGACCATCCATTACATCTATGACTTCGGCGACAACTGGCACCATGTGATCAAGGTCGAGAAAATCGACGATGCCATGCCAGGTGCCGACTATCCGCGCCTTGTCAGGGCCATCGGCGCCTGTCCGCCGGAAGATGTGGGTGGGTTCCCCGGCTACGCCGACTTCCTTGACGCCATGGCAGACCCCAAGCACGAAGAACATGGCCGGATGGTGGAATGGTATGGGGAAAAGTTCGATCCCGATGAGGCTGAAATCGGCCGTATCCTCGACAACTTCGAGCGCCTCGCCAAAAAGTGGACCCCCAAGCCACGCAAACCAAAGGCCGCACCCAAAAGCCTCTGATCAATCTAGCGCGGCTGCGGCCTTCGCCGGAGGCCTACTATTGAGACTTCAAACGGTGTGCTTCACGTGCTTGACGGCATGATCTTGCCGAAATAAGCTAGGTACGAGCCAAAGAGTACCGAATGGGTCGCCTGTAAGGGCGGCCCGTTTTCCATTTTGCAGCATGCAGTGAATATGTTATCTGCACTCTCAGGCGCCGTCTGTGTCTTCGAGATGATCTCTCCAACATCATCACCCCGGAAGGCAGTGCACAAGGCAGATGGTGCCTACCTCACTTTCCATCACCTTCTTCTCAAACTCCATTGATCTTCGCGCGGCTTTGCGGGATGTCTGTCGCAAAGCAGAAGGAAGACAGCCTATGTATTCTGATGGGGTCGCTGTAATCGGGGCTGGGGCTTTTGGAACCGCTCTGGCCATCGCCCAGGCTGCCAAGCAGCAGAATGTCATTCTCTGGGGGCGTGATCCGGACACGATGGGCACTATAAATGCGCTTCGGGAAAATAATGCACGTCTCCCGGGCCTGAGGCTTCCGGGTAACATCACGGTCACTGCGAATATGGCATCTCTTCATGGTCAAATGACCGTGCTGCTTTCTGTTCCGACCCAATCCTTACGTGGCTTCTTGCAGGAGCATGCACAGTGGCTTGCGTCTCATATGCTGGTTGTTTGCTGTAAGGGCGTCGAGCGAGGCACCGGTCTTTTACCAGAAGAAATCGTAAAAAGCGTCCTTCCGCAGGCGGTTACAGCAGTTCTCACAGGCCCCAGTTTCGCCGATGACATCGGGCGCGGCAAACCGACGGCCCTGACGCTTGCAACGGATGTCCCATCTGGTGGGGAGCTTCAGGAAACGCTTTCCACACCAACCTTACGGCTTTATCTGAGCGACGATCCCCGAGGGGCGCAATTAGGGGGAGCGTTGAAAAACGTGGTGGCACTCGCGGCAGGGATGGTGATCGGGGCAGATCTTGGAGAAAGTGCCCGCGCGGCGCTGATGACCCGTGGATTTGCCGAAATTGTCCGTCTGGCCCAAGTTCAAGGCGCACATCCGGAAACGCTTTGGGGCCTCTCTGGGTTTGGCGATCTGATCCTGACGTGCTCCTCGGAAAAATCCCGTAATTTTTCCTATGGCGTCCAGTTTGCCCAAGGGCACCACATGATCGACGGCGTGACCGTTGAAGGTGTCATGACAGCCCATGCCATATGTGAGCAGAATCTCGATATAGATTTGCCCGTGATCTACATGGTGTCACGGCTTCTGAAAGGAGAAGTCTCAGTGCCGCAGGCGATGGAAACACTGTTGCAACGCCCTTTGAAATCCGAGCGTCTGCTATAGCTGTTGACTTCCGTTGAAAACGGCCCCGGTATTTTCACCGAGAGTTACTCCTGCATGTGACGTCTAAGAACTGATCACGCAGGCTTGCAGAGTCATCAAAAGTTGTATTCTTCTCATCACACAGGGCAAAAATCTAATACGCTGCCCGTCATTGAGGGGAGTAGAATATGCCTGTAGCACAGGAACTGCCAATCGATACCAATGCGTCCGCAATGGATATGGCGGAAACCATATTCGGCAACGGCGTATCAATTGTCTCAGCGAGTTACACCGGGGCCTCTGCATCTTCAGGCATTTACTCAAACGGTGATACGGTAGCCCCTGATCTCACGCCCGCAGATAGCGGCGTTATTCTTTCAACCGGGTATGCCAGTTCCATAACAAACAGCAGATGGGACGCCAACAGTTCCAGCCGAACCACCGGCAAAATGGGTACAAAAGGGGATAGCGAACTCAGCGAGATTGCCGGGGCCAAAACCTATGACGCCGCGATCTTTGAGGCCAGCTTTGTGCCGGATGGCTCTACCCTGACAATGCAAGTGACATTCTCATCGGAAGAATATCTGGAATATGTCGGCACCGGCTTTAACGATGTGGTCGGTATATGGGTCAATGGTGAAAAAGCCGAACTGACGGTTGGCGATGGTGACATCACAATCAACAACATTAACGATCAGTCAAATTCCAACCTCTACATCAATAACCCCGCCTATGCGGAAGTGGCCAATACCGAGATGGATGGTTTCACCGTCACATTGACACTGAAAGCGCCCGTTATTGCCGGGGCCGAAAACACAATCCGCATCGGGATCGCAGATGCGGGGGACCAAAGCTATGACAGCAATCTCCTGATCGCCGGGAATTCCATTCAATGTGCGCTGGTTGCAGGCGATGACAATATCTCGATTCAGGCGGATGGCACAGCGACCGTCAACCTTCTGGCCAATGACGTATCTACCGCCGGTCCGCTACTGACAATCACCGCAATCAACGGCCAGGCCGTTGTGGCGGGCAGCACCATTGCCCTATCGACCGGCGAGATTATCACACTCAACCCTGACGGTACTATCACGCTGGAAGCCGGCAGCGCAGCTGGCACCAATGTATTCACCTATGAAGTCTCTGATGGGGCAGGTAACACCGATACAGGCTTTGTCACAATCGACACCACGCCTTGTTTCACAGCCGGAACACTGATTGAAACGCCCCATGGCTGGCACCGCATTGAAACCTTACAACCCGGCGATCTTGTCCTCACAATTGACAATGGCTTGCAACCGCTGCGCTGGATCGGATTCAGTATCCGCAAAGCTCAGGGACAAGATGCCCCCATCCGTTTCGCCCCTGGTGCATTGGGGGCGATCGACATGGTGGAAGTCTCTCCCAATCATCGGGTACTCTACAGATCGGCCCGGGCTGAGTTGCTCTTTGGGGAGCCAGAAGTGCTGGTGAAGGCACAAGAACTCGTCAATGGGCACACCATCACCCAGCGAACAGATGGCACGGATGTAACCTATATTCATCTGCTTTTTGACAGGCATGAAATTATCAATGCAAACGGGCTCTATAGCGAAAGTTATCATCCCGGTCTGGAAACCCTTGATGCTTTCGATGCAGACACCCGGGACGAAGTCCTGCGCCTGATGCCCGGCCTGTCCAAGGCTTCCACGGATGATTACGGCCCGGCAGCTCGCATGTCTTTACGCAAATACGAAATCAAAACGCTTCTTGCTGTCTGAGGTTAGGCCTTGATGCGCATCAGGCGGCGCAACGCGGCCCGCATTGCCAGACCGACCGAGGCTCCCAGCAGAATGCCCAAACCATCGGCCAGCAGATCAAGCGAATCCGCCGAACGCCCGACCAATGGCTGGATAAGCTCGATGAGACCTCCATAGGCCAATAGGAAGAAGCCCGCAGGACGCAACAGTTGCGGCAACAAACAGGCCGTTGGCCATATCAACGCCGCAAAAGCCAGAATGTGGTAGACTTTATCTATTCCGACGCTGCCTTGTTTGGACCAATCCGGCATAGGCATCAGGGTCAGGACAGACACAATTCCGACCAGACATAAAGAAAGAAACAACCAGACGGTTCTGGGGTGCCGCACGAAATTCACCGTGACCTCTTTCCATAGCATTGCAACTCAGATTGCCTGTCCACAAGACGCTCCGCTGCGCATATTATGCCGAACTGATACCCCCGTCATGGGGGTATCAGCTTTTATGGTTCAAAGTGGCACATAACAGCCGAATACACAGCCTCACATGCCGGAAAACCCGGCAGCGGTTGTGTCTCGGCGTCAGATCCGAGCAGGGTTACTCACTGCCGGGCAGGATACGCACACCGCCCTGAGCCGCACTGGAAGCGAACATCGCATAGGCTTTGAGGGCCGTTGAAACCGCACGTTTGCGCGGTGCTGCCGGTCCCCAGGGCAATGCCCCTTTGGCTCTCCGGCGATCATCCAGAGTGACATTGGCAACAGCCAGATGGATGAAGCGGTTCGGGATATCGATCTCAATCGTATCGCCGGTTTCGACCAAGGCGATGATCCCCCCTTCGGCGGCTTCCGGGCTAACATGGCCGATCGACAGGCCCGACGTTCCCCCCGAGAATCGTCCATCGGTCAGCAGGGCGCATTGGGCTCCCAGACCTTTTGATTTCAGATAAGAGGTCGGATAGAGCATCTCTTGCATACCGGGACCGCCTTGAGGCCCCTCATAGCGGATGATCACAACCTCACCTGCCTGCACCTGACCCGTCAGAATGCCATTCACAGCATCATCTTGAGATTCAAAGACCCGGGCCTTGCCGGTGAACTGGAGGATTGAATCATCCACCCCGGCAGTTTTCACGATACAGCCGTTTTCTGCCAGATTTCCAAACAGGACCGCCAAACCGCCATCCTTGGAGAAGGCATGATCCATATCCCGGATCACTCCGGATTGCCGATCAGCATCCAACGCCTTGTAGCGGTTCGTCGTCGAGAAAGCCTGCGTGGTACGTACACCGCCCGGGGCCGCGCGATAGAACTCTTCTACCTTGGGATCATTGGCCGTTTTAATATCCCATTTTGCAATAGCTGCAGACATCGTATCGCTGTGTACGGTCCGGACATCTCCATGCAACAGACCACCCCGATACATTTCCCCCAGAATACCCATGATCCCACCGGCGCGGTGCACATCTTCCATATGCACGTCTTGTTTTGCAGGCGCGACCTTACAGAGCACCGGCACCTTGCGTGACAGACGATCAATGTCATTCATGGTGAAGTTCACCTTGCCCTCATAGGCAATCGCCAGAAGGTGCAGCACGGTATTGGTCGACCCCCCCATTGCGATGTCCAGCGACATGGCATTTTCGAACGCTTCGAATGTGGCGATCTCACGCGGTAGGAACCCCTTTTCCTCACCTTCATAATGGCGCTTGGTGATCTCGACAATCTTGCGTCCGGCTTCGAGGAAAAGCTCCTTACGGTCCGCATGGGTTGCCAGCACCGACCCGTTCCCCGGCAGGGCTAGACCCAACGCCTCAGCAAGGCAGTTCATCGAATTAGCGGTGAACATCCCCGAGCAAGACCCACAGGTGGGGCACGCATTGGCTTCAAATTCCGCAACCTGCTCATCGGTGTAACTATCATCAGCCGCCACGACCATCGCGTCAATCAGATCGACCGCTTTTTCCAGATCGTTAATCGTGACCTTACCCGCTTCCATCGGCCCACCCGATACGAAGATAACCGGGATATTCAGCCGCATCGCCGCCATCATCATACCGGGAGTGATCTTGTCACAGTTGGAGATGCAGACCATGGCATCTGCGCAATGCGCATTCACCATATATTCCACACTATCCGCGATCAGTTCCCGGGAGGGCAATGAATACAGCATGCCATCATGGCCCATCGCGATCCCGTCATCGACAGCAATCGTGTTGAACTCTTTGGCAACGCCCCCGGCCTTCTCAATCTCACGGGCCACCATTTGACCCAGATCTTTCAGATGCACATGACCCGGAACAAACTGCGTAAAGCTGTTCACGACTGCGATAATCGGCTTTCCGAAATCGCTGTCGGTCATCCCCGTTGCCCGCCAGAGGCCACGGGCCCCCGCCATGTTGCGGCCGTGGGTGGATCGCCTGGAACGGTAATGCGGCATGGTATCTTCCTTCGTGACTATAGGTGGCGCACAGGCCCTGTCCGGCGCAAGGGATATCGCAGTTTGCCGGGGCTGAACAATGGCTGAACCGTCAATGTTGTGAAAAACAGCCCAAAAGCAAAAGGCCCCCGGGGGAAACCGGGGGCCTGCATCACTGCTACGAAGCAGAATTAGTTCCGTGAGTAGATGTCTTCGTAGCGAATGATATCATCCTCACCGAGATAGGAACCCGTTTGCACCTCGATCAGGACCATCGGCACTTTGCCCGGGTTTTCCAACCTGTGCTTAGCCCCGAGAGGAATGTAGACAGATTGATTTTCTGTGACAAGTTGCTCCGTCTCGTCAATCTGCACTCTGGCCGTGCCTTCCACAACGATCCAATGCTCCGCCCGGTGATGATGCGACTGCAGGGACAGGGCTGCGCCGGGATGCACTACGATGCGCTTCACCTGAAAACGGTTGCCGATCACCAAACTTTCGAACCAACCCCAAGGACGATGATCCTTCGGGAAAGCCGTCGCCTGTTTGGCCTGCTTGGCCTTGAGCGCTGCAACCGCCTGTTTGACATCCTGCGCACGGCTGGCATCCGCCACCAGCACCGCGTCCGGCATCGCAACCGTGATAATATTCTTCAGCCCGATCCCAACCAGTTCCAGCCGCTGATCCTCAGAGCGCAGCAAGCTGTCTTCGCAATCCAGAGCTGTCGCATGGCCATGTGTCACCACACCGTGCGCATCCGGATTGGTCTCGCGCCAGACCGCATCCCAGCCACCGAGATCGGACCAGCCCGCAGCAAAGGGAACAACTGACAGGTTTTCAGCCCGCTCCATCACCGCATAGTCAATCGAGATATCCTCGGCCCGGCCCCACGGCTCCGGTGCCAGGCGCAGGAAACCCAAATCCGTCTGGGCATCTTCAACGGCCTGACCAACCTGTTTCATGAGATCAGATGCGTGTGCCTGAAACGCAGCCAGAATGGCTTTGACCGAAAAGAGGAAAATGCCTGCATTCCACAGGTAAGTTCCGGCCTGCAGCATTTCTTTCGCCCGTGCTGCATCCGGTTTTTCCACAAAGCGCGACAGTTTCAGCGGACGCGCCTCGCATTCGCCTGGGTTCTCTGCCAGTTCCAGATAGCCATACCCGGTCTCTGCATGGGTCGGGCGAATGCCGAATGTTACCAATTGACCAGCCTTGGCGGCGGGCAGGCCTGCGGCGACTGCCGCCCGGAAGGCAGTGGCATCAGGCACAACGTGATCGGAAGGGGCCACAAGCATCAGCGCATCAGGATTGGTTTTTTCCAGCCAAAGCGCGGCGGCCAGAATAGCCGGGGCCGTATTGCGCCCCTCCGGTTCAATCAAAATTGCACCGGGATCAATGCCGACTTCAGTCATCTGTTCAGTGACGATGAAGCGGAAATCTGCATTGGTCAGAACCATTGGGGCTGCGAATTCCGGCCCCGAAAGCCGTTGTGCGGACGCCTGAAATAGCGACGTCGTTCCCACCAAGGGCGAAAACTGCTTGGGATAGCTCTTACGGGACAGCGGCCAGAGCCGCGTACCGGAACCACCGCAAAGGAGAATAGGGGTAATCATCGAAAGTCCTGTCGTCTATTTCGCCCGAAGTGCATCGGGGGCCTGGTTCAAGAACCACTCATACGTTTCCTTGACCCCGGTTTCGAGGGGGATTGTCGCCTGCCAACCCAAACGCTTGAGACGGCTGACATCCAAAAGCTTACGCGGGGTGCCATCCGGCTTGCTGGTATCGAAACTGAGCCGGCCTGCAAATCCAGTCACACGGGCGACAGTCTCAGCCAATTCACGGATCGTGACATCTATGCCGGTTCCAACATTGATATGGCTCAGCATCGGCTGGGTTTCCTGACTATACTTGACCCGATCCAACCCCATGACAAACAGCGATGCTGCCGCCATGTCATCGACATGCAAAAATTCACGCCGGGGCGTGCCGCTTCCCCAGATCACCACGTCTTCCTGCCCATCGCGAACAGCCTCATGAAAGCGCCGGATAAGAGCGGGCAGCACATGTGAATTCTCAGGGTGAAAATTGTCGCCCGGACCATAAAGATTGGTGGGCATAACCGAACGGTAATCTGTGCCATATTGCCGGTTGTAGCTTTCACAGAGCTTGATCCCGGCAATCTTCGCAATCGCGTAAGGCTCATTGGTTGGCTCCAACTGTCCGGTCAGCAACGCATCTTCCGCCATCGGCTGTGCTGCCAGCTTGGGATAGATACAGCTAGACCCCAGTTGCAGTAGTTTCTGAACACCGGCTTTCCAAGCCGCATGGATAACGTTGCACTCCATCATCAGATTTTCATAAATGAACTGAGCCGGATAGCTATTATTCGCCAGAATACCCCCAACTTTGGCCGCAGCCAAGATCACCGCATCCGGGCGCACCTCCTGCATGAAGGCCGCAACCGCGCTTTGATCCGTAAGATCAAGTTCTGCAGAACTGCGCGTAATCAACTCATCCAGACCCTGCGCCTCCAACTGGCGCAGAATGGCACTGCCCACCATGCCACGGTGGCCTGCAACATAAATCCGCATCAGCCGTTCTCCAAGGACACGGGCAAGTCCAATCCATGTTGTTTCAAGAGCGCATGTCGGCGGGCCGCTTTCAAATCTTCCCTCACCATTTCAGCGCACATTTGCCGCGCGGTAAGCTCTGGCTCCCAGCCCAGCTTTTCCTTGGCTTTGGTTGCATCTCCAAGCAAGGTTTCGACCTCAGCCGGACGGAAATAGCGTGGGTCAATCCGCATCACGACATCTCCCGGTTTCACTGCAGGCGCGGCTTCTCCCCTCACGGCTTCCACGACCGCGTTCTCATCCAAGCCTGCGCCCTCAAACCGAAGTGTCAGCCCAAGCTCAGCGGCCGTCCAGATAATGAACTCCCGCACGGAGTATTGGACCCCGGTGGCAATCACAAAATCTTCCGCCTGCTCCTGTTGCAGCATCATCCACTGCATACGGACATAATCTTTCGCATGTCCCCAATCACGCAGAGCATCGATATTGCCCATATAGAGACACTCTTCGAGACCTTGAGCAATATTAGCGAGCCCTCGGGTGATCTTGCGCGTCACGAAGGTCTCCCCACGTCTCGGGCTCTCATGGTTAAAGAGAATGCCGTTGCAGGCATACATCCCGTAGGCCTCGCGGTAATTCACCGTGATCCAATAGGAATAAAGCTTGGCGACGGCATAGGGGCTACGTGGATGGAACGGGGTTCTCTCAGTCTGCGGAATTTCTTGCACCAGACCATAAAGCTCAGAGGTAGAAGCCTGATAAAAACGTGCCCTCTTCTCAAGTCCCAGAAAACGGATTGCTTCCAGCAGCCGCAGCGTCCCCATCGCGTCCACATCCGCGGTATACTCAGGAGCTTCGAAACTGACGGCCACATGGGACTGCGCTCCGAGATTATAGACCTCATCCGGCTCGACCTCACGCAGGATGCGCGTCAGGTTGGAACTGTCCGTCAAATCTCCGTAATGCAGTTTGAGCTTTGGGTCTGGCGTATGCGGATCCTGGTAAATGTGATCAATCCTGCCCGTATTGAGCAAAGATGTTCGACGCTTAATCCCATGGACCTCATATCCTTTCTCCAGCAGAAATTCTGCCAGATAAGATCCATCCTGCCCGGTAATACCGGTGATAAGTGCTCGTTTTGACATGTGTATTATCCCTTGGGGATGAATTGCCCCAGTTTCGAGGCATTTTTCATGAAGAGGGTACCGACACCACCCGCACGATTGCGTCGGATGGCTCGAAAATCTTCGCGGCTTTTCTGGATGAGATTACTCAGGCTACGATTGCTTGCCCCACCCGCGCTTCAACTTGCCAGGCCGATACGCCCCAGAACGCCAATGTCGTACAATCCGCGATGTATCTTGCGCGGAGACATAATCCAAATCACCGTAAACCCCATCGATATCCACGCCAGTCTGGCTTTGAACAGACTGCATAGCCTCGCCAATGGTCGCGGCCCGGTTATAGACCGCCGTTACAACAGAAATTTTCACAAAATATCTTTCCGGAGAAAACGGAAACTCGAAGCAGTCATATCAAGATTGCTCTTCAGATACGGCGCTCAGAAGCTCATGGATGCCGCAACACCAACACTGACCCCGCTGGGAATGTCGGCACGGTCGAGATCAAACTCCTGATAAGACAGGCCCCCACGGATTTGCAGTGCGTCTCGTTGCCAAGACAAGCCAACCGAGCCAGTCCAGCCTTCTTCGCGTGTCGAGGACAAACGGTGCCCACCCCAATTCGCATCATTCACGACCACATATCCCAGCGAATAATCAAGGTTCAGGATCGGGGAAAGCTGCGTAACACCGAAAACTTCCAGCGAGGTGCCTTCCGTATCGATGGGTGCCCCCATGACAACATCATCATTCGTGTATTGATAGGTGTTGTTGTTATAGGCCGTGTTGGGGCCGCAATACCCACCAGAGGTCCGCTTGATGCGTGTATCCACATATTCAAGCCCAAGCACGGTAGGCCGACCCGAGATCGCCCCCGTCCATTCCAATCCCGCCAGATGCATGAAACAGTTTGGAAGACCGCCAGCTTCATCTTCGCCGATGATTTGGCCGTATAGCCTGATCGGGGCAATGGTTTCCGGCAGCTTGTAGGAAAATCCGATGCCCGCGAGTTGATCGATATTTGCGGCTGAGCCTTCATTCGTATTGGCAAACAACGCGTCGGTAAAACCCGACCAACCGCTATCGTAACCTGAGCCACCCCAATGCGCCGTACGAACAAACTCCAGTTCAAGCCCTGCGACAGGGGCCATGGTCAATCGCATACCCATCACCATCGAGTCGTCAGGATTTACGCTGCTTTCCGTCACGCCGTTGAAAAACTCAAAGGACCACGGCCCCATCCAAGACAAAAACCGTGCGCGAGGAGCCTCATCGGCATCGAGTTTCATGTAAACCGAAGCCGTAGGACGTGCATTGGAAGACAGGATCAGCGAGGTGCGTGGCGAATAGGACCAATGCCGATCAACCGCCCCAACGCCAAATGTGGCAATACCAGCCGTGTATTGGATAAACGATCCATCTAACGTGAGGTCATTTTCATCGTCGAAGTTCAGAACGAAGCGCGATGACATACTGCCGAGGCTATATCCGACGCCAACCCCTGCTGCCGTTTCAGACAGAGTGCCAAACCGTTCTCGTTGCCCAAGAACTTTGTCCGAACGCAAAACAAGCCAAGCATCTGTGCTCAGCACCCCTTCTTGGGCATAAACCGTGGAAGCACTCCAAACCGTCAGCAGGGAGATACCCAAAACAGCTGGTAAACCGCCTTTGTTCATGAAACGCGCCATACTACCCCCGCTCCTCATGTTTTAATAATGGTACACGCTTGGATTACTTTACGTAAAGCCCTGTCTGGTGCCAGCGCCAGGCATCTGTGATCATTTGGTCAAGCGTTGACCGTTTCGGCTCCCAACCCAGTTCATCACGCGCCCTGATAGAGCCTGAAACGAGCTTGGTACAATCGCCAGCCCGGCGGGGACCTTCCGTGTATGGCACTTCGCGCCCTGTGACACGCGCAGCTGCGTCCATCACCTCTCGAACAGAAAACCCGTCCCCCGTTCCCAAATTGAAAACTCGGCTGCCTTTCCCTGCTTGCAGCCATTTCAGACCCAGAAGATGCGCCTCAACGAGGTCCATTACGTGCACGTAATCCCGGATGCAGGTTCCATCCGGTGTGTTGTAATCCGTGCCAAAGATCGTCAGAGCATCACGCCTGCCATCAATAGCATCAAGGATGAGCGGGATTAAATGTGTCTCGGGACGGTGAAACTCACCAACTTCGGCATCTTCATCAGCACCCGCGACATTAAAATATCGAAAAATGACAGAGTGCAGGCCGTGGCTCGCCCCGAAGTCACGCAACATGTCCTCAATCGCTCGCTTAGACGCCCCATAGGCATTGATCGGTTGCTGAAGGCTGGTTTCATTCAGAACGACATTATCCTGTTCACCGTAAGTGGCGCAGGTGGAGGAGAAGACAAAATTCTGGCAGCCAGCGGCGACAGCGGCTTCAATCAGGTTAAGAGACCCACAAACGTTGTTAAGCCAATATTTACCCGGGTCTGATATGCTTTCCCCAACTTGGGAGAGAGCCGCAAAATGCATGACAGCAGCAGGTCTGTACCTGTTGAAAACATCCTGAAGACGGGCATTGTCGAGCAAGTCTCCTTGCTCAAAAGGCCCGAATTTTACAGCATCTTCCCAGCCTGTAAGCAGATTATCGAAAGTGACAGGGACATACCCGCGCTGAAGGCACAGCGGATGTGAAACTCCTTGAGGGAAAAGGCGATGGCCGAAAAGCCGATACCCAGCACGAAGAGACCAATACCGGCAAAGTGCTGGAGGACCGCCGCAGTAGCTACGACGAGCGCCGCCGCTCCAGCAGAGGTCAGCATCATCGCGGCGTAGACCTGTGCGGGAAACCGAACATGATCCTCGCCGGGAGCGAGCACGATATACTGCGTGGTGAAGAACCCCTGCCAGAAGCCGTTCAGGACCATAACGATGGCAAACCCAATTCCAAACAGCCCGAACTCTTCGAAAACCATCGTCCGCATAAGATAAAAGTTGAACACGAAATTTGTCAGACTACCGAACGCTTGGGTGACCATTGCGGCCGACATGGCTCTGAGCGTCGTGACGCCGCGATTCAGCATTTTTCATGCGCCCATTCAACCATGCCTTGACGCAGTGCGCTCTTTCTCGCATCACTCCCAGCCAATTCATCTCGCAGATACGAACTGATCCAGCTACATTGCATCGCACTCATAAACCAGTCTTAGGGTTGATCTCCATCTCCCGACTCAGCTGCGCGATCGCTGTATTGCTGCTCTGACCGCCTGCGGGTCGTGGCGCTGCCATGACGAACTTGTCCCATAGTGCTTCCTTCCATTCAAACCTTGGGATCAAGCACCTAGGGTACGGCCATCCACCCAAATTTTTAACCTAATCCAAAGAGGTCCCGCGAGAATACTTTTCCGCGCACCCCCCCTAGACCATCTTCCATCCGGTTGCTCACGATCAGATCAGCTCTCTCAAAAAAAGTCTCCCGATCACACACAACCTCAGAATTGAAATAGCGCTCATCCGTCAGCAAAGGCTCATACACAATCACTTCAACGCCTTTGGCCTTCAGGCGTTTCATGACCCCCTGAATGGCTGAACTGCGCATATTGTCTGAGCCTTGCTTCATAGCGAGACGATAAATCCCCACAACCTTCGCATCCCGCTTCAGTATCTCGTTCGCAATGAAATCTTTTCTCGCCGAATTCGCATCCACAATGCCTTGGATAATATGCTGCGGGACATCTTCGTAATTGGCCAATAGCTGCTTAGTGTCCTTCGGCAGACAATATCCACCATATCCAAAGGAAGGATTGTTATACCCCGCGCCGATACGTGGATCATGGCAAACACCCTCGATGATCTCACGCACATCCAGCCCTCGCGACAGCCCAAAACTGTCTAGCTCATTGAAGAACGCCACGCGCATCGCAAGATAGGTATTGGCAAAGAGCTTGATCGACTCCGCCTCTGTCGATCCTGTCAACAACACGGGCACATCAGGCTCCAAAGAGGCCTCTTTCAGAAGAGCGGCAAAACGTTCTGCCTCTGCACTTCGGTCTCCCACGATAATCCTGCTGGGATGCAAGTTATCCTCTAGAGCCTGACCTTCGCGCAAAAATTCTGGCGAAAAGACAATCCTCTCATCTCCGCGCTCAACCCGCATTTCAGCCGTGAACCCAACCGGGATCGTGGATTTGATGACAATCGTCGCAGTCCGATTGTATTGCCGCGCCTGCTCAATCACCTGTTCAACCGAACTGGTATCAAAGTAGTTCTTCTGAGGGTCATAATCCGTTGGCGTGGCGACGATGATGAACTCAGCATCCCGATACGCGACTTCTGGATCAAGGGTTGCAACCAGTGACAGCATTTCAGATGCCATCACCTGCTCCATCAACCTATCGGCAACAGTTGGAGAGCCGGCGTTCACACGCTCCACACGCTCCGGGTCGATATCAAGTGCTACGACGTCTTGAGTGCGCCCCAACAGGACAGCCAGAGACATCCCGACATAGCCCAACCCAACAACCGTGATTTTGGTTTTCTCAGTCATTGTAAACAGACACGGGATACGCCCGCAACGCTCAGCCCTTGACCAGCCGTTCAGCCAGCATGGCCCCAAAGCGATCCCGAAACTCCAGATTATCCAAAGCAAAGTTGACGATAGCTTCAAGATAACCAAATTTGGACCCGCAATCGTAGCGCGATCCCTGAAGTGGCACACATTCCACACGACCAGCCTGCGCCAGACGGTTAATCGCATCAGCCAATTGAATCTCACCACCAGCTCCAGGTGCTTGATCCCGCAACAGAGCGAAAATCTCCGGCTCTAAAGCATAGCGACCGATTGACGCCTGCAAAGAGGGCGCATCTTCAGGCTCAGGCTTCTCAATAAGCCCAGCCACACTCCCCGCATCCTCACCGGGCACAACCATCCCGTATTTTGAAGCCTCTTCCTGAGGCACAGTCATGACACTTAACTGGCTCTTGCCAGATTTCTCATAAGCCTCAACCAAGGCTTGCGTCGGGCTCACCCCGCCCCGGACAACATCATCCGCAAGCAAGACCATGAACGGCTCTGGCCCAACTACAGATTCAGCACACAGAACAGCATGGCCCAGCCCCAGCGCCCGATGCTGACGAATAAATATGCAATTGACCCCAGACGGGACAATCTCCGAGATCATATCCGCCACATCATCTTTGCCCTTATCCCGCAACTCACGCTCCAGCTCGGGATTCGCGTCAAAATGGTCCTCAATCGCACGCTTGGTGCGGCCTGTAACGAAAACCAGATCCGTGATGCCCGCCGCCACAGCCTCTTCAACGGCATATTGAATGATCGGCTTATCGATGATGGGCAGGAGCTCTTTCGGCATAGCTTTCGTTGCGGGCAAGAACCGTGTTCCCAACCCGGCAACAGGAAAAACTGCTTTTGTGATCTTATTCATTACTCGTCCAAACCTCATGTCTTATCCGGAAATATCGGCATCATTTCTGCGCCAAGTTCCAGTTCTTTTTGTAACGTATCAATCTCAGCTTTGAGAGCTTCATATTCTGCCATCTTGCGCTTCAAAAACCGCGCGGTCAGGGTTGTTTTTTCCCGTATTCCCTTCGGGGTCAAAATATAGGCATAGCGTCGCTTGTCGTCTGATGCGGTGAAATTTCCCAACTTCACCATGCCTTTATCAATCAAGGCTTGCAGACAGTAATTAACAGCACCCAGACTGACCCCTGCACTCTCCGCAAGCCGACGTTGACTCATTTCCGGATTCTCGTCGAGCAGCCTGAGCAAACGATACCGCATATCTTCTTGTAGTGCGGTTCGCCTCATAGCCTCTTTCCCTCAATACAAAACACGACAGGCTTGCAGGCTACCGCACAAGGAGTGGCACGATGCCATCCTCGGGATTTTTGAGCCTGATATTTAACGACAGAAAACCCATATCGTTCAATAATGAACGATGACAAAGTCATCGCCAACATTCAACCCTTAGTTAGCCCCGGAATTTGAAAAAATTACGGCAAGAGCGTACAAACCATGCAGGTCAGTTGCCTGCTACTTTTCAGTCCGGTTTTGATAGGAATAGCCATAACCATACCCGTAGCTATAGCCATAGCGGGACTTCAAACGCTTTGGATCAAACCCGTTCAGCACAAAGCCAGCAACCTGCAACCCGTTGGTGGCCAGAGTGCCCTCCATTGCATGTACATCGCCCATACTGGTCTTATCCTGACGAGCAACCGCCAAAAGCGTGCCAGCAGTTTTGCCAATAATCACAGGGTCCGTCACCGCCAGCACTGGCGGACAGTCAATGATAATGACATCGAACCATTCCTTGAGGCGTTCCAGAGTGTGTTTGAAGCTGGGCCGCATCAGCAGTTCAGCCGCATTCGGTGGATGCTTCCCGCTTGGCAAAATCGCCAAAGACGGCTCAGGTCCCAATACAAGCGCCTTTTCAAGCTCGATATCGCCAGCCAACACCTCAGCCAATCCGACTGAGCCTTTGGAGATGTTGAAATACTTCCGCAAAGCCCCCCGCCGCATGTCTGCATCAATCAAGCACACACGCTGACCCGTTTGAGCGAGCACCACGGCAAGATTAGACGAGACGAAAGTTTTCCCCGCTTCCGGTGCCGGACTGGTGATAGCGATCGCGGGGAGCTCCGCATCCAACATGCTGAAGTGCAGGCTCGTACGCAGTGAGCGAAACGCTTCGACGGCCAAATCTGTTGGATCCTCAATCGCCAAAAGCTTCGGTTTGGAATGTCGCCCTTGCAGTTGGTACTTGCTCGCAACCTGTCCGATCGTGGCAAAGACAGAATAGCCCAATGTCAGAATATCATCAGGGCTTGTCACATCCCGACGCAGCCTGTTGCGCAGCAACACAACACCCATCCCAACCACCAGCCCCAGAATACAGGCCAGAGCCAGAATGCGCATCCGGCGCGGCTCAACAGGAATGCTGTTGCCTTGGGCACGATCAATGATGCGCACATTCCCAATGCTGCTTGCCTTCAACACGCTCAACTCCTGAGCCCGGTTGAGCAACTGGACATAGACCGCCTGCGCAATCTCCAAATTACGCGTCAGGTTGAGAATTTCCCTTTGGGTTTCCGGCAGCGCGCTGGTCGCTTTGCGCAGCTCCGCGAGCTCTGCGGCGATACGCTCACGCTCAGCCAGAAGTTGACGATAGACCGGGTGGTTCGGGGTATAGAGTTCCTTGATATCTTGCTCTTGCGCATCCAGCTCACGCAATTTGCTTTCGAGGGCTCTGATCTGCTCCAGCAAGCTCTGTGTCTCAAGCTCGATATCAACCGATTGCTGCTCGGACTGATAAGCATTCAGCGCAGCTTCCGCCTTCATAACAGCCCGTTCTGCCTCGGGAAGCTGCCCACGCACGAACTCAAGGCTGCTTTCAGCTTCGGCCGAACTGCGCGAAACATTCTGGCGCAGATAGGCATCAGCCACAGCATTCAACCGCAACTGTGTTTCTTCTGGCGACTCCCCTGTCAGCCGAAGCTCCAATACCCCCGTCCCACGGCCCCGCTCGGAAACCGACAGGGCCTCCCGAAGAGAGCGGGTCGCGTCCAGTTGATTGATCTGTACAAGGGTGAATTCACGCCCGACCCCAGCTGTCAGTTCAGAAAGCTTGACACGGAAACCGGATTTCGGGTCGGACACCAACATGCCCGCTTGTCCCCTCAGGCGATGGCCATCCGGCAGGAAAATATCGAATGCCTCATGTCCTTTGGAAACAAGCAGAATCTCGGTATCGAGCCATTCTGGTGGAACCTGCAATTCCTCCAGAGCAGCCCCTTCCCCATAGCGAATATAGGGCCGGAGAACTTCGAAATCGGGGAGCGGAAACGGGTACCTATGAAACGCCGATCCCAACACGGGCATCAGGGTCGGCGTCATCCGCCGGTCCAGCCCAAGTATCGCAGAGGCACGGGAAAGCACCAAACGGGATTTGATAATCTCAATTTCAGTTTGCGTTTCAGGGCTGTTATCCACAAGCTCCGTCATCGCTTCCGGGAGCGCCAAACGCCCCGCCCGCGCTTCCAACTGCAGTAAGGCATCCGCTTGATACACTGGTGGCTTTGCGACCGCATAAACCAACCCGACAAACGCAAAGAGCAGCACGAAAAAAGCAATCGTCCACTTGCCTTGAAAGAATTGCCCGGCAATCTCCAGCAGATCGATTTCATCATCCATCATAGCTGCATCTTGAGACGCTGACGAAGTCGAGGATTTCGCAGCGGGAAAGGGTCGTTTCATACTCTCTTACCGTATCGTCAGACGCTTGATCCAAGCCGAAGCAGCTTGTTCCAAAAGGTTATAAACCGTCTCATGATACTCATGAGATTTGCGATATGGGTCAGGAACTCCAGCGCCCCCGCTCCATTTGTCAAACTGAAAGACTTTGCCAGATGCAAAGGGCCATTTCGTCATCATATGTGCGAGATGTTCTGCCTCCATCACAAGCACAAGATCGGCCTCGCGGATCATATCGGCCTGAATCTGCCGAGCGGTATGACCCTCTAATGACAACCCATGCGACTGTGCGACTTCGGTCATCGTCGGATCGGCGGGATGATTGGCCAAAGCCCCCATCCCCGCCGATGAAACATGCGCTTCAGGCAAGCTTTGCGCCAATAACCTTTCTCCAACCGGAGATCGACAGACATTCCCGACACAGACGACAAGTATATTGTTCAGCACCGGAGTCTCACTCCGCAATCCGGTCCACAGAATAGACCGCGTTGACCGTCGGCAAGATACGCGTAATCGTATCGTTCCACTTCTGCAGCGGCGAGCGGGTCACATAAACCACATCCCCAGGCTCCAGCATGAAGCGTGTTCCGAGCAACAGCCCCGCTGGCGACGAGGTCTCCAACTGATAGACATAGGTGGTTGCCGGGGCAGCGCGGAAGACAAAGACCCCACGCGCGTCGGCTCGTGCCTCGCGCAGACCACCCTGACGGGTGAGAGCCTGCGTCAAAGTCACCGGCTCTTTAGAGAGATCAACCGTGCTCGGTTTGGAAATCTCCCCCAGCAGGAAGGCTTCAAGCGTGCGCCGGGGCGGCACGTTCACAATATCTCCATTGCGCAGAACAGGGTTATTCTGACGATAGCCGCGCTCCAGGAAGCCAGTCAGGTCAACACGAGCAATATATCCATTCCTCTGAATGGTAATCCGGCCCGGATCGGCATCTTCGGTCAACCCTCCTGCGGCATTGACAGCCTCCAACAAGCTCAAAGGCACAACACTCAGTCTTTGCGTGTTGGGAGCCTTCACCTCACCATTCAGGAAAACACGCTGAGAATTATACTCCGCAACCCGCACCTCGACCTGCGGATCATTCACATATTTTGCCAGCCGTCCGGCGATATCATCCCGCACATCCTGAACCGTCCGGTTTGCTGCAATCACATCCCCGATATAGGGGTAGTAAAAGCGCCCGTCGGACTGCACCGTAAAGCCCGTTTGCGAGGCCGGTTTATCCGATCCATTGGCAACGCCCCCCAAATCCGGATGCCCGAAAACTGTCACATGCAAGATGTCACCGGCTCCAAGCTTATACTCCCAACGCGATGAGCCAAGCACCTGGGCGGCCTGCGGCTGTGTCGCAGAAACCATATAACTGCTGATATTGGATTCAGTCAGACGGATGATGGTAACATTTTCATCCAACTGTTCCTGCTGCTCGCGCGTTATCGGAAAGGTTGTAAACCCATCCGAACATGCTGCCAAAAACATAAAAGCTATGGTGAATACTGCTCGCTTCATCCCGTACCACTCTTTGACCTTGCTGGGCGCCCTGCCTCTTGTTGCGTGGCAGCATACGGGCACACCATAATTTGAAAACCGTTTATGGCTGCTAGCCGCAAACTTTATCAGATTTGTTGCAAAAATCTCTTTTCACACAACCCTGAGGCTTTGCCGCAGAACAGGAGTTCGAGATCGGAATTCACGGAAAATATGCCACATATACGCAACTCTTGGAAGAGTTCCGCAAGATATCGCCCCATGCCGATAGGGTGACTCAGGGTGTCAAAAGACACCCTGCAAATATGAAAATACACGCTGTTTTCGCAAATCGGCGGGTGGCCCGCAGCCAGATCACGAATCAAAAGGGGCCATGCCTCAGCTAGGCATCCCTTTTGCCAACGCATCGAAAGCCCGCAATGTCTTGATCAGTTGCCCCATCTCCTGCACCGGGATCATATTGGGGCCATCACTCGGGGCGTGATCCGGGTCCTGGTGTGTCTCGATGAACAGGGCAGACACCCCGACCGCACAGGCCGCGCGCGCAAGAACCGGCGCAAACTCCCGCTGGCCACCACTGGTTGTGCCCTGCCCACCAGGTTGCTGCACCGAATGGGTCGCATCAAAGACAACCGGATAGCCCGTTCGGGCCATGATCGGCAGGCCCCGAAAATCAGTCACCAGCGTGTTATAGCCAAAAGAGGTTCCACGATCACAGAGCATGATCCGTTCATTGCCCGTGCTGGCAATTTTATCTGCGACATTATCCATGTCCCAAGGAGCCAGAAACTGCCCTTTCTTCACATTGATCGCCGCACCGGTTTCACCGGCGGCCAGAAGCAGATCGGTCTGACGACACAAGAAGGCAGGGATTTGCAGCACGTCACAAATTTCAGCGGCAGGTGCGCATTGACTGGCGTCATGCACATCGGTGAGCACAGGTACACCAAACTCTTCCTTGATACGCCCCAATATTTCGAGGCCCTTTTCCATTCCCAAGCCTCGTTGTGTGGAGATAGAGGATCGGTTTGCCTTGTCATAGCTGGCTTTGAAGATGAACCTCGTACCCGTCGGCGCACAGGCCTCACTAATGGCTTCCGCCATCATTCGGGCGTGATCCAGGCTTTCAAGCTGACAGGGGCCGGTGATGAGCGCGATCGGGTTCTGCCCCCCGATTGCGATGTCCCCAACGGTAACGATCTTCGACTCTGACATGCTTACAGTTCCTTCAGAACGGCTTCGATACGCGGAACATCCGCAGGGTTGTTGAGCTCCCAGAACACGCGCCCGCGTCCTTCAACATTCACACAGCGCACGGTCTGTCCATTTTCAAGAAAGCGCAACTGCTCCAGGCCTTCACGCTTTTCGAGTTCTCCCTCAGGCCAGGATGTATACGCCGTAAGAGCAGAAGGGCGATAGGCGTAGACACCGACATGATGATAGACTGGGATATCACGCTCCGGCACTTTCGCAGGGTCGATATAGGGTATGACCTCCTTCGAAAAATAGAGCGCGTGTGCATTTCTATCGAACACAGCCGTCGTACCCCCAACACGCCCGACTTTGCGATCCTCGACAAAATGCCCATAAGTCAATGGATCACATTGCAAAACAGGGGTCGCCACCTGCGCTGCCGTATCGTCCTGCATGGCCGCAATCAGATCTTCCACAAACCATTCTGGTGTCAGCGGCGCATCGCCCTGCAAGTTGACCACCAAATCGGCGTCAACATGCCCATGCGCGACAGCTTCGGCGCAGCGTGCTGTCCCATTCTCACATTCGGGGCTGGTCATGATAACTTTCGCACCGAAAGCTTCAGCCGCATGCTGAATACGTGCATCATCCGTTACAACATAAACCTCAGATACACCGCGCACGCGCATGGCAGCCTCCCAGCTCAGACGGATCAGGCTTTTTCTACCGCCATCAGGCAGAGCCAATTCCACAAGTGGCTTACCGGGGTAACGGGTCGACGCATAACGCGCCGGAATCAAAATAACAGTTTTCATGCGACACCCGCGCGTAAGAGATCATGAAGGTGGAGGATGCCGGTCGGGACACCGGCCTCATCCACAACAAATAAAGTTGTAATCTTGCGCCCATTCATGATCGCAAGCGCTTCAGCAGCGAGCATAGCCCCGGACACTGTCACCGGATTCAGCGTCGCCACATCAGCAGCGCGACAGCTCATCAGATGCTCCATGTTACGCCGCAAATCGCCATCAGACACGACCCCCCGCAAGACACCGCCTTCAACGGCACCCGCCGCACCGAATCCTTTCGAGGTCATCACCAACAGGACATCTTTCATAGGCATATCCATAGGTACCAAAGGTATGCTGTCTCCGGTATGCATGAGCTGGGCCACCGTTGCCAGCTGTGCCCCAAGCTTCCCGCCCGGATGAAAGGTTCGGAAATTTTCGGGTTTGAAATTACGTTGCTCCATCAACGCCACAGCAAGCGCATCCCCCAAGGCCAGCGTCAACGTTGTCGACGTCGTTGGTGCCAACCCCATAGGGCACGCTTCAGGCGCTTTCGGCAAAAGTAGCTTGTAATCAGCAGCCTGCATCAAAGTGCTGTTGAGCTTTGATGAGATCGCAACCAAAGGAATAGAAAACCGTCGACTATGCGCCACGACATCCCGCAGTTCCTGCGTCTCGCCGGAATTGGAAATAAGGATGCAAATATCATCCGGCGTGATCATCCCCAGATCACCGTGGCTGGCTTCGGACGCATGCACAAAAAAGCTCGGCGTACCAGTACTGGCCAAAGTCGCGGAAATCTTTCGACCGATATGACCCGACTTACCAATCCCGGATACAATCACGCGTCCCGTCGTCGCCAGCATCAGGCGCACAACCGCGCAGAAATCTTCGGGAAGTTGATTGGCCATAAGTTGCAAAGCCGCCCCTTCGGTCTCCAGAACCTGGCGAGCGACAGTGACGATTGCGCGATTAGAAAGCATATCCTGTGTCATGGGGCTGGAATGTCACAGGACAGGGAACCGATCAACCGCGAAGAAGAGGCACCTACGGCTCCTTTAGAAGCCCAAGCAAATACCTGCCATACTCATTCTTGGCAAAGAGCTCTGCGCGCGCCTTCAACGCATCGCGTCCGATCCATCCCATATTAAAGGCGATCTCATCGGGGCTACCGGTCTGAAGCCCCTGACGCTCTTCAAGCGTGCGGACAAAATTCCCGGCATCCAGCAAACTGCCATGCGTCCCAGTATCCAGCCATGCATAGCCCCGCCCCATCTGTCGGACAGTTAAAGCCCCCTCCTCCAGATAGCTTTCAAGTAATGATGTGATTTCCAGCTCCCCTCGCGCTGAAGGGGTGAGCTTCTTGGCCCGCGCAGGCGCACTTCCATCCAGAAGATAAAGTCCGGTTACGGCATAAGGAGAAGGGGGATACTCCGGTTTTTCGATGATCTGCGTCACCTGCCCCTCCGCATCGAAGGCCACAACGCCGTATCGTTCCGGATCCGTGACATGATATCCGAAAACTGTTCCGCCCGTCTGCTGCGCATCGGCTTCCCACAAGAGTTCCGGTAACCCATGTCCAAAGAAGATATTATCCCCCAAGACCATGGCACTGGGCGCTCCGGCCAGAAACTCCTCGGCTAGAATATAGGCCTGCGCCAAACCGTCGGGGCTGGGCTGCACGATATAAGTGAGTTGCAGACCCCATTGGCTCCCATCCCCCAAAAGACGTTGGAACTGCTCCTGATCCTGAGGGGTTGTGATGACTGCAATCTCCCGAATACCCGTCAGCATCAGAACAGACAGCGGGTAATAGATCATCGGCTTGTTATAGAGTGGCAGAAGTTGCTTGGAGATGCCGAGCGTCACCGGGTACAAGCGCGTCCCCGACCCACCAGCCAATATGATCCCTTTGCGTTGCGTCATTTCGCATACCCCAACTCAGTCAGCACATCCCGCAACCCTGCACGCCAATCCGGCGCTCGAATCCCAAAATCCGCTGCAATCCGTGAGCAATCAAGTCGCGAATTGAGCGGACGTCTGGCAGCCGACAGATAGCTGCTGGAAGGGATACCCTTTACCTCTACCTGACGCCCGGCTTGCGCAAATGTTTCGCATGCGAAAGCTTTCCAACTCGTCCAGGGTTTGCCCGCATAATGATAGGTGCCACCCGGATGCCCATCACACAGGGCTTCCGCCATCTTCAGCAGCGTCGCCGCGATATCAGCTGCTGGTGTGGGTTTGCCGATCTGATCCTCAACAACATTCAAAACTGACTCGGTTTCGGACAGGCGCAGCATGGTTTTAACGAAGTTGTTACGATGCGCAGAGAACACCCAGGATGTCCGCAGGATCGCATGCACACCACCTGCCGCCCGGACCCCCTCTTCGCCACGCAGCTTGGTTCGCCCATATACATTGATCGGGTTGACCGGGTCTTCTTCCCGCCACTGGCCATCTCCGGAGCCATCGAACACATAATCGGTCGAGATGTGCAGAAAGGGTATTTTATGAATGGCTGCAGTCTCGGCCATGATCCGTGGGGTCGTGCTATTGATCAGGGTTGCTACCGCCTCTTGGGACTCGGCATGATCCACAGCCGTATAGGCTGCCGCATTGATGATAACATCCGCATCTGTTGCATCGAGTACAGCCGCGCATATAGAGGGGTCTGTCAGGTCAACCAGGTCACGCCCTAAGGCGACGACCTTGGCTTGTCTTTGCAACTCAGTGGCAACTTGTCCGGTTTTGCCGAATACGAGGATTTTCATGCGGTTCTAACCCCTAAACGCTCCCCAACGCCCTGCCGTTTCTGCAAAGGGCGCCACCAGCTTTCGTTTTCAAGATACCATTGCACCGTGAGGCGCAGCCCCTCTTCAACTGAAACCGAGGGGCGCCACCCCAGTTCTTTACGAATACGGGCTGGATCGATTGCATATCGCGCATCATGTCCGGGCCGATCCGGCACGAATGTAATCAAATCGGTATACGTGCCAACGGACCGGGGCTGGAGCTCATCCAAGATGGCACAAATGGTCCGAACCAACTCCAGATTACTGCGCTCGTTTTCACCGCCAATATTATAGGAGCGCCCGACCCTGCCCTTCTCCAGCACAGTCAAGAGCGCATCGGCATGATCCTCAACATACAGCCAATCGCGGATATTGGAGCCATCGCCATAGATTGGTAGCGGCTTTCCCGCCAAAGCATTGAGGATAATGACCGGGATCAGTTTCTCAGGGAAATGATACGGGCCGTAATTGTTGGAACAGTTACTCAGCAAGACTGGCAAGCCATAGGTTTCGTGCCAAGCACGTACCAAATGGTCGGAAGAAGCTTTTGATGCAGAATACGGGCTTCTCGGGTCGTAAGGTGTGTCCTCGGTGAACTTGATCGATGGGTCCTCTGGCAAAGACCCGAACACCTCATCTGTCGAAATATGATGGAACCGAAACCCGCCTGGCCTCCCCTGATGCTCCCAGAGGCCCCGTGCCGCTTGCAACAGATGATATGTCCCGATCACGTTGGTCTCGATAAACACACCAGGCCCGTCGATAGAGCGATCCACATGGGACTCTGCCGCCAGGTGCATAATCACATCTGGCGCATGCCGTCTGATGCAATCCTCAACCGCCTCTGCATCACGGATATCAATCTGCTCAAACTGATATCTCGGATGTTCAGAAACAGCTGCGACATTTTCCAGACAGGCAGCATAGGTCAGCGCATCAAGATTAATGACGTCATGACCTGCCGCCACAGCCTGCCGCACCACAGCAGAACCGATAAACCCTGCCCCTCCAGTCACAAGCAGCTTCATAGCTGAGCCTCGTAGATGAAAGGCGAAGAACACTCAGCCAAGGTTGGCGCGGTTCGGTCTTTTTCTGACAAAACAGCAAGCTCAGGTAAGATCCCCCAATCAACCCCGATCTCCGGGTCATCAAACCGTACAGACCGATCACAGTCAGGCGCGTAGTAATCCGAACATTTATAGATGATCTCCGTGTTTGCCTCGCGCGTGACGAACCCATGGAGGAACCCTTCAGGGATCAACAACTGCTTTCCATTCTGAGCAGACAACTCGACGCCGATCCAATGCCCATAGCTTGGTGAGCCCTTACGAATATCAACGGCAACATCATACAGACACCCACGACCACATCGTACAAGCTTGGCCTGAGCATGCGGCGGCGTCTGGAAATGCAGCCCCCGCACAGTTCCTGCCTGCACGGACAAAGAGTGGTTATCCTGTACAAACTCAACAGCGAGACCAGCGGCTTCCATACGCTTGCGATTCCAGCTTTCAGAGAAGAAGCCCCGCTCATCCCCGAAACGGGCAGGCGTCAGGATCAACACCCCCTCAAGAACAGTCTGCTCGATTTTCATCATCCGCCCCCCAACATCACTCACTCGCGTTTGACCAGCCAACCCTCAAATGCCTTGTCTGGTGAGTGTAACCGAATAGCCCCGCGCTGACGCCAATGCTCCAGCCACTCCGCCTGTAGCGCATAAACGTCGACACCTGGACGTTCTTGACGCACTTGGTCCAAAATTTCTTGCGACAAAACAGGCTCCGTTCCCGCCGCGACCACCACATCCCGCCGTACAAATCGGATCAAATCCCCGGGTTCTTCTTGCATCTCATAATCAGGCAAGACATCTGCAGCGATCATGTCCCGGAGCATCTTGCGAAACACTCGCCTAGGGCTTGAGGAACCAGACTTCTTGAGGAGGGTTTCGACCGAGACCACCCATTCTGCCTGACGCCCACAATGCTTTCGGGCTAGCTCGTACACACGCCGCTCCAAAGGCTTTCGCAAGCGAAAGTAATCCCGTGAGAGTGTCAGCACAGATTTGGACAGCACCGCCCGGAACAACCACTCAGACAGCGTCACGGCAACCGAGATCATACGTCCTCCCCGAGTCTTACGCACGATCTGCCAACTTTCGATCAGCCCGAAACCTGTTGTGACTTCCTGACCACCAGTCTCGTAATTCGTTGTGATCCGGGTTCCCGCCAGCCGCTCCAACGCATCCCTCAGCCTTTTATACCCATCGCCCGATGTTTCACGGTTTGTCGCAACGAGCAAATCATAGGCTTTGAACTGAAGCTTGCGCGTAATGGTCCGCCCCGCATTGAGCGCCGCCATCAACTGGCTGATGCAATAAATCAGAACATCCTTATCGTGTATTGTCGCCAGACCCCGCATCGAAGGGATCACTTGAATGCCCACCCCGTTATGCTCGTAAGACAACATACGCCGATCCGGTCGGGTCGACAGGGTGAACATCGGATGCTCCATAGAACCCATGTCATCCTTAGGTGCGGCATCAAAAATATCGCACACAAAGAAATCTGCCGTGGGGTGATGGTCAGGCAAAAGCCCACCTACTGTCATGGCCTGTCCTGTCCCGCTTCCAGGCCCGGGTTGTTCCCAAATCCTCAGAGGCGAATCTGCTTCGTGGTTTCAATTACACTGAGCATAAAGTTATCCACAGGCCACGTCCAGAAACCACACAGTCTGTGACGTGGTTTCGGATTCACTCCAGCGTGGTTTCAGAGTCACTTTAACGTGGTTTCAGATTCACCTTAGAGGACAAAATCTGCTTCAACTCATTCGAAATAAAGCCAGAATTTTTAGGGTTATGATCCCTTAACTATATATAACATAAAAATAACTAGAAATCAGATCTGGTTCGATACCATGATGTCAAAACCTTTTGATTAAAGTCACCCATAAAGCATTGAAAAAGCTTACTTAATAACAACACCTCCAGCAATGTGACGAAATATCATTGATGTAATCACTTTTTGATAATATCGTATAAAAAGCGATACATCAGAGGTACTGACATGGCGAATGACGGGTTCGAGCTACCGCCCTATTTCAACATCAATCCAGATACAGCGAGAACAGAGCTGGGAAAATCCGTGAGTGCTGAAGGCTTCGCGCGGATCGCCGAACGGTGCCGGCAAGGGCGAGAAGATCTCGCAAGTCGAGGGCTCAGTGAGGAGGGTTCGAAAGAACTACGCAGGTTTTCAACTTGGGAAATCACCCGCTATCTGATCCCAGTTGCTCAAGCCCACTTTCGGCGTGTCTTGCGCCAGAACCCCAAGCTTCCCCAAGGTACATCCGAAACCGAAGGAGGGGCCAAATGGTTCACAATGGAGGAAGTCCTCATATTGCGAGCGCATTTCGCTGCGGAAGGTTCAAAGGCAAAAGAATACCGCCCCTACCGCCCAGAAGGACTACCAGCGAAACTGGTCGCGGTTGCAAACTTCAAAGGCGGTGTTGGTAAAACTTCAACGGCAGCCCATCTGGCGATGTCGGCTGCGCTGGACGGGTATCGCGTACTTGTAATTGATCTCGACAGCCAAGGATCGATGACCTCTATCTTCAATGGCCGCGTTGAGGATGAATGGCAAACAGTCTTCCCGCTTTTGGCACGCCACTATGCAACATCCCTACAAGCTGAAAACCGTTCCCGACTTGAAAGAGGCGACGATCCCAAACCCATCGATGATACGCTCGTCGAAGCCCTGAAGGTCAAAGCGCCGGACCTGGTTCAGAAGACTCATTGGCCAAATATCGATCTGATTGGTGCCCAGCTGAACCTGTATTGGGCTGAGTTTCAAATCCCAGTCTGGCGCATGCAGGGCCGAGGATGGAAGCTTTGGGATGCATTGACAGAAACACTGGAACAGGACGGTATGCTGGAGGCATATGACCTGATCTTTATAGATACCCCTCCTGCCCTTGGCTACCTGACGATCAATGGATTGGCTGCAGCAGATATTTTACTGGTCCCCCTCGGCGCCTCGTTCCTAGAATTCGATTCAACAGGCCGGTTCTTTGATATGCTGCACTCAACTTTCGCAAGCATCGAGGAAGGCGAGAACATGGCAGCCCGCGCTTTGGGGCAACCCGAACTCAGCTTTGAGTGGGATGCTGTCCGTGCTGTCATCACGCGGTTTGACGCGTCGCAACAGGCCGAGCTCGCTGCATTGATGCAGGCTTATTTCGGTGAAACCTTGTCCCCTCATCGTCAGGACTTCACAGCATTGATCGGCCAGGCTGGGGAGCAAGCCATGGGAATTTACGAAGCCGATTATCGGGACTTCAATCGTGAAACCTATGTGCGTGGGCGCGCCACATTTGACCAGACCTACGCAGCTTTCAAACGGTTGCTCTTGGGAATTTGGCGCCGTGAAGAACTGGAACGTGAAGATATGGCTGAAGCGGTATAAAACTGCCCCGAGCGGCACAATCGGTGGAATGATGCCGGAGCTGAAACGAGGAACAGTAAATGGCTAAACGTAAGCGTCTGACGCCCCCCCGGCCCGATTTTTTTTCCGCAAGCTACTCTGAGGATGCAACTATTCCCAGTGTCCAGAATGCGCCGGGCCGTGTTCCGATCGCCCAAGTCGCTGGGGATGCCGCGCTGACAGCAGCCTTTGAGAAAGTACAAGAAGAGCTACAGGCTGCGCAAAGAGAAGGACGAATGATCCTTTCATTGCCGCTGGACGCGATTCAGGAAAACCACCTTATCCGGGATCGTCTGGTTTGCGCAGAGGAAGAAATGGCGGGGCTGAAGGAGAGTCTACGCAGCAGAGGACAGCAAACGCCGATTGAGGTTATGGACCTTGGTCGAGACAAATACGGTCTGATTTCTGGCTGGCGACGTCTGAATGCACTTAAAGAGCTCCTTAAGGAAACCGGTGAAACCGAGCGTTTCGGGACGGTTCAGGCCCTACTTCGTGTCCCACAAGATCGTTCTGCGGCTTATGTCGCGATGGTCGAGGAAAATGAAGTTCGGGCAGATTTGTCCTTTTATGAACGCGCACGGATTGTCGTTCAGGCTGTGGGATCAGGGGTGTTCGACACAGAAAAGCTGGCCTTGCAGCGCCTGTTTGCATCAGCCTCGTTTTCCAGACGATCAAAGATCAAATCCTTTATACCACTTGTGGAAAGACTGGATGGCGTATTGCGTTACCCTTCCCAGATTCCGGAGCGCCTCGGCTTGGCGCTTTCGAAGGCAATCGCTGAAGATCAGATTTTTTTCCGGGATATCTATCACGGGTTATCCCGGAAGGCTTACATCTCAGCGGAGGACGAACGAGCATTTCTTGAAGAAATGCTTGCAAAGCAGATCAGGGTGAAGGATGCAAAACTCAAACCGAAAGTCTCTAAACCAAAGGATAGAGACGATATTGAGCCAGTGCGCTTCATGATGACATCCCCCGTCGAGATTGCACAAGACATCCAACTTACTGTTGGCCAAGGGCAAGCGGTTCTGTCTGGCCCAGGGGTTACGCCGGAGCTGCTTCAGGATCTGACAGATTGGATCAAAACCCGCACCTAGACTCTATTTCTGATGCGAAACCTTTCGCGTGCGAAAGGTTTGTGAGAGACACCGGCCATGGTTGTTGCTGAAATCCAGATTACCCTCGTTGAGGTTGTTCCAACAGTTACCCGCATTGTGCGTGTGCCTGTGGGGATGCGCTTGGACCGGGTGCATAAAGTCCTGCAAGTTGCGATGGGCTGGGCCGATACCCGTGGTGTCACCCAGGTGGTCTTCAAACCCGACTGGAAGAGCCAGGGCAAAGCCGCTCCCTTCAAACGCAACGACAAGATGCTCGAAACCATGCCGCAAGGTCTGATCGCCACCCCCGGATCGGGCATCACCGAGAACATCGTCGACAAGGCCCGCAAGCTCGGGATCCGCATCAAGAGGATCGGGGCTTAGGTCCCGGTTCATACTCCGCGCAAAAGATCCTGCACAACGGAAGGTTTCTTGGCGATCAAGGCCAGAAGAACTTGTGCTGGGCCGGTCGGGTGTCGGCGCCCATGTTCCCAGTTCAGAAGCGTGCCCTTCGCGACGCCAATGCTCTTGGCAAATTCCGCCTGGGACAGGCCCGTCCGTTGCCGGACTTCGGCGACATCGACTTCCACCACGGAAACTTCATGGACCTTCGCGCCGGCCAAGTCGCCATCTGCGAAGGCCAGCGCCTCTTCCAGCCCCTTGGAGATGGATTCGAATGCACTCATGTTGCGTCTCCATATTTCGCGACAAGCGCCTTGCTCATCTCTACTGCTGCGGCCTGTTCGGTTTTCGACAGGTTAGCTTTCTCATTCTTGGCGAAGACCGTGATCAGGAAGATCGGCATATGGGTCCCGCCAAAGACATACACCGTCCTGAAGCCGCCGCTCTTGCCGCCCCCTTCTCTCGGGATGCGGACCTTGCGCAATCCGCCACGAAGAGAGATGCCCGCTTCCGGATTGGCGGCAATGAAGCTGATAGCGGCCTCCCGCTCCTGGTCCGACATGATTGCCTTGGCGCGCCTCTGGAATTCGGGCAGTTCGACCACTGTTTGCAATCGTGTCATCTTCAGTCCCATATAGGTTTCGGCGGCGTATGTGTCAATGACGTATAGTCTGCGCATCCGAAGCGCAAGACGACAACTGACGCCATCGTCTGCCGTGGCACCTGGAACGTGGCGCAGGAGCGCTTGGGCAAACAGGTGGCGCCAGCGGCGCTGGCGTTGGTTTTCGAGAAACATTGTGCAGGCGAGGTTTCCTCGCCGGGCGGCTATCTGCGCGGCATGGTCGAGAAGGCCGGGGCAGGGGAGCTGCATCTCGAGCGTAGCTTCTATGGCAGGCTGAGCGGACAGGCGGCGTAAGACGGCGATCCTGTCTTGAGTGCGGTGCTACTAAGTGCTACCGTGGTGTCAAAGGAGGACTGGCATGACTGTGAAATCATCGATCTCTTTGTCCGACCCGCAAGATCGGTTTGCCCGTGGCCTCGTTGAATCCGGGCAATATGCCAGCCTGAGTTCCGTCCTTCAGCATGGGCTTGATTTGCTTCGGCAAAAGACCGAGGCCGAGGAATTGGAACTGGCTGCGTTGCGGCAACTCGTCGACCGGCGCGTGTCGGGACCAAGGATTTCGTCTGCAGACATGGATACCCGGATCGAACAGATGATTGCGCGCAAACAGCAGTCGGGCGATGTGGGATCTTGAGTTCTCCGCAGAAGCGGAATGGGACTTCGAGCTGATCTTCGACCATCTCGCGAGCTCATATGTCGAGTTGGGCGATGAGCCAGATGCCGCACTCATACGGGCGGGCGATCGGATCCGCGGGATCCGCGCTTCGGTGAATCTGTTGGCGCAATCGCCCTACATGGGAACGTTGCGACCCGATATTCGGGTGGGCCTTCGCTTCGTGCGCCTGGAAAAGACCGTCATCTGGTTCTTGCCGGATGAAGAACGAAGCTGTGTCATCATAATTGCTTTGTTCTTCGGAGCACAGGATCACATCCGGCACATGCTGGCACGAATGCTCGCAGGGGAAGAGGCGTAATTTTCCGAAATCCAGAACGGCCTTCTGGAAGGGATGGTCCAAGCCAGAGCGTGTGATCTTGCCGAGCGCACGCATCCGCACGAGCCTGTCCTTTCTGACCGCGTCATGGCCCTGCGGCTTTGGTCAGGTTGACCCGGAACCGGTCTCTGTGCCGTTGATAGCGGCGGGTCATTTCGGCGCTGGCGTGCCCCAGCTGCTTCTGGACGCAACGTTCGTCGACTTCGGCGGAACTCGCTAAACCTGCGCGCAGGCTGTGGCCTGAGAACAGGGCGGGACGACTTGAGGCTCGCCTGCCATCGGGCGCTCGTCTCATCTTCGGCAAGGAAATCAGCCGCGATCTGATCGGGCGGCTATGGTAGTGAGTTTTTAACCTATTTCGCGAACGATACCTTGTTGCGCAGAGATGTTTTGAAGCGTAAGGTTCCGCCGAGGGCCGTCTTGCCTCAGCAGCTCTTCTCGTCGGCCATGATGCTCTCGACGACTTTGGGATCACACTGTTCGTCGCGCAGG
>NZ_FXTO01000016.1 GCF_900182725.1 Thalassovita litoralis
AACTGGGGCAACCGCCCCAAAAGGAGGAGTCATGCGTATTGCTTACGCGTATCTCAAACAACAAACGTGGCTGTATCGCCGCAACTATCCCAAGGTCCTGCAACCTGTGCTGGGTCAGGCGCTGAAACAGTCCCTCAAAACCGGGGATGCCAAGGAAGCCAAGGTCCGGGCGGCGGAGGTTAACGCCCTCTATGAGACAATCGTGGCGAAAGCCCGTGAAGGTATCGTTCAGGGCCGCCCTGAGCCGGTTAAGGTCGCTCCCCCGGATAAGCAGTCCTTCTTTGGTAAGCAACGAATGACGGCAATGTCCGCACTGCGGACCTTGAACTACCCTGCGCAGACTGTCCGCTTTAGGCGCTTTTTTAGGCGCTTTACCACGCAGAACGCAGAGCTGGGGGGATACGCGGTAGCAGCAAGATCGGGCAAGCAATCCAACTAGCCCCGACCTTGGGCCGGTAATCAAGCCAGCATCCCGCCGTCTGCGTCGTCGCCTGCTTCTTCCATCAGGCGGGTGAAATCCGGCACAGTGACGTGGCGCTTGCCTTCCAGATGAATCACCCCATCGCGTTTCAGCGCGGAAATCTGGCGGCTGACCGTTTCCAGCGTCAGGCCCAGATAATCCGCCATCGCCTCGCGCGTCAGGGGCAGGTCGAACACCAGCGCCCCCTGCGTCGGGCGCAGGTTCAGAGAGGCGTCCCGCCGTGCGATGATCGACAGCAAGGATGCGATTTTTTCGCGGGCGGTTTTCCGGCCCAGCACCAGCATCCATTCGCGGGCCGCATCCAGTTCATCCAGCGTCATTTCCAGCAACCGCTGCGCGATATGCGGGGTGCGCTCCATCATCTGTTCAAATGGTTTCTTGCGGAAACAGCACATCACCAGATCGGTTGTCGCCACCACATCATAGGCCGACCCTTCGCGCCCCGGACGCCCCACGAAATCCGATGGCAGCAGCAGGCCGACCATCTGGGTGCGCCCATCCTCCATCGTTTGGGTCAGCGTGGCGATGCCAGACACGACCGAGCCGACAAAATCCATTTTGTCGCCGGACCAGATCACCGTTTGGCCAGCTTCAAAGCTGCGGTAATACTTGATCTCTTCCAGCCGCTCTAATTCATCGGTTTCGCACCGGGCACAAACAGCCCTGTGGCGAATGGGGCATTCCTCACAATTATGATTGTGAGAGACTGTCTCTTCCTTCAGCATGTCGGTCCGTCGCGCGCTTGATCTGGGTCAAGGATGACCCGTCCTGTTTCCCCTAAAGGCTAGGCCTATGGAAACGAAAACGCAACTTGCAAAACTGGGGCTGTTTGACGCGAAGGTACCTCGTTACACGAGTTACCCAACGGCGCCTCACTTCTCGAACGATGTCGCTCCGGGCGATTTCTCTAACTGGATCAAGGAGATACCGCCGGGGTCCGATATTTCGCTCTATGTGCATGTGCCTTTTTGTCGCCGCCTGTGCTGGTTTTGCGCCTGTCGCACACAAGGCACCCAAAGCGAATCCCCTGTCCGCGCTTATTTGGAAACCCTGAAGGCCGAACTGCACCTTCTGAAACGCGATTTGCCCGAAGGTGTGCGCCTGAATCGGCTGCATTGGGGCGGCGGCACGCCCACGCTGCTGACCGCCGATATGATGACGGATCTGACCGGGGCCATCATGGATGTGGCACCTTTTGCGGAAGGTTATGAATTTTCGGTTGAAATCGACCCGAATGAAATTGACGATTCCCGTCTGGCCGCGCTGGCCGCTGCGGGGATGAATCGCGCCTCGATCGGGGTGCAGGATTTCGACGACGAGATTCAGAAAACCATTGGCCGAATACAAGGCTACGACGTCACGCGCGACGCCATCGAAGCCATCCGATCCCACGGTGTCTACAGCCTGAACGCAGATATCCTGTATGGGTTGCCACACCAGTCCAAGGAACGAATCACCGAAAGCGTGCAAAAACTTTTGTCGCTGAATCCTGATCGTGTGGCCCTATATGGCTATGCCCATGTGCCGTGGATGGCCAAACGTCAGCAGTTGATCCCGTCAGACGCATTGCCCACTCCGCAGGAACGGCTGGACCTGTTTGAAACGGCACGCCGCCTGTTCGTCTGGGATAACTACGCAGAAATCGGGATTGACCATTTCGCCACCCAATCCGACGGCCTGACCATTGCGCAGAAAACCGGCAAACTGCGCCGGAATTTCCAAGGCTATACCGACGACATGTCCGAGGTTCTGGTTGGTATCGGCGCATCCTCGATTTCGCGGTTCCCGCAGGGCTATGCGCAAAATGCCCCCTCGACCGGGGTTCACACCGGCGCAATCCGCGAGGGGCGCTTTTCCACGGCACGGGGGCACAAGTTTTCGCCCGAGGATAAACTGCGCGGTCGCATCATAGAAATGCTGATGTGTGATTTCCGCACCTACGACGACGAGCTAAAAGACAACTACGGCCTGTCGCAATCTGCGCTGAACACCATGTATGACGTGGCAAAGACAGAATTCGCCGGGATGGTCGAACAAACCCCGGACGGGCTGTTTATTCCGCCCCACGCCCGGCCTTTGACGCGGATGATCGCCCGTGCTTTCGACGCTTACGATCTGTCGAAAGCCGGTCATTCGTCAGCTATCTGAGGCAAAACGTAAAAGGGGGCGAACCATGAAGATCGCCACCTTCAACCTGCAAAACCTGCGCCTGCGCGGCCCCCATTTGGATGGCGCGCGCGACGCAGATGTTCCCGAAGATCAGGGGCCAGAGGCCCGTGCGCTGGATTCGCTGGATCGTCGGCTCAGCGCGCGCGTGATCCGCGATGCAGATGCCGATGTGTTCGCCCTGCAAGAGGTATTCGATCAACCCACGCTGGATTATTTCCACGATCACTATCTGCTTCCTATCGGGACACGCTATCCCTACCGTCTGTGCCTGCCCGGCAATGATGGGCGCGGGCTGGACGTTGCGGTGATGTCGCGCCTGCCGTTACTGAACCCGCTCAGCCATGCGCAGGACACGCCTGCCTCTTTGGGTCTGCGCCTGCCCGATATGCCCTCGGACCAACCCGTCTTTCGACGCGATGTATTGCGCGTCACGGTCGGCGCACTGACGCTTTATATCTGCCATCTGAAAGCCCCCTACCCGGAAACCGACCGCACATGGACCATCCGGCGGGCCGAGGCACTGGCCCTGCGCCACATCGTTCAGCGCGACCAGACAGACCCACGGGCGCTATGGTTGATCCTTGGTGATCTGAACGAACCGATCCGCAGCCCATCTCGCCCTCGTGTGCTGTCTGAACTGGAAACCATCGCCACCGATCTGCTGACCCGCCTGCCCCATCAGGATCGCTGGTCGTGGCACAATCCACATGATCACAGCTATGGCCACCCTGATGCGCTGCTGGCCAGCCCTGCATTTGCCCGACGGTTCCCTGATGCGTGCCCTGGGATTTTACGACAGGGCATGGGGCTGGAAACCCACCGCAACCCCGGCCCGCATCTGCCGCAGGTCGGACATCACCGCCCTCACGCCAGTGATCACGCCGCAGTGGTAATTGAATTACCCGGCCTGTAGATACGGGCTGACACAGGGCTTTCCCCATATCGTCCAACAGCTATGCCGGGGATATTCGGGGACAAAATGAAGGGGCAAAATATGCGGATCGTTTTCATGGGGACACCCGAGTTTTCCGTGCCAGTGCTGGATGCGCTGGTGAAAGCCGGACATGAGATTGCAGCGGTTTATTGCCAGCCCCCCCGCCCCGCAGGGCGCGGGAAAAAGGATCGCCCCACCCCGGTTCATGCGCGGGCTTTGGATCTGGGGCTGGAGGTGCGCCACCCTGTTTCCCTGAAAGGGGCAGAGGAGCAAGC
Organism: Thalassovita litoralis; assembly: GCF_900182725.1. Taxonomy (GTDB): domain Bacteria; phylum Pseudomonadota; class Alphaproteobacteria; order Rhodobacterales; family Rhodobacteraceae; genus Thalassobius; species Thalassobius litoralis. The sequence continues at coordinate 3,860 of NZ_FXTO01000016.1, forward strand.
GGCGTTTTCCGGGCTGGCGGCAGATGTTGCGGTTGTCGTAGCCTATGGGTTGATCCTGCCGCAGGCGGTGCTGGACGCCCCGAAACATGGTTGCCTGAACATTCATGCGTCTTTGCTGCCGCGCTGGCGCGGTGCGGCGCCTATTCATCGCGCGATCATGGCCGGGGATGCAGAAACCGGGGTTTGTATCATGCAGATGGAGGCCGGGCTGGACACTGGCCCCGTATTGCTGCGCCGGGCAACGCCCATCGGAGCCGAGGAGACAACAGCGCAATTGCATGACCGCCTGTCCAAGATGGGGTCCACCCTGATTGTCGAGGCTTTAACCCAACTAGAGGCTTTGACACCAGAAACGCAGCCGGAGGCGGGCGTGACCTATGCCCATAAGATCGACAAGGTCGAAGCGGCCGTGGATTGGTCGGCCCCGGCTGAAGAGGTGGATCGTAAAATCCGGGGTTTGTCGCCGTTTCCGGGGGCTTGGGTCGATATTGATGGCGGGCGGCTGAAACTGTTGGCCTCGCGGTTGGTTCACGGGACAGGCGCACCGGGCGAGGTTCTGGATGATATGCTGACCGTGGCCTGCGGAACCGGCGCGGTTCAGATTTTGCGCTTGCAACGGGCTGGAAAGGGGGCGCAGGATGCCAATGAATTCCTGCGCGGGATGCCCTTGCCCAAGGGAACCCGCCTGTAAACCGGAGGGGGCGATGTTTCCCACCCTGATCGGAACGGTCGTAATTGCCGGGATCGTCGGCTATGCCTCGGAGCGGACGGGTTTCACGCGCAATGGCTATATCCCGTCGATCATCATCTGCGTGGGCGGCGCTTTTCTGTTCTATTTTTTGCGGGTCATGTTCAGCTTGCGCTTTGGCGCGCCGGGGGTGGATGCCATCATTTCAGCCGTCGGGGCGCTGATCATCGTCCCGACCCGGTTCCGTAAATAGGAGGATGCGATGGGCATTATCTGGCTGGTGATCATAGGCGCGGCAGCAGGATTTCTGGCAACGCGGCTGATGCGGGTGGAGGCCGATATTATCACAACAGTCGTGATTGGTATGGCCGGGGCGCTGATCGGGGGCTTTGTGCTGCGGTTTCTGCTCAGCATGATGGGCGCTTTTGCCGGGCTGGTCGGGGCGGTTCTGGGGTCTTTGCTTCTGATCTGGCTTTGGCAGACCTATGTGAAAAAATAGCAGATCGTTGCGCCCGTGGCGGGCGTTGCGATCGGATATTTTTTCCAAGAAAGAGCCGCTGGGCCGGTGCTTCTGATCCAGTGTCGGCTATTGCCGTGGCGGACGGCTTTTGTAGACTGGCAAACGCCAACCGAACGCCAAAGACCCCGCCCGCAGCGCCCATGTGGTCAAGGCGCAGGCAGTCAGGGCGACCAGCGCGGAATGATCCAGTGCCTGAGCAATCAGGGCCGCGGCGGACCCGGCAAAAGCGGCGGTGACATACAGTTCGCCCTGTTTCAGGACCAGCGGCACCTCGTTACACACAACATCACGCATCAGGCCGCCGAACGTGCCGGTGATAATGCCCATGATCAGAACGATAGGGGCAGGTTGGTTCAGGCTAAGGGCCAGACTGACCCCGGCGGGCACCGCCACAGCCAACGCCAGACTGTCGAGCCACAGCAAAGCGCGATAGCGGCTTTCCAACAGATGCGCGGTGAAGAAAACCAGCAGCGCGGCACTGGCCGTCACACCGATATAGGCAGGCTGGGCAATCCAGAATACGGCGTCACGGTTCAACAGGACGTCGCGCAGCGTACCACCACCCACGGCGGTCAGACTGGCGATAAAGGCGAAGCCCACCAGATCAAGCTGCGCACGGGACGCCGCCAATGCGCCAGTCAGCGCAAACACCGCGACCGAGGCATAATCCAGCAAGGCCAGCGCCGTCATTGTCCGGCTTTCGTGGGCTTAAACGGGGTCATGCCTGCGCGGGCCAGCTCATCCGCGCGTTCGTTTTCCGGGTGCCCGGCGTGGCCTTTGACCCATTCCCACGTCACATTATGGCGGCGCTGCGCCTCGTCCAGACGTCGCCACAGTTCAACGTTTTTAACGGGCTTCTTGTTTGACGTTTTCCAGCCATTTTTCTTCCAGCCGAAAATCCAGCCGGTGACGCCATTTTTCACATAGGCGCTGTCCGTCACCACAGTAATAACCGAGGGCTTAGCCAGCGTTTCCAGCGCATTGATGGCGGCCAACAGTTCCATCCGGTTGTTGGTGGTGTCCGCCTCTCCGCCAGATAATTCACGTTCTTTCACCACGGCATCGCCGTCCATCGCGCGCAGCAGGACGCCCCAGCCGCCGGGGCCGGGATTGCCGGAGCAAGCTCCGTCGGTATATGCGTATAAATCAGGCATGGGAGGCTACGCTTATCCAATCAGACTCGGCCCCGTCCAGTCCCTTGTCGCGTCCCGGCGTTATTTTCGTGACGGTAAAACCCGCCGCAGCCAGCAGGGACGACACTTCTTCGGGGGTGTAGTAGGTATAAAACCGCCCCAGCCGATCACGTTTTTCGCCCATGCCGGTTTTCAATGCCAAATGAAACCGCCCCTTTGGTTTCAGGGCATGGTGGATGGCGGCCAGATGTCGGGGCATCGCTGCCCGTGGGGCATGAAGCAGGCTGAAGTTGGCCCAGACCCCATGATAAATGGCGGTATCCGTCAGATCATCGAACGTGGCCTGCCTGGCTGTGACCCCATCAATTTGTCCCGCGCGGGCCACCATTTCGGCAGAAGCATCGACCGCCGTAACATGCAGGCCAGCCCGGACCATATGCCTGGCGAAATTCCCCGGCCCACATCCCAGGTCCAGCACTTGCCCCCCTGCGGGCACAGCATCCATGAAGGATTGCAAAAACGGGTCGGGCTGATCGCTGGCGGTGACACGGGCATATTCATCTGCCTGTGCGTCGTAAATGCGAATGGTTTCAGGGTCGATCGTCATAAGGCCGCCGTGATCAGAAGACAGGTAACAGTGGCAAGCGTCAGCGGCAGTCGCAAGGACATCCACCAATCTGGGGTCAAACGGTAACGAGTGAACAGCGCATCCAGCACCAGACTGGCCAGAAAACCGATAGACAGGTTCAGCGCCGCACTACGCGCCCCGCCCCCTGTCATGGCAAATGCCCACACCGCAGGAAGCACCGCCAACACATACCCCAATGAGGCCTTGCCATCACGGGCGCGGGCGGCAAAGCCCCACAGGATCCCAGAGGTAAAGCTAGCATCACCGCGCCAAAGAATATCCCCACATACGGCCCTGTGAACCGGGCAGACAGGGTGCGCACACTCCAGACGGCCAATGGATCGGACAGGGTTGTCAGGGCGCTCCATAAAAAGGGGATCACCCCCGCAACGCCCAGGAATAGCGGCGCACGGGGAATCTGTGTCATGCGCTGGCCTGACCGGGAGTACGAAGCACGCGCGGCACTTTGAATTCCACGTTTTCCTTGGCGGTTTCGACCTCGGAAATGGTTACGGCATATCGGTCGCGCAGGGCGTTGATGACCTCGTCCACCAACAATTCGGGGGCCGAAGCCCCGGCGGTGATCCCGATTGCGCCGATCCCGTCCAGCGCACGCCAATCAATATCCGTGGCCCGCTGCACCAGTTGCGCATAGGCACAGCCGTGGCGCGACGCGACCTCGACCAGACGGCGCGAGTTCGAGGAGTTTGGCGCACCGACCACCAGCATCGCGTCAATCTTGCCCGCCATCGCCTTTACCGCCTCTTGTCGGTTGGTGGTGGCATAACAGATGTCTTCCTTGTGCGGTCCCTGAATGGCCGGAAAGCGGGCCTGAAGGGCGGCGACGATGTCCTTGGTATCGTCAATGGACAGGGTGGTTTGGGTAACAAACGCCAGATTATCCGGGTCACGCACCTGAACCACGGCCACATCGGCGACGGTTTCCACCAGCAGCACCTCGCCTTCGGGCAACTGGCCCATCGTGCCGATGGTTTCGGGGTGTCCAGCGTGACCGATCATAACGATCTGAAGCCCATTATCCGAATGACGTTCAGCTTCGATATGAACCTTGGATACCAAGGGACAGGTAGCATCGACAAAGATCATATCGCGCCGTGTCGCCTCGGCCGGGACAGATTTGGGAACCCCGTGGGCGGAAAAAATGACCGGGCGATCGTCAGGGCAATCTTCCAGTTCTTCCACGAAGACCGCGCCCAGATCACGCAGCCCGTCGACCACGAATTTGTTATGCACGATTTCATGCCGAACATAGACGGGCGCGCCCCATTTCTGGATTGCCATTTCAACGATCTTGATGGCGCGGTCCACGCCTGCGCAAAATCCACGGGGGGCGGCAAGGTAAACGGTAAGCGGCGGTTTTGTCATTCGGGGTCTCCTGCTTCTGGCCAGAGGTAAGCCGAAGGGTGCGCGGGGTCCAGCCCAGAGCCTCACGCAGAGGTGTATTGTTGCGGGACTGTAGCTGTGTTGATCTTGATGGAAAAGGGAAGGTCAAAAATGAAACGGTTTTGCTTTGCGCTGACCTTGGTTGCTGCGCCCGGATGGGCGGATGAGGCTGGGTTTCTGCCCTATCGTGATGCGGTATCGGTTGCTGCCGGGCAGACTGTATATGCGGACAACTGCGCGTCCTGTCATGGCGCAAACCTTGAAGGGCAGGAAAACTGGCGCGAACGCGATGCCGAAGGGTATTTACCCGCACCGCCACATGATCCGTCCGGGCATACATGGCACCATCCCGATGCGCAGCTTTTCCAGATCACGAAGCTTGGGATCGAGAAGCTGGTGGGCAATGGCTATCAGTCACATATGACGGGATTTAATGACGTTCTGACCGATGAGCAAATCGTCTCGGTCTTGGCCTATATCAAAAGCACATGGCCCGCCAAAGTGATCGAAATTCATAACGGCATCAATCAGGACGCCGGGGGATAAGCCATTATACAAATAAAAAACCGGGACGCATCGCCCCGGTTTTTTTGCATGTCATCAATGCGAAGAATAGACACCTTCGCGTTCCGGCGTGATTTCGCGCGGGGGACGACCGATCACCTCTTTCAGCTCGTCCAACTCGATGAAATTATCGGCCTGACGGCGCAGTTCATCGGCAATCATCGGCGGCTGACTGCGGATCGTGGACACGACCGACACCCGAACGCCCTGACGTTGCAGGCTTTCGACCAGCGGGCGGAAGTCGCCATCGCCCGAAAACAGCACGATATGATCAACGCGCGGGGCCAGTTCCATAGCATCCACGGTCAATTCGATATCCATGTTGCCTTTGACTTTGCGACGGCCTTGGCTGTCGGTGTATTCCTTGGCCGGTTTCGTGACCATCGTGAAACCGTTGTAATGCAGCCAGTCCACAAGAGGACGGATAGGTGAATATTCGTCGTTTTCTAATAAAGCTGTGTAGTAAAAGGCCCGCAACAGTTTGCCGCGACGCATGAATTCCTGACGCAGCAGCTTGTAGTCGATATCAAACCCCAAAGCTTTGGCCGCAGCATATAAATTCGATCCGTCGATGAACAGCGCCAGCCGCTCGTCTTTGTAGAACATCAAAAAATCCCTTCCGATTGCGAGACCTGCCTGTCCGTGAGTGTGTGAGTGTAATAGGGAGCAGCAGAGCTCTGAATAAGAATTAAGTTTATCGGAAACAGTGCGCAAGTGGGTTAGTTCACTCGAAAGGATAGGGCGCGAATGACAATTGATCAAGAGATCGTGCTGGCGCTGGGATCGAATCAAAGCTTTGGCGCCCAAGGTCCGGGCGATCTGCTGCGACACGCGCTAGAGCTATTGACCAAAGCAGGCCTGCGCATTCTGCGCCAAAGCAGGTTCTACAAAACCCCGTGCTTCCCGGCGGGGGCAGGACCGGATTACGTCAATGCTGTCGTCACCGCGGCAACCGCCCTGCCCCCAGCAGAGCTTTTGGAATGCCTGCACCGGGTCGAGGCCGAACTGGGCCGCGAACGTCAGACGCGTTGGGCGGCGCGGACCGTCGATATTGACCTGATCGCCTATGGACAAAGGGTTTTGCCGGATCGGGACACCTTTGATCACTGGCGCAACCTGCCCCTGTCGCGCCAGATGCAAGACGCCCCGGATCAGTTGATTTTGCCCCACCCCCGTATGCAGGACCGCGCCTTTGTTCTGGTGCCGATGCGGGACGTCGCGCCGGACTGGTTTCATCCTGTTCTGGGACGTACCGTTGCTCAAATGTGCGAGAGCTTGCCGAAAGAGAGTTTGCAAGAGGTCGAAGCAATTTGATAATTGGCTTGTCAATCCCCATATTTCACAATAGAAAGCGCCTTTCAGACAACCCGCCTCGATGATTGGAGTGCTCATATGGCCCGCGTGACCGTTGAAGACTGCGTAGACAAGGTTCCGAACCGGTTCGAACTGGTAATGCTTGCCGCACATCGTGCGCGCGAAGTGTCCGCTGGTGCCCAGATCACGGTGGACCGCGACAATGACAAGAACCCGGTGGTGGCCCTGCGTGAAATCGCAGAAGAAACCCAATCGGCGGATGAATTGCGCGAACGTCTGATCGAAAGCAATCAGACCCAGATCGAAGTCGACATGCCCGAAGATGACAACATGGCGCTTCTGATGGGTGGCGGCGAAGCGGCGGACAAACCCGCCGAGGACGATATGTCCGAAGAAATGCTGCTGCGTCAGCTTATGGAAGCACAAGGGCAGAGCTAACGGCTCGGCATCAGTCACGGGAAGCGGATTATTATGATCGCGGTTGAAGATCTGATCGCCCTTGTCCGCAATTATAACCCAAAGACAAACGAAGACCTGATCCGGGCGGCCTATGACTTTGGCCGCCTGATGCACGAAGGGCAGTTTCGCCATTCCGGTGAACCGTATTTCACCCATCCGGTTGCCGTTGCCGCAATCTTGACGGAACAGCGGCTGGACGATGCAACCATCATCACAGCCCTGCTGCACGACACAATCGAAGATACGAAAGCGTCCTACCCCGAACTGGAAAAGCGGTTCGGCAAAGATGTGGCCGATCTGGTTGATGGTGTGACCAAGCTTACCAATCTTCAGCTCTCCAGCTCCGAAACCAAGCAGGCCGAAAACTTCCGCAAGCTGTTCATGGCGATGTCCAAGGATCTGCGGGTGATCTTGGTCAAGCTGGCGGATCGTCTGCACAACATGCGCACCATCAAAGCAATGCGCCCGGACAAGCAGATTCAGAAAGCCCGCGAAACGATGGAAATCTTCGCCCCGCTGGCAGGCCGGATGGGGATGCAATGGATGCGCGAAGAACTGGAGGACTTGTCCTTCAAGGTGCTGAATCCCGAAGGTCGGGCCAGCATCATGCGCCGTTTTGTGATGCTGCAAAAAGAAACCGGGGATGTGATCCACCGCATCACCGGCGACATGCGGCAAGAACTGGAAGAGGCGGGGATCGAAGCGCAAGTCTTTGGACGCGCGAAAAAACCCTATTCGATCTGGCGCAAGATGGAAGAAAAGGACATGGGATTTTCCCGCCTTTCCGACATCTACGGCTTCCGCGTCATCACCAACTCGGAAATAGATTGCTACCGTGCGCTGGGGGTGATCCACCAGCGCTGGCGGGCCGTGCCGGGGCGGTTCAAGGATTACATCAGCCAACCCAAATCGAACGGCTATCGGTCGATCCATACCACGGTTTCCGGGCGCGATGGCAAGCGGGTCGAGGTACAGATTCGCACCCGCCAAATGCATGACGTGGCCGAAACCGGGGTGGCGGCGCATTGGTCCTATCGGGACGGCGTGCGCAGCAAGAACCCCTTTGCCGTCGATCCGGCAAAATGGCTGACCAACCTGACCGAACAAATGGGCGGCGAAGAAGACCACGACGCGTTCATGGAAGCTGTGAAGCTGGAAATGTACTCGGACAAGGTGTTCTGCTTCACCCCCAAGGGCGAGGTGGTGAAGCTGCCCAAGGGCGCGACACCGATTGATTTTGCCTATGCCATTCACACCCGGATCGGGAATGCCTGTGTGGGGGCCAAGGTGGACGGGATGCGTGTCCCGCTGTGGACGCGGGTCAAAAACGGTCAGTCCGTTGAGATCATCACCGCCGAAGGCCAGACGCCACAGGCGACATGGCTGGAAATCGCAACGACGGGCAAGGCGAAATCCGCCATTCGCCGGGCGTTGCGGGCTGTGGATCGGGAGCGGTTCATCAAACTGGGGCGGGAACTGGCGCGCTCGGCCTTTGAGCATGTGGGCAAAAAGGCCACCGATAAGGCACTGGATACTGCCGCCCGGCACCTGCGAATCGATGAACGAGACGAGGTTCTGGCCCGTTTGGGCAGCGCGGAACTGACGGCATCCGAGGTCATTCACGCGGTTTACCCCGAACTCAGCTCCCGCGAGGGGGATGAGGTAGAGCCGCACCGCGCCGTTGTGGGCCTGTCCCCCGATCAGCGGTTTGATCTGGCCAAATGCTGCCAACCCCTGCCGGGGGAACGGATCGTTGGCATCACCTATCGCGGCAAGGGCGTGGTGGTTCACGCCATCGACTGCGAAGCACTGGCCGAATACGAAGATCAGCCGGAACGCTGGATGGACCTGCATTGGCACGCTGGCAAACACCCGGCGGTGCATACCGCCACGCTGGATTTGACCATTGGCAACGATGCCGGGGTACTGGGGCGGATTTGCACATTGATCGGCGAACAGAAGGCCAATATCTCGGACCTACATTTTGTTGATCGTAAACCGGATTTTTACCGGCTACTGGTGGATATCGAACTGCGGGATGCGGAACATCTGCATTCGCTGATGTCTGCACTGGAAGCGGAAAGCGATGTCGCCGCCGTTCAGCGCCATCGCGATCCTTCGCGGTCAGGTATGCAGGCAGGGTAAGCAGGAAGGAACCTTTCCCTTGGTGTTCAAACGTCGGGACAGAAGGCCGGTCTGGAAGATCGTGCTAGAATTCTTCTGGCCTCGCGGGGGATGGGGACGCGCTGCAAAATACGTCAAACACCGCCTGCACCGCCTGCCGGATTCGCCTGAAAAAATTGCGCGGGGCATTTTTGCCGGGGTTTTCACGACCTTTACGCCGTTCTACGGGATGCACTTTGTCGTGGCGGGAACAATCGCCTTTATCCTGCGCGGGAATATCATTGCGGCACTGCTTGGGACGTTCTTTGGCAATCCGCTGACCTATGTGCCGATCGGCGTTATCAGCATGAAAACCGGGTATTTCCTGCTGGGTCGGCATGGCGGCGACGATCACGAGGTTCACCGATCACTGGCGGGCAAGTTTCTGGACGCTGGCGAAAACCTGAAAGATAACCTGCTTTCTGTGTTCACGGGCAAGCCTGTGGAATGGCACGAATTGCAGGTGTTCTATGACGAGGTGTTCTTTCCCTACATGATCGGCGGGATACTTCCGGGGATTGTGACGGGACTGGTTGCATATTACATCAGCGTCCCCCTGATCCGGGCCTATCAGCACCGCCGCAAAGGCGCGCTGAAAGCAAAGATTGCCTCGCTGAAGAAAAAAAAGCACAGGCAGGCTGACGAAGCCCCCAAAGCGGACTAGGGTCCGCATTACGGGGTCACGGATTCAAATCGAAGGAGAAGGCGATGAAGCCTTTGAACAAACTGCGCCTTGGTGTGAATATCGACCATGTGGCGACGGTTCGGAATGCGCGGGGCGGGGCTTATCCCGATCCGTTGCGTGCGGCCAAACTGGCACAAGAGGCCGGGGCCGATGGCATTACCGCGCATCTGCGCGAAGACCGCCGCCATATTTCGGACGCGGATATTGATGGTCTGATGGACGTGCTGTCGATCCCATTGAATTTTGAAATGGCGGCCACGCAGGAAATGCAGCAAATCGCGCTGCGGCATAAACCCCATGCGGTGTGTATCGTTCCCGAAAAACGCGAAGAGCGCACAACCGAAGGTGGACTAGAAGTCGCCCGCGAAGAAAACAAGCTGGCGCATTTCATTGCCCCCTTGCGCGAAGCAGGGTGCCGGGTGTCGATCTTTATCGCGGCGGACCAGAAACAAATCGACGCCGCCGCGCGGATTGGTGCGCAGGTGATCGAACTGCACACCGGCGCCTATTGCGACGCCCACGCCGAAGGTCGGTTTGAAGCACGCGATGCTGAACTGGTGTCATTGCGGGACATGTCGGCCTATGCCAATTCGCTGGGGCTGGAAGTCCATGCTGGTCACGGGCTGACCTATGACACGGTGCAACCCATCGCCGCCTTCCCCGAAGTGATGGAACTGAACATCGGCCATTTTATCATTGGCGAGGCGATTTTCCGCGGCCTGACCCCGACCATCCATGAAATGCGCCGCCTGATGGACGAGGCGCGGGCGTGACAGTCGTTGACCCAAGCCTAAAGGCGGCCCCGCCGCCCGATACGCTGTATTATGGGACCAGCGCCACCCTGACGACCACAGCCCTGATCGAAGGGTTGTTGCCGGGGGCGCAATCGCATGTCCGTTTGTTTACCAATCCCGCGTCGGCCCGCAAGGCAAGCGACGGGAACGGCAAACAGGTGGTTTTCACAGTGTACGCACGGGCCGCCTATGACGAAGGGCAACCGTTCTGGGTTCTGGAAAACGGTGTTTGGCTGACCACTGCGGTAGAGCGGGATTGCCTGTATCTGCCGCCAGTGCGGGGGGCCGAATGATCCTGGGTATTGGCACCGATCTGGCGAATATCGACCGTATCGCCGGAACGCTGGATCGGTTCGGGGATCGGTTTCGCAACCGCGTCTTTACCGAAACGGAACAGCGTAAAGCAGAACGCCGCAAGGACGTGGCCGGAACCTATGCCAAGCGCTGGGCCGCAAAAGAGGCATGTTCCAAAGCCTTGGGAACCGGGCTGCGGATGGGGATTTCGTGGAAGGACATGGCCGTCAGCAATCTGCGCACCGGCCAGCCCGTGATGGAGGTTACTGGCTGGGCGCGGGAACGGCTGGATCAGATGACGCCGCCGGGACACGAAGCGATCATTCACGTTACTTTGACTGACGATCACCCTTGGGCGCAGGCCTTCGTGGTGATCGAAGCCCGCCCATTGCCTTGACACCCACGACGCGGCCCCGCATGTAGCGGACAACGGATTGCAGGAGAATTGCCGATGGCCAAGAAGGACAAAAAAGACAGCGGTCTGGTCGAAACCATCAAGACCGTGGTCTATGCCCTGCTGATTGCAGGCGTGTTCCGCACCCTGTTTTTCCAACCGTTCTGGATTCCGTCCGGGTCGATGAAAGACACGCTTCTGATCGGGGACTTCCTGTTTGTGAACAAGATGGCCTATGGGTATTCCTATGCCTCTTGTCCCACGGTGCGTCTGGGCGGTTTCGTGATCGACGCCAAGGATATTTGCGGGTTTATCGACGGTGATAATACCCGGATCATGGCGTCCGACCCCGAACGCGGTGATGTGATCGTCTTCCGCCATCCGGTGTCTGGCATGGATTACGTCAAACGCCTGATCGGGCTGCCCGGCGATACGGTGCAGGTGAAACAAGGGCTGCTGTATATCAACAACAAACCCGTTCAGGTGGCAGATGCAGGCGTGTTCGAGGAATTGGCCGAACCACAGGGGCCGCAAGGGCTGCGCCCGCGCTGTGAAAATGGCCCCGTCGGCACGGGTGGCATTTGCAAAAAATCGCGCCAGACAGAAACGCTGCCCAATGGCGTCAGCCATGATGTGCTGAATATCGGCAATCAGCAATCGGATCATACGCCGGTCTATACCGTTCCGGCTGGGCATTATTTCTTCATGGGGGATAACCGCGACAATTCGACCGACAGCCGCGTACCGCAAACCGTGGGCGGCGTGGGCTATGTGCCGTTTGAAAACCTGATCGGTCGGGCAGACCGGATCATGTTCTCCTCGGCGGGGCGGTCGCTGTTTGCTTTCTGGACGTGGCGGTCTGATCGTTTCTTCAAGGGGATCGAGTGAAAATTTCAGCGGATCTGAAGGCCTTCGAGGGCCGGATTGGGCATCAGTTCACCCGGCCCGAACTGCTGCTGCGCGCGGTGACGCATTCTTCGGTGTCCTCGCCATCGCGGCAGGATAACCAGCGGCTTGAGTTTATGGGCGACCGTGTTCTGGGGCTGGTGATGGCCGAGGCGCTGCTGTCAAAAGACAAAGGCGCATCCGAAGGACAACTGGCCCCGCGGTTTAACGCGCTGGTGCGCAAGGAAACCTGCGCCGATGTCGCGCGGCAAATCGGCTTGGGCGAGGTGCTGAAACTGGGGCGGTCTGAAATGCTGTCTGGCGGGCGGCGCAAAGAGGCGCTTTTGGGTGACGCGATGGAGGCCGTGATTGCCGCAGTCTATCTGGACGGTGGCCTTGATGCGGCGCGGAGACTGATCCTGACCCATTGGGGCAAACGGATCGACAAGGTGGATACCGATGCCCGCGATGCAAAAACCAGCCTGCAAGAATGGGCGCAGGCACGGGGACAACAACCGCCAACCTATACCGAACAGGCCCGCAGTGGCCCCGATCACGCCCCGGTTTTCACCATCGCTGTCACCTTGCAAACGGGTGAAACGGCGCAGGCACAGGCCGGATCCAAACGACAGGCAGAACAGGCCGCCGCCAAGACGTTGCTGGACCGCCTGTCGGCTGACAACGGTTGACCGCGTTGCACGCGACCGGAAATGGACGTGGAGCCGCCTTTATGGTGCTGGCGATGGCGGCCTTTGCTATCGAAGATGTGCTGTATAAATCCGCCAGTCAGATATTCCCGGCTGGCCTGTCGCTGATCCTGTTCGGGGGCATCGGAACGGTGCTGTTCGCGGGATTGTCCCTGTCGCGCCGCGAACGGATATTGCATCCGGCGATGCTCAGCAAACCGCTGCTGATCCGCACAGGTTTTGAATTGGGCGGGCGTTTGTTTTACGCGCTGGCCCTGGCGCTGACGCCGCTGGCCAGCACCTCGGCCATTTTACAGGCAACGCCGCTGGTTGTGGCGCTTGGGGCGGTGTTCGTCTTTGGTGAAACCGTGGGCTGGCGGCGCTGGCTGGCGATGGCGGTCGGGTTTGGGGGTGTCTTGCTGATCCTGCGCCCGGCACCGGGCAGTTTTGAACCCGCGTCGATCTTTGCCGTGCTGGGGATGATCGGATTCGCCGGGCGTGATCTGGCAACCCGCGCCAGCCCCGCCACGATGTCGATGGCGCAGCTTGGCACGCTGGGATTTGGCGTGGTGACAAGCGCGGGGATCGTTCTGGCGCTGGTGTCAGGGGATACGTTGCAAATACCGCCCGTGCCGGTGGTGCTGCGGCTGGCGGGGGCCGCGATTGTGGGCGTTGTCGCTTACGGCGCCCTGACGCAGGCGATGCGCTGCGGTGAAATCGGGTTCGTGGCACCATTCCGCTACACAAGACTGGTTTTCGCCCTTATCCTTGCAGTTGTGATCTTCGCGGAACGCCCGGACCAGTTGACGCTGATCGGCGGCGCTGTGATCGTCGGAAGCGGCCTATATTCGTTGTTGCGCCAACAACGCAAGGCGGGCTAGCGGTCCGTTCCGTTTTCCGCTAAGAGCCAGAGCTTGATGCATGGAGAGACACCTATGACCACGCGCGCGGGCTTTGTTGCCCTGATTGGCGAACCGAATGCCGGTAAATCCACATTGACCAATCGCATGGTCGGGGCGAAGGTTTCGATCGTAACGCATAAGGTGCAAACCACCCGCGCCCGCATTCGCGGCGTCGCGCTGGAAGGCGACGCGCAATTGGTGTTCGTGGACACTCCCGGCCTGTTCACCCCGCGCCGCCGTCTGGACCGGGCAATGGTTGCCGCCGCATGGGGCGGGGCCGCAGATGCCGATGTGATCGTCCTGCTGGTCGAAGCCCATCGCGGGATCACCGAAGGGGTAGAACGCATTCTGGACGGGTTGGGCGATCTGGGTCAGGGCCGCACCATCGCGCTGGCCATCAACAAAATCGACCGGGTCAAGGCCGAGGTTCTGCTGGCGCTGTCACAATCCCTGAACGAACGGTTCACCTTTGCCAAAACCTTTATGATTTCGGCGGAACGCGGCTATGGCGTGGATGATCTGCGCGAATGGCTGGCAGGCGAAATGCCCGAAGGTCCGTGGCTCTATCCCGAAGACCAGATCGCCGATTTGCCCCTGCGCATGATCGCCGCCGAAATCACCCGCGAAAAGCTGACCCTGCGCCTGCATCAGGAATTGCCCTATCAGTTGACCGTCGAAACCGAGAAATGGGAAGAGCGCAAGGATGGGTCGGCCCGGATTGATCAGGTCGTCTATGTCAGCCGGGATGGCCACAAAGGCATCGTTCTGGGCAAGCGTGGCGAAACGATCAAAGCAGTCAGCCAAGCCGCGCGGCAAGAACTGGAAGACTTCCTTGGCCGCCGTATCCACTTGTTCCTTCAGGTAAAAGTCCGCGAAAACTGGCAGGAAGAAGCTGAACGTTATTCCGAAATGGGTCTGGATTTCCGCGACGGTAATAGCTAACGCGCGACCCCTTACAGGCCCAAGGCAGTCCCCCTTGGCAACGCAGTCACAAATGATCCCCACCGGCTTCTTTCTGATTGCCAATACTCCCGCCGGAGGCCCGGAAAATTTCAAATTTTCCGGTCAAAATTCTTTGTACGAATTTTGCAATCCCCGCCTTACCGGAATTTCCGCGCCTTACGGATCAGCATGTCGCGCTTCATCTTCGACAGATGATCAAAATACATCTTGCCATTCAGATGGTCGATCTGATGCTGAACGCTGGTCGCCCACAGCCCAACAAAATCCCGCTCTTCAACCTCTCCTGCCTCGTTCAGAAATCGGACCGTCACCGCGCGGGGCCGTTCGATCCGGGCGTGGACGCCGGGCAGGTTCGGGCTGGCCTCGTCATGGGGACGGAACTGAACGCTGGAATGCAGCACTTCGGGATTCGCCATGCGCACCGCCTGCCCGCGCGCTTCGGACGCATCCACAACGGCCAGGCGCTGCATGACGCCGATCTGCACCGCAGCCAGCCCGACACCGGGCATGGCTTCCATCGTGTCGATCATATCGGCCCAGATTGCCCTTGTTTCATCGGTAATCATCTCAACCGGATCGGCCACGGTACGCAGCCGCTTGTCCGGCCAGGGGATACATTTCCGAACGGTCATTTCTGCGCCTCCAGATAAGCGCCTTCGATACGGGCGCGATCGCTATCCCCGATCCGGTCAAAGATCACACACCCGTCCAGATGGTCATATTCATGCAAGGCGCAACGCGCCTCGAACCCGGTCAATTCGCGCCGGATCATTGCGCCATCCAAACCCCGCCAACGCAGCAGCACAGATACCGGGCGCTCAACCTCAACCGGCGCATTCGGGATCGACAGGCAGCCTTCTTCTCCTGTCGCAGTTTCCGCGGACAGGGATATGATTTCCGGGTTTATACAAACCTCGGGCGTTGGGTTGCCCTCTTTCCAGCCGCAGTCCATCACAAACATGCGCTTCATGACGCCAACCTGCGGGGCTGCCAGCCCGCGCCCCGGCGCATCATACATGGTTTCCAACATCGCCGCCGCCAAATCCGAAACATCCTCGTCCCCGACTGGGGCACAGACCTGCGACAAACGGGGATCGGGCCATTTCAGGATTGGCAGAATGCTCATGTCCGCGCCCGTTCGCGTTTCAATTTCTGCATTTTGCGGGTGATCATCTGGCGCTTCAGCGGTTTCAGATAATCAATGAACAGCTTGCCGTTCAAATGGTCGATTTCGTGCTGAACACATGTCGCCCACAGACCTGCAAAATCTTCTTGCTGCTCTTTACCGTTCCGGTCGATCCATTTCACGGTCACTTCGGCTGGGCGGGTCACTTCGGCGTATTGCTCGGGGATGGACAGGCAGCCTTCTTCATAAACGCTGGTCTGATCCGACGCAGCGACCACCTCGGGGTTGAACATGATCAACGGTCGCGGGGTTTCGCCCTGTTCTTTCACGCAATCCAGCACGATCAGGCGATCCAGCACACCGATTTGCGGCGCCGCCAAACCAACGCCCGGCGCGTCATACATGGTTTCCAACATGTCGTCAGCCAATGTACGCAAATCATCAGACAGGTCTGGCACAGCAGCACAGACCTTTTTCAGGCGGGGATCGGGATGGATCAGGATCGGACGTATCATATTCGAGGATTTAGGATATGGTCACAGCCCGCGCAATGGGCCAAAATTTTGCACTCTCCACAAGGGCAATACGCTAAAAGTCACATTATCCCGATTTATCGACATAAATCAGATAAATTTCCCATATTATAATTAATATACGGAATTATCTTCCGTATTGATAAAATATGTGAAAAATACTCCCATCACAAGTCTTGCTTGTCCACCCCACAACAATCCGCATAGGCTGCCCACAAGCCGACCCTAAGGAGATCCCAATGAAGTTTGACGAAATCATCAACCGCACTGGCAGCCATTCCGTGAAATGGGACATGATGGAAAATCTGTATGGCGTCCCTGCAAGCGAAGGCATCGCGATGTGGGTTGCCGATATGGATTTCCGTGCGCCGCAATGCGTTCAGGATGCGATTGGGAAAATGCACGAACATGGCATTTACGGCTATTACGGTGACGATAGCAGCTATCGCGCCGCGATTTGCTGGTGGATGCAGAACCGGCATGGCTGGACCCTCGACCCCGAGGCAATCTTTACCACTCATGGGCTGGTGAATGGCACCGCGATGTGTGTCGACACCTTCACCCAACCCGGCAACGGGGTGGTTTTGATGACGCCGGTCTACCATGCCTTTGCCAAGGTGATCCGCGCCAACAACCGCCGCGTGGTGGAGTGCGATCTGATCAATAACGACGGTCGCTACGAAATGGATTTCGACGCGTGGGATGCGCAACTGGACGGGTCCGAAAAAATGATGATTCTGTGTTCGCCGCATAACCCCGGCGGGCGTGTCTGGACGCGTGCAGAACTGGACGGCGTGGCCGCCTTTGCCAAACGCCACGACCTGATCCTTGTCTCGGATGAAATTCATCACGATCTGGTATTCCCCGGCGCACAGCATACCCCGATGGCGCTGATCAACGGGATCGAGGATCGGCTGATCATGATGACGGCAACCACAAAGACCTTTAACATTGCAGGCAGCCATTCCGGCAATGTGATCATACCCAACCCTGAACTGCGCCAGAAATTCGGGGCGCGGATGATGGGGCTGGGCCTGTCGCCCAATTCGTTCGGGCTGCATATGGCCGAAGCGGCCTATTCCCCCGAAGGCGCGGCTTGGGTGGATGACCTTGTCACCTATCTGGATGGGAACCGCCAGATTTTCGACGCCGGGATCAATGCTATCCCCGGACTGAAATCCATGCCGCTAGAGGCAACTTATCTGGCATGGGTCGATTTCGCCGGAACTGGCATGAGCCGCGAAGAATTCACTGACCGCGTTGAAAAAGGCGCAAAAATCGCCGTGAACCACGGGCCGACCTTTGGATCGGGTGGCGACAATTTCCTGCGCTTCAATCTGGCGACCCCGCGCACGGTGGTGGAACAGGCAGTGGATCGGATGCAGGCGGCCTTTGCCGATTTGCAATAAACGCCACATGATGCAGAAAAAACAATAGCGCCCTGATCGGGGCGCTTTTATCGTCTCTATATCTGGAACAGCTTACAGGAAACGCTCTTCCAGCAGCCCAGAAACATCCGGGTGATCCATGACAAAATCCAGCGGCGCTTTTGTATGGACTGCGGTCAATCGCTTGAATTCGTAAATCATCTGTCCACCCTCCTCGGCCGAGGCGACGATAAGACATTGATACAGATGAAAGCCCCGCTCATACAGATCGACAAAGCCGCGCAAATTGGGGGCGTCCGCCATATCCAGCGCGAATCCCGTATCCCAGAAACGTAGCACCCGAAATGCTTTGCCGTTTGCCTCGACCATCATCCGGCTGGACCGTTTCAAATTCACCGTCCGCACAGCATCCAATCCGGCCTGCAATTCCTTTGACACATAGGTTGTCATGGTCCCGGCTCCCTTCTCCGGTTCGCGTTTCCTGCTTTTAGCATGACGCGGGAATGCCTCACGTCAAGTTATGCTTTTATGACGCAACGCAGCATGTGGCAGCGCCTTATCCACAAGGCTTGTGATCGCATCGCCCCCGGCCTCGCATCGGCCAACCCCTTCTAAAGACACAGAATCGGCTGCATGTGCAGCGATGCACTGGCCCTGCGCGGCGGCAGCGGTTTCCCCACGCCGCCCGCTTCGCTACACAAGCGCAGCAGGAGGACGATCATGGGTTATCTGGAACACGGAAAATGGCAGGTTGGTGGATATGACACCACGAAAACCGGCGGCGCATTTGTTCGCTCGAATACCAGTTTCCGAAACTGGGTCACCCCAGACGGACGCCCCGGCCCCACTGGCAAAGACGGCTTTGTCGCTGAAAGCGGTCGGTATCACCTCTATGTCTCATACGCCTGCCCTTGGGCGCATCGCACCCTGATTTTCCGGGCGCTGAAGGGGCTTCGGGATCACATAGCGGTTTCCGTCGTCCATCCCGACATGCTTGAGGATGGCTGGACCTTCGATACAGATTTTCCGGGCGCAACCGGGGACACACTGCACCGCTTGCCGTTTCTACGCGATCTGTACACTCGCGCCCAACCGGATATTTCAGGCCGGGTCACGGTGCCGGTTTTGTGGGACACGCGACGCAACACCATCGTATCTAACGAAAGCGCCGAAATCATCCGCATGTTTAACAGCGCCTTTAACGGGCTGACGGGGGATATGCAGGATTTCTACCCCGCCGAACTGCGCCCACAGATCGACAGGTTGAATGCCCGCATATACGACACCGTGAACAATGGCGTTTACAAATCCGGCTTTGCCACCACCCAAGCCGCCTATGATGCGGCTGTGCATCCCCTGTTTGATACGCTGGACTGGCTGGAATCCCATCTGACCAGAAACCGCTATCTGTTGGGCGATACGATCACCGAGGCCGATTGGCGACTGTTCCCAACCTTGATCCGCTTCGATCCGGTCTATCATCTGCATTTCAAATGCAACCGCCGCCGGATCGTGGATTACCCCAATCTTTGGGCCTATACGCGGGAATTGTATCAATGGCCCGGCGTATCGGAAACGGTACATCTGGACCATATCGTGCGCCACTATCATTTTAGCCACAGCACGATTAACCCGCACCGGATTATCCCGATCAATCCGCAAATCGACTATACTGCCCCGCACGGGCGCGGCTGACCCTACTTAGGCGCGCGATCCGTAATGTTCCACCATTGCCGCCAGATCCTCGGGCGGGACGTTCGTGGGCAGGAATGCGCAGGTGTTAGAAACAAGCTGGAAAATCGACCCGTCAGAGAAAAAGCTGGTATTCGTCACGAACATCACGCGCGCATTCGGATGGCGATAGTTGGCATAATCCGCAATGGCAAAGGCACTGCCCTGTCCCAGCACCAGATTTAACACGATCACCTGAACCGGATGAGCGTGCAGAAAAGCCAACGCCTGATCCTGAGTATGGGTCAGCGTCACCTTGGCCCCCTGCCGTTGCAGGCAATTGGCCCAGACCCCACCCAGATCGGGGTCGGGTTCGACGATCAACACATCCATATTATTCTCCGATTCATGCGCCGGATGCCCCCCACCGCACTTATTCAGAAATTAGCCATATTCCCTAACAAAAGGTTAACGCCTCAGCGGGGGCTTGTACTTTGAGCGGAAATCCGTTCAACAATCCCGCAAAAGCGGCAAACTGGGAACCGAAACGGTGCAAAACGACAAACGGGATCACGGTGGTGGGCTTGATGCAGCCGCTGCGCAATACGGGGGCGACCGGGCGGATTGGATTGACCTGTCAACCGGCATCAATCCGGTTCCCTATCCTATCAGCCCCCTGCCCCCGGACTGCTGGACCGCCCTGCCTGATGCAACGGCACAAGACGCGCTGATCCAGGCCGCCCGCCGGTTCTGGCACATCCCGGACGATGCTACGGTATTGGCGGCCCCCGGCGCATCAGGCCTGATTGCACGCATTCCCGCGCTGCGCCCTGCGGGCAAGGTAGATATCCCCCAGCCCACATATAACGAACATTGGGCCGCCTTTCGGGCAGCCGGGTGGCAACAGGCAACCGATACCCCGGACGCCCGCGTTTTGGTGCATCCCAACAATCCCACAGGCGACTGGCACAGCCCCAATATGCTAACCACCCCGCTGACCGTAGTGGACGAAAGCTTTTGCGACATCGCGCCGGATCGGTCGATGATTGCCCAAACGCCCCGCCCCGGTCTGATCATTCTGAAAAGTTTCGGAAAATTCTGGGGGCTGGCCGGGTTGCGGCTGGGATTTGCCATTGGCCACCCCGATGACATCAACAGGCTGGCGCAAATGATGGGGCCGTGGCCAGTATCCGGCCCGGCCCTGCACATTGGCACCCAAGCCCTGCAAGATACCGAATGGGCAAACACCACCCGCCTGCGCCTGACGACCGACGCAGACAGGCTGGACCGCCTGATGACCGACGCGGGGGCCGCGCTGCATGGCGGCACACCGCTGTTTCGGCTGTACCATGTCGACAATGCCGCCCAATGGCAGGACCGACTGGCCCGCCACCATATCTGGACCCGCATATTTCCCTATTCCCACCACCTGCTGCGGCTGGGCCTGCCCGCCCCACAGCACTGGCCCAGACTGGAGGCCGCGCTATGACCCTTTTCTTTGCCATGTTACTGGACGCCGCTTTGGGGGAACCCAAATGGCTGTGGGATCGTCTACCGCATCCAGCCATCTTGATGGGACGCGCAATTGCGTGGTGCGATGATCGGTTTAACACTGGCCCCTTTCGCCTGCTGCGTGGTGTCGGGGTGATGACAGCTCTGGCGGCTGGCGCACTCCTTCTGGGAGAGGCTTTGTCCTTCCTTGGTCCTGTCATTGAAATCCTGATCGCTGCAATCCTTTTGGCCCAACGCTCCTTGGTTCAGCATGTGCAGGCCGTCGGCGATGCGCTGCGCCTGTCCGTTGGTGATGGCCGCCGCGCCGTTGCGATGATCGTCGGGCGCGATACCGCAGAAATGGATGGCCCTGCCGTAACCCGCGCCGCTATTGAATCCGCTGCGGAAAACCTGTCAGACGGGGTGATTGCCCCGGCCTTCTGGTTTCTGATCGGCGGACTTCCGGGGCTGCTGCTGTATAAAATCACCAATACAGCCGACAGCATGATTGGCCACCGCACCCCGCGCCACGCAGAATTCGGCTGGGCCGCCGCCCGATTGGATGACCTGCTGAACCTGATCCCGGCCCGCCTGACTGCCCTGCTGATCGCCCTGCCCCATCACGTCCTGCGCGACTGGCCCGCCATCCGGGCCGAGGCACGCCAGCACCGTTCCCCGAATGCAGGCTGGCCCGAGGCCGCAATGGCCCGCGCCCTGAACGTGGCACTGTCCGGCCCGCGTTCCTATAACGGGCAAATGCAGGACCATCCTTGGGTGCATCCGCTGGGCAACCATCATCCCGGCCCGCACCAGATCGACGCCGCTGTTTCTGCACTCTGGCGGGCATGGGCGCTTGCGCTGGCGGGTGGGTTGGTTCTGGGGCTTTTAGGGTGTCTGCTCTGAAGATGGGTTTCTGATCTTCGCACCGCCTTTGCTTCCTGTTAGGCTTTGCCCAAACCATTTCAAAACCCCCGAGGATTTCATGAAACTTTGCCTGCCTCTTGCCGCCCTGCTTTTTTCAGCCACGACAGCGTTGGCCGCGCCGACGTGCGGCGGCAGTTTTTCGGGGTTTGTACAGGGTTTGGCCGACGAAGCCCGCGCCAAGGGGCATGATGCAGCCACCGTCAAACGCTTCTTTTCCGGCACCCGCCAAGATGGCGCCGTGCTAAAAGCCGACCGCGCCCAAGGTGTGTTTCAACTGGATTTCACCACCTTTGCCCGCCGCCTGATTTCCAACGACCGGATGAAACGCGGCCTGTCCAACGCCAAAAAATACGATGCCGTTTTTAACCGTGTCGAACGTGACTATGGCGTATCGCGGGGCGTGCTACTGGCCTTTTGGGCCTTTGAAACCGATTACGGCGCGTTTCAGGGGGATTTCAACACCCTGAACGCGCTGGTCACACTGGCCCATGACTGCCGCCGCCCCCACCTGTTCCGCCCACAGGTTTTCGCCGCGCTGGAATTGTACAAACACGGCGATTTTGACCCGGCCACCACCACCGGCGCGTGGGCCGGGGAAATCGGCATGGTGCAAATGCTGCCACAGGATATTCTGGACAATGGCGTTGATGGCGATGGGGATGGGCATGTCCGCCTGAAAAGCTCGGCCCCCGATGCGCTGCTGTCGGGCGCAAAGATGCTGAAACATCTGGGCTGGAAGGCTGGACAACCGTGGTTGCAGGAAATCACCGTTCCCGCCAACATGGATTGGTCTAAAACCGGCATCGACACCACCCTGCCCCTGTCACAATGGGAAGCAATGGGCATCCACCCCCGCACGGGGCAATGGGCCGCCAATCTACCCGGTTCCGTGATCCTGCCACAGGGGCACAAAGGCCCGGCTTTTCTAGCCTATCCGAATTTCCATGTCTATTTTGAATGGAACCAAAGCTTTACCTATGTGTTGACCGCCGGGTATTTCGCCACGCGCCTGATGGGCGCGCCGGTCTTTGATGCGGGCAATCCCGATCCGGGCCTGTCCGGGGCGCAAATGAAACAGCTTCAGCGCAAACTGGAAGCGCGCGGCCATCATGTCGGCAAGGTGGACGGGATATTGGGGGCCAACACCCGCAAGGCCGTCCAGATCGAACAGAAACATCTGGGCCTGCCCGCCGACGCATGGCCCACCACTGAACTACTGGGGAAACTCTGATGCAAGCCACCACCGCCCAACTGCGCACCGCACTGGATCACGTTCGTGCCGCCCCCACAGATAATGCACCGATTGCATCGCTCTGTCGCCGCCCCGGCTTTGGCCAACGCGAATTTCTGACGGAACTGCCCCTGACCGTTGATCAGGGCATCCCCGGCGACCGCTGGCTGAGCGCCCCGTGGATGAAATTGCCGGATGGGTCGCCCGATCCGCGCATTCAGGTTTCCATCCTGCCGACCCGTGTTCTGGATGCGGTCTGGCTGGACCGTGACGCCCAACCCCACCCCGGCGATCCCATCGTGGCTGATCTGGATTGTTCCTACGGCAATCTGCCCATCGGCAGCCGCCTGCAAGCAGGCACCGCCGTGCTAGAGGTATCAGACGTCTTCAATGACGCCTGCGTGAAATGGAAAGCCCGCTATGGCAATGCCGCAAAGGACTGGATCACCGAACGCGAAAACGTTCACCTACGGCTGCGCGGATTGCTGTGCAAGATCGTGCAGGATGGCGTTTTGCGCCAAACGGATCATTTGGTGAAACTCTGATTGCGGGACGGCGGGCGGGGCGATGTTGCCGCGTAGCGGTGACAAGCGGCCCTGCCGTCACGCCACCAACTGTTCTGCCTTTTTCAGATCGACAGATACCAACTGACTGACGCCTTGTTCCTGCATGGTCACGCCGAACAGGCGATCCATACGGGCCATTGTCACGGCATGGTGCGTGATGATCAGGAACCGCGTATCGGTGCGGCGGCACATTTCATCCAGCAAATCGCAGAACCGCGTCACGTTGGCATCGTCCAGCGGCGCATCTACCTCGTCCAGCACACAGATCGGGGCGGGATTGGCAAGGAACACCGCAAAGATCAGCGCCATCGCGGTCAAGGTCTGTTCTCCACCCGACAGCAGCGACAGGGTGGACAGTTTCTTGCCCGGCGGCTGGCACATGATTTCCAGACCGGCCTCCAGCGGGTCATCGGATTCCACCAAAACCAGATTGGCCTCGCCCCCGCCGAACAGGTGCCGGAACAAGGTGCTGAAATTGCCGTTCACCTGTTCAAACGCGGTCAGCAGCCTTTCGCGCCCTTCCCGGTTCAGGCTGGCGATACCCTGACGCAGCGCCTTGATCGCCTCCTCCAGATCCGCCTTTTCAGTCAGCAGCGTGCCATGTTCGGCCCGCACCTCTTGCGCGTCCTCTTCGGCCCGCAGGTTCACTGCGCCCAATGCGTCGCGCTGGCGTTTCAGCCGGTTCACATCCGCCTCAATCGCGTCCGAGGCAGGCATCGACTCGGGGTCCGCACCCAGCGTTTCCAGCAGTTGCGCCGGGCTGACCTCTTGTTCTTCTGAAATCCGCTCGACCGCCACTGCCACGGTTTCCCGCGCAGCATCGGCCCGCGCTTCGGATCGCGCCCGTGCTTCGCGGGCTTCGCTGGCCTGCCGTTCGGCATCGCGTTCCGCCTGTTCCGCGGCACGCCCTGCGGTTTCCGCCTCGGCCAGCTTATCCGCAGCGACCCGGCGGCGCTCTTCGGCTTTTTCAATCGCCTCGCCCAATTCTTCGCGCTGAATCGCGATTTCTTCGGGGACGGCGCTGGCCTCCATCAACTCGTCTTCAGATGCGGCCTTACGCTCTTCCAGTTCGGTGCTGCGGGTCGAGGCCGTTTCCAGCCGGTGCCGCCAACCGCTTAGTTCCTTAGTCACTTCCTGCGACCGGCGCAGGCGGGCTTCGCCCTCGCGGCGCAATTCATCATGGGCAGATCGGCGCGACATCATCATGATCCGCGCGGCCTCGACCGTCATTTTCACATCTTCGACCGACGCGCGTGCAGCGTCCAGATCGTCCAGATCGTCCACGCCCCGCTGCGCCTCGGACACCCGCGCCCGCGCTTCCATCGCGTCTTCTTCGTGGCGCGACACCGACAGGCCCAACGCCTCTAGCTTTGATTGCGACAGGTTCCGATCCGCCTCGGCCCGGCTTAGCTTGCGATTGGCTTCGTTCACCAGACGATCCGCATCGCGCCGCGCCTGCCGCGCGGCCTGATCTGCATGGGTCAGATGAGTCAGCCGATCCGCCAGCGCATCATGCGCCTGCCGCGCAGCATCGGCGCGGGCAGTGGCCTGTTCCATCTGCTGCTTCAGTTCTTCCAAGCGGTTCAACTGCTGCAACCGCAGCGCGGCTGCCGATGGCGCATCTTCGGCCCACGCCCGATAGCCATCCCAACGCCACAGGTCGCCTTCCAGACTGACCAACCGCTGACCGGGTTTCAGCAGCGGTTGCAACCGCAAGGCATCTTCGGCCTCGACCAGACCGATCTGTGCCATCCGCCGCGCCAGCACGTCCGGCACCGACACATGCGCCGACAGTGCCGTTACACCGCCCGGCAGCGGCTGGGTTTCGTCATAATCCGGCAGAACCGCCCAGCCTGAAGGCCCGTCTTCGTCCACCTCGGGGGCGCGCAAATCATCGGCCAGCGCCGCGCCAAGGGCTTTTTCAAAGCCCTGCTCCACCTGCAAGCGGTCCATGATCTGTCCGCCTTCGGCGGTGTCGCGCTGCAACAGCTTGGCCAGCGCCGTCACCTCGGCCCGCAGGGCGTTCAATTCGCCCTCGGCCTCGGACCGCTCGGCCCGGACATCGGCTTCGCGGGCTTGGGTGTCGGCCCGCGCTGCCTCGGCCTCGATCAGGGTTTCTTCGGCATGGGCGGCGGTTTCCACCGCAATCGCCTCTTGCTCTTGCGCGGCTTCAAATTCAATCGCCGCAGCGTCCAGCGCCTCTTGCGCGGCGGCCACGGCATCGCGGGCTTTCACCGCTTCCCCTTCGGCGCGGGACAGGGTTTTGCGGCTGTCTTCCAGCATCCGGTGGGCAGATTGGTGACGGGCCGCCAAACGCGCCACATCTTCGGTGCGTTCGGACAAATCCGCCTCGCGGTCCTGCAACACCGCTGCCGCCTCGTGCGAAGCATCTGCTGCGGCTTCCAGCTTCTCGGCATGGCCTTCGCCCGCCTTGAGCAGCTCTCGCGCTTCCCATTCCAGCCGCTCGATCATTTCGCCCGCGTCACGGTTCAGCCCCGCCTCGCGTTCAATATCGCGGGCCAGTTGCACGATCCGGTTGCGCAGCGTTTCAATCGCCTGCACGGCGCGGGCTTCCTGATCCGTCAGGGCATCGCGCTGCACCTGAAGCCGCTGCAATACGGCAGCGGCAATCGCTTCTTCCTCGCGCAGCGGCGGCAGGGCATCGTCCAGTTCGACCCGCAGCGCCTCGGCCTTGCGGGCGGTGGTTTCCGCAGTCGCCGCAGCCGTAACCCGTTCACGCAGTTCCGCCTCAGCCACCAATCGCGCCTCGTCAGCCTCGCGCCAGCGGCGGTACAGCAACATCCCTTCGGCGCGGCGCAGTTCTTCGCCAATCGCCCGATACCGCGCGGCCTGCCGGGCCTGCCGCTCCAACTGCGCCAACTGTCCGGCCAATTGTTCGACCACATCATCGACCCGCGCCAGATTTTGCTCGGCACCTTTCAGCTTCAGTTCGGCCTCGTGCCGCCGTTGGTACAGGCCGGAAATCCCGGCGGCTTCTTCCAGAATGCGGCGGCGGTTTTTCGGCTTGGCGTTGATCAGTTCGGAAATCTGCCCCTGCCGCACCAGCGCCGGGGAATGCGCCCCGGTCGAGGCATCGGCGAACAACATCTGCACGTCACGCGCCCGCACGTCCTTGGCGTTGACCTTATAGGCACTGCCAACGTCACGAGTGATCCGCCGCACGATTTCAAGCTGATCGTCATCGTTGAACCCAGCCGGGGCCAGGCGGTCGGAATTGTCGATGACCAGCGACACCTCGGCATAATTGCGGGCCGAACGGGTTGCAGCACCGGCAAAAATCACGTCCTCCATCCCGCCACCGCGCATAGCGGTGGGACGGTTTTCACCCATCACCCAGCGCAGCGCCTCCAGCAGGTTCGACTTGCCACAGCCATTCGGCCCCACGACCCCGGTCAGCCCTTCTTTGATCAAAAGGTCCGTCGGGTCCACGAAGCTTTTGAAGCCGGACAGTCTGAGTTTCGTGAAATACAAAGGCGGTCTGATCCCGTGATTCCAAGCTGGCCCTGATCCTGTGACGCCTTGGCCCCCCGTGTCAACGCGAAGCCCCCGGATATGGCAGAAAGCAATAACTTATCCACAAGATATTGCAAAAATCCGCCGATCAGCGCGGCTTGACCCCGGCACGGGCACAGCCCACAAAGACAAAAGCCACCAACCGGACCCGTACCAATGCCGCTGACCATTACCGCAGAAAGCCCGCAAACACAGGATGCCCATGACCTGATAGCCGGATCAGAGCAGGCGCTGCGGGCGGTTTACAGCGCGGACGAATGTTTCACCTTCACCGCACGGGAACTGGATGCGCCGAACATCACCTTTTGGGTGGCACGAAGCGGGACAACCCCGCTGGGCTGTGTCGCACTGGTGGATTGCGGCACATATGGCGAGGTGAAGCGCCTGTTCGTCACACCAAACGCACGGGGAACCGGCGCAGCCCACGCCTTGATGTCGGCACTGGAAACACACGCAACCGCCTTGGGTTTGCCATCGGTAAAGCTGGAAACCGGGGACAAGCTGGTTGCCGCCGTCAAGCTGTATCACAAGCTGGGCTATCGCGAATGCGGTCCCTTTGGGGCGTATGGTTTACACCCCGCCAGCCTGTTCATGGCCAAAACCCTGTAGACGCGGACGGGTTACTTGGCCTTCTTTTCAGCGGCTTGCTTCATCCGTTCCAGCAGATCGGCCTTCACCGGCTTCTTGCCATAGGGCGTTTTTGTCGTCCCCGGTTCGTTGTGTTCCTTATGGCGCGGCTTATTCGATCCCGGACGCGCCCCGCCCATTTTGCTGTAATCCATCTGTCGCACCTTTCTGCCAACTCCTGCCGCACATGCCCCAGCATCCGGTGCCGCGCAAGCCCCTGTCGTTATTTCGCTGGTCATGGAGAAGCGTGCCTTCGCTTTTCCGTTCGGTTTTATGCGCAGCTCTGCGCTTGTCAGTTTGCGGCTGTGGTCATATGATTTGACCAAAACGAGCGTGAAATATGCCCTTTCAGAAAGTCCAACCCGAAAAGCTGTCTGCCGCCGTCACCCGGCAGATCGAATTGCTGATCCTGCGTGGCATCCTGCGCCCCGGTGAACGGCTGCCGTCTGAACGGGAATTGTCTGACCGGCTGGGCGTGTCGCGCCCGTCCCTGCGCGAGGCGATTGCGGAACTACAAAACAAGGGTTTGCTGACATCCAAGGCCGGGGCCGGGATATATGTGGCGGATGTGTTGGGATCGGCCTTTTCCGATGCGCTGGTCAAACTGTTCGCCGCCCATGACGAAGCGGTGTTCGATTACATTTCGTTCCGGCGCGACATGGAAGGATTGGCCGCAGAACGGGCGACCCGGCTGGCCTCGGACACGGATCTGAAAGTGATCCAAACCATTTTCGACAAGATGGAAACCGCCCATTCAAAACGCGATCCGGGGGACGAGGCGCGACTGGATGCGGATTTCCATCTGGCAATTATCGAAGCCAGCCATAACGTGATCATGCTGCATATGATGCGCTCCATGTACCAACTGCTGCGCGAAGGCGTGTTTTACAATCGTCAGGTCATGTTCAAACAACGCACCACGCGGGACACCCTGCTGAATCAACACCGGGCGATCAACGTGGCCTTGCAAGCCCGCGACCCCGCAGGCGCCCGCGCGGCGGTCGAGGCGCATCTGGATTATGTAAAAGCATCGCTGACCGATCAGCAGAAGGCGGAACAAAACGAAAAAATAGCCCTGCAACGATTCCAACACGAAAAGGCGCGATAAACCGTTCCGTCAAACGAAAAAACCCGCGCCAAAGCGCGGGTTTTTTGTTCGGGAATATCCCAAAGATCAGTGCAGCTTCGCGTTCACTTCGGCGATGGCAGCATCAATCAGTTTGTTGCCTTCCGCCGCAGTCATCTGCTGCGCGATCACGTCATTTGCTGCGCCAATGGCGATAGCAATAGCCTGATCACGAACATCGCGGACTGCGGAAGCCTCTGCCGAAGCGATCTGCTCCTCGGCAGCTTTCACGCGGCGCGCGATGCTTTTTTGCAGATCGGCCTTTGCCTGCTCAGCGGCCAGTGCGGCCTCTTCCTTGGCGTGGGCTACGATACGGTCGGCCTGATCCTGAACCTCTTTGTGCTTACGCTCGTAAGAGGCCAGCAACGCCTGTGCTTCTTCGCGCAGGGTGCGGGCTTCGTCCAGTTCAGACTTGATGTCCTCGGCCCGCTTGTCCAGCATCTTGCCCAACATGCCGGGTACTTTGAAGTACATCAGCACCAGAATGAACAGGATGAAGGCCAGCGTCACGATGAAGTTCGTGTTGTGCAGCGAAAAGAACGGACCCGAGGCAGCAAAAGCCGGGCTTGCGGCGGTCAGGGCCAGAAGAGTAGCAAGTTTACGCATATCCCTTATCCCTTGATCCGGGCAGCAACAGCCGCGTCCACAGTGTTCGCATCAGCTTCGCCACCCAAGGCAGCGACGATTTCAGCGGTGGTGTCCTTGGCCACGACTTTGACGCTTTCCAGTGCATTCGCACGGATTGCGGCAATGGCCTTTTCACCTTCGGCCACTTTCGCGGCGATCTCGGCGTCGGCCTTAGCGGTCGCGGCGTCCAGATCGGCCTGAATTTCGGCCTTGGTTTCGGCGACGATGCGCTGCGCTTCTGCACGGGCATCGGCCAGCGCCTTGTTATAAGCGCCTTCAGCTTCGACCGCCTTCGCCTTCAGCTCTTCGGCTGCGGCGATGTCGTTCGTGATTGTCCCCTGACGCTCGGCCAGAACCGCAGCAATGCGGGGCAGCGCGATGCGCGACAGGACGAAATAGATCACGACCAGCGTGACCAGAAGCCAGAAAATCTGGTTGCCCCAGTTCGTAAAGTCCAACTGCGGCATGCCGGGTGCAGCGGCCTCAGCGGCGTGACCTGCGGCTTCGTGCGTTTCAGTCGCCATGTCGTCCTCCTTGGGAACTTCCGGTTACACCGGGCAGACGCGACTGCGCCCACCCGGCCGTAAGGATGTGTTCCGTAAGGATTAGACGGCGAACATCAGCAGCAGAGCGACGAGGAACGAGAAGATCCCCAGAGCTTCTGCGAATGCGATGCCGATGAACAGGGTTGCAGTCTGCGAAGCAGCTGCCGACGGGTTGCGCAGTGCGCCTGCCAGGTAGTTACCTGCAACGTTACCCACACCGATAGCGGCTGCGCCCGAACCGATTGCTGCCAGGCCTGCGCCGATGTGTGCCAGATCGCCTTCCATGATGTATCTCCTTACGATTGGAAGTTAGTATAAGTAGGGTTGAGTGTCGGACCTTAGTGCGACGGATGCAGCGCATCCTTCAGGTACACGCAGGTCAGAATGGTGAACACGTAGGCCTGAATGAAGGCCACCAGAACCTCCAGACCGTACATTGCGGTGATCGCGACCACCGAAACCGGGCTGACGGCAGCAATGGCTGCGAAGCCCGCGAAAACCTTGATCACGGCGTGGCCTGCCATCACGTTGCCAGCAAGACGAATGCTGTGGCTGACGGGACGGACGAAGTACGAGATCAGTTCGATGATGGCCAAGATCGGGCGCAGCGCCAGCGGAGCCGACGACACCCAGAACAGGCCAAGGAAACCCGCGCCGTTTTTCACAAAGCCCGTGATGGTCACCGTCAGGAACACTAGCAGCGCCAGAACCACGGTCACAGCGAAATGCGATGTGGTGGTGAAGCTCATCGGCAGCAGGCCAAGGAAGTTGGCGAAGACGATGAACATGAACAGGGTCATGATATAGGGGAAGAATTTCACGGCATCTTTGCCAGCGACATCTTCGACCATTTTATAGATGAAACCATAGGCCAGTTCGCCAACCGACTGGCTGCGCGAAGGAACAATCGCGCGGCGCGACGTACCCAGAACCATCATGGCGATGATCGCGACGACGGCCAGCGCCATCCACAGGGTCACGTTGGTGATGGTGTACCATGCAATCGTGTCACCGCCGAACAGCGGCTTCACAATGAACTGGTCCATCGGGTGGAAAACCAGACCGCCGCTTTCGGCACCATGCGCTTCAGTCGCCACGTTCATACCCTCTCGTTCTTCTTGGCCTCTGCGGCCAGATTTGTCTCTTGGACCTCTTTCGCGGTTCGGATCATCGTCTGTATCCCCGCCGCAAGGCCCAGCAATGTGAAAATGACAAGGAAGATCGGGATCGTCCCGAACAGGCCATCCAGCCCGTATCCTATGCCAAAGCCGATCCCCAGACCGGCAACCAGTTCAATCACCATCCGCCATGCCTGATTGGCCATCGAATAGTGTTCGTCCGCGCGGGGCTTCGGGGACTGGGCAGCTTTTGCCGCTGCGATCCGGGCTTCCAGACGCTCCATATCGCGTTGCTGGTCGGGATCGGTCACGCGCAAAACCCCCTTGGGACGAATGGGCACTTGCTACGGTGCAGCGCGACCTGAGTCAAGCGCCCATTCCCAAAAGGAAACCACACGCTAAGCCGTTGGAATTTTGAGTATTTTTTGCAAGATGAAATCAAGTGGAGCGCACGCCATTTGGGTTGTTAGCGCAACCGATGGCGATTTTGCATATTCAACCTGTCGGTTTATCTTTATGAAAGCCGGAACAAGGAAAGGCATCCCGACCCATGACCCCTGCTGTCGATCTGGACACGATTTTTGCCGCGCTGGCCGACCCGACCCGGCGGGCGATCCTGTCCATGCTGCTGGAGGATGACATGGCCGTAACGGATGTGGCCGAACCGTTCGAGATGTCGCTGGCGGCGATTTCAAAGCACCTGACCATTCTGGCGAACGCCGGGCTGATCAGTCAGGACAAACGCGGGCGGGTCAAATGGTGCAAGCTGGAACCCGACGCGCTGCGCGAGGCAAGTATATGGATGCAAAGCTTCGGCCAGTTCGAGGCGGTGAATCTGGACGCCTTTGAACGGTTTCTGCAATCCGAGCTGGACATTGCCCCGACACAGGACTGAACGCGGTTGACCGCGCCTTAGCGGTCACCTTTCAGCAACATCGTCAGCGCCACAACGCTTAGCGCCACGCCAATCAGCACCAGCGCGGGCGGGGTGCCGTGGCCCATCAGAAATTCCCAGACCAGCACCCAACTGGGCGTCAGATAGGTATAAGCCATCACCTTGGCCGAAGGCAGGCGCAGCGATGCGTATTGCAGCAACACGAAGGTCACGGCGCTGGCAAAGATAGCGACATACAGGATCGTCACCCAGACAATACCGGGCAGGTTGGCCCAATCCGTCGCGCGAATGTCATTCCACCCCCACAGGGTAATCACAATCCAACACGCGACCAGCATCCCAAAGGTAAAGACCACGGCGGGTTCACCCCGGTTCAGCTTGCGCACCATCGGCGTATAAATCGCATGGGCGACGCATCCCCAGAAATAAATCACCTCGCCCGTGCCCATGTGGAAATTCAGCAGCGCCCCCAGATCGGCGCGGAAAATCACCCAGACCGCCCCAGCCCCGCCAATGGCCAGCGCCGCCGCCATCCAGCGGGTCGTGATCTGGCGCAGCATCACATAGCCCGCGATGGCGGTCATGATCGGGGTCAGGGTAAACACCGCCGCCGCCGAAACGGGTTGCGCTGTTTTCAGACCTTCAAACATCAGCACGAAATAGATGGCAAAGATGCCGCCCAGTGCAAAATAGCGCCAGGGGGCGTGCAATGCGCTGCGCGGGATGCCGGTGGTTGCAAGGGCCGCAACCCCGACCAACACCCCGGCAATGGCAAAGCGCACTGAATTCAACGCCGTGGGTGCGATATGCGGCGCGGCCAGAACGCCCAGCGAAAACGATCCGGCCACCAGCGCCGAAAAGAGCAACATGGCCGCATGGCCCCGCATTGCCGGATTCATATCAGTTCCAGCCCTTAGCGCGATCTTTGAGGAAATTCAGAAACGCCTGAACCTTGGTGGTGCGGTGCAACGCCATATGTGTCACCAGCCAAAGCGGCGACCCCCAATCGTCATGCGGGGGGCATATTTCCACCAACCCGTCATGTTGTTCAGCCTCCCACCGATTCAGGAATCCGATGCCGATACCTTCCAGCACGGCAAGGGAATTGGCCCGCAAATCTGTGCTGCGGAAAATAATGTTTTCGGGCGGCACCGCGTCCCATAGCCAGCGATGAAACGGAACACGAGTATCACGGTTGTCTGATCCGATAAACTCGTGCTGCGGGTATTCCTCGGGGCCTTGCGGCACGCCCTTGCGTTCGACATAGCTGGCGGCGGCATACAGCCCGATGCGCTGACGCAGCATCGGCTGCACCACGTTATCGGGGTCTTGCGGGGCGCTGCCCGCGCGGATGGCAACATGTGCCTCGCCGTATTCCAGCCGGAACACGCGTTCGCCAGTCAGATAGCGGACAACCACATCAGGATAGTCGCGCCGAAAATCCGCCAAGACCGGCAGCATCAGCGGCGCCAGCGCCGGTAGCGATGTAATCACCAATTCGCCCGAAACATCCTGCCCACGGCCCTTGATCCGCCCGGCCAGTTGGCTGAACTGATCGTCCGCCCCCTGCGCAACCCGCAGCAAATCCTGCCCGGCTTCGGTCGGGGTATAGCCGCGCGCATGGCGCTGAAACAGTTTTACCCCCAGCCGCGATTCCAGCGCGTCGATGTGGCGGATAACCGTGGCATGATGCACGCCCAGCACATCGGCGGCCCCGCTGACGGTTCCCATACGCGCAACCTGATAGGCCGTGCGAATCTCGTCCCAGTTATCCATTCCATTCCCCACATATGTGCACTGACAAACATTCACTGTGAAATTGGGCGGATTGCGTTCGCCCACGCAAGAGATATCTGTGATGACAGAAAACAGCAACACCCCGAAGTGGACCCAAACAATGACCAAAATTCTGCGTATCGATTCCAGCATCAAAACCGAAGGTTCGATTTCCCGCCAACTGACCGATGACATCATGGCCCGCGTGGTGGCGGCCCATCCCGATGCCGAAGTAACCACCCGCGATCTGGGTGCGAACCCGCTGCCTGTGACCGATGCCAATTGGCTGGTGGCGGTGAATACCCCCGCAGATCAACGCACCCCGGAACAGGCAGATATCGCCGCGCTGTCCGATGCCTTGATTGCAGAACTGAAAGCCGCCGATGTGGTGGTGATCGGGCTGCCGATCTATAACTTTTCGCTGCCCTCGCAATTGAAAAGCTGGCTGGACCAGATGGCCCGCGCCGGTGAAACCTTCCGCTATACCGAAGCTGGCCCCGAAGGGCTGGTGAAAAACACCCGTGCCATCGTGGCCTATTCGTCGAACGGCACCCGCTTGGGTTCGGACATTGACTTTGCCTCGGGCTACCTGCGGCACATGCTGGGGTTCTTCGGGATCACCGACATGCAGGTGGTGGCATCGGATCATTATGCAATTGACGCCGACTCTTCGCTGAAATCCGCGAATGACGGCATTGCTTCGCTGGCCGCGTAAACAGTTTTCCGGTTTTCCAACAGCGCCAGCAACGGGGGGCGGTCCAGCCGGGCCGCCCCTTTGTTTTATGGTGGTTTAGCTTGACTCGGGGCGCGGGCAGGACTAAACGCGCCCTACCAATCCGGGAGTCGTCATGTCTTCCGGTCCCATGCCTTAGGCTGGGATCGCCCCCCGTCAGCGCGTTGCGCCCACGGGGGACATTGGCATTTGGGCCGGTCTTGCTTACCTGTAAGGCCATATCGAAACGGGGTTAAAGGAGCCGCGGGAATGTTTGAAAATCTATCCGAACGCCTTGGCAGCGTCTTTGACCGCCTGACGAAACAGGGCGCACTGTCTGACGAGGACGTGAAAACCGCCCTGCGCGAAGTGCGCGTGGCGCTGCTGGAAGCGGACGTTTCGCTGCCCGTGGCCCGCGATTTCGTAAAAAAGGTACAGGAACAGGCCACCGGCCAGGCCGTCACCAAATCCATCACTCCCGGCCAGCAGGTCGTGAAGATCGTTCACGATGCGCTGGTGGACGTGCTGCGCGGCGAAGGCGAACCCGGTGCGCTGAAAGTGGACAGCCCCCCCGCGCCGATCCTGATGGTCGGCTTGCAGGGGTCCGGTAAAACCACGACCACGGGTAAGCTGGCCAAACGCCTGAAAGAACGCGATGGCAAGCGGGTTCTGCTGGCGTCTTTGGATATTTACCGCCCGGCCGCCATGCAGCAGTTGCAGGTTCTGGGTCAGCAAATCGGTGTGGATACCCTGCCCATCGTGGCCGGCGAAAGCGCGGTGCAGATCGCCAAGCGGGCCAAAACGCAAGCCTCTCTTGGCGGCTATGACGTCTATATGCTGGACACCGCTGGCCGGTTGCAGATCGACGAAACCCTGATGAAAGAAGTGCAGGACGTGCGCGATGCGGTGAACCCGCGCGAAACCCTGCTGGTGGTTGATGGTCTGACAGGTCAGGTCGCCGTCGAGGTGGCCGAGGAATTCGATGCCAAGATCGGGATCAGCGGCGTTGTCCTGACCCGGATGGACGGTGATGGGCGCGGCGGTGCGGCGCTGTCGATGCGGGCCGTGACTGGCAAGCCGATCAAATATGTCGGTCTTGGCGAAAAGATGGACGCGCTGGAAACCTTTGAGCCAGAGCGCGTCGCGGGCCGTATTCTGGGCATGGGCGACATTGTCGCGCTGGTCGAAAGGGCACAGGAAACCATCGAGGCCGAACAGGCCGAGCGGATGATGAAGCGCTTCAAAAAAGGTCAGTTCAACATGAACGACCTGAAGATGCAGCTTGAACAGATGCTGAAAATGGGCGGCATGGAATCCATCATGGGCATGATGCCCGGCATGGGCAAAATGGCCGCGCAGGTCAAAGAAGCCGGGTTCGACGACAAAATCCTGAAACGCCAGATCGCGCTGATCCAGTCGATGACCAAAATGGAACGCGCCAACCCGCAGCTTTTGCAGGCCAGCCGCAAAAAGCGGATCGCCGCCGGTGCGGGCATGGAAGTCAGCGAACTGAACAAACTGCTGAAAATGCAGCGCCAGATGGCCGACATGATGAAGAAAATGGGCAAGATGGGCAAAGGCGGAATGCTGAAACAGGCGATGAAGGGCCTGATGGGCAAGGGCGGAGCGCCTGCCGAAATGGCCGGAATGGACCCGTCGCAGATGGACCCCAAGGCGCTGGAAGCAGCGGCCAAGGCGATGGGCGGCAAACTGCCCGGCGGTTTGGGCGGGCTGGGTGGTCTGGGCGGCGGCATGGGCCTGCCCGGCGGCCTGAGCGGTTTCGGCAAGAAGAAGTAATCCATGACCCTGACCAACGCCCCTATTCTGGAAACCGATCGCCTGATCCTGCGCGGCCCGCTGCATGACGATGCCGCGCCGCTGATGGATTTCCTGTGCGACCGCGACCGGGCCGAGGGCTTTGGCGCCTATGACAATCGCAGCGACGCATGGCGGTGGTTCGCGCTGAACGTGGGTCACTGGCATTTTCACGGCTATGGCTATTTCACCATCGTGGACAAGGCCAGCAACGCCGCCGCCGGGATCGCGGGCATCTGGAACCCACATGGCTGGCCCGAACCGGAACTGGGCTGGGTGGTGTTCGACGGGTTCGAGGGCAAGGGCATCGCCTATGAGGCCGCCTTGCGCGCCCGCGAATGGGCCTATGCGGCTGATGGGCTGGGGTTCAGCACGCTAACCTCGAATATCGTGCCGGGGAATGATCGTTCGATTGCGCTGGCGGAACGGCTGGGCGCATGGTTTGAACGCAAATATCAGAACGTCCATATGGGCGAGGATCTGCTGTACCGGCACCCCAGCCCGACGGATCTGGAATCTGACGGTTCGGTGGAGGCATATGCCTGATGCCTGCGACAGCCATCCCCACTCTTGAAACTCAGCGCCTGATCCTGCGCGGCCCCGAGCCGGAGGATTACCCGAATTTCAAATCGACCTTCACCAGCTATCGCGCCCGTTTCATGGGCGGGCCGCTGAACGATTATGAAACATGGATGCTCTATGCCGCTGAAATCGGCCATTGGCAGATCCGGGGCTATGGCATGTGGATGATCCACGACAAGCAAACGGACAAACCGCTGGGCATGGCCGGGGGCTGGAAACCGGCGAAATGGCCGGAACCAGAACTGGCATGGATCATCTGGCCGGAAACCGCAGGCAAGGGATACGCGCTGGAGGCCACCAACGCCGCGCGCCAATACCTGTATGACACGCTGGGCTGGGAAACTGCGGTGTCCTATGTGGACCCGAAAAATCTGGATTCGATCCGTCTGGCCGAACGTCTGGGCGCGAAACGCGACGACGCTGCCGCCACCGTGGATGGCAACGATTTCGTCTATCGCCACCCCACCCGCGACCAGTTGCGCAACACCCAGCTGGCCCACGGGATTCAGATGGAAATCGCCAACTACGCCGATCCGCTGTTCAAACCGAAAGGGATGCCCATTGACTGACGCTGTAACCCGCGCCGCCGAGGTGCTGAAAGAACACCGCGAAAGCATCGACCGTCTGGACGCCATCCTTGTCTATACGCTGGGGGAACGGTTCAAGCACACGCAGGCCGTGGGCAAGCTGAAGGCCACCCATGACCTGCCGCCCTCGGACCCGGACCGCGAAGCCAAACAAATCGCCCGTCTGGAAGAGCTGGCCCAACAGGCCGATCTGGACCCCGAATTCGCTAAAAGCTTTCTGCAATTCATCATTCAGGAAGTGATCCAACACCACCGGAAGCATCAGGCCTGATCTGCCGGTTCCGTGAATACCAGAAATAACCGGGAATGCCCCGGTCAACGCCATCAAAGGAGACCTTAACAATGGCAATGAAAATCCGTCTGGCCCGTGGCGGCTCGAAAAAACGCCCGTTCTACCGCGTTGTGGCTGCTGACAGCCGCATGGCACGCGATGGCCGCTTCATCGAGAAGCTGGGCACCTACAACCCGCTGCTGCCGAAAGACAGCGAAGAGCGCGTAAAACTGGACATGGAGCGCGTGCAGTACTGGCTGGGCCAAGGCGCACAGCCGACCGACCGTGTGGCCCGCTTCCTGGAAGCTGCCGGTGTTGTCGCCAAGAAAGAGCGCAACAACCCGAAAAAAGGCACCCCCGGCAAAGCAGCCGTGGACCGCGCCGAAGCCAAAGCTGCAAAAGCAGCCGAAGCCGCAGAAGCAGCTGCCGAAGAATAAGATGTCCGGCCTTTGGGCCACATCTGCCGGAATTGGGGCGCTCTTTGAAGCGCCCCTTTTCTTTTGTCGCACGGGATGAATTGCCCGCCCCGCAGGGACGCGCTATCACGGGCTGAAACGGACAATCAGGCAGGACGACATGGACAATCCCGACGAACTGATCTGTGTAGGCACCATCGCCGGAGCCTTCGGAGTACGGGGCGAGGTGCGGCTGAAAAGCTTTACCGCCGATCCCGAAGCGATCGAGGACTATAACCCGCTTGTCACCGAAGATGGCAGCCTCAGCTTCGAGGTGGGGATCATTGGCCCGATCAAGAACGGGCTGTCAGTACGGCTGTCCAGCGTCACCACCAAGGAAGACGCGGACGCGCTAAAGGGCGTCAACCTGTATGCGCCACGGTCCCGCCTGCCATCGCTGCCGGATGATGAATTTTACTATGCCGATCTGATCGGGGTGGCGGTCTATGACACCGGCGGCACCCTGCTGGGGCAGGTAAAGGCGGTGCATGACCACGGCGCAGGTGACTTGCTGGAAATCCACGGGGCGGGATTGCGGGACTCGGTCCTGTTGCCCTTCACCAAAGCCGCCGTCCCCACGGTGGACCTGACCGCGGGCCGTATCATCGCCGACCCACCCGAGGGGCTGTTTGACGCATGACGCGGGTGATCGTTCATGCCGGGTTTCATAAAACCGGCACGACCAGCATTCAGGCTTTTCTGGAACGCAACGCGAAGCTGCTAAAACCCTATACGGCCATTTATTTGAAAACCGATCTTGGCCGAGCGCGCTATTTGGGGCGCTGGTATGGGCAACGATCGGTATTCTGGCGCCGCTGGCTGTTCCGGCGGGGGTTCCGGGAATTTTTGCAAACGGTTCCGGATACGCCGGTAATCGTGATTTCGCGCGAAAGTTTTTCTGGAATGATGCTGGGGTTTCGCGGCTCACACTTGCGCCCACCCCGGCAATACGCGCCTATGGCAATCCCGCTGGCGCGGGAAATCATCCGCGAATGCCGCCGCCGGTTCGGGCCAGATGTGCGGATTGAATTTCTGTACACCACACGACAGACGCAGCCGTTTTTGAGCAGCATCTGGCGTCATGTTCTGCGTACCAGCCGCCTGACGCAGGATTTTGCAACGTTCCGCGCAGCATTCACCCCACCCCCGGATTTACACGCAGATGCCATGCAGATCGCCACCGCCATCGCCCCTGTGCCGATCCATACCGCCGCGTTAGAGGATTATGCCAATCATCCCCTTGGCCCCGGCCAAGCCATCGCCGAACTGCTGGATTTGCCCGACGATGTGCGCCAACGGCTAAAACCTGTCGCACGCCACAATCCGGGCCAGTCAGACACGCTTAGCGCCTGTTTTCTGGACATGAACCGGGGCCATCTGCGCGGCAATGCCCTGAAACAGGCGAAACATGACCTGGCGATGGCCGAACGCCCTGCGGAAACCCGGCGCAAAGCGGCAAAATGATATTGGCGGACGCGGCGACACCCCGCTAAACCCCATTCACGACCAAAGCACCCAGATCCCACGGCACAAAATCCATCCGCCCGCCCCTGCAACCACAGGCTCTGATGGCCGAACTGCGCCGGATCAAGGATGCAATGCTGGCGGATGACAGCAGCACATGACCGGCTTTGTCACTTCGCCGCTTTCGGGGGGCGCGGTAGACTGCGGGCATGGCTTTTGAAAGATACTCAATCTCTGGCATTTTGAGTTTCGCGGCTCCGCTGTTCAGCGCCCCGGTTCTGGCGGGCTGGGCCGTGGCCCCGTGGGCAGTATTGCCGGTCTTTGCGACGCTGCTCGGCGCACAAACCACGCTGACCCGACGTATGCCGGGCCGAACCGGGGCCGCGATTGCATCCGCTTTGGCCGTACTGATCATCAATGCCGCGCTGGTGGGGATGCTGATGGGGCTGGGCCGGGGGTTGGCCGTGTTAACCGGGTCACTGCCAATGCCGATCTGGGGGCCGGTGCTGATCTGCGCCGGGGCGGCGGGGTTCGCGATCTGGCGCTATCGCTGGACACCGGAACAGGCGGAAATGGACGCCCTACTGGACCAGATGACCGCCACCATTACGGATATGGCCTCGCTGCCAGAAATTGACACACCACACCCCCCGCCACAAATCCTGAAGACGCTGGCCCTGCTGCGGAACCAGCCCTGCCCCGATCTGGATACGCTGGCAGCCGGATTATACGATGCGCTGGACAGCGATGCCTTTGACTGGCTGTACGATCTGGACCTGACGCCAGATGACCCATTGCGCGTGTCCGGGCGGCAGGACATGCTGCTTCTGCGACTGCTGGCCATTCCCCGGTTGCGACATGTCCAATCCGAACTGGGCGGGACCGGGATCATGACCGAACGAGCCTTGGTCAGCCCCCACCCCGCCGTGCGCCAAGAGGTCCGCGCCCTGATGGACCAGATGATAACCGAAGACTGCGAGTCGGACTGCTTCCCCCTGCTGCACGATCTGGAAGCTGCCGAGGCCAGCTTTCCGATGGAATTTGACGGGCTGACTGCGGCTCTGCGAGCGCATATCGCAAAACAACGCTTGGCGGAGACGGGGGGAACCGGGTAAGACCCGCGCCATGAACGATACCCCTACGCAGCCCCCGGCCCGGTCTTATGGCCGCAAATCCATCCGCCTGACCCTGCAACCGCAGGACCTGATGGCCGAAGATGCACCGATTGCGGGCGTCTGGACCGCGCGGATCATCACGCTATTCCCGCAGGCCTTTCCGGGGGTGCTGGGCGAAAGCCTGACTGGCAAAGCCCTGAAAGAGGGTAAGTGGCAGTTGGAAACCACTGATTTACGGCGCTTTGGCGTGGGCAAGCACCGGAACGTTGACGACACCCCCGCCGGGGGCGGCGCGGGGATGGTGCTGCGGCCCGATGTGCTGGGGAATGCGATTGACCATGTGCAGCGCAACACGCGGGGGAACTGCCCGCTGGTTTATCTGTCGCCGCGCGGGCGACGGTTCGATCAACGGCTGGCGCGATCCTGGGCGGACTGCGACGGCGTGACCATGCTGTGCGGCCGGTTTGAGGGGGTGGATCAGCGGGTACTGGATCATTACGACATTCAGGAAGTGTCCTTGGGCGATTTTGTCCTGACCGGCGGGGAAATCGCCGCGCAGGCGATGATTGACGCCACGGTGCGGCTGCTGCCCTCGGTTCTGGGCAATGCCGAAAGCATCGAAGAAGAAAGCCATTCCAACGGGTTGCTGGAACATCCGCAATACACCCGCCCCGCTGAATGGCAGGGTCGCGCGATCCCGGATGTCCTGATGTCCGGCCACCACGGCAAAGTCGCCGAATGGCGGCAACACATGGCCGAGGAAATCACCCGCGCCCGCCGCCCCGATATGTGGGCGGAATACGAGAAAACAAAGGGCAAGTAACGCGCCTTTGTGCCTTGCTTTGCTGGCCGATCTCTCTTACACACCCCCAAGTTCCGAGCGGGAAACCGACTCGGACGCTTTGGTTATTTGCCTTCGGGATACCGGGCTTCCTTCTGCCCGTCCCTGCCCCGAAATCCGCGCCGATGCCAAAGCCCCCAAGGAAAGACGACCTGAACTCTGGCGGGCGCTGCGGCGGACCCGGTCGAAGGCACAGAGCTATGAGGACGTGACAAACCTTTGCGGACCAAACCGCAAGCAGATAGGAGCAAAGCGATGGATCTGATCGCACAACTGGAGGCGGAGCAAATTGCCGCCTTGGGGAAAACCATCCCCGATTTCAAAGCGGGTGACACCATCCGCGTTGGCTACAAAGTGACCGAAGGGTCGCGTAGCCGTGTGCAGGACTACGAAGGCGTTTGCATCAGCCGTAAAAACGGTTCGGGCATTGCCGGGTCTTTCACCGTTCGCAAGATTTCGTTCGGCG
The DNA here is from genome assembly GCF_900182725.1 of Thalassovita litoralis. GTDB lineage: Bacteria > Pseudomonadota > Alphaproteobacteria > Rhodobacterales > Rhodobacteraceae > Thalassobius > Thalassobius litoralis. The sequence continues at coordinate 45,822 of NZ_FXTO01000016.1, forward strand.
AAGGTGTGGAACGTGTGTTCCCGCTGTATTCGACCAACATCGACAGCATCACCGTTGTTCGTCGTGGCCGCGTGCGTCGCGCCAAACTGTACTACCTGCGGACCCGTCGCGGTAAATCCGCCCGTATCGCAGAAGTCACCAACTACAAGCCCAAAGCTGAGGCATAAGGAATTCACCGATGAAAGAAGGTATCCACCCCGACTATCACTTCATCGAAGTGAAAATGACCGATGGCACCATGATCACCATGCGCTCCACCTGGGGCGCCGAGGGCGACACCATGTCACTGGACATCGACCCCACCGTACACCCGGCATGGACCGGCGGCACCTCGCGTCTGCTGGACGCTGGCGGCCGTGTGTCGAAGTTCAAAAACAAATACGCCGGTCTGGGCTTCTGATCCCAACCGCGTTTTATGTTACCGAAAGCCCCGCCTTTGGCGGGGTTTTCTTTTTGGTCCGCAATGGATCGGGTGCCGAAAACTTTCAAAGTTTTCCGACAAAATTCTTTGAAAGAATTTTGCTGCCCGCGCGGCGTATCTTGGCCCTTCCATATTTCTGCAACAGATGCCAATGAAGCGACAAAACAGGCAACAATGCTTTGAAATATCGGACCAGCCACCATATCCTGTGGCCGCGCAGCCGAAACAAGGCAAGTTATAGCGGGATAGGGGTGCAATGGCGCATATTATCGTCGTCGGGAATGAAAAGGGCGGGGCGGGAAAATCCACCGTGTCGATGCATGTGGCCACGGCGCTGGCCCGCATGGGGAAACGCGTGGCCGTACTGGACTTGGATCTGCGTCAGAAAACCTTTGCCCGGTATGTGCATAACCGTGCGCAATTCCTGCAAAACTCGGAACTGGACCTGCCCAGCCCCAGCTATCACGACCTGCCCCAGATTGATCAGGAGCAACTGAAACCGGGCGAAAACCCCTATGACCACCGCCTGTCCAAGGCCATTGCAGAGATCGAGCCGGAAAACGATTTCATCCTGATTGATTGCCCCGGATCACATACGCGGCTTAGTCAGGTGGCGCATTCGCTGGCGGATACGCTAATCACGCCATTGAATGACAGTTTCGTGGATTTCGACCTGCTGGCCCATGTGGATACGGACGGCAACAAGATCATGGGACCGTCGGTTTATTCGGAAATGGTGTGGAATGCCCGCCAGTTACGGGCGCAGGCCGGGCTGAAGCCGATTGACTGGGTTGTCCTGCGTAACCGTCTGGGGGCGCAGCAGATGGTGAACAAGGAAAAGATGGAAAAGGCGCTGGAGGCGCTGGCCAAACGGATCGGATTCCGCGTGGTCCCCGGCTTCCATGAGCGTGTCATTTTCCGCGAATTGTTCCCGCGTGGTCTGACCCTGCTGGACCTGCGTGACATCGGCGTGAAACAGTTGAACATTTCCAATGTCGCCGCGCGTCAGGAATTACGTGACCTGATGAAATCGCTGAACCTGCCGGGGATCGAGGTTAATTTCTGACCCCGGCCTCGGCCCATGCCTCAGCCCATTCGGGCCAGTTTCCACAACGCTTGCCGCAAGATGCGGTTTTCTTCGTCGCTCAGGGTGGCGGATAGTTTTGCATCATATTTTTCTGCCACCTGCCGCAAATCGCGATAGGCCGCCTCGCCTGCTGTGGTCAGGGCCAGATGTTCAACCCGGCGATCCTTGTCATCTGTATCGCGGGTCAGGAAGCGGCGATCGGCCAGCCGTTGCACCGCGCGGCTGATCTTGGTCTTGTGCATCTTGGACCGCTGGCCGATTTCCTTGGCGGTCATTTGGCCGTACATGCCCAAGTGAAACAAAACCCGCCATTCTGTGCGCAGCATCCCATAGCGATTCTTGTAAACACGCTGAAATTCCAGCCCGCTTTCTTCGGCAGCTTGATTCAGCAGGTACGGCAGGAATTGTTGCAGGGGAAAGTCATCATTTTTTTCCATTTCGGGGTCTCCTTACCTTGTTGGTTACAAAAACAACCATTAACCCCGCAACTAATTTAACGGAGGACGCGCGATGAAAGATCAGATTCTTGCCGATGGCGTTGTACAAGCGCCCAACACCGGCGGCACCACACCGGGATATATGCCCGGTTTTGGCAATGATTTTGAAACCGAGGCGCTGCCGGGCGCCTTGCCCCAAGGCATGAACAGCCCGCAGAAATGCGAATATGGCCTGTATGGTGAACAGCTTTCGGGAACGGCGTTCACCGCAAACCCGCCGGAACGGACGTGGTGCTATCGTATCCGCCCGAGCGTGAAACATTCGCACCGCTACACCAAGATTGACCTGCCGTATTGGAAATCCGCCCCCAATGTGGACCCGGATGTGACCAGTCTGGGCCAATATCGCTGGGACCCGGTGCCGCATACCGAGGACAAGCTGACATGGCTGACCGGGATGCGCACCATGACCACAGCGGGCGATGTGAATACCCAGGTCGGCATGGCCAGCCATGTCTATCTTGTGACCGCGTCCATGGTGGATGAATATTTCTTCTCGGCGGACAGCGAATTGCTGGTGGTGCCGCAAGAAGGCCACCTGCGGTTCTTTACCGAACTGGGCATCATTGATCTGGAACCCAAGGAAATCGCGATTATCCCCCGCGGTCTGGTCTATAAGGTCGAAGTGCTGGAAGGTCCGTGCCGTGGCTTTGTTTGTGAAAACTACGGGCAAAAGTTTGAACTGCCGGGCCGTGGCCCGATTGGTGCGAACTGCATGGCCAATCCGCGCGATTTCAAAGCCCCTGTCGCGGCGTTCGAGGACAAGGAAACACCATCGAAAGTCACCGTGAAATGGTGCGGTCAGTTCCATGAAACCCAGATCGGCCAGTCGCCGCTGGACGTGGTGGCATGGCACGGCAATTACGCGCCCTATAAATACGACCTGCGCACATACTGCCCGGTCGGCGCGATCCTGTTCGACCACCCGGACCCCAGCATCTTTACCGTGCTGACCGCGCCCTCGGGCGTGCCGGGGACCGCGAATATTGACTTCGTGCTGTTCCGTGAACGCTGGATGGTGGCCGAAAACACCTTCCGTCCGCCGTGGTATCACAAGAACATCATGTCGGAACTGATGGGCAATATTTACGGCCAGTACGACGCCAAACCGCAGGGTTTCATCCCCGGCGGGATGTCGCTGCACAACATGATGCTACCACACGGGCCGGACAAAAACGCCTTCGAGGGGGCGTCGAACGCCAATCTTGGGCCGGATAAGCTGGACAATACCATGTCCTTCATGTTCGAAACACGGTTCCCGCAACACCTGACCGGCTTTGCTGCCGATGAAGCCCCGTTGCAGGATGACTATATCGACTGCTGGACCGATCTGGAGAAGAAATTCGACGGAACCCCCGGCAAGAAGTAAGGGGTGCTGCCCCTTTTGACTTCACCCCGGAGTATTTCTGGCAAGATGAACAAAATGGTGCAGGATGACAGGAAACCTGCACCGAACCAAAGGACTGACAATGTCATTGATGAAAAGCTGGGTGGCCTCGGCCAATAGCGCCGACTGCCCGTTTCCGCTGAACAACCTGCCCTATGGCGTGTTTGAAACCGCCGAACTGGACCCGCGCTGTGGGGTGGCCATTGGCGATATGATTCTGGACTGTCGCGCCGCCGAAGAAACCGGCCTGATCGCGCTGGCTGATCTGCCGCTGTTTGACGTGCCGTTCTGGAACGAAGTCATGGAAGAAGGCCCCGATCTGTGGGCCGCCCTGCGCGCCCGTCTGATCGAAATTCTGGCCGAAGGCAGCGCCGATCAGGCAGCCGCCACGGCGCTGTTGGTGCCGCAGGCCGATGCCGAACTGCACATGCCGTTCCTGATCGCGGAATATACTGACTTCTATGCCGGGAAGAACCACGCCTTTAACGTTGGCACCATGTTCCGTGGCCCGGAAAACGCACTGCCGCCGAACTGGTTGCATATCCCCATCGGCTATAACGGGCGGGCGTCTTCCGTGGTGGTCAGCGGCACCGACGTGCGCCGTCCGTGGGGCCAGTTGAAAGGCCCGAATGATGACGCCCCGCGCTTTGCCCCCTGTCAGCGTTTCGATCTGGAACTGGAAATGGGTGCGATTGTCGGGACCGGGTCTTACGGGCCGATCACCGTGCAGGAAGCTGACGACAATATCTTTGGCTATGTGCTGCTGAATGACTGGTCCGCACGCGACATTCAGGCGTGGGAATATCAACCGCTAGGGCCGTTTCAGGCCAAGGCGACCGCCACCACCATCAGCCCCTGGATCGTGACCAAGGCGGCGCTGGAACCTTTCCGCACCGATACCCCGGCGCGGGAAAAGGAACTGCTGCCGCATCTGCGCGATTGCGGTCCGATGCTGTATGATATTGATCTGTCGGTCACACTGGCCCCGGCGGGCAAGATGGCCACAACCATCGCACAGACCAATTACAAGGAAATGTACTATTCCGCAGCGCAACAACTGGCGCATCACACCACCAGCGGCTGCCCGATGAATGCGGGCGATTTGTTGGGGTCCGGGACGATTTCGGGCGCGGAAAAATCCGAACGTGGTTCGTTGCTTGAACTGAGCTGGGGCGGTCAGGAACCGTTGGAACTGGACACCGGCGAAACCCGCAGCTTCCTTGAGGACGGAGACACCCTGACCCTGCATGGTGCGGCCAAGGGCGATGGCTACACCATCGGCTTCGGTGATTGTGCTGGCACGGTACTGGCCGCGCTGGACGATCCGTATAAGCGATAAGCCACATCTTCTGTGTGGATCGGAAAAGCCGGGGGATGCCAGTCATTCCCCGACTTGACCTTTTTGTACCCCGGTGATGGTTTATCCTTGCCGGGGTGCTGCCCCTTTTGTTATTTAACATGTTAACTGAATTATACAGGGGGAGCATCATGCGCTGGAGCGATTTTCCGAAATGGGGCAAATGGGCAGCCGACTGGGCGGCTCAATATCATGCGGGCCTGCGGGATCGTCCGGTGCGCGCCCAGACCAAACCCGGCGAGGTGCTGGCCGCCCTGCCCGCCAGCCCACCCGACGCGCCCCAACCAATCGAGGACGTGATCGCCGATTTTGAGCGGATCGTGGTGCCGGGGATTACCCATTGGCAGCACCCTAGGTTCTTTGCCTATTTCCCGTCCAATGCCTCGCCCGCTGCGGTGCTGGCGGACAATCTGGTTACGGCGATGGCACCGCAATGTATGCTGTGGCAGACCTCGCCCGCCGCGACGGAAATGGAAACCCGGATGATGGACTGGCTGCGGCAAGGTTTGGGCCTGCCGGACGGGTTTGCCGGGGTGATTCAGGATTCCGCTTCGTCCGCGACGCTGGCGGCGGTGCTGGTTATGCGCGAGCGGGCGCTGAACTGGGATGGTAATGCCCACGGCCTGCCGGGGCAAAAACCCCTGCGGGTCTATTGCTCGGACGAGGTGCATACATCGGTGGATCGGGCGATCTGGGTAGCGGGGATCGGTCAGGCCAATCTGGTACGCATCCCCACCCAAGGCCCGCTTCGGTCCATGAACGTGGCCGCGCTGGAGACACAAATTCAGGCCGATCTGGACGCGGGGTATTTGCCTGCGGGGATCGTGGCCTGTGTGGGCGGCACCGGGACCGGCGCCTGTGATGACATCGCCGCGACATGCACTGTGGCACGGAAATATGGCCTGTATACCCATGTCGATGCTGCATGGGCCGGTTCGGCCATGATCTGCCCGGAATACCGCAGCCTGTGGGCTGGTGTGGATCAGGCGGATTCAATCGTGTTCAACCCGCATAAATGGCTGGGAACGCAGTTCGATCTGTCCGCCCATTTCGTGAAATCGCCCGAAGCATTGACGCAAACCTTGGCTATTCAGCCCGAATACCTCAAAACCCACGGCGCGGACGGAATCATCAACTATTCCGAATGGTCGGTGCCGCTGGGCCGCCGGTTCCGGGCGCTGAAACTGTGGTTCCTGATCCGCGCTTATGGGCTGGACGGGCTGCGCCAGATGATCCGCAACCATGTAACATGGGCGCAAGCGCTGGCTGAAAAGCTGCGCACCGTGCCGGATATGGAAATCGTGACAGACCCGGTGCTGTCGCTGTTTACCTTCCGCTGGGTGCCAACGGGGCGCGATGCCGATCAGGCCACGCTGGACCTGCTGACCGCAATCAATGACGATGGGCGGATTTACCTGACCCAGACCCGGACACAGGGCAAACTGGTCATCCGCTTTCAGGCGGGGCAGTTTGACTGTACCGAGGATGACATAAACACCGCCTTTGATGTAATCACTGAAACCGCCGCTAAACTGAAGGACGCCTGACATGCCCGCTCCCGTAAACACATTCAAAGCAGCGCTGACCCGTGGCGATATGCAATATGGCTGCTGGGCGGGGTTCGGCGATGCCTATGCCACTGAAATCCTGTCGACCGCCGGGTTTGACTGGTTGGTGATCGACGGCGAACACGCCCCAAACGACATCCGCAGCATCATGCAGCAATTGCAGGTGCTGGATGGGAAACACTCGCATCCGGTGGTGCGCCTGCCCGTGGGCAATGACTGGCTGATCAAACAGGCGTTGGACATCGGGGCGCAAACCCTGCTGATTCCGATGGTCGAAACCGCAGATCAGGCCCGTGAACTGGTACGCGCCTGCCGTTACCCACCTGCAGGCATTCGCGGCGCGGGCGCGGCGCTGGCGCGGGCATCGCGGTTTTCTGAAATCGGGGATTACGTGCAAACCGCGAATGACCAAATCTGCCTGCTGGTACAGGTGGAAACCCGCAAAGGGGTGGAGGCGCTGGACGAAATCCTGACGCTGGACGGCGTGGATGGCGTGTTCATCGGCCCCGCCGATCTGGCCGCCGATCTGGGCCACCCCGGCAACAGCAACCACGAGGACGTGCGGGCCGTGATCCGCGATTGTCTGGGCCGGATTGCAGCCTCGGACAAGGCAGCAGGCATACTGTCGGGCAATGACGCGGTATCGGCTGAATACCGGGACTGGGGCGCACAGTTTCTGGCCGTGGGCATTGACGTCGTGATGCTGGCACAGGCCGCACGGGCCAAAATGGCGCATTGGAAGGGCTGACACAGGCATGGCGGGCCAGACTGACATCATCATTCAGGCCGTTCTGGGCGCCATTGAAACCGGCGATCTGAACCCCGGCGACATGATCGAAGAAACCGGGCTAAGCACCGCACACAATGTTTCCCGCACCCCGGTGCGGGAGGCGCTGATCCAGTTGGAAACCGCCGGGTTGATCCGGCGCCTTCCCCGTAAGGGGGCCGTGGTATTCAAACCCACGCTAGAGGAGTTTCTGGCGATTCTGGAGGTTCACGCCAAACTGGAAGGTCAGGCCGCCGGGTTGGCCGCACGACGATTGTCCCCGGCCCATCGCACCACACTGGAAGCCGCAGTTCAGGCCTGTGAACGGCACGCGGCGGAACTGGGCGATGCGGAACCCGACCGATATTACCAACTGAACATGGATTTCCACCGTGTCGTGGCCGAAGCAGCGGGCAATCCATTCCTGTTGGATATGATCAAGATGAACGCCCGCAAGCTGATGGCCTATTACCGGGCGCGGTATCATTATGCCGGTGTAATCGAGGTATCGGCCCGCGATCACCGGGAAATCGCCGACCTGATCTATGCCCGCCAATCCGAAGCCGCCGAAGCGGCAATGGCGCGACATGTGCAATTCGATCACGTCACCGCGCTGGACCTGCTGGCTGCTTTGGGCTGAACGCACGCAATGGGGGCTGCCGCCCCCGGCCCTTTCGGGCCTCCCCCGCGGATATTTTGGCCAAGAAAGAACCGTTAGGTCTGTTCAAAAAACCGCGCCAGTGATTCTGCGAAAGCTTCGGTATCAGCCGGGGCGTTGAGCGATGCACGGGCAGTATTCAGCACATCCTGCGGCAGTTTTTCGGTCATTTCCTCGGTCAGGGCCGCGATGAAATCAGCAGACATTTCCGGGTGGTATTGCGTGGTATAGACATGGTTCCCAATCGCAAACGCCCCCGATTGGCAGGCCGGATTGGCCGATAGCGGCTGCGCGCCGTCCGGCAGGCGCGTCACCTGTTCCACATGCGCAGCATAAAGGCTGAGCGTATCCGGCAACGCCTGCATCCACGGTTTGCGGTGGGTCAGCGTGGTTTCGGTACGTCCGAACACCCAGCCACCGGGATTGGTTCCGACTTGCCCGCCCAAGGCCAGCGCAATCGCCTGATGGCCGAAACAGGCCCCAAACAGCGGGATGCCCCGCGCCACAACGTCCCGGATCATCGCCATCAACCGTGCGACCCACGGTTCCGGATCGTGAACCGAGGCAGGGCTGCCAGTGATCATCACACCATCAAACAGCGCCGGATCGTCAGGGAAATCGCCATCCTTGACGGAAAACACCTGCGTTTCCCAATCCGGGCGCACCAGATGCAGCAGGGCTGTAAACTTATCCCCATCCTTGGGGTGTTGCTGCGCGAATGGGCTTTCGTCCGTATTCGTTACCAAAATTGCAATGCGCATCGCCATGATCCCGGATTTTTCTTTACATATTTATAAGCCTTATTAATATACATAACAAGTTAACGGCAAGAGGTGCAAGCATGACGATCTGGACTCCGACTGATGACGGGTTTGCGGACCTGACCAGCCACGACACGTTTGCGCGGGGAGCGCCACATAACACCTTTGCCCGGCTGCGGCGCGATGATCCGGTGCATTGGACCGATTGGGACGCTGGACAGGGGTTCTGGTCTATCACCCGCCACGAAGACATCACCGAAATGAACCGCCAGCCGCAGATTTTTTCCTCGGCCCGCGGGATTCGGATGGAAGACCAGACCTACGAGGAATATCTGGCCCGCCGCACCTTTCAGGAAACCGATCCGCCCGAACATATGCAGACCCGGATCAAGGTTGCCAAAGCGTTTTCCAAACCCGTTGTCGCAGAGTTTGAACAGGACATTCGCGGCCTGTGTGACGAAATTCTGGATATCGCGCTGGAAAAGGGTGAATTTGACGCGACCAAGGAAATCGCCCGGCAGCTACCGATGCGGATGCTGGGCCGTATCCTTGGCACCCCGGACGAAGATCTGCCCTGGCTGGTGGAAAAGGGCGACGCGCTGATCGCCAACACAGATCCGGATTTCACCGATCACGTTCTGGATCAGATGACCACCGATGAATTTCGGATGATGCCATTCAATTCCCCCGCCGGGGCGGAATTGTATCAATATGCCAAGGATCTAATGGCGAAAAAGGCGGCCGCAGGGGATACCAATGGGGTGCTGCATCTGATCCTGCAACCAAGCAAGGATGGCAGCGTCATCACCGAAGAAGAATTCCGCAACTTCTTCTGCCTGTTGGTGGCGGCGGGGAATGACACCACCCGCTATTCGATTGCCGCCGGGATGCAGGCGCTGTGCCATCAGCCCGAATTGCTGGGCCAAATGCAGACCGAAGACATCTGGGACACCGCCCCTGATGAAATCATCCGCTGGGCCACCCCGGCGCTGTATTTCCGCCGCACCGCCACGCAGGATGTGGACATGCACGGCAAAACCATCAAGGCCGGGGACAAGGTATTGTACTGGTTTTCCTCGGCCAACCGGGATGAAACCGTTTTCGACGATCCGTTCCGGGTGAACCTGAAACGCACCCCGAACAAACACCTGTCCTTTGGTCAGGGTGGCCCGCATGTCTGTCTGGGCATGTGGCTGGCGCGTCTGGAAGTGCGCGTATTGTTTCAGGAACTATCTAAACGACTCAAATCTATAGAGGCCACAGGCCCGCATAAATTCCTGCGCTCGAACTTCGTGGGCGGGATCAAGGAACTGCCCGTCCGGGTGGTTCCCAAATAGGGAGCAAACTGAATGAACACCCGCCTGCGTGCGTTATTTTGCGATCATCTGTCGATCATGCGGGGCAAATACCTGCCCGGTTCAAAGATCGGAGATGATTCAACCCGGTTCTGCCGATCCACCTTTGGGGTGCATTACGACAAGGATCTGCTGCCCGCCCCCGGTGCCATGATGATGGAAGGGCTGCCGGATATGGAACTGGTCTGGAAGGCCGAGGAAATCCGGGACAGTTGGGAACGCGCCACGAAAATCGTGGTGGGTGATCTGTACGACGACGAAGGCCGCCCCCTGCCGCTGTGTGGCCGTGGGGCGCTGAAACGGGCAGTCGCCGATTGGGGCGCGATGGGGCTGACGCCCAAGGTGGGGCTGGAACTGGAAGCCTTTGCCATGATGTCCGATGAAAACGGGCGACTGGTGCCTTATGACACCCCCGGCGCCCATGTTTACGGCACCGGCCCCTTTACCGATCCGCTGCGGTTCAACGATGCAATCTGGGAAAAAGCGGACGAGCTGGGGTTCCGGCTAGACATGATCACCAGCGAATATGACAGCCCGCAATTTGAATATACCCTGACTTTTGATAACGCGGTCAAAGCTGTGGATGACATCGTGCTGTTCCGCCTGATGGCGCGGGAGATCGCGCTGGAACATGGGATTGTCCTATCCTTCCTGCCCAAACCGATTGCCGAAGTCGGCGGGTCCGGGATGCACGTCAATTTTTCGTTCAGCGATCAGAATGGCGCGAATGTCGTGGCGCAGGGCGAAAAGGGCGGCCCGGATCACATGAGCGACATCGCCCGTGGCTGCATTTCCGGGCTGCTGAAACACCATAAGGGGCTGGCCGGACTAATTGCGCCCACGGCCAATTCTTATCAGCGGCTTCAGCCCGGTTCACTGTCGGGGTTCCTGTGCAACTGGGGCGGCGATCACCGCAATGTCACCACGCGGATTTCATCCGAAGGCGGCGTAAAGGCGCGGATGGAACACCGCACGGCAGACGCGTCCTCGAACCCCTATACCGCTGTGGCGGCGGTGCTACAGGCCGCGCGTCTGGGGGTTGTAAACAAGTACGATCTGCCGCCACGCGAAACCGGGGACGGGTTTGAAAAATGGGACGCCAAGGAAAGCACCGCCATTGATCTAAAAGGCGCGATTGCAGACCTGAAGGCCGATACCATTCTGACCGAAGCGGTGGGCGCGGAACTGGTGGCGAACCACGTCTTTATGAAAGAAAAAGAAGTCAAGAAAACCAAAGACCTGGAAGGCGATCAACTGCGCGACTTCTATGTTTGGCATGTGTGAGGGAAAAAGATGAAAGTCACTTGGATTCTGCCTGATGGCGGCGAAATCAGCGCCGATGTGGCCGATGGCGTAAACATGATGGCCGCCGCCGTTGAACACAACATCCCCGGTATCACCGGGGAATGCGGCGGCAACCTTAGCTGTGCCACCTGTCATGTCTATGTTGCGGATGATTGGACCGGCAAAACCGGCAGCCCCGACGATTTCGAGGATGCAATGCTGGACGTGGCCGAGGCCGAGCGCAAAGACTGTTCCCGCCTGAGCTGCCAAATCGTAGCCAACGCCGCATTGGATGGCTTGGTTTTGGTTGTGCCTGCGGCCTAAGCCCACCCAACCACATCACGAAAAAAGCGCCCGACCGTTCCCCGGCCGGGCGCTTTTCTGTTCAGCTCAGCCCCGAATTACAGACTGGCAAACCCTGCTTTCAGGGCGGACAGGATCACCTGCACATCGTCCGAGGTCAGCACCAACGGCGGCGACAGGATGATGTTGGGGCCGGACACCCGCACCATCGCACCGGATTGATAGGCGACTTCCTGCACCTGACCGATGGATTTCTTATCAATCGGGGCCTTGGTCGTGCGATCAGACACCAGTTCCACCGCGCACATCAGCCCATGACCGCCACGCACATCACCGATCACGTCAAACTGTTCTTGCAGCGCCAACAGACCGGCGTGCAATTCCGCCCCCCGCGCGGCTGCGTTTTCCGGCACGTTCAGGCGCTTGGTTTCCGCCAGACAGGCCAACGCCGCCGCTGCGCCGACCGGGTGGCCGGAATAGGTGTAACCGTGGCCAATCGCGGCCTTGCCGGTTTCGTCTTTTTCAAACACCTCGACCACCTTATCGGCGATCATCACCGCGCCGAACGGGAAATAGCCGTTGGTGATGGCCTTGGCGGTACACATCAGATCGGGCTGCACACCCCAATGGCGGCTGCCGGTCCAGCTTCCGGTGCGGCCAAAGGCGGTGATCACCTCGTCCGCGATCAGCAGAATACCGTTTTTCGAGCAAATCTCGCGCACACCGGGCATGAAGCTTTCGTGCGGCGGGATCACACCGCCCGCGCCCAAAATCGGTTCCATGATAAAGGCCGCGATGGTGTTGGCCCCTTGGAACGCGATTTCATCCTCCAGCGCGGACAGGCAAAGCTGCGCCAGTTTCGCCGGATCGGTTTCGTTGAACGGGTTGCGATAGGTATAGGGCGCCGGGATATGATGGCAGCCCGCCAACAGCGGTTCATAGGCGGTACGGAAATTGGCATTCCCGTTGACCGACGCGCCGCCAAAATGGGTGCCGTGATAGCCCTTTTTCAGCGACAGGAACTTGGTCCGCCCCGCTTCGCCGCGAATCTTGTGGTACTGCCGCGCCAGACGCAGCGCGGTTTCCACGGAATCGCTGCCGCCCGAGGTATAGAACGCGCGGGTCAGCCCATCGGGGGCAAAGAAATCCCGCAATTCTTCGGACAGTTCGATCACCGCATCGTTCGATGTACCGCGGAAAATCGAATAATAGGGCAGACGATCAAGCTGCGCCGCGATGGCGTCTTTGATCGGCTGACAGGAAAAGCCCAGATTGACGTTCCACAGACCGCCGACACCATCCACAACCTCGTGTCCATCCACATCAGTGATCCGCACCCCCTGCGCCCCGGTCACGATGGTCGGGGGATTGGCCAGACTGTCGGCGGGATGTGCCATCGGATGCCAGACCGAGCGGGCATTCATTTCTTTCAGGAAATTGCTGTCTTTCATGGGGGTACTCCGTGTTGCGGCCCAATCAGGCCGAAGCGGTTAGTGCGGAAGATCGCGGTTAAAGCTGTCAGGCGGGAAGCCCCCCAACAGACGGGTCAGGTCCAGCGCGTGTTGTTTCACCGCGCGTCGTATTTTCAGGCGTTGTTCCGGCGTCATACGCGGCACCGGGGCCGCAACAGCCACCGCCCCAATCACCGCTTGGCTGGCGTCAAAGATCGGAACGGCGTGGGAATGCACGTCTTCTTCGAAGCCCCCAACATTTTCAGCGATGCCTGTGGCGTGAATTTCTGTCAGCATATCCCGAATACGATCCGGGTCCGTCACCGTATCAGACGTGCGCACCGCCAATGGGCGGGACAAGACCATATCCACGAAATCCGGCGCGGAAAACGCCAGCACCGACAATCCAGACGATGTGCCGTGGAAATTCAGAATATCCGCATCCTCCATCGTGACGCGGGTGCCGTGATGGGGGCTATAGGCATAGGCCAGCGTCACCAGACGATCCCCCTGAAGCAGCGATACATGGGCGGTTTCTTCTGTCACGTCGGACAGGCTGCGCAGCACTTGCTGGCATAAATCCCGCATCGGAACAGCCGCTTCACGCAATGATGCAAGCCGCAAAAAAGCAGGGCCAAGCCGATATTCCCGCCCCGAACCGGCCTGCTCCACGAATCCCTGTTCGGCCAGTTCGGTCATCAGCCGATGTACAGTCGCCTTGTTCATACCGGACAGGCGCGCCAGTTCGCTTAGCCCGATCAAGGGCTGGGTGCGATTAAAGAAATCCAGCAATGACAAAGCCTTGGATACGGTTCCCATGTACGCGGCAATCCTGTGTTTCGGGTCTTTTTCAGGCAAATGCAAAACGTGATTTAGTTGCCATGTTAATTTTGTTGACAGACTAACAGCCCATCTGTCAATCTAAAAAAGAACCGATGGTTTGAATAATGAACCGCACTCTAACACAGGGAGACAACCAATATGAAGACCAAAACCGTTTTGGGTGGCGTGCTGACCGTTGCCATGATGGCAATGTCGGGCGCAGCCGTGGCCGAATATCCTGAAAAGCCCGTCAGCTTCATCGTTCCGTGGCCCCCCGGTGATCTGGAAGACGTGCTGACCCGCATGATCGCCGAAGATTTTCAGGCCGAATATGGCGTATCGGCAGCCGTAGTGAACAAACCCGGCGGCGGTGGCGGCCCCTTCCCCGGCGCGATTGAGGTGGCGAATGCCCCGGCAGATGGCTACACGATCGGGTCTTTCGTGATCGGCGTGCCAGTCATGGGCCACCAGATCGGCATCGAAGATCTGGCCCCGGCCAAATTCGACCCGCTGGGCATTTTCCTGACCTATCCGTTCGTCATCGCCACCAGCGCCGACGCGCCTTATTCGTCGATGGCGGAACTGGCCGAATACGCCAAATCGAACGACGTGGCCCTGGGTCACTTCGGTGACGTTCTGACCCCGACCCAAGTGACCAAGGCCTATGCCGTGAATGCGGGCTTTGAGTGGGGTTCAGATGCGGCGTTTGATGCGCTCGACTGCAACACGCTGGCATCGGGCGATGCGGATGTGATCAACACCACGCTGCAACTGATCCTGCCCTGTCTGGACAGCGTGAAGGTGCTGACCTCGATCACCGATACGCGTATCCCGCTGGTCCCCGATGCGCCCACCATTGGCGAACTGGACCCGTCGCTGAATATCGCACTGTGGAACGGCCTGTTCGTCACCAAAGACACCCCGCAGGACGTGCGCGATAAGATCATCGCCGTGGCCCAGAAAACCGTGCAAAGCGACCGGGCGCAGGCTGTGGCCAAGGAAACCGGCGCGCTGGTCTACTGGCAAGGGGCCGATGACGCGGCAGCGCGTGTTGCCAAGGACATCGAAACCGTGGCTCACATCGGCAAGTTGCTAGAGTGACATCGTCATAAAAGGGCCGGGCGTTCTGAATGCCCGGCCTTTTTTGTGCCTGCGGGGGCGCGGCCCCTGCCCTTCCTTTCCACGCTGTAATGGATTGTCATGGATAACGAAGAGCTTTCCCGGCATATCGGGCGGCGCAGCGGTCAAATCCTGTTCGCACTGGCCTTTGTCGCGCTATCGGCGCTGTTGCTAAGCCAGATCGGCGCTGAAACCAAATGGGTGAAGCGAACCAAGTTTTTCGCCCAACCCCGGTTCTGGCCCGCTGTCGGGCTGGGCGGGATGGTGTTGTTTGGCGGGCTGCACCTGTGGCGACTGCCCCGGCGCAAAATTGACCGGCTGGATTGGCGCGAGGGCATGATCTGGCTGCAAGTGCTGGAATATGCGCTGTGGTTCATGGCCTATGTCTGGCTGGTGCCGCTGGTGGGCTATCTGCCCGTGACGGTGGTGTTCCTGCCGCTGATGGTGTGGCGGATGGGCTACCGGGACAAACGGCTGCTGTGGGTTTCGGCGGGTTTGGGTGTCTGCATCGTGCTGCTGTTCAAAACCTTCCTGAACGTGAAAATCCCCGGCGCGGTTCTGTATGAATACCTGCCCGGCGCGATGCGCAGCTTCTTTATTCTGAATTTCTGAGGGCAAGACACATGGACCTTCTTCTTTCCGGTCTGGAGATTCTGGCCCGCTGGGACGTGGTGATCGCGCTGCTGGTCGGTTCGGTCGGCGGGGTGCTGATCGGGGCAATTCCCGGTGTTGGCCCGGCTGTGGCGATTGCAATCCTGCTGCCAGCGACCTTTTCGATGGACCCGATTGTGGGCCTGACCGTGCTGCTGGGGATTTACGGCAGTTCGATGTATGGCGGCGCGATCCCGGCTATCCTGATCAACACCCCCGGCACGGCGGTCAACGCGCTGACCACCTATGACGGGTTCCCGATGACATCGCGGGGCGAGGCCCGACGCGCCCTGTCGCTGGCCTATTCCGCATCGTTCTTTGGCGGGGTGTTTTCCGTCATCTGCCTGATGCTGTTTTCGCCGGTTCTGGCAAAAGTCGCCCCCATGTTCGGGTCGCGCGAGATTTTTCTGGCGGCCCTGCTGGGCATCATTCTGGTGATCACGGCCCATCGCGGGCAAACCCTAATTGCTGCCGCGCTGGCCAGTTTCGGCATCTGGCTGAACACAATCGGGCTGGAGCCTGTCAAATACACCAAACGCTACACCTTTGATCAGGCGTTTCTGTCATCGGGCGTGAACCTGATCGTGGTGGTGCTGGGCCTGTTCGCGCTGTCCCAAGCGTTTTACCTGTTGCAGGGCGAGGACGAAAAAACCCGCATTACAAAACTAAAAGGCGGGCTGTTTCAGGGTTTGCGTGAACTGGCGCGGCATCCGCGTGTGGCGGGTGTATCGGCCAGCTTCGGGGTGCTGATGGGGATGATCCCCGGCGTGGGCGAATTTACCGCTCAATTCATGAGCTACACCTACGCGCAGAAAACCTCGAAGCAACCGGATTCCTTTGGGCATGGATCCTCCGAAGGGCTGATCGCCGCCGAAACCGCCAACAACGCCGTGCCCGCCGCCGCGATGGTGCCGCTGCTGGCGCTGGGTATCCCCGGCGAGGCGCTGACCGCCATGATGCTGTCGGTGTTCTATGTGCATAACGTGGTGCCGGGGCCGCAACTGTTCCAGAACGATATGCCGTTTGTTGTGGCACTGTATCTGGCATTGCTGATCCTGAACGTGATGGTTCTGGTCTTTCTGTTGTTTTCCACCAACCAGTTGATCAAGGTGGTGAAAATTCCCAACCGCTTTCTGGGCGTGGTTATCTTGGTGCTTAGCTTCGTGGGCGTCTATTCGCTGCGTAATTCCGTGACCGATTGCGTTCTGGCCGCTGTGTTCGGCGTGTTGGGCTTTGTCCTGAAACGCCTGTCGCTGCCGGTGGTGCCGATCATTCTGGGCATGGTTCTGGGCGGCATCATGGAAGTGAAGCTGCGGTCTGGAATGGCCCGCGTCAAAACCCCGCTGGATTTCATTGACCGCCCCATTGCCGCGATCCTGTTCGTGATGATCCTGATCGTTCTGGGGCTGCATATCCGCCGTGTCTGGCTGGATCACAAACACCTGAAGGAGGCCAAATGGTCGAACAAGCACTCATCGACGCGCTTCGGGGCGCATCTGTCCCGCCGCAAAAGCTTCTTATTGGCGGAACGTGGCAAGAAGCGGCGGGCGGAACGCTCGATGTTCACTCGCCCATCGACGGACAAAGACTGACCACGATCGGGCGGGCGGATAAATCCGATGTAGACCGCGCCGTAGCGGCGGCACGGGCTGCATTCGACGATGGACGCTGGTCGCGTATGGCCCCGGCAGGCCGCAAGAAAGTGCTGCATAAAATCGCGGACATCATCGAACGCGACGCCTTGGCACTGACGGTTCTGGGGGTGCGCGACAACGGCACCGAAATCAACATGGCCCTAAAAGCCGAAGCCGGATCAGCCGCCGGGACGTTCCGGTATTATGCCGAAGCGATTGACAAGGTGTACGGCGAAATCGCCCCCACCGATCCGTCGGTTCTGGGGTTGGTTCATCGCGAAGCGGTGGGCGTGGTCGGGGCCATCGTGCCGTGGAATTTCCCGCTGATGATCGGCGCGTGGAAACTGGCCCCGGCCTTGGCTGCGGGCAATTCCGTGGTGCTGAAACCCGCCGAAACCGCCAGCCTGTCATTGCTGCGTCTGGCCGAGATTTGCACCGAGGCGGGCCTGCCCGATGGGGTTCTGAATGTCGTCACCGGATACGGCCACGAAACAGGCGCGGCGTTGGCCCTGTCGATGGATGTGGATGTGCTGGTCTTTACCGGGTCGGGCATGACCGGACGGCGGTTACTGGAATATTCCGCGCAATCGAACCTGAAACGGGTCTATCTGGAACTGGGGGGCAAATCGCCCAATATCGTCTTTGCCGACGCGCCCGATCTGGATCAGGCGGCCAAAGTCTCCGCGATGGGGATTTTCCGCAATTCCGGGCAGGTCTGCGTTGCCGGATCGCGGTTGCTGGTGGAACGCTCGATCCATGACGAATTCGTGGACCGCATGGCGCACCACGCCAAGGCGCTGAAAGTGGGCGACCCGCTGGATCTGGGCAGCCAGATCGGCGCGGTAAATTCAGACCGCCAACTGGCGGGCAATCTGGGGTTCGTTGACGATGCGGTACGCGATGGGGCGCAGATCGCCCTTGGCGGCAGTCGCATTCTGGAATCCACGGGCGGCTATTACATGGAACCCACCATCGTGACCGGGGTCGACCCGTCGCACAAACTGGCCCAGCAAGAGGTATTCGGCCCGGTTCTGGCCGTGATGCCCTTTGATACCGAAGATCAGGCGCTGCGCATCGCAAACGGCACCGATTACGGGCTGGCCGCCGGGGTCTGGACCAGCAACCTGTCGCGGGCGCACCGGATGATCCGGGGGCTTCAGGCCGGGGTGGTGCATGTGAACACCTATGGCGGGCCGGATAACACCGTACCTTTGGGCGGGGTCAAACAATCCGGCAACGGACATGACAAATCCATGCACGCGCTAGATAAATATACTGACCTCAAAACAGCCTGGATTCAGTTATGACAGAGACTTTGATCGACAAACGCGCCCGCCTTCTGGGGCCGAATATTCCCACCTTCTATGATGACCCCGTGCATCTGGTCAAAGGCGAGGGCGTCTGGCTGTGGGACAAGGACGGGCGCAAATATCTGGATTGCTATAACAACGTCCCGCATGTCGGCCATTGTCACCCCAAGGTGGTCGAAGCGATCTGCAAACAGGCCGGAACCCTGAACACCCACACCCGCTATTTGCATGACGGGATCGTGGATTACGCAGAACGGCTGACTGCCACCTTTGACGCGTCGCTGGACAATGTGCTGATGACCTGCACCGGGTCCGAGGCAAATGACGTTGCCCTGCGCATGGCGCAGGCGGTGACGGGGAACACCGGGGTGATCGCCACCGATTACACATATCACGGCAATACGATGGCCGTGGCGCAACTGTCGCAGACCAAACCGCCCATCGGCGGCTATTGGGACAACATGGCCTTTGTCCCCGCCCCCGACAGCTATCGCCCACTGGGCGGAGAGGCAGGCATGGCCCATGCCCGCGCCTTTGCCGCGGCGGTCGAGGAAAAAATCGCAGAACTACAGGCCAAGGGTCACGGTCTTTCCGCGTTGGTGATCTGCCCCTTCTTTGCCAACGAAGGCTTCCCCGATCTGCCCCACGGCTGGCTTACACCTGCCATTGATGCCGTGCGCCGCGCCGGTGGCGTCATCATCGCGGACGAGGTGCAGCCCGGTTTCGGCCGTCTGGGCAGCCATTTTTGGGGACATGAGCGGATGGGTTTCCTGCCCGAAATCGTAACCGTGGGCAAACCTATGGCCAACGGCCACCCGGTCGGCGCGGTGATCGCGGGCCATGATACGATGGCCGCCTTCCGCAACGCCTTTGCCTATTTCAACACGTTTGGCGGCAATCCCGTGTCTATGGCCGCCTGTCTGGCCACGCTGGACGTGATCCAATCCGAAGGGCTGCAAGACAACGCGCAACAGGTGGGCGCCTATGCCAAGACCAGCTTGCAACAACTGGCGGACCGGCATGACAGCATCGGCGATGTGCGCGGTGCAGGTCTGTTTTTCGGGGCCGAAATGGTGCTGGATCGGGACAGCAAAACCCCGGCCCCCGAGTACACCAAACGCGTCGCCAACGGGATGCGCCAGCGCGGTGTTTTGATGAACTTCCTTGGGCGCAACCGCAACGTGCTGAAAATGCGCCCGCCGCTGGTCTTTAGCCGCGCCAATGTGGATCAGGTCATCGAAACGCTGGACACCGTGCTGACCGAAACCCCGGTGACAGAATGACCGATGCGTTAGCCACCGAAGCCGCCGCCCTGTGGGGCATTCCCGCCAGCGCGATCCGGCTGGCGGCGCGGCGGGAAAATGTGGTCTATCAGGCGGATACGCCCGATGGCCCGATGGCGCTACGCCTGCATCGCCCCGGTTATCGCAGTCAGGCGGAATTGCGTTCAGAACTGGAATGGATGGCACAGTTGTCCGAAGGCGGGCTACGCGTGCCGCACCCCGCCGCATCTATCAACGGGCATCTGGTGGAAATGCTGGGCGATATGCCGATAAGCCTGCTCAGCTGGATGCCCGGCACCCCCGCCGGGGCGGGCGGACGGCTGGACGTGGCAAACCCCGCAACCTTTGCCCGTGATCTGGGCCGCGTCATGGCGCAACTGCATAACCTGTCCGACGACTGGACCCCGCCACAGGATTTCCGCCGCCCGCATTGGAACCTGGAAGGGTTGCTGGGCGATCGCATCCTGTGGGGACCGTTCTGGAAAAACCCGGACCTGACCCCGGATCAGCGCGACTTGCTGCTGAATGTCCGCGCCCGCGCCCGCATTCGTCTGGCCGGGCTGGAACGTGATCTGGATTATGGCCTGATCCATGCCGACATCCTGACAGAAAACGTGCTGGTGGATGGCGCGGATATTGCCCTGATCGACTTTGACGATGGCGGGTATGGGTTCCGCGAATTTGAACTGGCCACTTTTCTGATGCGTTTTCTGGACACGCCCGACTATCCGGCGATGAAAGCCGCGCTCCTCGAAGGATACACCCACCGCCGCGCCATATCCCCGTCTGTGCTGGATTTCTTTATCCTGCTGCGGGCGCTGACCTATCCGGGCTGGATTATCCCGCGGCGTGATGAACCGGGCGGGCGCGAACGGTCATTGCGGGCGGTGCGAACCGCCGTATCGCTGGCCGAAGCCTTCATGAAAACCTGACCCACAGACCCTAATAACGACGAAAGAGGGCCAATATGTGCGCTGACAAAACCATCCTGATCGCTGGCACCTATGACACCAAAGACGACGAACTGACCTATCTGGCCGATTGTATCCGGGCGCAGGGCGGCGGTGTGCTCAGCATGGATGTCAGCGTGCTGGGTGATCCGAAAGCCCCCACCGATGTTTCCAAACATGACGTAGCCGAAGCAGGCGGCAGTTCCATTCAGGCCGCCATCGACAGCGGCGATGAAAATATCGCCATGCAGATCATGGCACGCGGCGCGGCGGCAAAGGCGCTGGAATTGTATCGCGCGGGCCGGATTGATGGCGTGGTGGTGCTGGGCGGTACAATGGGCACCGATCTGGCGCTGGACCTGTGCGCCGCGTTGCCGCTGGGGGTGCCGAAATACGTTGTGTCCACCGTCAGCTTTTCCGCCATGCTGCCGCCTGAACGGCTGGCGGCGGATATTCAGATGATCCTGTGGGCCGGAGGGCTGTATGGGCTGAACTCGGTTTGTAAATCCTCGCTATCACAGGCGGCGGGGGCGGTGCTGGGTGCGGCGCGGGCGGTGGAGCCGTCCAAACGGGATCGCCCGCTGATCGGGATGACAAGTTTCGGCAAAACCATCCTGCGCTACATGGTGACGCTGAAACCCGCACTCGAAGACCGCGGCTACGAAGTGGCCG
The DNA here is from genome assembly GCF_900182725.1 of Thalassovita litoralis. GTDB lineage: Bacteria > Pseudomonadota > Alphaproteobacteria > Rhodobacterales > Rhodobacteraceae > Thalassobius > Thalassobius litoralis. Next base: position 67,158 of record NZ_FXTO01000016.1, read on the forward strand.
TTTTCCACGCCACCGGCATGGGGGGGCGGGCCTTTGAATCGCTGGCCGCCGAAGGGGCTTTTGCCTGCGTCATGGATTTCGCCACGCAAGAGGTGGGCAATCACCTGATGGGATCGGGCATTTCGGCAGGGGCTGACCGGCTGACCAATGCGGGGGCTGCTGGTATTCCGCAAATGGTAGCCCCGGCCTGTTACGATCTGGTGGATCTGATCGGCTGGCAACCGCTGCCTGAACGCCTGTCGGACCGCCCCGCCCATGCGCATAACCGGCTGCTGACCTCGGTCGTGCTGAATCAGGACGAACGCCGCGAGGTGGCACAGGTCATGGCCGCCAAACTGTCCGACGCCAAAGCCCCCGTGGCATTTTTCCTGCCCACCGGCGGCTGCAACGAATGGGACCGCCCCGGCGCGCCGTTACATGATGCGGATGGGTTGGCTGCGTTCTGCGATGAAATGCGCCGCGCCTGCCCCGCCAATGTCACGCTGGAAGAACTGGCGTGCCACATCAACGATGCGCAATTCAGCGCCCGCGTTCTGGCACTGTTCGACGATTGGGTAGCTCAGGGTTTGATCCCGCGCGGGGCCGTCTAAACGTAAAAACCGTTTCAGCCCCGACCACCGTCAGGGCCGAAATAACCGCTACCACAGGGTTTGCGCCGCGCGGGCGGGCCATTCCACATCATAGATCGCGCCGCCCTCGTCCCCGTTGGACGCTTCGGCCAGCATTTGCCCGACCGTGGGCAGGTCCGCGCTGTCGTCGCGGTTCCACAACCCCGCCCGCATCGTGGCGCGAGCGCATTGAGTATAGATTTCCCTGATACGGATCACGATCACCGTGGCGGGCAGCTTACCCTGCCGTTCAAACCGCGCCCGCAGCGCCGGGTCGGCGCTTAGCTTTGCCTGACCGTTGATCCGCATCACGGTATTCGATCCCGGCACCATGAACATCAGCGAAATGCGCCCGTCCTCGACGATATTGCGCAGGGTATCCAGCCGGTTATTGCCCCGCCAGTCCGGTAGCGCCAATGTTTGATCGTCCAGTTCCGTCACCACCGGGCCATCGTCGCCGCGCGGGCTGCCATCGGAGCCGTTCGGCCCAATGGTGGACACCACGCAATAGCGCGACCGCATGATCCAATCCCGATGCAGCGGCATCAGCCGATGAATCACCTTACGCACCGACGCCCCGGCGGGTGTGCCATACAGCGCCTCTAACGCCTCGATCGTTTCAACGTAGTGCATCTGGATCAAACCCCGCTTCGCGCATCAGCGCATTGGACGCGATCTCCACCTCATCCTCCAGCCGGGTCATATAGGCGGTTTTGCTTAGCCCCTGTTCGATCCGCGGCAGAAATTCGACAACCGCCAGCCCCGGCTTTCGGTACATCCCGTTGCGCGGCCAGAACACGCCCACATTGGTGGCGACCGGCACGCAATCCTGTTGCAACTGCCCATACAGCGCCGCCGTTCCCACCTTGTAGGGGACATCCACCCCCGGCGCGACCCGCGTGCCTTGTGGGTAAATCACCAATTGCCCCGGAAACGCCGCGCCACGTGCCACATCCGCGACCATCTTGGAAATCGCCTGCCCGCGCTTGCCCCGGTTCACCGGCACGCAGCCAATGCGATAGGCATATTGCCCAATGATCGGCGTCCACAGCAGTTCCCGCTTCATGATGAACTTGGCCGCAGGCAGCGCGTTGAAGATCAGCAGAATGTCAAAGAAAGACTGATGCTTGGCCGCGATCATCACCTCGTCTGTTGGCACCTCCCCGCGGACCTCGGACCGGATGCCCACCATCCAGCGCGCCAGCCAGATCACCACCCGGCAATAGGTCCGGCAAACCCAACGCGCGCCGCCCCGGCTGAACAGCGCCAGCGGAAAGAACACCACCCCAATCACGCCCATCGCGGCATAGACGGTCATCATGAACACAAACGAACGCAACCAGCGCAAACCATAGGCCATCAGGGCAGCTCCTTTAGTGTTTTACGGGCTGCCGCCCGCGTTGCGGCAAAAGCAACCGCCGCCGCCAGAACCGGCACGATCAGCGGCCACAGCCAATCCGCACCCTGAAATCCCAGCCCGGTCAAAAACCCGCCTTCGTCCTGCGCCGAAGGCAGCAATAACACCGCCACCATACCCAGCCCGGTTCCCAATGCCGCCCCGCCCAGACCGCGCAGGGTGAACCGCCGCACAAAGGCCTGCGCGATATAGCGATCTGTCGCCCCCACCAGCCGAAGCACCGCGATCACCCGCGCATTGGCCGCCAGTGCCGCATTGGCCGCCAGCGTCACCATCGCCGCCAACGCCCCACCAATCAGCAGGATCGAGAGCCAGCCCAGAAACCGCAACCGCGACGCCGCCCGCACCAGCGGTTTACGCCAGCGGGTGTGATCGTCCAGCACAGCGCCCGGCACCTCGGCTGACAGGCGCAACCGCAGCCCCGCCGCATCATATCCGCCGCTATCCTCGATGATTTCGATCAGTTGCGGGATCGGCAATCCTTCCAGCGGCAGATCGGGGCCAAACCACGGTTCCAGCAAGGCCCGTTGTTCATCCGCGCTTAGCGCCCGCGCTTCGGTCACGCCGGGCGTGGTGCGCAGCACCCGCAATGCGGCTTCGGTCTGGCTGTCGATCTGATCCGCCGGTGCCGAAATCCGCAGCGTCGACGACCGCGCCAGTTCATCCCCCCATAAGGACGCCAATCGCCCAGTTGCCAGGGACAGCGCCAGCGCAAACACGCATAAAAACGCCATCGCCGCCGCGCTGAACAAGGTCAGGTTTACCGTGAACCCAGAAGGGGGAACCACCCGGTCCGCCTGTGCATCCCCCACAAAAAAACCGGCAATCCGGCTTAGGGCGCTCATAAGTCCGCCCCCGCCAGTTGCAGCCGCCGGTTGGAAATCCGCAACACCCGCGCCTGCACCTGATTTTTCGCGGTTCTGATCAGATTCAGATCATGGGTCGCCACCATGATCGTCTTGCCCATCCGGTTCAGCTCCAGCAGCAATTGCAGCAACCGCTGAGACATTTCCCAGTCGATATTCCCGGTCGGTTCATCCGCCAGAATAACATCGGGGGACATGATGACCGCCCGTGCCAGTGCCGCCCGCTGGCGTTCCCCGCCAGACAGTTCCGGCGGCAGGGCATCGGCCCGGTCAAACAGCCCCACCCATTTCAGCAATTCACGCAGGTTGCTTTGTTCGGCCAGCGTATCATGCCCTGCCACGGTCAGCGGCAGCGAAACATTTTCTGTCACGCTCAGATGATCCAGAAACTGACAATCCTGATGCACCACCCCGATCCGACGGCGGCTTAGCGCGATGTCGTCACGGGTCATGTTGCGCAGATCGGTGTTAAACAGGCGCACCTGCCCAGACGTGGGCCGCAGCGCACCGTAGCATAGTTTCAGAAACGTGGTTTTCCCTGCACCGGACGGGCCGGTCAGAAAATGAAACGACCCCGGCGACAGCTTGAGCGATATTTCACTCAGCAATTCGCCCCCACCATAGCTATAGGCCACATTGTCCAGCTCGATCACGGATCTGTTCCCCTGTTGCTGCCCTGTTCTGCATCAGGAAAGCCACAGTTGCAATCCGCCAGACATATGATTGCTTTGCACTTTTCCGCCGACAGCGTACACCCTATAGTGACGTGGCACCTGATGGTGCGGCAGGAACAGGGACTTAGGGGGCAGGATGCGGCTGATTTGCCCGAATTGCGGCGCACAATACGAAGTACCCGACGGGGTGATCCCCGAACAGGGACGCGATGTGCAATGTTCAAGCTGCGGCCATACGTGGTTCCAGCCCCACCCGGATCAGGATGCCGATTTGGCAGATGAACTGGGACAGGACTTGCCCCCAAGCGCCGAAACGGATGCGCCCACGACAGAACCGGACGACGTGGACTTTGCGCCCGCCCCCGAAGACGCCCGCGAAGACGACGGTGCAGAAGACGCCAACGATGTCGAAGATGACAGCTTCGACGACCAAGAGGCGGAACAGGACGCGGAACTGCCGGACGACACCCCGACAGAAGACCCACAACCGGAGCCACAGCCCGAGCCCACGGCCCCAACACGGCGGGAACTGGACCCGTCTATCGCGGAATTGCTGCGCGAGGAGGCCGAGTTTGAAGCCCGCCAGCGCGCCGCCGGTGGTGGTTTGGAATATCAACCCGATCTGGGGTTAGAGGAACCTTCGCGCGATGAGGCCACCCGCCGCGCCGAAGAATCCCGCCGCCGCATGGCCAGCCGTCAGGGTGTGGATGATCTGGACCCGCAGGATGATCTGACAGAACAGACAGGATCGCGTCGCGAACTGCTGCCTGACATCGAGGAAATCAATTCTTCTTTGAATGCCGATAGCCGCCGCCCCTCTCGTGCCGATGACCACGCCCCCGGTGGCGTGATCCTGCCAGCCGGACGGCCCAGCGGCTTCCGCCGTGGCTTTGCATTGGGGCTGCTGCTGGTGGTGTTGCTTTGGGCGCTTTACGTCTTTGCCGCGCCAATCACAGCCAAGGTTCCCGCCCTGTCTGCCCCGTTGGCCAGCTATACCCAGATCGTAGACAAGGGGCGTTTATGGCTGGATGCCAAAGCCAAGGTGCTGCTGGTCAGGTTGGATGAGCTTGCCGCTGCCAGCGAAAAATAACATTTGCCATGCGTCCCGACGATAGGGCCGGGATTTGAGTATTTTTGGCAAGATGAAACAGCGGCAGTGGCAGTGACGCCTTCCGGCGGTTGACCGGGGCGTTGCGTTGCCTGTTGCGTTAAAGCGCGCTGAAAACCCGATCCAGCCGAGCTGCTTCATCTGCGGTTCCAAATGGGGCGTTTACGATAAACATGCCCGACCCGATCATCCTGTGACCGTCCCGTGCAGGGGGAAACGCAACCTCGTGGCGCAGGGTTTTGGGCAGGTCTTGCGCCTTCAGCGCCGCCAGCATCGGGCGATGGGCACCGCTGGTCAGGATCGGATACCACAGCGCAATTATGCCGACATTCCATTTGCGGTGTATCTGGCCGATAAATTTCGGAATGGCATCGTAATCCGCTTTGATTTCATAGGATGGGTCAATCAGTATCAGCCCGCGCCGGGGATCGGGCGGGGTCAGGGCGTGCGCCATTTGAAAGCCATCCTGTTTGACCACATGCGCCCCATAGGGTGACATGGCATAGGTCAGCGCGGCATTTTCCTGCGGGTGCAATTCGGCCAGATGTATCCGGTCCTGTGGTCGCAAACATTCCGCCGCCAACAGTGGGGAACCGGGATATGCCCGCGCCCCGTGTGTATCCCGAACCAGTGACAACGCTTGTAAATAGGGATGATCCGCAGGCAGAAGGTTCCGCGCCAGAACCAGATCAATGCCTGCTGCCGCCTCTCCGGTCTTGATGGATTCCGGGGCATCCAACTGGTACAGCCCCCGCCCGGCATGGGTTTCCAGATAGCTGATGGGTTTGTCCTTGCGGGTCATGTAATCCAGCATCGTGCAAAGCAGCGCGTGCTTTTGCACATCCGCCAGATTCCCCGCATGGTAGATGTGCTGATAGGATAACATTGCCCGGTTCCTTACTTATGTGCCTTGCTGATAAATCAGGCGTCCCCCCTGATGCAATCGTCCGCCGTGCTGCTTTGTCGTTCGCCAGTGGCAAAAACGCGCTGATTTGACTGGGATCGGGACTTTTCCAATCTGCCCCCCGCCCCTATAAGGCATGTGGCCCCATCGTCAGAGTCGGGGCCTTAATGGGGATTCGAGCGCGGGACTTCACGCATAATGGCTTTGTTCGACAAAATGCCGGGCCTGTTTTCGTCAGATATGGCGATTGATCTGGGAACGGCAAACACGCTGGTTTACATCAAGGGGCGGGGCATTGTGCTTAGCGAACCTTCGGTCGTGGCCTATCATATCAAAGACGGTGTGAAGAAAGTTCTGGCCGTGGGCGAGGACGCGAAGCTGATGCTGGGCCGGACCCCCGGCAGCATCGAAGCAATCCGCCCGATGCGGGACGGTGTGATTGCCGATTTCGACGTGGCCGAAGAAATGATCAAGCACTTCATCCGCAAAGTTCACAAGCGTTCGACCTTTTCCAAGCCGAAAATCATCGTCTGTGTGCCGCATGGTGCGACCCCGGTTGAAAAACGTGCAATCCGCCAGTCGGTTCTGTCCGCAGGTGCGCGCCGTGCCGGACTGATCGCGGAACCTATCGCCGCTGCGATTGGGGCCGGTATGCCGATCACCGACCCCACTGGCAATATGGTGGTGGACATCGGCGGCGGCACGACCGAGGTGGCCGTGCTATCGCTGGGCGATATCGTGTATGCCCGTTCCGTCCGCGTGGGCGGGGACCGCATGGACGAGGCGATCATCAACTACCTGCGCCGTCAGCAGAACCTTTTGGTTGGTGAAGCCACCGCCGAACGCATCAAGACCAGCATTGGCACCGCCCGGATGCCCGACGACGGGCGCGGCGCATCCATGCAAATCCGGGGCCGCGACCTGTTGAACGGTGTCCCCAAGGAAACCGAAATCAGTCAGGCCCAAGTGGCCGAGGCGCTGGCCGAACCCGTGCAGCAAATCTGCGAGGCGGTGATGACCGCGTTGGAAGCCACCCCACCAGATTTGGCTGCCGACATTGTGGATCGTGGCGTGATGCTGACCGGCGGCGGCGCGTTGCTGGGCGAACTGGATCTGGCGCTGCGTGAACAGACCGGGCTGGCCGTATCCATTGCTGACGAAAGTTTGAACTGCGTGGCGCTTGGCACTGGCAAGGCGTTGGAATACGAAAAACAACTCCGTCACGCGATTGACTACGACAGTTAACCTGCCCAACCTTCCCTGAAAGGGGGACGCTTGGCCAAAGACAGAACACAGGGCGAAGATTTCATTGCCCCCCTTAAGCGGCTGCTGACGGGGGTTCTGATCCTGTGTCTGATCGGGGTGTTCCTGTTGTGGCGGATCGACAGCCCGCGTGTGGAACGGTTCCGCGCCAAGGTGGTGGACCGTGTCGTACCGTCCTTTGACTGGGCAATGGCCCCGGTCACGGGGGCGGTGAACCTGATCCGCGATTTTCAATCTTATCAGCGGATCGTTCAGCAAAATCAGGAACTTCGCCGCGAGTTACAGCAAATGAAGGCCTGGAAAGAGGCCGCGCTGCAACTAGAGCAGGAAAACGCCCGCCTGCTGGATTTGAACAACGTGCGGCTGGACCCGCGCCTGACGTATATCACCGGCGTGGTAATGGCAGACAGCGGTTCCCCCTTTCGGCAATCGGTGCTGCTGAACGTCGGCCACCGCGATGGGATTGTGGACGGATGGGCCACGATGGATGGCATCGGACTGGTGGGCCGAATTGCCGGTGTCGGACAAAGCACGGCACGGGTGATCCTGCTGACCGATACATCATCCCGTATACCCGCTACAATCCAGCCATCCGGGCAATCCGCCATCGTCATGGGTGATAACACCATCGCGCCGTTGGTCTCCTTTCTGGAAAACCCCGACATGGTGCGTCCGGGGGATCGTGTGATCTCGTCCGGGGATGGTGGGGTATTCCCTGCGGGGCTGCTGATCGGACAGGTTGCAATGGATCCGGGCGGGCGGCTGCGGGTGCGTTTGGCGGCCGATTATGAACGGCTGGAATACCTGCGCGTACTGCGCAATCCGGGGACCGAAGTCATCACCGATCACGGTGCGCTGATTGCACCGGCCAGTCTCGGCGTCGACGCCGCACAGCAAGGGGCCACCAATGAGTGAGCTGTCCCCCGCACGGCTTTGGTTGATGCGTGCCGGATATGTTGCGCTGGGGCTGGCCATCATTTTTTTCCAGCTTTTGCCGCTGGAAACCATGCCGCGCCGCTTTGCCGGGCCGGACCTGCTGCTGGGCTTCACCTGCGCGTGGGCGGTGCGGCGGCCTGAATTCACCCCTGCCCTGTCGATTGCCGCGCTGATGCTGATTGCCGATATGCTGTTCCAACGCCCACCCGGGCTGTTTGCGGCGCTGACCCTGCTGGGAACTGGGGCGCTGAAACGCCGGGCCGCAGGCCTGCGGGACCAGACGTTCGCGGTAGAGTGGCTGACAGTTAGCCTGAGCTTCATCGCCATTCTTCTGGCCTATCGCCTGATCCTGTCTATCCTGCTGATACCACAAGCCCCGCTGGGTCTGTCGGTCATTCAGGTCGCGATGACTGTTGTGACCTATCCGCTGATCGCATTGATCACCGGCGCTCTGTTTGGGGTCCAGAAATCCCAGCCCGGCGATGTAGATACGATGGGAGGCCGCGCATGAGGCGCCCCGGAAAAGACACCGCCACAAGCTCGCGGCTCATTTCAAAACGTGGGCTGATCATTGGGGGCGTACAGCTTGGCTTTGCCGGGCTTCTGGCCGCGCGAATGCGCTATATGCAGGTGGAACAAGCCGACCAGTTCCGCCTTCTGGCCGAAGAAAACCGCATCAACCTGCGTCTGATTGCCCCCGCCCGAGGCGAGGTGTTCGACCGGCACGGGCTGGTGATTGCAAAGAATGAACCCAGCTATCGCCTGACAATGGTCCGCGAAGATGCGGGCGACGTGGATGCCGTTATTGCCCGTCTGTCCGCTTTGGTGGAACTGGATGACGAAGACCTGAACCGCGCCTTGGCGGAAATGAAACGCTCGGCCCCGTTTCTACCCGTGACCATCGCGGATCGGGTCAGGTGGGAAGACATCAGCCGCGTTGCCGTGAATGCCCCCGCCCTGCCCGGCGTCACCCCCGAAGTGGGCCTGTCGCGCACCTATCCGCTGGGGCCTGATTTTGCCAATATCGTGGGCTATGTTGGCCCCGTTTCCGATTATGATCTGTCCAAAATCGAAGACCCGGACCAATTGCTGCGCATTCCCCGTTTTCAGATCGGCAAGGTCGGGCTGGAAGCCAAGATGGAGGATGAACTGCGCGGCAAGGCAGGCACCAAACGGGTCGAGGTGAACGCCGTAGGCCGGGTGATGCGCGAACTGGATCGCAAAGAGGGCCAACCGGGCGCCAACCTGCAATTGACCCTGGATCACCGGCTGCAAAACTATGTGCAGTCACGGCTGGGCAACGAAAGCGCCGCCGCCGTTGTGATCGACTGTGAAACCGGCGATTTGCTGGCGATGGCATCTTCTCCCAGCTTTGACCCGAATCTGTTCGTGCGTGGCATTTCCGTAAGCGATTACAAAGCACTGACAGAAAATGAATATCGCCCCTTGGCCTCCAAAAGCGTACAGGGGTTATATCCGCCCGGTTCGACCTTCAAAATGGTCACGGCGCTGGCCGCGCTGGCCGAAGGCGTCATCACCCCCGAAGAAACCGTCTGGTGCCCCGGTCATCTGGAGGTGGCAAATCGTCGGTTCCACTGTTGGAAACGCGTTGGTCACGGGCATGTGGATTTGAAAAGCTCACTTCGCGAAAGCTGCGACGTCTATTATTACGATGTGGCTTTGCGGGTCGGGATCGAAAAAATCTCGGAAATGGCCGAACGGCTGGGCATTGGTATCCGCTATGACATTCCCATGTCCGCCGTTGCGCGGGGGCGGGCGCCGACAAAGGAATGGAAACTGTCCAACTTTGGGTCTGACTGGGTGATTGGCGATACGGTCAATGCCTCGATCGGGCAGGGATATGTTTTGGCATCACCCCTGCAACTGGCGGTGATGAGCGCCCGGATTGCCACGGGGCGGGCCGTTACCCCGCGCCTGCTGAAATCCGTGGATGGGGTCGAACAACCCTCGGGGCGGGGGGAATCGCTGGGTATCAATGAAAACCTGCTGCGCCAGATCCGCCGCGCCATGTTCGAAGTCTCTAACAACAGGCGCGGCACCGCCTATGGCAGCCGTATCGTCGAAGATGAATTCCGCATGGCGGGCAAGACCGGCACCAGTCAGGTCCGCAATATCACCGCCGCAGAACGCGCCCGCGGCGTCACCCGGAACGAGGATTTGCCGTGGGAACGCCGCGACCATGCGCTGTTCGTGAATTTCGCCCCGTTCGATAACCCACGCTATGCCGTGTCCGTGGTGGTCGAACATGGTGGTGGCGGATCGTCAACGGCGGCCCCGATTGCCCGCGACATCACGCTTCAGGCGCTTTATGGCGAAGACCCGCCCCTTGCGGCCTATCCGGCCAAGGACCGCGACCGGATCAAGGCGCTTCAGGATCGGCTGAAACGCGAACGCCCCGATTTCGGCACAATCGGCAAGGTCCGCACATGAGCTACCTTGAATATACCGTCAAAACGGTCCCAACTGGGCTGCGCAAACTGCTGTTCCTGAACTGGCCACTGGCCCTGTTGCTGACCACGGTGGCCTGTTTCGGATTTCTGATGCTGTATTCCGTGGCGGGGGGATCATTCCAGCCGTGGGCCGAACCGCAGATGAAGCGTTTCGCGCTTGGCATGGCGGTGATGGTTGTCGTCGGCATGGTGCCGATCTGGTTTTGGCGCAACGTGGCCGGGGTCGCGTATCTGCTATCACTGGCCCTGCTGCTGTTTGTGGAATTTTTCGGCACGGTCGGCATGGGGGCGCAGCGCTGGATTGATCTGGGCTTTATGCGGCTGCAACCGTCTGAACTGGCGAAAATCACGCTGGTGATGCTGCTGGCCGCCTATTACGACTGGCTGCCGGTGAAAAAGGTATCGCATCCGCTGTGGGTGGCGCTGCCGGTGGTGCTGATCCTGCTGCCGACATTTCTGGTGCTGACCCAACCGGACCTTGGCACCTCGATCCTGCTGGTGGCGGCAGGCGGGGCGATGATGTTCTTTGCCGGGGTGCATTGGGGATATTTCACGGCTGTGATTGCCGCAGGGATTGGCCTGATTACAGCGGTTTTCCAATCGCGCGGGACACCCTGGCAATTGCTGAAAGATTACCAATATCGCCGGATCGACACCTTTCTTGACCCGTCCAGCGATCCGCTGGGCGCGGGCTATCACATCACCCAGTCGAAAATCGCATTGGGGTCCGGCGGCTGGGCCGGGCGGGGATATATGCAGGGCACGCAATCGCGCCTGAACTTCCTGCCGGAAAAACACACCGATTTCATTTTCACCACGCTGGCCGAAGAATTCGGCTTCTTGGGTGGCTTTTCGCTACTGCTGTTATACGTTCTGATCATCGCGTTCTGCATCGCCTCGGCCATGTCCAACAAGGATCGCTTCGCCTCGCTTATGACGCTGGGCATTGCCATGACCTTCTTCCTGTTCTTTGCAGTGAACATGTCGATGGTGATGGGCATGGCCCCGGTGGTGGGCGTTCCGCTGCCGCTGGTCAGCTATGGCGGGTCGGCGATGCTGGTGCTGCTGGCCGCTTTCGGGCTGGTGCAAAGCGCCCATATTCACAGACCAAGGTAAGACCATGATCAATGTCCTGTTCGCCGCCCATCCCGACCGCTGGGCGGCCTATGAAACACCGCTTCGCACCGCCTTTGACAAGGCCGGACTGAGCGTGGACCTGCGACAGGAGTTTGCGCCGGATCAGGTGGATTACATCGTTTACGCGCCCAATTCACCGCTACAGGACTTCACCCCTTACACCCGTACCAAAGCGGTGCTGAACCTGTGGGCCGGGGTGGAAAAAATCGTGGGCAACTCGACCCTGACCCAGCCATTGGCCCGAATGGTCGATTTTGGTCTGCGCCAGGGAATGCTGGAATGGGTCACGGGCCATACCCTGCGCTATCATCTGGAAATCGACTATTTCCTTGCACATCAATCGGGTGACTGGAAACCGCTGGTCCCGCCGCTGGCGCGTGATCGCAAGGTAACGGTGCTGGGACTGGGCGAGCTGGGAACGGCCTGCGCGCAGGCGCTGGCTGGTCTGGGCTTTGACGTGACAGGCTGGAGCAGGTCCGCCAAAACCATCCCCGGTATCCGCAGCCTGCATGGTGCCGCAGGCCTGAACGAGGCGCTGACCGGGGCCGAAATCGTGGCCCTGTTGCTGCCTAACACCCCAGCCACGGAAAACACCCTGAATACGGACACACTGGCCCTGCTGGCCCCCGGTGCCGCAGTCATCAATCCGGGGCGCGGTCCCCTGATCGACGATGACGCGCTTCTGGCGGCTTTGGACAGCGGACAGGTGGGACGCGCCACGCTGGATGTGTTCCGCGTTGAACCCCTGCCTGCGGATCACCCCTATTGGGCGCACCCCAAGGTGACGGTCACGCCCCATATCGCTTCGGAAACCCGCCCGGAAACCGCATCCGAGGTAATCGCCGAAAACATCCGGCGCAGCGAAGCAGGCGAGGAGTTATTATTCCTTGTGGATCGCGATTTAGGATACTGATCCAACCGCTTCTTTCTGATCCCAAATACTCCCGCCGGAGGCTAATCCTTGTGTATCAGACGTTCCATAGAATTCCTAAGGGCTTAAATTTCGGTTTAATTATCGTGTATTAGCATTCTCAGGCCTTTATCGGCAATGTTCGGGACATGCTGCAAAGTTATGTAGATACGGAAGTAGATGAATTGAGGCGACACAAGAAGCGAACAGCGGCAAAAGTCAAAAGCCTGGGGCCGGGCAAATATTCGGACGGGGATGGGGTATAGTTGCTGTTTCATCCGGATAGCGGCGCGCCATGAACCTATCGGTTTACCCTTTTGGGTATCCCCGCCCGCCCGTTCATTGGCCTGTCGGATAAAGACTAGCCACGATGGCATTGATATACGACGATGCCCTACATGAGGCCGTGTACCCCGATTGGCAAGGGGATGCGCTGTGGCGACATAGTGGATGTATGATGGTTCGATTCCATCCCGGCCTCACACCCCAGCCCCCCCCCCGCGCAGTGGCAAATCCCATCCGGAATAGTCCGCCCACCTCGAGCATATTCCGGGATCAAAGCCGAAGAATACCAACACAGAGTTTACTCTGACTATAATTACCTACTTGATATTTTGCATGCGTCGTGAATTCCCTTAGGCTCAGGACTCATAACCAAAACATGACTGTTGCGGCGAGAGCGATGGCCGAGAGGAAGACTTCGGGGCAGCGGTCATATCGGGTGGCGACCCGCCGCC
>NZ_FXTO01000017.1 GCF_900182725.1 Thalassovita litoralis
GGGAAAGAACGGTCGCAGCCGCGCCATCTGTTCGTCGGTCAGCCAAAATAGATTGCTCATGATACCCCCTGAAAGTTTGGGGATTTGAAGCATGCAACCAATGCGATCTCAAGCCGATTAATGGGTCCTGAGCCTAGTGTCCTGCCTGCAAAAGCTGCTGAAACGCCTGCGCCAGAATGGTCCCCACCACCCCGTAGACTGTCAGCCACAGCCGTTTTTCCAACCGTTCCATCATTTCTTCCTGCTTTTCGATCCGCCGGTTCAGCGCGTCGTTATGCAACTTGCTCACTCTTTCATGCGCCTCCAGCCGCAACGCAGGTGCGCAATCGAAAGCCTCGAACCCCATACGTTCATCCCGCATGACCGTCCCCTTCCGTGGCCAGAACCGGCAGCCCCAGCATCCGGCGCTTTTCCGTTTCGCTCAGGAACGCGGCCTCGGATACCCGCCGCCAGATCGAGTCCCGCTCGCTCGCCAATGCCGGGACCTGATCCAGATCGGGCCGCAGATCCAGCCGCGCCCCGTCCCCGGTAAACCCAGACAGCCATTCGCCCAGCCGCGCCGTCACCTTCTGCACCAGCGGCAATACCGTCAGACGGTAAAACGCCCGGTTCGCCTCTTGGTAATTGGCATAGGTTGCGTCCCCTGGCAGGCCCAGCATCATCGGCGGCACCCCAAAGGCCAGCGCGATTTCCCGCGCCGCACTTTCCTTGGTTTTCTGGAACTCCATATCGCTGGGCGAAAATCCCATCGGTTTCCAGTCCAGCCCCCCTTCCAGCAGCATTGGCCGCCCCGCATTCCGTGCGCCCTGATGGTGGCTTTCCATTTCCTCCACCAGCCGCTCATACTGATCCGGTGCCAGACTGCCCTGACCGTCGCCGCCGCGATACACAATCGCCCCCGAAGGCCGCGCCGCATTATCCAGCAGTGCCTTTGACCAGCGCGAGGCACTGTTATGCACATCCAACGCCTGTGCCGCCGCCTGCATGGGCGAAAACCCGTAATGGTCATCCTGCGGGTGAAAGTTACGGATATGGCAGATCGGTGGCATGGCCCCCGTCATGTCAAACCGATGCTTGCGCCCATTCACCGCGTACTCATACGCCACCGGCCAACCATCCGTCCCCGGCACCAGCGCCATCCGATCAGACCGCAAAATATGCAACTCCATCGGTACGGCCCCATCGCTGCCCACCGCTTCGACATAGCCGTTCCCGGTCAGCAAAATCTGCGCGTACAGGGCCTCCAGCATTTCGGCCCGTCCCTGCGCCGGATTTGGATGGCGCAGCAACTCTGTCACCGGATGCACATCGTAGCGCTGCAACCGATCCTGCAAACTCAGCGGAACCGAGGCCGCCGCCTCGCTGATCAGCTTCACACAGCGGAACCCCACCGGGTTTCCGGTGAACCCCGTGCGCGTCAAAGACACGGTATCGCGCGGGCTCCAGGCCACCCGCCCCGCGCCCTGAAACGCCACCACCGGGCCGGTGGCGCTGGCCTTGGTTTCCGGCGCGGTCTCAGGCGTCCCGCGTCTGAAGAAGTCCATAATCATACCGTCCACACTCCTTTTCCCAATCAACCCGCAGGCTGCCCCGCTCATCGGCGTTGAAAGACACCCTGATCTGAAAAGTTTAAGAAAACTGAACTAGAGCGTGCGCAGCCTTGGCCGCGCCACCGGACGCTGGTTCAAAATCAGCTCGTGCAAGGCCCAGACCAGCGCATCGGCCCGGTCAGGACTGCCACCGCCCACATATCCGGCGCGGGTCATGGCACATAGCTGATCCTCTAACACGCCCAGGCCACGAACATGATGCACCCGTCCTTGTTCATACAGCGCCGCCACCGGCTCGGCCCGCACGGTTTTTCCACGCGTGGCGTGCAGCTTGCGGAACGGCACATCCGGCGCAACCTGCCGGATCACCGCTTCCACCAGATCACCGCCTTGGTTGACCTCTGCCACCAAACGGTCCGCGCCCCAATCCTGCACCGCCCCGGCTGCCACCCGCGCCCATTCTGTCGGGCCAACGCCCTGCACCGACAGATCGGCCAGCACATAGGCATCCACCCCCGCGATCCCGGCCACCACGATCCCGCATTCATCTGAACCGGCATGGCCCGTCACCGGCGGGTCCACCGCCACCACCACGCGGTCCAGCGGCGGCACGTCATCCACACGGCCGCTTTCGATCATGCCCAATGACCACAGCGCCCCTTCGGCCTCTTCCATCAGCACACCGTCCAATTCCTGCCGCCCCAGCCGCGTCCCGGCATAGCGTTCCTGCACTTCTTTCAGGAAACTTGCCGCCAGATTGGCCCGGTTCGCCTCGGTCGCAGCATGTGTCACCACGGTCGAGGATTGCTTCAACACCCCCTTCAGCACCGGCACGTTACGCGGCGTGGTCGTCACACAGACCCGTGGTGCCTCGCCCAGCCGCAGCCCGAATTGCAACATGTCCCATGTGTCCTGCGCCTTGGGCCATTTCGCCAACTCGTCCACCCATGCCGCATCGAATTGCGGCCCGCGCAAGGCCTCGGGGCTATGGGCGGAAAACACCTGCGCCGTGGCCCCGTTCGGCCAGATCAGCATCTTCCGCCCTGCATGCCATTCGGGGCGGCGATCCGGCGGGGAGCAGGCCAATATCCCGCTTTCCCCGAAAATCATCACCTCGCGCGTTTGATCCACGGTTTCCCCCACGATGGCCAGCCGCCGCGCCCGTCCGGGGTCCAGCGGTTTCGCGCCTTCCACCATGGACCGCACCCATTCCGCCCCGGCACGGGTTTTCCCTGCTCCACGTCCCCCCATGATCACCCAATTCCGCCAGTCACCTTCGGGCGGCAACTGATGCGGCATCGCCCAGAACTCGAACAAAAAAGGGAGAGCAAGAAGCTCTCCCTCGGTCAGGCTATCCAGAAACGCGCCCTGCACCGCGGCAGGAGCGGAGGCGATCCAATCGGCACCTGATACGATCCCGCGCCCCGTCAAAGTCGATGGCATATCCGTTGACAATGCCAGCTTGCTCTTGCTGTCGTTTTGCAAATTCCCTCTCCACTTCTATGGCAATCCGCAACCAATGGCGGATGTCCTGTATCGCCTTCGTGCCGTCCTTGACGACCTCCATGTTTCCATCCCGTAGTTTTGCCTGCATGTTGGCCATATCGGCCCTCAACGCCTCTAGCTGGTTCCTGATTTCAGTCAGGCTTTCGCCCAGCGGAAAGGCGCTGTCGTCGGTCGTGATCAAAGTCATCTTTGCTCGCTCTGCCTCATGCTCGGAGTGGTCCCCGCACGAGAGAAACAGAAAAAGCGGCTCCGGGGTTGCCCCCGCGCCGCTTGCCCACTTCTTCTAGCATGACACAAAACCTACACAGGACCGTTCGCAAAGTCAAGCCAGAACAAAAGCTAACCGTCCGTTATCATTAACAAATCCCTAACAATCACACTTCAATCCCAGCGACCACGCCAAAAAAACGCCCCCATTTTCCAATAAAATGTTTGCGTCCCCCAGCCCCCGGCCTTATGGGGGGCGCAATTTCACAGGCTCTGCCGTTTTCCGTGTCCATTTTGCCCTTTGGCCCACAGAAAGACCGCCCGATGCTTCAAACTCCCTACTACCTGATCGACAAATCGCACCTGCTGGCGAACATGGAAAAAATCGCGTGGCTGCGCGAAGCCTCGGGTGCCAAGGCGCTGCTGGCGCTGAAATGCTTCTCCACTTGGGGCGTGTTCGATTTCATGCGCGATTACATGGACGGCACCACATCGTCCTCGCTGTATGAACTGCGTCTGGGGCGGGAAAAATTCGGCAAGGAAACCCACGCCTATTCCGTCGGCTGGGCCGATCATGAAATAGACGAAGCCGTGTCCTACGCCGACAAGATCATCTTCAATTCGCTGGGCCAGTTGGATCGCTTCGCCCCCCGCGCGGCCTCGATCCCGATGGGTCTGCGTCTGAACCCACGCTTTTCCACCTCGGGCTTTGATCTGGCCGATCCAGCCCGCCCGTTTTCGCGTCTGGGCGAATGGGATTTGCCTCGTCTGGAACAGGCGCTGGATCGCATTTCCGGCGTGATGATCCATTACAACTGTGAAAACAGCGATTTCGATCTGTTTTCGCAACAACTGACCCGCATCGAAACCGAATTTGGCCCCTTCCTGAAGAAACTGAACTGGATCAGCCTTGGCGGCGGCATTCATTTCACCGGGCCGGGCTACCCGCTGGACAAACTCGCCGACCGCCTGAAATCCTTTGCCGATACGCTGGGCGTACAGGTCTATCTGGAACCAGGCGAAGCCAGCATTACCAAATCCACCACGCTCGAAGTGTCGGTTCTGGACATCATCGACAACGGCAAAAAAGTCGCCATCGTTGACAGCAGCATCGAGGCTCACATGCTGGACCTGCTGATCTACCGCGAAACCGCCAAACTGCCGCAACAGGGCGATCACGAATATCAGATTGCCGGGAAAACCTGTCTGGCCGGGGACATCTTCGGGGATGCCCGATTTGAAAAACCGCTGGAAATCGGCGATCATATCAGCATCGACGACGCCGCTGGTTACACAATGGTTAAAAAGAACTGGTTTAATGGCGTGAAAATGCCCGCCATCGCCATCCGCGAACTAGACGGCACCATCCGCCTGCAACGTGACTTCGGTTACGACGATTTCGCCGCCGCGCTTTCCTAAGCGCCTCATTCACCCGAAGAAACCCAAAGGGGGTCCCTACAGTTGAAAAAGAACGTTCTCATCATCGGCGCCGGTGGCGTCGCTCAGGTCGTGGCGCATAAATGCGCGCAAAATAACGATGTGCTTGGCGATATTCACATCGCCAGCCGGACGCTTTCCAAATGCGAAGCGATCCTTGAGTCCGTCCGCGAAAAGGGCGCAATGAAATCCGAGGGCGTTCTTCAGGCGCATCAGGTTGACGCGATGGACACCGTCGCCGTCGCCGCCCTGATCCGGCAGACCAGCGCTCAGATTGTGATCAACGTCGGCTCCGCCTTTGTGAACATGTATGTGCTGGACGCCTGCATTGAAACCGGGGCCGCCTATATCGACACCGCGATTCACGAAGACCCCACCAAGATTTGCGAAACCCCGCCGTGGTACGCGAATTATGAATGGAAAAAACGTGACCTGTGCGCGAAAAAGGGTGTCACCGCCATTCTGGGCGCGGGCTTTGATCCGGGTGTGGTAAACGCCTTTGCCCGCTTTGCCATCGACATGATGGATGACGTGAAATCCATCGACATCGTGGACATCAACGCCGGGTCGCACGGCAAATATTTCGCCACGAACTTTGACCCGGAAATCAACTTCCGCGAATTCACCGGCGTCGTCTACTACTGGGAAGACCAGCAGTGGAAAGAAAAAAAGATGTTCGAATCTGGCCACGATTGGGATCTGCCCGTCGTCGGCACCTGCCGCGCCTATCAGTCCGGCCATGACGAGGTTCACAGCCTTGCCACCAACTACCCGCAGGCCGATGTGCGGTTCTGGATGGGCTTTGGCGAGCATTACATCAACGTCTTTACCGTGCTGCAAAACCTTGGCCTGCTGTCCGAACAGCCCGTCAAAACCGCCGAGGGTCAAGAGGTCGTGCCGCTCAAGGTCATCAAGGCCGTGCTGCCCGATCCGTCGTCGCTGGCGCCGAACTACACCGGCAAAACCTGTATCGGTGATCTGGTCAAAGGCACCAAAGACGGCCAGCCGTTCGAAGTGTTCGTGTACAACGTCGCAGACCACAAAGAAGCCTATAACGAGGTCGGCAGCCAAGGCATTTCCTACACCGCAGGCGTGCCCCCCGTTGCCGCCGCGATGCTGGTTGCCAGCGGCGAATGGGACGCCAAAACCATGAAAAACGTCGAAGAACTGGACCCCAAGCCGTTCTTTAGCATTCTGGACCGGATCGGCCTGCCCACCCGCGTACAGATCGGCGGTCTGGGCGGCGCAGACAAGCCCTGGACAGACGCCTGACACGATCAAAGCCCGGCCTCGCGCCGGGCTTTTTCTTTCGCGAGCCTTATCCCTGCTGCATATATTTCCGCCGCGCCTCTTCTTCGATTGCCCGGCGCATTTCAATGTCAGCCAGCTCTGCCAAAACAGCCGTGCGCTCTGCCGCATCGGTCAGTCCTGCCAACCGCGCCCGCAACTCTGCCGCCTGTTTTTTCAGCGCCATTTCGCGCGGCAATACCCCCGCTTCGGCCATGATCCGAAACCCCGCCGCCACGGCCGCATCCCCCGGTAGTTGCGGCGACAATGGTTTGCCTGCCCCTTTCAGATCCTCAAACTGCCCTTCGGCCTGCGCCTTCAGGATTTGCCGCTCTGCCAGCTTATCAAACCGCATTTGATCCTCGCTTTCACGCGCTACACTTTTTGAGTTTACCACATCCAACACCGCAGGACATTCCCCACCCCCGCAACCCCGGATTGACGCGGCAGCAAAGCCCGATACTGTCGGCGCACAGGGAGAACACCATGAAATCAACTGGCCTGAATACCGGCGCCATCCTTCTGGGCCTGACGCTGGGCGTCTGCATCACCAACGGCTTTGCCCGGTTTGCCTATGGGCTGATCCTGCCCGCCATGCGCGCCGATCTGGATTGGAGCTATACACAGGCCGGGTGGATCAATACCGCCAACGCCTTGGGCTATATCATCGGCGCGATGCTGACGCTGCTGATCGTCCAGCGCATCCCCGCCGCCCGCATTTTTCAATGGGGCATGGGTCTGACCGTTGTGTTCCTGATCGCCACGGCCTTCACCCACGATTACAGCCTGCTGACCCTGTGGCGGCTGCTGACGGGCATCGGCGGCGCAATGGCCTTTATCGCTGGTGGGGCCTTGGCCGCAGCCCTGCACCCCGACAAACAAAGCCGCAACGCGCTGGCCATTGCCATCTATTACGGTGTGGGCGGTGGGTTAGGCATGGTCCTGTCCGGCGCGGGCCTGCCGTGGCTGTTTCACCATTACCCGCCCGCTATCTGGCCCTATAGCTGGGGTCTGATGGGGCTGGTCAGCGCGATCTTCCTGCCGCTGTGTCTGTGGGCCGCACAACAACTTCACCCACCCGTGAAACCCGCCACCCCACCCCAAGGCCACCTGCCGCTGGGGCGCATGATCTTTCAGATTCTGGGCTATTTCGGGTTTGGGCTGGGCTATATCGTCTATGTCACCTTCCTTGTGGCGTGGATGAAACGCGGCTTTGACACCGCAACGCTGATTTCGGCGGTCTGGATCACAATGGGGCTGGGCATCATGCTGTCGCCCTTTATCTGGCGTCCGCTGCTGGCGCGGTTCCGGTCCGGCATCCCGCTGGCCGCGATCCTGATCACAATGGCCGCCGGGGGCTTGTTGCCGCTGGTGCTGCCATCCGTTCTGGGGTTGATCCTGTCCGCCGCCCTGTTTGGCGCGTCGGTCTTCATGGCCCCGTCCGCCGTCACCAGCTTTTGCCGCCTGAACCTGCCCCCCGAACGCTGGGGGCGCGCTGTCAGCCTGTTCACCGTGGTCTTTGCCGTGGGACAAACCATCGGTCCCATCGCCGCCGGTGCACTGGGGGACATCACTGGCGACATCGGCCAAAGCCTTGCTGCGGGCGGCGCAATTCTGGCCTTGGGCGCATTGGTCGCCCTGCTTCAGAAGCCATTGTAAAAAAAACGCCCCCCGAAAGACCGGAGGGCATTGTTGCTACAGATCAGTGACCGACCTTACTGGTTCGCGCGTTCCGCCTCGATCCGCCGCCATTTGGCGACGTTGCGGTTATGTTCATCCAGCGTTTCCGCAAAGGCATGACCGCCCGAACCATCTGCCACGAAGAACACGAAATTCGTATCCGCCGGGTCCATCGCAGCCTGAATGCTGGCCTTGCCGGGGTTGGCGATTGGGGTCGGTGGCAATCCGTCAATTGTATAGGTATTCCAAGGCGTTTCGCGGCGCAGTTCACTTTGCCGCAGCCCCCGGCCCAACACACCTTCGCCCTTGGTGATACCATAGATCACGGTCGGGTCCGTTTGCAGGCGCATCCCTTTTTCCAGACGGTTGATGAACACGCTGGCCACGGTGCGGCGTTCCTCGGGGATGCCGGTTTCCTTTTCGATGATCGAGGCCATGATCAGCGCCTCTTCCTTCGATTGATAGGGCAACCCATCCACCCGGTTTTTCCACGCCTCTTCCAGCGTCAACGCCTGCGCTTCCGTCATTCTTTCGATGACAGACGCCCGCGTATCGCCCACACGCACCTCGTAGCTGTCGGGTGCAAGCGTCCCTTCGGCGGGCAGCGTAGCCACTTCGCCGTCCAGCACGTCGATATGGTTCAACGCGTCCACCACCTGCCAGCTTGTCACACCTTCGGCCACGGCAACGCGATACCGCGTATCGGCCTGCCCGCGCACTTGTGTAAACTTTTCAGGTACTTCGGCGGCGTTGCTGGGATCGAATTCGGCTTTTTCCTCGTAACGGTTCGTGGCCGGGTCCAGTTCGCGCACCACGACGGCAGATTTGGTCACGCCCAGACGGTACACCACTTCAACGCCACAGGTGCTGGCCCCGCCACGCGTCACGATGTCAACGATTTCTTCCATCGAAGACCCCTGCGGGACAAGGAAGCTCCCGGCCTTCAGCTTATCGGCTTTCTGGGTGTAATCCGCCCCCAGCCGCAAAATCGCGCCGCTGGTCACAGCGCCATCTTTTTCAAGACGTTGCGATACAGACTTAAAGCTGGAACCACCTTCAACCCGCAGGCAAATCGCCTCGTCCAAAGGTCCGGCTTCACGATATTGCTGTTGTCCCCACAGGATCAATCCCCCCAGCAGGAACAACGCCACAATCAGGATCGTCAGCGCGTTAGACGCGATGGCTCGCCACATAGGGTCAGCTCACTTTGCCGAACAGAACACTGGCATTGGTGCCGCCAAAGCCAAAGCTGTTGGACAGCGCCACATTGATTTCGCGTTCGCGTTTCTGGTTCGGCGCCAGATCAATCGGGCTGTCCACCGCCGGGGTGTCCAGATTGATCGTCGGCGGGGCCACCTGATCCCGGATCGCAAGGATCGAGAAGATCGCCTCGATCGCGCCAGCGGCGCCCAGCAAATGCCCTGTGGCCGACTTGGTGGATGACATGGTGGCCTTGCCCGCCGCATCGCCCAGCAGCCGTTCCACGGCCGCCAGTTCGATCACATCCGCCATGGTCGAGGTGCCATGCGCGTTGATGTAATCCACCTGATCGGCGGTAATCCCGGCCCGGTTCAGCGCGGCCGTCATCGACCGGAACCCGCCATCGCCATCTTCGGACGGGGCCGTGATGTGATAGGCATCGCCGGACAGGCCATAGCCCAGAACTTCGGCATAGATTTTCGCGCCGCGCGCCTTGGCGTGTTCGTATTCTTCCAGCACGACAACGCCCGCGCCTTCGCCCATAACAAACCCGTCCCGGTCCGCGTCATAGGGGCGGCTGGCCGCCTGAGGGTTGTCTTTGCGCTTCGTGGACAGCGCCTTGCAGGCATTGAACCCGGCAATCCCGATTTCCGAAATCGCAGATTCCGCGCCCCCGGCCAGCATCACATCGGCATCACCCCACTGGATCAGCCGCGCGGCATCACCAATCGCGTGCGCCCCGGTCGAACAGGCCGTGACAACCGCATGGTTCGGCCCCTTGAACCCGTAGCGAATGCTGACCTGTCCCGAAATCAGGTTGATCAACGCCCCCGGAATAAAGAACGGCGACACCCGGCGCGGGCCTTTTTCCTTGATCAGGATCGCAGTATCGGCGATCGAATTCAGCCCACCAATCCCGGACCCGATCATCACGCCGGTGCGCAGGCGGCTTTCTTCGTCCTCGGGCATCCAATTGGCATCACGCACGGCCTGCGTGGCCGCAGCCACCCCGTACAAGATGAAATCATCCACCTTGCGGCGCTCTTTGGGTTCCATCCAGTCATCGGCATTGAACGTGCCGTTGGTGCCATCGCCCAGCGGCAATTCGCAGGCGTAATCAGTTGCCAGATGGCTGGCATCGAAACGGGTAATAGTCCCCGCCCCGGATTCCCCGGCCAGCAGGCGCTTCCAGGTTTCTTCGACCCCACAAGCCAGCGGAGTGACCAGTCCAAGCCCAGTAACAACGACACGACGCATGTTTATGCCCTTCCTCAGCAGTCTTTCTCCGCTCTTACCCTGCATCCTACCCTATGGGCAAGAGTGCGAGGCGACAGGCATCCCGTCCGGGCGCGGATTCACGCCTCTATCTGGCCTGACGCGCAATCAGGCCGACCACCGCCGCCGCCAGTTGCCCGGCGGTTCGCGCCCCCAATCCGTTGATATCCGCCGCAGGCATGAACTCGACCAGATCAAAGGCCGCAATCCGCGCCTTGGCGGCCACCGCTTCGATCAGTTCCAACGCCTGCGCATAGGTCAGCCCACCCGCTGTCGGTGCAATCACCGCAGGCATCACAGACGGGTCCAGCGCGTCACAATCGAAACAGATCACCACATCGCTGCCTTCGGGGATCAGATCAATCGCCCTCTGCACCCCATTCCGCGACACCTCGACCCCGGTCACGAACTGAGCGCCCCAATGTTTTGCGTCCTCATAATCGCTGACACGGGCCGATCCGATCCCCCGCGCCCCAACCTGCACGATCCGCTGAACATGCGCCATTTCGCTGGCCCGCCGCATGGTGGACGAAAGCCCAAGCCTTTCGCCATCCACCTCGTCGCGCCAATCAATATGCGCGTCAATTTGCAGGATGACCAACGGGCCGCGCCCCTCGAACGCCTCCAGCATCGGGGTGGGCAAAGAATCATCGCCCCCCAGCAAAACCGGCACCGCACCGGCATCCAGCACATCGACCACGGTGTCCCGGATCAGCCGCCGGGCGGCGGCGGAATCATCGGCCCGCACGGGCAAATCCCCCAGATCGACCGCCGCCACATCCGGCGGCAGGACCGGCCCCATCAGATCGAAATTCATGTGATGCGCGTTTGCGGTGTAATCCGCCACCCCCGCCCGGATCGCCGCAGGCCCATCCATGCAATAGGCCCCGACACTGTCATATGGCGTGGCAGACCCGGCCCCGATCACCGCAATCTGCGCCCCTTTGGCAGAGCTTCGCACAGGAAACCCCAGAAACCCACCGGCCCCATGCGCCCCGAACATCTTTGCCAGATCGGCCATTTTCATCCCCTTGCATTGCGCCACCACGGCCACCTGTCCGCAGTTAACCCCATATGCAGGCATGAAAAAAGCCCCCGCCGTTTCCGGCAGGGGCCATTTGCAGCATTGCTACGAAACTTAGGACGCTTCGGTGATGAATTTCACAGCATCGCCAAAGGTCTGGATGGTTTCGGCGGCGTCATCGGGGATTTCGATGCCGAATTCTTCTTCGAAAGCCATGACCAGTTCCACGGTGTCCAGGCTGTCTGCGCCCAGATCGTCGATGAACGACGCGTTCTCGGTCACCTTGTCTTCTTCCACACCCAGGTGCTCTACAACGATCTTCTTCACGCGGTCTGCGATATCGCTCATGTCCAAGTCCTTATAACTTCGTTGGGCTTTTGGCCCGGTTCTCCGCCCTCGCCCGCGGGGATGGCTTCTCTGGTAGTGCCCGGTTTAGCGGGCGGCTCGTCTTCCCGCAAGCGGGATGTCCGGCAGCGCATCCAGCCCCCCCGGAAAATCTGCGCGCCCTATAGCACATGGGACGCATGAGGCAAATGGTTTCGCACCCGGATGGCGCAGGGAATCATAGGTGGCTACGATTGCCCTGCTTTCATCTTGCCTCAAATACTCATCACGCAACAGCACAGGCCAGCGCAGCGCCCGACAGGGAACGCCACGCCCTTAGCCCTTACAGCATCGCCATACCGCCATTCACATGCAGCGTGGCCCCGGTCACATAGCCCGCCTCGGGGCTGGATAGATACAGCACAGCCGCCGCGATCTCCTCGGGGGTGCCCATACGGGCGGCCGGGATCTTGCTGTTGATGGCGGCTTTCTGCTCGTCGTTCAGCTTATCGGTCATCGCGGTGGCAATGAAACCCGGCGCTACGGCATTGGCGGTGATTCCGCGACTGGCCACCTCGTAGGCGATGGATTTGGTCAAACCCACCATCCCGGCCTTGGACGCGGCATAGTTCACCTGACCGGGGTTGCCCGTGGCCCCCACGATCGAGCTGATATTCACGATCCGCCCCCAACGCGCCTTCATCATCGGGCGCATGACGCCCCGGCACAGGCGCATGGTGGCGGTCAGGTTCACGTCAATCACGGACTGCCATTCATCGTCCGACATGCGCATGAAAATCTGGTCACGGGTGATCCCGGCATTGTTCACCAGAATATCCACCGCGCCCATTGCTTCCAGCGCTTGTTTCGGCAACGCATCTACCGCCGCCGGATCAGACAGGTTGCACGGCAGCACATGCGCCCGCTCTCCCAGTTCTGCCGCCAAGGCTTCCAGCGGTTCAACCCGTGTGCCGCTTAGCCCCACGGTCGCGCCAGCCCCATGCAGCGCCTTGGCGATAGCCCCGCCAATCCCCCCGGACGCCCCGGTGATCAAAGCGCATTTTCCAGTCAGGTCAAACATGTCCTATCCTTTCTTCCCAGCCAAATTTCTGTCCAAAGAAATTTGACCAGAATTTTCCAAAAATTCTGGCCCCGGCTCAGCCGTTCAGCGCCGATTTTACGTCTTCGGGGGTGCCGATTGCCTTGCAGGCAATGGATTTTTCAATCCGGCGGATCATGCCGGACAGCGCCTTGCCCGCGCCGATTTCCCAAATATCGGTCACACCCTGCTCCGCCATCCACATCACGCTTTCCCGCCAGCGCACAGACCCCGTGACCTGTTCCACCAGCAAGGACCGGATGGTCATCGGATCGTCCACCGCCTTGGCCACCACATTGGCGACAACCGGCACGACAGGGGTTTTGATGTCCACATCATCCAGTGCTTCGGCCATGACGCGGGCGGCGGGGGCCATCAGCTCGCAATGGAACGGGGCGCTGACCGGCAACAGAACCGCGCGTTTCGCGCCTTTTTCCTTGGCCAGTTCCACCGCGCGTTCCACGGCGGCCTTATGTCCCGAAACCACAACCTGCGCCGGGTCGTTATCGTTGGCAGCCTGACACACCTCGCCTTCGGCGGCGGCGGCGGCCACATCGCGGGCGGTTGCGAAATCCAGCCCCAGCAGCGCGGCCATCGCGCCTTCGCCCACTGGCACGGCCTGTTGCATGGCCTGCCCACGGGTCCGCAGCAGGCGGGCGGCGTCGGAAATGCTCAATGCTCCGGCAGCGGCCAGCGCGGAATATTCACCCAGCGAATGCCCCGCCACGAAAGATGCGGTTTCCGCCAGCACCAGCCCTTCGGCCTCCAGCGCCCGCAGCGCCGCCAAAGAGGTCGCCATCAGCGCAGGCTGGGCGTTCTGCGTCAGCGTCAACTGATCCTGTTCGCCGTCCCAGATCAGCGCGCTGAGTTTTTCGCCCAAGGCATTGTCCACCTCGTCGAATACCGCCTTGGCTGCGGGGTAGGCATCGGCCAGCGCCTTGCCCATGCCGATCGTCTGCGCGCCCTGACCGGGAAAAACGAATGCAGTTGTCATGGTCATCCTCGTCCCATTTGCTTTTTTCGTGATGTAACCAGCCGAACGGTTGACCACAAGTAAAACAGCCATTTTTCGCCATATGTCCGTGGATGCAGGGCCAATGTGCGGGGATGCGGATTTTCGCTGCCACGCAGCAAAGATAGGATCGGACGATCTATCCCAAAGGTTCCCGAGGTTCCCCATGTCCCTTCACAACACATCTTTGTCTTACGGCCCGGTCGCGCGGGGGCTGCATTGGGCCACCGCCGTGCTGATCGTGCTGATGATCCCGCTGGGCTTTGCCGCCGAAACGCTGGCGGACTCCGCAAACGCCCCCGGCGCCACCCCGTCAGACGCGGCGATTGCGCGGGTCATCTTTTTGTTTTCGCTCCATAAAACGTTGGGTGTTCTGGTGTTTTTTCTGGCCCTGTCCCGGCTGATCTGGATGATCCTTCAACCCAAACCTGCCCCCCTGCACCCGGATCGCCGGACCGAGACATTTCTGGCGGAAACCGTGCATTTCGCCCTCTATGGGGCGCTGGTGCTGGTGCCGCTGTCAGGCTGGCTGCACCATGCCGCCGCCACGGGTTTCGCCCCGATCTGGTGGCCCTTCGGTCAATCCCTGCCCTTTGTTCCCAAAGACGCGGCGCTGTCGCATGTCTTTTCCGCGCTGCACGGGCTATCTGTCTGGGTGCTGATCGGGGCCTTGGCGCTGCATATTGCCGGGGCGTTGAAACATCACCTGATTGACAAGGACACCACCCTGTCCCGCATGACGCGCGGCACAAGCGGCGGCATTGCGCACACCAACGCCCCTACCCTGCCACTGGTCGCGGCCATTGCCCTGTGGGCGCTGGTGCCGGTCGGGGCATTTTCCGCCGGGTTGTTTGCCACCGGCACAGACAAAACCCCAGAGCTGGCACAGGTCGTCAGCGATTGGCAGGTACATGACGGCACGCTGGGCATCGCCATCACCCAGATGGGCAATCGCGTCGAAGGCACATTTTCCGACTGGACGGCACAAATCAGCTTTGCCGACGATCCAAGCACCGAAAAGAACGGATCGGTCGATGTCACAATCTCCATCCCGTCGCTGACATTGGGATCGGTGACGGATCAGGCGATGGGACCGGACTATTTCGATGCCAGCACCCACCCCACAGCGCGGTTCACCGCCGACATCCTGCGCAGCGCTGATGGGTTTATCGCCAAAGGCACGTTGACGATCAAGGATCACAGCCTGCCGCTGACCCTGCCCTTTACCTTGGTTCAGGACGGCCAGACCGCCACCGCCGAAGGCCAAACCCAAACCGACCGGCGCGATTATGGCATGGGGCAGTCCGTCACAGCCGAAGGCACATTGGGGTTCACTGTCGATATTCTGTTCAAACTGACCGCCACGCGGTAATCATCTGCCCCACATCAAAAAAGCCGCCGGTTTCCCGGCGGCTTTTTCTATTCCCGGCTTAGGCCCGGATCATTCGGCTTTCATCGCCTCGATCGAAATCGAAACTGTCACTTCGTCACTGATATAAGGCGCGTACAGGCCCAGCCCGAATTCCGAACGCACCAGCGTGGTGGTCGCATTAAACCCGGCCCAAGGCTTGCCCGCCATCGGGTGATCGCCTGCCTGTGTCATCACTGCATCCAGCACCACCGATTTGGTCACACCGTTCAGCGACAGATCGCCAGTGATCAGCGCGGTTTTATCGCCAGTCACTTCGATCCCGGTCGAGGTAAAGCTGACCATTTCATCATCCGCCGCATCAAAGAAATCGGGGGACATGAAATGAGCGAACCGCTCTTCCCAGCCGGTCAGCATGGTTTTGACAGGGAAGGACACGGTCACGGACGAATCTGCCGGGGCGGCCTGATCGAACATGATCTCGCCATCAAACCCGGAAAACAGACCGTAAGTCGTGGAAAAGCCAAGGTGATTATAGGAAAACAGAATTTGGCTGTGGCTGGCATCCAGAACGTATTTTTCAGCTTCTGCCGACGCCATGCCAGCGCCAAATGTTGCAGCGGCCAGTGCTGCGGCGAATACGGTGGTTTTCATTTCGGGCACTCCTGTGAATTGCCTGTAAAGGATGCCCGAAAGATCACCGCTTTGCCGCGACGCGGCAATTCCGCACCAATTCACAAACCCTGTTGGAAAATAAACACTCGTTGCGTGTTTACATCGCCGGGCGCTTGCGCAGGCCTTGCAGCGATTGCAGCACGCTGGGGTCTAGATGCGTTCCCACCGCGACGCGCAGCACCTCTTGGCCGCCAGTCAGGCGCGCCTTCAGGATACCGCCGGTCAGGCTGATTTCTTCCATTTCATCAAACCCGTACTGGCCCTGAAGCCGCGCAATCCCATCCCGGCCCC
Source organism: Thalassovita litoralis (assembly GCF_900182725.1). Classification (GTDB taxonomy): domain Bacteria; phylum Pseudomonadota; class Alphaproteobacteria; order Rhodobacterales; family Rhodobacteraceae; genus Thalassobius; species Thalassobius litoralis. The sequence continues at coordinate 15,937 of NZ_FXTO01000017.1, forward strand.
GCAACACATGGTTCAGGCGATGGTTGCTGACATCCAGATGGAACTCCTCGGCAAAGTCTGCGCGACCTGCACCCCACAAGCCCACCGCTATTCCGAAAAACAAGAAGGACATGACCAGCCGCACCAGCATTTCCGCCCCGTCCAGTGTGGCCCCCGGCACCAACCACAGCCCGACCGCAGCCAATCCCAGCACCATGCCGAAAAATTTCATCGTCGCCTGTGTCACCGATTGCGCGCCGTGCATCGCTGCACCGGGTTGGTTCATGCCGTATTGGGTGAAGTTCTTCATGCAGAATCCTTCCTGCTTGTCATCCAGTGTGTCCTGTTCAACCCAAACCTGCATTGCTAAAACGGCAACAATTGGGCAAAGATGCGGGTATATTCCGGTTCCCCCCGCCCCCACAGGAAAACTGCCCCCCGAACCGATATGCAGGGTTGTGAAATGGGCGGTTCCATCGTATAGGCACGCTTCCTTCCGCAATTTTGGATGAACCGCGCAGTCTCTCGTGGATGGGGCGCGGAAGGGTAGCCCTCCTATGAAATGCGCTTGAAAATGAACAGGAGTAAACATGCCGCTTTACGAGCATGTCTTCATCTCGCGCCAGGATCTGTCCAACGCGCAAGCTGAAAGCCTCATCGAACATTTCGGCACCGTTCTGGCTGACAACGGCGGTAAAGTCGTTGATAGCGAGTACTGGGGCGTCAAGACGATGGCCTACAAGATCAACAAAAACCGCAAAGGCCACTATGCCCTGCTGAAAACCGACGCCCCGGCGACGGCTGTGCAGGAAATGGAACGCCTGATGCGCCTGCATGACGACGTGATGCGCGTACTGACCATCAAGGTCGACGCTCACGAAGATGGCCCCTCGGTCCAGATGCAGAAACGCGACGAACGTGGCGAACGCCGCGAACGCCGTTCGTGATCAGCTTGAATAAAGGACGCTAAATCATGGCAGCCAAACCGTTTTTCCGCCGCCGCAAGGTTTGCCCCTTCTCGGGCGACAACGCTCCGGCGATTGACTACAAAGACACCAAACTGTTGCAGCGCTACATCTCTGAGCGCGGCAAAATCGTGCCCTCGCGCATCACTGCCGTTTCGGCCAAGAAGCAGCGTGAACTGGCCCGTGCTATCAAGCGCGCCCGCTTCCTTGCCCTGCTGCCCTACGCCGTGAAGTAAGGAGAGACTGATATGCAAGTTATCCTTCTGGAACGTGTGGCCAAACTGGGCCAAATGGGCGATGTGGTTGATGTGAAACCCGGCTACGCCCGTAACTTCCTGTTGCCGCAAGGCAAGGCGCTGACCGCGTCGGACGCCAATGTTGCTTCGTTCGAAGCACAAAAAGCCCAACTGGAAGCCCGCAACCTGGAAACCAAGAAAGAAGCCGAAGCACTGGCCGAAAAGCTGGGTGGCCAGCAATTCGTGGTGATTCGTTCCGCTTCGGACGGCGGCAACCTGTACGGCTCGGTTACTCCGCGTGACGTGGCCGAAGTCGCCACTGCCGAAGGGTTCTCGGTTGACAAGAAACAGGTCGTCATCATCCTGCCGATCAAGACGCTGGGCCTGCATGACGTTGCTGTCACGCTGCACCCCGAAGTGTCCTGTGGCGTTCAGGTGAACGTGGCCCGTTCGACCGAAGAAGCCGAACTGCAAGCCTCGGGCAAGTCGATTCAAGAACTGGCCGCAGAAGAAGAAGCTGCTGCCGAATTCGAAATCTCCGAACTGTTCGACGAAATCGGCGCCGCCACCTCGGACGACGACGAAGCTCCGGCTGCGGACGACGAAAACTAAGATCGGATTTTTCCGACCGACAGGCCGCGCGAAAGGAACACTTTCGCGCGGCCTTTTTCTGTTTTCGGGACATACACCATACACACGCGTATATTTTCGCGTTTTTTCCGTTTTCCAACTTTCGTTAGTATGGTTACACTTTTGTATAGAATCTGATTTTCCGTATCATAATACGGACCAATTGCCCCAAACCGGGGGATCAACGGCGCGACAATTAACGCGCGGCCTGACGAGAAAGGGCCGAAACATGAATATCGTTGATCTCAGCACGCTGAGAAACCGCGACGTGGATTTCGTGCAGTTCCTGAACGAACTTTGCGACAGTCTGGGGTTCGACTACGCGTCTTACGCCACCAGCTCGCCGATTTCCGGCGATGTGCAGGGCTATGCCAACTATCCCGATAGCTGGAAGCTGCATTATATGCAGCGCGGGTTGCACCGGATCGACCCTACCCTGCATAAATCCGCGCTCAGCATCGCCCCCGTCGATTGGAGCCGCTTTACCCAAGACAAGCGGTTTAACACGGTCTTTTCCGATGCAGGCGATTTTGGCATCACCCCGCGCGGCCTGACGGTGCCGGTACGTGGCCCCTATGGCGATTGCGGTTTGCTGAACGTGACCCGGAAATGCTCGGATGCGGAATGGTACAGCCAGATCCGCCACGTCGTTGGGGAATTGCAAGTGGCGGCGGTCCACATACATGATCGCGTGATGCATTCCGGCATCCTTCACAAGGCGCTGGCCACCCCGATTTTGTCCCAACGCGAATTGGAAATTCTGCAATGGGTTGCTGTTGGAAAATCCCAGCAGGACGTGGGCGACATCCTGTCAATCTCGCACCGCACGGTCGAGGTTCACCTGCGCTCCAGCCGTGAAAAACTGGGGGCATTAACCACGGCGCAAGCTATCGGTCGCGCCATCGGTCTTGGCATGATACACCCCGGCTGATCCGTACCAACAAAAAGAAGCTTTTGAAATACATAATTAATTAGTGTAATTTCCCCTGCGACATCTTCGGGAAAGCGTCATTTTCTGCCGCGTGATCCGCAGGTCTACGGGAAACCCCTAATAGCCCCCCCTTCTACCCCGAGTAGACTTTACCAGCACTGATACTGGTAGGGGAAACCAATATGATCATCGTTGTGGATGCGCTGAACAAACATTTGTTCCAAGATGTTTTAACCGAAATGTACCGCTTGCGGGCCCGCGTTTTTCAGGATCGTCTGGGCTGGGAAGTAACGGTTCGCGATGGGATGGAAATCGACTCGTTTGATGCCCTGAACCCCGCGCATGTGATTTGTTTGGATGATGATGGCGATGTTGTGGGCTGTATGCGCCTGCTGCAAACCACCGGGCCGCATATGTTGGCCGATGTATTCCACAGCATTCTGGACGGCGAACCGCCCCTGCGCAGCAGCAGCGTATGGGAAGCCACCCGTTTTTGTGTCGACACCAAGAAGCTATCGGGCGGCAAATCCCGTAACTCGATTTCCTACGTCACCAGCGAAGTCATGGCTGGCGCGTTTGAATATGCTATGAAGGCAGGCGTCACGGATGCCGTGGCGGTGATTGACCCTGTGATGAACCGCGTCTTGCAGCGGTCCAATAACGCGCCCTACGATTATCTGGGCAGCGCCAAGCCGATGGGCAAGGTCGTTGCGATGGCCGCCCTGATGGACTGCACCCCGGAACGGGTTAACGCCATCCGCGATTTTGCCGGGATTTCGGGCGATGTATTCGCCACGCCCGAAGCGGCGCTGGACTGTTTCTATCGTAATCGCCGCCCCCAAACGGCCAAACGCGCCATTACCAATCCCCGGACAGCGCTGCTGCAATATTGTCAGGAACAATATGACAGTGCCGACACCCCCGAAGAACGCGCCGCAGCCGAGGCTTTGCGGCTGGAACTATCGCCGCTGATTGATGATGCGCCCGTCCGCCGCTGTCAGGCGTAATCTAAGAATACTGACCACTCACGGACAGTCAGCCGCTATCCACCGAAATTTTCGCCGGTGGGTAGCGGCGCCATACGGATCAGTCGGGAATCACTCACCCCGGCCTGACGATGCACCATCGCCTCGCGGTATTCCGGGTCTTTGATCATTTCCGCGAATGTCCCCGGACCGGGGTATTCCGCGATAAAGCACAGATCCCAGTCTTCGTCCTGCGGGCCAATCAACATCTGTTCCATTGCGCCGCGCCACACGATCCGCCCGCCCAGCCGTTCCAGTACCTTCTGACTACCCGTACCATAAGCGGCATAGGCTTCGGCCCCTGTGGCGTCACGCCCGTCCGGGTATTCCGCCTTATCCCGCAATTTCACAAGGTTCAGCATATGGATCGGACCGGGCCGGTCATTGGCCCGAAACGCCGCGAAATCGTCCTTGCTAAAGCTGGTATAGGTCATAATACGCCTCCCCTGATCAAACCCTTGGGCGCAGGCTGGGCCACGCCACAGGGCTTCGTCAAGCGTCACAGACATTACGCCACGTCGCATACCATCGCGCGACTGGCAGCCAATTCCGCCTGAAACACTGCTTTGGGGCCATCGTGTCCAGCAGGCAAGGCGCCAATCACCTCTTCGGCCCAATCAAGATAGGCATTTTTCCACTCCACAGACCAAGACGCCGGAGGCGACATCCGCAAGGCCCGCACGTTACTGGTTTTATCAGCGATCTTGATCAGGGCTGCCCCCGGCGATTTGCCAGCCGCATGTTTGACTTGCTGGCGTTTACGCTCTGCCTTGGGCAGGGACTTGTCATCAGTGACTTCCATAACCAACCCGGCCACAATCGCTCCGAACAAATCAGTCAATTCCGATTGGCTCGTTGGCGGACAATCTTCAACCGTATCATGCAACCAAGCCGCCGCGATCCAGTCTTCGGAACCACCCCAGCCCGCCACCAAATCGGCCACTTCCCGCAAATGAACCTCATAGGGTTCTTCGGCCAGACCTTTGCGAATTTGGCCAGCATGGCGTTCCTGCGCAAAAGCGCGTGCGCGTTCGATCAATGTCATGGCATTCTCCTCTGCCGACAGCCCGCATGGTCCCAAACAAAACCTGCTGGGCCATCAAAAAGTTTAATCTTCAGGAAAAGCAGTTCATCCCGGCATCAAGCCTTCGGACTGCACATGCAGGATGGATCATCCGCGTGGAGAATGCAAGTCACATAAAAAAGGCCACCGCAAAGGGTGGCCTTCAGTGTCATCAAATGACGCAGGACTTATTCGTCGTCCAGTGCCTCGACCGCAGTTTGAAGATCGTCTTTCGACACTTCTTTCTCGGTCACTTTGGCCTGTTCAACAACGTGATCCACGACCTTGTCTTCAAAGATCGGCGCACGCAGTTGCTGCTGCATCTGCTGGTTCTGCTGGATGAACTCGAAGAACTGGCGTTCTTGGCCCGGATACTGGCGGGCTTGGTTCATGATCGCCTGAGTCATCTCGGCATCGGTGACTTCCACCTCGGCCTTGCGGCCAATCTCGGCCAGCAACAGGCCCAGACGCACGCGGCGTTCTGCCAGCTTGGTGTGTTCCTCGGTGGTTTCGATGTTCCCGTGGTTGTGGTCGTGGACCTCGGGGTTATCTTCGTGCCACAGCTGATGTGCGATCTGGTTGGCTTCGGCTTCCACCAGCGACGGCGGCAGGTCGAAGGACACTTTGCCATCCAGAACGTCCAGCAGTTTGCGCTTCAGCACAGCGCGCGATGCACCGGCATATTCAGCTTCCAGACGCTCGGCTACTTGGCCTTTCAGCGCGGCCAGATCGTCCGAACCGAATTTCTGCGCCAGCTCGTCGTTGATTTCAGCCGCGACCGGCTCGTTCACGGCTTTGATGGTGCAGGTGAATACAGCCGCTTTGCCAGCCAGATTGGCCGCGCCGTATTCTTCGGGGAACGTGACGTTCACGTCCATTTCTTCGCCTTCTTTGGCTTCACCGATCAGCTGATCCTCGAAACCGGGGATAAAGCTGTTGGAACCCAGAACCAGCGGGTAATCTTCGGCCGAACCGCCGTCGAACGCTTCGCCGTCCACCTTGCCGACGAAATCCATGACGACCTGATCGCCTTCTTTCGCCTTGGTGCCTTTGCGGCGTTTTTTCCAGTCGGATACGGTTTCCGCCAGCGAGGCCAAGGCTTCGTCGATCGCGGCATCGTCCGCTTTCACGACCATGCGCTCCAGCTCGACGTCGGAAAAATCGACTTCGGGGATTTCCGGCAGGGCTTCATAGGACATGGTGACTTTGACATCGTCACCCTCTTTCCAGTTTTCGCCATCCACCATGTTGACCTGCGGCTGCATCGCCGGACGGTCGCCCGAGCTTTCAAAATGCTCGTTCATGGCACCGTCGATGGTTTCCTGCATAGCTTCGCCCAACAGACGCTGGCCGAATTGCTTGCGCAGCAGCGCCATCGGCACCTTGCCTTTGCGGAAGCCCTTCATCTCGATCTCGGGCTGGGCTTCGGTCAGCTTTTCGGTGACTTTCGCATCCAGTTCGGCCGCCGTGACGGTGATCTCGTAACCGCGCTTCAGGCCTTCGTTCAGGGTCTCGGTGACCTGCATGTTATCTCTTCCTTCTCGGTACATTCGGTGGCGGCCCCCGTTGAGGCGCCGAAATCTCGCCGTCTTCTAGGGGCAGAAAGGCAAGGGTGCAAGCGCGAATCCCGCGTCAAAGCGGGGCATTTGGCCCTGTTTGGCGCTTCTGCGTTGCAGCACCGGCAGCAAAGACCGCAGCCCGCGCCATACGCGGCGGCCCAGAACCGTTCACAACGAAAAAGGGCGCTCTGTCGCCAGTGCGCCCTCCATTTGTTTGTCCATCACTTAGTTACAGGCCGCGACTGCCCGTTTTGTCATGACTTTCACCAGATGCGCCCGATAGGCTCCGGTGCCGTGCAAGTCACCGATCATATCGTCCCCGGATAATGACAACCCATCAACAGCGTCGGGCGTGAAACTGCCGGACAAAGCCGCTTCGGCCTCGGACCAGCGGAACACGCCATCATTGCCCGCGCCGGTGACGGCCACGCGAACCCCATCAGCGTATTGCGCCACGAACACCCCAACCAGCGCAAAGCGCGAGGCAGGCTGTTCAAACTTCTGGTAATTGGCCCGTTGCGGAATGGGGAACCGGACTGCGGTGATGATCTCGCCTTCGTCCAGCGCCGTTGAAAACAGGCCTTGGAAATAATCATCCGCAGCAATTTCCCGCGCATTGGTGACGATGGTCGCCCCTGATGCCAGCGCCGCTGACGGGTAACAGGCGGCCGGATCGTTATTGGCTAGACTGCCGCCCACGGTGCCACGGTTGCGCACAGCCGGATCGCCAATCCCCCCGGCCAAAGCTGCCAACGCCGGATAAGCCCCGGCATTGGACGCCACGACAGCGTGGGGGGTCGCCCCGCCCAACGTCAGCGTCGCCCCATCAGAGGACACCCCGACCAGATCGGCAATCCCGCCAAGCGAAACCAGCTTTGATGGCATCGCCAGCCGTTGTTTCATCGTCGGCAACAGGGTTTGCCCCCCACCCAGCGCCTGCGCGTCTTCTTCGCGCAGAGCCGCGATGGCCTCGTCCACGGTGGCGGGTTTCACGAACTCGAAATTATACATGGTTTTGTTCCTTTCCTGTCCGGTCTTAACCCTGCTGCATCGCCGCCCACACGCGGGACGGGCTGACGGGCATGTCGATATGATCCACGTTGTAACCACCGCGTTGCAGCGCGTCGATCACGGCATTGACCACCGCAGGCGGGCTGCCAATCGCCCCGGCCTCGCCGCAGCCTTTGACGCCCAGCGGGTTGTGGGTACAGGGCGTCTGACACGAATGGTCCACGCTGAAGGATGGCACGTCAGAAGCCCGCGGCATCGCATAATCCATGAACGACCCGGTCAAAAGCTGACCGTTTTCATCGTAAACGGTATTTTCCAGCAAGGCCTGTCCGATCCCCTGCGCCACACCGCCATGCACCTGACCGGCCACGATCATCGGGTTGATCACGTTGCCAAAATCATCCGCAGCGGTGAAGCCAAGGATATCCACTTTGCCGGTGTCGGGGTCCACTTCGACCTCGCACACATAAGCCCCGGACGGATAGGTGAAATTCGACGGGTCATAGAACGCCGTTTCCTCCAGCCCCGGTTCCAGACTTTCCAGCGGATAGTTATGCGGCACATAGGCCGCCAGGGTCACATCGCCCCATGCCACCGATTTGTCGGTGCCAGCCACGCTGAATTGTCCGTCTTTCAGTTCAATATCAGCCTCGGACGCTTCCAGAAGATGCGATGCGATCTTTTTCGCCTTGTTGATGATCTTTTCGGTCGCCCGGACCATAGCCGAGCCACCCACCGCGATAGACCGCGATCCATAAGTCCCCATCCCCATCGGGGTCTTGCTGGTGTCGCCATGCACGATGTCGATCAGGCTGACATCAATCCCGATCATTTCCGACACGACTTGGGCAAAGGTGGTTTCATGCCCCTGCCCGTGGCTGTGGCTGCCGGTAAACACGCTGATGGACCCGGTCGCATTCACTCGCACGGTGGCGGATTCATACAGGCCCGCCCGCGCGCCCAACTGCCCCACAAGGTTCGACGGCGCGATACCGCAGGCCTCGATGAAATGGGCCAGCCCATACCCACGCAGCTTGCCCCGCGCCTTGGATTCCGCCGCCCGCGATTCAAAATTCGCGTAGTCGGTCATTTCCAGCGCCTTATCCAAGGTCGCATCATAGTTGCCGGTGTCATACATCACCGCCACCGGGGTCTGATACGGGAACTGATCGGGCTTGATGAAATTCAGCCGCCGCAGCTCTGCCGGGTCCATCCCAATCTCGCGCGCAGCTTTATCAATCACGCGTTCCAATTGATACGTCGCCTCGGGTCGCCCAGCGCCGCGATAGGCATCGACGGGAACCGTATTGGTGAACACGGCCTTTACGTTCACATAAACCAGCGGCGTGGTGTAGTTCCCCGCCATCAGCGTGCCATGCAGCCACGTTGGGATAGACGGCGCAAAGGTCGACAGATACGCGCCCATATTGGCATAGGTGTCGGTACGCACGGCGGTGAACTTATGGTTTTCATCCATCGCCAGTTCGATTTTCGTCACATGGTCGCGCCCATGCGCATCCGAAATGAACGCCTCGGACCGGGAGGAGGTCCATTTCACCGGACGGTTCACCACTTTGGCGGCATAGGTCACGAATGCTTCTTCGGCATAGTGATAGATCTTCGACCCGAAACCGCCGCCCACATCCGGGGCCACAACGCGCAGCTTATGTTCGGGGATGCCCAGCACGAAGGCCCCCATCAGCAGTCGGATCACATGCGGGTTCTGGCTGGTGGTATACAGCGTATATTCATCATTGGCGCGGGAATATTGCCCCACGGCCACGCGCGGCTCCATCGGGTTCGGCACCAGACGGTTGTTGGTCAGCTCCAGCGTGGTGACATGATGCGCCGATTTGATCGCCTGATCCACGGCTTCGCGGTTTTCTTCGACAAAGCCCCAGTCGTAACACAGGTTGCTGGTCAGATCGTCATGCACCTTGGTGGCACCATCCGCCAGCGCGTCCTTCATGTTCAGGACCGGCTCCAGCTCCTCGATGTCGACCTCGATCGCCTCGACCGCATCGCGGGCCTGTTCGGCGGTTTCGGCCACGACAACGGCAATCGGGTCGCCCACATGGCGGACTTTACCTTCGGCCAGAATGGGGTGTTTGGGTTCCTGCATCGGCTGGCCGAAACGGTCTGTCACCTGCCATCCGCAGGGAATGCCACCGGCCTGCGCAAAATCCGCAGCGGTGAAAATTTTCACCACCCCGTCCATCGCTTCGGCGGCGCTGGTGTCAATGCTGTTGATTGTGCCATGCGCCACGTCCGAGCGCAGAAAACAGGCATAGGTCTGCCCGGCAATATTGATGTCGTCGGTGTAGTTGCCGACCCCGGTCAGAAACCGGATATCCTCGCGGCGCTTGGTGCTGTCGCCGATGCCTCCGTCTTTGGGCATGTCTGGTCCTCCCTGTCCTTGTGTTATTCTGCTGCGATGGCGCCCACGTCCTGCCCGGACGCCGCCATGATTGCCTTGACGATGTTATGATACCCGGTGCAGCGGCAAATATTGCCTTCCAGATAGTGACGGATTTCGGTTTCCGTCGGCTTGGGGTTGTCCTTCAACAGCGCTGCCGCAGACATCACCATGCCCGGCGTACAGAACCCGCATTGCAACCCATGATGATCCTGAAACGCCTGTTGAATGGCATTCAGCGTGCCATCCGGCGCAGCCTGTCCTTCGATGGTGGAAACATCTGCCCCATCGGCCTCGGCGGCCAGCATGGTACAGGATTTCACGGCTTTTCCGTTCACATGCACGACACAAGCGCCGCATTGGCTGGTGTCACAGCCCACATGAGTGCCAGTCAGCCCCAGCGTGTCACGCAGGAATTGCACCAGCAGCGTGCGCCCTTCGGCGTCGCCCGAACGGGTCTTGCCGTTCACGGTCATTGTGATTTTGGTCATTTGGTCCTCCCTAATGCGATTGCTTGGATCAGCCGCCGAACATACGTTTCAGCAGGCTTTTCTTGGCGGGTGCCTCTGTGGTTTCGGCATTTTCTGCCGGGTCAGCTTCGGGCGCTTCGGCGGGGGCTGCGTTCCCCTCGACCTCGGCCTGAAAGCATTCAAAAAACTGATCGGCCATTTTTTTCGCGAAACTGTCGATGATCCGGCTGCCCAGTTGCGCCAGCTTGCCGCCCACTTTGGCGTCCACCTCGTAATGCAGCGCGGTGCCTGCGCCGTTATCGGCCAATGTGACCCGTGCGCCGCCTTTGGCAAAGCCAGCCGCGCCGCCCTTACCTTCGCCGCTCAGCGTCAGGCTTTTGCCTTCGACAATATCGGACAGCGTGACCGCCCCCTTGAAGGTCGCCTTTACCGGCCCGACCTTCTGCACCACCGTGGCCTCGAACCCATCTTCGGCAGAGCCGGTCATTTCCTGACAGCCGGGAACGCATTCCTTTAGCACATCCGCAGACAATAACGCCTGCCAGACAGCGGCGCGGGGGGCGGCGATTTCGCGGGTATCCTTCAGTTCCATTTGGGGTCTCCATGTCCGTCTGCCGATTTAGGCAGGTTTCAGGGGCCGTGCGCTATTCGACCAAAGCAGGGGGTCAGCGCAAAGCAGGGGGCGAATAGGTCAGGCCATAGCGGGCGAAAATCGCGGCAATCCGGCCATCCTGCATGGCGGCGTAAATCGCGTCATCCACCGCATAAGCCAATGGTTTATAAGCAAAATGAGAAGCAACACCGATGGTCCAGCGGGCCTTGGCAAATCCGGGCAAGGGCGGTGTGTGCAGGTCCAGCGCATCGGTCAGGGCAAATTCCAGTTCGGCCTGCGGTCCCATCGCGGCCATGCTGTCCCCACGCGCCAATGCGCCCATCGCCTGCGTATAATCCGCATAGCGTTGCACATGCTGGCCCAACTGACCGCCCGGAAAAGCCGACAGATAAAAATCCGCGATCGAGTCATTTTCCACCGCGACACTATCGAACCGGAAATACGCGGGAACAGGCGGATCGTCAGGATAGGCATCTTTGCGATAGGCGATTGCCACCTGTTCCACATGATATTGGCCGGTGAACACGACCTGTTCCACCCGACAGGTAAATTCGCTGTCATAGGGAACGTGCAACATCACATTGGCGACGGCCCCGCCCACAACCGGGCCTTTCCACACCCAGTTACGCAAATCCGCCTCCAGCGTTTCGCCCGCAGTCACCAGTTTGAATCGCGGTTCCACACCAATATCCGCCGCAATCAGGCGGGCGATGTCGATATCCACACCAGTGATTTCGCCGTTTTGTTCAAATGACCACGGCGGGAAGTTTTCATAGGCGGCAAAGGTCATGAACCCCTGCGCCTGTATTGCATCCAGATCAGCCCCAACCACATCGCGCGCGACATTCTGGGGTTTAGGTTGGGGCACATAATCACCGCACCGGGCAAGGGATGGGGAACCTGCCAAAAGTGCCAGACTTGTCACAAGTCCGAGGGAGAGGAAATTTGCGATCATGTGCCCCCCTTTTTCCGCTTAATGCGCTGCGGAAAGGCCGATTGTCAGCGCCTCGGCGGCGGCATGATAATCGGGGTTTGCGCCAGAAATCAGATGGGCCGCGCGATAAGCCACGCTGTCAGCCAGCGGCGCCCCCGATCCGGTTTCCACCTGATCGGCAATGGATTGCAATTCGCTGTGCAGCGCGGCGGTATCCCCTGCACCGCCTTTTGCCATGTCCGCCAGTTGATCGCGGATTTCCTTTAGACGGGTGGAGAATTCATCCAGTTCGCCATCATCGGGGCGCGTTTCAATATAGGTGCGAATGGCCCACGCGGCTTTCTGACCCAGCAGTTCCCCAAAAGCGGGCATCTTGGTAATCCCGTTCTGGGTATATCCTGTCTGGAACCGTTCCACGAACCATTCATCGCCGTATTCTTCGGCCTCCAGATACCGCAGATCGGGGGCCAACCCGCCCGACACCGCACCCAGCCCATGACAGCGGGCGCAGTTCTGGTTATAGCCGCTGGACCCAATGTCCACCGCCGTCTGCCAAACCTGATCCCCCTGACTGCGGTATGGGTTTTCGCTCAGCCATTCTTCGCCCACATCAGGCAGGGCATCGGTGTTCACCGGCTGCGGCGCGACATCCCCATGCGCCAGCGCCATGCCAGCCACAGCGATCAGCCCCAGAGCGGTGACAGTCATGCGTTTCATTTGTGAAATCCTCCCGGTCGCTTGGTTTTGAAGGCACTTAAACCGCAACTTGCCGACAGGGATATTCGACCTTGGTTCAATCCCCCGCAAAAGCAAGACTTTGGTCGAATGGCGGGGGGCTGTCCGCTGGTTCTACGCTTTCCCCAACAGGGAGGACGGAACATGAAACGGCTGTTATGCAGGGCCGCTGTGCTGGCGCTATCGGTCTGTGTGGGGGCGCAATCCGCGTTTGGCGACGTTTCCTTGCGCATCGCCTATTTGCGGCACGAACGGACCCACCCGCCGGTTCTGTCCAACCTGTCCCCGATCCCCGACGATCTGGGCATTGCCGGGGCGGAACTGGCGCTGAAGGACAGCCAGACCACAGGCAAATTTCTGGGTCACAGCTATGAATTATCGGTGATCAGCGTCCCCCCCGAAGGCAATGTCATCCCCGCCGCGTTGGGGGTGCTGGCGGGCAGCGATCTGGTGCTGCTGGATATGCCCGCCCCGGATGTGCTGGCGGTGGCGGACCTGCCTGCGGCACAGGCAGCACTGTTGTTCAACGTCACCGCCCCGGATGATGCGCTGCGCGATACCGATTGCCGGGGCAACCTGTTTCACACCCTGCCCAGCCACGCCATGCGCACCGATGCGCTGATGCAATTCATCATGTCAAAACGCTGGTCCGATCTGGCGCTGATTCAGGGGGCGCACCCCGAAGACGCGGCCTTTGCCGCCGCGCTGGACCGCAGCGCCGCCAAGTTCGGGTTGAAAATCGGCCCCCGCAAAACATGGACCTTTGACGCGGATATGCGGCGGAACGCAGCCCAAGAGGTGCCGCTGTTCACGCAAGATCTGGGAAAATACGATCTGTTGCTGGTCGCGGACGAATTAGGCGATTTTGCCCGCTACATCCCCTATAACACATGGCTGCCCCGCCCCGTGGCCGGATCGGCGGCACTGGTTCCCGTGGCGTGGGATCGGGTGGTGGAACAATGGGGCGCGGTGCAGATGCAAAACCGTTTCCACGATCAGACAGGCCGCGACATGCACCCCGAAGATTACGCCGCATGGGCCGCCCTGCGCGCACTGGCCGAAGCCGCCACCCGGACCGGGCAATCCGACCCGGCGACCCTGCGCAGCTATTTGCTGTCCGATGCGTTTCAACTGGCCGCGTTCAAGGGCCGCCCGCTGTCGTTCCGCCCGTGGAACGGACAATTGCGCCAACCCATTCCGCTGATCAGCGGCGATGCAATGGTGGTCCAGGCCCCCTTGCCCGGCTTTCTGCATCAACGCTCGGAATTGGACACATTGGGCCGCGACGCGCCCGAAACCACATGCAAGGCATTCCAATGAAACACTGTTTACTGCCCCTCTTTCTGGCGCTTTGCGCTGCCCCCGCCGGGGCCGAGGAAATCTGGATCACCAATGAAAAAGACAACACAATCAGCGTGATTGACGTGGCAACGCTGGCGGTTACGCGCACCATCCCCACCGGGGAACGCCCGCGCGGGATCACCTTTAGCCATGATTTCAGCCGGGTGTATATCTGTGCCTCGGACAGTGACACGGTGCAGGTGATGGACCCGACCACCGGGGCGGTTCTGCATAACCTGCCCTCGGGCGAAGACCCGGAACAATTCGTGCTGCACCCCAATGACCGCCATCTGTATATCGCCAACGAAGATGACGCGATCACCACCGTTGTGGATACCGAAACAAGACAGGTTATCGCCCAGATTGACGTGGGCATTGAACCCGAAGGCATGGCCGTATCCCCCGATGGAACAATCGCCATCACCACATCAGAAACTACCAATATGGCGCATTGGATCGACACGGAAACTCGCCAGATCGTCGCGAACACGCTGGTCGATGCCCGCCCGCGTCACGCCGAATTCGCCGCGCATGGCACGCAGCTATGGGTCAGCGCGGAAATCGGTGGCACGGTCAGCGTGTTTGACGTGGCCAGCAAAGCCGAAAAGGCCAAGATTCATTTCAAGGTCAAAGGCGTTCACCCCGACCGGGTGCAGCCCGTTGGGTTTGAATTCACCGCCGATGAAAAAACCGCCTTTGTCGCGCTGGGACCGTCGAACCATGTGGCCGTGGTGAACGCCGAAACCTTTGAGGTAGAGGAATACATCCTTGTCGGTCGCCGGGTCTGGCATATGGCGTTCAACGCCGACAAATCCCTGTTGTTCACCACCAATGGCGTCTCTGGCGATGTCACCGTGATCGACGTAGCCAGCCGCAAACCCATGAAAACCATCAAAGTTGGCCGCTTCCCCTGGGGCGCGGCGCTGCGCCCCTGATCCATGAAAGGACACCCTATGAAAGCCCTGATGATATTGGCCGCCTGCGCCCTGCCCTTTGCCGCATTGGCCGAAAGCGAAGGGCCAAAATTCGGCATGGCCGGGTTGTTGTCTGCCAAAAACAAACAGGACTTGCCCCCCATCACGCTTAGCGCCGGAATGCCGCTGGCCGATGGGCCTTGGGTTCTACAATCCGGCACCTATTACGAATTTGAAATTCAGGGCGACGGCAGTCAGGAACTGGCGCTGATCGGGCCGGAGTTTTTTCGCGCGATCTGGATTGATGAAATCGTGGTCGAAGGATTGGAAATCCGCCCCCTTGGGTTGGACAGCGTGGAATTCGATGAAGCCGGGGAAATGGAAATCGGGTTTATCGCCATCAAACCGGGGCGCTATTACCTGAAGGTGCCGGGCAGCACCGGCGACACGCAGCGGTTGGAGATTACCATTCAGTGAGCGGCCTTTCCGTCCAGTCCCTGTGCTTTACCTACGGCGCCAAACAGGCGTTGGACGGGGTCAGTTTTGACGTGGCTCCGGGGGAATTTTGTGCGCTTCTGGGACCGAATGGCGCGGGTAAATCCACGCTGATGTCCCTATTGACCCGGCTGTTTACCACCCAACAGGGGCGTATCAGGGGTGCGGGGCATGATCTGGCCCGCACCCCGCGCAAGGCCTTGGCGCAGATCGGCGTTGTGTTTCAGCAAACCACGCTGGATCTGGATTTATCGGTCTATCGCAACCTGTCCTATTTCGCGGCGCTGCACGGTATTTCCGGGCGCGAGGCTCATGATCGGATCATGGCGGCGCTGGAACGGCTGGACATGGCGGACCGCGCCCATGAACGCGCCCGCGATCTGAACGGTGGGCACAGGCGCAGGACGGAAATCGCCCGGTGCCTGATCCATCGCCCCTCGGTGCTGTTGCTGGATGAACCCACGGTGGGGCTGGATGCCGCAGCCCGCCGGGCAATCACCGATCACGTTCACGACCTGACCAGCACCGAAGGGCTGACCGTGCTTTGGGCCACCCACCTGAGCGACGAGGTGCGCGATAGCGACCGGCTGATCGTCTTGCATCAGGGGCGCATTCTGGCCGATGGAAACTGTGGTGCCTTGCGCGGGCCAACGCCTCTGCCCGATTATTTCCTGACCCTGACAGGAGCCAGCGCATGACGGCCTATCTGACCGCCCTATACGCCATCACCCTGCGCGAGGCGCTGCGCTTTACCCGTCAACGGGGCCGTTTTGTCGCTGCACTGGTGCGCCCGCTGGTGTGGCTGGTGGTGTTTGCCGCAGGGTTTCGCGCCGCGTTGGGTCTGTCGATTACGCCGCCCTATCAGACCTATATCACCTATGACATTTACATCGTGCCGGGGCTGTGCGGCATGATCGTGCTGTTCAACGGAATGCAAAGCTCGCTGTCGCTGGTCTATGACCGGGAAATGGGATCTATGCGGTTGTTGCTGACCAGCCCCTTGCCGCGCTGGTGGCTGCTGACCTGTCGGCTGATTGCGTCCACCGTGATTTCCTGTTTTCAGGTCTACACCTTTCTGGCCATTGCCGCGCTATATGGCATTACCTTTCCGCTGCTGGGCTATATTGCGGTGCTGCCTGCGCTGGTGTTGGCGGGGGTGATGCTGGGGGCGCTGGGGCTGGCGTTATCGTCCACCATATCGCAATTGGAAAATTTTGCCGGGGTGATGAATTTCGTGATCTTCCCGATGTTTTTCCTGTCCTCCGCCCTGTATCCGCTGTGGAAAATGGCCGAAAGCTCTGCCCTGCTGCATGACATCTGTGCGCTAAACCCATTCACCCACGCGGTCGAGGTGATCCGCTTTGCGCTCTATGCCCAGACGAACTGGACCGCGGCGGGATGGACCTGTCTGGCGGGGGCAGTGCTGATGGGGCTGGCGCTGTGGGGCTATGATCCGGCGCGGGGATTGTTGCAGCGCAAGGGATAGGACCAAAGTCGTAAGACCATACAACGCTGCGGGGAAACCGGGTTTTGCGCTATGCTATCCGCAAGGAGGAGCGCCATGAAACCCATGATCCTGATTGCCATGCTTGGCATTGCCACGCCTGCCCTTGCACAGGATGACGATCCGGGCGGGGTGTTGAACCCGCAGGACACCGGATTGGGCCGGGTGATGCGCAACGTGGACGAAGGCGTGCTGGACATGACCACCTGCGCCACGGGCTACTACATCACCAAATCCGGGCGGCACGCGCTGGCGCGCAAACTGTTCGAGGCCTGCGCCGCCGCTGGCTATACCGGCGCAATGACATGGATGAGCCAGTTGGATAACAACGGATTGGGCGGCGAATATGACCCCGACGCCGCCGCCGATTGGGACCGCCGCGCCGCCAATGCGGGCGATCCGGTGGGCAAATTCAACTACGGTCTGGACCTGCTGCGCGGTCATGGCGTGGCACAGGATACGGCACGGGGCCGCGCCTATGTGGATCAGGCCGCACGCGACGGGCTGGACATCGCCCAACGCCTAAAAGGCGCGGGGTATGATCTGGACGAGGTAACGCCGGACGCCGACAACTGGAAATATGCGCCGCTGTTTTAACAGATTGGCTGAAACGCCCCATCTACGACCAAAGTCGTAGATGTTTTTACGACTAAAGTCGTAGTTAACCAACTGGATTTATTGATCTTTATCAACAAACAGACAGAACCACAGAAGCTATCTTCATGGCAACCCCAATTCAGGAGACACCCATGAAACACGCCCCCCTTTATCCCCTGTTCGCCGCCCTTCTGGGCCTGTCCGCCCTGCCCGCGATTGCCAGTGATGCCACGTTCGAGGCAGTGAAAATCAGCGCCGGGGAACAGCTATTCGCCGCCGAATGCCGCCGCTGTCACGCCACGGATGCGCAGCATGACAGCTATGGTCCACCACTGGAAAACGTGATCGGACGGGCAGCAGGCAGCTACCCTGATTACGATTATTCGGTTGCGCTGGAAGCATCCGGCATTGTCTGGACGGAACCCGCGCTGCGGGCGTGGATGGCGGACAATCAGGGCTTCATGCCCGGCACGAAAATGCGCCATGTCGGGATCACCGATCCCACCGTGCAGGATTTCATTCTGGCCTATCTGCGATCCATCACCACCCGCGACGGCAAGGCCATCGACAACTGAGTCTGCACCACCCCCGGCCATTCCGGTCCGGGGGTGGTTTTGCGCGCAAATTCAACACCATCACAGCATGGACAAACCTGCATCCAATACTTTAAGATTGATCAATAACCAACTGATATAACACAATACGGCTAATGTTCATCGGCGCTCAACCTACCCTATTCAAGGGTCTTACGACCTTTGTGCAATTTCGCCGCACCCCTTGCGCTTAAATAATGCCTCCAAGCCTTAGCTGCGTCCGATCGGAAGGCGCTTGGGCTGCGCATAACACCCAAGGGAGGACACCGATGAACCGGTTCATACTGACGGTCGCCGCAAGTTTTCTGGCAGCCACCACTGCCATTGCAGGCGTGACCGAGAACGATCTGAACACCGACCAGACCAACACGACACAGGTGGTCACAAACGGGATGGGACGGCATTTGCAGCGCTACAGCCCGCTGGAAACCCTGAACAAGGAAACCGTGAAAAACCTGATGCCCGCGTGGGCGTTTTCGCTGGGCGGCGAAAAACAGCGCGGACAGGAAACCCAGCCGCTGATTTATGACGGCGTGATGTATATCACCGGGTCGTATTCGCGGCTGTATGCGATTGACGTACATACCGGCAAGGAACTGTGGCAATACGATGCCCGCCTGCCCGAAGGTATCCTGCCCTGCTGTGACGTGATCAACCGGGGCGCTGCGATTTTTGGCGATAACATCTATTTCGGCACGCTGGACGCGCGTCTGGTGGCGCTGGATCTGAAAACCGGCGATGTGAAATGGCGCAAGAAGATTGCCGATTACAAGGCCGGGTATTCCTATACCGCCGCCCCGCTGGTGGTGGATGGCAAGGTGATCGTGGGCAACTCTGGCGGTGAATTCGGGATTGTCGGCACGGTTTACGCCTATGACGCCGCGAACGGCGATCTGGTTTGGACCCGCCCCATGATCGAAGGCCACATGGGGACGCTGAACGGCAAAGAATCCACAATGACCGGCACGCTGAACGCAACATGGCCGGGCGATATGTGGAAAACCGGCGGCGGCGCGACATGGCTGGGCGGATCGTATGACGCGGACACCGATACGCTGGTGTTTGGCGCGGGCAACCCGGCCCCGTGGAACAGCCACCTGCGCAATGCAGGCACCCCGACCGAGGGCAACAAGGGCGACAACCTGTATGCCGCCAGCCGCGTTGGGATCAATCCGGCAAACGGGGAAATCAAGTGGCACTATCAGACCACCCCACGCGAAGGCTGGGACTATGACGGCGTGAACGAAGTCGTCGCCTATACCGACCGTTCGGGGAACAAGCGTTTCGCCACGGCAGACCGCAACGGGTTCTTTTATGTGCTGAACCGCGAAGACGGCAAATTCGTCCGCGCCGCCCCGTTTGTCAAAGACATCACATGGGCCAGCGGGATTGATGACACCGGCCGCCCGATGTTCAACGAAGGCAACCGCCCCGGAAATCCGTCCGCCTCGGCCGATGGGAAAAAGGGCGAGGTGATCTTTGCCTCTCCGTCGTTCCTGGGGGGTAAGAACTGGATGCCGATGGCGTTCAGCCAGAAAACCGGGAATTTCTATGTGCCATCGAATGAATGGGGCATGGATATCTGGAATGAACCGATCACCTATAAGAAAGGCGCCGCCTATCTGGGGGCCGGGTTCACCATCAAGCCCAACTACGAGGATCACATCGGGTCGCTGAAAGCGATTGACCCCGACACCGGCGATTGGAAGTGGGAATATAAAAACGATGCCCCGCTGTGGGGTGGCGTGATGACCACCGCAGGCGGTCTGGTGTTCTTTGGCACCCCCGAGGGCGAGTTTATCGCACTGGATGACGAAACCGGCGAAAAGCTGTGGTCGTTCCAGACCGGGTCCGGCATCGTGGGACAGCCCGTGACCTGGGAAATGGATGGCGAACAATATGTTTCGGTCGTGTCCGGCTGGGGTGGCGCGGTGCCGCTGTGGGGCGGCGAAGTCGCCAAGAAGGTGAACTACCTGAACCAGGGCGGCATGGTCTGGACATTCAAGCTGCCGAAACAACTGGCGATGCAATAAACCACCGCACAACCTGAACAGATCACGCGCGCCCTATCCGGGGCGCGCGTTTTGCTATACGACCTTTAGGTATATAGGCCCGTGGCGGCCCGTTTGTTACCGTTTGTTAGCCCTTTTCCATGACAGCAGCACAGACAGCGCGAATGACAGCCATGAGACCCCAGCACACATATATTGGCCGGACCTTTGAAACCGCCCTGATCGTCGACGATCACCCCCTGTTTTGCGACGCCTTGTCGATGACGCTGCGATCCAGCGCGGGGATTGGCCAAATCGACACGGCGGCCACGCTGGAACAGGCGATTGATCATATCGCGGCGCAGGGGGCGCCCGATGTGGTGGTGCTGGATCTGAACCTGCCGGATGTGAACGGGCTGGACGGGCTGGTGCGCATTCGCAATGCAACGGACAGCCCGATCGTGGTGGTGTCGTCAATGGCGGACAACCGGGTGATCAGCGGCGTGATCCATGCCGGGGCAAACGGGTTTGTCCCCAAGCACAGCCAGCGAGAGGTGTTTCAGGCCGCGTTCGACGTGTTGCGCAATGGTGGGATTTTCATTCCGGCGGGTTATGTGTTGCTGGACCGTGCCGCCAGCCCCAATCAGGCCGACACGCTGGAACGGCTGGCCACGCTGACCAATCAGCAAGCCCGCATTCTGCAACTGATCTGCGAAGGCAAGCTGAACAAGCAAATCGCCTATGACCTGTCGATTGCCGAAACCACGGTCAAGGCGCATGTCACCGCCATCATGCGGAAGCTGGGGGTCCAAAGCCGCACGCAAGCTGTGCTGATCGCCAAAGAGGCGAGCTTCACCAGCGTGTTGCAAGACCGCGCCTGAGGCGCGTACCATCCGTCAGGTTACCAAGGGGAGGAGTACCTGATGCAACAAAGCAGCGACCTTTCGGGGGCGCTGGTTCGGGCGTGCGAAACCGGGGGACCGGATATCGTGCGCTCGGCCTGTGTAGAGGCTGCTGCGCCGGATGCGCTGCGGCAGCTTGCCCTGCATCTGCGGCCAAAGGATTTGGAACTGGTGATCCTGTTCGTGTCCCCTCATGCGGATATTACAGCGGTGGCGGCAGACGCCGCCCGCGTCTTTGCCCCTGCGCGGGTGATCGGCTGCACCACCGCCGGGGAATTGTGCAGTCAGGGCTATTCCGAGGGGCAGATCGTCGCCGTGGGCCTGCCGCGCGAACATTTCTGCGCCCGCACCCTGCTGATCCGCGATCTGGACGATTACGACCAGCAAGACCTGATCGGCGATCTGATCCGGGGCCGCAACGACATGGCCCGCGAAACCCCTGACTGGATGTCGGAATGCGCGATGCTGCTGGTGGACGGGCTGACCATGCACGAGGACGAGCTGACCGCGCATCTGTCGATGGGCGTGGGTCCGGTGCCGCTGTTTGGCGGCAGCGCGGGCGATGGGGATCGGTTTGAACGCACCTTTGTGCTGCATGACGGTGTCGCTTATCGTAACGCGGCCATCGTGGTGCAATTGCGCACCGATTGCGAAATCGAGGTGTTCAACACCGACCACCTGCGCCCCACCGAAAAGCGCATGGTCGTGACCGGCGCAGACCCGGCCCGCCGGATCGTGCATGAAATCAACGCCGAACCCGCCGCCCGTGAATATGCGCGGATGCTGGGCAAAGACCCCGAACAACTGACCACGTTCACCTTTGCCGCGCATCCGGTTGTGGTGCGGATTGGCGGCAAACATCATGTGCGGTCCATTCAGCGGGTCGAACCGAATGGCGATCTGGTGTTCTTTTCCGCCATTGACGAAGGGGTGGTTCTGACGCTGGCGGACTCGACCGATATGGTACAACATCTGGAAGGCCAGCTAGCGGCGCTGAATGAACGTGGCAAACCGGATTCGATCATCGCCTTTGACTGCGTTTTTCGCCGGATGGAGGCCGAGCAACGCCAACAGGCCGGGCAGCTTTCCAATCTTTTGGCGCAATATAATGTGGTGGGCCTGTCCACCTATGGCGAACAGATCAATTCGCGCCATGTGAACCAAACGCTGACCGGCGTTGCCATCTATCCCCCAAAGGCCTGACTGCCATGACCCCGGACCTGATCGACAGCAACGATTCACTGGAACGGCAGAACGAAAAACTGCTGAGAATCGTGTCCACCCTGATGCGGCGGGTGGAACAGGATATTGATTCTTCGGGCGTGGCCTATACCCAGTTTCAACGCGCCGTGATGCTGGAGGACGAAGTTCGCGCCCGCACCCGCGATTTGGGCCGGGCGCTGGACCTGTTGAATGAATCCAACGCCAAGCTGGCGATTGCCAATCAGGAAACCGAAGCCGCCCGCGCCGATCTGGCGAATGCGATTGAAACGGTTCAGGAAGGCTTCGCGCTGTTTGACGCCCGCGAAAAGATGGTGATGTGTAACAGCCGCTTCGGGATGCACATGGGCGACATCCGCGAGGCGCTGAAACCGGGGCTGAGTTTTCGTGATTATGTGCGCAAGATCAGCCAATCGCGCTATTTATCCCTGCCCCCCGGTGAAACCGCCGCCACATGGGAAGCCCGCCGGATGGAGCGGCACAAGGACAGCAGCGTGATTTTCAATGTGCGCCTGACCGGCAAGCGTTGGATTCAGGTCAGCGAACATCGCACCGCCTCGGGTGGGACGGTGATCTTGCAAACCGATGTGACAGATATTGTGCGGCTGGAACGGCAGGAACGCGAACGGCTGATTGACGATCAGGCGCGGCTGATCCGGGCCACGCTGGAACATCTGCGCCAGGGCGTGTGCATCTTTGACAGTTTCGGGCGGCTGGTGGGCTGGAACCACCGGGTCAGCGAATTGCTATCGGTGCAGGTGAAGCGGTTCCAACTGGGCAGCAAATTTGCCACCATCGTGGATCATTTCCGCCAATCTTATACGTTTTCGGACGGGATCACCCCGGATTATATCGTCCAATGGTCCGAAGAAGAGGACACCCCGCGCATCCCGCTGTCCTTTGAAATTCAGCGCGGGCTGGATGTGACGCTGGCGGTGTTCATGCAGGAAATGCCCGACAAGGGGTTCGTGATCAGCTTCACCGACATCACCGCCGAACGCGCCGCCATCCGCGCCATGACCGAAGCGAAAGAGTCGCTGGAACATCGGGTTTTTGAACGCACGCTGGAACTGGAAGACGCGCTGGCCGAGGCAGAGCGCGCCAATGCGTCCAAATCCCGGTTTGTGGCAGCGGCCAGTCATGACCTGTTGCAACCGCTTTCGGCGGCCAAGCTGTATGTCGCATCGCTGGAAAATGACATCACCGACGCGGAACCCAAAACCCTGCTGAGCAAGGCCAGCAACGCCTTGCAAAGCGTGGAAAATATTCTGGGGGCATTGCTGGATATTTCCAAACTGGATTCCGGGCTGGCTCATACGCATATTTCCAACGTCAATCTGGGCATGATGCTGCGGCAACTGGACGATGAAATGCGTCCGACCGGCGTGGCCAAGGGACTGGATTTCCGCGTGGTCCATACCCGCGCCGAAGTATCCAGCGATGCCACCTATTTGCGGCGTATCCTGCAAAACCTGATGTCAAACGCGCTGCGCTATACCGCGCGGGGCAAGGTGCTGGTGGGGTTGCGCCACCTGCCCGGCAAGGTCCGGGTCGAGGTGTGGGATACCGGCCCCGGCATCCCCGAAGATGAACAGGACCGCATATTTGGCGAATTCCAGCGCCTGAACGCCACCGCCAGCGCCGCCGACGGTATGGGGCTGGGGCTGGCGATTGTGGACCGGGCCTGTGCCTTGCTTCAGCATCCGCTGATACTGCGGTCTGAACTGGGGCGCGGCACGGTGTTTTCCGTGGAATTGCCGCTGGCGCGATCACAGCCCACCCAACCGCAACCGGCCGGGTTCGGGTGCCGCCCCCTGCCCTATGACGTCAGCAATCTGGTGGTGTTGCTGATCGAAAATGATGACGAGCTGCGCAACGCGCTGACGATCACGATGGAACAATGGTCTGTCGATGTGCTGACCTGCAAAAGCGGCCAAGAGGCGCTGGACCTGCTGGACGAAATCGACATGGCCCCGGATGTGATCGTGGCGGATTACCAACTGGACGATGGCGAAGACGGGCTGGATGCCATTCGCCGCCTGCGCGACCGCTGCGGCATGGTGCCTGCCTGTATCATATCGGCCAATCGTTCAACGGAACTGGTGCAGGACTGCGCCCAAAGCGGCCTGCCCCTAATGTATAAACCGATTGAACCGGCGCAGCTTCGCAATTTCCTGCGCCATCCCGCACAGGTGTGATTGCGGCCCCTTCACCGCAAAAAGCGCGCTTTAGAACTCACTGGGGATCAGGATGGGCTGCCCTGAACCGGGCCAATTCCCGTTCAGACGGATTTTGCCCGGTATAGGTTTTGACATAGTCGGGCATCCGCTCCATCCGCGTTGCCATATCCTCTTGTACCTGAAGCGAGATATAGCCGATCTGCACCAGATACACCGTTCGCGCGCGGACATCGGCCTCTTTGTGGTCAAACCCGAAGCGGATGAACATGCGTTGGATCGCATCCAGCCGCACCGCGTCAGCGGCATTGACCCGCGCGGCAACCGCTTCGTCCTGATGCGCCCAGCCCCGCACGGCCAGATCGAACCGCGACCGGAACGGGCCATCATCCAGAAAGATGCCAATCAGGTTCAGCACCGCTTCGGATATGGTTTCGGCATAGGCTTCGGTCGCGGCGACAAGGCTGCCGGTGTTGGTGGTTTCCCAGCGTTCCAGCAGCGCATCCAGCAGCGCGGCGCGATCTTTGAAGAACCAGTAAAAACTGGTGCGGGACAGGTCCAACTGGCTGGCAAGTGGCTGGATTTTCACCGCGTCCAGACCGGAATCAACAAACGCATTTTGCGCCGCGTCCAGCCACAGGTCTTTTGATCCGCGCCACCCGGTTGCGTTTTCGCCTGATGCATCTGTTTTTGCCTGTGTCATGGCCTTGAACTTACGCGGTTATTTTAGGTTTCGCAATAAAATAGACAGCAGTGAATGAAAACTTGACAGATATGTACATTATCTGGAATCCTCTTTTCAACAAGACGGAGCATCCCATGTCCAACGATCCCCTACTTCAGCCCTATCAGTTGAAACACCTGACCCTGCGCAACCGGATCATGACCACCAGCCATGAACCCGCCTATCCCGAAGACGGGATGCCCAAGGCGCGTTATGCCGCCTATCACGCGGAACGCGCCAAGGCCGGTGTGGCGCTGGCCATGACCGCAGGCAGCGCCGCCGTGTCCAAGGACAGCCCGCCGGTGTTCAACAACATCCTGGCCTACAAGGACGAGGTGGTGCCGTGGATCAAACAACTGACCGATGCCTGCCACGATCATGGCTGTGCGGTGATGATCCAGCTCACCCACCTTGGCCGCCGCACCGGATGGAACAAGGGCAACTGGCTGCCGTCGGTTTCGTCGTCCAAACACCGCGAACCGGCGCACCGCGCCTTTCCCAAACTGGCCGAGGATTGGGATATCGAACGCATCATCACCGATTTCGCAGATGCCACCGAACGGATGAAGGCCGGGGGCATGGACGGGATCGAATTGCAGATCTACGGGCACCTGCTGGATCAATTCTGGTCGCCCATCACCAACGATCTGGATGGCCCCTATGGCGGGCAAACGCTGGACAGCCGAATGAAGATGCTGATGGATGTGCTGGGCGGCATCCGCAAACGCGTGGGCGATGATTTCATCGTGGGGGTTCGCTATACCGCCGATGAAATGCAGGATCGCGGCATCACCCCCGAAGAAGGGATCGAAATTTCCAAGCGGCTAAAAGACAGCGGCATGGTGGATTTCCTGAACGTGGTGCGCGGGCGCATTCACACGGACCCGGCGATGACGGATATGATCCCGGTTCAGGGCATGAAAAACGCGCCGCATCTGGATTTTGCTGGCGCGGTGCGGGCTGCCACGGGAATGCCCACCTTCCACGCGGCAAAAATCCCCGATGTCGCCACGGCGCGCCATGCCGTTGCCTCGGGGCTGCTGGATATGGTGGGGATGACGCGGGCGCATATGGCCGATCCGCATGTGGTGCGCAAAATCATCGAAGGGCGCGAGGATGATATTCGCCCCTGCGTTGGCGCCACCTATTGTCTGGACCGGATTTATCAGGCGGGCGAGGCCCTGTGCATCCACAACGCCGCCACGGGCCGCGAACTGTCCATGCCGCATGACATCACCCCGGCAGAGACCCGCAAAAAGGTGGTGATCGTCGGCGCAGGCCCGGCAGGGCTGGAAGCCGCCCGTGTTGCCGCCGAACGTGGCCATGACGTCACCGTGTTCGAAGCCCAGCCCGATCCCGGCGGGCAAATCCGCCTGACAGCACAAAACCCGCGCCGCCGCGAAATGATCAGCATCATCGACTGGCGCATGGCCCAATGCGCGGCCCGTGACGTGGAATTCCGCTTCAACACTTGGGCCGAGGCGGATGACATCACCGCCCTGAACCCCGATGTGGTGGTGGTCGCCACCGGCGGGATGCCCAATGTGGAACTGTATGAAACCGGCAAGGATCAGGATCTGGTCACGACCGCATGGGACATCATCGCGGGCGATGTGAAACCCGGCCAGAACGTGCTGATCTATGACGAAAGCGGCGACCACCCTGCCCTGATGGCCGCTGAAACCGCCGCCAATGCAGGCAGCAAGGTCGAGGTCATGACCCCAGACCGCGTATTTGCACCGGACATCATGGCGATGAACCTTGTGCCCTATATGCGCGCGCTTCAGGACAAGGATGTGACATTCACCGTCACCCGCCGCCTGTTGGATGTCAGCCGCGATGGCAATCAGCTAAAGGCGAAAATCGGCACGGATTACAGCGATTTCACCAGCGAAAAGACCTATGATCAGGTAGTGGTGAACTATGGCACGCTGCCCTTGGACGATCTGTATTTCGATCTGAAACCGCTGTCATCAAACGGGGGCGCGGTGGATTACGATGCCCTGATCGACGGACAGACACAGGACGTTGTGCGCAATGCAGACGGCGCGTTCAAGCTGTACCGCATCGGCGATGCCGTCAGCGCCCGCAACACCCACG
This sequence comes from Thalassovita litoralis, assembly GCF_900182725.1. Classification (GTDB taxonomy): domain Bacteria; phylum Pseudomonadota; class Alphaproteobacteria; order Rhodobacterales; family Rhodobacteraceae; genus Thalassobius; species Thalassobius litoralis. The sequence continues at coordinate 43,063 of NZ_FXTO01000017.1, forward strand.
CGGCAATCTATGACGCGCTGCGCCTGATGAAGGACATCTGACATGCGCAGCACCAAAACCGTTCACGTCATTTCCTGCCATGCCGAGGGCGAAGTTGGGGACGTGATCGTGGGGGGCGTTACCCCGCCCCCCGGTGCAACCCTGTGGGACCAACGCAAATGGATTGCGCAGGATGAAACCCTGCGCAATTTCGTTCTGAATGAACCGCGGGGCGGTGTGTTCCGGCATGTAAATCTGCTGGTGCCGCCCAAACACCCGGACGCCGATGCCGCCTTTATCATCATGGAACCCGAAGACACCCCGCCCATGTCCGGGTCCAATTCCATCTGTGTGTCTACCGTGTTGCTGGATGGCGGGATCATTCCAATGGTGGAACCCGTCACTGAACTGACGCTGGAAGCCCCCGGCGGGCTGGTCCGGGTGCGGGCCGATTGTGCGAACGGTAAGGCGCAGCGGATCACCGTGCAAAACCTGCCCTCTTTCGCGCAACATCTGGATGCAAAGTTAGAGGTCGCGGGACTGGGCACGATTACCATCGACACCGCATTTGGCGGCGATAGTTTCGTGCTGGTCGACGCCCCCGCGCTGGGATTTTCGATCACCCCCGACGAAGCCGCCGATCTGGCCCGCCTTGGTGTGAAAATCACCAATGCCGCGAATGAACAACTGGGGTTCAGCCACCCCACCAATCCCGATTGGACGCATATCAGCTTTTGCGGGTTCGTGACGCCGGTGCAAAACGGCCAGACCCGCCACGCCGTTGCCATTCAGCCCGGCAAGATTGACCGGTCCCCCACCGGAACCTGTGTTTCCGCCCGGATGGCGGTCATGGCGGCGCGGGGGCAAATGGCGGTTGGCGATGGGCTGGAATGCCGCTCTATCATCGACAGCCGATTTGACGGGCGCATTGCGGGGACTGTCGACCTGAACGGAACCCCGGCCATTATCCCTGAAATATCAGGGCGGGGCTGGATCACGGGCATTCATCAACACATGCTGGACCCGGATGACCCGTGGCCCGGCGGATATAAACTCAGCGACACTTGGGGGGTAAAATGAAAATTGGTATCCTTGGAACCGGCACAATCACCAGCGCCGTCGTGCGTGGCATTGCGCAGGATGACCACCAGATCACCGTATCCAACCGCAGCGCAAACAGGGCGCGGGCGCTGTCAGAAACCTTTGCCAATGTGCTGATCGCGGATAATCAGGGCGTTCTGGACCAAAGCGATGTGGTGATCGTGGGGCTGATGGCCGATGTGGGGCGCACGGTTCTGCCTGACCTGACGTTCCGCCCGGATCAACAGGTGATTTCCGTGATGGCCGGTGTCCCGCTGGACGAGGTCGCCACGCTGGTCGCCCCCGCGCAGGGGGCTGCCGTGATGATGCCCTTTCCCGGTATCGCGCAGGGCGGCAGCCCGCTGATGATGCAGGGCGATGCCGATCTTGTGGGCCGATTGTTTGGCGACCGCAATACCCTGTATCCGCTGAAAAACGCCGAAGAACTGTCGGCCTATCTATGTGCGCAGGCCGTGCTGTCGCCCGTGGCGCGAATGGTGGACGATGCCGCGCAATGGCTGGCGGACCGGGTAGACGATCCCGCACAGGGCGAAGCGTTCCTGCGTGTTCTTGTGACCTCCAGCCTGCACAACACCCCGGCGATTGAACTGATTTCCGCACTGAACACCGAAGGCGGCTATAACCAGCGCCTGCGTCAGCATATGGAAACCGCAGGGACAGGCGCGGCCCTGACCGAAGGCCTGAACACGCTGGAGCGTGACGCGTGAGCCTGCCGCATGTCTTTGCCCCGCTGCAATTGCGGCACAAGACGCTGAAAAACCGGATCGTGTTCGGGGCGCATACGGCGAATATGGCGCAGGATGGGCTGCCGGGCGATCAGCATCTTGGTTATTATCTGGAACGCGCCCGTGGCGGGGCGGCGATGATCACGGTGGAACCCATGCCCGTGCATCCCGCCGCCGTGCTGACGCGTGGCAATTTCCGGGTGGGGTCTGATGACGTGATCCCCGGCTTTCGCCGCATCACGGATGCCTGCCATGCCCATGACACGGTGATGATCCAACAGCTTTACCACGTTGGTGCGCATGGTGATTGGGACAATAGCTGGCACGCGCCCTGGTCGCCCTCGGGCGGGCCAAGCTACCATGACAATGACGGCAGCCACCCGATGACCGCGGCCCAGATCGAGGAAACCATTCAATCCTTTGTGGATGCCGCGATCCGCTGCCAGAAAGCGGGCTTTGACGGGGTCGAGGTCTGGGCTGCCTACAACTGTTTGCTGGATCAGTTCTGGTCGCCCTTTTCCAATCAGCGCAGCGATGACTGGGGCGGAAGCCTTGAAAACCGCACCCGTTTTTCGCGCGAGGTTTTGCGCCGTATCCGCGCCGCCTGTGGCGATGATTTCATCATCGGCCTGTCCGTGTCCGACGATCAGGACACCGGCGTTTTCCCCACGCAGGACGAATTACTGACCATCCTGCGCCTGCATGATGATGCGGGTTTGATGGATTACATCACCGTCGGCGCAGGCAGCTATGTGGATTTTCAAAAGATCATCCCCAGCTTTCAATACCCCGAAAACCTGACCGCCGATCTGACCGAGCGCCTGAAGGCCGCCAGCCTGTCTGCCGTCATTATTTCCGAGGCCGGCATTCGCACTCCCGAAAATGCCAATATCCTGCTGGGGGCCGGACAGGCCGATCTGGTGTCCATCGTGCGCGGGCAGATTGCGGACCCTTATTTGGTATCCAAGGCCGAACAGGACCGGACCGACGACATTCGCGGTTGTCTAAGCTGCAATCAACAATGCTGGGGCCGTCGCGGGCGGGATTACCACATTTCCTGCCTGATCAACCCGTCTGTTGGGCATGAATATCTGTGGGGCGGCGATACGTTCACCCAAACGGAACACCCCAAATCCGTCCTGATCGTCGGCGCGGGGCCTGCCGGGCTGGAATGTGCGCGGGTGGCGGCGGAACGCGGCCATCGCGTGACATTGGCCGAGGCCGCCCCCGATCCGGGTGGGCAATTCCGGTTGGCCGGGCTGCAACCCCGGCGCGGACAGATCACCGACCTGATCGCGTGGTATAGCCGCCAGTTGGAAAAACTGGGCGTCGATCTGCGGTTCAACACCTATCTGGAAGCAGACGAGATTGCCGCCATCGGTGCCGATACTGTGGTTCTGGCCACTGGCGCCCTGCCTGCGGAAACCGGGTTCCAAAAGACCCTGCCCCATGTTCCCGAATTGCCGGGAATAAACCGGGGCAATGTCTGGTCTGTGCATGACGTGATGGAGCGCACGGCGCGATTGGGTCAACACGTTCTGTTGCTGGACGAAGGCGGACATTGGCGCGGGGTCGGCACCGCCTGGCATCTGGCACAGGCCGGGCATCAGGTGACGGTGCTGACGCCCGACGCGATGGTAGGCCGCGATCTGGCCCGCATGGCGTCCGATTTCGGGGCACGGCAGGCCTTGGCGCGGTTGGGGGTGCGGTTCGTCTGCGAAAGCGCGATTACCGAATGGACCGGCACCGGCGCGGATTGCGTATCCCTGCTGACGCAAGAGCCATTCCAGATCACCGCCGATGCGCTGGTGCTGTCCACCACACCGCGGGCGGATCATTCCCTGCCGGATGCGCTGCATGATATGGGGATGGTCCCGCTGTTGATCGGGGATGCACAAGCCCCCAGATCAGCCGCCGCCGCCATATATGAGGGGCGAAAACTGGGACTGTCGCTTTGATCAAAACCCCCGGCCCTGATATGGGCCGGGGGTTTCGCATTACAATTCGACCTCGACCCGGCCAATCGGGTTGGAACAGCAGGCCAGAATATAGCCGTCTTCGATCTCTTCCTCGGTGATGCCGCCGTTGTGGACCATCACCACCTCGCCGGATAGTTTGCGCACCTTACAGGTGCCACACAGGCCAAAGGTACAGCCCGACGGGATCGGCAAATGCTGCGCCCGTGCCATTTGCAGCACCGTATCGGTTTCACGGCACACGACCGATTTCCCGGACTTGGCAAAGACGATTTCCGCCTTGGCGTCATCCTCGGGAACCACGTCGTCAAACTCGGTCATTTCGGCCTGCGTTTCCGCCGGGGCCGCAAAGGATTCCTGATGATAGCGGTCCATGTCAAAGCCCAGCGAGTTCAGGATTTCCCGCACGGCTGTCATGAAGCCTTCGGGACCGCAGCAATAAACGTCACGTTCCAGATAATCGTTGCACATCAGGCCCAGCATGAGCTGATTCAACTGCCCGCGATAGCCCGTCCAGACCTCGTAAGGATCGGAATCTTCGACCACGAAATGCAGCTTCAGCCCCGATGCCCGCCCGGCCATGAATTCCAGCTTGCGGCGGAAAATCAGGTCCAGCGGACGCTTGGCGCATTGGACAAAGCAAATATCCGGCGATTCCCCACGTTCAAACAGGGTGGACGCCATCGACATCATCGGCGTTACGCCGGACCCTGCGGAAATGAACAGGTACTTGCCTTCGGGCCGGGGCGGCAGATGGAACAGCCCAGCCGGACCATAGGCGCGTATCTGCATTCCCGGCGTCAAATGGTCCAGCATCCAGCGCGTTCCCACCGAACCGGGCTGTGCCTTTACCGTGACCGTCAGATAGGCATTCGTCACCGGCGAGGATGAAATCGTATAGGTCCGCTGCACATTGCCGCCCGGCACCGGCAGGTCCAGCGTGATGAATTGCCCCGCCTTATAGACAAAGGTTCCCCCCGATGGCGGACGGAAGGCAAAGGTTTTGACATCCGGTGCCTCGGGCAGGACGGCCACGCATTCCAATGGCTCTGCGTCGGTCCAGACCGGGGTGGTTGCGGTTGGCATTGGGATCATGGGTTACTCCGCCGCCATTGGGGTGGTCAGGTGCTTGGCGAAAGCGTTGCAATACCAATCCACGAACTGATTTACGCCACCCTCTTGCACTTGGCTGTAGGGGCCGGGGATGTAACCGGGCGACGCCACGCCTTTTTGGTTTTCCTCGACGATCTGACGGTCTTCGTTGTTGGTGGCAATCCAAACCTCGGTCAGGCGGGTCAGGTCGTAATCCACGCCTTCCTGTGCATCCTTGTGAACCAGCCACGTCGTTGTCACCTCGGTTTCGGTGGGGCTGATCGGCAGCACGCGGAAGGTCAGCACCTGATCGGACAGGAAATGGTTCCACGTGTTCGGGTAATGGAAATACAGGCACGATCCGGCATCGGCAAACGGCACCGTCCCGATCCGTTTCGCCACGGCCGCCTTGCCATCCATCGTATAGCTGACCGCATCGCCCAGAAACGGAATGCGGACAAAACGCCATTGTTCGGATGGGTCAATCAGATACCGCGCGGGCAGGCCTGCGGCCTCGCACCGTTCGACATGGGCCAGACCCGCGTTCGAGGTGGTGGAATCATCCGCCCCCACAAGGTTCGGATCGTCCGGGAACGTCACGCACAGCGACGGGTGGTTGGACCCGCAGTGGTAACATTCGCGATTGTTTTCCAGCACCAGCTTCCAATTCGCCTGCTCGACGATCGTGGATTGATGCGCGACCTTCAGATTGGGCAGGTCATGCGGGGCCAGATAGCGTGCCGCCGCCTGTTCCAATGCAGCCGTATCCGGCGCGGTTTCAGCAAGGCAGATAAAGATCATGCCGGAAATTTCCCGGCAATGCACCGCACCCAGCCCGTGATCCGCCGGATTGAAATCGGCCCCCATTTCCCGCGCCCACAACAGCCGACCGTCCAGATCATAGGTCCACTGGTGGTAGGGACAAACCAATTTGGCCGAAGCCCCCTTGCGCGCCGCACAGATTCGGCTGCCCCGGTGGCGACAGGAATTGTGGAACGCCCGCGCAATGCCGTCGGCCCCGCGCACGACGATCACCGACGCGGCCCCAATCGTGACGGTCACATAATTGCCGGTCTTGGGCAGCTCCGGCCCCGCTGCGGCAAAGATCCATTCGCGTGACCAAAGCGCCTCGATCTCTTGCTGATAAAGGCCGGGATCGGTGTAGCACTGCTGCGGCAGCGAATGCCACGGGCGGCGGGATTGCAGGATCGACAACGGATCTGAAACTGTCATGGGGCTTATCCTGTAACAGAAAGGGAAATGAACATGACCGGGAACCACCCCGGCGCGATTGCCTTCGATTAAGAAAGATTGACATTCTGGCGCAATCGCAAAAAAAATGTCTTTGCATTAACTGAATTAATGTCAAATTGCTGGAACATCGCCCCCATGTCGCTTCACAAACGCAATCTGCCGTCTTTGACATCTTTGGCCAGTTTTGAATCTGCGGCGCGGCATCAAAGCTTCAAATTGGCCGCGCATGACCTGAATGTTACCCCCGCAGCCATCAGCCATCAGGTCAAATCCTTGGAATCAGAGATGAATATCGCGCTATTCACGCGCCATCACCGGGGGGTCGAACTGACAGAGCCGGGCGCGTTGCTGTTTGTCGCCATTCAACGCGGCTTTGATCACATCGCCGAAGCGGTGTCACAGCTTCGCCTGCGCAGCGACCAAGAAGCGGTAACGATCGAAGCAACCACCGCCATGTCCTCTTTCTGGCTGACACCAAGGTTGAGTAAATTTTGGGCGAAACATGTCGATATCCCGGTTGCCCAGAACGTCACGGATCAGCCCGGCACATCGGCCCCCAGCGATTTGCATATCTTTTACGGCGACCCAGACATCGCCCAAGGGGATTGCCAAATCCTGTTTCGGGATCGGATCACCGTTTTGGCCGCCCCCGGTTTCGCGGACCGTCACGGCGTTACAACGCTGGATGATCTGCACCGATGCCCCGTCATTCACCAAACCGCATCAGACAAACGCTGGACCGGCTGGCAAAGCTTTTGCGAGGAACTGGGACACGATGGCAGCGTCGGCTTTGGGCATTACGTCAACAACTACATGATCGCGCTTCAGGCCGCACAGGATGGTATGGGCGCGGTGCTGGGGTGGGAAACCCTGACCCAGCATCTAATTCAGGACGGCAGGCTTGTGCAAATGCTGCCCGAAAAGATTGACGCACCACATGCGTTTTATATTTCCACCCGCAAACACGCCCCGGCGGCGGCGCTGACGCTGCGCAACTGGCTGGTGAAATCCGTCCCGCCACAGGGCTAAATCCCAGGCGCCCCCACGAAATAGGCCGCCAAGATCACTTGGCGGTCTTTTCTTTGCCCGCCAATCCCAGATCGGACAGGATCACATATAGCGCAGGCAGCACCAGCAGCACCAAAACGGTCGAGGTCAGCAACCCGAACACCACCGAAATCACCAGCGGTTTCAACGTCTGCGATTGGGTGGACGTTTCCGCCAACAGCGGGGCCATGCCCAAAATCGTGGTCGAGACGGATACGAAAATCGGGCGGAACCGCGCCCGCACGGCGGCCCCGGCGGCGCGGGCAACCTGCGCCCCCTCGCCGAGCTGGCGGCGGATCACCTCGACCAGCAGGATGGCGTTATTCACCACGATCCCGGCCAGTGACGCCGCCCCCACCAGTGACGGCATGGAAATGTTATAGCCCATCAGCACATGGCCCCAGATCACCCCCAAAAATGCCAGCGGGATCGTGATCATGACGATCACAGGCTGAACATAGCTGCGGAATTGGAACGACAGGATCAAATACACCCCGACGATCCCGATCAGGAACCCACGCAGAATAGACCCGACCGTTTCCGCCGAATTGGCCGCCTGCCCGGCAATTTCAAAACTCAGCCCCGGCGTTTGCGCCACAAGCAATGGCAGGAACCCGTCGCGCATCCGCGCGGTGATGGCATCGGCATTGCCAAACCGCCCGTCCACATCCGCCTGCACCGTCAACGTCCGCAGCCCGTTGCGGCGGGTGATGGTGGCCCAGCCACGGGCCTCGTGGATTTCAACGACCGTATCCAGCGGCACGGCTGTGCCATCGGGCAAGGTGATCGTGAAATCCGCCAGATCGGCGCGGGCATCCCGGTCCGAGGCGGCAAGCTGTACCAGAATTTCAAACGGCAAATCCCCCTGCCGCACATCAGCCAGTTGCGTTCCCAGATAGGCCGCACGCAACTGCCCCGCGACAGTGGCCGCCGTCAACCCCAAGGTCCGCGCCCCCGGTGCCAGTTGCAATTGCAGTTCGGGCTTGCCCGGTCGCAGGTCCAGCATGGCGTTGCGCACACCGACATAGCGCTGCACCTCGGCCAACGTGGAGCGGCCAGCGGTTTCCAGAACCGACAGATCGGGATGCGACAGGCGCAATTCCACCGCGATCCCCTGCGGCCCCATCCCCGGTTCCGTCAGGATCAGCGACGACACGCCGGGCAACGGCCCGATTTCCTGACGCCACGCGCTGATCAGTTCATCCAGCGTTGTCCCCCTGATTTCCGCCGACAACAGATCGGTGGACACGGTTGCCACATGCGGCCCGGTTTCCCCCGCCGACAGGTTGCGCCCCATTTTAGTGATGGTCCGCTGCACCAAAGGTTGCCCGTCCGGCTGATCCGGGGTCAGCGCCGCGTTCACCCGCGCCAAGGCCGCTTCGACCTGCGCCACGGCGGCTTCGGTTCGCGCCAGCGGCGTTCCAGCGGGCAGCATCAAGCGGGCCTCTAGCACATCGCCATCAATTTCGGGCATGGCATCGCGTTTCACCACCCCGCCGCGCAATGCGCCCACGGTGGCAATCAGCGCCCCAATGGCCAGCCCCAGCACCAGCCAGCGCAGGCGGATTGCGGTATCGGCCAGACGCCCGATCCCACGTTCGCGCATAGCGTCGAACGCCGCATCAAATGCCACCCGAAACCGCGACGGCGCGCCCGTCATTTTATGCAACCCGTCTTTCAGGTGGTGCGGCAGGATCAAAAAGGCCTCGACCAGACTGGCAGCCAACGCAGCCAGCAATACCAGCGGCAGTACCTCCAGCACCGCACCCAGATCCCCGGACAGGAAAGACAGCGGCAAAAACACCGAAACCGTGGTCAGAAACGACGACAACACGCCGGGCGCAACCGCCATAACCCCGGCTGTGACGCTTTCCAGACTGATCCCATTTCCCGCGTGAACGGCGATTGAATCTGACAGCACGATGGAATCGTCCATCACGATCCCGATCGCCATCAGCAACGCCACCAGCGTGATCATGTTCAGGCTCAGCCCCGTTAAGGACATCCACACGAACGCCCCCAGAAACGCCACCGGCAGCCCCATCGCCGCCCAGATCGCATAACCGGGGCGGAAAAACAGGCTCATCACGATGACAACCAGCACCAGCCCCATGACGCCGTTTTTCACCAGCATCGCCAGCCGGTCCCGAATGATCGAGGTCACATCCTGCACCACCTCGACCCGCAGGGTATCGGGTAAGCGAGTATTTTCAGTCGTGACTAGGCCCTGCACACTGTCCAAGGCCCGCAGGGCGTCGGCCTCCAGCGGTTTATGAATATCCAACAGGATCGCGGGGCGGCCATTGATCAAGGCCCGGTCCTCGGCCGGTTCAAAGGTTTCAGTGATCCGCGCCATTTCTGCTAGACGCAAAACCGCGCCATCCGCCAGCGTCAGGACCGGCAAAGCCCCCAAGGTTTCGATTGCACGGGCTTCGGCGGTAAAGCGCAGGGTCAGATCGCTGGCCGGGGTTTCGATCCGTCCCGCAGGCAAATCAAGGCTTTGCGCCCCGATGATCTGCGCCAGCCCTTCGGCCGTCAGCCCATGCTGCGCCAAAACCGCACGATCCGGCAGCACCGAAAGCGTCCGCACGCCCACGCCCGATGGCAGCACCTTGGCCACATCCGGCAGGGCAGACAGCCGATCCGCCAATCCATCCGCGTACAGGTCCAACTGTTCCAGCGGCACATCGCCATGAATGGCAACCGATGTCACCAAATCCGTCCGGTGCAATTCGCGCACGATTGCGGGATCGGCACGGGCTGGAAAGGTGTCAATCGCGGATACCTCGGTGCGCAGGCTGTTGACAAAACGCAGTGCATCGCCCGCCGGTTCCATCGTCGCCACCGCCCGCACCATATTATCCCGCGCAACACAGTTCAGCGTCTCAAGGTTTTCCACCCCCTGCACCGCATCCCACAACGGGGCGCAAATGGCGGTTTCCACATCCCCCGCCGCAGCCCCGCGATAGGGAACGGTGATTTCCGCCTCGACCGGGCGAAAATCGGGAAAGGTTTCACGCAACAATGTGGGCGCGGCAAACGTCCCCGCCGCGATAAACACCAGCAGCAACAGGTTGGCCGCAGTCGGATGGCCCGTAAACCAGCGGATCATTTTGTGGCCTCTTGCGTATCTGCCGCCGAAACCGGATGCAGCGCCATGCCCGGCAAGGCCGGAGCAATATCATCCAGAACAATGCGTTCGCCCGTGGCCAGCCCATCGCGCAACACCACCACGCCATCCTGCCGGAATGCCACCGACACAGGCCGTAGCTCCAACTGATCCCCCGGCGACACCACATACACAGTGCCCCCATGCAAGGCGCCTTCGGGGATGGTGATCACATCGTGCAGCGGTGCGCCTGTCAGCGCCACTTCGACCTGCATATTCGGCACCAAGGGCAACCGCACCGGCGGCGCGGCATCGGCATAGGGGTTATCCACCGTCACCACGACCGGCACGGTCCGGGCCTTGGGGTCCAATGCGCCTTCGACACGGCTGACCGTGGCCTGCCAGAACTGGGCCGGATCAATCAACGGATGCAACTGCGCCGCCATCCGCCCGGACGGTCCCGCCCCGATTGCCGTCAACGCATCCCCTGCCCCGTCCATCGGCACCAACAGCCGCCGGAACGCGGTCAGCGGCACCTGCACCACCACCTCGGCGCGGGCAACGCCATTTGCCTGCACCAGCATTTGCCCGACAGATACAGATTGATACAGTTCCGCCCCAACGGCGCCGATCCGCACATCGAACGGCGCTTTTAAAACGCTGTGGTCCAAATCGCGCCGGGCGCGGCCAATCGCGGCTTTGGTGCGGGCCTGTTGCGCCGCCAAGCGTTCCAGCCGCGCCGGGATCAGGTCCAGACTGTTTTGCAATTCCGTCACCACGCGGCGAATTTGCAGCTCCGCCTTTTCCGCCTCGTCCGCACGGGTTTGCGGGGCAACGCCTTGTGCTACCAGATTCCGGGTGCGCGTCAGGTCTGCCTGCGCAATCTGCAAGCGTTCGCTTTCCAGCGTCAGAATGCGGCGGGTGTTGTCCTGTTCCGCCCGAAGCTGGGTTTCCTCGGCGGATAATGCACTCAGGTCCGCCTGCCCTTGGGCAATCGCCAGTTCATAATCCGTGGGGTCGATCTTTAGCACTTCTGTCCCGGCGGCGATCAACTTACCCGCCTCCAGATCGGGATGCCGCCAAATCACCTGCCCCCGCACTTCGGCAATCGCGGCCCATGTGGTTGCCGCCCGCACGCTGCCCCAGCCCCGCACCACCGGGGCAATATCCTGAGGCACCACCGCTGCCACCCTGACCGCCAGACCATCAGCGGCGCGATCTTCCTGTGCCGGGCCGGGGGCGGTTGAAATCAGCCACGCCGCCGTGGCCGCCCCTGCCAAGACCGGAGGGATTGCAAGCAAAACAGACCAGCGCGCCATCGCATTCTCCTTCAAGCGGTAAAATCCAAGCCTATGACGATTCGACTTGGATGATGTCGGAAATTATGTTAGTGAGTACTTACTTACAAGAGAGAATTATGAAAGCCCGCAAACCCGCCGCTGACCGGAAATCCGAAATTGTTGCCGCCGTGTTGGTTCTGGCCGACCGGATCGGCCCGGATCGGCTGACCACCAATGATGTCGCGCAACAGGTGGGGCTGACACAGGCCGCCATCTTTCGCCATTTCCCAACCAAGGCCGATCTGTGGGCCGCGGTTGGCGACACGCTGACAGACCGGCTGACCCAAAGCTGGGATGCGGTCCTTGGTGACACCCTGCCCCCGCGCGAACGTCTGCGCGCCCTGGTCATCGCGCAGTTCAGCCAAATCGCGGCCTGCCCGGCGCTGCCGTCTATCCTGCATTCACGGGAACTGAATGTGGATAACCCTGCCCTGCGCAACGCGGTTCAGGGGCTGTTGATGCGTTTTCAAACCCATCTGATCGACACGCTGAAAGACATGGCGCAAGCCGGGGAAATAGCCGAGAATATGCCTCCCGAAGATGCGGCTGTCTTTCTAACCTCGCTTATTCAGGGATTGGCGATCCGCTGGAGCCTTGGCGTCCGCACCTTTGACCTTGTGACCGAAGGCACCCGCCTGCTGGATGTGCAACTGTCCTGCATGACATCCGTTGACTGACGCCGCGACCCCTGAAGGACTCGAACCCTCAACCTGCTGATTAGAAGTCAGCTGCTCTATCCAGTTGAGCTAAGGGGTCTGCGGCGTGCGGCTGGTTTAGACGATTGGTGAAGCGCACACAATCGGTCAAAACTGGATTATGCCAAGGTTTCAGCGCAGGAAAGAACCGCGATGGCAGTCTTGCCCCCTAACTGACGCACTCCACTTCCGCAAACCCCGATACCCCACAGCCCAACCCGACACCGCCAAATTGCGACAAGAAACGGCAACAACGGCGGCCAGTCAAAAGCGGCCAAAACTGTAGAAAACAGCGTCCGAATCGGACGCGCTCGGACGCTCGGACGACCCACTAACTGAAGCCAGATTTTATCTTTTATTTTCATGTAGTTATGGTGCCCCCACACGGACTCGAACCGCGGACCTACTGATTACAAATCAGTTGCTCTACCAGCTGAGCTATAGGGGCACTCGGGCGGTGGATACGGTATGCTGACCGCCACTGCAAGGGGGTTTAGCGACTGGCGCGTGCCAAAAGGCCGACGGCGGCCAGTCCGACCATAATCACCAGCACCGCCGCCGGTGCGGCATCGCCCAGATTTTCAAGGCTGGCCTGATCGTGAACCCGCGTGGCCAGTGTGTTGAAATTGAACGGACGCAGCAGCAGCGTGGCCGGTAACTCCTTGACGCAATCCACAAAAACCAACAGCAAAGCAGACCCGACAGAGCCACGGATCAGCGGGAAATAGACCTGCCGCAGCACTTGCCCGCGCGACCGCCCCAAAGACCGGGCCGCCATCGGCAAGCTGGGCGATACACGCCCCATCGCCGCGTCCGCCGCCCCTTGGGCGATGGCAAAAAACCGCACCGCATAGGCCAGGATCAACGCAAAGGCCGAGCCGGTCAGAATCAGCCCGATATCCACACCTGTGACGGCCTCGACCATATCCGCCAGACCATTATCCAATGCCGCCAGCGGGATCAGTATCCCCACCCCCAGCACAGCCCCCGGCGCCGCATATCCAATGGTGGTCAGCGGCAGCAGCAAACGCGGCAAGGGGCGACCGGACAGGCGCACGCCATACACCATGAAAACCCCCGCCAGCACGGTCACGAAAGCCGCGATTCCCCCCACCATCAGCGTATTCATCAATGACTGAAGCAAACCGGGATCGGCCCAGCGTTCCGCGTTTTGCAACGCATGGGACAGGATCACCCCGGCGGGCAGCAAGAATCCCATGAAAAAGGGAATGAAACAGGCCACCAACGCCAGCCAGCCAGCCCCGCCCTGTAACCAAACGCGATCATTGGCGCGGTGCCGGTTGGACAGGTTGAAAAACCGGCTTTTGCGGCGGCTGGCTTTTTCCAGCGTCACCAGCAGGATCACCATGACCAGCACGACACAGGCGATCTGTGCCGCGCCGCCCGCATTGTTGCTTTCCAGCCAGACGCTGAAAATGCCGGTGGTCAGGGTTTGCACCGCGAAATAATCCACGGTCCCGAAATCGTTGACGGTTTCCATCATCACCACAGCCATGCCTGCCGCAATTGCGGGGCGGGCCAACGGCAGGCCAACGCGGCGGAACCGTTCAAACGCACCGGCCCCCAGTGACATCGCGACTTCCTCGGTTGCGCCGGATTGTTCACGAAACGCCGCGCGGGCCAGCAGGTAAACATAGGGGTAAAGCGCCGCAGCCAACACGATCACCGCCGCCCCCAATGACCGGATTTCCGGGAACCAGTACTCCCGCGCCGATTGCCACCCGAACACAGACCGCAGCGCAGTTTGCACCGGCCCGGCATATTCCATCAGATCGACCAGCGCATAGGCCCCGACATAGGCCGGAATCGCCAAGGGCAGCAGCAACAGCCATTCCAGCCAACCGGACAGGGGAAAACGGTAACGCGCGATGATCCACGCGGCCCCGGTCCCGACCATCCCCGCCAAGATCCCAACCGCGCCCATCAGAACCGCAGTCGTTCCCAGATAGCGCGGCAAGGTGGTCGAAATCAGATGCGGCCAGATATTATCTGTCGGATTAAAGGCAATCCAGATCACCGCCAGAATGGGGGCCATGACCACGGTGGCAATCAGCGCAGCGCCAACAGACCACAGGCTTGCGGGACGGACGCGCGGCGCTTTGGAAAGGGGTTGGGGGATATCAGTCATGCGGGTTCCTTGCCCGAATACGGTTTAACTGTCCAGAAAAGACCTTATTATTGCCCCAGCTTGTCGGATAGGACCGACCCAGAGGCAAAAAGCAGTAGTAAACAGATGAAGATCATCCTCCATGCCGGTGCCCATGCCACTGACGAAGACCGTGTGGTAAAGTGCCTGTTAAAGAATAGCGGGCTTTTGTCTGGCCGCAACGCCGCGGTGCCGGGGCCGTCGCGGTATCGGTCGCTGATCCGTGACACATTGGCCGCAATGGACGAAGGGCCACTGGCCCCCGATGCACGCGATTTGATTCTGGACGCAATCATCGAAAGCGATCATCCCGCACGGTTGATCCTATCGAACGAACATTTCTTCGGTGTGCCGAAAATCGCAGTCACCGGGGGGCTGTTTTATCCGGGGGCCGAAACCAAGCTGCAAAAGCTGTGCGACCTATTCGATGGCGATTCGGTCGAACTGTATCTGGGGCTGCGCAACCCGGCCACGTTCCTGCCAGCGCTGCACGCCCTTTGCCCCAAAATGTCGTTTCAGGACTTTCTGGGCGGGTCCGATCCCTTGCAGTTGCATTGGTCGGAATTGCTGATGCGCATTCGGACCGCCCTGCCCGATTTGCCGATCACGGTCTGGTGCAACGAAGACACGCCGCTGATCTGGGCGGAAATCCTGCGCGATCTCATGGGGCTGCCCGCCGGGGAAAAAATCACCGGCGGTTTCGATCTGCTGACGGAAATCATGACACAGGACGGGATGCAAAGGTTCCGCACCTATCTGAAAAGCCACCCGGTCATGTCGGATGAACAGAAACGGCGGGTGATCTCTGCCTTTTTGGACAAATTCGCCCGCCCCGAGGCCATAGAAGAAGAAATCGACGTTCCGGGCTGGACCGGCGAAACCATTGATTACCTAAGCGCGGCTTACGAACAGGATGTGGCCCGTATTGCCACCCTGCCGGGCCTGCGTCTGCTGCAACCGTAGACCTGTTGCACAACCCGGCCCTGTTATGGTGCCGGGTTGATGCCGTCAGCTCATGCCCAGGGCTTCTTTGTACAGCTCCAGAACGGCCTCTTCCTCGGCAATATCGTTTTGGTCGCGCTTACGCAGGGCAATTATTTTGCGCATGACCTTGGTGTCATACCCACGCCCTTTGGCTTCGGCCATGACCTCTTTTTGCTGCTCGGCGATGTCTTTCTTTTCCATTTCCAGACGCTCGAACCGCTCGATAAACTGGCGCAGCTCGTCCGCGGTTACACGGTAGTTCGCTTCGATGATATCGTCGTTCATGCCTTGGCCTCCGGGGTGTGTTTTGCGCAATTTCCTACCCGTCCCGCCGCCATACCGCAAGTGCATCAGAAAGACCGGCTGCGAAAATGCGCCACGTTGCGCACGGGTGAAGTTCCTGATAGCGGACGCGCGGAACGAACACCCGGAGGAATGGGCATGGAAATTTTGATCTGGGGCGGCGCTACGATTTCGGTCATCGGACTGCTGGGCCTTGTCTGGTGCATTTTCCGGGTGGCCAAGGCCAAACGCGCCGGGCTGAGCGATGATGACCTGCGCGATGCGGTAAAGCGCGTGGTGCCAATCAATCTGGGCGCGCTGTTTTTATCCGTCATCGGCCTGATGATGGTGATTCTGGGCGTGTTTCTGGGCTAAGCCCCACACCGCCACCCCACCGTCATACGGGATCGTCAATCTTGCGACGGCCACGCCCGATGGCGTTCAGCACATCGAACCCTTCCCCATTCAGGACCAGCCGCGCAATTCCCGGATCAGGGGCAAACAGATGCGGGGCGGTGCTTTCATAGGGTTTCATCGCGCGGATCACATTAAACAGCCCCACCCGGTCCGCCATATGCATCGGCCCACCCTGCCATGCCGGAAAGCCCAAATGGCGGATCGCAACCAGATCAATATCCGACGGGCGCAGCGCCACATCTTCGCGTAGCAATTTCGCGCCTTCATTGATCAAGGCTCCCAGACACAGATGGGCAATAGTTTCCGCCGAAAGCGGGGCCGTTGTGGCGCTGTCAGCGTGTACCGCCCCGTCCTGCCATGTCAAAAATCCCTGCCCCGCGGTGCGCCCCGTCCGCCCCTGTGCCAAAAGTGCCTTGACCCGTTCCAGATGATGTAATGCGAAACGGGCGTGATCATGCAATTGGGCCGCGCGCTTTTGCACCAGTTCCAACCCCTGCCCGTCCATCGTTGCAAAGACCGGGCTGCCCATTCCCATCCTGACAAGCGCATGATCTACATAGGCCGGGGAAACCCCCTGATCCGCAACGAACAGCGCCGCATCGCGCAGGGCGCACAGCAGGCGCATTCCGATCGTGCCGCCCCCACTGCCGCAACGCACCGGAAGCACCCCCATTCGCATCAAAACATCAGCCACCGTCACCACAGTTGTCGGGGCGCTGTGCGGGCCGGGGATCAATTCCGCCAGCCGGGTTTGCGGGGTGGCGGGCGGGCAATACAGCCCCACCACCTGCCGTTCCCGCCCCGATGCGCGGGCAATCGGATCAATCGGCAAAGTCTGCGTGTGGCACACCATCATCACCGAAGCCGGAAGCACCGTTTCCAAAGCACTGAACACCTGCACCTTGGTTTGCAGATTATCCGCCACCGCTTCGATCACCAGATCGGTTTCGGCCAGATCGCGCAGTTCTGTTGTTTGGTTCAGATGCGCCAATTGCGCGGGTTGGCCCGTAGCTTGCACATTCGCAGTCCTCAGCAGGGCCACCAGACGCGTGCGGGCCGCCTCCGCAGCTTCGGGGGTGCGTTCATACCACGTGACGGTCAAACCGCCCTCTAATGCACCCTGAACCATTGCGGCGGCTGCGGCACCGCCGCCGATCACGCCCAGATGCGTCACCTCTTGCGGTTTGGCAGAAATGGCTTCGGGCATGTTTGGGGCGCGTCGCCGGGCCAGTTGTACATGCAACAGCCCCCGCGCGTAATCCGATGCCACGCAATCCTGAAACGCGGTTTCCTCGAACGCCTGCCCCGCAGAAAACGGCAATAACAACGCCCGTTCGACACAATCGACCAATAGCCGCTCGGGCAGCGGTGCCGTCTCTCCCAGCGCGGCGCGACAATCCCGAACCGAGGTCTGATAAGCCACCGGATCGGCGAAACCATCGGGAACCTGCGAACTGCGGCGCAACGGTAGCTGCCCCTTGATCAGACGATGCAGATACGCCAGCCCAGCCTTTTCCACGCCGTCGCCGTGCAATTCATCCACCAGCCCGGCCAAACGGGGATGCGACACCGGAACCACCTGCCCCGACAACATCACCGCCAGCGCCCGATCTGCCCCGATCAGACGCGGCAAGCGTTGCGTACCCCCCGCCGAAGGAATCAATCCAACCGAAATTTCAGGCAACCCGATCCGGGTGTCCTTTAACGCCAGCCGGGCATGGGCAGCCAAGGCCAACTCCAGCCCCGCGCCCGTCACCGCCCCGAACAATGTGGCGACCACGGGCTTTGGGAACCCGTCGATCCTGTCGCACAAATCCGCCAGCGATGGCGCACCATCCCGCATTTCGGGGCTGGCCACATTATACCCGGCAGAAAACAACCCGCCCGATCCGGTCAGCATGATACCGCGCACTGCGGTATCGCGCTCCAGCTCCTCCAGAAGTGCCGCCAATTCCGCCCGCACAATCGGCCCCAGAAAATTTCGGGGCGGATTGGTCAAACGCAATACCGCAATATCTCCGATCCGCTCTTGAGAGAGTTTCAGGCTCACGGGCTGGCCCTTCCGTCATAAATAATAGGCGCTCTCGCACCAGTTCCTTATGGGATTACTGTGCAAAATGCGCCCACCGTTTTGCAAGCCCCCAAGGGAGCAAGATTTTTTCGTCGTCGCCCCCCGTTTACAGCGGCAGGTTGTCGAACCGATCCTCGATCTCGTCTTCGACCGCCTGAATATCCAAATCGGCCAGCCGCGCCGGGATGTTCAAACCAGCCTGCCGCATTTTATCGACCGTGCGATGCAGTTCCGCCTGCATCTCATGGCGGGCGCTTTCGGGGGCTTGCGCGATGTCGCGCTCCAGCTTGTCGATCAGTTCCAGAAAAGTCTTCTCGACCATGTCGTTTGCTCCTTTTCTACGATTAGGCACCACTGGCGCAGGCGGTACACAGCGGGGCGGCGGGAAGCACCGCCAACCGCTCTTCGGCAATGGCATCGCCGCATTTGACGCAATAGCCATATTCACCATCGCGAATCCGCTGCAAAGCGGCCTGAATACCGCGAATTTCTTCCTGTCCGGCCTGCCCCAGTGTTTCCAGCACCTCTTCGCCTTCGCGCTCTACGGCCAGCTCTTCCCAATCCTTAGAATGCGGAGCGTCCAGTTCTGCCTCGATCCCGTGCAAACGGGTATCCAGTTCTGACAGACGTTTCAGCAGCATCGCCTTGTATTCAGACACATCTTTCATCGCGGTTCCTCCTGAGTCCGGCAAAGATTGTCACGCAAAACGGCGCACGGCATTGACCCATATCAACCCTTCTGCGGCAATCTGTGCATCTTGTGATACTGCACCCTTGCCACATATGCACAAAAGTATATATGTTAAGCGAAACGGAGGACCCATTCCATGAAGCCAGAAGTAACCGCCTTTTTCGATGACGCAACGAATACGATTTCCTATGTGGTGAAAGACCCTGCTGGTTCGTCCTGTGCTGTTATCGATTCCGTGCTGGATTTCGACTATTCGTCGGGCCGCACCGATACGAAATCGGCCGATGCCGTCATCCAATATGTCAAAGACAACAACCTGACCGTGGAATGGCTGCTGGAAAGCCACGTTCACGCTGACCACCTGTCTGCCGCGCCGTATATTCAGGATCATGTTGGTGGCAAAATCGGGATCGGCGACCGGATCAAGATCGTGCAGGACACCTTTGGCAAGGTGTTTAACGAAGGCACCGAATTCCAGCGCGACGGCAGCCAGTTCGACCAGTTGTTTCAGGAAGGCGACAGCTTCCATATCGGGCAATTGCGCGGGGACGTGCTGCATACCCCCGGCCATACGCCTGCCTGTCTGACCTATGTGATTGGCGACGCGGCATTCGTTGGCGATACGCTGTTCATGCCCGATTTCGGAACCGCACGCTGCGATTTCCCCGGCGGATCGGCGGAAACGCTGTATGCCTCGATCCAGAAAATTCTGGCGCTGCCGGATGAAACCCGCATTTTCGTGGGCCACGATTACAAGGCACCGGGCCGCGACGAATACGCATGGGAAACCACCGTTGGCGACCAAAAAGCCCGCAATATCCATGTCGCCAGCGACAAGGACAAAGACACCTTTATCAAGATGCGGACGGAACGCGATGCAACGCTGGCCATGCCCAAGCTGATCATTCCGTCGCTTCAGGTGAACATGCGCGCGGGCCAGATGCCCGAACCCGACGAAAAGGGCGATGTCTTCCTGAAGATTCCGGTGAACAAGCTGTGATCCGGCACCGCTGAACATCAGGCCCCGATCCCCGCGCGAACAGGGGAACGGGGCCTTTTCTATCTGCACAACACTAAAATCATCCTACAGGGAAAGGAAACGCGATGATGAACTCGATCCCGGTCGATTGGATATGGGGGCTGATCGGTGGATTGCTGATCGGCACCGGCGGCGCTGTTTATCTGCTGGCGAATGGCCGCATCATGGGCGCCAGCGGCATTTTGGGCGGCTTGGTGGATCGGTCCGGCTGGTCCACATGGAAAGAGCGCGCGGCCTTTCTGCTGGGCGTGTTCCTGCTGCCCATCCCACTGTATCCGCTGTATCGCGCCGTTGACACGCATATCACAAGCAACTGGGCCGTGATCATTGCGGCGGGGCTGCTGGTTGGCATCGGAACGCGTTTTGCCAACGGCTGCACCTCGGGGCATGGGGTCTGCGGGATTTCGCGCTTTTCATTGCGCGGGATCGTCGCAACCGTGTTCTACATTCTGGCTGGCGGCGTCGCCGTCATCATCTTCCGTCATCTTCTGGGGCTGGTGTGACATGCAAAGACTGATTTTCGCATTCATCGCAGGCGGCCTGTTTGGGGCGGGCCTGTTTATTTCCGGCATGACCGACACCACCAAGGTGCAGGGCTGGCTGGATGTGTTCGGCAACTGGGACCCCACGCTGGCCTTTGTCATGGGCGGGGCCATCATCCCGATGGCAATCGCATGGCGTTTCGTACCGGGGCGCAAACCGCTGGTCGGCGGGGATTTCCCCACGCCACCGAAACCCGAAATTGGCCGTGATCTTGTGATCGGGTCCACCCTGTTCGGCTTTGGCTGGGGCTTGGCTGGTCTGTGTCCGGGGCCGTCGATTGCATCGCTCAGCTATGGCGGTGTAGGGCATTGGGTTTTCGTTGCAGCCATGATTGCGGGCATGATGATCGCGCCCTATCTGCGCGTGACGCTGGACAGAACCGTACCGGCGGAATAAAGCGGATTCATGCAAATCCGACAAATCACCCCCCGCTATTCCGTCAGCCCCCAGATCAACCCCGAAGATCTGGCCGCCATCAAGGCGGCCGGGTTCACCAAGGTGATCTGCAATCGCCCGGACGAAGAAAACCCGCCCAGCCATCACGCCACGGTCATGGAAGTGGCCGCGCAACAGGCCGGGCTGGACTTTTTCGTGCTGCCGCTGACCCATCAAACCATGACCCCCGAAAACATTGCCGTACAAATGGCGGCGGTCGATGCTTCGGACGGTCCCGTTCTGGCCTATTGTGCCTCGGGGACGCGATGCAGCGTTGTCTGGGCATTGTCACAAACCGGCCAAATGCCCGTGGATCAGATTTTGGAAACCACGCAGCGCGCAGGGTATGACCTGTCTGGCCTGCGCCCGCGTCTGGAACAGGGCTGACGCTTCTGGCGACCCGATCCAAGACAGATATACGGCCCGACAGCTCTCCGCTGCTTCGGGCCGTGTTACGTTTCATGCCGCCCTACCCGTCACCTCTTGCCGCGCTGCGCTTTGGTATATCATCCATGAACGATCCCGTTTCCCGATCGGATACCTGAAGCGGCGCGGGCAAACCGGGCGCCGAGGTTTCCAAATCCGACAGCCCCAATTCGCTTAGCAAAGCCTCTGTTCCCGTAGGGTCTTCGCGGACGGGCGCGCGCGGGGGCAGTTCTGCGGCCACCTGTGGACTGGGGACAGCTTTCGCAGGCTGAGCACCCTGATTAGACTGGCGCGGCTTGGGGGCGGCCACCAGCCCCGCATCGGCCAGATCCAATTCCCCCATACGATCCCCCCGTGGCACCGTTGCCACGGATTGTCCCGCTGCCCCCGAAATTCTTGGTTGACCAAACCCGGTTAACCGCACGGCCCGATGACCGCCCAACTGTCCCAATACCCCCGAGGCGACAATCTGCCGGTCCCCCGTATGTAATCTGACTTCGGACAGCGCCCGCAACGGAACCGTCAGGACATCACCGGCGGACAATCCTGCAATCTGATCCAATGTCATTTCCAACCGATGCAGGATTGTCTCCAACCGCGCTGGCGCCTCCATCACTTCCTCTCGGACGGAACCGGGCCGGGTCTGGTGCTGCGGGGGCGATGAGACCGCCACGGGGCATGGTAGGGCCAATGTTACCGCCCCGATACGGTCGCCGGTTCCAATCACCACCGACAACCGGAACAGGCTATAGCCCCCATCCGGTAACTGCGCCGCCAAGATTCGCCGATCCCGCGCCCATTGGCCAAAATGAAATCCAGTCAATGCTGCGGCCCGATCATCGCCGTTCAGCAAGGTATCGAACCCGGATAGCATTCCATCAATCAACGGCATGGCCACTGCGGCATCTGTGCGGGTGACGGCCCGCGCCTGTGCGGTGCGGGCAAAAACCTGTCCCAGCGTTTGCACCTCGATCAGGGCGGTCAGCAATTGCAGGTCCAGAACCACCAGACCGGGCGGGCCTGCGTCACGTTCCAGCGTGACCATCAGCCCGCCGTCTTCAATCCGGCCCAACAGGGAATCGCGGTCGACCTCCATTTCCTCGGCCCCGGTGACGCTCAGCGGCAGGGACAGCCCCAGTTCCGCCACCCGCGCCAATGCCCGGCGCAAGGCACGGCGGGGGGACATCACCCGCGCTTCGCGGTCTTCCCGTGCGGCATCGGCTTTCCGCTGCAAAATTGTGTTCTTAATCGTCATGTTACCGGCAAATCAGCGCCGCGTCCTGCGGCCTTTGCCCAACCGTACCCCCTGCAAAGTTACCAGAGGCTTACCAAAATCCGATTATTACACATCCATTGTCCGCTTTATCGGCAGGCTGACCCGGAACGCCGCGCCGCCCTGCCCCGGCAGATAGGTGATCGCACCGCCCAAACGGGCCATGACCTCGCGGCAGATCGCCAGCCCCAGCCCCGCACCGCCCGCTTTTTTATGATCGCTGATACGGCTGAATTTTTCAAAAATCAGGGCTTGGGCATCTTGCGGGATACCCGACCCGTTATCGACGAAATCCACCACCAGATAGCCATCGCGCAACAGGGTACGGATACTCAGTTCCGGCTGATCCGCATCACAATATTTCTGCGCATTGGCAATCAGGTTAATGAAAACCTGTGCCAGCCGGTCCAGATCGGTTTCGATTGTGGCGACTTCCAGCGCGCCCTTGCGCACGACCTTTAGTTCAGTGCTTTGCACGCCGCTTGCATCCACGGCCTGATCCAGCACATCGCCCAACAGGCCACGTTGAATGTTCAGATTGACCTGACCGTTTTCCAGAACCGACAGGTCCAGCAAATCATCCAGAAGCCGGGTCAGGCGGATTGCTTCGGAATGGATGATTCCGGCGTATTTCGTCAGTTCCGCTTCAGTCAGACCGTCGGCATCGCGCAGAATTTCCGAAAACGCCCGGATCGAGGTCATGGGCGTGCGCAATTCATGGCTGATCTGCGACAGGAAAGCATCCTTTTGCACCGATAGCTGGGTCAGCTTTTCGTTGGCCGTTCGCAATTGCCGCGCCGTCCGGGTCAGCTCCGCCGATTTCGCCTCTAGCTGGCTGGAATATTCCATCATCTGCGCGGTTTCATCGGCCACGGCCAACAAATCCTCGACCGAGACCGTCGCCCGCCCCATGATCTGCCCCACCATCGCGTGCGCCGTAGCCGCCCCGACCGAGCCAGACATTTCGCGCTCCAGCCGTTGCAGGAAATCCGGCGTCGGTTCAGGCAAATACCCCACCAAACCCTGCGCCCCAGCTTCGCGTTGGAAAAAGGCCTGCGCCTGTGCCGCCCCAAGGATACGCTGCGCCATGATCATCAGATCTTCGGACTGGGCAATCCCGCCTGACCATCCTTGTGGATTGCCGGAATGCTGAAACACGTTGACGAATTGCGCCCCCTGCAACCGTTCCACCGGCTGCGGGAAGGTCAGCAAAGAGGCCAGAACAAACACCACCGTGTTCAGCAACAAGGACCACATCACCGAATGCACCAGCGGGTCCATCCCGCCAATCCCGAACAATGCCTGCGGGCGCAGCCAGCCAATGCCCATCGGGCCATCGGCCAGCAACGCAGGCGACATGAACAGGCTGGGGCCAAAGCTGGGCAGCAAAAGCGAATAGACCCAGATCACAAACCCCACGAACAGCCCCAGCAACGCGCCGATCCGCGTGGCCCCGCGCCAGAAAATCCCCCCCATCAGGGGCGGCAGGAATTGCGCCACCCCGGCAAAGGAAATCAAACCGATCGCCGCCAGCGCCGCCCCCCCGCCCGAAAAGCGGTAATACAAATACCCCAGCGCCAGAACGCCCGCGATGGACAGGCGCCGCGCCAGCAACACCACATGGCGCACATCGCCGGAAATCATCGCGCCGCCGCCGGTGACGTTTAGCCAGATGGGCATCACGATATGGTTGGACACCATCGTAGACAGCGCAATCGCCGCAACGATCACCATAGAAGTCGCTGATGAAAATCCGCCCAGAAAGCTCAGCATCGCCAGCCCGGACTGGCCTTGGCTTAGCGGCACCGTCAGCACGAATTGGTCTGGGTTCGATCCGGCGGGCATCAGTTCCAGCCCCACAACAGCGATGGGGACGACAAACAGGCTTATCACCATCATATAGGCCGGAAACGCCCAAGACGCGGTGCGCAGGTGGTTTTCATCGTCATTTTCCACCACCAACACCTGAAACATGCGCGGCAAGGTCAGAAAGGCCGCAGCGGACAAAAAGCTAAGCGCCGCCCAGCGGCCATTATCCATCTGCCATTGCCCGATGGGCGAGGCATCAATCCGCGCCAGCGTTTCCGACACGCCGCCGCCCAGCCCCCAGACCACGAACACCCCAACGGCCACCAGCGCGAACAGTTTCACCACGGCCTCTAGTGCGATGGCGATCACGACCCCGTGGTGGCGTTCGTTTGCATCCAGATTTCGGGTGCCGAACAACACGGTAAACAGCGCCAACCCCGCCGCAACCCAAAGCGCCGTTGCATTGCTATCCGCCAGATTGGCCGCCCCTTCGTCATATAATGCAAAGCTTGAAAAAGACGACGTAACAGATTGAAGTTGCAATGCAATATAGGGGGTCGTCCCGATAACGGCGACCACGGTCACGAACACCGCCAGCGAATTTGACTTGCCATAGCGCGATGAAATCAAATCCGCGATCGAAGTAATCCGCTGCGTCCGTCCGATCCGCACCAGCTTGCGCAGCCCCCACCACCAGCCCATCATCACCAGCGTCGGGCCGATATAGATGGTCAGATATTCCAGCCCCGACCGCGCCGCGTAACCAACCGCACCATAGAAGGTCCAGGCCGTGCAATAGATCGACAGGGACAGCGTATAAACCACCGGCGACCGCAGCCAGCCCCCGCGCCCCCGCGCGGCGGCGCGTTCCGCGATAAAGGCCACCACGAACAACATCGCCACATAGGTCAGACAGACCGCGACCAGCAGGTTCAGCGCGCCCATGTCAGCCGCCCTCGGACGGGTCGGCGTCGCTGTCCGGTTGCAGCCAAAGCGTGATCACCAGCGACACCAGCGACAGGGCCAGCCAAACCCCGAAAATATACAGCATCGCCTTGGAGGTCGAAACGCCATGCGGCCCCGGCCCGGCCCACAGGATCGGCACGCCCCACAGGATCGTGCCTAAAAACGGCATCATCCGCGCCGCATCGCGCACCCGACGCTGGCGGTAACTTTGACGTTCCAGAAACAAGGGCGAACGGGGTTTGCGCATCTACGGCACCAATTGCCGGACGACCTCCAGCACCTCGGCGTTGGAAAAGGGTTTGGTCATGAACCGGCTGGCCCCGATTTTTTCGGCCAGTTCCCGATCCTTGCTTTGGCCGCGCGCCGTCAGCATCAGCACCGGCAGGTCGCGCGTTCCGGCATCGCCCCGCAGTTCGGTCAGGATGTCATAACCGCTTTTGCCGGGCAACATCACGTCCAGAATAACCAGATCGGGGGATTTCGCCTGTACCACCTGCACCGCGTCATGACCGTTGGAATGGGTATCCACATCCCACCCATCACGGGACAGGATAAAGCTGATGGCTTCGATGATGTTCGGCTCATCCTCGATCACAAGGACATGTTTGCCCATTCTGCGCTCCCCCTTCCGCGTGTTTCATTATGTTTTCTGGCATTTATCGACAAACAACCGCCCTGAGTCAAAACCCATCTGATGTCCCGCCTAAAAGCCATCGGTCAAAATCGACGGCTCTCGGCGTCCCGGACAGGCGTCGCGCGGGCAGATACGACAACTGACGCCAACCTCGTCCACCGGGGTGGCGGGCTTTTCCCCGGTCTCCAGCGGCAGGAACAGCATATAGGCCTCGAACAGGGGCGGTTCGTCAAAGCGCACCGCCCGCATGGGCTGCGCGACGGAAAAGGTGCGAAACACGCCCCCGCCCCGCCCGGCCTGCTGCACCACCTGCGTCACCGGGATCATCGGACGGGACAAGGCCCGGAACAGCGGCCACAGCGGGCAAGCCGCCCCAAACCGCGGCAAGGTGAACCCGTCCAGCGCCTTGCGAAAGGTCATGGTGCCCGATGCGTCACAGATCACCAGCCCCACCGGGCGGCCTGTCACGCTTTCGGGCAATTCCGACAGCCGCCGCATCACCGTTGCCAGATCGGTGCCAAAATGCGCCGCCAAGGCCGACAGGTTCAGCCCATGTTGGGCCAGGGCATCAACCGTTTGCCCCAGCGGCATCCGCCGGGCATCTTTGGCGTAGCGGCGCAAATAAGCCCGCGCCATCGCCCGCGCCGCCGCAGATTGCAGCACTGGCTGATCCTGTATCAACCCATCCAGATCGACGCTGTCCTGTGTTTCCAGAACCGCCATGTGATAGCCGTGGTCCCCCAGAAACGTATCCAATTCTTCCTGCGGGGAACCGTTTTCTGCGTCTTCGTTGTCTTCGGCGCTGTCCAGATAGCTGACCAAGGCGGTCGCGCTACGGGCCAGACGCCCGGAATCTTCGTTGATATTGCGGTGAAACCTGTCCCGCCATTCGGGTTCCAATTCACGGGTTTCCGCCAAAATCCCCGCCGTTGACCGGATGGCCGTGATGGTCGAAATCATCTCGTGCAGGGCTGCGGCCAGATGCGGATCGTGGGTCAAACGGTCAGACAGGGTTTCAACCGTGCGTTCCAGTTCCAGAACCCGGCGGTGGCGACGTTCCAGCAGATGCGCCCAGCCCGGAAAACGGCCCGCGAAATCCTCCAGCGCGTCGGGTTCTGCACCGGCGGATGGGTCTGCCGCCCGTGCCTCGCGCAGGGTGGCGATCAGCGCCGCTTCGGCCCCTTCGGTCAACGTGGACGGTTCCACCTTCAACGCGCGGGCAATCGAAAGTAGCAATTTTCCGCCGATTCTGCGGCGATTATGCTCGATCAGGTTCAGATACGACGCCGAAATCCCCACGGTTCGCGCCAAATCGGCCTGCCGCAACCCTGCAATCATACGTCGTTCGCGTATCCGCGACCCGGTTAGCTGGCGCTGCGGCATTTCATTTTTCCAGTCAAAACAATCGCCTTCTGCGGTGCCGAATAACTTATTTACAACGTATACTATTGCATTGTGATTTTTTTTACAAAAAAATTGTTTCATTAAAGGCGCTTGTTGCGAAATTTTCTTTTACCCCCCGATAATGAATTTGCACAGATAAGTGCCAGCAGGTGCCGCAAGAGGAGGCGCGCACCCGCATTTCACGAAATGGGAGGATTACATGTCCAAGACCAATCTGACTCGTCGCGGCGTCCTGAAGTCCGGTGCAGTCGCCGGTGCAGGCGTTGCGCTGCCGACGATCTTTACCGCTTCTTCGGCGGCGGCCTACACCAACGAACCCACCGGCAGCACCGTCACGCTGGGCTTTAACGTTCCGCAAACCGGCCCCTACGCAGACGAAGGCGCGGACGAGCTGCGCGCTTATCAGCTTGCCGTTGAACACCTGAACGGTGGCGGCGATGGCGGTATGCTGAACACGTTCAGCTCCAAGGAACTGAAGGGCAACGGCATTCTGGGCAAGAAGGTGGAATTCGTCACCGGCGACACCCAAACCAAATCGGACGCCGCCCGCGCTTCGGCCAAGTCGATGATCGAAAAAGACGGTGCCATCATGATCACCGGCGGGTCGTCTTCGGGCGTGGCTGTCGCGGTTCAAGGCCTGTGTCAGGAAGCTGGCGTGATCTTCATGGCGGGCCTGACCCACTCGAACGACACCACCGGCAAGGACAAAAAAGCAAACGGCTTCCGCCATTTCTTTAACGCCTATATGTCAGGCGCGGCGCTGGCCCCCGTGCTGGCCAAAGCCTACGGCACCGACCGCAAGGCCTATCACCTGACCGCAGACTACACCTGGGGCTGGACACAGGAAGAATCCATCGTTGCCGCAACCGAGGCGCTGGGTTGGCAGACCGTCAATACCGTGAAAACCCCGCTGGCGCAGACTGACTTTTCGTCCTACATCGCGCCGGTTCTGAACTCGGGCGCGGATGTGCTGGTTCTGAACCACTACGGCGGGAACATGGTCAACTCGCTGACCAACGCGGTGCAGTTCGGCCTGCGTGAAAAGATCGTCAACGGCAAACAGTTTGAAATCGTGGTGCCGCTGTATTCGCGCCTGATGGCACGCGGCGCGGGCGAAAACGTCAAAGGCATCATGGGCACGACCAACTGGCACTGGTCCTTGCAGGACGAAGGGTCCAAGGCGTTCGTGAAATCCTTTGGCACCAAATACGGCTTCCCGCCGTCGCAGGCCGCCCACACCACCTATTGCCAAACCCTGCTGTATGCAGACGCGGCGCAGCGCGCAGGCACCTTCAACCCCTGCGGTATTGCCGAAGCGCTGGAAGGCTTCGACTTCGACGGTCTGGGCAATGGCGCGACCACCTATCGCGCAGCAGATCACCAGTGCTTCAAGGATGTTCTGGTGGTGCGCGGTAAGGAAAACCCGACTTCGGAATTCGACCTGCTGGAAATCGTGGAAATCACGCCGCGCGGTCAGGTCGAATATGCAGCCGATCACCCGATGTTCGCAGGCGGCGCTTTGGGCACCTGCAACCCCGGCGCCTGATCCAAACGCCCGTAAAATCAGCCGTGTGCGCCTTTTGCGCACACGGCCTTTTCAGACACCGCACAGCAGTGCGGTCTGTCTGCGTGGCTGGCCACCAACATATAAAAACCCAAGGTGGGGACAATGGACGCAATCATCCTGCAAATCCTGAACGGGCTCGATAAGGGCTCTGCCTATGCGCTGATCGCGCTGGGGCTTACACTGATCTTCGGCACGCTGGGCGTGGTGAACTTTGCCCACGGGGCGCTGTTCATGATCGGCTCTTTCTGTGCCGTCACCCTGTCGAAAATCCTGAACCTGTCCTACGAGGTCGTAGACCCCACGAAAAAGGACTTTCTGGGCAATCCGCTGAAGGTGAAAATGCCCTATGTCGAAAGCTGGTTCGGCACCGATATGGGCGCGGCCATCATCGACTGGTCCGTTCCGCTGGCGATCCTGTTTTCGATCCCCGTCATGATCTGCATCGGCTTCATCATGGAACGGGGCCTGATCAAGCACTTCTACAAGCGTCCCCATGCCGATCAGATCCTTGTGACTTTCGGTCTGGCCATCGTGCTGCAAGAGATCATCAAATATTTCTACGGCGCAAACCCGATCCCCACCCCCGCCCCTGCCGTGTTCAAGGGCAGCTTCGATTTCGGCGTTATTCTGGGCTTTGATCCCAACACGATCATCTATCCCTACTGGCGTCTGGTCTATTTCGGCTTTGCCGCACTGATCATCGGGGCCGTGTTTGCATTCCTGCAATTCACCACCTTTGGGATGGTTGTCCGCGCTGGTATGGCCGACCGCGAAACCGTGGGCCTGCTGGGCATCAATATCGACAAACGGTTCACCATCATGTTCGGGCTGGCCGCCGCTGTGGCCGGGCTGGCGGGTGTGATGTACGCCCCAATCAATTCACCGAACTATCACATGGGCATGGATTTCCTTGTCCTGTCCTTTGTTGTGGTGGTTGTCGGCGGCATGGGCAGCCTGCCCGGTGCTGTCGCCGCCGGGTTCTTGCTGGGTGTTCTGGAAAGCTTTGCTTCGATGAACCAGATCAAATCGCTGATCCCCGGCATTGACCAGATCATCATTTACCTTGTCGCAATCATCATTCTGCTGACGCGTCCCCGTGGCCTGATGGGCCGCAAAGGCGTGATGGAGGACTAATCCATGCTGGGCCTGAATAAAAAAGATACCACCCTGCTGCTGGTCGTCGCCATCCTGACGCTCTGCGCCCCGTTCATCCTGAACCCCTTTCCCGAAGGGTCCGCCCTTGCGCAATTCAATGCGGGCTATCCCGACCTGATGCAGCGTTTTGTGATCTTCGGGATTTTCGCCATCGGCTTTAACATCCTGTTTGGCCTGACCGGCTACCTGTCCTTTGGTCACGCGGCCTTTTTGGGGGTCGGCTCTTACTCGGCCGTGTGGATGTTCAAACTACTAAGCATGAATGTCATCCCCGCCATCATCCTGTCGATGATCGTATCCGGCCTGTTCGCGGTTGTGATTGGCTTTGTCAGCCTGCGCCGCTCGGGGATTTACTTCTCGATCCTGACGCTGGCCTTTGCGCAGATGTCGTTCAACCTTGCCTATTCGGTACTGACCCCGATCACCAACGGGGAAACCGGCCTGCAACTGACGCTGAACGACCCGCGCATTCTGGGCATGTCGGCCACGGCAGACGGGTCGATCCCGGTGACGTCACTGTTCGGGCTGGAAATGCGTTCCACCTATCAGATGGAGGTTGGCGCATGGCTGTTCCAGTTCAACGCAGGTTACTACCTGTGTGCCGCGATCATGCTGCTTGCCTTCTATCTGGCGATCCGCATTTTCCGGTCCCCCTTTGGGATGATGCTGCGCGCGGTGAAATCCAACCAACAGCGGATGCGCTATACCGGCCTGAACCCGCGCCCCTATACGCTGGCGGCTTTCGTGATCTCGGGCATGTATGCCGGTCTGGCCGGGGGGCTGATGGCCTCGATGGACCCGCTGGCAGGCGCCGAACGGATGCAGTGGACCGCCTCGGGCGAAGTGGTGCTGATGACCATCCTTGGCGGGGCTGGCACGCTGATCGGTCCGGTTTTGGGCGCTGGCTTCATCAAGTACTTTGAAAACATCTTCTCGAAGATCAACGACAACGTGCTGCATAGCTGGTTCAGCTTCCTGCCGGACGGGCTAGAGGATTTCATCGTCACCATCGTGCATCCCTTCATCGGCAAGGGCTGGCACCTGACGCTGGGCATCCTGTTCATGCTGGTGGTGATCTTCCTGCCCGGTGGTCTGGTCGAAGGTGGCCAACGGATTGCGCGGCTGTTCCGCGGCAAGAAAACCGCCAACACGTCCAAAACCAAAACCGAACCTGCGGAATAAGGAGCGCAAACAATGGGTATCCTTGAAGTCAAAGGCGTGAACAAACGCTTCGGCGGCTTGCAGGCACTGGGCGATGTGAACCTGAGCGTGCGCGAAAACACCGTACACGCAATCATCGGCCCCAACGGCGCAGGCAAATCCACCTTGCTGAACTGTCTGGTGGGTAAACTGATCCCCGACACCGGATCGGTCATGTTCGATGGCCAGTCGGTGCTGGGGCGTCAGCCGCATGAAATCAACCAGATGGGCATTAGCCGCGTTTTCCAAACTCCTGAAATCTTTGGTGATCTGACGGTGATGGAAAACATGATGATCCCGATCTTCGCAAAACGCGACGGGGCATTCCGAATGCACGCGGTGGGAAACATGATGTCCGAAAAGGGCATCGTGGAAGCCGCCGAAAAAATGCTGGTCGATATGAACATGGCCGACAAACGGGACATGCACACGGCATCCATGTCGCGCGGGGATAAACGGCGGCTGGAAATCGGCATGTGTCTGGCGCAGGAACCAAAGCTGCTGCTGCTGGACGAACCCACCGCCGGGATGGCACGGGCCGATACCAACAACACGATCGACCTGCTGAAACAGATCAAGGAAGAACGCGACATCACCATCGCCATCATCGAACACGATATGCATGTGGTGTTTTCGCTGGCCGACCGGATCACCGTTCTGGCACAAGGCACGCCCCTTGTCGAAGACGACCCGCAAAACATCAAAGGTAATCCTAAAGTACGGGAAGCCTATCTGGGCGAAACCGCGTAAGGAGTGTCACCATGAACGTCAAACCTGATTTTTCCAAGGGTCATAACCTTGCCGAAACCGCCCCGGCCTATCTGTCGGTCTGGGATATTCACGCCTATTACGGCGAAAGCTACATCGTGCAAGGTGTCAGCTTCAACGTCCACGAGGGCGAGATTCTGGCCCTGCTGGGCCGCAACGGGGCGGGGAAAACCTCGACCCTGCGGGCGATTGCCCGGCTGGACGATCCACAGATCAACAAGGGCGAGGTCTGGCTGGATCACCAACCGCTGCACCTGATGAACAGCTACAAGGCCTCGCAATCGGGCATGGCACTGGTCCCCGAAGATCGCCGCATCATCCCCGGCCTGACGGTCGAGGAAAACCTGAAACTGGCGCAGATCGCGCCGCCGATCGGCTGGTCCATCGAACGCCTGTATGAACTGTTCCCGCGTCTGGGCGAACGCCGCGCCCAAGAGGGTGTGACCTTGTCGGGCGGCGAACAGCAAATGCTGGCCATCGCGCGGGCGCTGGCGCGGGACATCAAGGTGCTGCTGCTGGACGAACCCTACGAAGGTCTGGCCCCTGTGATCGTGGATGAAATCGAACGCACCCTGCGCAAGATCAAGGAACAGGGGATCACCACCGTGATCGTCGAACAAAACGCCGTGCGGGCGCTGGAACTGGCGGATCGGGCGGTTATTCTGGACACCGGCACCGTTGTCTATGACGGTTCTGCCGCCGAAGTACTTGCCAACAAAGAGCTGCGCGAGGAATATCTGGCTATCTGATAGCCAGAAACGGCCCGCCCCACCCTGCTGCTTGCTGGGGGCGGGCCACCTAATTGAAGTTACAACCGGGGGAAGCCCATGTCTGAATCGATTTACCCAGTTCCGTCTTCGTTTGCGTCTGGAGCGCATATTGATGCTGCGCGTTATGAGGAGATGTATGCGGCGTCGGTGTCTGACCCGGAGGGGTTTTGGGGCGAGCATGGCAAGCGGCTGGATTGGTTCACGCCTTATACCAAGGTGAAAAACACCACGTTTGAATATGGCAAGGTCGATATCAAATGGTACGAAGACGGCGTTCTGAACGTCGCTTATAACTGCGTTGATCGGCATCTGGCGACGCGCGGCGATCAGACTGCGATCATCTTTGAACCCGACGATCCCGACGCTCCGGCGCAGCACATCACCTATGCTGAACTGTCGGAAAAGGTGAACCGCTTCGCCAATGTCCTGCTCAGCCAGGGCGTGATGCGTGGCGACCGGGTGGTGATTTACTTGCCGATGATCCCCGAAGCGGCCTATGCGATGCTGGCCTGTGCGCGCATCGGTGCGGTGCACTCCATCGTGTTTGCAGGCTTCAGCCCCGACGCGCTGGCCAACCGGATCAATGACAGCGGCGCCAAGGTGGTGATCACCGCCGACACCGCCCCGCGCGGGGGGCGCCGCACCGGGCTGAAATCCAACACCGACGCGGCTCTGCTGCATTGCTCGGACAAGGTGCGTTGCCTTGTGGTGAAACATACCGGCGATCAGACGACCTGGATTCAGGGCCGCGATGTCGATGTGAAATACCTGATGGAACACGCCAGCCCCGACTGCCCGGCGCGCCCCATGAATGCCGAAGACCCGCTGTTTATCCTTTATACGTCAGGTTCGACCGGCAAACCCAAGGGGGTTGTGCATAGCTCGGGCGGGTATCTGGTCTATGCGGCGATGACCCATCAATACACGTTCGATTATCACGAGGGCGATATTTACTGGTGTACCGCCGATGTGGG
>NZ_FXTO01000018.1 GCF_900182725.1 Thalassovita litoralis
GGGAAAGAACGGTCGCAGCCGCGCCATCTGTTCGTCGGTCAGCCAAAATAGATTGCTCATGATACCCCCTGAAAGTTTGGGGATTTGAAGCATGCGACCAATGCGATCTCAAGCCGATTAATGGGTCCTGAGCCTAGCTATAGGCAAAGGCCTGGGCAGGCAAATCCGACAATATTGCGTCATAAATTCGGGCGGTACGGGCGCCTTTGACGGACCAGGGGAACAGATTCACTGCGTAATCACGGGCAGATTTAGCCAAGGCTGTGCTGCGCGGGCGGTCTGTGACAGCGCGTTCCATTGCGGCCTGAAACCCCCGTGCCAGTTCATCGAAAGGGGCCATTGGCACGGCATCGCCACGGGTGCCGTGGCCGGTCAGATCGCCCGGCGCGCCGTAATCCACGCAGATCAGATGCTGCCCCGAGGCCATTGCCTCGATCACGACACCCGCGCCAAGTTCGCGAATCGATGGAAAGACGAAAACATCACAGTCACGCATCCATTGCGCGACCTGCGCTTGGGTTTTACGGCCTTCCAGCGTGACGCAATCGGCAAGCCCATGTTGATCAATAAATGCCTGCATTCGGGGCAGTTCCGGCCCATCGCCCAGAATATGCAGATGATGCTGGCGCAGCAGATCGGATTTCGCAAAGGCGTGCAGCGGTAGTTCCGGCAATTTGTAAGGCACCAGTCGGCCAGCAAACATGAATCGCACTTTATCGCCGCCACGGGTGCCAGCGGGCAGGCTGCCGGTGTCGTTGAAAATCGTGGGGTCAAAGCCGATTTCGGGGAACATCACGATCCGGTCATCCGCCACGCGGGTCAGGTCGGCGCGGGTGTGCGAAAATGCGGTCAGCACACAGGTGGCATTGTCATAGGTGCTGCGGGCATAGGGCAGGTATTTGTAAAAATCGCGGAACCGGCGCAGGCCTTCTTTTTCGCGTTCCTGTTCGGCGGCAAAGGCTGCGGGCCAGTCCAGATTGCCATTCAGCGGGCCGATGACGAAAGGCACCGGGGATTTATGCGCGATATAGCTGGGCAAGGTCGGGGTCATCGGCGTGATGCGATGCACGATGTCAAAGCGGCCATTTTGCAGATCGCGTTTGAAATGTTTCCAAACTCCACGTTCAAAGGCCAGATAGGGCAGATAGTTCATCATCTGCGAGGTGGACCATCCCACCTCTTCCCCGCCGCGCAAAAGGCGGGCCATATGGTACATCGGCGCCGCGATAACTTCGTTGTCGATATAGATAACATGCAGGCCTGACCGGGCCTTTTCCACGTTTTCGCGGTTGCGTACATGGGTGGCCACCACGACATCGCAATGTTTGGCGATTTCCAGCGCGTATTTGAAGCCGACAATCGGCAGGGACGGCCATTCAGGATTGAATTCGTCCGCCAGCAGCAAAACGCTGGGCCGTTTCTGTCCATCCTTTGCCACCGGGTTCCCTTTCGGTCGTTTTCGCGTGATCCTGCTGGATGTAGGCGGGAAGATAGGCGGAAAAAAGGCCATTTGGGTGCGGTTCAGGGGCTTTTACCCCTGAAACTGTCCCGGAAAGGGGCGCATCGCCATTTCGGGCAATGCGCAAAGTTCGTAAATCAGCGGCCCTGAAACTTGGGGCTGCGTTTTTCGACAAAGGCGGTTACGCCTTCTGCAAAGTCCTGCGAATTGAAGGCGCGGTACTGGCAAGAGGCTTCCAGACGCAAAGAATCGTCCAGCGAAGACGATGCTGCCGCCGCGACCTGTTGTTTGATCAACCCGTAAGATGTGGTTGGCCCTTTGGCCAGTTTTTGCGCCAGTTCCATTGCGGTAGGCAGGCACTCTGCGGTGGGGACCATTTGATGCGCGACGCCCAGATCAAAGGCCTGTTGCGCGTCCATTTTGTCACCCAGCATTGCCATCGCCGTGGCGCGCGCTTCGCCGATTTTACGGCACAGGGTTGCGACACAACCGCCATCGGGCGATGCGCCGATTTTCGCAAAGCTAAGGTGGAAGCTGGCGCTGTCGGCGACAATCATGATGTCCGCAGCCAGCGCGATACCAAACCCGGCCCCGGCTGCCGGGCCGTTCACGGCGGCAATCACTGGCACGGGGATGTTGCGCAACAATTGGATCACCTGATTGATCCCGCCCATCATCTGCGTTTCGATCAACGGGCGGCGTTCCATGATGGTCGACAGATCCAGATCCGCCCCGGTGCAGAACCCGCGTCCGGCACCCGTTATCACAATGGCGCGGGCTTGCGGGTTCAGCATTTCAGCGTTCAGGGTGGCAATCATTTCCTCGCGCATGGCGGGGGACAACGGATTCAGGTGGTCGGGGCGGTTCAGGGTAAAAACCAGCACGTCGCCGTCGCGGGTGATCAGGATGTCGCTCATGTTTTGTCCTTGGTTCGGGTGTATTTGAAGGTTCCCAGCGATGTGGCAAGCAGGCGATTTTCATCATCGCGGATTTCAGATTCGACATAGAAGATGGACCGACCGCCGCCGATCCGCCGCCCGGTGCCGTGCAAAGCCCCGGTGCCGGTCGAGGCGACGAAGTTGGTGGTCAGCGACAGGGTCATGCAGGTGCGCGGTTCTTCGCCTTCGGCATGATAAACGCCCGCCATGCCACAGGTGAAATCCAGAAAGGCGCAATAAACGCCGCCGTGGACGATGCCTTGGGAATTCAGCATGTCGGGGGTGATGGTGGCAAAGGTTTTGGACAGGTCCGGTTCCCAGCCGACAAGGCGGAAATCCATCATCCTGTTGAAGCCGGTCATGGTTTGCGTGACGGATTCAAAGCGGTTCATGTAGGGGTCTTTCCATTGTATTCATCGCGCAGGGCGCGTTTGTCGATCTTGTTCACCTTGGTCAGCGGCAGCGGTTCCGTGCGGAAACTGACAAGGGTGGGGCATTTGTAGTGGGCCAGACGGGCGCGGCACAGTTCCCTGATCTCTTGTGCTGTTGCGGTGGTGCCGGGGTTCAGTTCGATCACGGCATGAACCCGTTCGCCCCATTGCGGATCGGGCGTGCCGATCACAGCCACCTGTTTGCAGCAGGGATGGGTTGAAACCACATCTTCGACTTCGATCGGGTAAACGTTTTCGCCGCCGGTGATGATCATGTCCTTGATCCGACCCGCAAGGAACAGGAAACCCTGTTCATCGTAGTAGCCGCCATCGCCCGTGTGATAGAACCCGCCGCGCATGACCTCGGCGGTCATTTCGGGCTGTTCCCAGTAGCCTTTCATGATGTTGGGGCCGCGGGCGATGATTTCACCTACCTGTCCGGGGGGCAGGGGGTTATCGTCTTCATCCACCACGCGCAGATCAACAAACGGCAGGGGCTTGCCCAGCGAATTCAGCCGCCCGGCATTGGGGCCATCGACGACGTGGTATTCGGGGTTCAGGATGGTCAGGATCGGCGATGCCTCGGTCATGCCAAAGGCCTGCCCGAAGCCAACACCGGGAAAGGCGGCAATGGCGCGCTTCATCAGTTCGGGCGGCATGGGGGATGCGCCATAAGTCATCATTTTCAGAGAGCTGAGATCGTATTTTCCAAAATCCGGGTGATCCAAAATCATCACCATCATCGTAGGGACGAATTGCACCAGATTGACCCGGTGGTGCTGAATCAAGTGCAACAGCCCGCCGACATCGAATTTGGGCATGGTGATCAGGTGCGTTCCCATCAGCGTGGTGGCATAGACACGCGATCCGCCAGCGGTGTGGAACATTGGGCCAGACATGAAATGTGTTTCATTCTGTCCGATGTTCCAGTTGATCATCATCCCCATTGCATTGGCGTAGATGTTGGAATGGGTCAGCATCACGCCTTTTGGGGTGCCAGTGGTGCCGCCGGTATAGAACATGATCAGCGTATCGTCATCGCTGCCTGCCAGAGTATCGAAATCAGGCTCTGTTCCCGCGGAAGACAGGGTTTCTTCATAGTCCAGCATTCCCTGTGGGACAGGGCCGGTTCCGGCATAAAGCACCTTCTGGATCGAGGGACAGTGCGGGATCACCTGCGCCGCGATTTCGGCATGTTCCTCGTCAACGATCAGCACATGAGGGCGACAGTTATTCAGAAGTTGAACCATTTCGCCCGCTGCCAGACGGAAATTCAGCGGCACCACGCACGCCCCGATCAACGCCGGGGCATAGTAGCATTCCGCACCAACATGGCTGTTGAAGCCCAGAAAGCCCACGCGATCCCCGCGCTGAACGCCAAAGCCGTGCAGGGACGTTGCCAGTTGCCGGGTACGGGTGTTTAGTTCCGCCCACGTCAGCGTGCGCAACCCACAGGTAAAGGCAGGGTGGTCAGGCCAGTTGAAAGCGGCCTTGGCCAACAGGTCAGTCATACGGATCATGCTGCCACCTTTGGGTGTTTATGGCTGCGACGGGTCACTTGTGGTCCTCCGTGAAATGTGGACAGGCCCATGTTTGGACGGGCTTGCATGTTTCTCCTCAGATTTGCATGGTAATAATGTTGCTAATAGTTCACAAGCGTATTATTTCTGATTCTGTGAGTCATTTTCGGGTATAGATGCCCGTGGATCGAAACGAGGGAGGATCCTATGTCTGAACAACTTCTTGCTGGTAAAGTTGCAATCGTAACCGGCGCGGGCCGTGGTGTTGGCCGCGAAATCGCGCTGCTGATGGCGAAAAAGGGCGCCAAGGTGGTCGTAAACGATCTGGGCGGCGGCGCAGGTGGCGATGGCGGCGACCAAGGCCCGGCGGCTGATGTGGTCAAGGAAATCAAGGCGATGGGTGGCGAAGCCGTGGCCAACTTTGACAGCGTTGCCGATTTCAAAAAAGCCGGTTGGATGGTCGAACAGGCTATGGATGAACTGGGCGGCATCGACATCGTGGTGAACAATGCGGGCATTTTGCGCGACACGATTTTCCACAAGATGACCGAAGAAGAATTCGACATCGTGATCGACGTTCACCTGAAAGGCAGCTTTAACGTATCGCGCCACGCGGCGACCCAGTTCCGTAAACAGGAATCGGGCCGGATGATCCACATGACTTCGACCTCGGGGTTGATCGGGAACTTTGGTCAGGCGAACTATGCCGCGGCCAAGCTGGGCATTGCCGGTCTGTCGCGGTCTATCGCGCTGGATATGGCGCGGTATAACGTGACCTCGAACTGCATTGGTCCGTTCGCATGGTCGCGCCTGATCGGGACGATTCCGGTGACGAACGAAGCCGAAGCAAAGCGCGTTGAGCGCATGAAGCAGATGACCCCGGCCAAGATTGCCCCGCTGGTGACGGCGCTGGCATCGGATCAGGCACAGCACGTCAGCGGCCAGATTTTCGTGGCGCGTGGCGGCGAAGTGTTCCTGATGAGCCAGCCGCGCCCGGTTCGTGGTATGGCCCGCCCCGAAGGCTGGACCCCGGAAACCATTCTGGAACATGCAATTCCGGCCTTTAGCCCGAACCTGACCCCGCTGGAACGCTCGGGTGACGTGTTCTGCTGGGACCCGATTTAATGGCTGTTTTCGATCCTCGGAAAATCATCGGCCGGGAATTTCCCCCGGTCGAGCAAACCTATACGGAACGGGATTCGATCATCTACGCGCTGGGTGTAGGGTTCGGATACGATCCGTTGGACGAAGGGATGCTTCCCTTTGTCTTTGAAGAACCGGAATTGTCTGCGGTGCCGACTATGGCGGTTGTGCTGGGCAGTCCCGGTTTTTGGGCGCGTGAACCGGATACCGGGATCGTTTGGCAGAAGGCCTTGCACGGGGAACAGGGGATGGTGCTGCACCGCCCCTTGCCTGCGGCGGCCACGATCATCGGTCAGACCCGTATCTTGCGCGTGATCGACAAGGGCGAAGGTAAAGGCGCGCTGATTTATCAGGAACGCACCGTGACCGACAAGGCAACCGGGGAATTGTTGGCGACGCTGACCTCGACCAGCTTTGCCCGGGGGAATGGGGGATGCGGCGGGGATACCGGCCCGCAGCCCGATGTCCACGCCTTGCCGGATCGCGCCCCCGATGCGGTGTGTGAATTGCCGACGCAACAAACAGCCGCCTTGCTGTATCGTTTGTCGGGTGATCCGAACCCGCTGCACGCCCGTATGAAAGTGGCCGCACAGGCCGGGTTCAAGGCTCCGATCCTGCATGGGCTGTGTACGCTGGGCGTGGCGGGCCATGCGGTTTTGAAAACCTATTGCGATTACGATGCCAGCAAGTTCAAATCGCTGAACCTGCGCTTCTCGTCGCCGGTGTATCCGGGGGAAACCATCCGCACGGAAATGTGGAAGGATGGCAATGTGATCAGCTTCCGGTCTATCGCCGCAGAACGTGATGTGGTGGTGCTGAATAACGGCCGTGTCGAGGTTGAGGTGTAAGATGGGACCGTTGACCGGAGTAAGAGTTGTCGAGTTTGCCGGAATTGGCCCCGGACCTTTCGCTTGCATGATGCTGGCGGATATGGGGGCCGAGGTGGTGCGGATTGACCGGGCCTTGCCCGAAGGGGTGACAGCCCCCGACCCGACCGGCGATCTGATTTCGCGCGGGCGGAAATCCGTGGCGCTGAACCTGAAAGATTCCGAGGACGTAGCGACCGCTTTGGCCTTGGTCCAGAAAGCCGATATCCTGATCGAGGGCTTTCGCCCCGGCGTGATGGAACGGCTGGGTCTGGGGCCGGATGTTTGCCTGAAATGGAACCCGCATCTTGTCTATGGCCGGATGACCGGCTGGGGGCAGGATGGGCCGCTGTCCCATGCGGCTGGGCATGACATCAATTATATCTCGTTGTCCGGGGCGCTGTGGTCGATGGGCGAGGAGGGGCGTAAACCGATGCCGCCGCTGAACCTGTTGGGCGATTTCGGCGCGGGTGCGATGTATCTGGCCTTTGGTGTTGTTGCGGCGCTGTTCCGGGCGCGGGAAACTGGCAAGGGCGATGTGGTGGACGCTGCAATCTGCGACGGGGCCGCCAGCCTGTTTGGCTTTATTCAGGGAATGCACAATCGCGGCAACTGGGCTTATGAACGGGCGTCAAACCGGCTGGATGGCGGTGCGCCGTTTTATGGTGTGTTTGAATGCGCGGACGGGCTGTGGGTGTCTATTGCCCCGCTGGAACCGCAATTCTATGCGCTGTTCCTGAAGCTTTTGGAACTGAACGCCGAGGAGTTCCAAGATCGGTTGAAGCCGGAAAGCTGGCCGCGTCAGCAGGCGTTGTTCGAGGAGATATTCGCCTCGAAACCACGGGCGCATTGGTGTGACCTGTTTGAAGGAACAGACATTTGTTTCGCCCCTGTGCTGACCCCGGACGAGGCACTGAACCATCCGCATAACGTGGCGCGTGGAATTTATGACCACAGTCACGGATTTCCCCAGCCCGCCCCGGCCCCGCGCTTCCGCGAGGCTGTAACGGAACTGCCCGCCCCCGCGCCGCGTGTCGGGGAACACACGCAGGACGTGCTGAGGGAATGGGGTATTATCTAAAGGGTAGACATTGCCCAAAGTCTTTTGGGGCAATGGTCAGAAAGGGTTTGCGATTTGCATAAGCTTCGCTACCGTATTATTACCCAGTGAAAGAAGTTGGGGCTGTTGGCCTGCCAATTTTATAGATTTGGCCTGATGCGGAAACGTGACGGTCAAAGGTCGAAACTGTTCAGAGTTCTAGAGGGAGGACACA
The DNA here is from genome assembly GCF_900182725.1 of Thalassovita litoralis. Taxonomy (GTDB): domain Bacteria; phylum Pseudomonadota; class Alphaproteobacteria; order Rhodobacterales; family Rhodobacteraceae; genus Thalassobius; species Thalassobius litoralis. Next base: position 7,632 of record NZ_FXTO01000018.1, read on the forward strand.
ATGAACGTATTTATGAAATCTGCCGTCACCGGCCTGGCCATGCTGGCCATGTCCGCTGCTGCTGCGTCAGCGCAAATGGTGCTGCGCTATAACGAACCCGGCCCGAATCGTGGCACCCGTGCGCAGGCGTTGGAATATTACGCCCAGCAAGTCGAAGAGCTGTCGGGCGGTGAAATGAAATTCGACATCCATTGGGGCGGCGCGCTGCTGAAATGGAAAGGCGCACTGGAAGGGATCGGTGCCGGGACGGCTGACATGGGAACGCTGCTGGCCCCCTATGCGCCGAACCAGTTGAAGGCTACGTCGATTGCGGATTTGCCCGCTGGTGAAGCGGCTGATCCGTGGATCGGTATGCGCGCCATGTACGAGCTGCAAACCACCAACCCGCAGGTTCAGGAATCGCTGGCCGCACAAAATCTGGTTTATCTGTCGAACTTCCACACGACGGGTTTGCAACTGGAATGCACCAAGGGCCACAAAATCGAAAAGCTGGAAGACGTGAAAGGCGTGAAAATGCGCGCCGGTGGTATCTATACCAACGTCTTTGCCGAGGCTGGTGCCAGCATGGTTTCGATGACCTACGACAAGGTATACCAAGCCTATGACAGCGGTCTGATCCAGTGCGAAGCCGGGTATTTCTATACCATCCGCGCTTACAAGCTGTACGAACTGATCGACAACGTAACCCGTGCGGATTACGGCCAGATCGGCGGTTTCCCGATCGTGATCAACAAAGACCTGTGGGAAATGATGAAGCCTGAACAGCAGGCCATCCTGCGCGAAGCCGGATCGAAGATGATCGACGAATTCGCCCGCCTGCAAATCGAAGAAATTGATCAGGTGGTTTCGGATCTGACCAGCGGCGCCTATGGCCGTGTGATCCCGGTGACGAATATCGACCCGGAAGCCAAGAAAGAACTGATCGCGGCGGCGCAGCCGTTTGTTGAAAAATGGGTCAGCGAATTTACTGCTGACGGTTTCGACGGTCAGGGCATCTGGGCCGAATGGAACGGTTTGCTGGACAAATACACCAAAACCCGTGACGGCGAGGGCTACCCGTGGGCGCGCTAAGCTCGGAAACCGGATCGGCCCAACAGGGCCGATCCCCCTATGCCGGGAAAGGCATGTTGGGCCGGGTCGAAGCGGGGCTGACAGATTTTTCCGCCATCTGCATTCTGCTGATGTGCGCCTATGTCTGTAGTGGTGTGATTGCGCGAAACCTGTTTGGCAGCCAAATTCCGGACGAGGTCGTGATCATCAGTGAAATGATGGTAGCCGCTGTTGTCTTGCCGCTGGGGTATTGCGCGGCAGAACGCAGTTTTGTTGCGGTCGAGGTGTTCAATGGCATGATCGGGCCGCGCATGGATGCGGTGCTGCATGTGTTGGCGGCTGTGATTGGGATCATGGCGATTTTGCCAATCACCTATGCCGGGTTTGAAAGCCTGATCAAAGCCGTTGAAAACGGTGATTACAATTTCGGCACCCTGAACCTGCCGGAATGGCCGGGCTGGTTGGCGTTTTTTCTGGGCTATCTGATGTTCATGATCCGGCTTCTGGTGTTGTTGGTTACTGACGCGGCGGCGGTTGCCCGCGCCGGGGGGAAATAAGGAATGGATCCATCCACAATTGGCATGATCGGCTTCGTCGTGGCGCTGATCCTGCTGCTGTTCCGTGTACCGATTGGGTTCACGCTGACGGCAGTGGCATCGACCTGTGCGCTGGTCGCCTATAGCTGGCGGCCGGGATTTGATTTCAATCTGGTGCGCGGCTGGAAACCGGCGCTGGGGCTGATCGAATCCGCCGCGTTCGATTTCGTGCATTCATATTCGCTGAGCATGATCCCCATGTTCATTGCTGCCGGGCATATCGCCTATCACGCGCGGATCACGACGGATATTTACGATTCCGTCCGGGTGTTCCTGAGCAAAGTGCCCGGCGGTCTGGCGATTGCGTCGATCATTGGCTGCGGCGGGTTTTCGGCCATCACCGGATCGTCGGTGGCCTGTGCGTCCTCGATGGGGCGGATTTGTGTGCCGGAAATGCTGCGCTATAACTACAGCCCGCAACTGGCGACATCGGCGGTGGCTGCCGGGGGAACGATGGGATCGCTGATCCCGCCCTCCGTGCTGTTCATCGTGTACGGGATTTTCACGGAAACCTCGATCAGCCGGTTGTTTCTGGCGGGCGTGATTCCGGGCATCCTAAGCGTTCTGGGCTTTATCATCACGGTTGTGATCTGGGTGAAACTGCGCCCAGAAGTGGCCCCGAAAGCCGAAGGCAGCTTTAGCACCAGCGAAAAAATCGAGGCGATGGTCAAGGCTTGGCCCGCTGCGATGCTGATGTTCATCATCATCGGCGGGATCTATGGCGGCTTCTTTACCGCAACCGAGGCCGCTGCTGTCAGCTTGGCCTTTGTGTTGATCTTCGGCTTTGTCACGCGTCGCCTGAACTGGGCGAATGTGATGGAATCGATGCGGGAAACCGCGCATTCCAGTGCGTCGCTGTTCTTTATCGCGGTGGGTGCCAAGATTTTCGTGGCCTTCGTGTCGCTGACCGGCGTGACACATGTTCTGGTGGACATGGTTTCAAATGCCGGACTGCCGAACTGGGCGGTGCTGCTGTGTCTGGTGGCGATGTATCTGGTGATGGGCATGTTCCTTGATCCGCTGGGAACGATGTTGCTGACACTGCCCTTCGTGGTGCCGCTGATCGAAGGCATGGGCTATGATCTGATCTGGTTTGGTGTGATCGTGATCAAGCTGCTGGAAATCGGTCTGGTGACGCCGCCGGTGGGGCTGAATGTGTTTGTGATCAGTTCCGTGGTGGGGCGTGAAATTCAGGTGACAACCATCTTCTTTGGGGTGGTGCGGTTCTTGGTGTTGGATGTGGTCGTGCTGTTGCTGCTGCTGTTCATCCCGGCCCTGTCGCTGTTCCTGCCGAACACGATGTTCTGACCGAACGGTTTTGAAACAGAAAAGGCCCCGGACATGTCCGGGGCCTTTTTCGTTGTGGGTCCGTATGGCGGTTATTTCTTGTCACGCGGCGGCAAGACGATTTCGGGATCGTCTTTCAATGCTTCCAACAGGTTTTTGCGGATCTTGTGCATCATATCCAAAAGCTGGTCGACCTCGTCCGAGGACAGGCCCGCCATGGATGCCAGGTTCACGGCATTCCCGGAATCTTGCAGGGCATGTTTTTTTTCTGCGGCAGCAGGCAACAGCCAGATACGATTGGATCGCCGGTCGCGGGTATCGGGTTTTCGGATAACCCAGTTGGCCGCTTCCAGACGGTCGATCAAGCCACTGACCGCGACCGTGCCAATGCCCAGATAACGCGCCAGTTCGACTTGGGTCAGCCCATCTTCGCGGAACAGATAGTTCAGCGCATAAACCTGTGCTGCGGTCAAACCGTGTTCGGCCAGTTTCTGATCGAAGTAGCGGCTGCGTAGCCGTGCAACATGCTGAAAGACCAGCCCGACCCGTTTTTCTATTTTATCGTGATCCGTCATACCTGTTGGTTTCCAATTGAAGTTGACGGCTTATCCGCAAAAAACTGCATTGTGGCAATAAAAACAGGCCCGAAGGCGGCTGTTCATCCGCTGGTGCAGCAATTTGGCGCGGGGCCTGTCCAAACTGTAGGGGGGGCAATGGTAGTTCACAAGCGAATTATTCAGGCGATTACAAGCAGGACCACAGTCAGGATGGCGCCGCACAGAATACTGTACAGGCCATTCCAGATAAACCCGATCCGGGCCGCTTCCTGATTGATGATGCGCCCGGCAATACGAACCGCAGCCGAAAAGGGTGAATACCCCACAACAACCGTCCAAGCGCCCACAGCCAATACGCCAACCGTGATTGGGGCAATGGCCAGATTTTCCAGACGGGGCAGTACCTCGCAGGCGACAGATACGGAGATGATGGGGTTAATCCCGATGCCAGAACACAGCGCAATCAGCCAGAAGGTCAGCACCAGCACCCAGCCTGCGGACAAGCCAGAGGATTGAATGACGTCGCCCAGATAATCCGTGTCGATCATTGGGCCGATCAAAGCGCCCAAAAAGGCCGAACTGGCGAAAATTGCGATTTCAGATCGCATAACGGGCATCGCGGGCAGAATATCATGGATCAGGCGATGCTTCGCGGCGGTTAGCGGCTGCGCATCCCAGTTCTGGACCGCAACCCACCCCAATGACAAAAGCGGCAGGGCCACCAGCAAGGATGCGATCATGCTAAGCGACAACAGTTGGGATAACCCCCATGCGGTCGCGGGGATCATCAGGACGATCCCAACCAATGGGACCAGAACCAGCAGAGATTCCCCTTTTTTCAGTGTGTTTTGCCCACCACGGGGAAAGGTGAACCGATCCACCAGCCAACCCGTCGTCAAAAAAGCCAGCCCCAGTGGAACGCTATAGGGCAAGAGCGTGAACCAACTGACCTCTGGAATCGAGGCATGAATGATTGCCAGTGTCACTGTCAGCGGCGACCAAAGGGGGATCGAACAGAAACCCCGAAGGATTGCCAATATCATGCGTTTCAGGCGGATGTCGCTGATGCGTGGTTCTGTCTGGTGGCGGGCTGCATCTACGCCGGATTTCACCATTGTTCCCAATAATGTCAGCGTTCCCATATTCAGAAGAACGCCAAAAACGGCAGCCCCATACGATAACACCGTATAGCGACGTCCCGGCGGTTGGTTCACCAGCGCATTGCCGCTGCGCTGCACCAGCGGAGAGGAGGCAGCCGCCGCCTGAAGAAAGCTCAGGACAGAAACGAAGAAGGTCAAAAACGCCGCCCGTTCCATTGCGCGCAGCAGAAGGTCCGTGCGCAGAATATCAAGCGCCCAGAATGCGACAGGCACAATCAGGCAAAGCGCAAACAAAATGCGGCCAACACGGGCCAGTCGGGGAAATTCCATGAACAGGAAACTGGTCAATCCGACGGCACCCAGAATGGCGGCGGTAACTCCGCCATTGAACAAGGCCCAGATGGCGGCCCCGCTGGTCAGAACGAGCAGCAGCGATGAGATCATGATTGTCCTGTCCGAATTTTGTTTGCGCCCCGACATGCCGAGTACGGCCTTGATTTGATTTAAGTACATTCTGAATTCGTTCGCAAGCGAACTAGATCAGAAAAACATGTGTCAGCGAATCACCTCATGGACACGATTGGGGGTGATTTCGGAACAATCCGTGAGTTTTCAACGAATTGTCTGACGACATTTTGCAACTAATGATAGAAAATTTAAATTTAGAGGGCTGCGTCAGATTTCGACCAGAAGGCCGACACACCCTCGACAACAACCTGCCTCATTCTCGCCTTAATTGGGCTGATTTGCGGGAATGTCGCCTCTTTCTTGCCCGGTTTGCCCGAAATTGTTCGTTAAGTTTCGGGCAAAAAGGCGGCGCAGTACTGGCGTATTGTTTTCGCAAAGCCCAAGATATCCGCTCAAAACACATCTTTGTTTCCGAATTGATGTATAAAATACGCGAAGTGCGGGGTGTCTGCCAAATGTGCGATGTCACCGTTGGATGTGTGGTTCGGCTATTCCGTTACAGGTTGAGTGACGTTGCGGAAAGACGCGAGCAGGCCCATCTTGATTGCCGAAATCCGGGCAAAATTGGGCGTCGTGCGGCGGTTGCATTTTCATTGTATCAATTGACGGATAATTGCTCAATTTCGTAAAAATGAACGCAAGAGATAGATAAATCTCTTTCAACTGCTGACGGTTAGCTGGGTGGGACCGCGCCAAGGCAGGCGGCATCAGAAGGTGCCTTAAGAGTTTCGCAAGCGCAGCTGCCGCGCTTGTGGATTTACCAAAGACCGAGTGGCTGTAGCCATCAGGGGCAACCTTGATGGATCGGGTGGATAGTGCCGGGCGTCCGGTGAAGACGAGTGAAGCGAAAACCTGGGGAAGGTGAGCCGTGAATATCCAAATCGAAACAGCATTTGATACCCCTCATGCGGCAATTGCCGCGCCGCAGGCTTCTGTCCGTACCAATCCGCGCCCCGTACAGTCGACTGGATTCGGCATGTACCGCGCTCGTGGCAAACGGACGCTGGATATTCTGTTTGTCCTTATGATGGCCGGTCCTGTGTTGCTGGTGACAGCAGTGCTGAGCCTGTTGGTGATGACCGATGGTAAATCGCCGTTTTACAGCCAAAGCCGCGTTGGCCTGAACGGGCGCGTGTTCCGTATGTGGAAACTGCGCAGCATGGTTCCCAATGCGGATAAGGTTCTGAATGAATATCTGGATCATAATCCCGCCGCCAAGGCCGAGTGGGATCGCGATCAGAAGCTAAAGAACGATCCGCGCATCACCAAAGTCGGGCGCTTTATCCGTGCTACGTCTTTGGATGAACTGCCGCAGCTTCTGAACGTGCTGACCGGGGATATGTCGCTGGTGGGGCCGCGTCCGATCATGTGTTCGCAGCGCGCAATCTATCCGGGGACCGAATATTACGCCATGCGTCCCGGCATCACCGGATATTGGCAGATTTCCGAGCGGAACGAGACCAGCTTTCGCCAACGGGCCAGCTATGACGCGGATTACTTTGCCGATCTGTCGTTCAAAACCGATCTGGCAATCGTGGTTAAAACCTTTGGGGTGGTGGTGAAAGCGACGGGACACTAAGGGGAACGGGGCCACTGTGGCCCCGGTTATTCCGCGCGTTTAGCGATATCCTCCATGATCAGGTCCGCCGTGGTTTTGGCCCAGGCGGGCCAATTCAGTTTTTGTTCGTAAACTTGTCGGGTGGTACGGCGCAGGGTGTCGTATTGGTTCGGGTTGGCCAGATAGGATCGGATCTGGGCCGCATAATCCGATGGCGTGGCGTTCAGATCCAGCGCGTGACCGTTTTCACAATCAAATACCGGCACCCCCCCTGCATTCAGGCACAGCGATGGCAGGCCAAAAGCCGATGCCTCGCAGAAGGCAAAGCCATACGATTCAAAAGATGGCATCATGATGAAATGGGCCTGCTGGAACTGTTGTTGAAACAGCGCCAGTTCCTTGGGGATTGCCTTGTTCAAGGAAGGGTGGACCGTCAGCGCATGATCCGGCAGCCCGGTATCGGGGGGCGTGCAGCCCACGACGGTTAGCCGTGCATCCACGCCCTGTCTGCGCAGGGTAGCGACAGTTTGCGCCGTCAGTGGCCCGCCTTTGGCATACCAATCACGCCCGACGAATAGCAGCCGCACGGGGGCATCCGCTGACAGGGTTGGGGGTGGAAAATCCATATCGGGCGCGGGGATGTTCGCGCCCCAGGGTACGACATGCGATTTTTCCGGGTCCAGCCCATAGGTGCTGTCTGCGCGATTCTTTAGCCAGCGTGACGGCCACAGCAACAGATCGGCCGAGGCGAAGGTTTGGGTTTCCGCCTTCAGGATCAGGGGATCGAAGCGGCGTGACAGCTTCATGTACGATCCAAAAGACCGCCCGATTACTGACTGTCTGTAAGTGGTGGGCGTGGCGTCAGCGGTATAGACCACCGTCATCGGATAGGGCGGGCGCACCCGGAACAGCGATTGAAAGCTATAGGCGCAGAACAGCGCGTCATATTGGCCTTCGGCCAGTTGCTTTTCCACGACGCGACGAATGAAGCCGGACAGGATCAGATGCGCCCGCCAGCGGGTGCGCAGGTTCAGGGCATCCGACAGCCGATAGATCAGCCGATGCACGGGTTCCGCCAGCCCCCACGACTGGCTGATAATGTCGATGTTGGGGAACTCCCCCTTTAACGCGGTGTAAATGCGGCTGTTGCCGCCAGAATAGGGCAACGTGTCCAGCGGGGACACATCGCACAAATAGGCGATTCTAACGTCGGAACGGTTCTTTGGGGTCTTGCGGGGTGTCATCTCGAAATGGGGTTGGTCTGAGTAAATTGCATTGGGTTCTTAATCTATACCCCGAAAATCCGTTAATAGTTGACCGAGGGGAACCCCATCTGGACATTTTTTTGCCTTATGCTTGGTGTATCCGGTGAAAGTAGCAGAAATTTGGCAAGACGTGGCCAATCAACCACGCAGAATGTACATACAGGCAAAACATGCCCAACGGTTTAGCATATCTGGTGCTGGCGCTGTCGCCGCTGGTTTGCGTCGCGGTGTTCCGGTCGATGCCGCCGGGGCGTGCGCTGATTGTGTGCTTTCTGGGGGCCTATCTGTTCCTGCCGCCGCAGCCCACGGCATTTGATTTCCCGCTGTTACCGGCACTGACAAAGGAATCCTTGCCCAGCCTGACCGTGCTGCTTTTGTGTTTGGCAATGTATCGTGATCAAATGAAGCTGATCCCGGATTCGCGGGCGGCGCGGGCGCTGTTGCTTTTGTTCATCGTGGCCCCGTTGGGGACGACACTAACCAATCTGGAACCTGTGTTCTTCGGCAGGATCGGCCTGCCGGGGATGAGCCTGAAAGACATGGTTTCCACCCTGTTCCGGCAGATTTTGATCATCGCGCCGTTTCTATTGGCGCGGAATTTTTTACACACGCGCAGTCAGCAACGGGAATTGTTGATCGCCTTCGTCGTTGCCGGGCTGATCTATTCGTTGCCGATGCTGCTAGAGGTGCGCCTGTCGCCACAGTTGAACATCTGGATTTACGGGTTCTTCCAGCACAGCTTTGAGCAGATGATGCGCGACGGTGGATTCCGTCCGATCGTGTTCCTGTATCATGGGTTATGGGCTGCGTTCCTGATCATGACTTGCGTGGTATCTGCAGTGATCTTGTTGCGGGCCGAGGAAGGGAAGCACAAGGTCTATGCCCTATTGGCAGCGGCCTATCTGTTTGCGGTATTGGTGCTGTGTAAATCGCTGGCATCGCTGATGTATTGCGTTCTGCTGGTGCCGCTGGTGCTGTTTTTGCCGCGGCGCATTCAGTTGTGGGTGGCGCTGGTTCTGGCAGTCTTGGCGCTATCCTATCCTGTTCTGAAAGGCGCGGGGCTGGTTCCCGAACGTCAGCTTTTGGCGCAGGCCGAAAAGATCAGCCCTGACCGGGCCGGATCGCTGCGGTATCGGTTGCAGAATGAAAATGTGCTGCTGGATCGGGCAATGGAAAAGCCCGTGTTTGGCTGGGGAAGCTGGGGGCGCAACCAAATCCTTGATCCCGTAACGGGGGTCAGCAAAACTGTATCTGATGGATATTGGGTGATCACGCTGGGCATGTTCGGCTGGGCGGGATGGCTTAGCCAGTTCGGGCTGTTGCTGCTGCCGATTTTCCTGCTGTGGCTCAGGTTTCGACGACATGGATTTGAGGATGCTTCGCCCTATGTGACGGGCATGAGCCTGTTGCTGGCCGTGAACGTGTTTGACCTGCTGCCCAATGCGACGCTGACGCCGCTGACATGGCTGCTGATGGGATCGCTGTTGGGCTATGCGGAACGCGATGAGGAAGGGGAAGCCATCGTGCAGAAGCGGCAAAAAGCAATTTTGAAAAGTGTGATGTGACAGAAGTGGAATTGACCTATGCGACAGGCCATGATCCGGCTGGCAATTTGCTTGATGTGTTTGGCGGCGCTACCGGCGCAGGCGGCAGAACGGGCGGGAATAAAGGCATATTTTTTTGGTAATTCACTGGTAGAGCATCCCAGCGAAACGCATGAAACCTCGACCGTGTATTGGCTGGGCTATATCGCCAAGGCCACCAGCAAGCAGTTTGCCGGGGATGGGATGTGGGGATTTCTGCGGGAATACGGAACAAAGCTGCCCGCGATTTCACAATGGTCAGTGCCGGGGGTACGAACGGCATGGCGCGGTGATTTGGGCTCGTCTGGCTATGATGCGATTGTCCTGACGCCGACGAATTTCATCCAGTATCAGGCGGCGGATAAACCCTATGAATGGGAAAATCCGCAAAATATCAGCCCGTTGCAGGCCAGCCGTCAGGTGTTTGATTACGTGATCGCCGAAGCCCCCAAGGCGCGGTTGTTCATCTATGAAGGCTGGGCCGATATGGCCGGGGTGGTCCGGGGCTTTCCGCCGTCACAACGGCAATTGGCGAAATATCATCGGTTTAACGGTGATGATTACCATGATTGGTATGTGGACTATGCAAAGGCGCTGGGGGCGGCTTATCCCGATAATCCGCCGAAGCTGATCCCGATTGCCAGCGTCCTGTCCGAGGTGTTCGCTGATCCCGCGCTCAAGGATCTGGAGGCGACGGATCTTTATAGCGACGATGCCCCGCATGGTACGCCCAGCATGTATTTTCTGGCGGCGCTGGTGACTTATGCGGTGCTGTATGATGTGGCCCCGCCTGCATCTTTGGTGTTGCCGTCGTCGATCCATCCGCTGATCCGGGCGAACTATGGGATGATTGCCACGAAAATCGCGGAAAAGACCGGCACGGAACGCGCGGCGCTGACGGGTGGCGGGGCGGTTTCGCCTGTGGCGCAGCCTGCGCTGGCGATGGGGTTGGACGGTATCCATGACTGGTCTACCCAATATCCGTTCATCAATGTGATGAAGACCGCCCGCCCGTGGTTGGGTCATATCAAGGGGCAGTGGGGTGGGTTCGATGCGGCGCGGCTGGAGGACGAAGGCTATCTGGATGAAAACGGCTGGCCGATGGAAATTCCCGAAGGTGTGGAAAAGCTGGAAAGCTATCTGCTGACCGACCTGCCGCAAGACGCGCAGTATTTCACCGGACGGTATCGTTTGACCTATGAAGGGCAGGGGAAATTGCGCGTTGGTGGCCGGGCGCGGAATGTCCGCTATGGTGAAGGCGAGATTACATTTGCCTTTGAACCCGGCGATGGCCCGGTGGTGATCGGCATCAGCAAGACCGATCCGGCGGACCATATCCGCAACATTGTCATCGTGCATCAGGATCACGCCGACCTGTACGATATGGGGGTGGTGTTTAATCCGGCCTGGGTGAACCTGATCCGCGATTTACGGGCGGTGCGGTTCATGGACTGGATGATCACGAACGGGTCTTTCGTGTCGGACTGGCAGGCCCGGCCCCGGCCAGCGGATTACACCTATGGTCGCCGTGGTGTCCCGGTCGAGGTGATGGTGCAACTGGCCAATCTGATCGCCGCGGACCCGTGGTTTACCATGCCGCATCATGCCGACGATGAGTATGTCGAGGCCTTCGCTACCTATGTGCGGGATCATCTGGATCACCGGCGGGTGGCCTATGTCGAATATTCAAACGAGATGTGGAATTTCCTGTTTGAGCAGGCCCGGTGGGCCGGGGAACAGGCTAAGGCGCGCTGGAACACTGATCAGGATGGCGCGTGGATGCAATGGACCGGGATGCGGGCGGCGCAGATGATGGGTATTTGGGCGCGGGTGTTCAACGATCCTGACCGGCTGGTGCGGGTGGTTTCGGTGCATACCGCGTGGCCGGGTTTGGAAGACGCGCTGTTGCAGGCGCCGTTATATGTGGCCGAACAGCCGGGCAATGAACCGCCGGTGCGCAGTTTCGATGCCTATGCCGTAACGGGCTATTTCGGGTTAGAGGCAGGGATGGAGGACATGCCGACCCGCATTTTACGCTGGGCGCGGCAAGGGGTGGCAACGGAAAAGCTGACCGCGTTTCTACGGGATGGGCCGCTGAAGGAACTGACCCAAAACTTGTTTCCCTATCACGCCAAGGTGGCGCGGGAAAACGGGCTGGACCTGATCATGTACGAAGGCGGCACCCATATCGTTGGGATCGGGGAATGGGTGGATAATGACGACCTGACCAAGCTGTTCAATGCCTATAACTATTCGTCTGAAATGGGCGAATTGTACCAGACGCTACTTCAAGGCTGGCAAGACGCGGGCGGCACTATGTTCAACGCTTTTGTTGATGTGGCCAAACCGATGAAATGGGGAAGCTGGGGTGCCCGGCGGCATCTGGCAGATCAAAACCCGCGCTGGGATGCGTTGATGGCCTATAACGCCAGCGCAGGCGGGGCCAAGGGGCGCGCCTCGGATGCGTTCGAGGACGGGGTTTTCCTGTCGGGGCGCGATGGTGGCGATGTGCTGGAAGGCACCCGTTGGGCGGATATTCTGATGGGACGGGGTGGCGATGACCGGCTGATTGCGGGCGGCGGCGGGGATTTCCTGCTGGGCGGCGATGGGCAGGACACAGCGGTTTTAGTCGGCTATGCCGCCGATTACGAATTGGCCCTGTGGGGGCAAACCCTGTTGGCGATTGGCCCAAACGGAGAGGTCGCCCTGCGCGGGATCGAGGCGCTGGAATTCACCGCGGAACCGGGCAAGGTGATGGCGCTGTCACTGCCGGAATAGAGCCTGATATGCGGCTCTGATACGGGTTAATCGGGCCAAATTTCCTGTACCAGCGTTTCCGCACCCACGCGGGAATCAAAGCGGTTTACAATCGTATCGCGCCCGGCGGCGCTAAGCTGTGTCAGTTTTGTGGGATCGGCGGCCAGTGCGGCGATGGCCTGTGCCATAGCTTCGGGATCTTGGGGGGGAACCAAAACGCCATCCACGCCGTTTTCGATCAGTTCGGGAACCCCGCCTGCATCGGTGCCGATGGTGGGCGTGGCGCAGCTCATCGCCTCCATATAGGCGACGCCCAGCGGTTCGGCCCAACTGGCCAGAATGAACAAATGCGCGTCACACAGGCGGCGTTTCACCTCGTCCGCGTCGATGGCACCCAGCAGGGTGACATGATCCCCAAGGTTCAGATCGTGGATTTTCTGTTCCAGCACAGCGCGGTAGCCGCTGCCGCCATCATCGTCTTCGCCCGCGATGTCCAGCCGCAGATCGTGACCACGATCCAGCAACAGGCGAACGGCATCCATCAAATCCTGATGACCTTTGACGAAATGCAGCCGGGCGCAGGTAAAAATGCGCAGCGGTTCGCCGGGGTGCGGCGGCTGATAAGGGGTGTCGCGGCGCAGTGTGTCGGCATCCACGCCCATTGGCTGAATACGGATACGGGCAGGCAGGTCCGTCCCCAGATCGTGCTGAACCTGTGCGTGGATTTTATGGGTGATGATCGTGGCAAACGTGGCTTTGCGCCATTTGAAATGCTGGGCGGGGCCATAATCCTGCATCGGGCCGTGCAGGGTGACGGAGTAGTTCAGCCCGCCCAGTCGATTGGCCAACGCCGCGATCATTGCGGCCCGTCCACAGGAATGGGCATGAACATGGGTGATCCCCCGCGCCTTGCATTCGGCCAGCAGACGCCGGGCCGCCGGGATGGACACCAGAATATCACGGGCGGCGGCGCTGCCGTCACGCATAATTTCCGCCCATAATTCGCGCAGCGGCAGGCGGGGCAGGGCGGTCAACACCTGCGCTACCGAACGGCTGGCCAAATAGGTGGTGCGGTTAATCGCCTGATCAGACCAACTGTGAGAAATCAACCCCGGCGGCGGGGGTAGGGTGGAAAACAGATGCACATCTATCCCCATCCGTTCCAGATGCTGAATTTCCCGCCAGAAAAAGATATGGGTTTGCCCCGGAAATTGAGGCACAAGATAAGCAAGTTTACGGGGCGCGGTCACGAAATTGTCCTGACTGTCAAGGTGTTTGCGATTGCAACATAAACCGTGAAGCGGCCCAATTAAAAACATAAACATTGACTAATTCCTATGCCGAACCGGGAATCCAAGGAGCGTTTCGTGATCAGCATCATCATCCCCGCCAATAACGAGGAGAGGATGATCCCGCAGTGTTTAACGGCGCTGCTGGCCTCGGACCCTATAGAGGAGGCGGTAGAGATTATCGTGGCCGCCAACGGTTGCACCGATGCGACCGCGCAGGTGGCGCAAGGCTGGCAGGATCAGGTAACGGCGAAGGGCTGGGCGCTGGTGGTGCTGGATATTAAACAGGGCGGCAAGATGAACGCGCTGAATCAGGCAGATGCCGCCGCGCAGGGCGATAAGCGGGTTTATCTGGACGCGGATGTGGTGGTTGATCCCGATTTGCTGGCCGATCTGGCGGCGGCGTTGTCTGCCGATGGCCCGGTCTATGCCAGCGGCGATGTGCGGATTGCCCCGGCGCACAGCTTTGCCAGCCGCGCCTATCGCCAGATTTACAAGCGTGTGCCGTTCTTTACGCAGGATGTGCCGGGTTGTGGGGTCTTTGCGGTGAACGCAGTGGCGCGCCAGCGGTGGGGAAAATTCCCAGACATCATTTCCGATGACACCTTTGTGCGGCTTAGCTTTGCGCCGCAGGAACGGGTGCGCACCCGCGCGGGCTATGACTGGCCCATCGTCGAAGGGTTTGGGAATTTGGTCAAGGTGCGGCGGCGGCAGAATATTGGCGTGGCCGAGGTGGCCCGATTGTACCCTGATCTATTGAAGAATGATCAAAAAACGCCGATGGGATTGTCGAACCTGCTGGAACTGGCCCTGCGTCATCCGGTAGGATTCTTTGTGTACGGTCTGGTGGCTGTTGTGGTGAAAGCCACTCAGGATCAGGCGGACACCTCTTGGAACCGTGGAAGATAGGGATATGGGCGCTGGGTGGCGGCACCCGGTCAAGGAGTGCGAATGATCGGCCGCGGGCTGGGACGTTTCATCAAAGGGAATTCGCTGGTCGAACGCGCGGTGCGCAGTTCGCTGCTGACGGTATTGGGGTTCGGCACCTATCAAGGGCTGCGCCTGCTGTCGAACCTGTTGCTGACGCGTATCCTGTTTCCCGAAGCTTTTGGGATGATGGCGCTGGTCACGGTGTTTCTGGTGGGTCTGTCGATGTTTTCCGACATGGGCGTTGCCCCGGCCATCATGCAAAGCAAACGCGGCGACGACCCTGATTTTCTGGATACGGCGTGGACGTTGCATATCATCCGGGGGGGCGTGCTGTGGGTGGCGGCCAGTGTTCTGGCCTATCCGCTGTCATTGATTTACGCAGAACCGGAATTGGCGTGGTATTTGCCGGTTTCGGCGCTGACATTGCTGATTACGGGGTTCAATCCGACAAAGTTTGAAACCGCAAACCGGCATTTGCGCACGGGTCGGGTGATCGTGGTGGAAATCGCCACGCAGGTGGTGGGGCTTATCGCGGCGATTACGCTGGCATGGCTCACACAGTCTGTCTGGGCCTTGGTGGTTTCCGGGATTGTCAGCGCACTGGCGCAATTGCTGTTCATGCACATTCTGATCCCCGGACGTGGCAACAGATGGCGGCTGGAAAAAGCCGCCGCGCACGAACTGATGCATTTCGGCAAATGGATTTTCCTGTCCACGCTATGCGGGTTCCTGATCCTTCAGGGGGACAAGGTGATCTTGGGCAAATACCTGTCTTTGGATCAGTTCGGGGTTTATAATATCGGGTATTTTCTGGCGTCTTTCCCGTTGCTTTTGGGAACGATGGTGATCCGTCGGGTGGTGATCCCAGTGCATCGCGAAGGCCCGCCGCGCGTGTCGCGGGAAAATTTCCTGCGCCTGCGCAAGATGCGGTTTATCGCGACGGCGGTTCTGATGGCGATGCTGCTTAGCGTGGCGGCATTGGGCATCTGGCTGGTGGATCTGATGTATGACGAACGGTATCTGATGGCCGGGGCTGTTGTGGTGGCGCTGGCCTGTATGCAGGTGCCGCAGATCATCGTTCTGACCTATGATCAGGCCGCGCTGGCCGAGGGGGACTCGCAGCGGTTTTTCGTGCTGTCAGCGGCGCGGGCGGCTGCGATGACGCTGGGCCTGTTGCTGGGGTTTGAACTGGCGGGGCTGTTCGGGGCATTGATCGCCCAAGGCGTTGCTATGATCGTGATTTACCCGGTGGTGATCTGGCTGGCGCGCAAACAAGGCGCGTGGGATCCGCTGCATGATATGGTATTCTTCGTGATAGGCGGTGGGCTTGCTGCGGCCATATTCTGGCTTCATTGGGACGATGTTTCCGTATTGATTCAGTAAGTTACGGAAAGCTGTAAACAATCGCGCAAAAATGCCAATATTGGCCGGAAATGCACGTTGCTGCCCCAAAAGTACCTTATTTTTCTGACACATCTAAACCTGATCTTATTTGTGAGTGGGTTTCATGACGGACGAACAGCAGCAAGAACCCGATTTCGGTGCCGATATTGCGATTGTCGGTATGGCGGCGCACCTTCCGGGGGCGCAAACCGTTGCGCAATATTGGGAAAATCTGCGGGATGGTGTGGAATCGATTCGTCCCCTGTCACGTCAGGACTTGCTGGATGCGGGCGAAGCCCCCCACCTGATCGACCGCCCGGATTACGTGCCTTCGGCCTCGGTGCTAGAGGGGTTCAAGGCGTTTGATGCCGATTTCTTTGGTCTGGGTCCGCAGGATGCCGCTATCATGGACCCGCAGCACCGCCAGTTTTTAGAAGTTGCGTGGGAAGCGTTGGAAAACGCCGGTCATCCGCCTGAAAAATTCGATGGTCCCATCGGGGTTTTCGCGGGCTGCGGGATGGGCAGCTATTTCTATTTCAACATCTGTTCCAATCCCGACATGGTGGAAAATGTCGGGATGTTCCTGTTGCGCCATACAGGCAATGATAAGGATTTCCTGTCTACCCGGCTGAGTCACATTCTGGACCTCAAGGGACCGTCTGTGAATGTGCAGACGGCCTGTTCCACGTCCTTGGTGGCCACGCATTACGCCTGTCAGTCCTTGTTGAATGGCGAATGCGACATGGCGCTGGCCGGGGGGGTGACGATCGAATTGCCGCACGCGCGCGGCTATCTGTACAAAGAGGGCGAAATCCTGTCGCCGGATGGCCATTGCCATGCCTTCGACCACCGGGCGCAGGGAACGGTTTTCGGATCGGGCGCCGGGGTTGTGGTGCTGCGCCGCCTGTCGGATGCGGTGCGGGATGGCGATCATGTTTGGGCGGTGATCAAGGGATCGGCGGTCAACAACGATGGCGCGGACAAGGCCGGGTATCTGGCCCCCAGCGTCGAAGGGCAGGCGGCGGCGATTGCTGATGCTCATGCGCTGGCAAATATTCCCGCCGACACGATTGATTATATCGAATGCCACGGCACCGGCACCTATCTGGGCGACCCGATCGAGGTGGCGGCCCTGACCAGCGCGTTCCGCGAAACCACGGACGAGGCGGGATTTTGCCGGATTGGGTCGGTCAAAACCAATATCGGCCATCTGGATACGGCGGCGGGTGTGGCCAGTCTGATCAAGGCTAGCCTTGCATTGACGAACCGGCAGATGCCGCCCTCGTTAGGGTATGAAAAACCGAACCCGGCGATTGATTTTGATGGCTCGCCGTTTCTGGTGAACGATCGACTGACGGATTGGGTATCCCACAAGGGGCCACGCCGCGCCGGGGTGAATTCGCTGGGCGTGGGCGGCACCAATGCCCATATCGTGCTGGAAGAAGCCCCCGAGCGGGCGGAATCGGATCAGGCGGATTTTCCGTTCCAATTGCTGACGCTTTCGGCAAGGTCGAAAAAGGCGCTGGATGGCAACGCCGCCAATCTGGCCGACCATCTGGAGGCGCATTCCGATCAGCCCTTGGCCGATGTCGCGTGGACACTGAAAGAAGGCCGCCGCGCCTTTGATCGCCGCCGCGTGGTGGTGGCCGAAACCCATGCCGAGGCTGCTGCGTTGCTGCGCGAAAACGATCCCCGCCGGGTGTTCACGCATCAGGTGGTGGGCGATGCCCCCGATGTGGTGTTCATGTTCCCCGGCGGTGGGGCGCAATATGCAGGCATGGCGCGGGATCTGTACGAAACCGAACCAGTCTTTGCCGATTGGATGGATCGCGGGCTAGAGGTTTTGCAGGCCAAGATCGACTATGACATTCGCGCCCTGTGGTTGCCCGAAGACGGCGCAGAAGATGCCGCGAATACGGCGCTGAAACGCCCCTCGGTCCAGTTGCCGCTGATCATGATCACGGAATACGCGCTGGCACAGTTGTGGATGTCCTGGGGCGTGAAGCCCGCTGCCTTGGTGGGGCATTCGATGGGGGAAAATACCGCCGCTTGTCTGGCGGGGGTGATTGGTTTCGAGGATTGTATCGGGCTGGTGCATCTGCGTGGATCGCTGTTCGATACGGTCCCCGCCGGTGGAATGCTGAGCGTGCCAATGGATGCCGAAGAACTGAAACCCCTGTTGGGGGATCGTCTGGATTTGGCGGCTGTTAATGCGCCGGGGCTAAGCGTGGCCAGCGGTCCACAGGATGCACTGGACGATTTGGAGCGGGTGTTGGCCGGAATGGACATTCAGGCGCAACGTATTCCCATCGACATTGCCGCGCATTCCGCAATGCTGGACCCGATTTTGGGCCGGTTCGGGGATTATCTGCGGTCAATCAAGCTGAACGCCCCCGCCATTCCGTTCGTGTCCAACCGGACGGGCAATTACATCACCGATGCGCAGGCCACCGACCCGGAATACTGGGTGCAACATCTGCGCGGCACGGTGCATTTCGCCGATTGCATCACAACGCTTAGCGATGTGGCTGACCGTGTATATATCGAGGTGGGACCGGGCAAGGCGCTGGCGTCGTTGACGGGGCAGCATCCGAATGTGCAGGCCAATCAGGTGATTGGCACGCTGCGCCATGCTGACGACGCGATTTTCGACGATAAGTATTTCATGGCGATGTTGGGTCGGGTCTGGGCCGTGGGCGTCGATTTCGATTGGGCGCAAATCTGGGGGGATGCGCGGCGCAACCGGGTGCCGCTGCCAAGCTATGCGTTCCAGCGGACCGAGTATTTCATCGAACCGGGCAGCAAACAGGCGGCTCCGGCGCAGGATTTCCTGATGCGGTCCGACAACCCGGAAAGCTGGGGCTACAAACCATTCTGGAAGCCGCGCTTTGCCGATGTCGATCTGGATGTAACGCAGGAATTGGGCGCGCCGCTGAATTGGCTGGTGTTCGCGGATGATACCGGGCTGGCGGATCAGGCGGTGGCGGGGCTGCGCGATGGCGGGCATCGGGTGATGACGGTCCGCCCCGGCGATGGCTTCGGCAAAATCGGCACGGATGCTTATGTATTGTCCCCTGAACAGGGGCGCGAAGGGTATGACCATCTGATTCAGGCCTTGGCCGTGGATGGCACCCTGCCGGATCGGATTGCGCATTTCTGGTTGGTGACGGATCGTGAAACGTTCCGCCCCGGCAGCAGCTTTTTCCATCGCAATGTGGAACAGGGCTTCTATTCCCTGACGTTTCTGGCCCAAGCGCTGAACGATGAAGGATTGGAACAGGGGCATCTGAGCATCTTTACGTCCGGCGCGGCGCAGGTGCGGGACGAGGCGCTGCCCTATCCCGAAAAATCCACCGTCATGGGACCGGCCCGCGTGATCCCGCGTGAATTTCCGGGGCTGACCTGTGCTGTGCTGGATGTGACCGTAGATACCAAACGCAAGCGTATGGATATTCTGCCGGTGCTAGAGGAATTGCTGGCCAACCCCGCGAACACCGTGGCGGCGCTGCGGGGCGAAAAGCGGTTTGAGCAAGTGTATAAACAGGTTCCGCTGTCTGACGATGCGGTGCCGATGGCGCAGGGCGGTACGGTGATGATCACCGGGGGCTTTGGCGGCATTGGCCTGACTATCGCGGGGGAACTGATCCGGCGGCATGGCGCGAATATCGTGCTTCTGTCGCGCAGCGGGCTGCCGCCGCGGTTGGAATGGGATGACGTGATCGCAAAAACCGCCCCCAACGCGCCGGTGGTGCGTCGTATTCAGGCGGTGCAAGATCTGGAGGCACAAGGCGGCAAGGTTCTGGTGCTGGCGGCGGATGTGTCCAATGTCGAAGACATGGGGCAGGCCAAGGCCCGTGCCGAACAGGAATTGGGGCCGATCACCGGCGTCATCCATGCGGCGGGTGTGATCAGTGACGCACCGATTTTGGGCAAATCCCTGTCCGAGATCGAGGATGTGTTTACCCCGAAAATCCACGGCACGCAGGTGTTGGATGGATTGTTCCCTGACGGCACGCTGGGCTGGATGGTGTTGTTTTCATCGTCCTCGACCGCGACGGCCCCGGCGGGGCAGGTCGATTATGTGGCCGCCAACGAATATCTGAATGCGTTTGCAAAGGCGCGATCGGGTGGTAAAACCCGCGTGTTGGCACTGGATTGGGGAATTTGGGCGCAGGTTGGCATGGCCGCCGAAGCAATGGCCGCCCGAACCGGCGCACATGATCCCGCGCCCGAGGTGGCGATTGAAGCGACCTTGCTGGACTGGTCCAGTTTCGATGCGCAGGGGAACCGGGTGTTTGGTGCGGATTATACGGTGGCGGATCGCTGGGTGTTGCACGACCACCGGACCCGCGCGGGCGATGCGCTATTGCCCGGCACTGGCTATCTGGAACTGGCATACGAGGCATTGCAGGCCCAAGGCGAAACTGGCGCGTTCGAGATTCAGAACCTGACGTTCTTGCAGCCGCTACAAGTGGGTAAGGCGGGAAAACAGGTCAAAGTGACCCTGCCGCGCAGCGATCTGGGCTATGATTTCCGGGTGGAAAGCGCCGAGGCGGGGGCAGGGTTTGACCTGAACGCGCAGGCAGAGCTGTCGCTGCTGCCGCTGGCCCGCCCCGCGCCGCTGGATTTGGCCGGGATCGAAGCGCGCTGCCCGCGTAAGCAAGTGGCGGACGCCGGGCATATCCGCGCCCCGCAAGAGGCGCATCTAAATTTCGGCCCGCGCTGGCATGTGCTGCGTCAGACGGCCTTGGGTCAGGGCGAAGGCGTGGCGCATTTGCGGCTGGCCGATACCTATGCCGCGGATCGGACCGGGTTGCATCCGGGGCTGATGGATTTGGCGACCGGCTGGGCGATGGACCTGATCGAAGGGTATCAACCTACCCATCTGTGGGTGCCGATGTCCTATGGCCGGGTGCGGGTTTATGAATCTGTCGGGGCGCAAGCGGTCAGCCATGTGCGCAATGCGGGGGCGAACCGTGCCGATGCAATGACCGCCAGTTTCGATGTGACGATCTGCAAACCAGACGGAACCGTATGTGTTCAGATCGAAGGCTTCACTATTCGGCGTCTGGAACGTGGCGCAGAATTTGCCCGCGATGCGGCGGCCCCCAAAGCTGCCGCGCCGCAGGTGCGCCCGCTGTCCCCGGCGGAACTGCGGTTGCAGCATAACCTGACCCAAGGCATCCGCCCGGACGAAGGGGCTACAGCGTTTTTCCGCGCTTTGGCAAGCGGGCTGCCGCAGGTTGTGGTGTCCTCGATGGATCTGAACGCGTTGATCACGCAAACCGCCGTGACAGAAACACCGGAAACGTCGGAACAAAAATTCCAGCGCCCGGAACTGGACAGCGAATATATCGCGCCCGAAGGTGAACTGGAAACCAAGCTGGCCCAAATCTGGCAGGAATTGCTGGGCGTGGATCAGATCGGGGCCGAGGATAGCTTCTTTGACCTTGGCGGGCATTCGCTGGTGGCGGTGCGGCTGTTTGCGAAGGTGAAGAAAGCCTTTGGCGTGGATTTCCCGATTTCGGTTCTGTTTGAAGCGCCGACAATCCGCAAATGCGCGGCATTGATTGCCGAAGCGGGTGGCGTTGCCGAAAGCAACAGTACCGAAGGGGCGCCAAAACCCGCCAAACCTGCGCGGCGCTTTACCCATATCGTGCCGATGCACAGCGGCGAAGGTGGCCTGAAAACGCCATTTTTCCTGGTCGCCGGGATGTTTGGCAACGTGCTGAACCTACGCCATCTGGCGCATCTGTTGGGGCATGATCGCCCGTTCTATGGGCTTCAGGCGCGGGGGCTTTATGGGCAGGACAAACCGCATGATGATCTGGTGCAGGCGGCCAGCGACTATATCGCTGAAATGCGACAGGTGCAGCCGCATGGCCCGTATATGATTGGTGGATTTTCCGGGGGCGGCATCACCGCCTATGAAATTGCGCGTCAGTTGAAATTGGCGGGCGAGGATATTTCGGTTCTGGTGATGCTGGACACGCCGCTGCCTGTGCGTCGTCCGCTTTCCAGACGTGACCGTATGGTGATCCAGTGGCAAGAGCTGAAATCTGGCGGTCCGTCCTATATTGTCCGTTGGGCGATGAACCGGATCAAATGGGAAATCGCAAAGCGCAAAGGCGGGGAAGCAGAACAGCCGCAGGCGGGTCATGTCTTCCATAACGAAAAGATCGAAGCGGCGTTTTTGGAAAGCGTTGCCAAGTATCAGGTGCATGGTTGGGATGGTCCGCTTGCGCTGTTCCGGCCGCCGCTTGTGGGCAAATGGCAGGTCGGGCCGGATCGTTGGGTGAACAGTGAACGGGCCTATGTGCTGGACGATAACGATTGGACGCAACACGCCCCGCAGGTGCGGGTGGTCGAGGTGCCGGGGGATCACGATTCAATGGTTCTGGAACCCAATGTGCGGGTGCTGGCAGCCCGGATGCGTGACTGTATCCAGACGGCAGAGGCAGCATACCCTACCCCGGAAAGCCCCGATTTTCAGGAGGCGGCGGAATGACTACCCCCACCGTTTTGACGGTTATCCTGAACTATAAAACCCCGGACATGACATTACGGTCAGTCGATCATGCCTTGCGCGCGATGGACGGGATTGCCGGGGAAATCATCGTGGTGGACAACGAGTCAGCCGATGGATCGTTCCAGAAAATGCTAAACCATGCGCAAGCGTATGGATGGGCGCAGGATAACCGCGTGCGGGTGGTCGAAAGCGGCCATAATGGCGGGTTCGGGGCTGGGAATAACTTTGGTATCCGGGCGGGGCTAAGCAACGGGACGCAACCGGATTACGTTTATATCCTGAATTCCGATGCGTTCCCGGCCCCGGATGCGATCCGCCTGTTGTTGGCTGCCTTGGAGCGGGATCAAACACTGTGGTGTGCGGGCAGCTATATTCACGGGCAGGATGATGCCCCGCACCAAACCCTGTTCCGGTTCCCGTCTATTGCTTCGGAATTTGAAGGGGCCATTCGCTTTGGTCCGGTGTCAAAACTGCTGCGCGGTAAACAAGTGCCGCTGCCGGTGCCGGATACGGATACCCATGCCGATTGGATGGCCGGGGCCAGCGTTTTGATGCGCCGCGATGTGCTGGATCGGATCGGGGCGTTTGACGAAACCTTTTTCCTGTATTTTGAAGAAACCGATCTGTTTTTGCGGGCGGCCCGTGCCGGGTATCGGTCTGTCTATGTGCGTGACAGCCATGTGATGCACATCGGTTCAGTTTCTACGGGGATGAAGGAATGGTCCCGCGTGCCGGGCTACTGGTTCGATTCCCGTCTGCATTATTTCACGAAAAATCACGGCGCAGCTTATGCCGCTGCCGCAACCATTGCGCATCTGCTGGGGGGCGGTTTGTATTGGCTGCGCCGCCAGATTGACCGCAAACCGCAGAACCAGCCGCCGCATTTCCTGCGGACGATGCTGTTTCACGATCTGACATTTGCCATACGCGCCCTGGGTGGGGCGCGGAAATCCAGCCCAAACAGCGCGGTTCCGGCTGACCGCACCAACAGCTAAAGGGCCTATTCGGAGTATTCGCCATGTCCAAGTTTTCCAGTTTGCTGATCGGGAATGAATCCCTTGCGATCCAATGCGGTGACGTGTTGTTGACCAAGGGCCACGACATTTCCGCTGTTGTCACCCATAACCGCAACGTGGCGGCGTGGGCTATGGGCAAGGGATTGGCAGTTCATGCCCCCGGCGATCTGCCGGATGACGTGGCTTATGACTGGCTGTTGTCCATCGCTAATCTGGACATCATCCCCCAGCCCTTGCTGGATCGTGCGGCCAAGGGGGCGGTGAACTTCCACGATGGGCCATTGCCGCGCTACGCGGGTTTGAACGCGCCGGTCTGGGCGCAGTTGAACGGTGAAACGCGGCACGGGATCACATGGCACCTGATCGAAGGCGGTATCGACGAAGGCGATATTCTGGTGCAGGCCGAATTTGCCATTCACCCCGACGATACGGCGCTGACGCTGAATACCCGGTGTTACGAGGCGGCGATTGAAACTTTCCCGGCGCTGGTTGATCAACTGGCTTTGGGGCTTCAGCGACAGCCTCAGGATCTGACGCAGCGCAGCTATTTCGGGCTGAAATCCCGGCCCGATGCGGCGGCGGTTCTGGATTTCGCCCGTTCCACGGCTGACCTGACCCGCGTGGTCAAGGCGCTAGATCATGATAGTTTCCGCAATCCGCTGTTCCTGCCCAAGGTGCAGATGGGGGATGTGGTGGTTGCCGCGCGTCATGCCGACCCCGCCGATGGTGCAGGCGTTCCCGGCACGGTTCTGGAAACCACCAAGGACATGCTGACCATTGCCACCGCCGATGGTGCTGTGATGCTGACCGGGCTGACCCTGCTGCATGGTGCGCGGCTGCCACGGGCGGGCGAGGTGCTGGACAAACCCGATGCCGCGCTGACCGGGGCGATGGAACCCGCTGTTGCTGCGGAATTGACCTATCGCGCGACGCTGGATAGCTACACCCCTGCGCGGCTGGCCTTTACCCCGACACGCGACACTGGCATTCGTGAGCATAGCATTTCGGCCCATGACGGGCTGTTCCCCGCGATGGCGCTGATTGCGGCGCGGCTGGCGGGAACGGATCACGCGGACGTGGCGCTGATACTGGGCGATGGCACGCCCCATGTGACCGGCTGGGCGCCGATCCGTGTGGAACTGCACGCTGATGCTGCTGAACAATACGATGCCGTACAGTTGCAAATTGCCAAGGCGCAGGACAAGGGCGGTTTCCCGCGCGATGCCCTGATCCGTCGTCCCGATCTGGCAGATATTGCTGTGCCGGATGTGGCGCTCTCTCTGGTTCCGGTACAGGCGCCCGGCGCGGCGATTACCCTGTTCATGGCGGATGGTCAGGCGAAACTGATGGCGGATGCCGCCCGCGTGTCATCCGATGCGCTGGATCGTATGGCTGCCCGATTGGAAAAACTGGCTGCTGGTGTCAGCGGCGCAGTGGCGGCTATGGACATCATGCCCGACGCGGAACGCCAACTGGTGCTGACAGAATGGAACGCCACCGCCGCCGAGTATGACGCCAACCTGTGCATTCATCAGATGTTTGAACGCCAGGTTGCCCAAACCCCCGATGCCCCCGCGCTGGTGTTCGAGGGCGAAACCCTGAGCTATGCCGAACTGAACCTGCGGGCCAACCAACTGGCGCATGTGTTGCAGGCCAAGGGCGTCACGCCCGGCACGCTGGTCGGGCTGCATACCAAACGGTCCACCCATCTGCTGATCGGGGCGCTGGGTATCCTGAAGGCAGGTGGCGCTTATGTGCCGCTGGACCCGGCATTCCCGGCGGATCGGATCGCACTGTATATCGAAGATTCCGCCTGCCCGGTGATCGTGGCGCAAAACGCGCTGATCGCGGACCTTCCCGCAGGTCAGGCGCAGGTGGTCAGCATCGACACCGACCCGGCCATTCAGGCGGCCCCCACCGACAACCCGAACAGCGGCGTTCAGGGCAGTGATCTGGCGTATATGATCTATACATCGGGGTCGACCGGGCGGCCCAAGGGCGTGATGGTGGAACACCGCAACGTATCCAACTTCTTTACCGGGATGGATGCGCGTATCCCGCACGATGGCGGCACATGGCTGGCCGTGACCAGCCTGTCCTTTGATATTTCGGTGCTGGAATTGTTCTACACTCTGGCCCGCGGCTTCAAGCTGGTGGTCAGCGGTGATGAAAACCGTGCGCTTGTGTCCTCGGGGGCGATGAATGTCACCGGCAAGGGTATGGAATTCAGCCTGTATTACTGGGGCAATGACGATGGCGTGGGCCGCGATAAATACGAAATGTTGTTCGAGGGGGCGAAGTTCGCCGACAATAACGGTTTCGTCGCGGTCTGGACGCCCGAACGCCATTTCCACGCCTTTGGTGGCCCTTATCCCAACCCGTCTGTGACCGGGGCCGCCGTGGCTGCGCTGACGAAAAATCTGGCCGTGCGTGCCGGTAGCTGCGTGGCCCCCCTGCACCATCCCGCCCGCGTGGCCGAAGAATGGGCCGTGATCGACAACCTGACCAACGGGCGCACGGGGTTGGGTATTGCCTCGGGGTGGCAGCCGCATGATTTTGTCCTGCGCCCGGAAAATCGCCCGCCGAATAACAAGGCGGCCATGCTGGACAGCATCGAAACCCTGCGCAAACTGTGGCGCGGCGAGGAAGTGGAATTCCCGATGGGCGACGGCACGACGCACGGCGTTGTCACCCAACCCCGCCCGGTGTCCAAAAAGCTGGAGGTCTGGGTCACAACCGCAGGCAACCCCGAAACGTGGAAAGAGGCGGGCAAAATCGGCGCCAACGTTCTGACGCACCTTCTGGGTCAGTCGATTGACGAGGTGGGCGGCAAAATCCGCCTGTATCACGACGCCCTGCGCGAGGCGGGCCATGATCCGGCGGATTTCAAGGTCACGCTGATGCTGCACACCTTCGTGGCGGAAGACCGCGAAAAGGCCCGCGATATTGCCCGTGGCCCGATGAAGGACTACCTGGCTTCGGCTGCGGCGCTGATCAAGCAATTCGCGTGGGTGTTCCCCGCCTTCAAACGTCCCGAAGGGGTCAGTAACCCGTTCGAGCTGGATCTTGGCACCCTGTCGGACGAAGAACTGGACGCCATTCTGGAATTTGCCTTCCTGCGGTATTTCGAGGATTCCGGCCTGTTCGGCACGGTCGAGGATTGCTTGAACCGGGTTGAACAACTCAAACGTATCGGGGTGGATGAAATCGCCTGTCTGATTGATTACGGCATCGAAAAGCAAACGGTGCTGAACGGGTTGCAACATCTGGCCCGCGTGCGCGAGCTGTCGAATGTGACGGACGAACTGGAGGCTGACGATTTCTCGATCGCGGCGCAGATCATCCGCCATGATGTGACGCACCTGCAATGCACCCCGTCGATGGCGCGGATGATTGCCATGAATGACGAGGCGCGATTTGCCCTTGGTCGCGTGAAACACCTGATGATCGGCGGCGAAGCGCTGCCCGGTGCCTTGGTCAGCGACCTGCGTGAAACCACCCGCGCGACGATTGAAAACATGTATGGTCCCACCGAAACGACCATCTGGTCCACCACCCAGACGGCGGGTATGGGGGAAACCATCGTCAACGTCGGCACGCCGATTGCTAATACGCAGGTTTACGTTCTGGACGATGCGATGCAGCCGGTGCCAGTGGGCGCGGCGGGCGAATTGTACATTGGTGGCGCGGGTGTGACCCGTGGCTATTGGCAGCGGCCTGATCTGACGGATGAACGGTTCCTGTCCGATCCGTTTATCCCCGGCAATCGCATTTACCGCACCGGCGATTTGGTGCGTTGGCGCGATGACGGGCGGCTGGATTTCATCGGCCGCGCGGACCATCAGGTGAAAATCCGTGGCTATCGGATCGAACTGGGCGAGATCGAGGCGTTGATGGATGCCGACCCCGCGATCCGTCAGGCCGTGGTGATCCCGCGCGAAGATACGCCGGGTGCCGTGCGGTTGGTTGGGTACTATACCGCCAGCGGTCCGGTTTGCGAAGTTTCCCTGAAACAGAGATTGAATCAGGCTCTGCCCGATTACATGGTGCCGCAGGCGTTCGTGGCGATGGATAGCTTCCCGCTGACCCCGAACAAGAAGGTGGACCGCAAGGCCCTGCCTGCCCCCGCTGAAGGGGGGGCGCAGTCCTCGGTTGACTATGTTGCCCCTGAAAACACCGTGGAACAGGATATTGCCGCGATCTGGTCGCGTATTCTGGGTGTCACCGGCATCGGGACCAAGGATAACTTTTTTGCGCTGGGTGGGCATTCGCTGCTGGCGGTGCAGGCGCACCGGGAAATCCGGCAAAAACTGGGGGCTGATAAGCTGTCGATCACCGATATTTTCCGCTTCCCGGTTTTGTCGGCCCTGTCAGCGAAGGTGGTGGAAATGACCGGGGCAGGGGACATTGCGCCCGCCGCGCCGGGCACGACCGCACCCGAGGCCGAGGCGGAACAGAAAACCAACCGGGCCGATGCAATGGCCAAGCGGCGTGAAATGCGTGCGCGGCGGATGACGCGGGCGGGATGACACCCGAAACCGTTTCATCCTTGTTTTCCTGTCCGGTGGGGGTGGGGGTTACGGACCCCCGCCTGCCGCAGACCCCGGTGTATCCACAGGAAGGCGCGGCCATCGTTCGCGCCATTCCCAAACGCCGGAACGAATTTCTGGCTGGCCGTCAGGCCGCCCGGATTGCCCTGTCGGCCATCGGTGGCCCATCTGTTGCCCTGCCCTCGGGTACAGATCGGTTGCCGCACTGGCCCGATGGATTTGCCGGGTCGATCACGCATTGCGATGATCTGTGTCTTGCGGTGGCGACCCCCCACACCCGTGCGGTGGGGATTGATGTTGAACCGGCTACGGCCCTGCCGCGCGATTTGTGGGATGCGATCCTGCTGCCCGAAGAACAGAACGCAATTGCCGACACGCCCGATCCGGGCCTGACGGCCAAGCTGATTTTTTCCGCCAAGGAAGCCGCCTATAAGGCGCAATACCCGATCAGTCGGGTGCTGTATGGGTTTCACGATATGCACCTGACGCTTGGCGCGGGCCGATTTCAGGCCATGTTTCGCAGTGCCGCAGGCCCGTTCCAGCCCGGCGATTGCATCCAAGGCCGGGTGTATATCGATTCGCGGCATATTGTGACCGCCGCCCAACTGGCCTGAACGACACCCTTCCCAACTTTTGCCACATTCTGCGACGGGTCGATTCCCGTCCAAATGCCACTGTTTTGCCTGAATTTCAGGGAATATTTGGGCGTATTCCCGACAAACACCCCGAAATCCGCATGAATATGTCAAAAATGTGGCGCTGGTCTACGTATCCGAAATGTATTGTTTCCGAAAATGCGCAGGTAAAAGATGGAAAGAATGTGGCGGGTTCGATAGATTGTGACCTAATTAAGGCAACTTTCTGATGCGTCAGGCGCGTCTGGGGGCGAAAGGTGTCTCACTTGTTGTAACTGGTTTGGGCGGGCTTCGTCTGGACCGGGGAATTGTGTGAGGATACCCAATGGCTCAGGCTTTTTCGATTTCTTCAATCACGTCGGCGCTGATGCGTCGTTTCTGGATGATCTTTTTGATCACGGTGGTTGGCACCGTGGCTGCGGTTCTGTTCGCCCTTAGTCGCCCCGCGATTTACGAGGCAACCGCCGTCATTCAAATTGAAATGGCGCAGGTCGAAGAAAACCTGGCCGTACCCGGCTCGGCCACCCGGACCAGCGGGGCGGAAACCCGGCTGAAATTGATTGAACAAAAGCTGATGTCGCGTGACAGCCTGATTGACGTGATTGAAAAATTCGATCTGTTCAGCGGCGATCCAGCCATGTCGATGGCGCAAAAGGTGGCGCTGTTCCGGGATGTGGCGCAGATTCAGGAACTGATTGACCCGGAAATGGCATGGCGTCCGAATGTGCAGCCTTCGGGGTTGATTATCACTGTGCGGATGGAAGACCCGGACGTTGCGGCCGATGTGGCCAATGATCTGCTGTCCCGTGTGCTGATTGAAGGGAAGTCCCGCCGGTCGGGTCGGGCCGCACGCACGTTGGCGTTTTTCGAGTCCGAGGAAACCCGCGTTTCCGGTGAAATCGCCAAGCTGGAAGAAGAATTGGCCACCTATAAGACCGACAATCAGGCATCCCTGCCCGCCAATCTGGTGACACAGCAGGGTCAGTTGACCCGGCTGAAGGAAAACCTGCTGGAAGTCGAGCAAAAGCTGATTGAACTGCAAACCCAAAGTGATCGTATCCGGGCCGAGGATATGGCCCGTCAGACCAGCCTGTTGCGTCAGCAAAAGCTGCTGCTGGAGGAACGGATTGCCATCATCGACGCGGCCCTGCGCGCCGCCCCCGAGGTGGAGCGTCAGCTAAGCGCGATGGAACGGACGCTGGGCCAGTTGCAGGACGAACTGCGCGTGATCACCGCACGCCGCACCGAAGCCGCAATGAACCAGCAATTAGAAAGCCAGAACCAGTTTGAACGGTTCGAGGTGCTGGAAACCGCGATTGCGCCGGAATATCCGGTGTCATCGGGGCGTCGGAAGCTGGCTGCCGCTGGGGCGATGGGGTCTTTGATGTTGGCCGTGGGGCTGGCGCTGTCGCTGGAATTCATGAATGCCGGTATCCGCACCGCAGCGCAGCTAGAGGCGGAACTGAACATCCGCCCGGTTGTGGTGATCCCCAATCTGGATCGTCAGAAATCCCGCCGCCGCCGCCGTCTGGTATGGGTGGTCGCCTTGGGGGCTGCCTTTACGGGCTTGGCATTACTGCTGAAGGGGCGGGCGCAGGATCTGGCCGATGTGCTGAATATTTTCCGCCGCACCCCGCGCACGCAACGCGGCTAAGCGACAAACACCAAAAACCAAGGCCGGGCCGGAAACGCGCCCGGCTTTTTCATATTGCACCGGGTACAGCAAAAAGGCCGGTCCCATTGGTCCAGCCCCTGACTTGTGCTGTATCTTGGATCAATATCCGTATTCTTCGGTCATCTGCCCTTCGGCGCGGTTCAGGATCACGCCCAGCAACGGCACGTCATCCCCCAATCGGCGCATGACCTCGCGGACTTCGTGCGCGGTTGTGGTGCCGCCACCGGCGACAATGAAAACCCCGTCATACATCCGGCTGAACGCGATCACATCGTCCTGCGCCAAGGCGGGCGGCAGATCGTACAGCACGATATTGGCGTCCAGCTTTTCCTCGACCTCTTTGATCCGGGCGGTGGTTTCGGGCTTTTGCAGCAGTTCTGCGGCATAGGGTTCGATCTTGTCATTTAGACCCAGCGCCAGTTGCCGCCCGATTTTCAGCTTGTTTTCCGCGAACCGGCAAAACGTATCTTCGATCCGTCGATCACCGCGCAGAAAGGCCCCCATGCTGCCCACATCATTCAGCCCCAGAACCCCGGCAACGCTGGGGTTGCGCATGTCCATGTCCATCAGCACGGTGCGGCAGTTTTCATACCGCGACAGCGCAATCGCCAGATTCACAGAAACAAAGGTTTTGCCGCAGTCCCGCGTGGGGGATGTAATGCCAACCCGCCGCCATCCTTTGTCCGAAAGCGTTTGCACCAGCCGCGTGCGCAGCACGTCAAACGTGGCGTGGGCCGGATCGTGCCGCGTAGCGGTGATGATCAGGTTTTCATCCATCAGGGATTCGTTGACCGGAATATCCCGCAGCTTAGACCACAGATCGGCCTGTTGTGGCGCAGCTTCACCGCGCAGGGCCGCGCGCACCGCTTTTTCCTGTGCCTCTGCCTCGGCTGCATGACGCGCGACACGTTCCAGCAATCTGGAACGTTCGTCCTTTTCCAAGCGATCCCGCCGATTGCGGCGCAGGATATAGTCCACCATTTGTACGTGCCCCTGTGTTGGGCTGAAACTCTTGTCAATCAGTTAACAGCATCGGACGAATCCGAGTTTTGTTTACGCCAAATGAACAAAACATCTGGGCGAAAATAAGCCGGAAACACAGCATTTCCGGCCCTTCCGTCCTACAGTCCGAACAGATTGGCCTTTACGATCGCTTTTTCAACAAAGGCACCCCGATCTGTTTCCGGGGTCCAGCCCAGAACCTTTTTCGGGCGACTGTTGTCAAACTGCGCGAAATGCGCCCGCGATTTCCAATCCGAAAGCGATGGGCGCACCACACCCTTTTTGCGCAGCACGAATTTTTTCAGCGCGTATTTCACCCCGTCTGCCGCATAAAAACTGGTCAGGTCGCCGGGTGTGACCTTGATCCTGGCCCCCAGCGCGGTGTGGATGGCGTTGAAATAATCCCGTGCGCTCATCATCGGTTCGCCAATCAGGTTAAAGGATTGGCCCACGGCTTCGTCCACTTCCATCATACGGATCAGCCCGTCTGAAACGTCATCGGCCAGCACGAATGGCAGGTTATGCCGCCCCGCGCCCCAGATGCGCACAGCCCCAGCACCATGCCAGCGCCCGATACCCCAATGCTGTAACGGTCCGCCTTCGCCCACCACGATACCGGGGCGGGCAATCACCACAGGCAGGCCGCGTGCTTCGTACATGTCCAGCAGGCGGCGTTCGCATTCGGCCTTGGACCGGGCGTAAAGATTGCGTTCTTCCATATCACCGAAATCGGTGTCCTCGGTGATGTGTTGATCCGGGTTCGACATGTCATAGGACGCAATCGTGCCGGTATAGATCAGCCGTTTCACGCCTGCTTCCAGACAGGCTTCGCCCACACGGACGGCCACGCCGACATCGTTTTTCAACGCATCGTCCCATGTGGTGTCCATTGATTTTGCCAGATTGAAAACAGCGTCGATCCCGTCCATCGCCCGGACCAGTCCAGCCTTGTCAGACAGGGAAACAGATACGGTTTCCACATGATCGGCAATGTCGTCGAACGGCCCGGTTTTGCCCCGGCTTAGCACCCGCACATCATAGCCGCGCCGCACCAGTTCGCGGGTCAGGTTGCGCCCGATAAACCCGGTGCCGCCGATGACCATCACCGTGGGTTTCGGCGTTCCGGCGACCGGGGGCGGGTCCATTGCTACGGGCAGTTTCGCTAGCGTCGATTCCAGCCCCGACATGACCTTTAGCGCCGCCGTGCCGTTGTACCGCGCGTCGATCCCGCGACCATAACGGATTGCGTCGTAAATCGCGTTCACCGTTCCCCGGAACGACAGCCCATAGGGGGATTTCTGGTTCAACGATACCAGTTGCCGCCCGGCATTGCGCATCCCTTCGCGCAGGTGTTGCCACGACAGGTCCAACTGTTTCAGCAGCGGGTTCATCACCAGATCGGCGGTGTTGTCCCGCGCGACGATCAGCGTATCGGCGGCATAATCGAGCCGGGCCATCGCGCTGGACCCGCGCACGATTACGGATCGGTCGTCATAGGTTTCCACCAGCGAAAAATTGAACGCCACATCGACCATCCCCGCCTTGGCCAGTACGCGCCATGATTGATAGCGCACGGCCCCACCCGGCAGGGTGACGGGTTGGGTTTGTTCGGCGCTCAGAATGTCCAGATCGCCCAGCAGGTCCACCGCAAAGGCATAGGGATGCGCCCCCAGTTCCAGCAGCAGGTTTTGCGGATCGCGCAGCAGCCACAGCCCATAAGGCCCGGCCCGCAGCGGTCCCATCGGCAGGCACCAGTTGACCTCTACTGACGAAACACGGCCCAAATCCCCGGCATCGACTGCCTGTTTCAGGCGGGCATAGGATGGCACCCCCAGAAAGTTATGCCCGGCGGCGAATTGCACGCCTTTGGCGCTGGCGGCGTCCACGATTTCGCGGGTTTCCGCAACGGACAGGGCCACGGGTTTTTCCACCACCACATGCAGCCCGGCGGCAATACATTCCAGCGCGATGGCGTGGTGCAGGTTTGGCGGCGTCAGGATATGCACGGCCTCGACCCCGCCAGCCGCCACCATATCCGCAACCGAGCTATAGGCCGCCACGCCATAGGCATCAGCCAAGGCTTTGGCGGCGGTGGTCGACACGTCGCATATACAGGTCAGTTCGGCATCTTTGCAGGCGCGGATCGCGTCCGCGTGCCATGTGGCGATATATCCGGCCCCGATCAGGCCCACTTTTACCCCAGCGCCCATCGCTGAAACCCCCTTATTTATACTCGATAATCTTCATATCCGCCCCGGTCAGGCGGCGTTTATAATAGGTTAGCATCCCCCAAAAATTGGGGATTTTCGACAGGCTTAGCAAGATCGACAGGCGTTTTGCCTGTTGGCGCGATAGCCCTTCGCGTTGCAGCCCGGAAACCGTGCGAAAATAAGACAGGCCATAGGCCAGCGCCACCAGCAGCAACAGGGGCCAGTATCCTGACATCAGACTGAACAGCATCACCGCAGGCAAAAGCGCCCCAAAGACCCACACGCGTTTGCGTTCCGCCACGAAATGTTCGGGATGCAAGGCCCCCACCTGGGCAAAGCCATGCCCGGACCGAACCGCCCGCCGCCACCATTCGCTGAATGTGGTCATGTTGGCGTCATGGTGGGTCATCTGTTCCGGCAATCGCCACAGCCGCTTGCCGGATTTGCGCATCCTTGCACAAAACTCGTCATCCTCGGCGGCAATCACCACCGGGTTGAACCCGCCAATGGCGTCAAATTCCGTGGCCCGCACTATCATATCACCGCCACAGGCCGCGATTTCCCCCGCAGGGCGGTGCCATTCAAAATCCGCAATGGCGTTATAGATGCTTCGTTCGGGATAGATTTCAGATCGCCATCCGGTGACGATCCCCAGTTCCGGGCGGGCGTCCAGTTCCGCCGCCGCGCTGTCCAGCCACCCGGCCTGTACCGCGCAATCGCCATCCACGAATTGCACGTAATCCGGCAGGTCGGGTTTCAGCGCGGCAAACCCGGCATTGCGCGCCCGCGCTGCGGTAAAGGGAACGCTGGTGTCCAGTTCCACCACCTGCACCCCCATGCCCCGCGCCATTGCCACGCTGTTATCATCTGACCCGGAATCCACATAAACAATCCGATCCGTCTGCCCCTTTAACGAGGTCAGGCAGCGCACCAGACGGTCGCCTTCGTTTCGGCCAATGGCAACTGCTGCGATGCTGCTCATGCCGTGTCCTTTGGTCTTTTGGTTGTGGGTGGGGTGCCTGCGATATAGCCACGCAACAGGCTGCCCAGCCATCCCGCTTCTTTCGTGATGTCGTATTGCGCGGATACATGCGCCCGGCCCGCCGCGCCCATTTTCGCCGCCTGTTCGGGATCGGCCAACACCTGCGCCAGCGCGTCATGCAGGGCATTCGCATCGCCGGGCGGCACCAACCGCCCGCTGACCCCATCGCGCACCAGTTCCGGCACCCCGGCGATTTGGGTTGTGACCACGGGCAATTGCGCGGCCATAGCCTCCATCAGGACCACGGGAACACCTTCGGCAAAGCTGGGCAGAACCAACAGGTCGCTTTGGCCCAGATAGGTCGCCACCTCGGACTGTGATTTATATCCGACAAAGGACAGATGCCCAGACAGGCCCATATCCGCTGCCATCCGTTCCAGCGCCGCACGTTCCGGCCCGTCCCCGATCAGCGTCAGGTGAAAATCAGGCAGGGTCTTAATCAGGCTCTGTACCGCCTGAAACAGCACTGGCAGCCCCTTTACCGCGGCCAGCCGCCCGACAAACAGCGCCCGCTGTCCGGTGCGGTTGGCTGGGGGGGCGTATCGGTCGGGCATTACCCCGCAATGTACGATATGCAGCCGATCCCAATGGGCCGGATCGGAAAACACCATCCCCTGTGACCGGCAAAATTCGCTGATACAGGCGACAAAGGACGCCCGCGCGATTTTTTCATCCAGCCGCCAGCGGATCGGTTCAAAAAAGATGTCCGGCCCATGCAGGGTAAAGCTGTAGGGAATGCCGCTGACCTGTTCACACAGCATCGCCACGGTGCAACTGGCCTTGGCGATATGGTTGTGCAGATGTTGCACCCCGTTGCGCCGCAAATGATCCGCCAGAACCACCGCTTCGGTGAAATAAAACAGTTGATACAGCCCTGCCTTTGCCCCACCGGGCGAGGTGCGCAACGCCAGCCGCAGCCCGCGCCAATACCGGCCCGGTGATCGGATCAACGCTTGTGCATGGCTGCGCAGCAATTGCAGCGGGCGTTTCGCCGCCGCCAATACATAAAAGGTGCGGGCCGCTTCGGCCTTTTGTTCGGGGCCAACCAGATGTTCCACCCCGGTGCGCCGGATGGAACAGGTCAGAACCTCCATCCCCTGATCGCGCAGGGCGGCAACTTCGCGCTGGATGAACGTATCGGTGGCGCGGGGATATTCCCCGGTCAGATAGGCGATTTTTACCATCAGTTTTCCCCGGTCCTTTTATCGCCCATCGCCAAAGCAAAGGATCGTTCAAACAAATCTGACGGGCCTAGCCCCAACCGCGCCCTAAGCCGTGTGTTCGGATAGGTCACTGGGAACATACGCGCCCGCAGTGTTTCACGCCGCAACAGGCCGGGACGACAGGGCCAGACCTGTAACAGCCACGCCAGCCCATCAAAGACCCGCCACGGAATCGGCAGTAACAGCTTTGGCCAACCGCTGCGTGACATGGCGTTCAGGAAGCGCACGCGATCTGGCAAATCGTCCTCGACCACGTTCAGCACCTCTAACGCGCCATCGGGGCTGTCCGGCACAGGGGTTTCGGCGGCGCGGATCAAGGCGTGGGCCACATAATCTACATGTGCCAGCGGGATTTCCCCGTCACGGCCCAACCGCAGCAACAGCGGGCCAAAACCCGCGCCGATATGCGCATTCCACAACCGTTCCGGGCCATAAACGGCACCAACGCGCATGATCCGCAGCTCTGCCCCCAGATCCATCGCGGATTCGGCGGTGATCCGTTCCTGTTCCAGCTTGGCCCTGCAATAGGCATCCCGCGCGGTGCCTTTGTCCTCTAGCGGGGTGGTTTCATCCACCACGGCAAAGGGTTTCAGTCCCATCCCGGAATAGACGGACATTGAGCTGACCAAAACCAGCCGCGGCGGATCGTCTGCGGTTTCCATCGCCTGCAACAGGTTTCGGGTGCCTGCCAGCGTCGTGCGCTCTTGTTCGGCATCATTGCCCGTCAGGCTGGCGGCGGCGTGAATCACCGCGTCAACGCCCAGCATATTCAGCACAGGCACACAATCGGGGGTGGACAGGTCCGCCTCGACGATTTCGATTTCATCGTCGCCGGTCCAGTCATCGGGGGCAACGCTGGCCAGCCGTACCACGGCTACCACATGATGCCCGCCTGCCCGCGCTTCGGACACGCAGGCGCGGCCCACATACCCGGCGGCTCCGGTGATCATGATGGTCATCGGGCCCATGACATTGGCTCCAGCGGGTCGCAACGTGTGGTCATGATTTGCGCGCCAGTCCCGTCCCCGGCGTTTTGAATGGCAAGGGTCACTTCGTTCAGGTGCAGCGCAAAATCCGCAGACAGGCGACAGGGGCGGTTTTCGCGGATCGCGTCCAGCATTTCCGCGACACCCAGCGCGAAATTCATCGAAGCGGCCCCCCAGCGCCCCACCTTTGGGTGGGTTGGGCCAGACAGGCGAATGCGCCGCCCCAGTGGCATATCAACCAGCCGCCGCCGAATCCGCATCCGCCGATGGAACCGCAGCTTTGCTCCGTTATCCCACGCCTTTTTCAGCGCCAGTACACCGCTGTCGCCAATCACCCGAATCTGATGATCGTGCGGGGCGGCAATGGAACAGGTCAGCCGCGCCACCGGGCCGTTTTCAAAAAACAGCGTTGCCACGGAAAAATCCGGCGCGGTCCCTGTGACGCCCATTTTATCGGGAACAACCGTGGCGGATGCTGCCGTGACACTGCGCACGGTTCCGAACATGCCGATCAGCCATGTCAGGTAATAGCCCGCGTGTTCCAGCGTACAGCCCACGCGAAACTCATCCTCGAACGGCCACGGCGCGCCGCTTTCGCTTTTCCAGTCCTGAACCGGGGCTTGGGATATGAACCCGTCATCCAGTTCCGCATAGATCAGCCGAGGCGTCCCGGCCACGCCATCGCGCACGGCCTTGGCCAGTGTTTGTGCCGCTTCGCCCAACACCGAACAGGGGGCCGATGCCAGCATCAGCCCGCGTTCCCCGGCCAGTTCGTGCAATTCCAGCGCATGTGCCATGTCCAGCGCCAGCGGCTTTTCGGAATAAACGTGATGCCCGGCCTGCAAACAGGTGCGATTCACCTGATAATGTGCCGATGGGTTGGTCAGGTTCAGCACCACCCCATCATGGGGGTGTGCCGCTAACAGATCGTCCAAACTGTCGAACCGGGGAATCTTCCAGTAGTCGCAGAATATCTGCGCCCGGTCCTGACGCAGGTCATACGCCCCCAATACGGGAATCCCGGATGCCTGAAGCGACCTCATGTACAGGTCCGCCACGAATCCGCAGCCGATCAGGGCAACACCGCTCATGCTGCACCCCCGCTGTGCCGTTCTGTTATTCCAGCGCCCACCCGCATTGTTTTGCCTGACTGTATCAATCTGCCTTCTGCCGCAAAACAACATAAGAAAATGGCAACAGTTTGTCTGTCCGAAAGCGGCTTTTGGGTATCTTCTGATTGCTAACGGGGCCGGACAGCGTATCCTGTGGGCTGATAACAGGCGCGAGGAAGGCGATAGCGGTGAAATTCACAATCGGAACCTATGAACTGACAGTGAATATTCCCGACTGGCCCACGCTAAGCGACCGCCTACGGGATCGGTTCGCCGCGAAACAGGGCTTTGCGCTGGCGACGGTCAATCTGGATCATCTGGTGAAGCTGCGGCGCGATATGGATTTTCGCGCAGCCTATAAGGCACAGGATTTGGTGGTGGCCGATGGCAACCCTATTGTCTGGATGTCCCGGATCGCGGGGCAGTCTGTGCAGCTATTACCCGGATCTGATCTGATCCTGCCCCTGTGTCAGTTGGCGGCGGATATGCAGGTGCCGATTGGGCTGGTTGGCACCACTGACGACAGCCTGAAACGCGCAGCCGTGGAATTGGAACGACAGGTGCCGGGGCTACGGGTTGTGGCCCGGATCGCGCCGCCTTTTGGGTTTGATCCGCAGGGCGCGCAGGCGGATGATATTCTACGTCAGTTGGAACAGGCGGGCGTTGGCCTGTGTTTCATCGCGCTGGGCGCCCCTAAACAGGAATTGTTTGCCGCGCGGGGCCGGTCGGTTGCGCCGTCGGTTGGGTTTGCGTCTATCGGGGCGGGGCTGGATTTTCTGGCGGGCCAACAGAAGCGCGCCCCCAAATGGGTGCGTCAGGTTCAGATGGAATGGCTGTGGCGGATGCTGGAAAATCCGGGCCGTTTGTTCATGCGTTACATGCGCTGTTTCTGGATTTTGCCGCGCCATATTGTGCAATCTTATACCCTGCGCAGACGAAATTCATAAAATTGTCATGTACCGAGTAGCCGCAGGATTAGCTAACTTTATTTTTTAATCAATGGTTTAGTAGGTGTCTTCCATCGCCTAACCCGCGATTTTCGTCATAAAACTTTAACCCCTTCGTCAAGAATTCTTTTTGGTCAGCCCGTACCCCGCAGCTTCAGAAACGGGGTGAATTATGCTGACCATCCAAAACCTGACGAAAGCGTTCGGCGCGAACAAAGCCGTCGATAACGTCACGATTAAAATTGATCGCCCGATGATGATCGGCGTGATTGGGGCGTCTGGCGCGGGGAAATCCACCCTGTTGCGGATGCTGAACCGTCTGGAAACCGAAACGTCGGGGTCGATTCATTTCGACGGGCGCGACATCACCGCCCTGAAAGGCGCGGACAAACGTCGCTGGCAGGCCGATTGCGCGATGATTTTCCAACAGTTCAATCTGGTGCCGCGCATGGATGTGGTGTCCAACGTGCTGCATGGCACGCTGAACCGGCGTTCGGCGCTGGCGACCATGTTCAACCTGTACCCGCAGGCGGACATTCACCGTGCCATCGACATTTTGGATCGTCTGGGGATTGCCGCCCATGCCGCCAAACGGGCCGAGGCGCTGTCAGGCGGGCAGCAACAGCGCGTGGCCATCGCCCGCGCCGTTATGCAAGATCCCAAGATCGTTTTGGCAGACGAACCCATTGCCAGCCTTGACCCGATGAATGCCCAGATCGTCATGGATGACCTGCGCCGCATTCACGACGAAGACGGGCGCATGGTTATTGCCAACCTGCACACTTTGGACACGGCCCGCCGCTATTGCGACCGCGTGATCGGTATGCGCGCCGGGCGTGTGGTGTTCGATGGAACCCCGGCGCAACTGACCACCGGGGCCGCGCGGGACATCTATGGCGCGGATGGGTCGTTTTCCGAATCCGCAACCAGCACCAGCATCGACACGCTGGATCGCCCCATTTTGGCAAAACAGGCCCAACTGGCCTGATCTTTTACGAACGACATCTCAACTCGGAGAGAAACAGATGAAAAAACTGATCGCCGCCGTTCTGGCAACCACCGCCCTGACCAGCCCGGTCATGGCTGACGAAATCAAAGAATTCCGCATCGGCATTCTGGGCGGTGAAAATGCC
Organism: Thalassovita litoralis; assembly: GCF_900182725.1. Lineage (GTDB taxonomy): Bacteria > Pseudomonadota > Alphaproteobacteria > Rhodobacterales > Rhodobacteraceae > Thalassobius > Thalassobius litoralis. The sequence goes on from NZ_FXTO01000018.1 coordinate 47,515, forward strand.
CAAGACCGTCTGAACAGCAACGAATGCCTGCGTTCCAAAACTCAGGATCTGCTGGGCGTGGAAACCAAACTGTTCGCCCCTGCCGATTATAACGGCGTGATTCAGGGCCTGCTGGGCGGCACCATCGACATGGCTTGGCTGGGTGCATCGGGCTATGCCAAAACCTATCTGTCGGACCCCGAAGCCGTGGAACCCGTGCTGGTGAAGGTCAACAACGACGGCGGTTATGGCTATTACTCGATTGGTTTTGCCCGCAAAGACAGCGGCATCACCAGCCTGACCGACATGAAAGGCAAAGTGTTCGGCTTTGGTGATCCGAACTCGACCTCGGGCTTCCTGATCCCGTCGATTGAAATCCCGCAGGCCACTGGCGCGTCGATGACCTCGGGCGATTATTTCGGCGAAGTCAAATTCACCGGCGGTCACGAACAAACCATCGTTGCAGTGTATAACGGCGACATCGACGCCGGTGTAAGCTGGGCCGATGGTCTGGGCGAATGGGAAGATGGCTATAATTCCGGCGCACTGCGCAAGGCCGTGGATGCCGGTCTGGTCGACATGAACGACCTGGTCGAAATCTGGAAATCCAAGCCGATCCCGGAAGGCCCCGTTGTGCTGCGTAAGGCGCTGCCGGAAGACGTGAAAGTTAAAATGACTGCGCTGATGGCGTCGCTGAAGTCGATGGATGACGAATGCTTCTACAGCGTTGCAGCGGGCGAAGCCAAAGGTTTCATGCCGATCACGCATGACGCTTACGAAGTGATCATCGAAGCTCGCAAGCTGAAGTCCAACTAAGCACTTTCTTTTATTGAAACAGGCCCCCGATACGCCGGGGGCCTGTTTTCCCATGTGACAGGTTCCTATGGCCGATATATCCGCCCACACCCCGACCTCGGAAATCCGCTCTGCCTATCTGGAGATGACACACCGCAAACGCCTGTATTCCGGGCTGATGCTGGCGGTGTTCGTTGCGTTGATGGTGTCAGGTTTTGTTCTGGCCGATGATCGTAACGCTGGCGGCTTCTGGTCCGGCCTGCATCGCCTGTTTGATTTCCCGGCCGAAGTGCTAAGCGAAGCCAGCGAAAAGCTGACGGACCTGCCTGCGCATTTCGTGCATTTCCTGCCCTCGCTGATTGAAACGGTCAATATCGCGGCGGCTTCCACGCTGTTTGGCGCGATGATCGCGATTGTTCTGTCGCTGCTGTCCACCCGTGGGCTGGCCCGCTGGCCGCGCCTGATCCCGGTGTTTCGCCGTATCATGGATATTACCCGCGCTATGCCTGAAATCGTTGTGGCGCTGGTGCTGATTTTTGTGCTGGGCGGCGGCCCGGTTCCGGCGATGATCGCCATCGCATTTCATACCGCCGGTGCCTTGGGGAAACTGTTTTCCGAGGTGAATGAAAACGCCTCGCTCAAGCCGGTTGAAGGGCTGCAATCCGTTGGCGCGGGCTGGATTCAGCGCATGGTGCTGGGGATCATGCCACAAGTCGCGCCCAATTATCTGTCCTATGCGTTGCTGCGGTTTGAAATCAACATTCGTGCCTCGGCCATTCTGGGGTTCGTTGGCGCGGGCGGTATTGGCTATGACCTGAAAAACGCAATGAGCTGGGGCAAGGGGCAGTATGACGAAGCCGCCGCGATTTTCCTGCTGCTGTTTGGCACGATTGTCATCGTCGATCAAATTTCGTCCGCATTGCGCGACCGCCTGACCCACGGCGCCCGGCTGGAGGCCACCCTATGACCACCGTCACCACTGATGTCATCACCGATCTGAAAGGCCGGGCCGATACGCTGTTTCTGCGCAAACGTCTGCTGGGGTTTGCCCTGCCTGCTGCGGTGCTGGTCTATCTGGCTTATATTTTCTTTGCCTTCGATATTCCGGGGCTGGCGGACCGCGCCAATCTGGACAATGGCAAGACGCTGATCCGCGACAGTTACAGCTATAAAACCCATGTCACGCTGGATAATCGCAGCGGCGACATCACCTATGCCATCGAAGGCGAACGCAAAGGCACCTATCCTGACGGGATGCGCCCTGATTGGGTGTCGGATCGTGACGGGATGACCGTGGTGGATCTGGGCCGGGGCAACAGCGTTCAGTTCGCACAGGGCTTTGCCCGGATCGTGCAACAGGACGGGTTGACCGTGACTGCCCGTCCGGACCGCGATGGGGTGAATGCCGATCTGCCCGCCGGGCCGCTGCCGGATATGATCAGCGCCTCGAAAAACCGTTTGATGGTAACATTGCCGGATGCCCGCGTGACTGTGACCCGCAACCGGGTTGAGGTGTTCAAATACGCCTTTGGCTGGGAACTGTTCTTCTTCACGCTGGACAGCCCCTATCACGGGATGGGATTTCCCACCCTGCTGTCCAAGGCCGTTTCGGGCGAAGCCGGGGCGATCTGGGATGATTTCTGGGGCAACGCCATGTGGCGGCACGCTGATGTGGCATGGGCGCTGTTTGAAACGATCCTGATGGCGTTTCTTGGCACCTTTGGGGCTGCAATGGTGGCCTTGCCGCTGGCCTTTTTGGCGGCCCGGAACTTTACCCCGCTGATGCCCCTGCGCTTTGCCGCCCGCCGCCTGTTCGATTTCTTCCGCGGTGTTGATGCGCTGATCTGGACCATCGTTCTGGCCCGCGCGTTTGGCCCCGGCCCGCTAACAGGCGCTTTGGCGATCCTGATTACGGATACGGGCAGTTTCGGGAAAATGTTTTCCGAAGCCTTGGAAAATGTCGACGGCAAACAGATCGAAGGTATCCAATCCACCGGCGCGAAACCTGTGCAACGCTACCGTTTCGGTGTGATCCCGCAGGTGACGCCGGTTTTCCTAAGCCAAGTGTTGTATTTCCTGGAATCCAACACCCGCAGCGCCACCATCATCGGCGCAATCACTGGCGGCGGGATCGGGCTGTTGCTGACACAGGCCATCATTACCCAAAAAGATTGGGAAGAAGTCAGCTATTACATCGTGCTGATCATCCTGATGGTGATGGTGATGGATTGGCTGTCCGGCCTGCTGCGCCGCAAGCTGATCAAAGGGTAACAAGGCAATCCTGACTTGGGATTGCTGTAAGGCAGAATGAAATGGCGAAATTACAAGAACACGAACCGCTGATCCATGCGGATGTGGAACTGACCGAAGTCACCTTTGGCCGCTTCTGCGAAATTGGCAAGGGCAGCCGTCTGGGCCATGTCGATATGGATGACTATTCCTATTGTGACCGTTATGCAGATATTGCCAACGCGGATATTGGTAAATTCGCCAATATCGCGGCTTTCGTGCGGATCGGGGCCACGGATCACCCGATGGAACGCGCCAGCCTGCACCATTTCCTGTATCGGTCACAGGATTACTGGGATGATGCACAGCGGGACGAGTCATTTTTTGCCCATCGTCATGCCCGCCGCGCCACGATTGGCCATGACACATGGTTGGGCCATAACGTGCAGGTCAAACCCGAGGTAACGATTGGTCATGGCGCGATTGTTGCGTCTGGCGCGGTGGTCACAAAGGACGTGCCGCCCTACATGATCGTGGCCGGTATCCCGGCAGTGCCGATGCGCGAACGGTTCCCGGCGCAGGTGGCGGATCGGCTGATGGCCTTGGCGTGGTGGGATTGGGATCACGCCCGCCTGCGGGCGGCACTGATGGATTTCCGCAGCCAGAGCGCCGAGGCATTCCTGGAAAAATACGAATAACCCAGTTGGGTGTGCTGCGGTGCCGGATTATTCCGCCGCCAGCCGCATCGGTTGTTCAGCTTCCATGAACCGTCTGGCCGCCTCGCCCGCCAGATAGGACAGGCAGCCATTGGCGACTGTGGCTTCGATGGCGTGGGTTGCTTTGTTGATCACCACCAGATCGGCCCGTTTGCCATAATCAATCTGCCCCCGATCATGCAGACGCATGATCTGCGCGGGGTTGGTGGAAATCAACGCCCATGCGGCAGGCAGGTCCATCACGCCGTCCTGTACCAGCCGGAACGCTGCGCGGGACAGGGCCGGATAGAAATAATCCGACACCAACGCCGTCACCAGCCCGTCCCGGATCAACCGTTCTGCCGCGATATTCCCCGATTGCGATCCGCCCCGTACCACGTTGGGCGCGCCCATCAACACCGGGTCGCCCATTGCGCTGGCTGCGGCGGCAGGGCCGCGTGCGGTGGGGAATTCGCAGATCCGCGCCCCGATCATGGCAAAGCGTTCCCGGCTTTCGGCATCTATATCGTCATGTGATCCGTACAGAACTCCCAGCGCGTCAAAGGCCTCGGCCAGTTGGCACAGGTGGCGAGGCACATCACGGCTGCGCGACAGGGCATCGCGCACCACGTCCAGCAATTCAGCCCCGGTGCGGCCGGTGCGGGCGGCCCATTGCGCCAGCGCCAGCGAATTTTCGCGTTCGTAATCCGTGGCTTCATGTAGGTGGTTGTTGAACACAACGTAATCCAACCCATGCCGTTGCACTGCCGCCAACAGCCGGGTGCCGGTATCAACCATATGGGTTTCATATCGAATTTGAACCCGCAGGTCGGTCAGCGCATGGGCGCGATAGTCATCCATCGCCGCCAGAAACATTTCTGCATAATCGGGGCCGCGAATGCCACCTTCCCAAGACCAGCTTTGTGCCAGCCATGCGGTTGTCACGCCATTGGCTGCCGCTTCGCGGTCCGTGTTCAGCAATCCGGTGGCAATCGGAAACGGGGCGGATGGGCGCGGGGCGATATGGCGCTCGAACGCATCGCCATGCAGGTCGATAATGCCGGGCAGGATGTAATAGCCGCGCAGGTCCACAGCCGGGCGCGGCCCTTTGGAAATCCGTCCATCTTCGATCACAACGGACCGATCCTGTAGACACCCATCGCGCAGGATGGTTGCGCCGGTCAGGCGCAGGGGGGGTAGCATCCGGCTCATTGATTTGCCCTGCCTTGCACAATTTTCCCTGTTCTAAGGGTTTTGCGTGTCGGCGGTGTGACAACCAGAAGCATTACGCCGGATTTTATCAGTCCCCCAAAACCAGCGTGATCCGATCCCCGACAAACCATGTATGGCCATATTCAACCGGATGGCCATCGGGGTCCACGTTGATTGCCACCGTGCGCAGGATTGGGGCGCCTTCGGAAATACCCAGATGCAGGGCCTGCGTGGCGGTGGCGACCTTGGCCGTCAGGCGGGTGCTGGCGCGGGTGTAATCCGTGATCCCGGCAGCGGTCAGCGCCCTGGTCACGGATTGATAGGTTTCCAGCTGTTCCGGCAGGTCAGCAAAGCGTTCCGCCGGAAAGATGGACCGAAACAGCGCCACAGGCGTGCCGTCTGACAGCGATAACCCTTCGTAGACATGGACCAATGCGCCGGGCGGCAGGGTCAGCGCCTCGGCCTCGTCAGTGTCGCAGGGGCGGGTTTGGATTGCCAGAATGCGCTTGGCAGGCATCCGGCCTGCTTCGGTCAGGTTTTGGTGGAACCGCACCCGTTTGCCGATCCGGTAATCCGTGGGTTCGGCCATCACGAACACCCCCGCGCCACGCCGCGCATGGGTTAACCCCTGATCCGACAATTCCGCCAGCGCCCGCCGGACCGTGTGGCGGTTCACGCCGAAACGGGCGGACAGTTCCGCCTCGGTCGGAAGTTTGTCGCCGGGGCGGTAATGCCCGGCGGCGATTTCATCGGTCAATGTGGTGGCGATTGCGCGCCAGACGGGGGTGCGTGTCATCAGGTTTCACCAATATTTCACAAAACCCCGCTGGACGGGTGGGGCGACTCGGGTCTATGATTTGTCTAGTTGTATAGTTAAATGGACAAATTGGCAAGGTGTCTAGATGGACCCGAATGCAGAACGCAAAAACTGGATGAGCCTGCTGGCCAAAGCCCCGTCGGGGGTGCTGGCCGGATTGTGGGCGAACTATGGGGCGCAGCCCGGTTTCGACTGGCTGCGGCCCCCGGAAATCGGCGGCGCAATGGTGCGTGGCCGGATGGGCGGCACGGGCGCGGCCTTTAATCTGGGGGAAATGACCGTGACCCGCTGTTCGCTGCGGCTGACGGATGGGCCGGTGGGTCATGCCTATGTGCAGGGCCGGGACAAGGACAAGGCCCGGATCGCGGCGCAGGTGGATGCGCTGATGCAGGGGCCGGGGGCTGCGGATGTCCGCGCCGCCATTCTGACCCCGCTGGCGGATCAAATACAGGCGCGTCGCAATGCCCGCGCGGCCAAGGCCGCCGCGACCAAGGTTGAATTTTTCACGATGGTACGGGGGGAAGATTGATGCAGCAGACAGCAATGACAGAAACGGCGCTGACCGGGGGCTTTTCCGATGCCCCGCAGCAATCCGCTCGTGCGTTTCGGGCCGCAATGAATGCAATGGCCCGTCCCGGTCTGATTGAACAGGTCGACGGCGCAGAGCCGCCCGCGCCCATGTCCAAAGCCGCCGGGGTGCTTGCGCTGGTTCTGTTGGATGGGGAAACGCCGGTGCATCTGGCCGGGGCGCTGGATTGCCCGCAGGTGCGTGACTGGATCACCTTTCACACGGGTGCGCCGTTTGCGGGCCGGGAATTTTGCGCCTTTGCCTTTGGCGCGTGGGACGATCTGATGCCGCTGGGCGGTTATCGGATCGGTATGGCGGAATACCCGGATCGCAGCGCGACGCTGATCGTGGAAATGCCCGCGTTGACGGCGGCGGGGGCAATCCTGCGCGGTCCAGGGATCAAGGATAGCGCGGCGCTGAACCTGCCGGACCCTGCGCAGTTAGCACGCAACGCAGCACAGTTCCCGCTGGGGCTGGATTTCTTCTTTACCTGTGGGGACGCGCTGGCCGCATTGCCCCGCAGCACCAGGATCGAGGTGGCCTGATGTATGTAGCAGTCAAAGGCGGCGAAAAAGCCATTGATGCCGCCCACGCATGGCTGGCCGAAGAACGGCGCGGCGATGTATCGGTGACGGAATTGTCGGTGGCGCAAATCCGCGAACAGATGACGCTGGCGGTCAACCGGGTGATGGCCGAAGGGTCGCTGTATGATCCCGATCTGGCGGCGCTGGCGATCAAACAGGCGCGGGGCGATCTGATCGAGGCGATTTTCCTGATCCGGGCCTATCGCACCACCTTGCCGCGTTTCGGCGCGACGCGGCCTGTGGAAACGGCGGATATGGATTGCATCCGCCGCGTCAGCGCGACCTTCAAGGATGCACCGGGCGGGCAGGTGTTGGGGCCAACGTTTGACTACACGCACCGCCTGCTGGATTTCAAATTGGCCGCCGATGGCACGGTGCCCGAAGCCCCGACACGGGAAACCGAACCGGCCCCGGTGCCGCATATCACCGAATTCCTGAACAAAGAGGGGCTGATCCAGTCAGAACCGCAATCGGATACCGCCCCGCGCGACCTGACCCGCGAACCGCTGGAATTGCCCGCCGACCGGGCGCTGCGGCTGCAATCGCTGACCCGTGGCGACGAAGGGTTTATCCTTGGCATGGCTTACTCCACGCAGCGGGGTTACGCGCGAAACCACGCCTTTGTGGGGGAATTGCGGATCGGCACCTGTGCCGTGGAAATGGACATTCCCGAACAGAGTTTTGCCGTTGAAATTGGCGAGGTCGAACTGACCGAATGCGAAACGGTGAACCAGTTCAAAGGCTCCAAAGTGGAGCCGCCGCAATTCACCCGTGGCTATGGGCTGGTGTTCGGCCAGACCGAGCGCAAGGCGATTTCGATGGCACTGGTGGATCGGGCGCTGCGCTGGAAGGAACTGGGCGAAGATAACGCAGGCGCCCCGGCGCAGGACGAAGAATTCGTGCTGTACCACGCTGACAATATTCAGGCGACCGGCTTTCTGGAGCATATCAAGCTGCCGCATTACGTCGATTTCCAGTCTGAACTGGAACTGGTGCGCAAAATGCGGGCCGACGCGATGGGCGCATTGCAAGAGGCGGCGGAATGAACCGGATCATACAGGCCCGCAAGGCCAATGCTGCGCCGGGCGCGGCGGAATTGAGTATTTTTAGCAAGATGAAAGGGTGGGGCGATGCAAGAGTATAACTTCGCTTACCTTGACGAACAGACCAAGCGGATGATCCGCCGGGCGATCCTGAAGGGGCTGGCGGTGCCGGGCTATCAGGTGCCGTTCGCCAGCCGCGAAATGCCGATGCCTTATGGATGGGGGACCGGCGGGGTGCAGGTCAGCGCCGCCGTGCTGATGCCCGAAGACGTGATGAAGGTCATTGATCAGGGCGCGGATGACACCACCAATGCCGTGTCGATCCGCAAGTTTTTTGAACGCACGGCAGGGGTGGACACAACGGAACGCACCAGCGATGCCGATGTGATCCAGACCCGCCACCGTATCCCCGAAGAAGCCCTGCGCGAGGATCAGATTTTGGTCTATCAGGTGCCGATCCCCGAACCGCTGCGGTTTTTGGAACCGCGCGAAACCGAAACGCGAAAGATGCACGCGCTGGAAGAATACGGGCTGATGCATGTGAAGCTATACGAGGACATCGCCCGCAATGGCGCGATTGCCACGGCCTATGCCTATCCGGTGCGGGTCGAAGGGCGTTATGTCATGGACCCGTCCCCGATCCCGAAGTTTGACAACCCCAAGCTGGAAATGGCCGCGATCCAATTGTTCGGCGCAGGGCGCGAGCAACGGATTTATGCGCTGCCGCCTTATTGCAATGTGGTCAGTCTGGATTTCGAGGATTACCCGTTCGAGGCCAGCAAGGCCGATCACGCCTGTGATCTGTGTGGGTGCGAAACCTCTTATCTGGACGAAGTGATCGTGGACGATGCGGGCGGGCGGATGTTCGTGTGTTCGGATACGGATTTCTGCCGGGGCCGTCGCGCTGCTGGCCATATCGGGGTGCAGGGCACACCGTTCGAGGAGGACGCGGCATGACCCCCCTGTTTCAGGTAAAAAGCCTGTCGAAATTTTATGGCAACCGCATTGGCTGCAAGGACGTGTCCTTTGATCTGTATCCCGGCGAGGTGATGGGGATCGTGGGCGAATCCGGGTCGGGGAAATCGACACTCCTGAACTGTCTCGCCGGTCATCTGGAACCGGATACCGGCGAGGTTCTTTTCAATACGCGGACGGATGGGCTGCGCGATACAGTGACGATGAGCGAACCCGAACGCCGGATGCTGGGGCGGACCGACTGGGCCTTTGTGCATCAACATGCGCGGGATGGGCTGCGGATGGGGGTCAGCGCGGGCGGTAACGTGGGCGAACGGCTGATGGCCGTGGGCGCGCGGAACTATGGTGCCATCCGCGAACAGGCGATTGACTGGCTGGGCCGAGTTGAAATTGCCGAGGATCGCGTGGACGACCGCCCCAGCGCCTTTTCCGGGGGGATGCAGCAGCGATTGCAGATCGCCCGTAATCTGGTGACAGGGCCGCGTCTGGTGTTCATGGATGAACCGACTGGGGGGCTGGATGTTTCGGTGCAGGCGCGTTTGCTGGACCTGCTGCGCGGTTTGGTGCGGGAAATGGGGCTAAGCGCCATTATCGTCACGCACGATCTGGCGGTGGTGCGATTGCTGGCGGATCGGCTGATGGTGATGAAGGACGGGCATGTGGTGGAAACCGGGCTGACGGATCAGGTTCTGGACGATCCGCAGCATGGCTATACGCAATTGCTGGTCAGCTCGGTTTTGCAGGTATGAGTGTTTCGCGTGCGAAACATTTCTTTTTCTAACAAAGGGTTAATGGAATGATCCAGATCGAAAACCTGTCAAAGCAGTTCGTTTTGCACAATCAGGGCGACGCGGTGATCCCGGTGATGGAAGGGGCCAGCCTGACGGTGAAACCGGGGGAATGCGTGGCGCTGATCGGGGCGTCCGGTGCGGGGAAATCCACGCTGATGCGGATGATCTATGGCAACTATCTGGCCAATGGCGGCACGATCCGCGTGGGCGGGGTGGATGTGGCCAGCGCGGAACCGCGCGAGATTTTGGCATTGCGGCGCGAGGTGCTGGGCTATGTCAGCCAGTTCCTGCGTGTGGTGCCGCGTGTGCCAACGCTGGACGTGGTGGCCGAACCGCTGTTGGCGGTGGGCGTGGATATTGATGTGGCGCGAAACCGGGCGCGGGATTTGCTGGCGCAGCTGAACATCCCCGAACGGCTGTGGGCGCTGTCGCCCACCACCTTTTCCGGTGGCGAACAGCAGCGGGTGAATATCGCGCGCGGCTTTGCGCATGAATTTCCGGCGATGTTGCTGGATGAACCGACCGCCAGTCTGGACGCGGTGAACCGCGAGGTGGTGCTGCGCCTGATCGAGCAGGCCAAGGCGCGGGGCGCGGCGATCGTGGGGATTTTCCACGACGAAGCGGCGCGGGATCGGGTGTGTGATCGGCAGGTGGATGTCACCGGCTTTACCCCCGGATTGGCCGCATGAAACCGGGGCGCTTTATCGCGGTGGTCGGGCCGTCCGGTGTGGGCAAGGATACGGTGATGGAAACCGTCTGCGCCCGAAACCCGGCGCTGATCCGGGTGCGGCGGGTGATCACCCGCAGCCCCGAAGCGGCGGGCGAGGATGCCGAAAGCGTGTCGGTGGCCGAATTTGACCGGCGCGTAGGGGCGGGGGCGTTTGTGCTGCACTGGCAGGCGCATGGGCTGCACTATGGTATTCCGGCGACGGTTTTGGACGATCTGGCAGCGGGGCGCGATGTGGTGGCAAACCTGTCGCGGGCGGTGCTGCCGGACTTGGCCCATCGGTTCACGCGGTCGATGATCGTGTTGATCACCGCCACGCCCGAGGTCTTGGCCGAACGTTTGGCGCAGCGGGGGCGAGAGGATGAAGCGGACCGGGCCAAGCGCCTGCAACGCGCCGATTTCGCGCTGGCCGAGGGGCTGGACCCGGTGGTGATCCGCAACGAAGGCCCGCTGGAACAGGCGGTCGCCGCGTTCGAGGCCGCGCTTCAGCCGGAAAGGGCGTAACGATGGATCAGGTGGAACATGCCGTTTTCATCTTCGCCCACCAGACACAGGGATGTGACGGTAAAGGGGTTGGGCAAAAGCGGCCGAGCGATGGGTTCAAGGCGCTGGCGTATGGTTTCCGCCGTGTCGCGTGGCATTTTGCCGGTCAGGGTGATGTGAAAGCGGAACTCCTCCATCACATAGGGATAGCCCCAACGGGTCAGCAGGGTGTCTTGTTGCGGCGACAGGTTGGCCTTGCGGCGGCGGGCCAGTTCGGCATCGGACGGGGGGGCGCGGAAGCTGTCCAGCCCTTCGACGACCTGCGCGGCAAGGGCGGACAGGGCGGCGGTGTCGCCGGTGACGGTCAGCGCCAGAAACCCGCCCAGCCGGGTCAGCGCCAGACCGTCCAGCGTGGCGGCGGGCAAGCGTGCGCACAGGGTTTCTGTGGCCTGCGCCAAGGCGGGGAAATCCGTGCCTTGGGCCAACACAAAGGGCGGCTTCACCGTGCCATGCAGCCCGTATTTTCGGGGCGTGGCGGTCAGGGCGGGAATGTCCAGCCCATCCATGTGCGGGTGGGGCGCGGGGATGCCGTGGGCCAGATCCCAGCCCAGCCAGTTTGCCCCAAATTCGGCCAGCGGGCCGGGTTCGGGGGCGTAGTAGATAGCGAAACGTTTGAAATTGGTCACGATGTGGCCTCTGATCTTCTTTGCAGGGCGGCATGAGGCCGTAAGGTAACAAGAGAATGACAAAACAACTGATCCTGGCCAATGCCAATCTGGTTTTGGAAAACGAAGTCATCCGCGGGTCTGTGACCGTGACAGATGGGGTAATCACCGCGCTGGAGCAAGGCTCAACCGTAGCCGCCGATGCCGTGGATATGGAAGGCGATCTGGTTTGCCCCGGTCTGATTGAACTGCACACCGATAATCTGGAACGGCACATTCAGCCGCGCCCCAAGGTGGACTGGCCCCATGCCGCTGCGATCATCGCGCATGATGCGGAGCTATGTAGCGTCGGGATTACGACTGTGTTCGATGCGATGCGGGTTGGGTCGATCCCGAGTGGGAAGGGGCGGTATTTGAAATATGCGCGATCCTTGTCGCGTGAACTGCTGGAACTGCGGGCCGCAGGTGCGCTGCGGATCAGCCACTATTTGCATTTGCGGGCCGAAGTCTGTTCCGAAACATTAGAAGAGGAAATGGCCGAGTTTACCCCCGAAGATCGAGTGGGCATTGTCAGCCTGATGGACCACACGCCCGGCCAGCGGCAATTCCGTGATCTGAGCAAGCTGAAAGCCTATGTCATGGGCAAAAACAGCATGACAGAGCAGGATTTCGTGGATCATGTGGCGCAATTGCGAGAGATGCGCGAAAGGAACGGGGATCGTCACGAGGCTGTTGCCGTGTCCGAGGCCGCACGGCTGGGGGCCGTTTTGGCCAGCCATGACGACACGACCGAGTCCCATGTACGGGTGTCGGCGGATCACGGTATCCGCTTGGCTGAATTTCCGACCACCGTCGAAGCGGCGCGGGCCTGTCATGCCCACGGGATTGCGGTGATGATGGGGGCGCCGAACCTGATCCGGGGCGGGTCGCATTCGGGGAACGTGGCGGCGGGTGAGCTGGCGGAACTGGATCTGCTGGATATTGTGTCGTCGGATTACGTTCCTGCGGCGCTGTTATCGTCTGCGTTGATGCTGGGGGATATGTGGGGCGATATGGCGCGTGGCATTGCCACCGTAACCAAAGCCCCCGCCGATGCCGCCGGATTGACGGATCGCGGGCGGATCGCACTGGGGGAACGGGCGGATATGATCCGGGTGTCCCGAATTGCGGATGCGCCTGCGGTGCGTAGCGTTTGGGTTCAGGGACGGCGGGTTGGATGACCCGCTACCAGAACGAAAACATGAGGCATTTTATCTGTTAAGACCTTGGTAACACCTGCTCTGATACGCCTGTTAACGGGTGAGAAAGAGGTGGTGAGATGGCTTCGCATGTGAATGCGGCACCAGTCATCATCAAGAAGAAAAAGGTCGTTGGCGGCGATGGGCACCACGGTGGGGCGTGGAAAGTGGCCTATGCTGACTTCGTGACTGCCATGATGGCCTTTTTCATGTTGATGTGGCTGCTGAATGCAACAACGGAAAAGCAACGTAAGGGGCTGGCGGATTACTTTAGCCCCACAGTCGCAATCAGCCGGATTTCCGGCGGGGGCGATGGCGCCTTCGGAGGAGAGTCTATCTTCTCGGAGGAGGTGCTTACGCAAAACGGTACGGGGGCCAGCAATCAGCGGCCCACGGAAGCGCAACAAGCCCGAGGAGAGATCGGAGAGGCCGAAGATTCAACGCTAAAACAGATGGAAGCGGTCCTGATGGGGCGCGGCGGGGAAAGCATGTTCAGCGTCGAACAGCAGCGCCATATCATCATGCGTGTGACGGATGAGGGGCTGATTGTCGAGCTGTTCGACCTGCCGGGTGCTGAACTGTTCGAGGTGGATGGCGACACACCTACGGATCTGTTGCGTGGATTGTCTGCGATGTTGGTGCGTGTCTTTGCCTTGGTGCGCAATGATGTGGCTGTCGAAGGTCATACACGTGCCTATCCGGTTGTCTTAAAGGATAATCCTGTCTGGTCCTTATCCGCTGCACGGGCAGATCGGATGCGTTTGCTGATGCAAGAGGACGGTTTGCATCACGATCGGGTGCAACGGGTGACGGGCCACGCCGACAATGAGCTGGCGTCGACCGATCCGACCAATCCGCGCAACAACCGGCTGGAGGTGATCCTGCTGCGGGAAAATATTCGCTAATGGGAAGACGACATGCCGTTGATGGGGAAACTATAAGCAATTTTAGCTATTAGCGGGCTGTTAAGCGGTCGCCTGTAATTCTGTGCGCAACTTTGATTGATGCAGCAGAAAGGCGTATCCATGACGATTTCTTCTTCCCTAAACGCGGGTGTGGCTGGGCTGGCCGCCAATGCCAACCGTTTGGCCACGATTTCCGACAACATCGCCAACTCTTCGACCTACGGGTACAAGAGGATGCAGACGGATTTTCATTCTATGGTGATCTCGTCCAGCCGCGGCGGGGCTTATTCGGCTGGGGGGGTCCGGGTGACGACGCAGCGGTTGGTCAGCCAGTCTGGGTCGCTTGTTACGACATCCAACGCGACGGATCTGGCGGTGCGCGGGCGTGGGTTCCTGCCCGTGGCCGCAAGTTCGGAAATCAGCCTGGGCAACGGCAACGCGCAGATGTTGCTGACGACAACGGGATCGTTTCAGACGGACAGCGATGGGTATCTGGTGACGCAATCAGGGCTGACGCTGATGGGGTGGCCCGCGCTGGCTGACGGAACGGTGCCCACCTATCCGCGCGATACTGGCGCTGGGCTGGAACCTGTGCAGGTCAATGTGAACCAGTTGACTGGCGAACCGACCACGCGGATTTCGTTGGGCGTGAATCTGCCCGCAACAGCAACCGACGCAAGCGCTGCCGGTGACGCACAGGAACTGTCCATCGAATATTACGATAACCTGGGTATTTCCCAGAATATCGAGATTGAGTTTACCCCAACCATCCCCGGAACGGGGTCTTCAAATGAATGGACGATGGTGCTGCGCGACACGGCGCAGGGGAACGCCATCGTGGGGGAATATACGCTTGCTTTTGACGATGGGCGTTTGGCGGGCGGCACGTTGCAATCTGTCACGTCCGTGTCTGGTGGGGCTTATGACGCCAGCACTGGCGCGCTGATCGTGAACGTGGCTGGTGGTCCGCTGGAGATTAATATCGGCCAGCCGGGCGACCCGGATGGGCTGACCCAGCTATCCAGCAGCTTTGCGCCGGTGTCGATTGATAAAGATGGGTATCCGGTCGGCAACATGACCTCGGTCGAGGTGGATTCAAACGGCTATGTCCATGCGCTGTATGACACCGGGATCACCCGCACGATTTTCCAGATTCCGCTGGTCGACATGCCCAATCCGAATGGGCTGGTGGCGCTGGATCACCAGACATTCGCGCCCTCGCCCGATAGCGGCACGTTCTTCTTGTGGGATGCGGGCGATGGTCCGACCGGCGATGTCGTGTCCTATGCGTTGGAGGAATCCACGACAGATGTCGCGGGCGAACTGACGGATATGATCCAGACGCAGCGGGCGTATTCGTCGAATGCGAAGGTCATTCAGACCGTGGATGAAATGCTTCAGGAAACCACGAATATCAAACGCTGATCCCGGTAAGCAGAGAAAGGAAATGCCATGACGCTATCCAGTGCGCTTTCGAATGCCCTGTCTGGGCTGACGGCTTCGGCCCGTGGGGCTGGGGTTATTTCATCAAACCTGTCCAACGCGTTAACCGATGGATATGCCGCCCGTAATTTGTCTTTGACGGCGCGAAGCGGTGGCGCGGATGGTGGGGTTATGGTCACGGGGGTCACGCGGCTGGTGGACCTGGCGTTGCTGGGGGATCGGCGTCAGGCCGATGCCGCGCTTTCCCGGGCGGATACCCGCGCGGGCTATTTGGAACGGCTTACGGCGCTGACCGGGGACCCAACCGAAGAGCGATCACTGACAGGTTTGATGGCACGGTTTGAAAGCGCGCTGATTTCAGCGGCCAGCTTACCGGAATCCGATACACAACTGGCGGGGGTTCTGGGGGCTGCGCAGGATTTAACCGGGGCGTTAAATGGCCTGTCTGTTGGTGTGCAATCCCTGCGGCAGGAGGCAGATCGCGGTATTGCGGGACAGGTTCAACATTTGAATTCCGCTTTGAAAAAGGTGGAGGCGCTGAACCGCGATATTATCGCTGGGCAGGCGCAGGGACGCGACACATCGGGTTTGCAGGACCAGAGGCAAGCCTTGATCGACGACATTTCAACAGCCATCCCGGTGCAAGAGATACAGCGCGATTTCGGCGCAGTGGCGTTGATGGCCGCAGGGGGGCGGATGCTGCTGGATGGGGAAGCGGCCGAACTGACATTTGCCCCCCGTAACACCGTCGCCGCGCATATGACCTTGGAAAACGGGTTGCTGTCGGGGCTTCAGATCAATGGAACCGAGGTGTCGATGACATCCGGTCAGGGATTGGCAGGCGGTGCGCTGGGGGCGTTGTTTGCCCTGCGCGACGAAACGTTGCCACAGGTGCAGGCGGAGTTGGATACCGTGGCGCTGGACCTGATCGAACGGTTTGAAACCGGGCTTGATGCTAGTCTGAGCGCAGGCCAACCGGGTTTGTTCACAGATGCAGGCGCGGTGGCGGGCGTGGAAACGGGGATCGCGGGCCGGATTGGGATAAACGCTGTGGTCGATCCAGACCAAGGTGGGGCGCTTTGGCACCTGCGCGATGGGCTGGGCGCGGGGCAGCCGGGGAATGTGGGCAACGCAGATCTTTTGAATGCGATGCTTGATCGGCTGACGGCACAACGCCCTCAAAGCGGCAATGCGTTGGGAACGACGGATCGGGATGCCGCAACGCTGGCATCAGATTTTCTGAGCAATATAGCAGGGTTGGAGAACAGTATAGCGCAGGATCAAAGCTTTGCTGCGGCCCATCAAGGAGAACTGAAAGAACTGGAGCTGGCGCTGGGTGTCGATTCTGATGCTGAGCTTCAGAAACTGATCCTGATCGAACGCGCCTATGCCGCCAATGCAAAAATGGTTCAGGCGGTCGATGAAATGCTGCAACGGTTGATGGAGATTGGTTGATGAAACTGGTGTCAATGGGGGATATGGCGCAGACGTGGGCGTTGCGTCGTCAGAATGTTTCCCTGAATTCGGAAATGCTGCGGTTGACGCAAGAACTGTCTAGCGGTGAAACCACCAATATTGCACAGCATTTGAATGGCGATTTACGCTACCTGTCCGATGTGGAGCATCGCGGGCGCACGGCGCAAGCTTATGAAACAGCGGTCAGTGCCGCCGGTGGGTTTGCAGGGGCAATGCAGGCGGCATTGGAAACTATTCAGACCGGAACGGAAACCCTGGGCGCTGATCTGCTGATCGGGGCGGGGGGGACGCAAGGGACGCGTCAGGCCTTAGCCCACTCAGCCGAGGATTGTTTCCGCGCTGAACACCAGCTACGCCGGGCGGTCTTTGTTTGCCGGGGATGCGACCGGCAGCGCCGCGCTGGCACCCGCGCAGGAAATCCTGTCCGAATTGCGGAATGTCGTGGCGGGCGAAGTCACGTCCGATGGGATCGAGGCCGCAGTAAGGGATTGGTTTGCCGCGCCCGATGGATTTGCAGCTATGGGCTATCTGGGATCAACGGAAAACCTGTCCCCGTTTCGATTGGGGGAACGAGACATGATCCATCTGGATTTGCGGGCCGATGCGCCGGAACTGCGTGATCTGATGGCCGATGTGGCACTGGCCGCGCTAAGCGCAGATTATGCCACTGCCGATGTGCAAACGGGGCTGCTGAAACGTGCAGGGAATGGATTATTGCAGGATCAGGATAACCTGACTGCGTTGCGGGCCGACTTGGGTTTTGCGGAATCCCGGATCGAAGAAATCGGGGCTGGAATTGCAGCAGAACGCGTATCGTTGAACTATGCCCGCGAGGCGCTTTTGGGCGTGGACGAATACGAGGCCGCGACCCGGCTGGAAAACGTCCAGTTTCAGCTAGAGGCACTGTATACCGTCACCGCCCGCCTGTCCGGGCTTTCGCTTGTGGATTATCTGTAATGAGATGGGTTTTAAAACTGCTGGTTATTGGCTTGGCCCTAGGTGTGTCTGCTGCGGCGGCCAGCACTGTCCGGCTAAAGGATTTGGTGGAATTCGACGGGGTCCGGGGCAATGATTTGGTGGGGTACGGGCTGGTCGTCGGGTTGAATGGAACCGGCGATGGATTGCGGAACGCACCCTTTACCGAAGAAATCATGTCCAATATTTTGGAGCGTTTGGGCGTAAACGTTACGGGGGAACAGTTCAGGCCGAAAAACGTGGCGGCGGTGTTCGTGACTGCCGAATTGCATCCGTTTGCGCGGGCGGGATCACAGATTGATGTGACGGTTTCGGCAATCGGCGATGCCAAAAGCCTGCTGGGGGGGACGCTGGTGATGACCCCGTTGAATGCTGCCGACGGACAAATTTATGCAGTGGCGCAGGGAACTGTCATCGCAGGCGGGGCCGTTGCCGAAGGACAGGCGGCATCCGTTGTACAGGGGGTGCCGACTTCGGGGGTAATCCCGTCTGGCGCACGGGTCGAGCGTGAGGTTGAGTTCGATTTCGTCAACCTGTCCACGTTGCGTCTGGCGTTGCGTGAGCCGGATTTTACCACTGCCGGTCGGGTAGAAGCGGCGATCAACCGGGAATTCGGGCGCGGCGTGGCCCGGATGCTGGATGCCGGGACGGTGCGGTTGGATATCGGGGCCACCAGAATGCCATCGCCGGCACATGCGTTGGGCCGGATCGAAAACATCGCGATTCAACCCGAACGAAAGGCGCGGGTCGTCGTTGATCAGCGGTCCGGGACCATTGTTATGGGGGAAGATGTACGTATTTCGCGGGTGGCTGTATCGCAGGGTAATCTGACCTTGCGCATTCAGGAAGCGCCGGTGGCTGTACAACCCAATCCCTTTTCCGAAGGCGAAACCGTGGTGGTCCCCCGATCGCGGGCCACACTGGAAGAGGAAGAAGGTACAGGTCTGGCAGAGGTTCCGGGCGGAACATCCCTGTCCGAGGTTGTGGCTGGGCTGAATGCCTTGGGTGTGTCCCCACGGGACATGATCGACATCCTGAAAAGCATCAAGGCCGCAGGCGCGTTACATGCAGAATTCGTGGTACGCTGAAGGACACAGCAAAGGGACCATTCTTGGTCCCTTTGCTTTGGTGTGTGGTATCAGAAATACCCTGTTACCAAGGCATTCGTGACCAACGACCAGCCATCTGCAATCACAAAAAACGCCAGCTTGAAGGGCAGGGATACTACGGCGGGGGGGACCATCATCATCCCCATCGACATCAAGATCTCGGCGACAACTAGGTCGATGATCACGAACGGCAAAAAAATCAGGAACCCAACCTGAAAAGCCTGTGCAATCTCTGAGAGTAGAAAACTGGAAACCAGAACCGAAAGCGGCGCATCGGCCGTGGTAGCGAACGGCTGATCCGGCGGACGCAGGGCCAAAATCTGATCAAAGGTTTCACCGTCCAGCCGCGAAGCCATGAACAAACGAAATGGCGCGACCGTGTGGGTAAAAGCGGCCTCGAAGTCAATTTTTCCATCCAGAAGCGGGGAAATCCCTTCGGCCCAGGCTTTGCTGAAAACCGGGTCCATCACGAAATAGGTCAGAAACAGCGCAAGGCTGACAATCAGCATATTAGGCGGGGATTGTTGTAGGCTCAGGACCCATTAATCGGCTTGAGATCGCATTGGTCGCATGCTTCAAATCCCCAAACTTTCAGGGGGTATCATGAGCAATCTATTTTGGCTGACCGACGAACAGATGGCGCGGCTGCGACCGTTCTTTCCC